>JAMNXR010000007.1 GCA_023653055.1 Burkholderiaceae bacterium | reverse complement strand
TATGGGACAAGGTGCAGAGCCATCTAAAAAGCGGCGCGCCCTTAAGCAAAGCCAGAACCGCCGGGCGCGGCTCGGCACAATCTCTTTTGCGAGGCTTGATTTTCTCAGACCAGGGGCGCGCCTTTACGCCTGGCTGGACCCGCAAACGCAATAAGACCTACCGCTACTACGTCAACACAGACTCAATCAAGCTCGGCAAAGACGGCTGCGAGATTCAACGCATACCGGCGGGCGAGATCGAGACCTTGGTCATTGAAAAAATGCGCGATGTACTGCGCTCACCCGAGATCTTGGCGCAAGCTGTGCGCGAGGTGCGTATTGCACGGCCTGACACAGAAGAGGCGCAAGCTATCGAGGCCTTGCAGTCTATTGAATTGGTATGGGATCAACTCTTCTCAGCGGAGCAATCGCAGATCGCGCGTACCCTCATTGAGCGCATCACCGTAGCCCCTAACGGGATCAGTATCAAATGGCGCGGCGAGGGCTTGAATAAATTGCTGCGCGATACCCTTGAGTCAAATGCTTTGCGGGAGGCCGCATGATGAGCGATGGCCAACAAGGTTTCACCACCCATATACCGATGGCCTTCAAAAAACGCAGTGGCAAGGCCATAATCGTGCTGCCCAACGGCGAGCGCGCTATCGCGCGCCGTGAAGCAATTATTGATAATTCGATGATCAAAGTTATCGCAAGAGCTTACCGTTGGCAGCGGATGCTGTTGGACGGTACGCACGCCTCAATCGATGATTTGTCTAGGGCAGAAAAAATCACGGCGTCTTATGTCAGCCGTGTGCTTCGCCTGGCATACCTGTCACCCACGATCGTCGAAGCCATCCTGGACGGAAAGTACCCAGCGCATCTGAGGTTGAAAGACCTGATGGAGCCGTTCCCGCTGGAGTGGGATCGGCAGGTGGCGCATTTTTTTGTCGAAAAATAGGTGGTGGGGTGGTGACTAAATAAAAAGGTTGGTAATTCAAGAGGTAAGGGCTGTTGATAACGGCTGTGGAAAGGTGCGGAATCCAATCAATGTTCCTCTCACTTTATGTTCGCAGCAAGAGAGCGTCATGCAGTTTTTATCGTGTGCCTAGGTTGGGATTTATGGATCACTTACTAACATGTCAGATTTATGGCCAGGTCAATTCGATATTTATGAAATTCAATCAGCGTCCCTATTTCTGTTTCGGCTGGAAGAGTCGAGTTGCACTTCGTATGCGAATCCACCTGCTTTGATGCAAAGTCCCACCAGGGATTTAACAATAAACATTATCTGATAAAATTAAATATTAATTTTTTGTTTCTCATATGCGTTTTTTGTTTCTCATTCTTCTTTTGATCTGCTTTCCGATACAGTCCAGTTGGGCAGTATCGGCGACCTATTGTCAGCATGAAGAAATAACAAATGCACAACACTTTGGCCACCATGATCATGAACACAAAGATGATCAACAGTCATTATCTAAGTTGAAATTTTCTACTGGTGATATCGATTGCTCGGTTTGCCATACAGGGTGTCTTGCTGCATTGAGTACTTTGGCACCATCAACGATCGTGCTTGCTACACTCGTTGTCAACTCCTCACGATCCATTCACGCTACTTCGCCACCAGGCCTTCAACCTGAACGCCCCAACTGGCTCGTCTCTGCTTAATCGGCAGAGCTGGCGTAATCACCTAGCGCTTTTTAAGCGTCTGTAGCTTCAGGCTAGCAGACGACACGGCCCTTTTTGGGCTCTGCTCTGCCGATTCTCTTTATTTCATTTTTAAATGGAGAATCGGATGCGTCAAAAAAATCCTTTAGTTACTTCCCCTGGCAGATACATCGCTAGGATGTTTATATTGTGTATATTTTTTAACTCTGCTTTGTGGGCTCAACAAGCACAGTTCAACAATACTGATACACCCCTTGACCTGAAACAAGCCTTCGAACTGGCGTGGGATCGCCAACCTGAAGCCAAGTCAGCCACACTTCGTCGTAATGCCGCACAAGCCAGGCAAGAAGTTGCCAACTCGTGGACTGCAGAACCACCTTCGTTAGATCTCTTTACACAGTCCGACCAGGTGACTGGTGATCAGGGTCGAAGAGAGTACGTGGCGGGCGTGACTCTACCTCTCTGGTTGCCAGGTGAACAATCGCGAGCAAGTGAGCTTGCAGGTGCTGAACTGCGTTCAGTGAGCAGTCGTGTCAGTGCTGCACAGCTTCGCACTTCACAGAACCTTAGAACCGCATGGTGGGACTGGCAACGCGCAAGAGATGAGACGGCACTAGCTAACGCCAGAGTCGTAAACGCTAAGAAACTGGCGGCTGACGTAAGACGTAGAGTGAACGCTGGTGATCTTGCACTATCTGATCAGCATCAAGCGAGTGGTGCACTTGCCTCTGCTGAGGTGGCCCAAGCAGAGTCAGAAAGCCGCTTAGCGAGTGCAACCCAACATCTTCGGTCATTGACTGGCGTATTGCCAAACTCAAATGTAAAGCAAACACCAGAGCGGATGCCTGCTCTACCAGCTGACTTTACTAAACTCGATGCGAATCATCCTGCAGTTAAGGAGTTATTTGATCGCGCTCAAGTTGCTCGCCGCACCGCAGATCTTGCAAGTGCACAAAACTGGAAAAATCCTGAAGTTTTCCTTGGTACGACACGGGAAAGAGGGGTTTACGGAGAGTCGTGGCAACAGTCAATCACGCTAGGCGTACGAATACCGTTCGGCTCAGGAAGTCGTGACAGGGCAAGGATAGGACAAGCTCAAGCGGAAGCTTTGGAATCAGAGTCGCAGATGCGGTTAGAGCAAGAGCGACTTGCCGCCGATCTTGAAGCATCAAAAATTCTTGTCGAGTCTACGCGTTTGCAATTAGTGGCTGCCGAAAAACGCGCTCGACTAGCACAAGAGTCACGCGTTTTCTTTGAGAAATCTTTCCGCCTTGGCGAAACAGATTTACCTACCCGCCTACGAATTGAGCTTGAGTCTGTAGAGGCGCAACGCGGTGCAAGCCGAGCCCGAATTGATCTAGCAGCAGCTGTGTCTACGCTACGTCAAAACCTTGGCTTACTTCCAGAATGATACTGAGGAGCAATTAATGAAAGTTTTTTATAGCCTGACTTGCACACTTTTTTTAAGCTTTATTACCCCGCTGGCTTTTTCTGGTGAAGGTCATTCGCACGGAAACACACCAACCGCAGTACCGAGCATGAATATGCTGCGATTCTATGCAATATCCGAGGATTTCGAACTCGTTGGCGTGGTTAATCAAAAGCAACTTATCCTTTATTTGGATCACCACAAAGACGGTAGCCCGGTATTGAACGCAAAGCTCAATATTGAAATTGATGGCGTACAAGTTCCCGTCACTCGTATTGACGAGGGTGAGTTCGAAGTTCTACTAACGAAAGAACTACCCCAGGGCACAACAAATATCTTGGCAACCGTCATCGCCGGATCAGTCAGCGATCTGTTAACCGGAACAATTGATGTGCATGCGCCAGACGCCTTGGAATCGCAAGGAGCGAGCACGTACTGGAAACAATATGTTTTTTGGTTTGGAGCCTTGGCGGTAGGTTTTTTACTGCTCTTACTGATGATTCAACGGGTGCGACATTCACGTCATGATCGCAATGGAGATATCGCATGAAAATTCAATTCCCTAAGTTGTTGACAGTATTGTTTTTTTTGTTTTTCTCTTCGATCGTATTGGCAGGAGAAGGCCACGACCACGGAGCGGCCCCTATCTCTGAAAATACTGGAGGTCCAAAGCGGCTTCCTGATGGGACAGTATTTGCCCCTAAGCCAACGCAAAGGCAAATCGGAGTCAGGACGATCCTAGTCACAAAGGATAATTTGTCACGGGCGGTAGAGCTAAATGCTACGGTTGTGATGAATCCTAATTTTGGTGGAAAAGCACAAACAATCGTTGCCGGACGCGTGACTCCCGGCCCGCAAGGATTCCCTCTACTAGGGCAGAAAGTGCAAAGAGGAGACATACTGGTTTATGTCGTTTCAGAGGCCACTCAAACAAATAAGTCTTTAGCAGAAACTCGTCTGCAACGTCTTCGCCAGTTAACGGATACGGTACCGCGCAAGGTGATTGATGAAGCTGAGGCTGCGGTAGCAAATGAGGAAGTGCGATCACCAGTCACTGGCTTCATTGCTTCATCAAACGTCGTCTCTGGTCAGGTAGTGGATTCGCGAGAAACTTTATTTGAAATCGTTGATCCAGCGCGACTGCTGATCGAAGCCCTTACATTTGATTTAAGTATTGCAAACGATATTGCTCACGCGTACATCAAAGTTGCTGATCAAAGTATTCCGCTTAACCTTATTGGTGTGGGCCGTGTGATGCGTGGGCAAGCAGTACCAATTGTTTTTAGCTTAAGCAGCATACCCTCAACAAGCTTGGCAATTGGGCAGCCTGTCAAAGTATTTGCACAAAATACCCAGACAGTTAAGGCGTATCGCTTGCCAGTGACTGCCTTGATGAAAAATCCGGCCAATCAAAATATTGTTTGGATTAAAAAGACGCCCGAACAATTTGAACCAAGAGCGGTCACGGTTGAACCATTGGATGGAGCGAACGTAGCAATTACTTCTGGGCTGAATGATGGCGAGCTTGTCGTTGTGCGAGCCGCCACACTCATCAATCAGATTCGATAAGGATGCCATAACATGTTTAAGTGGATACTTGTCTATAGTCTCTCAAATAGATTGCTCGTTCTTGTTGCGAGTCTCGTTCTTATGGTCTACGGTGCTTTCACTCTTTCGCGCACCCCGGTAGATGTATTTCCAGATCTCAATAAACCGACTGTGACCATCATGGCCGAGGCCGGAGGCATGGCTGCTGAAGAGGTTGAGCAGCTCATCACTTTTCCATTAGAGACCACCATGAATGGTCTTCCTGGAGTTGAAAGCATTCGCTCGGTCTCTAGTGCTGGCCTATCTTTCATTTACGTCACTTTTGACTGGAGCACTGAAATTTTTCGCGCAAGGCAAATGGTGACTGAGCGACTTTCTTCAATGGAACAGAGTTTGCCGTCAGGCGTAGTGCCAAGAATGGGGCCGATCAGTTCCATTATGGGAGAAATTATGCAGATCGCTATCCCAATTGACACTGCAAAAATATCTTCGATGCAGGTTCGTGAGTATGCGGATTGGGTACTTAGACCGAGATTGATGGCTATTTCTGGCGTAGCTCAGGTTATCCCGATCGGAGGCGAAGTCCGTCAATTTCAAGTCCAGCCCAACACAGTACGCATGTTTGAACTTGGAATTTCTCATGAGCAGCTAGAAAAGGCACTCAAGGGATTTTCATCCAATACCTCAGGAGGATTTCTTGAACTCAATGGTCGCGAGTACTTAATCCGTAACCTTGGTCGTACTTCTCGCCTTGAAGATCTTAGGACTCTTTCGTTACCCGGTCTAAATGGTCAGCTAATTTTATTGCAACAAATCGCAGAGGTTACTTTTTCTCCTGCTATCAAGCGAGGAGATGCCGGTTTCGAAGGCAAGCCAGCAGTTATTTTGGGCGTACAAAAACAACCGACGGCTGACACAATTAAAGTGACCCGTTTGATCGAAGCCGCTCTGGCAGACATGAAACAGTCATTACCTGCTGGCATGGACTCACCCAAGGTGACATTCCGTCAAGCTAGCTTTATTGAAGCGTCAATAAACACCTTACAAGGAAAGTTAATTGGAGCCTCGCTATTTGTTGCTGTTATTTTATTTTTCTTTTTAGGGACGTTACGTCCAACGGTGATTGCTCTGACAGCAATTCCTGTTTCGATTTTTGTCACGGGGCTCGTATTTAAATATTTTGGACTTTCAATTAATACGATGACCCTCGGAGGGCTAGCAATCGCGATTGGTGGATTGGTTGATGATGCTGTTGTGGATGTCGAAAACATCATGCGCCGACTGAAAGAAGATCGGGCAAAGCATCCGCAAAATCAACTAAACATTCTCGAGTTAGTTGTGCGTGCTTCGCTAGAAGTTCGATCAGCAATTTTATATGCAACCGTAATTATTGTTCTTGTGTTTTTGCCTTTGTTTGCACTCCCGGGTATGGAAGGACGTTTATTTGTTCCCCTTGGCATTGCATTTATTGTGTCCACGCTTGCATCGTTGGTGGTGTCAGTCACGGTTACGCCTGTACTTTCCTACTACTTACTGCCTAGTATGAAAAATTTGAATCATGGCGACACCAGATTGCTTGCTTGGTTGAAAAAGAAGTATTACTTTTGGTTGCAGGGTGTGCTCAATTATCCTAGGTCGGCAATTATTGTGGGTGCCGTAGCCGTATTGTCATCGATGGTTGCTTTACCCTTTTTTTCAAAGACATTTTTGCCGCCCTTTAATGAAGGCACTTTGCTGGTTGGTTTGCGTCTTAATCCAGGAGTGACTTTGGCAGAGAGCTCCTCTCTCGCTCGAAAGGCTGAAACGCTCGTTAAACAAGTTCCGGAGGTCATTCACGTAGGCCGTCGAAGCGGTCGCGCTGAACTGGACGAACACGCTGAAGGAGTGCATGTAAGCGAGTTGGATATTGGTTTGAAGCCGGCTGGCGAACTGACTCGTTCAATGGGAGAAATATCTGCAGATATTCGATCTAAGCTGATCAATTTGCCGGCAGCTATATCTGTGGGGCAGCCAATTTCTCATCGAATTGATCATATGCTTTCGGGAGTACGGTCTCAAATTGCAATCAAGATTTTTGGCGATGATCTGGATACTTTGCGGGGACAGGCCGATTTGTTGCGATCAAAGTTAAGTAGCATATCAGGCATGACAGATCTTGAAATTGAAAAACAAGTTTTGTCACCACAAATTAAGATCAGAATTGACTATGCCGCAGCAGCACAATACGGTTTGTCTACACCTCAGGTTTTAAGCACTCTTCAAAGCCTGATTGAAGGTGAGAAGTTGGCTCAAATCGTAGAGGGGAGTAGAAGCTTTGCTCTGGTTTTGCGACTTCCAGAGTCGTCTCGCTCTTTCGATGGACTTGGAAAAATTCTTATCGAAACACCAAATGGAAGAATCCCCCTAAATAAAATCGCGACGATTGAGGATGGTGACGGCCCCAATCAGATCAGTCGAGATGATGGAAAGCGACGAATTGTTCTTTCTGCTAACGCGCAAGGACGTGCTCTTTCAGACATTATTGAGGATGTTCGAAAGGTCGTCGCTGAATCCAAGCTCCCCGAAGGCTATTTCATAACGTTGGGTGGACAGTTTCAAGCACAGGAAGAGTCATCCCGCTTAGTTGGCTTGCTATCGCTTGTTTCATTAACCCTAATGTTTCTTGTTCTTTATAGCCGCTATCAATCCGTCACGTTATCAGTGCTAATCATGTCGAATATCCCACTCGCTCTTGTAGGTGCGGTCTTGGGTCTTTGGATTTCAGGGCAACCAATGTCAATCGCCGCTCTGATCGGCTTCATTACACTGGCCGGAATCTCTGTGCGTAACGGCATTTTAAAAGTCAGTCATTACATTAATCTAATGCGAGTTGAAGGAGAAAACTTTGATCATAAGATGATTTTGCGCGGGTCGATGGAACGTTTATCGCCTGTGTTGATGACTGCCCTGGTGACTGCCTTTGCGCTTGCCCCTCTACTTTTTGAAGCAGAGCGTCCGGGGACAGAAATATTGCATCCTGTTGCGGTAGTAATTTTTTCGGGATTAATTAGTTCTACTTTATTGGATACCTTTTTAACCCCCGTTATGTTTTGGATGTTTGGTCGTAAAGATTCTGAGCGTTTGATGTTGAGCAAAGATGTTGAAGCACTTTAATTTTTTTCAATAAAAGGAAAGCAAATGAAGCTTATACAATTATTTACTTTTTTGGTGATGAGTTTTTCAGGAATTGTTTATGCCGCTAGTGGGCATGATTTAAAACCTGTATATGGTGGTGCAGTAGCAGAAGTCAAAGATATCACCTTTGAGTTTGTTGCAACAGCAGATTCTTTGTTGCTGTATCTCAGCGATCACGGCAAACCCGTTGACATTTCACGTTCGACAGCCAAGGCGACTATCCTGCAAGGTGCTGAGAAGCAGGAGGTGGAGTTAAAAACGGCTGGGCTTAGGTTTGAGGCTACAGGCTCTTTCAAGATTGCGAATGCAAAGGTTGTAGTGACAGTGTCTCAACCGGGCAAAGCGCCCGTCAATGTTCGTTTTACTTTGAAGTAACTGATGATTAGCGCCTGCCGATACGTAACTGTGTAGGCAGGCATTTTAAGAAATTTAAATCTAAATCGTTTCTGTCAGTTGTTAACGCGTAGCAAACGCAAGCCGTTGCCAACCACCAACAAGCTTGCACCTGCATCAGCAAAGACTGCCATCCACATCGTCCCCATACCAAGTACGGTCAAAGTTAAAAATATGCTTTTTATGCCAAGGGCTAAAACAATATTTTGAACGAGTATCGAATGGGTGTTGCGTGATAAGCGCACAAAGCGTGGCAATTTTCGTAAGTCATCATCCATCAACGCAACGTCTGCCGTCTCAATGGCCGTGCCGGTGCCTGTTGCTCCCATTGCAAAACCGATGTCTGAAATGGCGAGTGCAGGGGCATCATTGATACCATCACCCACCATACCAACGGTAACTGCTTTACCGAGAAGACTTTCAATAGCCTTTAACTTGTCTTCTGGTAGCAGGTCGCCGTGCGCTTCATCAATCCCAACCTGATTAGCGATGGCTCGCGCCGTATGCACGTTGTCGCCGGTCAGCATGATGGTTTTGATACCGAGCGCATGTAGTTCCGTAATGGCTTGGTAGCTACTTTCTTTTACAGTGTCCGCTACAGCGAATACACCGTGCACGCTCTGCTCATCAGCCAGCATAATCACCGTTTTACCTTGAGCTTCCAATGTTGAGAGGCGTGCCTCCAGATCATCTGAGCAGCGTCCTTGTTCATGAATCAGGCGGTGATTACCCAGGTGATAAAGTTTTGCGTCAATTACTCCTTTACTGCCTCGGCCTGGTAGCGCTTCAAAATTTTCTACGTTTCGCAGTTCTATCCCCTCGAGCTTGGCTGCATTTGTCAACGCGATTGAGACAGGATGGTCTGATCGCACGGCCAAGCTGGCAGCGAGACTTCTGACGTCGCGTTCATTCCAACCGTTCAACGAAAAAAAGTCCGTTTGTGCTGGTTTGCCGTGGGTGATCGTGCCCGTTTTATCTAACGCCAGCCATTCCAGTTTACGGCCTTGCTCAAGGTATACGCCGCCTTTAACCAAGATTCCCATTCGTGCGGCCGCAGCGAGACCGCTGACGATGGTCACGGGCGTAGAGATAACCAGCGCACAGGGGCATGCAATCACCAACAAAACGAGGGCTTTGTAGATCCAGTTGAACCACTCACCATCCATCAACAAAGGTGGCAGGATGGCGATGGCCAGAGCAAAGGCAAACACCGTAGGCGTATAGATTCGGGCAAACTTGTCTACGAACCGTTGAGTGGGTGCCTTCGTACTTTGAGCTGCTTCCACTGCGTGGATAATGCGTGCCAAAGTGCTGTCGCCTGCGGCGGCCGTTACTTGGTACTCGAAAGAGCCGGATGTGTTGATGGTCCCGGCAAAAACCGGGTCGCCCGACTGCTTGTCTATCGGTAGGCTCTCCCCTGTGATGGGTGCTTGATTCACTGACGAGTGTCCGCTAACGATCGTGCCATCCAAGGCGATGCGTTCTCCCGGTTTGATCCTTACCCGCTCATTCACGGAAACAGATTTTGCTGGTACCTCCTGCCAGACACCATTTTTCTGCAGGACGGTGGCAGTCTCCGGTGTGAGTTGCATCAGGTCACGAATCGCATTGCGCGCCCGGTCCAAAGACTTCGCTTCAATCAACTCGGCGATCGTAAATAAGACCATCACCATGGCGGCCTCAGGCCATTGCCCCAATACTAAGGCGCCTGTGACAGCAATACTCATCAAAGCGTTGATGTTCAGATTGCCGTTGCGGATGGCTATCCAGCCTTTCTTGTAAGTGCTGATACCGCACATCAAAACGGCAATCAATGCAAGCGCAGCTGCCACTACAACAGGAAACTCGAGCCAATGCACGAGTTCCGAACCGATGGCGGCAAGACAAGCCAAGGCTAGCGGCCACCATGGCTTGACTGGCTCCTGTTTGGGTTCTTCATGTTCACCGTCCACAATCTCTGGCGTGAAACCCAAGGACCTAACGGCTTCCAGAATTGACTTTGTCGCCTGCGGGGCATGGGTGACGGTAAGCACCCGTTGCATGAGGTTGAACTCCATCCTTGTGACGGCTGCCATGCCGTCTAGCTTCTTGCGTAATAGCGCCTCCTCCGTCGGACAGTCCATCTGCATAATCCGTATGAGTGTCTGGACACCCGAGCTGACGCTCTCATTTTTTTCGTGTACTGGTCGGCGTTGTGAGGCAATATTCATATTCGACGCACTGCAGCAGGCATCTGCGGCGTGTTCGTGATTGTGATTGCGATGCTTAGTCATGATGGACCTTTCATTTAAATTTGTCCTATCATGCAACCTGAAGTTACTATAGAGTCAAGAACTATTTGGAACATGCCATGAAAATCGGCGAATTAGCCCAGGTTGCTCAGACCACGGTGGAAACAGTACGCTACTACGAGAAGAAGGGTTTGCTACCTGAAGCCGTGCGTACTACTGGCAACTTTCGTGTTTATGGGCCAGCCCATCTGGAGCGCTTGCGTTTCATTCGAAACTGCCGGGCGCTCGACATGAGTCATGAGGAAATACACACCTTGTTGGACTTATCCGATCAACCTGCCAAAGGATGCGGTGCCATCAACACAGTCTTTGACCAGCACATAGCCCATGTAGATGAGCGCATCCGGGAACTTTTGCACCTGAAGGAACAACTGGCCGGATTACGCCAACGGTGCCAGACCGAACAAGCGGTGGATGATTGCGGCATTTTGCAGGGGCTAGCAGCCATGGAAACGTCACAAAAACCGGAACGTCATACCCACTTGGGTTGAAGCCCGTGAAGGAGGTCAGCATGAAAAGCAAAGATCATTGGGAGCAGGTTTACTCAACCAAAGCTGCAGATAGCGTCAGTTGGTTTGAGCCGCATGCAGAAACGTCAATGCGACTGATTCGTGAAACCGGATTGAGTCGCGACGTAGCCATCATTGATGTCGGTGCAGGTGCATCCACCCTGGTAGATGATCTTTTAGACGATGGCTATCACCATATCACTTTGCTGGATTTATCTGCTGCGGCTCTGGCTGAAAGCGAATACCGTCTTGGCTCGCGCGGCAGCAGTATTCAATGGATGGTGGCTGACATAACCCTCGCGGTCTTTGAACCCCACAGCTTTGATATTTGGCATGACCGTGCCGTCTTTCACTTTTTAACGACTGACGAAGCTCGAGAAAAGTATGTCAAACAAGTACTCCGCGCTCTTAAGCCCGGAGGCCATGTCATCATGGCCACCTTTGGTGCCAATGGGCCGACCCAATGCAGTGGTTTACCCGTCATGCGCTATGCACCCGAAGCATTGCATGCCGAATTCGGAAATGAATTTGTCTTGCTCAAGCACGAAGAGCAGCTCCACCACACACCCTTTGGCACCGACCAGCAATTTATTTACTGTATGTGTCGAAAGGCTTCTGCATGAGCGGCCTACACCGTGCTGCACTGCCAGCCTTGGGGGCGGCCATCTTGTTCGGAGCCAGCACGCCCTTTGCGAAACAACTTCTGGGGGAAGGGCAGAGCCCATCCCTTCCATTTTTGCTGGCGGGCTTACTTTACTTGGGCAGCGGCTTGGGCTTGGCGTTGATCCGGCTGATTCGTGATCGAGGCTGGAAGCCCTCAGGCATTGCACGCCAAGAGTGGCCTTGGTTGTTGGGTGCGATTACTTTCGGTGGGGTTTTGGGCCCGCTGCTGCTAATGGTAGGGCTCTCTCACACAACAGCTTCCACTGCTTCACTTTTTTTGAATCTGGAATCAGTACTGACAGCCGTTCTGGCTTGGCTGGTGTTTAGAGAAAGTACCGACCGCCGAATCGTTTTGGGTATGGCGTTGATTGTCTTGGGTGGAGCCGTCTTAGCATGGCCCAGTGGTGAAGCTGTTGTCTCTGGCATCGGGCCGCTTGCATTGGCCGGCGCTTGCCTTGCTTGGGCGATAGACAATAACTTAACGCGCAAAGTTTCAGCCTCTGATGCCTTGTTCATAGCAGGGAGCAAAGGCATGGTTGCAGGATGTGTCAATACGGGCCTCGGGTTTGCGCTCGGGGCAAGCTGGCCCGCTTTGCCGCTGCTCTCGTCGGCATTGCTAATCGGGTTCTTCGGCTACGGCTTGAGCTTGGTTTTATTTGTGCTGGCACTGCGCGAACTGGGAACCGCGCGAACCGGCGCTTATTTTTCAACGGCACCATTTGTAGGAGCTGCCATCGCTATTGCCGTGTTTGGTGAATCCACCAGCACGGCCTTTTGGATTGCTACTGGTTTGATGTCGGTTGGCGTTTGGTTGCATCTGACCGAGCGTCATGCGCATGAGCATACCCATGAGGAACTTTCTCATGGACACGGTCACCATCATGACGAGCACCACCAGCATCTCCACGATGTTGAATGGGATGGCGTTGAGCCTCACACACATGATCACCTGCATACAAAACTCAAACACAAGCATGCACATTTCCCAGACGTTCATCATCGGCATTCGCACAGCTAATTACTTTTATTGCCCAATTAAAGGGTATTAGCCTGCCAATGCCAGATAAAAAACCGCTCGATCAGTCCGCAAGTTACCCATCGATTTTTATAAGTTTAGTAAAAACCGCTCGCGGACTTCGACCCATATCCACAGCGCAGACTTTCAGATACTATCGCGGCGGCCAAAGTACTAAATCCTATTTATTGACATCGCTTACCGCAGCATGTTTGCCAGCACACTCTGTATATTGAATCACCAGCTTCAGATAGCTTTTCATCAAATCATCCCAGGACGGTGACGTAAGGCTATCGACCGCCGGGCAAGGACTCGCGAGATTGGCTGGAATTGGCGGTCGATATGGCTGCGTTGGGCTCGCGCAGCCGGTTAGAATCAATAAGGACCGTTCGTGGAATTACGCGACTTCTCCACAAACCACACCGCACCACCAACTTCCGTTCACCAAAGTTCACAGCTTTCTCGCCAAAATGACCAACGATGAACCTCTGAACCCACACCCAAAAAGTCATGAGGTTTTGAGACAAACGGGGTTTGAGACGCCTTTTACGGTTAACTGCGGCAGGTCGCAGTCAAGAGGCAGGAGCGCAAAGCCCCGCACTGTGCGGGGCTCGTGGCAGATCGAATCAATGCATAGCAGGTTCGAAACTTAAGTTTTGGCGGACAGAGGGGGATTCGAACCCCCGATACGCTTTGAACGTATACACGCTTTCCAGGCGTGCGCCTTCAACCGCTCGGCCACCTGTCCGTTTTCACTACAGCCCGCTATTCTAGCATTAACGAGCCAAAGACAGCATCCGTTGGACATATCGGGCAATCGTATCAACTTCAAGGTTGACCCGTTGACCGACCTTAAGGTGCTGCAAGGTTGTGACGGCAATCGTATGAGGAATCAGATTAATACTGAACTGCGTCCCACCGGCCAAATCCTCGACGCGGTTGACCGTCAAACTGACGCCGTTCACCGTAATCGAGCCCTTGTAGGCCAAAAAAGGCCCTAAGGATGCTGGCGCTTGCACAATCAATTCCCAAGACTCGCCGACAGGCTCATACTTAATCACCTCGCCCAGGCCGTCCACGTGACCCGAAACGATATGACCGCCAATCTGATCACCGACACGCAAGGACTTTTCAAGATTGACGGCGCCTTGGGCGTCCAGCCCCATCGTCAGTCGCAAGCTTTCACGGGATACATCGACGGCAAACCCCTCAGCGTGCTTAGACACCACGGTCATGCACGCACCCTGAATCGCAATCGAATCACCTAGACCCACATCACTCAGATCCAAACCACCCGCATGAATAGAAATATGTACACCTGCATCAGCCTGACCGCCTGCGAGTGGTTCTATTTTTTCAATGCGGCCCACGGCCGCGACGATTCCAGTAAACATTAGAGTGCCTGTCCTGTGCTGTATTCAGTCAAATGAATTTTCTGCATCAGCTCGCGCCAATGCTCTGGCAATCGCGCACGCAAACGCACATCCGCGCCAAGCTGTTTGAGCTCCGTAAATTCAAAACGTTGCACGCCCTCAAGCTTGGTCAACGTCGGCAATTGCGCCATCCCCATGCCCTCTCCCAGCAGCATCGGGGCGAGATAAATCAACAACTCGTCGACACAATCCGCGTTAAGCAGCGCACCATTCAAACCCGAACCCGCCTCGATGTGCACTTCGTTTGCGTCGTGCTCACCCAGCCATTTCATCATGGCGCGCATATCCACACGTCGACGCACGCGACCATTTGATGGGGCGTCGTCTTCGGGTACATACACCACCTGCACACCCCTGTCTGTCAGACGCGCAAACTTATCGGCGTTTTGATCACCCGTAAAAACAATCGCCCCCTCACCCTTCAAGATGGCGGCGTCTTCGTTGATCTCAAAACCCGGATCAATCACAGCACGACGAGGCTGGCGCGCCGTTGCCACATGCCGCACATTCATTTGCGGATCATCTGCGCGGACTGTTCCAATTCCTGTGAGCACCACGCAACTGCGCGCACGCCAGTGATGTCCGTCTGCACGAGCCTCTGAGCCAGTGATCCACTGCGACACACCGTTCGTCAGGGCAGTACGGCCATCTAAAGAGGCAGCCATTTTCATCCAGACGTAAGGTACACCACGCGTCATACGCGAGACAAAACCTGGATTAATGGCGAGTGCGAGGTCTGCACACACACCGACATTAACCTCAATACCTGCCTCACGCAGCAAGCGCATCCCGCGACCCGCAACATTGGGGTTTGGATCAAAATGCGCAAACACCACGCGCTCAGGCTTGGCGGAGATCAGTGCATCCACACACGGTGGCGTACGACCGTGATGGCTACAGGGTTCGAGTGTGATGTACACGGTTGCGCGTTCAGCAGTTAAGCCACGCGCGTGCATGTCCTGCAACGCCATCACCTCAGCGTGGTGGGAACCAACGGCCTGCGTGGCGCCGCGACCAATCACCTGCGCGTCACGCACAATGACACAACCCACCCGTGGATTGGGGGATGGTACGTACAGAGCTTCTTCAGCAAGTGCGAGCGCCTGACGCATAAAGAACACGTCTTGATCGGGATTGCGCACATCGAGGGACTGAGAAGATTTCATATTTATGTTTTGCGCTGCGCGGGCGGACCCTGCATCTCGCGAATTGCTTCGACAAACTCACCGATGTCTTCGAAACTTTTGTAAACGGAGGCAAAGCGCACGTAGGCCACCTTGTCGAGCTTTTTTAATTCATTCATGACCAGCTCACCTAAGTACTCGGTCGAAACCTCACGCTGCCCACTGGTCAGCAAGCGCTCTTCAATGCGCGCCACCACGGCATCGACCTCTTCAGTGCTCACGGGACGCTTACGCAAGGCCAGCGACAAACTCGCCCGTAGCTTGGAAGCCTCATAATCGTGACGGCTACCATTACGCTTGACGATCGTCGGCATCGCAAGCTCAGCACGCTCGTAAGTTGTAAAGCGTTGATCACAAGAAGGACATCTCCTGCGACGACGGATAAAGTCTCCTTCATCCGAGCCGCGTGAGTCAACAACTTGTGTATCGGCATGCCCACAAAAGGGACACTTCATGAGGTCGCCTTGATCAAAGAACCCAGGGCAACGCGCTGCGCTGCCCTCTGATTAACGGTAGACCGGAAACGATGCCGTCAACGCATTCACGCGATCACGCACCGATTTGATATTCGCAGGGTCACGGGGGTTGTCAAACACGTCCGCAATCAGATTGCCAGTCAGTTGAGCCTCAGTTTCTTTAAAGCCACGCGTCGTCATCGCAGGCGTACCCAGACGGATACCGCTTGTCACAAATGGCTTTTCTGGATCGTTCGGAATCGCATTTTTGTTGACGGTGATGTGTGCCTCGCCCAATACAGCTTCGGCTTCTTTACCTGTAATGCCCTTGGCGCGCAGATCCACCAGCATGACATGGCTTTCGGTGCGACCAGAGACAATACGCAAACCACGCTTGACCAATGTTTCGGCTAACACTTGCGCATTTTTTACCACTTGCGCAGCATAGGCCTTGAACTCAGGCGTTGCAGCTTCGCGAAATGCCACGGCCTTGGCTGCGATCACGTGCATCAACGGACCACCTTGAATGCCCGGGAAAATGGCAGAGTTGATTGCTTTTTCGTATTCGGCTTTCATCATAATCACGCCGCCACGAGGGCCACGTAAAGACTTGTGCGTGGTGGAGGTGACAAAATCAGCATGGGGAACTGGGTTGGGATAAGCACCACCCGCGACCAGACCCGAATAGTGCGCAACGTCGACCAATAACAAGGCGCCACTATCTTTAGCAATGCGCGCAAGGCGCTCAAAGTCAATGTGTAAAGAGTAAGCCGAGGCACCTGCGACGATCATCTTTGGTTTTTGGGTCTTGGCGAGCTCTTCGACCTTGTCGTAGTCCAACACCTCATTCGCATCCAAGCCGTACTGATGAAAGTTGTAAAGCTTGCCCGAAGCATTGACTGAAGCACCGTGCGTCAAGTGACCGCCCTCCGCCAAGCTCATGCCCAGCACGGAGTCACCTGGTTTCAAGAAAGCCAGATAAACCGCTTGGTTGGCCTGCGAGCCTGAATTGGGCTGCACGTTTGCCGCCTCAGCGCCGAACAAGGTTTTGAGGCGATCGATCGCGAGCTGCTCAACGATATCCACATACTCACAACCACCGTAGTAACGCTTGCCGGGATACCCTTCGGCGTACTTGTTAGTCATCTGGGTACCCTGCGCCTGCATCACGGCAGGGCTGGCATAGTTTTCGGAGGCGATCAGCTCGATGTGCTGCTCTTGCCGTGTGTCTTCTTTCTGAATAGCGGACCAAACTTCGGGGTCAACGCGGTCTAGAGTGAGTTTGCGATCAAACATAGGAATCCTGACGAAATGAAACTGCGAATTTTGAATGCTGCTAGTGTACTGCGCCTTGCTTCTATTAAAGACTCAAGGCGCTTAGGGATAGCTTAAGCCACCGTCACACGGGCAAATTTACGCTTGCCGACCTGAATCACATACGTACCCGCACCAAGCTGCAAGCCTTTGTCCTCAACCCGATCGCCATCCACCCGCACTCCCCCTTGCTCGACGTTGCGCTGCGCTTCGGCACCAGACGCCACCAGCCCCGCTTCTCGCAGCAGCTTTAAGATTCCCACCGGAGCCCCGGCAACGGTGACTTCAGGCATATTTTCTGGCACCGCACCGTCACGGAAACGTGCCTCAAACGCGGCCAACGCAGCTTCGGCAGCAGATTGCGAGTGAAAACGGACCACAATTTCTTGGCCCAGCATGACTTTCGCATCCCGAGGATTGCGGCCCGCTTCGGTCTCGGCACGCAGGGCGGCAACCTCTTCGATGCTGCGAAACGACAGCAAATCAAAGTATTTCCACATCATCGTGTCGGAAATCGACATGATTTTGCCAAACATAGACTCAGGCGTCTCCCCGATTCCGATGTAATTGTTTTTGGACTTAGACATCTTTTCGACGCCATCCGTGCCCTCAAGCAAAGGCATCGTCAAAATGCACTGAGGCTCTTGACCATATTCCTTTTGGAGCTCTCGGCCCACCAATAGATTGAACTTTTGGTCTGTTCCACCCAACTCCAGGTCGGATTTCAAGGCGACTGAGTCATAGCCCTGCATCAGTGGATACAAAAACTCATGCACCGAAATCGGCACACCTGACTTGAAGCGCTTGGTGAAATCATCACGCTCCATCATGCGCGCGACCGTGTAGCGGGAGGCCAGCTGAATCATCCCGCGCGCGCCCAACGGATCGCACCACTCCGAGTTGTAGCGAATCTCCGTACGCGCAGGATCGAGCACCAAGCTTGCCTGGGCGTAATAGGTCTGAGCATTTTCCTCGATCTGCTCGCGCGTCAGGGGAGGACGCGTAGAGTTGCGACCCGACGGATCGCCAATCATCGAAGTAAAGTCGCCAATAAGGAAAATAACGGTGTGCCCGAGGTTCTGCAATTGGCGCATTTTATTGAGCACGACCGTGTGCCCAAGATGAATGTCAGGTGCCGTAGGATCCAAGCCCAGCTTGACTCTCAGCGGAATGCCTGTTGCCTGGCTCCGGGCCATTTTCTGAGCAAACTCGGTCTTGACCAGCAGCTCATCGCAGCCGCGCTCAACTATGCGTAAGTTAGCTTCAACTTCTGGGGTAATCGCGTATTTAGACGTCAACATAAAAGAAGTAAGCCAATTTGATCGGTGAAAGTGACAAAAAAGCTGTTTGATCGCTAGAAATCGGCTAACATACTTTTTTACAAGACTGACATCATACGCAAACTAATCTTGCTCTGCCACGCAAAATCCGGCATGAGTGTGGTGTTTAAGCATCGTTTTACACGAAAGCTTGATGCGAACAGATGTTATGCCGTGTGCTGTACATAGGATCAATCACTAATGCGTTTTAAAAGCCACTCGACAACCAAGCCCGCCTTCGCCCCCACAGCCTTGCCGCTGTCCGGTCAACAAGAAGACCGTTCGGGTATGGTACGCGGTGTGGTGGTGAGTGCAGCATTGTTGTTGGCTTTGGGTGCCGTGGCACTGGGGGTGATTAAGCCCACTCAGGTGGATGCCGCCGAAGGCAAGCCCCAAGCGTCCAACGAACCCGCGCCTGAGCAAAAGCTTGTTCTCAACGTTGTGCCCGTGCCTGCGCCTACTGAAGCAGCACCCGCCGAACAAGCAACCGAAGAAACCCCATACATCGTTGAGACCCGGATTCGCTCTGGCGACTCGCTCGCGACGGTGCTCAAGCGCGTGGATGTCTCCGACGCCAACCTGCTGGCTTTCATCGCGCGCGAGTCCAAAGCACGCTCAATCTACAGACTGAATGTTGGCCGCTCCATCCAAGCGGCCACGAACGACAATGGCGAGTTATTGTGGGTACGCTATTACCACACCCCTAATGCTGATGCTAACGGCGCTGGTGTAGCCAAGACCCTCCAGATTACCGCTACAAAAGCTGGTTTTGTCGCCGAAGAACTCCTGCAGCCTCTTGAGACGCACGTCGAAGTCGCCGTCGGCACCATTCGCTCCTCACTCTTTGCCGCCACTGACATTGCGGGTGTGCCCGATGGTATTACTTCGCAAATGGCCGAGATCCTGAGCAGCAAAATCGACTTTTTACGTGGTTTGCGCCCCAATGATCAATTTCGTGTCGTCTACGAAACACGCACGATCGGCGGTCGCACTGCAGGTAACGGCCGTGTGCTTGCCCTAGAGTTTATCAACGGCAAAAAAACACATAATGCCGTCTGGTTTAGTCCAGATGGTCAAACCGGCGGGTACTACGATCTCGAGGGCGAAAGCTTGCGAGGGGCATTTTTACGCAGCGCACTCAAATTTTCCCGCATCAGCTCAACGTTTGGTATGCGCAGGATTCCTGGCTTGCAAGCCTGGTCCGGCCATCATCCGGGGGTTGATTATGCCGCCCCGACAGGCACCCCTATTCACGCCACGGCGGACGGTACAGTTGAGTTTGTGGGTTGGCGAAATGGCTACGGCAACACCGTCATCCTCAAGCACCACAGCCGAATCACCACACTCTACGCCCATCAGAGTCGCTTTGCCTCAGGTCTTCAGGTGGGTAGTAAAGTTTCACAAGGCGACCTGATTGGCTATGTCGGCTCCACAGGCTGGTCAACGGGGCCGCACCTGCATTACGAATTCCGCGTAGCCGATAAGCCGATTGATCCGTTGACCGCGACCGCAAACATGCCGACGTCTCAACCTCTCGCGCCAGAGCATCGCGAAAAATTCGCTGAAGTCGTCACGCCCTTCAAGCAACAATTACAAGTGCTTGCCAAGTTTCAGGAAGCCGTTCCCGAAACGAGCAATGTCGCTGGCCGCTAAAAGCGCACGCTCTTTTGGCTGAGCACGCGCTATATGTAGGACTGATGTCGGGCACAAGCCTAGACGGCATCGATGCGGTCTTAGCGCGCTTTGATCCAGCCGGTCGCCCCACATTGCTGGCACGTGCCGCCACTGCTTTTCCTCCTGCACTGCAAGCTGAGCTTCTCGCCCTTAACCAGAGCGGTCCTGATGAACTCGAACGCGCCGCGCTTGCTGCAAACAGTTTGGCCGGCCTATATGCCCAAGTCGTTCAAGAGGTTTTACGCCAAGCGGGGGTAACACCAAAACAAGTCTCAGCACTCGGTGCGCACGGGCAAACCGTTCGTCACAGACCTGATCGTGGCTTTACGGTGCAGCTCAACGCGCCCGCCCTCTTGGCTGAGCTCACCGGTATAAGCGTCATTGCCGATTTTCGCAGCCGGGATGTCGCGGCAGGAGGTCAGGGTGCCCCACTTGTCCCGATTTTTCATGCAGGGATTTTCCCAGCGCCACACACCCGCGTGATTTTGAATCTCGGTGGCATTGCCAACATCACCATCCTGCGTCCCAATCAACCCCCCATCGGATTTGATACTGGACCGGCCAATGTGTTGATGGATATGTGGTGCACACGTCACACAGGACGCGCCTTTGATCAGGATGGGGCCTGGGGTGCCAGCGGCCAAGCCGACGCAGCCCTACTGGCAGCGATGCTGGACGCAGAGCCATGGTTCGCCTTGCCCGCACCAAAATCCACGGGGCGCGATTTATTCAATCGGGACTGGCTTGAAAGAAAATTAAATGCTTTTCAAACAGGTGACGGGCAAACAGCTGCTGAAAACGACGCATTCGCGCAAAACGTCCAAGCCACGCTCAGACGACTGACCGTAGAAACGGTTGCACGCGCGGTACAGACCTATGCCGCGGATGCAAAAGAAGTGCTTGTCTGCGGGGGAGGTGCGCGCAACACCGCACTGATGGCCGACCTGCAACGCACACTCGCTTGCGATGTAAGGACAACGGACAGTGAAGGGATTGGCACTCAGGATGTTGAAGCGCTGGCGTTTGCCTGGCTTGCTTGGGCTCACCAGCAGGGGATACCTGCTGGCAACCCCGCTGTGACGGGCGCGCGAGGGATGCGTATCCTCGGCGCGTACTGGCCTGCGTAAACTGGCCTACGTAATTTAGACTGAGAACGAAGAACCACAACCACACGTCGTGGTCGCATTTGGGTTACGAATCACAAACTGTGAACCTTCGATGTCTTCTTTGTAGTCAATTTCAGCGCCAACAAGGTATTGAAAACTCATTGGATCCACCAGCAAAGCAACGCCATTTTTTTCTAGCGTAGTGTCATCTTCGTTGACGTCTTCATCAAACGTAAATCCGTATTGAAAACCCGAACAGCCGCCACCCTGCACGAAAACGCGCAATTTGAGGTTGGCATTGCCTTCTTCGATCAGCAAGTCTTTGACCTTTGCTGCAGCGGAGTCAGTAAAAAGAATGGGCGTGGGGGGGGCCTGAAGATCGACGGTTTGGCTCAGTGTGCTCATGTTTAGCTCCTGCCCTGCTTAAGGGCGACTATCGCAATCAATCCATATCGGGGATACCCGACTAATTAGCTCAACTATACCGCAAACTCACGGTGGAATTAAAGATCAACCTTGCGCGAAGCAAGGACAATCTCACCCGACAAAATACTCACAACCACTGAGCTCGGCTCAAAATCCTTGGGGAGCGCAAGTACACCCTGGCTACGCTGAAACTGATCAAAACTTAGCTTCAAACTATCTTGATCCTCGGTCGCAGCGCCCAGTGTGTTTAAGGGAGACGTTGAGCCCCCTGCACTGGCCGTGCGCTGAGACGGTTGCAAGACGACGGTGAGCTCTTGGCCATCTTTGATGCCTGTCGCCACAAACTGCAAGCGACCATTAAACCGTTCACCCGGTTTATTTGGCTTACCGCTGCGCATCAATAATGCCCTAAATACGAGCGTCCGATCTTGCCGCTCCAACTCAACGGCCCGCAAGGCGATCGCACCCTGCGGCCCTGGTGGTAACAGTTGTTCATAAAACGCCAGATGGTCTTTGCTGCGGCCAAGTTCCTCTTGCAACGCAGTGAGACTTTTTTCAAGTTCTGCGCGTGCGGCCTGCTCGATCGTCAGCGTTTGTTGCACTTGCTGGGTGCGGGCATTTGCAGCAGCAATTAGCGCTTCAAACTCTGTACGGATTTGAGTTTGAGCGGCCTGTTGCGTCCGTAACTGCAACTCAAGCGCCTCTGGACCGGAATGTTGAGTCAAAAACACGCCAGCCCCCATGCCCGCAGCAATCAAAGCAAAGGCCCCGAGCACCCAAAACACAAGGGTCTTGAGTGGGAACGTGTCACCTGTAAATCCGCTCAAGCAGGACTCCTCAAGGCAAAATCGCAACCTGGTTCAAACCAACACTATCAGGCAAACCAAACATCAGATTCATATTTTGAATCGCCTGTCCTGCGGCACCTTTGACCAGATTGTCTTGCACGACAAGAATAATGAGTCGATCACCATTGCCCGGACGATGCAGCGCAATCCGCAAGGCGTTAGAGGCCCGCACAGAGCGCGTATCGGGCAAGCTGCCCGCAGGCATCACGTCCACAAACGTCTCATTGGCATAACGCTTTTCAAACAATGCCTGAAAATCAGTCTCACGCGCCTCTGGCAAAATTCGAACATAAATCGTGCTGAGCATGCCGCGAATCATCGGCACGAGATGCGGCACAAAGGTCAGTCCGACCGATGTCCCTGCCAGGCGATCCAGCTGAGCCTTAATTTCGGGGTGGTGACGATGACCGGCCACACCATAGGCTTTGAAATTATCGCCAGCCTCGGAAAACAACATGCCGACCTCAGCCTTACGTCCCGCACCGCTCACACCAGATTTGGAGTCAGAGATGATGTCAGAGGTATCGATGAGCGGTTTGCCACCCAGCAACGGCGCGAGGCCTAGCAACACGGTTGTCGGATAGCACCCCGGATTGCCGATGACGCGCGCACGTGAAATCGCTTCGCGATTGAGTTCAACCAAACCATACACCGCTTCGTCAAGGATCTCAGGACACGAATGCGGGATCTTGTACCAGTGCTCAAACGTTGGGATGTCTTTGAGACGAAAATCAGAAGCCAGGTCAATGATGCGCACGCCTGCGGCCAGCAACTCTTTAGCCTGACTCATTGCCACACCATGGGGCGTTGCAAAGAACACCACATCACATCCTGTCAGAGGCGCCTTATCGGGTGAAGAAAACGCCAGACGCACATGCCCCCTAAGGTTTGGAAACATATCAGAAACAGGCATGCCATCTTCTTTGCGCGACGTGATCGCGTGAAGATCCACCTGGGGGTGCTGAGACAAAATACGCAACAGTTCGACCCCGGTATATCCCGTGCCGCCCACGATGCCAACCTTGATACGCTTTGATGATGTTTGTGTCATGAGAGTGATCCTGAGTAATGCCTACATTATCCCATGCGAATTTACATGAGAGATGTTTAAAAACAAACAGGCCGCTTGCGCGGCCTGTTTGTTTCGAGATCCCGAAAGATCTCGCGCTTGGGTCACAAGCGCTTGAGTCATCCGTGCATGCGCGATTAACGCTTGCTGAACTGTTTCCGACGACGTGCTTTGTGGAAACCGACTTTCTTACGTTCGACTTCACGTGCATCACGTGTCACAAAGCCAGCTTTCGACAGCGAAGGCTTGAGCGTTGCATCATAGTCAATCAGCGCACGGGTAATACCGTGACGCACAGCGCCCGCTTGACCGCTTTCGCCGCCACCGTGCACATTGATATGAAAGTCAAACGATGCAGTGTGACCGGTCAGCTCAAGAGGCTGACGCACCACCATGCGACCTGTTTCACGGGCAAAGTACTCGTCAACGGGCTTGCCGTTCACGACGATCTTGCCTGCACCTTTTTTCATGAAGACGCGAGCCACCGAAGTCTTGCGGCGGCCGGTTCCGTAATTCCAATTACCGATCATGGCCTATCCTTAAAATTCGAGGGGCTGTGGCTGTTGGGCAGAGTGCGGATGCTCAGCACCAGCATAGACCTTCAGCTTTTTGATCATCGCGTAACCCAAAGGACCCTTGGGCAACATGCCCTTGACGGCCTTCTGGACTGCACGACCCGGAAAACGTTCTTGCATTTTTGCAAAGTTCGTTTCGCGAATACCACCTGGGTATGTCGTGTGACGGAAATATTTTTTGTCTTGCGACTTATTACCGGTTACGACGATCTCAGCGGCGTTAATAATGACGATGTAATCGCCAGTATCAACGTGAGGCGTGAATTCTGGTTTGTGTTTACCGCGCAAACGGCGTGCGACTTCGCTGGCCACACGACCGAGGACTTTGCCCTTCGCGTCAATCACGAACCAGTCACGCTTGACTTCATGCGGCTTGGCCACAAATGTCTTCATGATTGGATCCTAATAAATTCTCTCTGGGACCATCCCGGAAAGACTCCCCCTGATTTTTGAGAAAGCATGTTGCCAAAACGTTGTTACCCGCCCGTGCAAACACTCACAAAAACCGAAGCCTGGACATCAATAAAAATGCCAATGCTCGGGGAAAGCCTTTGATTCTACAACAAAATCACTCAAGCAGCCAACTAGGTACCTGCAATCGACATCCGTTCGATCAGGATTGAGCCCGTAGTCTTGCTGCCGCGCGTAATGGCGTCAGCCCCGACCGCAACGATTTGGGCAAACATATCCTTCAGGTTGCCAGCAATCGTGATTTCTTCGACTGCGTGCTGAATCTGACCATTTTGAACCCAATAACCAAAAGCACCCCGTGAATAGTCCCCTGTCACGTAGTTGACGCCCTGCCCAATGAGTTCGGTTACCAGCAAGCCCGTCCCCATTTTGCGCAACATCGCCTCAAAATCGTCTTTTTTACGCGTCTGTGAGGAACGCAATACGAGGTTGTGAGAGCCGCCTGCATTGCCTGTCGTCACCATTCCGAGTTTGCGGGCGGTGTAAGAGGACAGAAAGTAGCCCTGCAGCACCCCCGCGTTAATCACTTCGCGGGCCTGCGTTTTGACGCCCTCTTCGTCGAAGGGCGAGCTGCCCATGGCACCCTTAATATGGGGGTCCTCCATCACACTAATGTGTGTTGGAAATAGTTGACGACCGAGCGAATTAAGTAAAAAGCTCGTCTGGCGGTACAACGCGCCACCACTCGTGGCGTGGGTCAAGGCACCCAGTAAGCCCAGCGCGAGGGGCGCTTCGAAGAGCACCGGAAAATGACCCGTTGGGATACGGCGGGCGGAAAGGCGGGCCAGAGCACGCTCGGCGGCATAACGGCCTACTGCGGCGGGATCGGCCAAACGGTCGGCGCGGCGATCGCTGGTATACCAGTAGTCTCGCTGCATGGACTGACCGCGTCCCGCAATCGGCGAAACCGACAAACCATGCCTTGAATACGCATAACCGTCTAAAAATCCACGGGTATTGCCAAGGACAAAATGGCCCTCGTGGGTATCGACACCCGCACCCTCTGTATTTGTAATGCGCTTATCCGTAGCCAATGCAGCACGCTCGGCCTCGACAGCAAGCCGGGTCGCTTCTTGGACACTAAGCGCCCAAGGGTGATGCAGTTGTAATTTGTTTTTGACACCAATTGCAAGCTGATCCGCCTCAGGCAGTCCCGCAGCAGGATCCTCAGCGGTATAGCGCGCAATATGCCAAGCCGCTTCTACCGTTTCGCGCAAGGCTTTAGTGGAGAAATCAGATGTCGAGGCCGAACCACGGCGCTGTCCGGCAAATACCGTCACATCTAGTGAACGATCGCGAGTCTGCTCGACCGTCTCAACATGGCCCTTGCGGACCGAAACAGCCAGACCTTGCCCTTCGGAAACCTCGGCAGCAGCGTCGCTCGCACCCAAGCTTTGAGCATGCTTGAGCGCCTGAGTCACTAAATCTTCGAAAATCGGTCGATTTTCAGCAACAGGAAGAAAAGAAATTGAAGAAGTCATATTAGTCCGTTAGCGTGAGGCTTTATGATAGCGCTATGACACAAGAATTACCTCAAACACCTGACGGGACCGATGAGTCCCCTTACGACGGCCCAAGCAAGTCGCAATTAAAACGCGACATGCACGCTTTGGTTGACCTTGGACGCGAGCTGGTGGACCTGTCCCCAGAACGACTTAAACAACTGCCTTTAGCTGAACGGCTCTACGATGCAGTTCGCCTCGCACAACGCACCACAAGCCGCGAAGGCCTGCGCAGGCAGATTCACTACGTCGGCAAGCTCATGCGGGATGCGCCTGCAGAGGAGATCCGCGTACTCCTGGATACCTGGAAAAATGGCTCCCGCGTGCAAACACAAGCCATGCATCGCCTCGAAGCTTTGCGTGATCGCCTCCTAAAAGACGATGCCGCGCTGACCGTTTTGTTGCAAAAATACCCACACGCAGATGTCCAGCACATTCGCACACTGATTCGCGAAGGGCGCAAAGAAGCCACTGCGAATGAGTCACTGCGCCAAGGCCAGGATCCACAGCGCAAACATTATCGTGCGCTTTTTCAAGCCATTAAAACTCTTCAAGATTCGGATACTGAAGCATGACCACAGATGCCTTGCTTGACTGTGTTGAACACAACACAGGTTCCAACCCCACGCATTGCGTTCTATGGTTACATGGCTTGGGTGCCGATGGTCATGATTTTGCACCGATCGTGCCTGAGCTGCGCTTACCCGCTTCGTTATCTGTACGCTTTGTTTTTCCGCATGCCTCCATTCAGCCCGTCACCATCAACGGTGGCATGGCGATGCGCTCCTGGTATGACATTTTGACGCCCAACCTCGTTAAGCGCGAGGATGAACAAGGGATCCGCGTTTCTGAGCGCGCGATTCAGGCCCTGATTGCACGTGAAAATACGCGTGGCATTCCGACTGAACGCATCGTGTTAGCCGGCTTTTCGCAGGGCTGCGCCATGACATTGCATACCGGCTTACGCTTCCCCACCAAGCTTGCGGGTTTGATGGGACTGTCTGGTTACTTACCGCTCATTGATATGGCGGATACAGAACGTCATAGCGCCAATGCAGACACACCGATCTTTTTAGCGCATGGCACACAGGACCCTGTTGTCTCGCTTGAGCGCGCAGAAGCCTCGCGTGCCAAACTCGCGGCCTTAGGCTACCCCGTTCAGTGGCACACCTATCCGATGCAGCATTCCGTGTGCCCCCAAGAAATTCACGATATTTCACGTTTTTTACAAAGCGTGCTGATTTAAAAGGTTTTTATGTCTTCCGCTTCAATACCCGTTCGCACACGTTTTGCGCCCTCACCCACTGGCTTTTTGCATTTGGGTGGTGCCCGCACGGCCTTGTTTTCATGGGCATACGCCAGACATTTCGGTGGCACCTTTATTTTGCGCGTCGAAGACACCGACCTCGAACGGTCAACCCCTGAGGCGGTACAAGCAATTTTAGAAGGCATGGCTTGGCTGGGGCTCACGCCTGACGAAGGCCCTTTTTACCAAATGCAGCATATGGACCGTTACCGCGCGGTGGTGGCCGACATGCTCGCACAAGGCACGGCTTATCATTGTTACAGCTCGCCTGCCGAAGTGGACGAGATGCGCGAACGTGCCCGCGCCCTGGGTCAAAAACCGCGTTACGACGGCACGTGGCGTCCCGAACCCGGCAAAACCTTGCCCGCAATCCCCTCTGATCGCAAGCCTGTTGTGCGCTTCAAAAGCCCGCAGGATGGCGCCACCGGCTGGGTTGACATGGTCAAAGGACCGATCACTTTCGACAATAGTGAACTCGACGATCTCGTCATCGCACGTCCCGATGGCACGCCGACATACAACTTTTGCGTGGTCGTCGATGACTGGGACATGCGCATTACCCACGTGCTGCGTGGCGACGACCATGTCAACAACACACCACGCCAGATTACGATTTTGCGTGCACTGGGTGCACCCGTGCCTGAGTATGGTCATGTCCCAATGATTTTGGGACCCGATGGCGAAAAACTCTCCAAGCGCCACGGTGCAGTCAGTGTGATGGAGTATGACCGTGACGGCTACTTACCCGAGGCGATGGTCAATTACTTAGCACGCCTGGGTTGGAGTCACGGCGATGACGAGCTGTTCTCTCGCGAGCAACTCGTAGCGTGGTTCGATCCACAGCACTTATCCAAATCCGCAGCGCAATGGGACCCCAAAAAACTCAATTGGGTCAATGCACACTATATTAAGCAGAGCGAGGATGCCGCGCTTGCCCAAGCCGTCGCCCCACGTATTGCCGTGCGCGGCGGTGACACACAAAAAGTCGATCTGACTCAAGTCGTGGCATTGTTAAAAGACCGGGCGGAGACGCTTGAGCAACTTGCCGAGAGCGCGATGTTGTTTTGTGGCGCCTTTCAACCGGCCACGCCCGAACTTGTTGCGCAGCATCTCACTGGACCGGCACGTCTTGTTTTAAAAGACTTTGCGGCACAGGCTGCCTCGATAGAATGGACACGGACCGCGCTGAGTGCGTTGGTTAAATCTACCCTCGCGACGCATGGCTTAAAAATGCCCCAACTTGCGATTCCTTTGCGCGTGGCGGTCGCCGGCACGACACAAACACCTGCGATTGATGCCGTGCTAGAGATACTTGGCAAAAGCACGGTGCTGGAAAGACTCGCCCTGGCTTAACGTCGCGCGCCTTGCGCGAACGACTTACATCAACTTAAAGCTGTCTTGAACACGCTGTCCCGTGAAGGGCTTGCTGCCAGGCTTGTCCTCACTCAAGACAACCCGGCGCGAATCGCTCCGCTCGATGACGTAGGTCAACGTGTACATCGGGTCGCGGTAATCCACCATTTCACCGTTTGAGCGGCTGATGCGCAACACAAGTTTTCCTTGTGGTGCTTCCCAGCAACCCGTTTCGCGCAGCTCAGAACGAATGTTGCGTCCCTGTTTGACACGAATCTGCTGTCGCATTTTGCCGTCTGCTGTCAATGTCAGTAGGGTTTGAACCTCTCCCGCCACATCCGCTTGTTTTCGCACAACATACCAAACGCCTATGAGCGCTTGTCCAGCCGCGGGTGCAACGCAGACAGGTTCGGGTAAGTTTTCTGGTGCAAGCAATAGCAACGAATCAGAGGGGCGCGGAATTCCACAGCCAGCCAACACCAAACAAACCGCCGCTGCAGACCAGCGCAATAACCCGTGATTGGACATCAATACCTCAAAGCAATTTCAGAATTGGAATGCGTAAGTCGAATAGTGCAACATATTTGATAGGAAACAGTCACCTCTTTGGTGATTTAACAAAAATCACATTTGAGAAAGCGGCAGAATTGGCTTTTACACCACACTTTTTCAAAACATAGGGTTTGCGATAGGTAAAAAATAATTAATAAAAATATTGCCTAGCTTTGGAACAAACACTAGAATTAGTATCCACCAGACATTAAAACACTACATGTAGTGGTCGTTTGCCGAGGCGTGATACAGCGCTCAGCGTATACGTCCTGATTGACTACATGATTAGCGATGACCGAATTCGAGTGGGGCGTGTGCCCCATTCACCTTGCAGGAGCCCAAATGCAAACTTCTACCAGCACCGTGCCGCACCGCGAAGCCACGCCACAGTTTTCTCAAACTGCCGCGCCTATTACTGAGGCCGCGTGGAACCAATATCACATCATTCGCCGCAACGGCGCAGTGGTCAACTTCGAGCCGAGCAAGATCGGCATCGCCATGACCAAGGCTTTTTTGGCCGTCAATGGTGGTCAAGGCGCCGCCTCGGCACGCGTCCGCGAACTCGTTGACACACTCACACATCACGTCGTTCAAGCGCTGGTACGCAGCCGCCCAAATGGTGGCACGTTTCATATCGAAGACATCCAAGACGCCGTCGAACTGGCGCTGATGCGCTCCGGCGAGCATGATGTCGCGAGATCCTACGTGCTGTATCGCGAGCGTCGCGCCCAAGAGCGTGCGAAATCAAACGTCGAGCACGCACCCGCCGAGGCCACCACGCTGCATGTGATGGATGGCGGCGTGCGCAAGCCACTCGATCTCGCCAAACTTCAGGCCACCATTGAGTCGGCCGGCTTTGGTCTGGGCGAGTTTGTGGATACTGCTGCGATTCAACGCGAAACACTCAAGAACATTTACGACGGCGTTCCTGTCGAGGAAGTCTACAAATCCGCAATCTTGGCTGCACGCTCGATGGTCGAAAACGACCCTGCTTACAGCAAAGTGACTGCTCGCCTGCTGTTGCACACGATCCGCAAAGAAGTATTGTCGGAGGAAGCCTCACAAGAAGACATGGCGACGCGCTATGCCACGTATTTCCCAACATTCATCAAGCGCGGCGTCGAAGCGGGCCTGCTCAACACCGAACTCTCACGCTATAACCTGCCCCGCCTGGCTGCAGCGCTCGATGCCAGCCGCGACCTGCAATTCGATTACTTAGGCCTGCAAACACTGTATGACCGTTACTTCTTGCACATCCGTGGCGAGCGCATTGAGCTTCCACAGGTGTTCTTCATGCGCGTAGCGATGGGTTTAGCGATTGCTGAAGTGGACCGTGAGACGCGTGCGATTGAGTTCTATCAAATCTTGTCGTCCTTTGACTTCATGAGCTCCACACCCACACTGTTCAATGCCGGCACATTGCATTCACAGCTGTCGTCTTGCTATCTCACCACCGTGTCTGACAATCTGGACGGCATCTACGAAGCCATCAAAGAAAATGCGTTATTGGCCAAATATGCAGGCGGCCTTGGCAACGACTGGACACCTGTGCGCGCCATGCGCAGCCACATCAAAGGCACCAACGGCGAAAGTCAAGGCGTTGTGCCATTCCTAAAAGTGGTCAACGACACGGCCGTCGCGGTCAACCAAGGCGGAAAACGCAAGGGCGCCGTATGTTGCTACCTCGAGTCCTGGCACCTGGACATCGAAGAATTTCTAGACCTGCGTAAAAACACAGGCGATGAGCGTCGTCGTACGCACGACATGAACACCGCAAATTGGATTCCTGACTTGTTCATGAAGCGTGTCATCGAAGGTGGGAACTGGACATTGTTCTCACCATCCGATTGCCCAGATCTGCACGAAAAAGTGGGCGTCGAATTTGAAAAAGCATACGTTGGCTACGAAAAAAAAGCCGCGCGTGGCGATTTGACCTTGTTTAAAACAATGCCTGCGACCAATCTCTGGCGCAAAATGCTGTCGATGCTGTTTGAAACCGGTCATCCATGGATCACGTTCAAAGATCCATGCAATATTCGCTCACCACAGCAACACGTGGGCGTCGTGCACAGCTCAAATCTGTGTACAGAGATCACACTGAATACAAACGATACAGAAATTGCAGTGTGTAACTTGGGTTCGGTCAACTTGCCTGCGCACTTGAAGCAAAATGCAGACGGCACGCTGTCACTCGACCACGACAAGCTTCAGCGCACCATCAAGATTGCGATGCGCATGCTTGATAACGTCATCGATATCAACTACTACGCCGTCGCGAAAGCACGCAACTCCAACGTACGTCACCGTCCAGTCGGCTTGGGCATGATGGGCTTTCAAGATTGCTTGCATTTGATGCGCGTTCCTTATGCGTCACAAGAGGCAATCGAATTTGCGGATCGCTCGATGGAAGCCGTTTGCTATTACGCCTACAGCGCCTCTAGCGATCTCTCAGCAGAGCGCGGTCGTTACGCCAGCTTCGAAGGTTCGTTGTGGTCACGCGGTATCTTGCCGCATGACTCCATTGCACTGCTGCGTGAACATCGTGGCGGCTATGTTGAAGTCGACGAATCCAGCACGCTGGATTGGGATTCGTTGCGTGAACGCATCAAACTTCAAGGTATGCGCAATTCAAATTGTGTTGCAATTGCCCCAACAGCAACAATTTCGAATATTATTGGCGTGTCCGCGTGTATCGAGCCAACTTATCAAAACTTGTACGTTAAATCGAACCTCTCCGGCGAGTTCATTGTTGTCAACGAACACCTTGTTCGTGACCTCAAAAAACTTGGCCTCTGGGATGAAGTAATGGTCGCCGATCTTAAATATTTCGACGGCAGCTTATCCCGCATAGATCGCGTCCCGGCCGATTTACGCACCCTATACGCCACAGCTTTCGAAGTCGAGCCTAATTGGATCGTCGAATGTGCGGCGCGCCGTCAAAAGTGGATCGATCAAGCGCAGTCACTCAACATTTATATGGCAGGTGCTTCCGGTAAGAAACTGGACGACACTTACAAGCTCGCATGGCTGCGTGGACTCAAGACCACTTACTACCTGCGCACGCTTGGTGCCACGAGTGCTGAAAAATCAACCGGACGCGGCGGCGAACTCAATGCGGTCAACGTCGCAGGCGCTGGCTCGACCAGTGGCACGTTTGCTTCAGCAGCAGCCCCTGTCTTACCCGAACCCGAAACTCTCGGAGCGGCCTGCACCATGAGACCTGGCGATCCAGGTTTCGAAGAGTGCGAAGCTTGCCAATAACCGCCACCGGAAAAAAATATCATGCTTAGCTGGAACGACGAACCTACAACGACAACCGCCCCGCCTACTGGCTTGGGTGGAGCGCTTTCCTCAGTACAACCCGCATCACTCGCTGCCTCTATGTCTGCGCGTGCAGCCACTGGCGTCTTTGGCGACACTGCCTTACCAACACCCGGTCTGATTCAGACACCTGTGGCGACTAATCCCGCGACACGTGTCAATGTCGCCGACAAACGCATCATCAATGGCCAGACCGACGTCAACCAACTCGTGCCCTTCAAATACAAATGGGCTTGGGAAAAATACATCGCGACCTGCGCCAACCACTGGATGCCGCAAGAGATCAACATGTCGCGCGATATCGCACTTTGGAAAAACCCAACGGGTTTGACCGAAGATGAGCGTCGTATCATCAAGCGCAACCTTGGTTTCTTTGTGACGGCCGACTCTTTGGCCGCTAACAACATCGTGTTGGGCACCTATCGTCATATCACCGCTCCCGAATGCCGTCAGTTTTTACTGCGCCAAGCCTTCGAAGAGGCGATCCATACACACGCCTATCAGTACATCGTTGAAAGCCTGGATCTCGACGAATCCGAAATTTTCAATGCATACAACGAAGTGCCTTCGATTCGCGCCAAGGATCAGTTCCTGATTCCATTTATTGACGCCATCGCGGACCCAAACTTCAAAACCGGCACACTCGAAACGGATCAGACGCTGCTGAAGTCCCTGATTGTGTTTGCCTGCCTGATGGAAGGTCTGTTCTTTTACGTTGGTTTTACCCAGATTCTTGCGCTGGGACGCCAAAATAAAATGACAGGTGCCGCAGAACAGTACATGTACATCCTGCGCGATGAATCCATGCACTGCAATTTCGGTATTGACCTGATCAACACCATCAAGCTCGAAAACCCACAACTCTGGACGCCAGCGTTCCGTGAAGAAATTCGCGCGCTGTTCGCCAAAGCGGTCGATCTTGAATATGCCTACGCCGAAGACACTATGCCACGCGGCGTGCTGGGTCTGAATGCACCCATGTTCAAGTCGTACCTGCGCTTTATTGCTAATCGTCGTTGCCAGCAGATCGGCATCGAACCTCTGTTCGCCCAAGAAGAAAACCCCTTCCCTTGGATGGCAGAAATGATTGACCTAAAGAAGGAACGCAATTTCTTTGAAACACGTGTGATTGAGTATCAGACTGGAGGCGCCCTCAATTGGGAATAAGCCAATTGGGAATAAGTCTCTAGTCAGAAGTCTCAGTCTCACTTTGTACTTGCCAGACGGCGGCTCACCCCGCCATCTGGTGCCATTTGAATTGGTTCGCGTCCTCACGGGAGGCAGTTCAAATGGCTGTGCCGGATTCATCAGCACAAATCACGATGCTACTGATGGTTGGTAGCGGCTTGTGACGATGAATAACTCGGGCGACACATCCTCCCATGGTGGGCGGAGTCAAGCACGGGTTTTAATGTTTGGGACCCTGAACTAAGGAGTATTACCATGGCAACAGCCAAAAAAGCAGTAAAGAAAGCCGCAGCAAAGAAGCCAGCAGCAAAGAAAGTCGTTGCAGCTAAGAAAGTAGTGGCAAAGAAGCCAGCAGCAAAGAAAGTCGCTGCTAAGAAGCCAGCAGCAAAGAAAGTCGTTGCTAAAAAAGCAGTCAAAAAAGTAGCGAAAAAAGCCGCAGCTAAAAAGCCTGCAGCTAAAAAAGTCGCCGCTAAAAAGCCTGCAGCAAAGAAAGTCGTTGCTAAAAAAGCAGTCAAGAAAGTTGCAGCAAAGAAGCCTGCAGTCAAAAAAGTAGCTGCTAAAAAGCCAGCCGCTACAAAAGTAGCTGCAAAAAAAAAATAGTTAAAAAACCTGCTGCTAAAAAGCCGGCAGCCGCTGCCCCCTCGACAGCTGCAGCTCCAGGTGCAAAAACTGCCCTGAATCCTGCTGCGTCGTGGCCCTTTCCTACGGGTGGCCGTCCCTGAGCTTTTGGCTGAGGCAAGCTAGACCTAGCCGCCTGGTTCACCAGGCGGCTTTTTTTATCCGCATCTAGCCGTTCGGTCTGGTACGAGGATAGACGCACGTGCGACAATGACGATCATGTTTCACCACTCGGGACAGATTCTTTATGATTGGCGAAATACTCCGCTTTATTCTTGATATTGGCTTTACGCTAATCGGCGCGGTGCTGCTTGCACGCGCGTGGCTGCATGCCGTCAAACTGCACCCCTTCAATCCGATTTCTCAAGCGATTATCCAAGCGACCAACTGGCTCGTCACTCCGCTGCGCCGAATTGTACCCACAGGCGGTGGCACAGACTGGGCAAGCCTGCTGGGCGCGCTCCTCGTTGCGGTGCTGTATCTATTCTTGTTGTGGCTGGTATCAACCGCTAGCATGCTGCCAGTCAAGCTCATACCGGGTCTCATTGGCGCAGGTTTCACGACCGTCGCGCGTTGGGCACTCAATCTGATTATTTGGCTGACCTTGATTCAGGCTGTGCTGTCATGGGTCAACCCAATGGCCACCATCATGCCCGTGTTGCGCATCATGACAAGCCCCTTGCTGGCGCCCATCCAGCGCATCATGCCAAATCTGGGTGGCTTTGACTTGTCACCCATTGTGCTGTTGATCCTGGCTCAAATCGCCATCATGGTGATCAGCCGTATCACCTACCAACTTTTCCCGCTCTTTATTCTCTAGCGCTTACATCGCGCTTGGCGGGGTTAGTTCTGTGTGAGTGGCACCACACGCGTAGGTCCCGCTCCACTAATGACCTGAACACGCTGGTTCATCAGGATTGGCAAGTCAGCCTCTTGCGCAATCACTCGGGTCTCACCATTATCTAAACGCACTGAAATTTCCAGTCCATCTTTTTTATCTATTTTTTCTTCGATTGCGTTACCCGCCAGCGCCCCCAAGATCGCACCGCCAATAACTGCCAGCGTGCGTCCTGTTCCGCCCCCGATCGAACTACCCGCCACGCCACCAACCGCGCCACCCGCAATCGCGCCACCACCAGACGTCTGATCACTTTGGATCGTAATCGGTCGCACATTAATGACCGTACCATTACGCACAATCTGATCACGTTGCGTTTGGTTGTAGTTGTAGACATTTGCAGAAGCTGAGGGCTTTGCACAACCCGAGACAAGCACCACTGCCGACAGGGCAAAGGCCCCAAGAATCAGTCGGGTGCTTGAGGTGATGGGGAAACTTTTATTCATCGTAGGCCTCTCTTCAAATACGCTCAAGGCAGCTGCAAATTGAACTGCGCTTTGAGCATGGCACTCATTTCGGCTCGGCTAGGTGCGTGATTTTGAGGACCGCGCGACGCAATCTTGATCGAACCCATCAGATTGCCGAGTTTACAGGCATCCATCCATGTCCAGCCGTGTGTGAGGCCATACAACAAGCCGGCGCGATGCGCATCGCCACAACCGGTTGGGTCAACAAGGCCTTGGGGGGTGACGGCGTCAATGTGATGCGCGTGTCCCTCGGTATAAAGCGTCGCCCCCTCAGCGCCGCGTGTGACGACAACTGCACGCAAGCCCTGCGCTAATTCAGCGATACTTTTGCCTGTACGTTGCTCAACCACACTTGCTTCGTAATCATTCACCGTCAGCGCCTGTGCAAGGCTAATCATGTGTTTGATGTCCTCACCGTCAAACAGTGGCATTGCCTGACCGAGATCAAAGATAAACGGTGTGCCTTGCGCATGCAAACGCTTGGCATGTGCAATCATGCCCGCTTTTGAGTCGGGTGCCACAATCGCCCAGGCCGCCTGATGGCCGGTCAAATCATTTTCAGAGGAGCGGTCCATTGCGCCAGGATGAAATGCTGAGATTTGATTGTCATCAAGATCGGTTGTAATAAAGCATTGCGCAGTCAAAGTATCAGGCAAGCTGCGGATCATGTTGACCTCGATCCCCAGCTGTTTAAAGCGTTGCAGATAATCTGACGCGTCATCACCCACGGTTGCCACTGGGATAGGGTGTCCCCCCAAGAGTTTGAGGTTATAGGCAATATTGCCCGCACAGCCGCCAAACTCTCGACGCATACGGGGCACTAAAAAAGACACACTTAAAGCGTGAATCCGATCGGGCAAAATATGCTCTTTGAACTTTCCATCAAACACTGCGATCGTATCGAAAGCGACTGAACCACAAATTAAAACTGACGCTGTCATGCTAAAAGCCTCAAGGAAAAAATGGTTTAAGTGAATAGCCGTTGATCTGTAAACCTGTCACAGCAACGGGCAACATTAGACTGACTTCCTGACTGGCGGCAAAGGGCTTATCCGCCAAGGTTGCAGGCAGATACTCATTGGGGCTCAGACGTTTTCTCAATACGACCGTGCTCGATGCATCGGTCAACTCAAGTGAAAGATACGGCCAAGGTTGTGGTTGGTTAAAACGATTGCGTAATGAAAACTTCAGCGTCATTTCCGCTGACTTAGACGCTGAATCTGCTGAAGGCTGACGCTCGAACGCGATGACTGAGACAGAAATGCGCTCAAGATGTCGGCGCATACTGACTTCACAGCGCAGCGTGACGCAAAGAGACTCTAGCGCAGGACGCCAGGCAGGCACCAGGCTCGCCAGATCGTTACGATACACATACGTCAACTGCACCACGAGTAGTACGAGCGCCAAGAAACTCCCTAGGCCCCATAGCAACATCTTTAGCCTCGGGGTGTCGACCTCATCGACTAAAAACTCTGGCTGGGTCCGACCAACGGATGCTCCGTCTCCCCGCAAACGTGACTCGCCAACGATCATTGCGTCCGCTCGCACTTGTTCTTGCTCTTGCTCTGCTGACTGGGCAGAAAAAGAAAAGTGTGGCGTCGGCTTCGGTGACGCGGGCTCAACGCGTTCAGCAGGTAAGTCGGGCTCAGATAATGCGCGTGGCTCAGAACGCTCAGCGCGATGACGTAACACTGTCGGCGCTGGTGATGGTGTGGAGATTGTCGCAGGGGTGAGTACCCCTGGGCGTGAAGGCGCTGCTGTCAAGGTCGGTGCGGCAAAGGCGATCCCCCCTCCGGCGCCAACACCCGGACGCTGTGTCAGCGTCGGCAACTGACTTTGCAAGGTCGCAAAGCCATCGAAAATGTGCGCACAAGCACCGCAACGTACTAAGCCATCAAGGGCTTGCAACTGCTCAAGCTTGACGACAAAATCGCTTTGACACTTGGGACAACGCGTGACGAGACTCATACGCGCACCTCAGGGCTTACGACCAGCCAGACACACCCAGCCATCGCGGGCCTGCCAAACGGTCAACGGCAGCCAGTGCGCATAGGCCTCCGCTACCTCTAACGCCTGTCGCTCAAGCACACCAGACAACACTAAGCTGCCACCGGAACGCACGCGCGTCGAGAGCATGGGTGCCAGCACTTTGAGCGGATTGGACAAGATGTTTGCGACGACCACATCAAACTGTCCATCCGTGAGACCCTCGGTCATTTGCGCATTGACTTCAGTTTGATTGGCGAGCGCATTGGCTGCTGTCGCCTGAACTGCCTGCTCATCAATGTCTACACCCGTTACGCTTGCAGCACCCAACATTTTGGCCGCAATCGCCAAAATGCCTGAGCCGCAACCATAATCCAGTACCGTGGCGCCGGCAGGGAGTGCCTCGGCCAACCATTCCAGACAAAGATGCGTTGTAGGATGACTGCCTGTACCAAAAGCCAAGCCTGGATCCAATTGAATCGCGATTCGTCCGGCTTCGGGCGTTGCGGGCATTTGATCTGCATGCCAACTCGGCACGATCAGAATATGTTCGCCGACCGAGATGGGACCAAATTGTGACTGCGTCAGTCGTACCCAATCCGCATCCGGCACCTGACGCAAATGCCAGGGCAAGTCTGTTTCCGTATCGAGATTCTCGCGGGCGCTCGCCAACAATTGCTCGGGGTCCGTACCATCAGCCAAGAGCACCACCAGACGATTACGCGCCCACGCTTGCGTATTAGGTTCGCTGCCAGGCTCCCCAAACAACGGTTGCTCTTCGTCAGTGTCGAGATCGGCGTCTTCGACAGACACAGACAACGCACCGGACTCAAGTAGGCCGTCAGAGAGTGGCTCTGCGAGAGCGCCAGGGCACAACAGCACCAATTCACGCATTGTGGTTTCCGTTATTCGGCTCGTGCGGCAAGCTTGTGTTCGAGATAATGGATACTCGTGCCTCCCTCAACGAACTTTGAATCAGCCATCAGTTCGCGATGCAGGGGGATATTGGTTTTAATGCCTTCGACCACCATTTCTGACAGGGCAATTGACATGCGCGCAACGGCCTGCGCACGCGTATCACCATACGTAATGACCTTGGCAATCATCGAATCATAGTTTGGTGGAACAAAATAACCATTGAACACATGCGAGTCGATGCGCACACCGGGACCACCTGGCGTGTGCCAATTAGTGATTCGGCCTGGGCTCGGCATAAAGTTGAAAGGATCCTCTGCGTTGATACGACACTCGACCGCGTGACCGCGGAACGTAATATCTTTTTGACGCAAGAGAAATTTCTCTCCTGCAGCGACGCGAATCTGCTGCTGCACCAAGTCAATGCCCGTGATCAATTCCGTCACAGGATGTTCAACCTGGATACGGGTGTTCATCTCAATAAAATAAAACTCGCCGTTTTCATACAGAAACTCAAAGGTCCCCGCACCACGATATTCAATCTTGCGGCAGGCCTCGGCACAGCGCTCACCGATTTTTTCAATCAGCTTGCGATCAATACCCGGTGCAGGGGCCTCTTCGATCACTTTTTGGTGACGGCGCTGCATCGAGCAATCGCGCTCACCCAGCCAGACGGCATGCTTGCCACCATCCGCCAGCACTTGGATTTCGATATGGCGTGGATTTTCGAGAAACTTTTCGAGGTAAACCTCGGGGTTGTTAAATGCGGCCCCAGCTTCCGACTTTGTCATCGTGACGGCATTGAGCAAGGCTGCTTCAGTATGAACAACACGCATACCGCGTCCACCGCCACCGCCTGCCGCTTTAATAATGACGGGGTATCCCACCTCGCGTGCGGTGCGCAGAATCTCTGCAGGGTCATCGGGCAAGGCGCCCGCTGAGCCGGGCACCACAGGCACACCCGCCTCAATCATGGCTTGTTTGGCACTGACCTTGTCGCCCATCAGACGAATCGACTCGGGTCGAGGTCCGATAAAAACAAAACCGCTCTTTTCTACGCGATCTGCAAAGTCCGCATTTTCAGACAAGAAGCCGTATCCGGGGTGAATCGCTTCGGCATCGGTGACTTCGGCTGCCGCAATAATCGCCGGCATATTGAGATAACTATCACGCGACGCAGGTGGACCAATGCAGACAGACTCGTCAGCCAGACGGACATACTTGGCGTCACGATCCGCTTCTGAATGGACCACAACGGTCTTGATACCCATTTCGCGGCAAGCGCGTTGAATACGTAGCGCAATTTCGCCTCGGTTGGCGATCAGAATCTTTTCAAACATATCAGACGATCACAAAAAGTGGCTGGCCATATTCGACCGGCTCACCGTTCTGAACCAAAATTTCTTTGATCACACCGGATTTATCCGCCTCAATCTCATTGAGGAGCTTCATCGCTTCGATAATGCACAGTGGCTCGCCTTCTTTGACGGTCTGTCCGACTTCAACAAATGAGGGTGAGCTCGGGTTCGGTGCACGATAAAAGGTTCCGACCATCGGCGCCTTGACGGTGTGACCGACAACCGCTGCAGGCACTGGCGCAGCAGGCGCAGCCGCAGGCACAACTTCGGCACTAGGTTGAGGCGCATATTGTGGCGCAGGGGCATAGGCCATCGGCTGAATAGCCTGGGAAAACTTGACAATGCGGACCTTGCCCTCACCCTCTGTAATTTCCAGTTCGGCGATGCCTGACTCGGCCACCAAGTCAATCAAAGTTTTCAGTTTTCTCAGATCCATAGTATTTCCGTAAAGTTCTAGATAGGCGCGTATTGAGCGGCAAAGCGTACTGCAGCCTCATACCCAGCTGGGCCAAGGCCTGCCACCACACCCACCGCCAAGTCTGACAGGTAAGAGTGATGACGAAATTCTTCGCGTTTGTACACGTTAGAAACATGCACTTCTACAAACGCAATGCTGACACCGGCTAAGGCATCCCGTATGGCAACACTCGTGTGGGTGTAAGCGCCTGCGTTCACAATGATGAAATCGGTCCCGTCCGTTCGGGCTTGCTGAATCCGGTCGACCAATGCACCTTCGTGATTGCTCTGAAAGGTCGAGAGCGTGACACCAAGCGACTGGGCTAAGGCCACCAAGACGGACTCTAACTGGGGCAATGTCGTATGCCCATAGAGATGCGGCTCTCTCAACCCGAGCATATTCAGGTTGGGTCCATTTAGAACAAGGAGTTTTTGTGCCATGCCGTATCGCCAAAAGCAATGATCAGGTACGCATTTTTACGCCAATTTACGCCATTTGTCTATCTACGTCTTTGATTTCGCCACTAAGCGATCAATGCGCTTTTGCAAATCTTCAAGAGAGACCTGACCGAGTATTGTGTCGAAAATGTGCCCTTCTGCATCCAACAGGACGGTAAAAGGGAGCCCTCCCGCTGCATTGCCTAACTCTCTCACAAGCCCAATGCCAGCATGCCCCGCAACATATAAAGGATAAGAAACGGGTATTTTAGTCACAAATTGAGCAATGTTGGCAGCAGTATCGATGCCAATGCCGACAAATTGAATATTGGGTAAAGATTTCGACAGGGCATCGAGATGCGGCATCTCCTCGACACAGGGAGCGCACCATGTTGCCCAAAAATTAGCGACGACTGGACGCCCTTTGAGCTGACTGAGCGCAATGGTGTTACCCGCCAAGTCCGGCAATGATGCCGCGTACAAGGCGCCTGGATTCGCTGTGACTTTGGGCGTAGCACTACCGGAGAGACTCACCGCACGATTGGCCGCCGGGGCACGTCTCGAGGTGGACTGCCAGGCCAACCAGGCAGTCGCGGTGATCGCCAACAAGCCCGCTCCACCAAAGATTATGGTTCTTCTCTTCATACTTCGTATCATAGCGCCCCTCGTGTTCTCAATACACCAATCGCAATGGGGTTTCAGACACGCCTAGACCAGAGGACATCTGCCTCTACAATGTGGTGAGGAGACTGTTCATGCATCTGCATATATTGGGAATTTGCGGCACATTTATGGGTGGTTTAGCGCTCATCGCGCGCGCCGCAGGACATCGCGTCACAGGTTGTGACATGGGTGTCTATCCCCCCATGAGTACGCAACTCGAAGAACAAGGTATTGAGTTGATTGAGGGGTTTGGGCCTGAACAGCTCGCCCTCAAGCCAGATCTCTTTGTCATTGGCAATGTGGTTTCACGTGGTAACCCACTGATGGAAGCCATCCTTGATGCAGGCTTGCCCTACACCTCAGGCCCCCAGTGGCTCGGTGAATTTATCTTGCAAGGTCAGCATGTGTTGGCCGTGGGGGGCACACATGGAAAAACTACCACGAGCTCCATGCTGGCCTGGATTTTGCATTGCGCGGGCAAAAAGCCAAATTTTCTGATTGGCGGTGTCGCCCCCGGGCTCGAAGTCTCAGCGCGGTTTGAGGCCGCACACACGTTATTTGTCATCGAAGCGGATGAGTACGACACCGCTTTTTTCGACAAGCGCTCCAAATTTGTTCACTACCGTCCCCGCACGGCAATTTTGAATAATCTGGAATACGATCACGCGGATATTTTTCCTGATCTTGCCGCGATCGAAACGCAATTCCATCATTTGTTACGCACCGTTCCGCGCACGGGGCTCGTCATCACACCACACCAAGACGAAGCGCTCGCCCGCGTGATTGGCCGAGGATGTTGGGCCGAACACACTGCCATCAATGTGGCAGAAGGCTGGCACACACAAACATGCGACGCAGTATCTTTTGACGTACTGAACGGCTCGCAAACGCTTGGTACCGTCGCATGGTCGCTGACGGGTGCACACAACCAGCATAATGCCCTCGCCGCAATCGTAGCGGCTCAACATGTCGGCGTGGTCCCAGCGACCAGTATCGCCGCGCTCTGCACATTTAGTGGCGTCAAACGGCGCATGGAACTTCGCGGGACGGTCAGAAATATCACGGTCTACGATGATTTTGCACACCACCCAACTGCCATCGCCACAACGCTGGCAGGTTTGCGTGCGCAAATAGGTAAACAACGGATCCTGGCTGTACTTGAACCACGCTCCAACACGATGAAACTCGGCACAATGGCCGCTCGACTTCCTTTAGCGCTCGCAGAGGCTGATCTCGTCTTTTGTTATGGTCAACGAGAGGGCAAGCAAGCACTCGGCTGGGATCCCGCTGAGGTCCTCGCTTCGCTCGGGTCGCGTATGCAGGCACACCACGAAATCGACACATTGGTTCACGCCATTCAGCGCGCCGCGCAACCCGGCGATCACATCGTCATCATGAGTAATGGCGGCTTTGCCGGCGTGCATGGTCGACTCCTAGAGGCGCTTGCCGCCTCGCCCGCCTAAAGGGCGCTCTAAAGATCCACTGGAACACCAACATTCATGTACGTTTTATACGAAGAAGATGGCGCCTTTAAAACCGGCCACATCATGGCGGAAGCCGACGCAACGCTCCAGGTCGAGTCTGAGTCTGGCAAACGCAGCAAGGTTAAACGTGCAAATTGCATCTTTACGTTTACCAGTCCCGCTCCTGATGTGCTGATGCCTCAGGCGGATCGTCTCGCCAATGAGATCGACCTGCCCTTTCTCTGGGAGTGCGCCCCCGCCGATGAGTTCGATATCGACACGATGGGCGCTGAGTACTTTGGGCATCCGCCCGATACGCTAGAAAAAACCACCTTGCTGCTCAGACTGCACAGTGCGCCGATTTATTTCCATCGACGTGGCCGAGGTCGCTATCGTGCCGCACCGGCAGAGATTTTAAGCGCGGCTCTCGCTGCACAAGAAAAGAAACAGCGGGCGGCTGAGCAAACAGATGAATGGGCGCAAGCCATCGCCACCGGACAACTCCCGGATGAAGTGGCGCAGGCCGCCATGAGTTTGATTACAAAACCAGACAAAAACTCTCAAGCCTGGAAGGCACTAGATGCCGCGTGTACGCTAAGACAAACCACACCGGAGCGCCTCTTGCTTGACTCGGGCGCCTGGCCACATGCACTCGCCCTCCACAAAGGACGCTTTCTCGCAAACCATTTTCCACGGGGGTCTGGCTTTGCGCCCTGCGAAGTTCCCGATATCGGGCGCGAACTCCCACTCGCAAATGTTGAAGCGTATTCAGTCGATGACATGAGTACGACAGAAATCGATGATGCACTTTCCGTCACGCGATTGGCGGATGGCAATCTCTGTGTAGGCATCCATATTGCCGCCCCTGGTCTGGCGGTGACCAAAGACAGTGCGCTCGACAAGCTCGCCCGCGCCAGAATGTCTACGGTCTACATGCCCGGTGACAAAATCCCGATGCAGCCCGATGAAGTCATTGCCGCGTTTTCGCTGGATGAAGGCCGTCCCGTTCCTGTGCTATCGCTCTACGTGACCGCCAATCCCGAAACGGGAGAAATCATTTCCCACGAAAGTCGTCTCGAACGCTTGGCAGTGCGCGCAAACTTACGTCACAACGCACTCGATGCCTTGATCACCGAGGAGTCGCTTGCAGATCCGAGCATCGAACTTCCCCATAACGACTGGATCCGTCCGCTCTGGCAACTGGCGCTCGCGCTGTGTAAACAACGTGAAATCGTGCGTGGCAAACCTGAAAATAACAATCGGGTCGAATACAGTTTTTATGTTGAGGGTGATCCTGATGATCCGAGCTCGACCGTAAGCCTCGTGCCGCGTTTGCGGAATGCGCCCTTAGACAGATTAGTGGCCGAATACATGATCCTGGCAAATAGCACTTGGGGTGGCGTGCTGGCGACCCACGGCTTACCGGGGATTTATCGCTCACAACAAACCGGGCGCGTGCGGATGAGTACCCACGCTCTGCCCCACGAGGCGATCGGTGTCCCGCAATATGCTTGGTGCACCTCACCTTTGCGTCGCTATGTTGACCTCGTCAATCAATGGCAATTGATTGCTGCGATTGAAAATGGTGTGTCAGCGCCACTCGTCGCGCCTTTTAAACCGCGTGATGCAGATTTGTTCGCCATCATTGGGGGGTTTGAGTCACAATATGTGGCATGGCATGACTTTCAAAACAGCATGGAGCGCTTCTGGTGTTTGCGATGGCTTCAACAACAGCAAATCACTGAGTGTGAAGCGACCGTTCTCAAGGATGATTTGGTGCGTCTGAGTCACGCCCCGATGGTCGTGCGTTTAGCGGGACTGCCAGCGCTCGAAAGAGGACAGCGCATCACACTTCAAATCGCGGGATTTGATGAGCTTGCTCTTGAAATGGATTGCCGATTTATATCGAGTGTTGAAAGCGAACAACCTGAGGACATCAACCCAGCAACGTGAACATCAGTCGTCTATCTTCCATCAACGCATCTTCGTTAACCGGCGCAAGCTGGCTGACTGCGCAACAGCGTTTTTTGCGTTGGGGACTATTGTTGTCTGTCGTCTGTCACCTCGCTTTGCTCGCTTGGCAACAAGCCTCCCCGCCCGCCTTCGCTCCCAAGCCGTCCGAGCTTGAAATCGTCATGGTCAATGCCACTACCGAGAGCGAACCCAGCCAAGCCGTGCTGCTCGCACAAAGCAACTTGGATGGAGGGGGTCAGGCTGATCAAGGCTACATGACGACCTTCATTCCCCACACCGGCGACGCGACCGAGCCCATCATGCTGGAAACGCTGATTCGGCAGCGACAACAACTCGAAGTTCAACAACAGCAACTCCTCACGCAACTGAGCGCGCGCGACTACACATCGCAAGGTCGACCAGCGTCCAATCCAGCAGAATCCAGTGAGATGGCCGGGGAAGACGAAACAGACCAAGACAGAATTGTGCTGAATGGACAGATTGCAGTGCTGACTGAGCGGATCAAACGCGACAATGCACGCCCTCGCAAGCATTTTGATGCCGCTGCTGCTCGCAAAACAGCTTACGCGCCTTACATTGATCAATGGCGCCAGCGTATTGAACAGGTGGGGACCGAACACTATCCAACGGGCGTGGACGGAAAGTCCTATGGCAGCGTTCAAGCAACCTTAACCATACGTGCGGATGGTTCGATTGCGGACATCACCATCAATCGGCCCTCCGACAAACCCTTACTCAATCAAGCGGTGCGACGCATCGCGCAGCTATCCGCCCCGTTTGCGCCTTTTCCCGCGGACATGGCCCGACAGATTGATCAGCTTGTTCTCACCCGAACCTGGCATTTCGTCAACGGCGCTTTGGAGACCAGACAACCATGACACTCCATGTCAACACCAGCTCAACGCTCTCAGCCAACCAAGCGACCGGACAACGCTTCGCCGTCATTGGGCATCCGATCAAACACAGCCGCTCACCGTCGATTCACCAGCAGTTTGCCGCGCAGCTGCACATTGCGCTGACTTATGAGCGACTCGAAGCCCCATTGGATGCCTTCGCACTTACTGTGACTCAGTTTTTCTCCTCTGGCGGGCGAGGTTTAAATGTCACCGTCCCTTTTAAACTTGAGGCATGGGAGTTGGCGCGTGCGCACCTCAGCCCACGAGCGCGGCACGCTCAAGCCGTCAATACCCTTTGGATACAGAACGGAGCTTTGCACGGCTGCAATACAGACGGGGTGGGACTGGTGGCGGATTTAACGCGTCTGGGCGTACGATGTGAGGGGGCACGGATTCTGATGATCGGTGCGGGCGGCGCGGCCCGGGGCGTCTTGGGACCGTTGCTCGAAACAGGTTGCAAGCAACTTCACGTGGTCAATCGTACTGTCGATCGCGCGCAAGCATTAGTATCAGAGTGGCACGCGACAGAACCCTCGACACAAAAGACACTCTCTGCCGGAAGCCTCACCGATGCAGAACATCCAGAAAAATGGGATGTGGTGGTGAATGCGAGCGCAAGCAGCTTGGCCGGCGAAGCGCCAGCACTCCCTACTGGTCTGTATGCACCGGGCGCCTGGGCCTATGACATGATGTATGCCGCACAGCCTACTGCGTTTATGGCACAGGCCAACGCCGATGGCGCGGCACACCTGAGCGATGGCCTAGGTATGCTGGTTGGGCAAGCAGCCGAAAGTTTCTATCTTTGGCATGGCAAACGTCCAGATGTTGCCCCCGTGCTGGCTTCTTTACGGGCAGAACTCAATCAAACATGATTGGGGATTACACTTAACGCTATGAGAACTGCCCGACGTTACCTCGCCCGAGAAATCTACCGCTCTACCGCAGTGGTGTTGATTGCATTACTTGGACTGTTTACTTTTTTTACCCTGGTTGATGAACTTGACACGGTTGGGGACAAGTTTCCGCTCGCCGCACTTTTTTATCTGCAGGTACTTTCCATTCCGACGCGTCTTTACGACCTGCTGCCCATTGGTGTATTGATTGGTGCCATTCTGGCGCTCTCTAGCTTGGCCCAACGCAATGAGCTCGTCATCCTGAGGGTGTCGGGCGTCAGCGGCTTTGGGTTACTCCGGATGCTCTGGACGGTATCTTTACCTATTATTTTTGGCGCCCTGATCCTGTCAGAATTTCTCACGCCGATGGCGGAGATCAAAAGTAGCGAAACCAACTTGCTGATGCGCGGAAGAGTCGAAGGCGGACGATTGGCCAGTGGGCACTGGTTCAAAGAGCCCACCGCGAACGGCGGCACCCGGATCATCAATGTGGGCAACTTACTCGCCTCGGGTAACGTTGCGAATGTGCGTGTCTATGAGTTTCCAGATGGCCTGACGCTCTCCCTCATCGCACAATCCGAAGCCGGTCGTTTCATCGATGGCAAACTCGTGATGCAAAAGGTCACAGAAAACCATATCGATCCCTCAATCGAAAAAACCCTTTCTGACGCCAAGGTCACCACCACGCCTTCCGTCACCGTCACCCACTCTGCCGAGCGCAGCTTTGACACCTCTCTGTCAGCCGATCGTTTGGTTGCAAGGATTCTCACGCCGGAGCGCATGTCACTCCTCGCGCTGCATGACTACATCGACTACCTCACGCGCAATCAGCTTCAAGCGGATCGTCAAGTCGTGGCGATTTGGCGCAAACTTGCCTACCCCTTCACACTGTTAGTCATGCTAACGATTGCAGCACCCATCAGTTTTATGCAAACAAGGCGCGGCGGCGTAGGTGCCAAGGTATTCCTGGGTATTTTGCTCGGAACAGGCTTCTTTATGGTGAACCAGCTCGCCTTGAACGTGAGTTTGCTTTACAACTGGTCGCCGGTTGTCACGGCACTATTGCCAAATATCGGCGCCATGATTCTTGCGCTCTCTGCCGTCTTTGCGATGGAAAATCGTAATGCGATTGCCAACCGTCGGCGCGATCACTCTTTTTGGAAAAAATCTCCGATATGAGTATGCCTAGCATCTGGATGATCGGTGATATTCAGGGCTGCTGCGGCTCTCTGGATACTTTATTGTCACAACCTGATATCCAAGAAGACCCCGACGCACACTTTTGGTTTGCAGGTGACCTGGTGAATAGAGGTCCCCAATCGCTCGCCACACTGCGTCGCATCATGTCGCTAGGAGAACGTGCTACGGTCGTCTTGGGTAATCACGATTTGCATTTGTTGGCGATGGCGGCTGGCGTGCGCAAGACTGGCAAAAAAGACACGCTCGACGAAGTCCTTGCCGCAGACGATGCACAAGACATCATCGACTGGCTTCGCTTTCAACCTCTGGCGCATTTCGAGTACGGGCATTTACTGGTGCATGCAGGTGTGCTCCCGCAATGGGATGCCGAAGAAACAGTCGAACTCGCCGCTGAAGTCGAGTCTGTCCTCCAAAGCACAAACTGGAAATCACATTTACAGCTGATGTATGGCAACACCCCTGACCAATGGGATGATCGCCTCAAAGGGCCAGACCGTTTACGCGTCATCATCAATGCACTGACGCGTGTGCGTTATTGTGACAAACAAGGGCGCATGCTCCTGAACGTCAAAACAGAACCTACACCTGACGATAAATCCCTCGTACCTTGGTTCAATTTACCCAAGCGTGCGACGCGGGACGTGACGGTGGTGTTTGGACACTGGTCAACGCTAGGTCTCAAGCTAGACAATGATGTGATTTGTCTCGACAGTGGTTGCTTATGGGGCGGTCATCTCACCGCCGTTCGCCTGCAAGATCACGCGGTCGTTCAAGTCCCTTGCGCGCAGACACTCGATCCGCACGATGACTAAGTACGCATAGGCATTACGCAGCGACCTGACCCTCTAGGAACCAGGTTTTCAATAACGCATTGACGGGCTCTGCTGCCTCGTAATTCACCCAATGCCCGACCTCCGGCAAAATCACGCCCTGGCGCCTCGCCTGCCCGGCAATCATATGGGTCATCAGATACTCAGGCGTGCACGTGATGTCATGCTCCCCCCAGATGATCAGCGTCTCTCCACTGTAGTCATCCAGTGCGGGGCCTAATAAGCCGCGACCCGAAATACCCCGGCTGCGAAAACGCGTATTGATGCAAGAGTAAGTGTGAATCCCCATCGCAAAGGGATCGATTTGCGCATCGGCATAAATCATATGTGCCCAGAGATTAAAGCGCATTGCTTCGATCAGTGCTTCGTCCGACTCGGCACGCTTCCAGTTGATGAGCTTGCCACGTTCACGACGCGGACCACCATGACCACCCGGCCCTAGCAAGGCCAAACGACGCACCGGTAAGCCCTTGGCCGCCACATTGGCAGACACCAACCCTCCGAACGAAAATCCCGCCAGATCAAAGGGCGTGTCTGCTCCGAACAGCTGCGTTAAACAGTCAGCCGTGACATCCACCATCGTTGAAAAATCATCAAACCTGGGATCGCTAGAGTCACCGTAGCCTGCCAGGTTTGGAATCCACAGAGAGAACTCCTTGGAAAGCGCCTCAATATTGCGCGCCCAATGCAGCCAACTGCCATGACCCCCATGAATCAGAACGAGGGGAGGTCCTTCTCCGAACTGCCGCCAACTTACTTGGTGCTCCCCTACGGTGACAACATGACGTGTAGCGCACGCCTCAAACTCGGCGATCCAGTCAAGAGTTTGCTGATTAACGGGGCTGGACATGGCAACTGTTCCTCTGTGGCAAAAAACAAACATTAAGCTCGCAAGATAGTATCCCAATGGGCAAGCCCGTCAAACTCAGCAAAATTGTGTAAAGTGCAATTTTGATTGTTGACTGAGCTCAAACATGATTATTGATTGCCACGGCCACTTCACCACGACCCCACCTCAGGTTGCCAAATTTCGTGCAGACCAAATCGCTGAATTTCAGCGGACCGGTCAGGCACCGACCGCGCCACCGCCTGCGGTGTCCGACGAGGAAATCCGTCATGGCATCGATAACAATCAGTTGCGCATCATGAAAGAGCGCGGCATCGACATGACGATTTTCTCGCCCAAGGCGGTCGCAATGGACCACCATATGGGTAATGAAGACACCAATGTGGTCTGGGCGCGCTACAACAATGAGCTAATCAACCGCGTGTGCAAACTCTACCCAGAGCACTTCATCGGCGTCTGCCAGCTGCCACAGGCCGCTGGCGTCGCACCGGGCAAGCGCGTCATCGAGGAGCTCGAGCGTTGCGTCAATGAGTTTGGTTTTATCGGCGCCAATATCAATCCGGACCCCACAGGTGGGCATTGGAGCGATCCGCCACTCTGGGATAAAAAATGGTGGTATCCCCTCTACGAAAAAATGGTTGAACTTGACGTGCCGGCCATGATCCATGTCAGCGGCTCATGCAATCCGCATTTCAATGCGGTCGCGACCCACTACATCAACGGTGACACGACGGCCTTTGTGCAGTTTATGACCTCGGATATCTTTAAAGATTTTCCGACGCTCAAGTTCATCATCCCACACGGTGGTGGCGCAGCCCCTTACCACTGGGGTCGCTATCGCGGCATGGCGCTCGACATGGGGATTTCCTCGCTTGAGGAAAAGGTCCTGAACAACGTATTTTTTGACACCTGCGTCTACCACCAGCCTGGCATCGATTTATTGCTGCGCGTGGTACCCAATAAAAACATTCTGTTTGCGTCAGAAACCGTCGGCGCTGTTCAGGGTATTGATCCTCTGACCAATTTTTACTTTGATGACACCCGTCGTTATATCGACGCATCCCCGTCGGCAGATGCCTCACAAAAGAAAAAGATCTTTGCCAATAATGCCTTAGGCGTGTATTCACGACTACGTGCACATCCCAGCTGCCAAAGCTGCTGAGCGAAATAGCCGCAGACGTCAAGGTATTGAGGCTCTAGCGCCTCAATACCACTTCCCTTAGAACTTGATGGGCACGCGCGCCTAACGCTGCGCGCGCCGGCGCGGGCTGCCCATCCGGCACCCAAATCGGCGCTAAAAACTCCACCTCGATACGGATACCCGTCCCGCCCAAGACTTTCCAAAGATTTTGGATTAAATTTTCTTCGCCGACAAACGCTGCAAAATCACTTCTTTTGTCATGATGAAAAAATAATAAGGCGACGGGTTGTATCGGGACATTTGCACGCCGGGCAGGCTCAAACAGGTTGGCGTAAAAAGGTAACAAATCGTAACCTTGAGACGTCGTGCCCTCAGGAAATAATCCGACCACTTGCTCAAGCTCAAAGATTTCTTGCATCTCGCGGCCAACTTTTTGCACAGCATGACGCGAGGCTCGCTCGATAAAAATTGAGCCTGCACCGCGTGCGAGCCAACCCAACAAAGGCCATTGGCGAATTTCGCTTTTTGCGATAAAGACCACCGCGCGCACGGTATTCACCGCAAAAATATCTAACCAAGACACGTGATTGACGACCCACAACACGGGCCCATTGCGCAGCGGTTCACCAGAATGCGACACCCGCACGCCGGAGAGCCACAGTAAAACCACCGACCAATATTGCTTGGTCCGCAAACGGCCTGAACGCGTTAACAACGGAAAGATCAAGGCAATCACGCTCAGGCCGAGCATGACCCACGACAAGACCAGCAATGCCCTCAAAGAAAAGCGTAATGCCTTCACGACCTCTGCTCCCAAACCACCTGCCCGTGCAATAACGTTGCACGCACGCGACCTGGTAACTCTCTACCCAAAAAGGGCGTACTTTGACTTTGACTGACAATATTTTCACGACTGACGAACCAATACGCCTCTGGATCGACGATGCACACATCCGCCGAAGCCCCCACAGAGAGCGTTCCTGGCTGTGGGATGGATCCAGTGTGCGCGAGCACTTGACCTGGACCACACGTCACCCGTTTGAACGCTTCACTCAGCGGCACCCGCGCATCTTGTGCCCACTTGAGCGTGAGTGAAAGCAACAACTCCAGACCCGTTGACCCCGGCACAGCATCGACAAAGGGCCGGTTTTTGTCTGACTCCGTCAGCGCGCTGTGATCCGAGCACACGGCATCAATCGTACCGTCTAACAGCCCAAGTCGAAGCGCATCGCGATCTCGCTGACCCCGCAACGGCGGATCGAGACGAAAATGACTGTCGTAGAAACCAATATCAACATCCGTGAGATGCAGATTATTTGCAGTCACATCACACGAGATCGCTTGCCCTAGTTTTTTGGCTTTGCGCACCATATCAACCGCCTCGGCACTCGACAAGCGACACAGATGCAGACGCACGCCCGTGGCGCGTTGCAACGCAAGCAAGGTCTGACACGCAACCGTCTCAGCTTCTACCGGGATCTCGGTCAAACCTAGACGAGACGCATACGCACCGCTCGCAATCACACCACCGCGTGAGAGCCACGCATCTTGCGGCCGACACCACACCGCATAATCAAACGTTTTTGCATACTGCATGGCACGCAAGAGCATCGCGGTGTCTTGCACAGGCGAATTGCCTTGGGAGAACGCCACGCAGCCTGCTTCGGCCAGCCTGACCATTTCAGTCAAGGCCTGCCCCTTCAAGTCCACGGTCAACGCACCCAAGTGATAGACATTGACCTGCGGGCTGAGCGTCGGTATCGGCACCCGCATCATCTCTGGCGGCTGCACCAAACTCGTCACACCGCCGGCCAAGGCGGCGCCGAAAGCATCACCAGACGTCGCTACACGTGCGCACAGGTCAACGAGTCCGGGCAGCACAAGCATGCCAGAAGCGTCAAGCACCTTGTCCGCGACAAAGCCCTCTGGAACGGCTCCGACCGCAACAATTCTGCCCTCAGCAGTGCAGATATCCGCTCGCGCATCCATTCCGTTTGTGGGGTCAATGACACGTCCCTGTCGAATACACAGCCTCATACCGACGCCCCCGCAACAAAGCTCATCACAGCCATGTGCACCGCTTCACTGGCAAGCTTTTGCACCACGCCATCAGTTTCAGTCCCGAGCACCAGGCAATCAGGTTTGGCATAGGAAAATTTTTCGTCTGTGAGCCCATAACACTTAACGAACTCTCGCGCTGAAGGCACGCACGCACGCGCAATAGCCGTATGCCCCAGATCCAGCATAATAATCACGTCAGCCTCTCGCAGGCCCTCAGCCATATCCGTGTATGCGCGCACCCCTAACTGCGCCAATCCTTCAGGCAATAAGGTCAACGGCCCTACCGCACGTACCTCGGCAACACACAGCGTGGTGAGTGCATGAATGCAGGAACGCGCCCGGCGCGAATGCAACACATCGCCCACCAAGACCACGGTGAGATTGGCAAAATTTTCTTTTGCGCGGCGGATAGCGTGCATGTCCAATAACGCAGATATCGGCTCCGCATGGCACCCATCCCCCGCGTTAATAATGTGTGTACGACTATCAAGTTGCTGTGCCATCCAATGCGGCACACCGCTCACCTCCGTCCGTAGCACGACGATATCGGCCTGCGGACCTTTACCCGCAGCAAATGCGGAAAAATCCAGTGTTTGGATCCCCTGCCACTGTGCGGACAACCGCTGGGCTGCACGTTCAAAGTCCCTAACAACTGGTGACGCCTCATCAACCAAGCAAGCGTCTACAAGACTCAGCACCTTTTTGCCTTGCAGCAGCGGTGTGTTTTGGCACGCACCTTCCGTTGGCGTGAGAAACAACGCAGTCGTGTCGAGAATACGCGTCAAGATCGCACGCGACAGACCTTCGGTCGTGAGCAGATGTGTGAGCGCGCCGTTTAGGTTTAGTTGAGGGTTGCGCATGCGTTTATTTCGCCCAGATTCATTTAGGTCAACGCATCAAAATAGCGCTGCAAAATGATAGCCGCCGCCACCGCATCATCGGGTGCGCTTCCCGTGATTCTTTGGGCCTGGACACTCGACCCTCGCTCATCAACCAAGACGACGGGTAAACCAAAACGCCCCTCGAGTTGGCGGGCAAACCGGCGGCAGTGTTGACTCGCGTATTGCTCACTGCCATCCGTCGCAAGTGCCAACCCCACCACCAATCGTTCTGGCTGCCAGCGTTTGAGCAAGGCCTCGACCCGCGCAAAACGACCGTCACGCGTGGCTTCCAAAATGATGTCTAGCGGATGCGCCTGTTTGAGCAAGGTATTGCCCAGCGCGACCCCTAGTTTTTTGGCGCCATAATCAAAAGCCAGAAGTGTTTCTTCAGGCATGGCCCGCTGCACCGGTCAGCATGACCGGATCGATCCCCAGCAGCTTTAGCGCAGCGGGATAACGGTCTTGAGGTGGAAGATCAAAAATAATGTTTTCTTGCGCTGCGACGGTCAACCAGGCATTTTGCGCCAGCTCATTTTCGAGCTGGCCTGCACCCCAACCCGCATAACCAAGCGTCACAAACAGCTGCTCGGGGCCGTTTCCATGCGCCACAGCCTCCAGGACGTCGCGCGAGGTTGTCAGCGCTAAACGGCCCAGCTTGATACTTGAGCTGTAATCACCTGCAGGAAAATGCAATACAAAACCACGATCTGTCTGAACGGGACCGCCAAAAAACACCGCAGGGCTCTCTGCAGCCTGTTGATCCGCACTCTGCCCGGGCGCACTCTCAGACTTTAGGTCGATTTTTTCAAGTAAACCGGCCACGCTCAGGTCAGTCGGCCGGTTAATCACCAGTCCTAGAGCGCCTTTTGCAGTGTGCTCGCACAGATAAATGACGGTTCCAGCAAGATCCCCAGAAACCATACCTGGCATCGCCATCAAAAACTGATTGGAGAGGTCAGTGACCGTTTCAGGTGTGCGTTGGGATTGATCCATACGAGGACTTTAGATCTCCATCAGCTCAAAATCTTCTTTACGGGCACCGCACTCTGGGCAAACCCAGTTTGGAGGAACATCTTCCCAGCGCGTACCGGCTGGAATCCCCTCTTCGGGTACACCAGTCTCTTCGTCGTAAATCCAACCACAAATCAAACACATCCAAGTACGCATCATTCTCTCTTTTGGTAGAACCCGTCTGTCCTCAAGGAAAAGGGCAGGGAAAACGGGTCATCTCTTACAATGGGGTCAATCTTACCGAAACCAACACATACGTGCCGACACATCGCTTGTCGATTTGACATGAATAAAACGACTTCAACGCCTATTACTCTGATTTTTGGCCCTTTTGATCCAACAGGTTCGGATGGACTGCCTGCGGATGCGATTACTTGTGCGGCCTTAGGTGGCCACGCGATCTCCGCGCTCACCGCCGTCACGATTCAGGATAGCGCCAAAAGCGAATCTGTTCTGCCCTGTTCAGCGGAGCAAATCGACGATCAGGCACGCTGCCTGCTAGAGGACATTCCCGTTCAGGCCATCAAAGTCGGTGCGCTATCCTCCGTTGCCGCGGTAAGCGCCGTCGCCCAGATCGCGGCGGATTACAGCCAGATTCCGCTTGTTTTGCATCTCGGTGCCCAAGAAATCGATACCGAAACGCCGGCCGAAGATGAGGACGAGGTCGACGACTTGATTGGTGCGGTGATTGAGCTCCTTGTTCCACAGGCCCATATTGTGGTGATTGAGGCGAGACGACTCAACCAATGGATCACTGAAGATGTCATGGAAGCCTCGGGTCATGCAGGTGGCGCCCAAGCCCTGCAGGCCATAGGTGCCCAATGGGTGCTGATCACCGGCGTCCAACAGCGTCCCGGTCTTCAGGCCAATGTCCTGACGGGACCTGAGAGTGAGACCCTCGCGTGGCCATGTGCTCTGGCTCCCGAGCGGACGCGGGACGCAGGCGGCTTAATCGCCACTGCGTTGGCTTGCCTGCTGGCCAAGGGACTCAGCGTACCCAAAGCCGCTGAACAAGCCTGCACACACGGCGGCCTTGCCCTGCTACAGTCCTTTCAGCCGGGCATGGGCAACTTTATCGCCCGACGCATTCCGATTGCACCTTAACTATCCACTTTGCTAATGCGCCCCACACTCAAGTTTCCTGCAGGCCTCTATGGTGTGACCCCAGACTGGGATGATGCCGCACGCCTCGAGCACGCTGTTCGTGCCGCTGCGCGCGGAGGGATGAAAGCCTTACAACTCCGCCACAAAACGGCTTCACCACAACTGCGTCGCCACTTAGCCCAGACTCTTCTGGACGTCTGCAACGCGCTCGGCATTGTTTTTTTAATCAATGATGACTGGCGACTCGCCCTTGAACTGGGTGCACATGGCGTGCATATTGGCCGGCACGATGATGATCCTGCAAGCGTCCGCCAAGCAATCGGCCCGGAGATGCTGCTTGGGGTGTCTTGCTATGCCGACCCCCAACGTGCACAAAGCATGCTCAAACATCAAGTCGCCTACATCGCTTTTGGTGCGATGTACGCCTCCTCAACAAAACCTCTCGCCCCCACCGCACCTCTTGAAGTGCTTCGCACAGGGCAAGCACTCTGTCAGGCGATCGAGACTCCACGGCCCGCGGTGGTCGCCATCGGCGGAATTGGCATCTCTCACGCAGCCACCTTAGCTGCTACTGGCGCAGACAGTATCGCAGTGGTGGGGAGTCTGTTTCTCTCTCCAGATATCGAAGCTGCGGCGCGCGCCTTATCTGCCCCATTTATGCAAGCGCCAACGGCCACACCCTTTTCCACATCCTCTTCTCCTGTTTGAACGGAATATTTTTATGTCACGTAACGTAGAACTTTTCGAACGCGCCTGTCGCAGCATTCCTGGTGGCGTGAACTCTCCCGTGCGCGCCTTCCGATCCGTGGGCGGTACGCCACGCTTTGTCGCGCGTGCACAAGGCCCCTACTTCTGGGATGCCGATGACAAACGCTACATTGATTACATCGGCTCCTGGGGACCGGCGATTCTGGGTCACGCTCATCCTGAGGTCGTCAAAGCCGTCCAAGACGCTGCTGTACACGGCTTGTCCTACGGCGCGCCGACAGAGACTGAAGTCGTCATCGCAGAAATGCTGATCGAACGTATGCCCTCGCTCGAGCAAGTCCGTTTGGTGAGCTCTGGCACCGAAGCCACCATGACCGCGATTCGCTTAGCGCGTGGCGCGACGGGTCGCAACAAAATCATCAAATTCGAAGGTTGCTACCACGGCCATGCGGACAGCTTGTTGGTCAAAGCAGGTTCAGGACTCTTGACGTTTGGTAATCCAACCTCTGCCGGCGTGCCGCCTGAGTTTGTCGCCCACACCATCGTGCTGGACTACAACGACATCGAGGGTGTCAAGGCTGCGTTTGCCCTGCACGGCAAAGAAATCGCCTGTGTCATCGTCGAACCGATTGCCGGCAACATGAATATGATCAAACCGATCGCGGGCTTTCTTGAAGTGTTGCGCACCGAGTGCACAGCGCACGGTGCGCTCCTCATTTTTGATGAAGTGATGACAGGCTTTCGCGTAGGCCCTCAAGGCGTGCAGGGTCTAAGCGGTATCAAACCAGACATCACGACCTTGGCCAAGGTCATCGGTGGTGGGATGCCGATCGGTGCGTTTGGCGGCAGTGCCGAAGTCATGAAAAATATCGCCCCCTTGGGCGGCGTCTATCAAGCCGGTACGCTGTCAGGCAATCCTGTTGCGGTCGCTGCGGGCATCACTACGCTCAAGCTACTCTCTAAGCCAGGCTTTTACGAAGCCTTGGACAAACAGACCCGCGCCCTCACCAAAGGACTGACTGAACGCGCACATGCGCATGGCATCCCCTTTAGTGCAGACAGCGAAGGCGGTATGTTTGGTCTGTATTTCTCGAACGACATCCCCAGTACGCTGGCCGAAGTCTCCGCGAGCAATATCGACATGTTCAAGGTGTTTTTCCATGCCATGTTGGACGAAGGCGTGTACTTTGCGCCCTCGGCGTATGAGGCTGGCTTTGTTTCTGCGACACATGACGACAGCGTGATTGCCGCAACAGTTGCTGCAGCAGACAAAGTCTTTGCAAAGCTAGCAAAGGTTTAATTTTTCTGAATGCTTCAGTCAACGCTTGTGGACGGGCGTTTAAGCAACCACCTTGCTTAAACGCCAACAACTAAACGCCTAAATACCGCGTCCACAAACTGCGATCTGCATCGAGTTCCTCAGAACTGCCCTGCCACACGACAGTGCCGCGCTCCAAAATCACATGACGGTCAGCGAGCGTTAATAAGCGTTCAACATACTTATCGATCACGAGAATCGTCTGACCGCTCTCGCGTAAGCGCGCAAGACACTGCCAGATTTCTTCACGCACCAAAGGCGCAAGACCTTCGGTCGCCTCATCCAAGATGAGCAGCTTAGGATTCGTCACCAACGCCCGCCCAATCGCCAACATTTGCTGCTCGCCGCCCGACAGTTGATTGCCCATGTTGCGCGCCCGCTCGCGCAAGCGCGGAAACATCTCGAACACCCGCTCAACATCCCAGGGCTGTCTGATGTCAGGATTGCGCTGGGCACTGAACGCCGTGAGATGCTCTCTCACCGTAAGATTTGGAAAACATTGCCGCCCTTCGGGCACAATCGCCAAGCCCAAACGCGCGATACGATCAGACGCCCAGCCCGCAATATTTTGTCCCTCAAAGGTCAGCGTGCCGGCAGTCAGTGGAAGCTGGCCGAACAACGTGCGGACCAGCGTACTTTTGCCCATGCCGTTACGTCCCAGCAGAGCCAAGACTTCGCCGCGCTGGATCTCAACCGTCACATCGAACAGCACCTGACTCAGGCCATAGCCGCTTTGTATGTGGTGGGCGTGCAGCATTAGGCTTGCTCCTCGCCCAGGTACGCTTCTCGAACACCCGCATGATTGCGAATCTCCTCTGGCGTACCCGTCGCAATGATGCGGCCATAGACTAAGACAGAGATACGATCTGCCAGTCGAAAGACAGCCTGCATGTCATGCTCCACAAGGAGCATCGTTGTGCGTCCACGCATTGAATCAATCAGCGTGGTTAATTTGAGCGTTTCATCTGGCCCCATCCCTGCCATCGGCTCATCAAGCAGTAGTACAGAAGGATTGGCCGCCAAGGCCAAGGCAAACTCTAACTTGCGCTGTTCACCGTGCGGCAACGTACCCGCAACCAAACTCCAGGTCTCTGGAGCCAAAGCGCAGTCCACCGCCAGACGCTCTGCCGCCTCAGACAAAACCTTGTCCTGCGCTCGCGGGCGCCAAAAACGAAAGCTACTGCCAGAGCATGCTTGCACCGCTAACAACAAATTTTCAAATACGCTGAATTGCTTGAACACATTGGTAATTTGATACGAGCGCGACAAACCTGCCGCCACACGCTGATGCATGCCCACATGCGTGAGGTCTTGCCCGTTCAGTGCGAGTCGACCGCTATCTGCAGCAACCGCACCCGACAGCAAATGAATCAACGTTGACTTACCCGCACCGTTCGGTCCGATCAGGGCATGAATCTCGCCCGTGGTTAACGTAAGCGTCACTTGGTCGCACGCCACCAACGCGCCATAGCGCTTAGTGAGTTGCTGCGCGGCGAGCGCGATATTTGGCACGGGAGCATTCATCGCACAGCGCCCTTTTTAAACATCCCTGCAAGGCCGTGCGGCGCAAACAACACAATGACAAGCAACAGCACACCCAAGGGCAAGTGCCAATAGTCCGTATACAGGCGCAGGACTTCTTCTAGCCACAACATCACCGCAGCCCCCACCAACCCGCCATAGCGTAAGCCAATGCCGCCCACAATCACCATAATGATCAAGTTGGCCGAGGCCGTCCAGTGCATGAGGCTTGGAGAAACAAATTGATTATGACTCGCAAGCAATGCGCCCGCGAGCCCAGCCATCACGCCCGCGATGACAAAGGCCAGCAACTTAATCCGAAAAACAGGATAGCCCAAGGCCTCCATACGCGATTCGTTTTCTCGGATGCCCTGCAAAGCCTGACCAAAGCGCGCCTGAATCAGCCGATTGAGCCACCACAAACAAGCTAGCACCACGCATAACACCACGTAATAAAACGTGCGGTCGTCTGCAAGATTGAGTCCGGGTAACAAGGAGGGGCCTGCGAGATTGATGCCATCCTCTCCGCCATACTGCCGCAGAGAGATAAAGAGATAAAACACCATCTGAGCAAAGGCGAGCGTGATCATGATGAAATACACGCCACGCGTTCGCAAGGAAACCATTCCAATGATTAGCGCCAGTGCGCCCGCCACCAGCATCGCCGCAGGCCAGACAATCAGTGCCTGCGAGACGCCTTGCACGGACAGGATGGCCACAACATAGGCACCCGCGCCAAAAAATGCCGCATGACCTAACGCGACCATGCCACCATAGCCCAAAATAAAATTTAGACTGGTCGCAGCCAACGCAAAAATCAAGACGCGTCGAACAAAAGAGATATAAAAATCTAGATTGAGTGCGGGTGCCACAAGAGGAAATACCAGGAGCAACACGAGGCCCAGTACAGACAAATGCTTCGCAGTCAATAACGTACGCATGATCAACCGCGTGCCGGAAAAAGACCCGAAGGTCGGAACACCAACACAACTGCCATCAAGATATAAATGGACAATGCGGCCAAGGTCGGACCCACACTAGAAGCCACGGCGGGAGAGAAAAATAGTTTGAGTACAGAGGGTAAAAATGCCCGGCCCGCAGTATCCACAAAGCCGACAAGCAACGCACCCACAAACGCCCCGCGCATCGATCCAATACCGCCGATCACAATGCATACCAGCACTAGAATCAGGATCTGCTCACCCATACCCGTCTGAATCGCCGTCACCGGCCCCAGTAACGCACCTGCAAGCGCCGCCAACATCGCGCCCAGTACAAAGACACCCAGAAACAAGACCGGCACACGCACGCCCATCAGTGTCGCCATCTGCCGGTTTGAGGCGCCCGCGCGCACCAGCACACCCGCCTTGGTGCGCGTGACAAAAAAATACAAACCCAAGGCCGCGGCTAAACCCACCGCAATGATCAACAGGCGATAGGCCGGATACAGCAAGTCCGGCAAGAGTTGAACGGGCCCCGACAATGCCGGTGACATGCTCATCATCATCGGCGCGGGTCCCCAGATCATTTTGACGACATCGTTTGCGATCAAAATCACCGCAAAGGTCCCCAGCACTTGCGCCAAGTGATCGCGAATGACCAGCCTTCTGATGAGTACTAACTCAAGCACCAGACCCACCAGCCCGGTCACAACGGCCGCCACCACCACGGCTGCAACAAAGGACTGTGTCACCTGCATGGTTTGAGCGGCCACATACGCGCCCGCCATATATAGCGAACCGTGAGCGACATTCAGGATATCGAGAATCCCGAACACCAGCGTCAGGCCCGCCGCAATCAAAAACAACATCAAGCCAAACTGCAGCCCATTGAGCAATTGCTCAGCGATCAGTGTCGAACTCATACGTTCAGAACGGACTCTTTAGTGGGTGTTGTTTAGCCGCTGTTATTTTTTGCATTGACCCACATACACGTCCTGGTAGGAGTCAAACACTTTACCCACCAGCTTGTTCGTGATCTGGCCCGCTGCATTCTTTTCAATCACGCGTACGTAATAGGGCTGGATAGGAAAGTTGTTAATGCCGTAAGTAAAAGGTCCACGCACGGAAGCAAAGTCCGCTTTTTTAAGCGCAGCCAATACCGCTTCGCGATTCGCCACATTGCCATTGGTGGCTTTGACCGCGGCATCAATCGCCATGATCACGTCATATGCTTGGGCGGCATAGACCGATGGCATGCGATCCTTGTACTCCTTGCGGAAGGCCTCGACGAACTTCTTGTTTTGCGCATTGTCCAGATCATGAGCCCATTGCGCCGTATTGAAAATTCCCAGCATCGGATCACCCACCGCACGAATCACATCCTCGTCGGCCGAAAATCCAGGACCGACAAGTTTGATATTTTTATTCAGTCCCGCGGAAACAAACTGCTTGATAAAGTTGATCCCCATGCCACCTGGCAAAAAGATATAGACCGCTTCAGGTTTAGCGTCCCGCAACTGCGCTAACTCGGCCGCATAATCAATCTGACCTAGCTTGGTGTAAACCTCTTGCGCAACCGCTGCGTTGTAGCCGCGTTTAAAACCGTTAAGTGCGTCCTTGCCAGCCGGATAGTCGGGAGCAATGATCACCATGTTTTTAAAGCCACGGTCAGCTGCAACCTTGCCCGCGGCCTCATGAAAAGCGTCGTTCTGATAGGACACGCCAAACCAGTAGTCATTACACTGCGCGCCCGCAAACTGGCTTGGACCAGGATTGTTGGAAAGATAAGGAATCTTGGCGGCAAACAACGTCGGGCCGACAGCTAAGGCGACGTTTGACCCAATCGGACCCGTAAAGAAATCGATCTTGTCGCGTTGAATATAACGATTGACGAGCTGACGCGCCTGGTCGGGATTGCCACCCATATCGGTCTGTAAAAATTCGGCAGGCTTACCACCAAGTTTGCCTCCGAGCTGCTTGATGGCCAGATTGAAACCATCACGCGCTTCTGCACCCAGCGCGGCAAAAGGGCCGGATAAATCATTTGCAATACCGACCTTGATCGGTGCTTGCGAGAACGCCAAACCGGGCAAGAGCGCGGCCAGGGCAAGAAGTTGTTTGATTAAACGCATAAAAGTCTCCAGAGCGATCGATCGCCTAACGCAGGGCAAAAGGGGGGCTACTTCAGCGCAAATAGTAGCAGGTGAGCCCCGTTCTGACGCCATATCGCCCACCTCAAACCGGACCAAAACAGGTGATAATAATGAATTGCTCAACTCTTTTAATCGCAGACCAAACATGGCCGTTAATTTGCACATCCCCTCCGACGATGCAGTCTTCCCAGTTGCCGGCGTCGAAATCGGCGTCACCGAAGCGGGTATCCGCAAGGCAAATCGTCGCGATTTGACGGTCTTTCGCCTGAGCCCCGGCTCAACGGTTGCCGGCGTGTTTACCCGCAACCGTTTTTGTGCAGCCCCCGTTCTGGTCTGCCAGGCGCATTTGGCCGGCGCAGGCCCGATTCGCGCCCTCGTCATCAACACTGGAAACGCCAATGCGGGTACCGGCGAGCCTGGTATGCAAGCCGCCCACGAGACCTGTCAGGCACTCGCGGCCCTCATGCAACTCGACAGTACGCAAATCTTGCCGTTTTCCACGGGTGTCATTCTTGAGCCCCTACCAGTTGATCGCATCAAGGCAGGTCTACCCGGCGCACTTAAAAATCTCAGCGAAAACAACTGGGTATCTGCCGCGCACGGCATCATGACGACCGACACCCAGCCCAAAATTCACTCGCAACGTGTCAACTTGGGTGGCCATCCCATCACGATCACCGGCATTAGCAAAGGCGCCGGCATGATTCGTCCCAACATGGCGACCATGCTGAGCTACCTGGCCACGGATGCGGGCATTGCACAGCCCTTGCTCAACCAGCTGGCCAAAGAACTCGCCGATGTGTCCTTCAACCGCATCACGATTGATGGTGACACCTCGACGAACGACTCCTTTATTGTGATTGCGACAGGTAAAAGCGGGTTGATAATCGACAGTACAGCGCATCCTCAATACGCTGCACTAAAAGCCTCATTGGCTGCAGCTGCAACCGACTTGGCTCAAAAGATTGTGCGCGATGGCGAGGGCGCCACCAAGTTCATGACCATCCAGGTCCAAGAAGCCAAGACTACCGAAGAGGCGTTGCTCGTCGCCTATGCCGTTGCGCACTCGCCATTAGTCAAAACTGCCTTTTTTGCTAGCGATCCAAACCTCGGACGTATTCTGGCCGCGATTGGCTACGCCGGCATCACCGATCTGGACGTCAGTGGTGTCAAACTCTGGTTAGGCGATGTCCTGGTCGCAACCAAAGGCGGTCGCAACCCTGATTATCAAGAAGCCGACGGCCAACGCATCATGAAAGAACCCGAAATCCTCGTGCGCATCGCGCTGGGTCGTGGTCAAGTGTCCGACACCGTTTACACCTGCGACTTTTCGCACGAATACGTCAGCATCAACGCAGATTACAGATCCTAATGACAACCACCACACCTCCCAACAGCCAGGATATGGCCGAACTCCTGGCGCGTGCCACACGCGTGCTTGCACAGCTCGAAGCCTGGCTTCCGCCTGCCCCACCCGCCACTAACTGGGACGCTCACGCCTTTCGCTGGCGTAAACGTGGCACCTCGCATGGTTGGCTCGATGCGATTGCCAACGTCTCACTCATTCACACCGAAGACCTGCAGCATATCGAACGTCAAAAAGACATCATCGATCGCAACACGCACCATTTTATTCAGGGCAAGCCGGCCAACAACGTGCTGATGACCGGTGCACGCGGCACCGGCAAGAGCTCACTCGTCAAAGCGATGCTGGCCGCCTACGCTGAGCGTGGTCTGCGACTCATCGAAGTCGACAAGTCCGACTTGGGTGACCTTGCGGATATTGTCGATATGGTCGCCAAGCGCCCAGAGAAATTTATCGTTTTTTGTGACGACCTTTCTTTTGAAGAAGGCGAGTCCGGCTACAAGGCACTCAAGTCAGTCTTGGACGGGTCAGCCGCGTCGTCTGGCAATAACGTATTGATTTACGCGACCTCCAACCGTCGTCACTTAATGCCCGAATACATGAGCGAAAACCTCCAAGCCAAACACGGCGCGGACGGCGAGGTGCATCCAGGCGAAACCGTCGAAGAAAAGATCTCCCTTTCAGAGCGTTTTGGCTTGTGGCTATCCTTTTATCCTTTCCGTCAGGATGATTACCTAGATATCGTTTATCACTGGTTACGCACGCTTGGCTGCTCGGAGACGAGCATCCTGGAGTCGCGCACGGAAGCCTTACAGTGGGCGCTCTCACGCGGCTCTCGCTCAGGCCGTGTCGCCTGGCAGTTCGCACGCGACTGGGCCGCCCGCAATGCCTGACAAAATCATTGATGTCGCGGTGGGCGTCCTACTGCGACCCGATGGCACAGTATTGTTAGGTAACCGGCCGGCCGACAAACCCTGGCCAGGCTGGTGGGAGCTCCCCGGTGGCAAGCTCGAACCAGGCGAGTCCGTCATGCAAGCGCTCACACGCGAACTTCAAGAAGAAATCGGCATCACGGTCACCCAGGCTACGCCTTGGGTGACCTACGTACACACCTACCCCACCACCACTGTTCGCCTCGCCTTTTGCCGTGTGACAGGCTGGACAGGAGAGCCGCAGAGTCTTGAGGGACAACTGCTGCGCTGGGTACCCATTGACTCCGCCCAAGACGTTCCTCAGCTCCTACCCGCAACATACCCGCCCTTGCGCTGGTTACAGTTACCGACCACCTATGCCCTCTCCTCTGCCGGCTCGCCCGAACAGCTGCCTCAATTTTTAAAGAGACTCGACCAGGGTCTTGAAGCAGGCATCAAACTGTTTCAGTGGCGTGAACCCGGCTGGTCGGGTGGTCCCGCTCAAGCAGACCTGCATCAAGCCCTCAAGACCGTGCTCACACGTTGTCACGCGTATGGCGCAAAAGTATTGGTCAACAGTGTTCATCCTGAAGCGTGGTGGCACGAAGCCGATGGCGTACATTTACGCACCCATGACGCCGCAGGCCTCACAAGTCGGCCGATATTAGCCAAAGAGAAGCGGGTAGGTGTCTCCACGCACAATCTCGCCGAACTCGAACACGCACGGGTACTCGAGGCTGATTTTGCAGTGCTCGGACCCGTTCTGCCCACTGCCTCACATCCTGGACACCCTGGCATTGGCTGGGAAATGTTCGCGCAACTCAATGCACAAGCGGGGTTGCCCGTGTTTGCACTAGGCGGTCAGTCCGCCTCCACACTTGCGCAGGCCCAATCAGTTGGTGGGCACGGCTTTGCTGGGATTCGCGGTTGGATTGCCTGAGTCGTCGAGACTCTTGAGATCTTCTGCCGACCATCCACCCCCCAGCGCCGCCACCAGCCGTACACTCGCAGCAAAACGACTGCCGACCAGCGTGATGTAGGTACGCTCATTGTTGAGTGCCGTTGTTTCAAGCACAGCAACACTCAAATAATCAATCAAGCCCTGATCATACTGATTGCGTGCCAATCGCAAGGACTGCTGTGCGGACAACACGGCCTGCTTTTGCACAATCTCTTCTTGTTCAAACACGCGCATCTGCACCATCGCATTTTCTACCTCTTGCAAGGCAGTCAATACAGTCTGACGATAGGCGGCCGCTTGCACATCGAACTGAGCACGTGCCTGATTAATCTGGGCCTGTCGCGCACCACCATCAAAAATCAATGCCGCTAATTGCGGACCCAATGCCCAGATTTGTCCGGGCGCACTGAACCACTGGGTAAAGTCGTTGCTCCGATAGCCCGCACTTGCGTTCAGCGTTAAATTTGGAAACCAAGCGGCTGTGGCCACGCCAATCAGCGCATTTGCAGAAGCAGTGCGCCGTTCCGCTGCGGCGATGTCGGGTCTGCGCTCCAAGAGCTCAGAGGGCAACCCAACCGGTACGGCAGGAGGCACAAGTGGCACTTGCGCAGGCGCAATCTCAAACGTCGAAGGCGGCTGTCCCGTTAAGACCGCTGCCGCATTTTCAAACACCGCACGTTGCTGCTCCAGATCAATCAGTTGCGCACGCGTACTGGAAAGCTGCGTACTTGCCACCGCGACATCGCCCTGACCAGAAATGCCGGCGTTGTAACGATTCTGTGTCAGCTTGAGCGCACGCTCATAGGCACCGACCGTCGCCACCAACAAGCGCCGCTGCTCATCGAGCACGCGCACCTGCAAATACGCAAGCGTCAACGCAGTCTGAGCGGTCAGCCTGGCACCTGCGACATCCGCTGCCAAGGCCAACTCAGTCGCATCGGTGGATTCGATGTTACGTCGAACACTCCCCCAGATATCTAACTGCCAACTTGCCTGCGCATTCAGGCCGTAACCGGTGACGGGAGCACTGCTCGAAGCGGACACGCCGCCACCGCTACGTGTTGTGTTTGCCGTGGCAGAGACAGAGGGTAGCAGCGGCGCGCGCGCGCCCTGCGTCACAGCAACCGCTTGCCTGAATCGTGCCTCAGCTTGTGCAATGTTTTGGTTTGAAAGATTGAGTACCTCGATCAGCGAACTAAGCACCGGATCGTTATACATCGTCCACCAAGGACCGCGTGGATCATTGGCGGCAGGACGCGCCACTTTCCAACCTGGCGTTTCCTTAAACTGCGTCCCCACATCAATGACGGGGCGCACGTAGTCGGGACCGACCATACAGCCAACGAGCATGACGCAACAAACGAGCGCACCCGAGAGAGTACGTAGCCGCCTCACGGTACCGCTCATTTTTTTAAACTGATCAAGCATCATCGCTTTGCACACCACAAACGGAAACGATCCAGATATAAATACACCACAGGCGTAGTGTAGAGCGTCAAGAGCTGGCTAACTAACAAACCACCAAGAATCGTAATCCCTAAAGGCTGGCGCATCTCCACGCCCGCCCCCGTCGCAAACACCAGCGGCATCGCACCAAAAATAGCGGCACAGGTTGTCATCAAAATAGGTCTGAAGCGCGTTAAACACGCCTGATGAATGGCATCACGCGGAGACATCCCCAAGCGGCGTTGCGCATCCAGAGCAAAATCTACCATCATGATGGCATTTTTCTTGACAATACCAATCAACAAAAATACGCCAATCAAGGCGATCAAACTAAACTCCGTCTTGAGCAACAGTAACGCCAGCAATGCGCCCACACCAGCAGAAGGCAGTGTCGACAAAATGGTCAGAGGATGAATCGTACTTTCGTATAACATCCCCAATACAAGATACATCGTAATCAAGGCAGCCAAAATTAGCCAAGGCTGATTCGACAGCGCGCTCTGCAGTGCTGCAGCCGTTCCTTGAAAACCTGCTTGAATTCGGTCACTGGGTAAGCTGATCGTTGCCACGGCCTGCTCAATCGCAGCATTCGCTTGCCCAAGAGATACCCCGGGTGCCAAGTCAAAGGAAATCGTATCGGCCGCGAGTAACCCCTGGTGGCGCACACTCAAGGGCGCATTCGTCGTTTCAAATTTCGCAAATGCAGAAAGCGGCACACGCTGACCCGCTTTACTCAACACATAAACGTCGCTCAGAGACTCCAACCCTTGCGCATGACGAGGCGCAACCCCCATGACAACACGGTACTGATTTCTGGCTCCGTACATCACAGAAATTTGCCGCTGACTAAAGGAGTTATTTAACACCGCCGAAATACTTTCCATCGATACGCCAAGACGTTGCGCGGCATCACGATCAATCTCAATCGATATCTGCCTGCCTCGATCTTCAACATCCGTATCGACGTCCACCAGTTCGGGTAGCGCGGCGATAGCCTGCTGAACTTTAGGTAACCATTCTTTCAAATCCGCCAATTCATTCGCCATCAAGGTGTATTGGAATTGAGAGCTCGACTGCCTGCCCCCAACTCTGATGTCCTGTTGAGGAATCAAAAATAGTCGCGCGCCAGGGATGCTGGCCAGCTGCGGACGCAACCGCGAAATGACTTGTTGAACAGGAATCTTGCGCTCACTCAATGGCTTGAGCTGTACCGCCAGAAAGCTTGAGTTGCTCCCGCCTCGACCGCTGGCATAGGCTGTCACGGTATTAATCGCGGGATCTTTCATCAACACTTGTCGAAACTGATCAAGCTTAGGCTTCATCGACTCAAACGAAGTACCGTCATCCGTTGAAAAAAATCCGAGCATCATCCCCGTATCTTGTTGTGGGAAAAAACCTTTTGGCACCACACCATAGAGATAAAAATTAAAGCCTACTGTCGCTGCCAACAGCAACATCATCAGGCGGCCGTGCGCCAGTGCCCAATTTAGAGAGCGTGCATACGCATTGACCATCGCTTCCATACTGTGACCAACGATGCGTTCAAATAAGCCGCGACGGAACTTTTCTTTTGCTTCAGAAGGAGACTTTTTGAGTAAATATGCCGCCATCATGGGGGTTAAGGTGAGCGACACAAACATTGAAATGAGGATTGCTACAGATAGCGTCACTGCAAACTCACGAAATAACCGTCCAGGTAACCCACCCATCAATAAAATAGGGATAAACACGGCGATCAGGGAAATACTCATGGACAGCACCGTAAAACCCACCTCACGGGTGCCTCGCAGGGTCGCGCGCTTGACCGATTCACCTCGTTCAAGGTGCCGCATAATGTTTTCCATCACCACGATCGCATCATCCACCACAAAACCCGTCGCCACAATTAATGCCATCAGCGACATCGTATTGAGTGAATAGCCTAGCAAGTACATCACACCAAACGTTCCAATCAAGGAAACGGGCACCGCAACCGTTGGAATAAGTGCCGCACGCCAATTGCGTAAAAACAGTAGGACAACCAGCATCACTAAACCAATTGCGATGATCAGGGTATGCTCCGCCTCTTTGACCGAAGCACGAATGCTGGGTGTGCGATCCTGCGCCACGCTTAAATTGACGTCTGCGGGGAGCATCGCCCTCAAGATCGGTAAATCGGCGCGTATTTCATCGACCGTACGAATGATATTGGCTTTCGCTTCACTGCGTACCAACACCAAAATCGCTTGTTGGTTATTAAAGTAACCAATGTTGTTAGTGTCTTCGACAGAGTCTTCGACTTTAGCCACATCTGACAGACGAACCGGCGCATCGTTACGCCATGCCACGATTAGCGGCCGGTAGTCTTCGGCTTTCCAGAGTTGGTCATTCGCGGTAATGAGCCAGCGATTCACATCATTTTCCAACAAGCCTTTCGGTTTGGTGGAGTTAGCGGCAGCAATGGCTGTACGCACTGCATCAAGTGAAACACCGTATTGCGTCAAGGCATCAGGATTAAGCTCAACACGCACCGCGGGTAATGAACTGCCCCCGATCTGGACCTCCCCCACCCCTTGTACCTGTGAAAGCTTTTGTTGAACGGTCGTAGACGCAATGTCATAGAGTTGCCCCTGTGATAACGTCGCCGAGGTCAGCGCAAGCGTCATGATGGGTGCTGCGGAAGGGTTGGCCTTGCGATAGGAAGGATTGCCTTGCAAGCCACTGGGCATCATTGCACGCGCAGCATTGATCGCGCCCTGCACGTCCGTGGCGGCACGATTAATATCGCGACTCAAATCAAACTGCAAAGTGATACGTGTCTGGCCTGTTGTGCTGCGCGAGGTCATCTCCGTCACACCGGCAATTGTCCCCAGTGATCGCTCAAGAGGCGTCGCCACAGTTGCTGCCATCACCTCCGGACTCGCACCTGGCATACTGGCACGTACCGAAATAACCGGCAATTCAATTTGCGGTAGTGGCGCGATGGGCAACAAGCCATGCGCGAGCCATCCGGCCAATACCACGCCAAGCCAGATCAACGTCGTCGCGACTGGACGGACGATGAAAGGGCCGGAAATATTCATGGCGTCACACTGTCGACCGGCGAGCGCTTAGGATGCGCGCGCAAACGATCAAAAAATAAATAAATCACAGGGGTCGTAAATAAGGTCAGCACCTGACTGACTAACAGCCCTCCCACCATGACAAGACCGAGTGGCTGGCGTAATTCGGAACCTGTACCCGCTGAAAGCATCAAGGGGATCGCACCAAACAAAGCCGCCAGGGTCGTCATCAGAATAGGTCTGAAGCGCAATAGCGCTGCCTGCTCGATGGCTTGGCGTGCGGTCATGCCGAGCTTGCGTTCGGCGTCTAGTGCAAAGTCAATCATCATGATCGCGTTTTTCTTGACAATCCCGATTAACAAGATGATCCCAATGACACCAATCATGTCCAAATCCCGACCTGTCAGTAACAAGGCAAGCAAGGCGCCAATCGCAGCCGAAGGCAAAGTCGACAGGATCGTCACAGGATGGATAAAGCTCTCATACAGCACACCCAGCACGATATACATCGTGATGATGGCGGCCAAGATCAACAGCAAGGTGCTGGAGAGCGAAGCCTCGAATGCACGCGCAGCACCTTGAAAACGTGTTTGAATCGCTATCGGTAAAGCAATATCACGCGACGAGCGTGTCACGGCATTCACGGCGTTCGATAAAGAGGTTCGGGGCGTCAAATTAAACGAGATCGTGACCGAAGGAAACTGATCGAGTCGATTGATGACAAGGGGCGTCTGTCCTTCGGTCACCTTGACAATAGCGCTCAAAGGAATGGGTTTACCGGTATTACTTTTTACATAGACAGAATTGAGCGCAGAAGGATCACGACGAAACTGCGGCGGCACTTCAATCACCACGCGATACTGATTGGACTGCGTAAAAATAGTCGAGATCTGCCTTTGACCAAAAGCGTCATACAGCGCATCATCAATCGAGGCCGCTGACACGCCCAAGCGCGAGGCCGCATCACGATCGATATCTACGAACGTATTCAGACCATACTCTTGCAAATCGTCCACCACCCCTGCAAGCTCAGGCTGTGCACGCAACTGTTCCACCAGCTTAGGCACCCACTCCGTCAGCAAGGCTGCATCGGCACTTTCAAGCGTGAGTTGATACTGTGTCCGGCTGACACGATCTTCAACCGTGAGATCCTGCACTGGCTGAAAATAAAACTGTAAGCCCGCGACGTCGTTCAATTCAGTTTGCAAGCGCTGTATTACCTGTGTCACGCCGTCACGACGCTGATTCTGCGCACGCAAGGCAATCTGGATTCGACCCGTATTGACTGTTTCATTCACGCCATCAATACCGATAAACGAGGCCACACTGGCCACACTCGAATCTTTCAAAATATGTGCTACCGCCTCTTGTTGACGCGTTGACATTGCACTAAAAGATAAATTTTGTGGGGCCTGCGTGACCACCTGAATCAACCCTGTGTCCTGCGCAGGGAAAAATCCCTTAGGAATCGCAAGATATAACAAAGCGGTCAAGACAAAAGTCCCCAACGCGACGAACAAGGTGATGGTCTGGTGGCGCAATACAAACTTCAATCCTCTCGCGTACTGACCAATTAGAGACTCAATCCAATGGTGTGTTTTGCGAGCGACCCACCCGTACTTTTGCTCATCCCCCGCGCGCAGCAAACGCGCGCACATCATGGGTGTTAAGGTCAATGAAATGATCAGTGAGAGAAAAATTGCAACAGCTAGCGTAACTGCAAACTCTCTGAACAACCGTCCAACGACCTCTGTCATAAAAAGTAAGGGAATCAACACCGCGATCAGCGATAGCGTGAGCGAGACAAGTGTAAAACCAATTTGTGCTGCGCCTTTTAAGGCTGCCTGCAAGGGCTTTTCGCCACGCTCGAGATAACGTGCGATATTTTCAATCATCACAATCGCATCATCGACGACAAAACCAGTGGCAATGGTGAGCGCCATCAGTGTGAGGTTGTTGATACTGAACCCCACCAGGTACATGATGCCAAACGTACCAATCAATGAGAGAGGCACCACAACACTTGGGATCAAGGTAGCCGTCAGTGTGCGTAAAAATACAAAGGTCACCAGCACGACCAAGCCAATCGCAATCAGCATTTCAACCTGAACATCCTTGACCGAGGCGCGGATTGTTTGCGTACGGTCAGACATCACAGTCACGTCGAGATTACCCGGCAAAGCGGCCCGCAACTGAGGCAAAATCTTCTGTATCCGGTCAACCACCTCGATAACATTGGCGCCAGGCTGACGTTGGATATTGAGCAAGATCGCTGGCTGCTGATCTGCCCAGGCCGCTAACCGCGAGTCTTCCGCATCCATCACGACACTGGCGATATCAGCCAATCGCAATGGGGCCTCATTGCGGTAGGCCACAATGAGGTCGCGATAATCAGATGGATTTCTGAGCTGATCATTCGCATCAATTGTCGTTGAACGGACCGGTCCATCGAGTGTGCCCTTGGGCTGATTGACGTTGGCCGACACCACGGCCAATCTTAAATCAGCGAGTGTCAAACCATAGGCTGCAAGCGCTTGGGGATTGGCCTGAATCCGCATCGCTGGTCGTTGCCCACCCGCAATCGTCACTAACCCGACGCCGTTCACTTGCGATATTTTTTGTGCCATGCGGGTATCGACTAAGTCACGCACTTGCGGCAAAGGTACTGTCGGCGAAGTAATGGCAAGCGTCATGACCGCAGCATCGGCGGGATTGACCTTGTTGTAAATAGGCGGGACGGGTAAGTCTTTTGGTAACAAATTAGAGGCGGCATTAATCGCGGCCTGCACTTGCTGTTCAGCCACATCAAGGGGCAAGGACAAAGCAAACTGCAAAGTAATCGATGAGGCACCCGAAGTACTGCTCGACGTCATCTGACGCAGTCCTGGCATTTGACCAAATTGGCGCTCAAGAGGTGACGTCACTAATGCCGCCATCACCTCAGGACTCGCCCCCGGATAAAACGTTGTCGTTTGAATCGTTGGGTAATCAACCTCTGGGAGCGAAGAAACAGGTAACCACCGATACGCAATCAAGCCACACAACAGCATCGCGATCATTGCGAGCGTTGTCGCGACGGGTCGCAGAATAAAGGCGCGTGAGATGTTCATGGACGCGACGACCTAAGGTCTTGCTGCGCCTGGCGCACCAGACGCCCCGGGTGGGCGCGCACCATTTCGAGGTGTACTCCCTGGAGGGAGTGCACCAGGTTCTATGATGCGCACCTTTGCACCCTCGCGTAAGCGATCTGTCCCTTCCAAGACCACACGCTCTCCTGCTTGGATGCCGTCGAGAATCACCAAGGACTCTGCCGTGCGATCGCCGACTTTAATGATACGAACCGTTGCAGTACCCTCTGGCGATATCACATACACAAACGCCCCCCGATTGCCTTGCTGAATGGCGCCCGCAGGAATCGTCAAGGCCTCTTTAAGTGTGCGGACTTTCATCCGGACGTTTACAAATTGATTGGGAAATAAAGCATCGTCTTCATTTTTAAACTCTGCTTTTAATTTGACCGTACCCGTCGTAATGTCGATCTGATTATCAATAGAAATCAACGTGCCGCGCGCCAGTCGCTTAATGTCTGCACGGTCATAGGCATCCACTTCGAGCTTTTCTCCGGCCAACATAGGCTGACGTACCGCAGGCAGATCGTTTTCTGGCAACGTAAACACCACAGATATTGGCTGCGTCTCTGTAATCACCACCAGTCCGAGTGGATCATTCGCATTGATCAAATTACCCGCGTCGACACGCCTCAACCCTAACTTTCCAGAGATGGGGGCCGTAATCCGAGTAAAGCTGAGTTGCAAGCGCGCATTGTCGACTGTGGCCTGATCGCTCTTGATTTGACCTTCAAACTTTCTCACGAGTGCGGCTTGCGTGTCGAGCAACTGCGGCGCGATGGAGTCTTGTTTCCGGAGTGTTTGATAACGCTGCAAGTCACGCTTTGCATTTTCATATTGCGCTTCATTTTGCTGTTGTGTCCCGATCGCCTGACTAAGAGCGACCTCATAAGGACGTGGATCAATCAACGCCAGCAGAGTACCTTCCTTGACCTGCTCACCTTCTTTAAACTTGACCTCTAATAACTCACCCTGCACACGACTACGGACCGTCACGGTGTTTAGCGCAGTGACTGTACCCAGTCCACGCAAGTAAATATCCAGATCTTGTACGCGAGCCGCTTCGACTTTCACGGGGGTACTTGGCGCCATGCCTGCAGGAGGCCCCTTGGGCGCGGCCTTTTGGGTCCCGCCAAACAACCACCAACCGAGCCCAGCCAAAATCAAGACAATCACGAACCACATCAAGGGCGAGCGAAACGCCGACCTTGTTAACTTGCTCTCAGACATATGTATTCCAACTGGCCCTATAGGGCACAAAGGGTCATTTTGAAGGCTACGTCATGATTAACGGCCTGCGGTCGTTGCTCACCATCCTGTGAGGAATAGCGAATCCAGACCATATATTTGTTCGCGCTAATTTCAGGGAATACGTCTGCAGACGCATCGACCCATACGCGCAAAAGTTGATAGGTTTTACCAGCAAGCATTTGTTGATAGGCGCCATGCGGCGCTACTGCATCCGTCGCCTGCCCCGTCTCGCGCAAAAGACGCATTACCATGCTGATGCCTTCCTGCAAGGGCATCAACGAAGACATCCACTTGTGTAAGTCGGCACAGCGCTGAGCCTCAGTGCGATATTGCCAAGCATGAAAAGACGGCATATCAACCTGAGTACCACCGCCTGGAACTGCTAGACGCCCTCTCAGACTGCTGAGCCATTCATTAGCTCGAAGTTCTTGACCCGTTTTACCCGCAGCGTTTAGATTAACAATCACACGCTCAATCTCGACGAGCATTGCTGCCAAGGTCTTGGGCTCTACTCCAGGATGTTCCCGTAGCGATTGCAACACGCCACGCTGACGCTCCAAATCTTGCAATACGCTGCCCTTCATGTCTGTACGTTCAGTGGCATCGAGCAAATCAAACAAGGCAGCAAGTGCGACCTGATGATGTTTGGCATCACCGGGTTTGGCAAAGAACATCATTCGGTCGAGCAAAGACTCCAGGCGCATCAGCGCACGGACTCGCTCATTAAATGGGTATTCAAAAAGAATCACTGGTTCTCATCATCCAAGCCGACGGGGTGATTGCGCTGTATTTAGCGCTCTTCACCACACTACGCTAGGTTACACCACGCTTTATGCAAGACCAATACTTGTTTTTCAAGATCAGAGAGTGTCATGATTGCCGTATTGACAACTATATCGTCTGCGGCTGCCAATCTCTCTTCCCGCGTCGCTTGCGCAGCCATAATTCGGTGGATCGTTTCGACTGGAATTCCACTGCGGGCCTGCACGCGCGCGATCTGCGTCTCAGGCTCGCAATCGACAACGCATAAACGATCAATCCGGTCACGCCAGCGTCCAGACTCCACCAGCAACGGCACTACAAATACAGCATACATTCCGGTTGCCTCTTGAGCCTGACGCAAGACCTCTTCTGCAATCCGAGGATGCAAAATGGCTTCGAGCTCGATACGGCGCTGTGCGTCTCCAAAGACAAGCTCTCGCATCCGGGCACGATCTAAAGCACCGTGCGTATCAATCAGGCCTTCTCCAAAGCATTCTCGAATGGCTTGAATGGCAGCGCCCCCGGGAGCCGTGAGTTGGTGGGCAATCAAATCCGTATCGATGACAGTCGCGCCCCAGCTCGCCAACAGGTTGGCAACATGGGTTTTCCCCGAGCCAATTCCTCCGGTCAGACCAAGCTTGAACATCCCTTTCTCCTAAAAATTTGACTATTGCCAGTCAAAAAACAGCATCAGAATACCCCCAAGCGCCAAACCGGGTCCAAAAGGCATGGGATCACGGAGTCGACGAGCGCCGAAATAATTGGCGACCAAGGCAATCAAAAGGCTTGAACCAGAAGCGATTAACCACACAAAGGGCAAGGTCTGGCATCCTAGCCACGCGCCTATTGCCGCCGAGAGCTTAAAGTCACCATGCCCCATCACCTCTCTGCCCCGCCACACGCCAAACAGCGCACATGGGCCCCATAAAACAATATAGCCCGCGGCGGCCCCCCAAACGGCTCGGGAAAGGGTGAGATCACCCGATTCGGTGGAATGCCAAATCAAACCCGCCCAGAGCAATGTAAGCGTCAATACGTCTGGCAAGAGATACGTGCGTGCATCAATCCTGGCAAGCAACAGCAACATCGCACAATAGTAAAAAGCCACGAGCCCCGTCAAATCAATACCCTTGGCCGCCACCGCACCGACAGCACTGGCGCATACCCCCCCCACAAAGAGGGCATCTTGCCAGGAAAATCCGCCAATCTCAGGGTGCGGCCTTGTCAAACCAACCGTCAAACACGCATGAGTAAAGATTTGTTGAGGAATTTTCCAGGACAACCAGATCAATGGCGCAGCCGAGCACAAACCCACCGTGATACCTAACAACATTGCGAGTCCAAGATCGCTCACGTTAATATTTCCTTGATCAGTCAGATGCATGGCAGTTGCCAAGTGCGTAAAATGCGTTTATTCGTTATTCGCTCTATTTGTTTTTAATTGGGATGCAATCATGTCAGGACAAACCGCAGGGCAATCATCACTTCGCGCCAATATTTGCCGCGTTCTCGCTATTGGTCTGCCAGTGTTGCTCGCAGGGTGCGCCGATATGCAACAGCAAATGCAGCAGCCTGGCTACTACAAGCCTGCCGCAGCCAGCTCCACCACGGACGCGATTGATCACGCAGAAGGCCCTTATGGCACACAAACCATCCGCGCGCCTAGTCAGATTCAGATCGGCTTCAACAACAGAGGTGCTGACGCAGCCCCCATACCGGGCACCGCTAAACCCATGGCGCAGTCTGCAGCGGGTAATGCTCAAAGCGCTGTTGCAGCGGCCGACTCCCTTCAAGCTTCGTTATTTCCCGAACCCTTGACCTTCGCCGGAACACTACCGTGTTTTCATCCTGAAATGAAATGCTCAGCGCAGCGCATCACCATCAGTCTTGCGCCAAACGGGCGCTGGCGCGCACGTGCCGCATATTTAGAGCAGTCCGCTAAAAGTGGTAAACCACTGGCAGATCAAGGTTGTTGGCGCGTCATCCCTCAAGCGGTTCCACGTATTATTTTGCTGAATCCGTCGGGCAACGTCCGTGCTGAATTAGCACTCAGTTCAACAAATGTACTGCGCCTGATTTCCATCAATGGTGACTCCGTCAACCTTACGTATACGCTGACTCGCCAGCCTGATCTTGATCCCATCAGCGAACTTGATAAGACCGCAGCGCCCACTTGTCTTTAACCGTACCTGAGTCGCTAAGTCTCAGGATTGGTGCAAACCTCACGCGCCAGTTGCACAGCATTGCGGACACCCATTTTGTAAAAAATGCGTGCGCGGTGCGCCTCAACTGTGCGCATCGAAATGCCCAGCTCGATGGCAATATATTTGTTTGATTTGCCTTCAGCAACCGGGTGAATCACATCGCGCTCACGTGCAGTCAATGCACGCCAGCCAGCACCACGTGCTTCGTCAAAATTTTTCATCATGCCTCCCTCCGTATCATCACGGAGAGAAGTCTGGCAGACCGAGGGCGCGCAGGAAAGCTGTCAAATCTGACAGGCGGAATAACCCTAGGTACGTATTGACAGTGCAGCGGTTGTCGACACCAAAGTGTCAAAAATCAAAGCTCTAGGTTGTCAATCAGCCGGGTGACACCTAGCTTGGCTGCGGCAAGCGCGACAAGCGGCTCCCCCGCTGCAACTTGTTCGAGGGTGGGCGGATGAAGATCCATGCGGCGTCTGATGGCGACATAATCCACCTCCCAACCTCGTTGGTTCAACAAGGCAGCTACCTCGCTCGCAAGTTCCGTCACGTTGTGTTGACCAGACTTTAACTTGGTCTGCATTGACTGCAATAGTGCGTACAACTGCGGTGCTTCTTTGCGCTCTGCAGGCTGAAGATAGACATTACGCGACGACAACGCCAAGCCGTCCTCCGCGCGAACGGTTTCATGCGCCAAAATTTCGACAGGCAACTGAAACTGTCGACACATATTGCGGATCACCATCAGCTGTTGATAATCTTTTTTTCCAAATACCGCTACGCGAGGCTGTACACAAGAAAAAAGTTTGAGCACAACGGTACTCACACCGCCAAAAAAACCTGGGCGACACTCACCTTCGAGAATATCTCCGAGCTCTTGTGGGGGCTGAACGCGGTAGCTTTGGGGTTCTGGATACAGTTCTCGTTCGTCTGGCGCAAACAAGACATAGACGTTTCGATCGCGCTCAAGCTTGGCAATGTCATCCTGCAACGTGCGAGGATAGCGTTCGAAATCCTCATTGGGTCCAAACTGAAGCCTATTAACAAAAATGCTTGCGACAACCGGATCTCCATGTTGCCTGGCCAGTTTCATGAGCGCCAGATGACCCTCGTGCAAATTACCCATCGTCGGTACAAAAGAGACGCGCAACTGACCTCGCAGCTGATCACGCAATTCCTCAATGGTGTGTACAACCTTCAAAACACTCTCCGCATTCGCTGAGTCGACAAATCAGACCGCTGCGCTGGTGTAAGCCAGCCGCACGTAAATAGGGGCATACGGCTCGGCCTGTGTGATGTCAAGCAAGGACTCTTTTGAAAGCTCTAACAAGGCCAGGAAATGCACGACCACCACTGCGACCGCCGCACCCTCAGAAATGCGCTCCATAAATAGTTCACCGAACTCGATAAAGCGCACATCGGACAAACGACGCAAAATGTGTGTCATATGATCGCGCACTGAAAGTTGTTCGCGTGTAATGTGATGATGCGCATTGAGCTTGGCACGTTTCAGGATATCAATCCAAGCTTGTCGCAAATCCTCTACGTTGACTTCGGGTAAGGCGCGCTCAACACGTAAATCGGCAAATGCTTGTGCGCGTTGAAAATCACGTCCCAACTGAGGCAGCGCATCCAGTCGCTGCGCGGCAAGCTTCATCTGTTCATATTCGAGCAACCGTCTGACCAGCTCAGCACGCGGATCTTCTGCCTCTTCGCCAGAATCCGTTTTTTTAACTGGCAACAACATACGTGCCTTGATCTCGATCAGCATGGCTGCCATCAAAAGATACTCAGCAGCAAGCTCAAGATTGTGCATCCGAATCTGGTCTACGTACGACAGATACTGTCGCGTGACCTCGGCCATTGGAATATCCAGAACGTTGAAGTTCTGCTTACGAATTAAATACAACAATAAATCGAGTGGTCCCTGGAAAGTTTCCAGAAACACCTCAAGGGCGTCAGGAGGGATGTACAAATCATTGGGCAAGGCGAATAAGGGTTCGCCATATAGCCGCGCCAGTGCCACCGCATCGATGACATCGGGTGTCGTATCAATAGACGGATCTACCAGCGCACTCAGACTATCGCCCGAAACTTGATTCGCAACCATTCGGATTTAGTTGTTCTGATAAACGTAAGGAGTTTGACGCACGCTTGCCTGTTTAAATCCCTCGACTTTCTCTTGGTCCTGAGGGCGATCCCAGAGGCGAGCACGACCGTCGCGCTGGCGTTGCTCGACGTCAGGGTGCTCCGACTTGAATTTCTGGAGGAACTGCGTGATTTCCGAGGTGTATTGGTCTGCCATCGCTTATCAACAAAAAGGTTAGACTGCTCTCTAGTGTACTGTAGAGCTGCCCATGACTAGCCCACTTCTCGATCCACCCACACCTGCCCAGCGCATTCTGCCCTTTATTGTCGGTTGTGCGCTGCTGATGCAGATGCTGGACTCGACGGTTGTCACCACGGCACTTCCCGCGATGGCACGTGATTTGGGCTCAGACCCCATCAGCATGAACATCACAATCACCTCTTATTTGATTGCGGTGGCCATGTTTGTTCCCGTCAGCGGATGGGCGGCAGACCGCCTCGGCGCCCGAAAGATATTTATCGCAGCAGTCGTGCTGTTTACGCTCAGCTCCCTGACCTGTGCGCTCTCAAACTCTCTGACCCAGTTGGTGATCTCCCGCGTGGTGCAAGGACTCGGTGGTGCCATGATGGTTCCGGTAGGGCGCATCATTTTGCTGCGAACGATACCTAAGCATAACTTATTAAAAGCAATGGCTTTTTTATCGATGCCTGCGTTGATAGGCCCCATGGCAGGACCTCCCCTCGGTGGGCTGCTCGTCACCTATGCCTCATGGCATTGGATTTTTCTGATCAATATTCCAATCGGCATCCTTGGCGTTTGGCTCATCATGCGCTATGTAAAAGAGCTTCCACCCGAAGCGAAAACACCCCGCTTGGACATCGTAGGATTTTTACTCAGTGCAGTGTGCATGGCGGCGCTGGTGAGCGGTTTTGAGTCTCTCGGCCACGGCGGTCCCGCGGCATGGATCTCAATCGCGATCATTGGAACGGGTCTCCTCACAGGCTATCTGTATGTCCTGCATGCTCGCCGGCATCCCAACCCAATTATCGATTTGACGCTGCTGCGCATCCCAACATTTCGAGCCGCCGTTCTTGCTGGGAATCTGTGTCGTTTCGCCGTAGGTGCCACGCCCTATTTACTCGCGCTCCTCTTACAAATCGGCTTTGGAATGAGTGCGCTCTCTGCGGGACTGATTACCTTTGTCGGTGCCGTGGGCTCTCTCCTCATGAAAATGGCTGCACCACGCATTCTCAATCGCTGGGGCTACAGAACCGTATTGACGGTCAACGCAATATTGACTGGCGCAAGCTTGGCCGCTTGCGCAGGCTTTACGCCCGATATGCCAGCAGTGCTCATGCTCGGCATTCTATTAATTGGTGGGTTTTTCCGTTCATTACAATTCACGGCGGTCAATACACTCGCCTACGCCGATATTGCCCATGCAGGCATGAGTCGCGCCAGCAGTTTTGCATCGATGGCTCAGCAACTCGGTGTCAGTTTAGGTGTCGGGGTCGCCGCCGAGTCGCTTAGTTTAAGCATGGCTTGGCGAAACAGCGACACGCTCATCGCGGCGGATGTGATGGTCGGTTTTATTGTGATCGGAGTCTTGTGTGCGCTGGCCAGTCTGTCGTTTTGGAAACTTTCACCCGAAGCGGGCGAAACGCTACGTCAGCGTTAAACCCATCAGTCGACTTTTGCACCGGAAAGCTTAACCAGCTCTTGATATTTTTGACGCTCCTGCACCACCATCTCGGCAAACTGTATCGGTGTCAACGCCGGAGCGTTTGAACCCATTTGCTTGAGACGTGTCTGAACGGCAGGATCCGCCAATGCAGCGCTGTAGGCTTGATAAAGCTTGGCGATCACAGCTGGGGGTGTTCCCGCCGTTGCAAACACGCCAAACCATGTCCCAATATCAAACGGCTTGACTCCAGCCTCTTGAACGGTCGGCACCTCAGGCAAAATATCTGAGCGCTGGTCAGTCGTCACAGCCAAGGCCACAACCTTGCCCTCTTTGATCAAACTGGCTGCTGAAGCAAGATTGTCAAACATAAATTCAGACTGTCCCGATAACAAAGCCAGCTTTGCAGACGCTGCACCTTGATAAGGAATATGCACCGCCTTGATTTGCGTGCGCGCAGCCAACAACTCTCCCGCAAGGTGTCCTGCACTCCCCGAACCACCTGAGCCGTAATTCAATTTGCCGGGGTGCGCCAGCGCATATTTCACCAAGTCTTGCAGGGTGCGAATACTCTGTTTATCTGCGAAGTCTTTATTGATAATCAAAACATTAGGCACAGAGGCCACAAGCGCAATCGGTGCGAAATCACGCACTGCGTCGTAAGGAATCTTGCTGTAGAGCGCTGGATTGATCGCATGCGTGGCGACCGCGCCCATTACCAAGGTGTATCCATCTGGCTGTGCCTTCGCAATGAGATCTGCACCAATATTGCCACCCGCGCCAGGGCGATTTTCCACAATCACTGACTGACCAAGCGTGGGCTTGACCTGTTCAGCAAGCAGGCGCGCCATCGTATCAAGAGGACCACCTGGTGGATAAGGCACGACAAAACGAATGGGCTTAGTCGGCCAGTCATTGGAGGACTGCGCGTGTGCGACCGACCCAAACGACACACTCCCCAGACCAAGCGCTAACAATAAAATTCTACGCAGTCTACGGTGTGTCGTGGTCATGATCGTTTCGCTTAATGGAGGATTTGGCTGAGAAAAAGCTTGGTGCGTTCGTTCTGAGGGTTATCAAAGAAAGCATCAGGCGTATTTTGCTCAATGATCTCACCTTGATCCATAAAAATCACACGGTCTGCCACTTTGCGAGCAAAACCCATCTCATGCGTGACACATAGCATGGTCATACCGGACTCTTCGGCCAATCCAACCATGACGTCCAAGACTTCTTTGACCATCTCGGGGTCCAAGGCAGAGGTCGGCTCATCAAACAACATGATCTTGGGGTCCATGCAAAGCGAGCGAGCAATCGCGACACGTTGCTGCTGTCCACCGGATAATTGACCGGGGAACTTGAGCGCTTGCTCGCTGATCCTGACACGCTCCAGATATTTCATGGCGCGGGCTTCGGCTTCGGCTTTAGGCGTTTTCAATACCCAAATCGGACCAATGGTCAGATTTTCCAGCACAGTCAGGTGAGGAAACAGATTGAAGTGTTGAAACACCATCCCCACTTCACGCCGAATCGCTTCGACATCGCGCAAATCATTGGTGATTTCAGTACCATCCACAATGATCTGGCCTTTCTGATGCTCTTCGAGCCGATTAATACAACGAATCAGCGTTGATTTTCCAGAGCCAGAGGGTCCGCACACAACGATGCGCTCGCCCTGAGCCACGTCCAGATTGATATTACGCAACACGTGGAATTTACCGTACCACTTATTGACGTCTTTCATTCGAATGATGGCGTCAGCCATACATATTCTCCAAAGATCGGGCGCGCCCAGAGATTGGCGCGTAGCCCCTAACGCTCATGACCTGTCGCGAGTCGCTTTTCAAGAGACTGGCTGTACTTGGACATTGAGTAGCAAAAAACGAAATAAATCGCGGAAATAAAGATGTAGACCTCAACGCTAAAACCGCGCCAGGCTTGATCGGTCAGCGCGACCTTGGCAGCCTGAGTCAAGTCAAAGATACCAATGATGACTACCAGCGAGGTATCTTTGAATAAGGCGATAAACAATCCCACCAATGGAGGAATCACAATCTTGAGGGCTTGGGGCAAAACGATTAAGCGCATTTGCTGCCAGTAGCTAAGACCTAAAGAATCCGCGCCCTCAAACTGTCCTTTCGGGATCGCCTGTAATCCACCACGAATCGTCTCGGCCATGTAGGCCGCCGCAAACAAAATAATGGCAATCTGTGCGCGCAACAGCTTGTCGATGTTCATACCTTCAGGCAAGAACAAGGGCAACATGACCGCCGACATGAACAACAAGCTAATCAGCGGCACGCCACGCACCAGCTCAATGTACACCACGCAGATCGACTTAATGGCCGGCATATTTGAACGACGACCCAAGGCCAAGACAATACCCAAGGGAAATGCCAGCGCAATACCGAAGGTAGAAAGAATCAGCGTCAGCGGCAAACCACCCCATTGGCTATTTTCAACGTAAGTCAGGCCAAAGACGCCCCCCCACATCAAAATTGCCACCGCAACCAGAGCGATCGTCCACAAGACGAGCAGAGAAAGATTCCAGAGCTTTCTCCAACCACTCAAGATAATGGCAGACACCAAAATACCGGTTGCAATCAAGGGGCGCCACTGTTCATCATAGGGATACAAGCCGAACAAAATGATGCGGTGCTTTTCAACAATCATGGCCCAGCAAGCACCCGTTGACTGCCGACACTGATCAGCGGTTGACGCGCTAACATTTGCATTGATTACAAACCAGTCCACCATCGCTGGCACGGTTGCCAACAACAGCCACACTGACAAAATAGTCAACAGACTATTGATGGGGGAAGAGAACAGCTGGGATCTCATCCAGGCAAACACACCAATCCCGCCTGAGGGAGCTTGCTCTTTAGAAACATTCGATGTTGGGGTGCTCATATCAACGCTCCACCAACGCAATACGTTTGTTATACCAATTCATAAAAACAGAAATCGACAAACTCACCGTTAAGTAAGCCGCCATAATCATCATGATGCCCTCAATCGCCTGTCCGGTTTGATTTAGGGTAGTGTTAATGACCGAAACAATGTCAGGATAGCCAATCGCGACTGCAAGAGAGCTATTTTTTGTAATGTTCAGATACTGACTTGTCATGGGAGGAATGATGACGCGTAATGCCTGGGGCAAGACGATCAAGCGCAATACCTGTCCGCGCTTGAGTCCAAGAGCCTCCGCAGCCTCCCACTGGCCTCGATTGACCGCCTGAATGCCAGAGCGCACCACCTCAGCAATGAAGGCAGCGGTGTAAACAACCAGACCAATCAACAAGGCTGCAAACTCGGGAGACAAGTTCATCCCGCCAGAAAAGTTGAAGCCTTTTAACTCTGGCACATCGACCATCATCGAGGTACCGCTAACAAACCACGTTACGGCTGGCACCACCAGCAACAACACCAATGACCAACGGATCATCGGAAAAATCTGACCCGTTTTTTCCTGATTCTTGCGGGCCCATTTTGCCATCACGACCATCAGTAAAATCGATACCAGCACGCCAATGGTAAGCCACAGCAAGCCATCGCCATGGACCGCGGGCATCTGAATGCCGCGATTGGAGACAAATATACCAGGCAAGGGATGTAAGGCTTGGCGCGGTCCCGGCAGTGTTTCCGAGAGAATGGCGTACCAAAAGAAGAGTTGTAACAGTAAAGGGACGTTACGCATGACCTCAACATAAATGCTTGAAATCTTGCGGATTAACCAATTGCTTGACAACCTTGCAATACCGATCAGCGTACCCAAGATGGTGGCTAATACAATGCCAATCAGGGCGACACGCAGCGTATTGATTAAGCCTACCGTGATCGCTCGACCATAGGTGCTGGCAGGGCTGTATGCGATGGACGTTTCGCCAATCGCAAAACCAGCCTCTTTGCTTAGAAAATCAAAACCGGTCGAAATATTACGCGCTGACAAATTACTCAGCGTGTTGTGAATTAAAAACCATGCAGCGCCGCCAACAGCAAGCAAGGCAAGGATTTGGTAAACAATTGAGCGCGTGCCGGGGTCATTCCAAGACAAGCGTCTTCGAGGGGGGGGTACAACAAGAGAATCTTTAGGCTTTGTCATAACTTAGGGCGACCGCAGTGCGGTCGCCCCTGTCCATCAATCTAATTTAGCGGATAGGCCAAGCGTACATCAAACCGCCGTTGGTCCACTGTGCATTGAGGCCACGCTCAAGCTTAAGAGGAGTTTTCGGTCCAATATTGCGCTCAAAACTCTCGCCGTAGTTACCCACTTGCTTGATGATGTCATAGGCCCATTTTTCTGACACACCCAGGTTTTTACCCATTCCTGGTGTCACGCCCAAAATACGCTGAATGTTAGGATTGGTGCTCTTGAGCATTTCATCGACATTCTTTTGGGTGATGCCATACTCTTCAGCTTCGAGCATTGCATAAAGCGTCCAACGAACAACGTTCAGCCACTGCTCGTCACCTTGACGAACCTGTGGGCCCAAAGGCTCTTTTGACAGGTTCTCTGGCAAGATAATGTTGTTTGCAGGATTCTTGAGAGTCGTACGTGACGAGGCCAGTCCAGACTTGTCTGTCGTGTACGCATCGCAACGGCCTGAGTCATAGGCACGCACGACTTCGTCAACCTTCTCGATCACAACTGGCTTGAAAGTCAGCTTGTTAGCACGGAACCAGTCAGCCAAGTTTAGTTCTGTTGTCGTACCAGGTTGTACACAAATGGTGGCGCCATTGAGCTCTTTGGCGCTCTTGATGTTCATGTCTTTACGGACCATCAAACCTTGGCTGTCATAAAAGTTAACACCTGCACCGAGCAAGCCCAGTGAGGTATCGCGTGTCATTGTCTGGGTCGTGTTACGTGTCAACACGTCGATTTCGCCAGACTGCAGTGCTGTAAAGCGTTGCTGAGCGGTCAGAGGCGTGAACTTCACCTTGGAGGCGTCGCCCAACATCACGGCTGCCACAGCACGGCAAAGGTCGATGTCCAAACCAGTCCAGACGCCCTTACTGTCTGGGGCTGAAAAACCAGCTAAACCTGTGTTGGTTCCGCATTGAACAAAACCTTTCTTTTTGACGTTATCAAAAGTGGGGCCTGCCTGCGCGACGGTGTTGGCCGCAAGCATTGCTGCGCCAACGACTGCTAGTTTCAAGAATTTCATTACTCGATCTCCGAAATACCAAAGGGAACGGCAGCCAAAGAGCTAACCGCAGGTCTATTCATGCAAGGTACCAATGTTAGCCCTACATACAACTTGACTGTATGGGGGAAATCCCTCGCAGTCAATCACTCCTCAGTCATTAGCTTATTCATTTCCCCACAGGCAAGGTTATCATTAGGGAAAACCTATGTGACGCCATGATCGAATTTCAGCATGTATTCAAATCCTATGGCCAAGGACGCAATATCTTGGCCGATATTTCTTTTCGGGTTGCCGCCGGGGAGTTTGTTTACGTCGCGGGTCCGTCCGGCGCAGGCAAATCAACGCTTTTAAAGCTTATTGGCGGGCTGGAGCCCCCTAGTCGGGGGTCGATTCAGGTCAATGGTCATAAACTCGAACAGCTTTCCGCTCGCGCCAGACCTTACTTGAGACGCTCTGTGGGTGTGATTTTGCAGGACACACACCTTCTTTATGATCGCAGTGCCATTGAAAACGTCTTGTTACCTTTGACCGTGACAGGACTCGCTTCCGAGGTAGCCCGCGCCCGGGCTCGGGCCGCGCTTGAAAAAGTGGGCCTCAGCAGCAAGGAAAACGTTCCACCCATCGAGCTTTCTGGTGGAGAGCAGCAACGCTTGGCCATTGCACGTGCGATTGTGAACCGGCCCGCTATTTTGATTGCTGATGAGCCCACTGCCAGCCTCGACAAAGACACAGCCCGTCGCATCATGTCAGTTTTCAAAGACTTTAACCGTGTGGGCGTGACCACTGTGATTGCCTCTCATGATGATGAACTGATGGCCGAATTCGCCACCCGTGCCTTCAAAGTTGAACCAGGCAAATTTGCCGATTCTGCGGCGAGACGCTCCGCCTCTGCACCGGTTCAAACCTCTGTATCAGGACACATCGAACCAAGCATCGGTGGAGCCCTTTAATGAAAAGCTTGCTCAGACAGCACCGCTATGCCATCACAGTCACCCTGAGACGACTGCTCGCGCAGCCGATCTCCTCTTTAACGAATCTATGCGTCATCGCCCTCGCTCTGGCACTGCCCTTGCTTGGCGCCACTTTTCTCATTTCGATTGAACCCGTTGCTAAACAGGTTTCAGTGACACCTGAGCTTACTGTTTTTCTAAAAACCGATGCGGCCTCCACCGCTGCCGAACAGCTGGCGCGCAGGATTCGCGTTGAGCATGCAGAGCAAGTCGTGAAAGTACGCGTCATTACAAAACAACACGCGCTAGAGGATCTGCGGGCAAATCCTGCGTGGGAACAAGCTTTAAAAGTGCTGCCCGTCAATCCACTTCCTGATGCCATCGTGATCGAACTGGCGCCTGGAGATGACCTCGCTAAGCGCGCAGATCTATTGGCGAACATTTTGCGTAAATGGCAGGGTGTCGATTTAGTGCAGTTGGACAGCGCATGGGTACAACGCTTGGAGGCGCTCTTGCGCTTTGGACGGATTGGTCTCTTACTGCTCGCAATGAGCGTCATGCTGGTGGTGCTCGCGACAGTCTTCAACACCGTCCGCATGCAAGCGCTTTCTCAACGAGAGGAAATTGGTGTGGCGCGCTTGGTGGGTGCAACAGAATCTTTTGTACGGCGGCCTTTTTTATACCTGGGTGCGGTGACCTGCACACTCGCAGCACTGATCAGTCTGGGTATTGCTCGCCTAGCACTTACGCCACTCAACGATGCGCTTGCTTCTCTTGCACGTACGTATGATGCAGAATTTGCGCTTACACTCCCGACGCCACTTGTCCTGACTGCCTGCGTCATATTTGTAGCGGCACTTGGCGCGCTCTCAGCCAGATGGTCCGTGCAACGCAACACGCGTTTCTAACTATTTCAACGCCTCGCCTCATGAAACTTGCCAACAGAGTGATTGCGTGGCAACGCACACATGGTCGTCATGACTTGCCGTGGCAAAACACGCGCGACCCTTACCGCGTTTGGCTCTCCGAAATCATGCTGCAGCAAACGCAAGTCAGTGCGGTGATCGAGTATTACCAACGCTTTTTAAAACACTTTCCAGATGTCAAGCAGCTTGCCTTGGCAACGCCAGAAGCTGTGATGGCACAGTGGGCAGGCCTTGGTTACTACGCGCGCGCACGCAATCTTCACGCATGCGCAAAACGCGTCATGACAGACTGGAGCGGATGTTTTCCGCAGGACGCGGCCAGTCTCGCCACGCTACCAGGAATTGGGCCCTCAACGGCTGCTGCCATTGCCTCTTTTTGTTTTGGTGAACGCGCAGCGATTATGGACGGCAACGTCAAACGCGTCTTTGCCAGATATTTCGCGGTCGAAGGCGACCCCAGCCGACGCGCCACAGAAATGCAACTTTGGCAGCTTGCCCGTCAAGAACTTCCTTCTATAAAAACCTGTGCGACCGACGTCGAGGCAATGGCGCGTTACACGCAGGGTCAAATGGATCTTGGTGCCACACTTTGCACTCGAAGTCGCCCTCGCTGCACAGAGTGCCCCATCGAAAAGGGTTGTCTCGCCCGCCGTACAGGCCGGACTGAAGAGTTGCCCTGGCCACGAGAACGCAAAATTTTGCCTGAACGCACAATAGGGATGATGGTGGCCTGCCAAGACAGCCGTGTGCTGTTAGAGCTCAGACCTGAAACCGGAATCTGGGGTGGGTTGTGGAGCCTGCCTGAGTTTGAAGCAACCGACACCGCCGAACATGCCTGTCAAACACTAGGCTTTCAACCCAAAAAAGTACAAAAGCTGTCGCCCTTTCTGCATGTCTTTACACACTATCGACTGACCATTACGCCCCTGCTCGCCTACGCTACAGCCAATCGCGCTTCCTCGGATCTCACCTCTAGTGCACGGCGCTGGATACACGTTGAACAACTCGATGCACTTGGCCTACCCGCCCCCGTTCGCAAATTACTGGACGGACTCAGGGCAGATCAACTGCTGAAATAGAGACGGCGTCCGCACAAGCGCGACAAAGAATACTCAGACTCAGCAGCGCTTGGTAATTAAGGCTCGCTGTCCGAACGATAGTGGCTAATGCTCATCAGCATGCCGCAAGCAATGCCAATCGTCACTAACGCCGTACCCCCATAACTGAGTAAGGGTAAGGGCACGCCCACGACAGGCAGCAAACCCGTGACCATTCCGATGTTGACGAACACATAGACAAATAACACCGTGGTGAGCGCACCCGCGAGCAAGCGGCTACCATGGGTCGGCGCCCGAATGGCGATCGAGAGCCCTCTAAAAATTAGCAGTAAATACAAGAGTAATAACGTCACGCCGCCGTACAAGCCGAACTCTTCCGCAAACACCGCAAAAATAAAGTCCGTTGTACGCTCGGGAATGAAGTCTAAATGCGTCTGGGTTCCACTCATGTAACCCTTGCCATAGACGCCGCCTGAACCCACAGCGATCGTGGACTGAATCGTATGAAATCCTTTGCCCAAGGGATCGTTATTTGGATCCAGTAGCGTGCATACGCGATGCTTTTGGTAGTCATGCAATACGACCCAATCGGTTCCCTCCTGGCACAAATCCTTTTGATACATGATGATGCCACCAATACCCACCACGACTGCAATCATGATGGGGGCCAGCAATTTGAAAGACAGACCCGCAAAATAAATCACACAAAATCCTGCGCCAAAGACCAATAATGCAGTCCCGAGGTCAGGCTGTTTCACAATCAATACAAACGGGATGAACAGTAATGCACCTGCGGCAAAAAAATCATAAAACCGCAAAGAGCTTTCCCGCTTGTGAAAGTACCAAGCAAGCATTAAAGGCACTGCGATTTTGAGCATTTCAGAGGGCTGTATCCGAATAAAACCGAGATTGAGCCAGCGTGTGGCGCCTTTGCTGGTATGACCAAAAAACTCTACCCCTAACAGCAGCACCACGCCCAGCACATAAAACGGCACGGCGAATTTCAAAATATATTGAAAAGGCACCATCGCCACGACCCACATGACAGCCAGCCCAATGAGTAAATTACGCAAATGATCGGCATACCGCCAGTCCGTGCCACCCACCGCAGAGTGCATCACTAACAACCCAGTCGCACCCAAGAGGATGAGCACAATCATGAGTGGCCAATCAAAGGCTGTGACGCCGCGCAGGAGAAATTTAAAGAGTAATTTCATCTTGGTGCGACGCCTCCCTTAGGATTGCGTAACAACCATTGATCAAAGACTTTGCGTGCAATGGGTGCCGCCACGCTGCCTCCCCAGCCTGCGTTTTCAACCAAAACAGCAATTGCAATTTTGGGATCTTTGAGTGGGGCAAAAGCCATAAATAAAGCGTGATCGCGTAAGCGCTCATCAATGGCACTACTTTGATATTGCCCTCCCCGCAAACTGTACACCTGAGCAGTCCCGGTTTTACCGGCAGTTTGGTAAGGCGCACCCACAAACGCTTGGCGCGCTGTACCAATGACCGTGACATCCGCAAGCGCACGCTTGACTGCCTGGATATTTTCAGGCTTCAACGGGATACGATGCGAGGCTTCTGCTACGGTGAGACGCTCGTCGCCAGTCGTTGGATTTTTAATCGCCCGCACCAAATGCGGTTGCATATAGGTCCCGTCATTCGCCAACACAGCGGTTGCCTGAGCCAACTGCATCAACGTAAACGAGTTGTACCCCTGCCCCACGGCAACAGAAATCGTTTCTCCTGCAAACCAACGCTGCTGTTCACGTTTTTTATAGGCATTGCGTTTCCACTCTGTCGAAGGCAGCACACCTCTGCGCTCACCTTCGATGTCGATGCCCGTGATCTGACCAAACCCAAACGGTTTCATAAAATCGTGTAATGCATTGACACCAATTTCGGGCGCTAATGAATAAAAATACGTGTCAGACGAAACCACCAATGCTTGGTGCATATCGATTGATCCAAAATACGTTGACCCCGCATTGCGGAATTTTTGACCGCCAAACTCAAAGTAGCCTGGATCATGAATCCGATCTGCAGCCCGTCGCTTATTCAGCTCTAAGGCCGCCAACGCGACAAAAGGCTTATAGGTAGAACCAATGGGATACGTTCCGTACACAGGACGGTTAATCAAGGGATGATCCGGCGACTCGTTTAGGCGTCTCCAACTTTCAACATCAATGCCATCGATAAATAAGTTGGGATCATAGGAAGGCTGAGAAACGAAAGCCAATACATCACCGGTGGAGGGCTCAATCGCAACCAAGGCGCCTCGCTGATCTTTGAAAGCCTCTTCTGCGATCCGCTGGAGCTCCATATCAAGGGACAGCACGAGGTTTGAGCCTGGCGTGGGATCCACTTTGCGAAGCCGGCGCACAGGTTTTCCACGTGCAGTGACCTCAACCTCCTCAAAACCAGTTTTGCCATGCAGTGCGGTCTCGTAGGTTTTTTCAATCCCTTTTTTACCAATGATATCGGTGCCCCGATAATTACCCAGCTCGCCCTTATTTTCGAGCATCGTGACATCAGACTCAGATATCCGGCCCACATAACCCACCACATGACCGGCAGCTTTGCCTTGTGGGTACTCACGCACCCAGCGGGCACGCAACTCAACGCCTGGGAAACGCAAGGAGTGCGCAGAAAACCAGGCCGCTTCAGTTTCGTTGAGATTATTTCTCAAGACAATGTTTGCATATCGCCCAGACTCACCGACACGGCGCTTAAAGCGTCGCTGATCCGCGCTACTCACATAGACAATCGGTGTCAAACGACTCAACATCTCATCAAGATTGCCTGCGCGGCCTGGCACCACTTCGAGGGTATAGCTCAAATAATTGCGCGCCAACACCTCGCCATTACGATCCACAATATCGCCGCGTCGCGGAGGAATGGGCAGCACGGCAATACGGTTATTTTCTGCACGGGCCGCAAGGCTTTCATGCCGCTCCACCTGTAACACCCAAAACCGCCAACCCAGCAAACCGAAGCACGCTACTGCAAGCAAGCCTGCCACAACGACTCTCAGCAAAAAACGCCGCTTTTGGTGTTGCTCTGTTTGCTTGAAGTCAAACATAGTGTCTCAGACTCAAGCCGAGCCGCCTTCAGCATCATCCATACGATGCTGAGGCAATAAAAGTAGCCAGCTCACAAGCGGCCAACACGCGGCAGTCAACAAGGCACTTAGTAACCAAGACCAGCCCGGCCATGCACTTGCCAAAAAGGCACCAATCAATACCGCCACCAACTTAGTCCCTACAAAAATAGGGAGCAGATGAATAGCCTGCTGGATTAAATCAAAACGCAATACTCGGCGTTGCATCGCCTGTGCACCATAAACGGTCAGGGTAAATAAAAGTGCCTGCAAGCCAAGTGGACCCACATCGTGCACATCGAGTGTTAAGCCAAATAAAAAGGCCACCACCATCCCCACGCGCCTTGAGTCGCGAAGAGACCAAAAGGTAATCACCACTAGCAATAATTCTGGTGCAGCATGCCAAACTCTCCAAGGCAGCAAGGACAAAATCCAGACCAACAGCATTGTGGCCCAAACATAACCTGCCCCCATTGTTGCGTCGAGGGATTCGGGACCCACGGCATGGGCCATCGGCATAGGCGGTCGCTTACTTGGTCTGATCTTTGGCACCTGCGCGCTCCGTCAATGATTTGGCAGCCGCTGAGGGCAATGACGTGAGGCCATCACCCACCGGAACTTGTAAGACCAAGAAATGTCGATAACGTTCCGGATGTGAGGCAGGTTGTGCTTCGGCTCGCGCAAAACCGGAGGCAGGATTGCGCTCAACGTGATCAATGCGGCCCACGGCCAGCCCCGCAGGAAACACCCCGCCGACGCCACTTGTGACAAGCTGATCGCCTTCACGAATATCCGCATCTGAGGAAAAATAGCGGACCTCAACCTTTCCAGGAGAGCTTGAGCCAAAGGCAATTAACCTCAACCCGTTGCGCAGTACCTGAACAGGAATGGACACGACCTCATCCGTCAGCATCGCTGCCTCAGAGGTCATCGCTGTCACGCGCGTAATTTGTCCCACCACACCGCTTTCATCAATGACAGGCATTCCATGGGCGATCCCTGCGCGGCTACCCTTATTGAACACGATGCGTCTGGTGAACGCATTGACCGGCTCATACAAAACCTCAACGACAACCGTCGGCCGATCCACCGCAGTTTCAAGCACGCCTAGCAACCGCCTCAATTGCGTGTTTTCAGCCGAAAGCAACGCAGCATTTGCAGAAACTTGTGCCAACGCAATGCGTTGGCGTTGCAGGGCCTCGTTTTCCGACTTGATGAGTGCCGCTGCATTCGCCCACTCATTGAATATCGTGAGCATGTCACGCGGGAACATCACTGCACGCTGAAAGGGATAGAGCGCGGTTGCAACGGCCTGACGGACGGGATTGGTTTTACTCCATGTTGCGTCTGTAAACAGAAGGACAATGGCGATAAGAACCAAAAAGGTTAAGGTGACTTCGGCCGCTGGGCCGCGCCGAAAAAGTCGAAGGGTGGCGTGTTGTTGCATCAGAGCTCAGTACCAAGCCACCCGGACTAAAAAGCCAGATTGACTAGTCGTTAATGAAGATTGCGCCTAACTTTTCAAGGTGCTCGAGCGCATCACCGCAGCCGCGCACCACGCAGGTCAAAGGATCCTCTGCAACAATGACAGGCAAGCCAGTCTCTTCTTGCAACAAGCGATCGAGATCACGCAGCAGTGCGCCGCCACCGGTCAATGCAATACCCTTGTCCGTAATGTCAGCACCCAACTCAGGTGGTGTATTTTCAAGAGCAATCTTGACGGCAGAAACGATCTGGTTAAGCGGATCGGTCAGAGATTCCAAAATCTCGTTAGACGAGACTGTGAAACTACGCGGGACACCTTCGGCCAAGTTGCGGCCTTTGACTTCGATTTCGCGCACTTCTGAGCCTGGGAAAGCGGAGCCAATCTCTTTTTTGATGAGTTCGGCTGTTGGCTCACCGATCAACATCCCGTAGTTGCGACGAATGTAGTTGACGATTGCCTCGTCAAACTTGTCACCGCCCACACGGACAGAGCCTTTGTAGACCATTCCACCTAGGGAAATCACTGCAACCTCCGTCGTGCCACCGCCAATGTCGACCACCATGGAGCCGCTCGCGTCTGAAACGTTCAGACCTGCACCAATCGCAGCAGCCATTGGCTCTTCGATCAGATATACGCGACTGGCGCCTGCACCAAGCGCCGACTCACGAATCGCACGACGCTCAACCTGAGTCGAGCCGCAGGGCACGCAGACAATAATCCGGGGGCTAGGTGCCAACATATTGCGCGGATGCACCATACGGATAAATTGCTTGAGCATTTGCTCAGTCACCGTAAAGTCAGCGATCACGCCGTCTTTCATCGGACGAATCGCCTCAATGTTGCCTGGAACGCGCCCAAGCATTTGCTTAGCTTCGCGGCCAACGGCCTGAATGATTTTTTTACCTCCGGGACCACCATCGTGGCGAATCGCGACGACAGAGGGCTCGTCAAGAACAATGCCCTTGCCGCGGACGTAAATCAGAGTGTTGGCGGTACCGAGGTCGATCGCCATGTCACTGGAAAAATAACTACGCAGGAATCCAAACATGAGAGCCCAGCCAGAGGAAAATTGTTGCACGCAGGTCGCGGCGATTAGCCCTCCATCATAACTTATAATTCCCTGACAACGGCAAGATTTGCTCTCGTCAAGCCCGGAAAGTCACGGGCCGACTCCCTAAATGGATTAAACCTGTCTTATGGCCCTCACCGACCAAGAAGTCGCCCGTATCGCCCGCCTGGCAAGGCTTCATTTGACCCCGGATCAACAGGCACAGGCTCAGACCGACCTGAACAAAATCCTCGGCATTATTGAAACGCTCCAGTCTGTTGACACCGCAGGCGTAGAACCTTTGGCGCATCCGCTTGCCTCAGTCTCAGACATCCATTTGCGCCTGCGCGAGGATGTGGTCACTGAAGTTTCTTCTGCAGAACAACGCGCAGCGCTCATGGCGAATGCCCCGGGCGCCTCTGAGGGTCTGTTCTTGGTTCCAAAGGTAATTGAATAAGATGACCAACGCCCTCCAGCACTATCCTAGTATTTCTGCCCTCAGCCAGGCGTTGGCCACGCAGCAGCTCAGCGCCACTGAGCTCGCTCAAGACTGCCTGACGCAGATCGCGGCGCAATCTGCGCTAAACGCTTTTGTTCACGTGGATGCGGAGCTCACACTCGCCCAGGCACGCCAAGCTGACGCAATACTGGCTGCAGGTACGGGCAACATCTTGACCGGACTCCCCATCGCGCACAAAGACGTCTTTGTGACACAAGGTTGGCGCAGCACAGCCGGCAGCAATATGCTTAAGGATTACACCAGCCCATTCGATGCCACCGTTGTCCATCAGCTGCGTGCAGCGGGTTGCGTCACGCTCGGCAAACTCAATTGCGACGAATTTGCAATGGGCTCAGGCAATAAGCATTCGGTGTTTGGCCCCACACACAACCCTTGGGACGCCTCTGCTGTTCCAGGCGGCTCCTCCGGCGCCTCAGCGGCAGCGGTGGCCGCCAAACTTGTCATTGCCGCCACGGGTACAGATACCGGTGGCTCGGTCCGCCAACCTGCGGCGCTCTGCGGCGTCAGCGGCATCAAGCCCACCTACGGCGCCGTTTCTCGCTACGGCATGATCGCCTACGGCTCAAGCCTTGATCAAGCCGGTCCTTTAGCCGGTAGCGCCCTTGACCTCGTTGACCTGCTGGATGTCATGAGCGGCTTTGACAACAAAGACTCCACGAGTGCAGAACACTGCAAAGGCGTCCCCAACGCACCCGGCCGTATCCGTGCGGAATTCAACCACGCTGATGCCGGCTTTAGCGCTAACGCCGCTCAGCCTCTCAAAGGCTTACGGATTGGGGTGCCAAAGGAATTCTTTGGAAAAGGCCTATCAAACGATGTCGCCCAAGCCATCGAGGCCGCTTTACAACAATTTGAAAAGCTCGGCGCTCAACGTGTCGACATTTCCTTGCCACGTACAGAGCTCTCCATACCGGCTTATTACGTTATCGCGCCTGCGGAGGCCTCTAGCAACCTTTCCCGCTACGACGGGGTGCGTTATGGACACCGCAGCGCGTCTTACTCGGATCTCGAAGACATGACTGCGCGTTCGCGCGCAGAGGGCTTTGGCTCTGAGGTCAAGCGTCGCATTCTGATTGGCACGTATGTCCTGTCGCACGGTTACTACGATGCCTACTACTTGCAGGCGCAACGTTTACGCCGCATGATTGTGGATGATTTTCAAGCGGCCTTGACTCAACATTGTGATGTCATCATGGGACCTGTGACACCAACGGTCGCCCAACCCATCGAGCAAAATCAAAATGACCCGACCGCCGATTGGCTGGCGGATATTTACACCTTGGGTCTTAACCTCGCAGGCTTGCCTGGCATGTCAATTCCCTGCGGTTTTGGTCCAGGTGCCTCCGGCAAACCTTTGCCAATCGGTTTGCAAATTATTGGTAACTATTTCGACGAAGGGCGACTGTTGGCCGTTGCCCATCAGTTTCAGCAAGTCACGGACTGGCATCAACGCGTTGCGGGGCAAGCATAATGGCATGGGAAATCGTGATCGGACTGGAAACGCACACCCAGCTCTCGACTCAAACCAAAATTTTTTCAGGTAGCGCCACCCGTTACGGTGCGTTGCCCAATACACAGGCCAACGCAGTCGACTTGGCTCTACCTGGCTCACTGCCGGTCATGAATCGCGCAGCCGTCGAACGCGCGATTCGTCTGGGCTTAGCCGTGGGTGCGACGATTGCACCTCGGTCCATTTTTGCCCGCAAAAATTACTTTTATCCCGACTCACCAAAAAACTATCAGATTAGTCAATTTGAGATTCCTGTTGTGCAAGGCGGCTCAATTAGTTTTTTTGTGGGCGATCAGGAAAAAACGATCAACCTGACCCGCGCGCACCTCGAAGAGGATGCCGGCAAATCCATGCACGATGACTTTATTGGTCCGCATGGCGAGTCCTCCACAGGCATTGACTTAAACCGTGCAGGCACACCTCTGCTTGAGATTGTGTCGGAGCCAGAAATGCGCTCTGCCGCCGAAGCCGTCGCCTATGCCAAAGCCCTGCATAGTCTGGTGATGTGGCTAGGTATTTGCGACGGCAACATGCAAGAAGGCTCATTCCGCATCGATGCAAACGTGTCCGTTCGCCCGGTCGGCCAACAAGAGTTCGGCACACGCTGCGAAATCAAAAACGTCAACTCGTTCAAGTTTCTTGAACGTGCAATTCAATATGAGGTTCGGCGCCAAATCGAACTGATTGAGGATGGTGGGCGAGTCGTTCAAGAGACCCGTCTATACGACTCAGACCGTGACGAAACACGCAGCATGCGCAGCAAAGAAGACGCGCACGACTATCGCTATTTCCCCGACCCTGATCTGCCACCACTGGTGATCGCCGAGGATTGGATTGAGTCCGTCCGTCAGACAATGCCGGAACTTCCTGCAGCCTTGCGGGCACGTTTTATCTCCGAGTTTGGTCTGACACCCGTCGATGCGGCTCAGCTTTCGATCAGCCGTGATCTCGCAGCCTATTTTGAAAGTGTCAACGCAGCACTTCCGACTGGCCAAGCCAAACTTGTCGCCAACTGGATCATGGGTGAAGTCTCTGCCACGCTCAATCGTGAAGAAAAAGACATCACTGAATCTCCTGTTTCAGCTTCAGCGCTGGCAGCGCTTCTCACTCGCATCAATGATGGCACCATCTCAAACAAAATTGCACGCGATGTGTTTGCTGCAATGTGGGCAGGCGAACTTGGAGGTGATCCTGATGCCATTATTCAAGCAAAAGGCCTGACGCAAATTAGTGATTCAGGCGCCATCGCTGCCATGGTAGATGCGGTACTCGCGGACAATCCGGCGATTGTGGCGGAATACCGCGCAGGCAAACAAAAAGCCTTTAATTCGCTGGTCGGTCAGATTATGAAAGCAGCCAAAGGCAAAGCAAACCCCCAGCAGGTCAATGACCTCCTGAAGGCCAAGCTCGACAGTTAAATACCGTACCGCGCGCGATACGCCAACACCGCCTCGCGGTGTTCGGCGAATTCGGTGTCATGTTCGAGCAACGCCAAGATATCAGCCAGCGAGGCAATGCTCACAACTGGTAAGCCATAGCGCTGCTGCACTTCTTGGACAGCAGAGTGAGGTGAGAGCGCACCATCTGGTCCCGCCCGCTCCATTCGGTCCATCGCGATCAACACTGCGCAAGGCTCTGCACCTGCAGCGCGAATGATGTCAACAGACTCTCGCACCGATGTCCCTGCTGTGATCACATCATCAATGATGACAACTTTTCCCTTGAGTGGTGCGCCAACCAGCACACCGCCCTCGCCGTGGTCTTTGGCTTCTTTGCGGTTGTAGGCGAAGGGGACATCTCGCCCTTGAAGCCCTGCGTGCGATGCTAGCGCGACCGAAGTAGCCGTTGCCAAAGGAATACCCTTGTAGGCCGGCCCAAACAACATATCAAAAGGCAACTTGGCGTCCACCAGCGCCTGAGCATAAAATTGTGCAAGCTTGCCGACAGAAGCCCCGGTATTGAAAAGCCCAGCATTAAAAAAGTAGGGACTTGTGCGGCCTGACTTTGTCACAAAACTACCAAAGCGCAGCACACCTTCTTTTAAGGCAAACTGAACAAACTCTCGACGATCAACACCTCGCGACATAACATTCCTTTCCGTTTCGACTCGACTTTAAACCCTTGCATTATCTCACCGACTTGGAGTTCTGCCTTGCTGCGTATCACCTCACTGAACCTCAACGGCATTCGCTCCGCCTACAACAAAGGCCTGATGGAATGGCTGAAATCACATCAAGCAGATATTCTTTGTCTTCAAGAACTTAAAGCGCATCTGGCCGACATTCAGCATGACTACCAACATCCGCTAGACTACACCGGCCATTTTTGTGCGGCCGAAAAGAAAGGCTATAGCGGTGTGGGTCTTTATTTGAAACAGCAACCCGAGCGGGTACTCTCGGGAATCGACTGCCCAGAGTTTGATCAAGAGGGTCGGGTTATTCGTGCCGACTGGTCCAACTTGACGGTTGTTAGCGCCTACCTCCCCTCAGGCTCAAGCGGTCCTGAGCGGCAGGAGGCAAAGTTTCGCTTCTTAGCTAAATTTGGCCCTTGGTTGCAAGCCCTGATGGACGATCACAAAAAAACCAAGCGTGAATATGTGATCTGCGCGGACTGGAACATCGCGCACAAAGAAATCGATCTAAAAAACTGGAAATCAAATCAGAAAAATTCGGGCTTTACCCCTGAAGAGCGCGCCTGGGTCACGCACACCCTCGAGGAAATCGGCTTTGTCGATGTGTTTAGATCGCTGGATCAAAGCCCCGAGCAATACACGTGGTGGAGCAACCGTGGTCAGGCCTGGGCCAAGAACGTAGGCTGGCGTCTGGACTACCAACTCGCCACGCCGGGGATCGCTTCATTGGCGCGCTCAACCAGCATTTACAAAGACGAACGCTTTTCTGATCACGCACCATTCACGATTGATTACGACTTTACACTTGCGGCGAAAGATTAACGCCTGACTCGCCTGAACGCAGCGCGTCATACGCCCGCGGCGTCGATACGCTCAATGTCGCGGCGACGCCACCACAGCAGCAACAAACCTGGCAGCGCAATCACGACGGTCATCAAGAAAAAAGTCGGCCATCCTGCGAACAGCACCAGAGGCGGCGTCAGCGGTCCTGCGAGATACGTACGACCGACCGCAGACAGCGCTGACAACAACGCAAACTGCGTGGCAGAAAATTCTCGGTTGCACAGCCCCATCAACAAGGCGACGAACGCAGCGGTACCCATCCCTCCACACAAGTTCTCAAGCCCAACACCTGCCGCCATCAAGAAAACACTATGCGGCCCCACGGAAATGGCCCAAAAGCCAAGATTGGAGACTGCCTGCAGCAAACCAAACAGCATCAACGATCGGTATAGCCCTAATTTCGCCATCAGCGCACCGCCCGTCAGCGCACCCACGATCGTCGCAGTCAAACCCAATAGCTTATTGACTGTTCCAACCTCGGTCGCTGTGTAACCCGCGGCGCGCAACAGAAACGTCGTGGAGAGTGCTCCCGCGAAGGCATCGCCAAGCTTGTAGAGAACAATTAACAGTAAGACAGTGAGGGCTTCAGGACGACCAAAAAACTCCTTGAAGGGCTCAAACACAGCCCGCGAAAGCGAGCGAGGCGTCTGCGCGGGCACCTCAGGCTCAGGCGCCCAAAGCGTGGCGAGCGCAACCACCAACATGAGCGCCCCCATCAACATGTAGGTATAGCCCCAGCCCAGCCACTGATCCGCCAAAATCAATGCCAACCCTCCAGAGGTCAACATGGCAAGCCGATATCCGAGCACAGACAAGGCAGCACCCGCCCCTCTCTCTTCTTTGCGCAACACATCGCTGCGATAAGCATCAAATGCAATGTCCTGCGTTGCAGAGCAAAAAGCCACGGCGACCGCAAGCATGGCAAGCGGCAATAGACTCTGACCTGGCGACATCAAACCCATCGCCATGATGCCAAGCGCGAGCAAAACCTGCATCACGAGCATCCAACCTCGCCTGCGACCCAAAAATGGCGGCGCGTACCGATCGATCAGCGGTGCCCAGAGGAACTTGAGTGTGTAAGCCGTTCCCACCAAGGTCAGAAATCCAATTTCTTGAAGGGAAACTTGTTCAAGCGTTGCCCACGCTTGCAAGGTTCCGCCCGTCAGCGCCAAAGGCAAGCCACTCGCAAAACCAAGCGCCAGCAAAGGCGCGACGCGTCTGCTGGTGTAGAGTTTAGATGCTGGAATTGTCTCTGTCTGGGATTGTGATTGCGGCGCGTGCTGAGAGGTCATGAGACTTACCTTGCCGTAAATCGATACGCGGCAAGCGTGCTGCGCCAACCCACGAACACTTTCACCTCGTGCTGATCATTAAAGGTGGCGCGCTCGAGGATGGTGAACGCAAGCTTATCGGCCAAGCGCTCAAAATCCTTGAGCGTACAAAGGTGGATATTGGGGGTGTTGTACCAGTCATACGGCATCTGCCCTGTGACGGGCATGCGACCACGCAAAATAGACCACCCGTGCGGCCAGTAACCGAAGTTGGGAAAAGATACGATCCCCTCTCGGGCCACACGTGCCATCTCGCGCAAAATGTGCTCCGAATTATGCATCGACTGCAGCGTCTGGGACAATACGACCGTGTCAAACTGCTGATCGTCAAACATCGCCAGCCCGTCTTCGAGGTTTTGCTGAATCACCTGTACACCGCGCTGCACACAACTCAAGACACGGTCATCACTGATTTCAACCCCCACACCCTGCACATTTTTAGACTTCTGCAAATGTGCAAGCAGCGCACCATCACCGCAACCCAAATCCAATACACGGCTGTTAGGCTGCACCCATTGCGCGATGCGTGCCAAATCCCCGCGTAAATCACCTTCCATCGTTTGACCACTCAGTTGTAGTTGTTCACTCATGCTTGCACTCCGCCTGCCGTCTTGACCGCAGCAGGTGCTTGCGCCAAAGTCGCGGCGATCCGCAGAAAATATGCACGCATCAAACTATGGTAGCGCGCATCGTCGAGTAAGAATGCATCGTGGCCGTGAGGTGCATCGATCTCCGCATACGTTGCAGACTGACCGTTTTTAAGCAGCGCCTGGACGATCTCACGGGAACGCTCGGGTGGAAACCGCCAATCCGTCGTGAAAGAAACCAACAGAAAATCAGCCAGTGCAGGTGCAATCGCACGTGCGAAATCGCCCCCAGTTCGCTTCGCCGGATCAAAATAGTCTAGGGCGCGCGTGATGAGCAAATAGGTATTGGCATCAAAATATTTAGAGAACTTTTCGCCTTGATAGCGCAGATAAGACTCGACCTCGAACTCTACGCCATAACCATAATGGTAGGCACCATCGGCCGCAGGTTCACGTTGCGTTCTACCAAACTTTTCCGCCATATCATCGTCAGACAGATAGGTGATATGACCAATCATTCTGGCTACAGACAAGCCATGGCGTGGCACAGTATTGTGCGCATAGTAATCACCGCCATGAAACTCGGGATCGGTGATGATGGCACGCCGAGCGACCTCGTTAAAACCAATATTTTGCGCAGACAACCGTGGCGTGCTGGCCACCACCACGCAATGCGCGACACGCTCGGGCAACGTAATCGCCCAACTCAGTGCCTGCATCCCGCCCAGCGATCCACCCATCACAGCAGCGAATCTTTGGATGCCCAGACGATCTGCCACTCGCGCCTGCGCCAACACCCAGTCTTCGACGGTCAACACAGGAAAGGCTGCGCCCCACGGCTTGCCCGTTTCAGGGCGAATACTTGCGGGACCTGTTGAGCCAAAACACGAACCCAGGTTATTGATACCAATTACAAAAAACACATTGGTATCCACAGGTTTGCCCGGGCCCACCATGTTGTCCCACCAACCAATATCCTCAGGATTTTCTGCCGAAATACCCGCCACATGATGAGAGGCATTTAGTGCATGGCAGATCAGCACAGCATTGCTGGCATCCGCGTTTAATGTGCCATAGGTTTCAATCGCCAAATCATAAGACGACAAAGTATGGCCGCTCACTAATGGCAGGGGCACATCAAAGTGAAGAAATTGTGTGTGGACGACGCCCACTGAATCTATTGTCGTGACAAAGGATTCTTGTGCGGGGGACGCGCCCTTGATACTGGACGGAGATGTCATACAGACCTTCTTTAGCGGGATTTATGAGGCGCCCGCAAGCGGATCGAGCAAATCGGCGCCAACTAACCAAAAGTTTAACATCGACGCGCGAACAAAACAGCGAAACGACTCACACGCAATCTCCGACGGCCGAAACACCCAGTTACAAGCATTCCAGCACTAAATACATTTCCTTACAAATGAACCTGCCATCACAGGGGTTCTGCGCATTCTAATGAGAGGCATTAACACTCACACTAACAAATTCTCATTTGCGTCCATTAGGGGCTATTTTCTCATGACAAATCCACGTCTTTCCGGACGCGAGTTGCAATGCCTGGAGTGGGTATTTACTGGCAAAACCAGCTGGGAAATCGGCTTGATCATTGGGCTCTCCGAACGCACAGTCAACTTTCACTTGCTCAATGCTTGCCGCAAGCTCAAGGTATACGGTCGACAAGCAGGGGTCGCACAGGCATTGCGGCTAGGCCTCTTGACCGGCAATCCTCACTTCAACCTGAGTGAACGCACAAACTCCAGCGCATTTTCATTTGAAAGAGATTGTTTCGGGCCAGAGACCACGACTTGAATCAGCATGCCACGATGCACAACCACACGCGCCATCATGAGGGAGGGCTTGTTTGCAACGACTGTTTCCAAGGTAAAAATCTCCCCTCCCAATGCGCTTTCAGGTGCTTGTTTTCCGGCGCGCACTGCGAGAGCAGAGACCACGGTCTTGACCAAGGCCTGACTTTTCTCTTTGCTGAGAGACTCTGGCAGTGCAATAAATCCCACCGAGAATACGGCCTGGCCAACCGCCGACGAAGTTAGGGAAAATGTAGTTGGACTGCCCTCGAGATCGATTTGTCGCTGTTCAGTCTGAATCCGTGAAGGAAACATGATGACACCACGATCATCGGCCACCGAGCGCTCTCGCCAGTTGTATTCAGGGGTACATCCCGCTAGCACCAAGACAGATAACCACAACAACGATAAGGAAATTAATTTACGCACAAACCGCCTCAAAAAAGCTCATATCAGAATGACAAATGAATGACAGATAAAACAACAGTAAATTGTCCTCTATTTTTGCCATACGCGGGTACAGTATGGCATCCCTTAAAATGCAGTGATTCGCTTCAGCAACAGGTTTACCAGTGTCCATATTGACTCAACGTCTTGCCACCCTCCAATTACACCCAGATGTTCTGGGGAAGTCGCTGCGCGGCGTTGAAAAAGAGGGGCTGCGCGTCGATGCATTCGGCACTTTATCTAAACGCCCCCACCCCCCTGCCTTGGGCTCAGCCCTGACGCATCCCCGCGTCACGACAGACTACTCTGAAGCATTGCTAGAGTTGATTACTGGCACCCACTCAAATGTTGACAGCCTGATGGCGGAGCTCAACGAAGTGCATCGCGTTGTGGCCTGCACACTGAGCGATGAGATCATGTGGAATCACTCAATGCCTGCACATCTCCCTGCGGACAATGAAATTCCGATTGGCTGGTATGGCACCTCCAATACAGGGATGATCAAACACGTTTATCGCAAAGGCCTAGCAGAGCGCTACGGTCGCACCATGCAATGCATTGCAGGTCTGCACTACAACTTTTCCTTTGACGAATCGCTTTGGGATCTTCTGGATCTCCCCCAAACGACCGCTCAGGACCGTCGTTCAGCGGGTTATATCGCGCTTATTCGCAACTTCACCCGCTACAGCTGGTTGCTGATGTACTTTTTTGGCGCCTCGCCCGCACTTTCAAAAGACTTCTTACGCGGAAAATCAGTTAATTTAGTTGAGCTGGATGCACAAACCATGTATTTGCCTCATGCCACAAGCCTGCGCATGAGTGACCTTGGTTACCAAAGCAAAGCACAATCCGACCTCAAGCTTTGCTACAACGACCTTAGTACGTTTCTTGAGCGACTCTATGGCGCCGTCACAACCCCTTGGCCAGACTACCAGGCCATTGGCACACACCGAGATGGCGAATGGATACAGCTCAACACCAATGTTTTGCAAATTGAGAATGAGTTTTACTCCAGCATACGTCCCAAGCGCACGACAGGTCCTTGCGAGCGCCCGATTACGGCCTTAGCCGAGCGAGGTATTCAGTACATCGAAGTGCGCTGTCTTGATATCGATCCGACGCAAGCCACGGGTATTTCGGCGGAAACTGCCCGCTTTGTGGACGCTTTTATTCTTTTTTGCGCCTTACAGGATAGTCCGCTCTTTACCGAAAGTGGTTGGTGCAAAGAAAGCGCAGCCAACTTTTCACTGGTCGTCAAACAAGGTCGACAGCCTGGATTGATGCTCTCAAAATTCGGAAAAGCAATACCACTCAAGCAATGGGCAGAGGAACTATTGGATGAAATCGCCCAATGCGCAGATACACTTGACGGCGCGTTGCACGAACAGGATTACAAAAAAGCCGTGCTGTCCCAGCGCGCAAAAGTCGCTGACCCCACACAGACAGCTTCTGGCCAATTTTTAGAGCAACTGATCGCTCGCAAGCGCTCTTTTCACGACTTCACACTGGAACAAAGTGCCGCACACGCGCAAAGCCTCAAAAAAGCAGGCTTAAGCCCCGCAGAGTTTGCCTTCACGCAAGCGCAGGCCACCCAGTCACTCATGGAGCAACAGGCACTCGAAGCCAGTGACCAAGAGAGTTTTGATGCGTATGTTGCCCGCTTTCATCAAGCATTAAAAAAGCCAACCTGAAGGGGTTGGCGGCAAGCGGACAGGCAAACCAAAGATTAAAGCGCTTTTTAGCTATTAATCGTTGTGCGGCTGGTGCGCCCGACAGGAATCGAACCTGTATCGAGAGCTTCGGAAACTCTTATTCTATCCATTGAACTACGGGCGCCAGCGGGCGAATTATAGCGGCAGAAGCGGACCGCCCCTAGGAACGAATGGGATTGGAGATGCTCTTTTTCACCTTGCCCGTCCGATGCCGCTATAATCCTAGGGTTGTAAGAAAACCGCCGAACAACTTGCAGGATTTGGTCATGAGCAATACGCAGCCACACGAAGAACACGAATCACCCATCAAGACACCCAAGCAGCTGATCGTCACGGTCGTGCTCTCCTTTGTCTTACCCATCATTATCATCATCTTGCTGGTCAAGCTTGTCACGACAGGCGACCAAGTCGGTGCAGGTTCCGACATTCTTGGACCCGAAGCTACACAAAAGCGCATTGCGCCTGTGGCGAAGCTCGATCTCGTGGACGCAAGCGGCCCTAAAGTTTTTAAAACGGGTGAGCAAGTCTACACAGCCGTATGTGCGGGCTGTCACATTGCTGGTGCGGCAGGCGCACCCAAGTTTGCAGATGCTGCAGCGTGGTCAGCCCCCATCGCCACCGGTCTGCAATCAATGATTGCGAGTGTCATCAAGGGTAAAGGTGCAATGCCTGCCAAAGGTGGCAACCCCGCGCTCGATGACTTTGAAATTGCGCGCGCAGTGGTTTACATGGCAAATGCTGCAGGCGGAAAGTTCGCTGAGCCTGCCGAACCCAAACCAGCCGAAGCGGCTGCGCCTGCAGCAACGGCTCCTGCGATGGTACCTGCTGTGGCACCCGCTGCTACTGCACCAAAAGCACCCGCAGTGGTTGCTGCAGCGCCCGCTGCCGCCCCCGCCACCAATGACGTAGGTGAAAAACTCTACAAACAAGCCTGTGCAGCCTGCCACATTGCAGGTGTCGCTGGCGCACCAAAGTTTGGTGACAAAGCCGCTTGGGCGCCCCGTATCGCAACCGGCATGGATGCGCTTGTCGCCGCTGTGGTGGCTGGCAAGGGCATCATGCCTGCCAAGGGTGGCGCAGCCGGTGCAAGCGAAGCTGACCTACGGGCAGCCACGCAATACATGGTTGATGCCGCAAAATAACACTTTTACCGGTCTTCAAACGCTAAAAAAGCACTCGGAATTTCGAGTGCTTTTTTATTTTTAGAACATAGATTTATCGCATCAACGCAATCAACCTAAGCATGCAAAAGCGACAAGCCAAGCTGCACGCGACGCTGCAACCACAGGCTTGGACGATAACGCGGGTCGCCCGTCACACTTTGTATATTTCGCAAGATATCCAGAATATTTTCTGCACCGAGCGCATCGCCTAAGCCCAAAGGACCTTTTGGATATCCCAAGCCGAGATTCACCGCACGATCAATGTCCTCAGGGGTCGCGATATTTTGCTGCGCAATATCGCACGCAACGTTGACGATCATGGCGACAATGCGTTGCGCTACAAAACCTGCAGAGTCTTGGACAACGCTGACACGCACGCTATCACTGCCAAAAATGGCATGTGCTTTTTCTCGATAATCTGGATGTGTCGCCGGTGACACCATGAGGGTGCGTCTGCGCGAGTGCTCAAAATCATGCAGCGTGTCGAGACCAACGGTACGGGCAGCGTCAAGCCTTTGCTTGGATACTGCTGTCGAGACATCCTCACCGAAGGGTGTCACAACAATGAGGCTGTCTACGTCGGGCATATGTCCGCCCTGCACCTTAACGCCAAGCCGTTTAAGAAGTTCCGTCGCTCTGGCATGCCCCAAATGATGTGCTGGACTCACCCACACCTTGGCCGGACCATTTAACGCAGGCGCAGGTGCCTCAATGACAGGCTGCTTTTGACCGTCAACATAATCATAAAAGCCTCCCTGACTCTTGCGACCGAACAAACCACCCGCTACGCGTACGGTTCCGATTGGCGATGGCTTAAAGCGCGGCTCTTCATAGAATTGATGGTAAATAGACTCCATCACAGCATGCGACACGTCGAGCCCGGTCAAGTCCATCAGCTCAAAGGGGCCCATTTTGAAACCGGCCTGTTCGCGCATGATGCCATCGACGGTTGAAAAATCTGTCACGTTTTCCTGCACGACACGCAAGCCCTCGGTATTCATTCCGCGGCCCGCATGATTCACAATAAAACCCGGCATGTCTTTGGCGCGTACGGGCGTGTGTCCCATCCGCACTGTCAGTGCCATCAGCGCATCGCCCACCGCAGGGTCTGTCCTTAAACCATCAATCACCTCAACCACTTTCATGAGGGGAACGGGATTAAAAAAGTGGAAGCCTGCCACGCGCTCGGGACGTGCACAGGCCGCGGCAATGGATGTAATGGATAAAGAAGAAGTATTGGAGACGAGCATGCAGTCAGCAGAAACGACAGACTCCAGTTCTTTGAAAAACGGCTGCTTGATATCGAGCCGCTCAACAATGGCCTCAATCACCAAGTCGCAATCCGACAAGTCCTTGAGTGCGTCAATAAGGTAGAGGCGACCCAAGGCCTCATGGGCCTGCTCAGCTGTCATTTTTCCCTTGCTTGCAAGCATCGTCCACGTACTGGTCAACGCATCGCGGGCAGAGTTTAAGGCTGCGGGGTTAGTGTCGAACAGTTTGACGCGCAAACCCGCTTGGGCAGCAATTTGTGCAATGCCTCGTCCCATTGCGCCGGCGCCGGCCACACCCACTGTCTGAATCGCTTTCATATGGTTTCCTGAAATCAAATTAGATCAAACTATAGCTGTTGCATAATAGTCATATTCAAGGCTCTCGTCATGATCGCCAGCGATCTGTCCACGCCACTCCGACAAATAACGGTCTCTATGACATCAAGCTACCCAACTGGCAGTCCCATTACTGAACAACAATTCCCGTTGCTGTTTGCAACGCGTGACCCTGAGGGTCACAAAGGGACGTTTGGGTCTGTTGGCATCCTAGGCGGCTCAAGCGGCATGACCGGCGCAGTGATATTGGCCGGTCGAGCTGCACTAAAAAGCGGTGCAGGTAAAACCTACCTTGCACTCACCCAAACCCCCATGCCCGTTGCTTACGACAGCCTCAACCCAGAGTTGATGCTGCATGACGCGAAAACACTCATTGAAAAAGCCGCATCCATGGATGCATGGGTGGCAGGGTGTGGGCTTGGTCTCGCACCCGCCGCGCTCCACTTGCTACGCCTGTTACTCAGCGCACGCGCTGAACGCCCCCTCGTGCTGGATGCCGATGCGCTCAACGCGCTTGCACAAGGCGATATTTCAAATACCTGGGGCCCAGGGCTCGTCGTACTGACTCCGCACCCCACAGAGGCGGCAAGGCTACTTCAGACTGACACCGAAACCATTCAATCAGACCGTCCAGATGCCGCACAAAAACTGGCGCAACGTTACCGCGCCTGGGTCGTGCTCAAAGGCGCCCGAACTATCGTCTGCGCGCCTGACGGGGTCTGGCACGTCAACACCACTGGTAATGTTGGTCTTGCCACAGGCGGGACGGGAGATGTCTTGAGCGGCTTACTTGGTAGCCTATTGGCACAAGGTATGCCAGCTGAGCAAGCGATCCCGGGTGCTGTTTGGTTACACGGTGCGGCGGCCGATGCGTTGGTCGCACAAGGTCGAGGGCCCATTGGTTTGACTGCGGGAGAACTGCCAGATGCCATTCGTGACCTCAGAAATCGAGTATCTTTTAAATAAAATAACAAATAGCCACTTTAGACAAGGATCAACATGAACACCGCCACTGCGCCAGGACTCGACCGTCCCGCCACCACGCCCGAGGCCCAAGCGCTCGCCCAAGGGATCCGTACCTGGATCGAATGCGAGTCGCCCTCTAACGATCCTGCTGCAGTTCATCGCATGGCCCAGATTGTGGTTACTAAAGCAAAGGCTGCAGGCCTGAAAGTTGAGCTGAGCGAAATCGGTCCCACCCAACTTCCCTTGATTCATGCGACCAACCGTGCTGATGGTGACACACGCCCCGGCCTGCTGCTACTGGCCCACATCGATACTGTTCATCCGCACGGCACGCTTCAAACCAACCCCTGCCGAATCGAGGATGACAAACTTTACGGTCCTGGCTGTTTTGATATGAAGGGAGGGACTTTTTTAGCGTTGACCGCTTTGGGTGAGTTTTCTAAACCAGGATCCACCCCGATGCCGGTTGACTTTCTGCTTGTCCCCGACGAAGAGGTCGGCAGTCACGCCTCGCGCGCGCACATTGAAGCGTTTGCCAAGCGAGCGGTCTATACGCTCGTGCCTGAACCTGCCCGTCCCAATGGTGGACGCTGCGTCACGGGCCGTAAAGGCACAGGCATGCTCAAACTCGTTGTCACAGGCAAACCTTCTCATGCAGGCATGGCGCACGAAAAAGGTCGCAGCGCCATTCGCGAAATGGCCCATCAAATACTGGCACTCGAGTCCATGACCGACTATAGCCGTGGCATCACGGTGAGCGTGGGCACCATCAGCGGCGGCACCGTCACCAATACCGTCCCCTCGCATTGCGAAGTGATGGTCGATTTCCGTATCCCTGACGAAGTCACAGGACAAGAAGTGTTAGCGCGCATGCAAGCACTCAAATCCGTTGATCCTGATGTCACACTCAATATCGAAGTCGAGCTCAATCGTCCAGCAATGGTCAAGTCTCCCGCCGCAGACAAACTGCTTGAAACACTCAAGCCCTTTGCAAGCGATGCCGGATTTGTGCTCGAAGAAGCACCCGTTTCAGGCGGCGGAAGCGATGCAAACTTTACCGCTGCAATTGGCTGTCCGTCGATTGACGGACTCGGTGCCGAAGGCGATGGTGCACACACACTGCGCGAGCATATTTTTGTCTCAACGCTGCCGCGAAGATTACAGTTCTGGCGCAATACGCTCGCCAATCTCACCGCATAGATGTTGTCTTAACTTTTTTTATTCAACATCGCCTTGAGCATATCAAGGCGATTTTTTGGGCTCATCGTATCGGGCTGTAATTGAAGAGAAGCCGCTGACAAGCCCATCTCTTCAATAAAGCGTGAAGGTTCACGTACCACGTCTTCGCGCGCACGACGACGTTTTTGGCACCAACTCAAATGCAGACTACGCTGAGCCCGAGTGATCCCCACATACATCAACCGTCGCTCCTCCTGAATCCTGGACACCAACGCATCAGCCGCCCTAGCTGGGTCGACATCTTCGTCATCGCGCCCCATATGGGGTAACAAACCCTCCTCGACGCCGAGCAGGTAGACGTGCGGATACTCCAAGCCTTTTGACGCATGGAGCGTTGAAAGTTTGACGGCATCTGGCTCATCTTCTTCGCTGCGCTCAAGCATGGTCACGAGAGCAACATGCTGCACGAGATCAATCAATCCCATGCTATCGGCCTCAGCTTTGCGCTTGAGCCAGCCGGTGAGCTCCAGCACGTTTTGCCAGCGTGACTGCGCAGGCTTTTCATCCAAAATATCGTATAGATAACGTTCGTACTGAATCGCGCTCAACAAATCATCCAGAATGACGCCTGCGGGTTCGGCAGCATGGACAGGCTGACCGGGCTCTACACGACCTGCACGATACTGAATCCGGCCAATAAACTCACCAAACGTCCGCAAAGGCTCGAGCTGCCTTGCGTTGAGTCGAGGCTCGATCCCTTGTTCAAACAAAGCTTCAAACAACGAGATCTGTCTTTCGCCCGCATACTGCCCAAGGGTCTGGAGCGTAGCTTGCCCAATGCCTCGCTTAGGTGTGGTGGCCGCACGAATAAAAGCGGGGTCATCATCTTCATTGGCGATCAGCCGCAAATACGCGAGCACATCTCTGACTTCTGCCTTATCAAAAAAACTCTGTCCACCAGAAATCGTATAAGGGATGTGCAGGTTGCGCATGGCTTGCTCGACAATCCGAGACTGATGATTCCCACGATACAGAATCGCAAAATCTTTCCATGTCGCTTGTTTTTCAAACCGTGCAGCAGAGATTTTCATCGCGACATTTTCAGCCTCAACCTCATCGCTCGTCATCGCGGTCACGCTAATCGCATCCCCCATGCCATGCTCTGACCACAACTTCTTTTCAAAGAGTTTTGGATTTTTGGCAATGACATGATTGGCCGCAGCCAGAATGCTTTGGCTTGAGCGATAGTTTTGCTCAAGCTTGACGAGCTTGATCTGCGGATAGTCCGTCGTCAACTTCGCGAGGTTTTCGATGGTTGCGCCACGCCACGCGTAAATGGCCTGGTCGTCATCGCCCACTGCTGTAAACATGGCGCGTGCTCCTGTCAGCCACTGCACCAACCGGTATTGACACACGTTGGTGTCCTGATATTCGTCGACTAAAAGATAACGAACCTTTTTTTGCCACTTTTCGCGCGCCTCGACGCTACGCTCAAAAATCTGAGCAGGAATCGCAATCAGATCGTCAAAATCGACAGCCTGATAGGCAGCTAACGTCGCGTTATAACTTCTGTAAACCCTTGCGGCCTCGATCTCGCTCGGTGTCGCCGCAATGTTGGCAGCTGCATCCGGATCCAGCATCGCATTTTTCCAAAGGGAAATCGTCTGTTGAACAGAGCGAAGGCGCCCTCGGTCCGTGGTCGCCAGCAAATCTTGAATGATCGCAAGCGCATCGTCGGAGTCGAAGATCGAAAATCGCGGCTTTAACCCGGCATGATGCGCCTCTTCGCGCAAAATCTTGACCCCAAGCGAATGAAATGTACTGATCGTGAGGCCTTTTGCAATCGCAGGATCTACCAGTCGTTTAACGCGATCCTCCATCTCGCGCGCAGCCTTATTTGTAAAGGTCAGTGCGAGTACGTTACGCGCAGGATAGCCACAATCGCACAGTAAATAGGCAATTTTTTGCGTAATCACACGGGTCTTACCTGAGCCCGCTCCCGCAAGGACGAGACATGGCCCATCAAGATAAAGCACAGCATCACGCTGGGCAGTGTTTAGACCATTAATAAAGGACGTCGACATGGGGACCCATCAAATTTCGAGCGGATCAACTTCAAGCTGCCATCGTACTCGACGCAGATCGGGATGGTCTTGCAGCGCAGCCAACCAGTTTTTCAAGAGTGACTGTAAGGCTGGACGATGTGTGGCCTCTACGAGCAACTGCGCACGGCACATATTGTCGACCCGCACAATTCTTAAGGGTACGGGGTCATACAACGTAATCACTGCTTCAATTTGTTGCGTTTCTAATAATGCTTGCGCGGCCTCACGCGCCGCTTGCAAAAAGCCGAGGGCGACGTTGAGCTCACGCGCCTCGGCACTGAGCAAGGCCTGATGCGAAAAAGGTGGCAACATTGCGGCCTCTCGCTCTCCCATCGTATGACGCGCAAAGCCTGAGTAATCATGCTTGATTAACGCTTGATACACCGCCTGCTCTGGATAGCCCGTCTGCACGATCACCTCACCGTGTCCAGTATGGCGTCCCGCACGACCCGCCACCTGCATGAGCTGTGCAAAAAGCCTTTCAGGTGCACGAAAGTCCTGTGAGAACAGCATTGCATCCGCGTTCAACACTCCAACCAAACCAAGATTGGCAAAGTCATGACCCTTAGCGACCATTTGTGTGCCCACCAAAATATCGACCTCGCCTGCATGTACGCTGGCAAATAAGGCTTGTGCACTGCCCTTTTTGCGTGTGCTATCTGCATCAATACGGGCGATACGTGCTTCGGGAAATAATAAAGCAAGCTGTTCTTCGATCCTCTGCGTCCCTCGACCAATCGGCTGCATATCCTGATCACCACAATCCGGACAAGCATGCGGGACACGCTGCTGATAGCCGCAATGATGACAATGCAGTTGATGACGGCCAGGTGTCGTCCGATGCAAGACGGTAAACGTCGTGCACCGTGGACATTGACTCACCCAGCCACACGACGTGCAATGCAAGGCAGGCGCATAGCCTCGACGATTCAAAAAAATCAGCACCTGCTCGTGATTAGCGAGGCGCGCGCGCATCGCATCAAGAAGTTGCACAGACATGCCATGCTCCATCTTGAGGCGACGTGTATCGACCAACCTGACAGAGGGTAAGGTGACATCGCGTGCACGCGCAGGCAAATCTAATCTTTTGTAATGCCCTTTTTCAACATGTACCCAGCTTTCCAGCGAAGGAGTTGCAGAACCCAGCACAACTGGAATCCCCAAATCGTGTCCGCGCCAAATGGCTAAGTCGCGCGCCGAATACCGTAATCCATCTTGTTGCTTGTAGGAGGGGTCGTGCTCCTCGTCCACGACAATCAATCCCACATCATCCAAGGGTGCAAAGATTGAGAGTCTCGTTCCCAGCACGACTTTCGCCTCACCACGCTGTACCCGCAACCACGCTCTTAGGCGTTCACCATCAGAAAGCGCACTGTGCAGGACGGCGACCCCACCTACGCCCGCGACAGGCTCAAGACGTGCACGCAGAGATTGCTCAAACTGTGGCGTCAGGTTGATTTCAGGCACCAACATGAGTACACGCTTGCCGCGCGCTAACGTTTGCGCAGCCGCATGCAAATACACTTCTGTTTTTCCGCTTCCCGTGACACCGTACAAGAGGAATGGCTGAAAGTGCTGCGTGGCGGTAATGGTTTCTACCGCGTGGAGCTGGGCAGTATTTAATGGAGGCGCCTCTGTGTGTTCTGTGGGCTTGAATTTTGGTGCGCGCCGCTGGTCCAAACGCTCAACAGGCCCTCCTGCAGAACGCTTGCCTTGATAGGCACTCAAACTGCGCAAGGCAACAGGGAGCGCAGGCATTACCACTTCACCCAAAGGACGCTGGTAATAGTCTGCCGCAAACTGAGTAAATTTTAGCCAGCTTACCGACATCGGTGCGATATCTTTAAGAACGGTCTCAACGGCCTTGATCAGACTGGGATCACATCCCGGCTCCGACGGTAGTTCTACCACCAGTCCAATCATTTTGCGTCGCCCAAACGATACGATGACGCGATCTCCAACCAGCACTTCTTTGGTGCATCGGTAATCGAAAGGACCGTCCAAAGGTACATCCAACGCCACGCGAACCCAGACCTCAGAAGAGGCCATATCGTCCAGCATGAGATGACGCGAATCTGACATGAACTTAAAGTGGTTTCTTGGATTTTGGGCTAAAAGGTTGAGACATCATGGCTTCAATAAAATGATATCTCGACTTGTGGATAACTTTGGGGAAAACAATGGACCCAGTCAATATTACTTAGGTACTTTGTACTAGAGAAAATGTTGATTTAAAGATTTTAAATCAATTATTTTTATAAATATCAATTAGTTACAAAGCTATCGTAGAATTGACCTGCCAAATCTAGGGTTTTCTTCAAGATTTTTACTGCTGTGCACAACTGCACCATTTTAATGCGGGATTACAGTTGTTTTTGTTTTAAAAGCCGCATGGATACTCACTTTTATACGTATGACCTATGCAATGTAGGACTATACGCGCGAACCTCATCTACCAAGACCCCAACGGCCTCAGGAGGAGTGAACTGAGAGATGCCGTGACCCAGATTAAAAACATGCCCACCGTTTTCGACAGGACCAAAATTATCCAACACGCGACGCACTTCTTTGCGAATGGCAGACTCTCCGCCAAACAACGCAATCGGATCTAAGTTACCTTGAAAGGCGACAGCATCAGAGACGCGTCGACGTGCAGCGGCGAGATCAACCGTCCAGTCCAAACCAACGGCATCCGCACCACAAGCTGCGATGGACTCAAGCCACTGCCCTCCACCTTTGGTAAAGACGATCACAGGGACTTTACGTCCCTCGTTTTCACGCTTAAGCGCATGTACGACGAGCTGTGTGTAGTGCAAAGAGAACTGTTGAAACAACCCATCTGCTAAAACACCGCCCCAACTGTCAAAAATCATCACAGCTTGCGCACCAGCATCGATTTGGGCATTGAGATACTGCGCCGTCGTTTCTGCGTTGATCTGCAGGATGCGATGTAACAAATCTGGTCGCGCGTACAGCATACTTTTGATCAGCCGGTAATCATCACTACCCTTGCCCTCAACCATATAGCAAGCGACCGTAAAAGGACTCCCTGCAAAACCAATGAGAGGAACGCTTCCATCTAGTTGACGACGAATCACACGCACAGCATCAAAAACGTACTGAAGTTTAGACATATCGGGGACAGCAAGCTTTGCCACATCTTTTTCATCACGAATTGGATGGGCAAAACGGGGACCCTCACCTTGAGCAAAGGAAAGACCCAAACCCATCGCATCAGGAACGGTCAAAATATCCGAAAATAAAATAGCCGCATCGAGTGCAAAACGCTCAAGTGGCTGAAGGGTGACCTCAGCGGCGTAATCTGGGTTTTGTGCAAGTCCCATGAACGAACCTGCGCGCGCACGCGTTGCGTTGTACTCGGGCAAATAGCGACCCGCTTGCCGCATCAACCAAGTGGGCGTGTAGGGCACGGGCTGGCGCATCAGCGCACGTAACAACAAATCATTCTTTAAGGGCGACACAGACACAGCATTCCTTTGTTCGGGCAGTATGCAACCTCAGGCAGGCGCACAAATAATGCCCTCATTTTACCCTTCTCGTACGCCAGATCGGCAGTCGTTTATTTTCTAGCGCTTAAAGTCGTCCACATCGATTTCATACTTGTGCATGAGTGCCCAAAATGCCCTGCGATGTTTGCCTGAATGCCGTGCGGCCATCGCGATATTGCCTTTATTTTTCTGGAGCGCCTCAATAATATAACTACGCTCAAACTCTTCGACTAACTTCGCCTTTACGAGCTTAAGGTGCCCTTGTGAATAAGGTTTGTCTGATTCACCCAACGTTTGGATTGTTGGTAGGCAAGCACTCACCTGCGCATCTACTTCGGACGCCCGACCCTCAGCCGCTATCCTGTGCTGTCTTTCTAGATCACCTTCCGGTCCTTTTGGTAATAGACCAGCCAATACATTGCTCACGTGTTCGTCAGGAAGAATCGTTTTCGCAACAGGTTTGCTTTTAGTAAGATCAAGCCAGTCCCGCAAGCCTTCGTCACTCAATAAAGGCAGTACGCCTCTTGCAATCGCAATCGTTTGACCATAATTGAGCGAAGGTTCTCTCAAACTACCGGGCCGCGGCACGGCCGTTACGGTGTGCAGCAATCTCGCCCTAAATTCATTTGGACATATCGGATGACGCACAAAATCCGACATGCCCATTTCAAGCAAATCCTGAATCGCGGCAGAGCGAATATCTTTAAGAATACCCAATAAGGGTATGAATGGACCGCGTGGTATCGCTGCAAGGGCTTGTCTCGTCCATGCGAGGGTTTCCATAGACACAGGCAGTAACACAACGTCATATCGCCTGAGCCCAATTGCGGCTTGCGCAAGTGTCTCAACGGGAAGACTGACGGGTGAGTCCGTTTCTAAACTTTGTCTAAGGTCTAAATGATGCCCTGCCTCCCACTCAAGAGGATGCAACCGCACCCTGTTGAGCCCAGGCTCTAACGCCTTGATCACTTTGGGCATCCATGACTGATGGGCGGCAAGAACTAAAACAGCGCAATCTATTTGCTGACGCATGGCAACTCACTCCAGAAACCTCCGAGAGTAGAGAATCAGAGTGTTCCTAGATATTCGGAATCCACGCATACGTATTCCTACGCACCAGTCAAAAAAAACACGCCCAAATGAAGGCGTGTTTTTCTAACAGGAACCCATGCGAATGCCTATTTGTTGGTCAGCTCACGAATTCTGCGCGCTGCATTTGCCTGAGCAGCCAACATATCGAGCTCGGCCTGCATGACATCCATGCTTGCCTTGTCTTTTACGTTAGCAAGTGCTTCCTGTGCAGCCAAACGCGCTGCTTCGGCTTTTTCAGCATCCAGATCGCCACCACGAATGGCAGTATCAGACAATACGGTGACATGACCTGGCTGAATTTCGAGAATTCCACCTGACACGAAGATTGACTCTTCTGAGTCATCTTCGAGGACAATACGCACAAGTCCAGGACGAATGCGTGAAATCAGAGGCGTGTGGCCGGGCAAAATGCCCAGCTCGCCCGACTCACCAGGCAAAACTACAAACTTTGCGACACCAGAATACAGAGACTTTTCTGCACTGACGACGTCAACTTTGACGGTAGCCATGACGGATCCTTATTGGAGTTTCTTGGCTTTTTCGAAGGCTTCGTCGATCCCGCCAACCATGTAAAACGCTTGCTCAGGCAATGCATCACACTCGCCTTCAACAATCATCTTAAAGCCACGCAGTGTTTCCGACAAAGGAACATATTTACCTGGTGAACCAGTAAACACTTCAGCAACGTGGAATGGCTGGGACAAGAAACGCTGAATCTTACGAGCACGGGCAACAGCCTGCTTGTCCTCTGGAGACAATTCATCCATACCCAAAATCGCAATAATGTCACGCAATTCTTTGTAACGCTGCAGTGTCTGCTGAACGCCACGCGCCACGTTGTAGTGCTCTTCGCCCACGACGTTAGGATCAAGCTGACGGCTGGTCGAGTCAAGTGGATCCACCGCTGGATAAATACCAAGCGAAGCAATATCACGCGACAACACAACCGTTGAATCCAAGTGCTGGAACGTTGTGGCAGGCGAAGGATCGGTCAAGTCATCGGCAGGAACGTAAACGGCCTGAATCGAAGTAATCGAACCTGTCTTTGTAGAAGTAATACGTTCTTGGAGCACGCCCATTTCTTCGGCAAGCGTAGGCTGGTAACCCACAGCGGAAGGCATACGACCCAACAGGGCCGACACTTCGGTTCCGGCCAATGTATAGCGATAAATATTGTCCACGAAGAACAGGATGTCACGACCTTCGTCACGGAATTTTTCAGCCATTGTCAGGCCGGTCAATGCCACGCGCAGACGGTTACCTGGAGGCTCGTTCATTTGACCGAACACCATGGCGACCTTGTCCAACACATTGGACTCTTCCATCTCGTGGTAGAAGTCGTTACCTTCACGTGTGCGCTCACCCACACCAGCAAACACGGATAAACCGCTGTGCTGTTTAGCGATGTTATTGATGAGTTCCATCATGTTGACGGTCTTGCCTACACCGGCACCACCGAACAGACCGACCTTACCGCCTTTGGCGAACGGGCAGACCAAGTCAATCACCTTGATGCCTGTCTCAAGCAACTCAACCGAAGGTGAGAGCTCATCAAATTTGGGAGCTGGCTGGTGAATCGCACGCAACTCTGAACTGGCGATTGGACCTGCATCATCAATCGGGCGACCCAACACGTCCATAATGCGGCCGAGGGTACCTGTACCGACCGGCACGGAGATAGGTGCGCCAGTTTTGGCGACAGCCATACCGCGACGCAATCCGTCACTTGAACCCAGCGCAATGGTACGGACAACGCCGTCACCGAGTTGCTGCTGGACCTCAAAGGTCAAGCCTTTTTCAGCAAATGCCGAAGTGTCATCCGCTAGGGTGAGTGCCTCATAAATATGGGGCATGTTGTCGCGTGGAAACTGAATATCCACCACTGCGCCGATGCACTGAACGATGGTTCCGTTGCTCATGTCTGATCCTTGCTTGATAAAGTCTGATGGGATACCGGTAGGCAATCTAAAAATTAGACGGCCGCGGCGCCCCCCACAATTTCCGAAATTTCTTTAGTGATCGCTGCTTGACGCGTCTTGTTATAGACGAGTTGCAAGTCGCCAATCACCTTCTTAGCATTGTCCGAAGCTGCCTTCATGGCAACCATACGGGCAGACTGCTCTGATGCCATACTTTCTGCTACGCACTGAAACACAAGACCTTCGACGTAACGCTGCAACAACTCGTCAATCACGGTCTGGGCATCTGGCTCATAAAGGTAATCCCAACCATGATCGGCCGTAACGGCTTCACCGTCTTGACCTGCCGCCGATGAGGCGTGGTAAGGATCAACTAATTTGCCAGGCAAAGGCAAGAGACGCGTAAACGTTGGCTCTTGCTTCATTGTGTTGACGAACCGGTTTGTGGCGATATAAACCGCATCGATACGGCCAGCGAGAAAATCGTCAAGCTGAACCTTCATCGCGCCGATCAGACGATCCAGCTCGGGCTTATCACCCAAACCGATTTCCTGAGAAACGACATCTGCACCGATACGTGTCAACACACCCAAGCCTTTGTTACCAAAAGCTGTGAATTGTGTGCGGATATTCTTGCCGCTAAATTCGCGCATACGGTTGAACACCAAACGCATAATGTTGGTGTTTAGTCCGCCACACAAACCTTTGTCAGTTGAAACGACAACAATACCAACCGCTTTTAGATCGCTGCGTTCAACCAAGTACGGATGTGTGTACTCGGGGTTCGCTTCCATCAAATGGCTAGCAATGTCATACACTTTCGTGGCATATGGACGGCCAGCACGCATCCTCTCCTGCGCTTTGCGCATTTTGGAGGCGGCTACCATTTCCATCGCCTTGGTGATCTTGCGCGTGTTTTGCACGCTCTTGATCTTTGTTCGAATTTCCTTGATTCCTGCCATCTCGCTTCCTGTGTCAGACCTGTGATTCAGGTTTCAGACCATCTGCTTTGCGCACAACCCAACAATACAGTCGGGCCGGCGCTATAGCGGGTTACTTAGTAGGTACCGTTCTTTTTGAAGTCAGTCAATGCGGCAACCAACTCTGCCTCATCGTCTTTCGACAATTCTTTAGTGCTTTCGATGCGCTCGATCATCGCAGCGTTTTTCGCCTTGAGATAGTCTTTAATACCTTTCTCAAAGGGTAAAACGCTGGAGACTTCTACGTCATCCAAATAACCGTTGTTCACGGCAAACAGGATCACGCCGAGTTCCCAAACTTGCAGTGGCTGATATTGAGGCTGCTTGAGCAACTCAACCACACGCTTGCCGCGCTCGAGCTGACGACGTGTTGCATCGTCGAGGTCGGAAGCAAACTGCGCAAACGCTGCGAGTTCACGATACTGAGCCAAGTCAGTACGGATACCACCCGAAAGCTTCTTGATGATCTTGGTCTGTGCTGCACCGCCGACTCGCGACACCGAAATACCGGCGTTAATTGCGGGACGGACACCTGCGTTGAACAAGTCTGTCTCAAGGAAGATCTGACCGTCAGTAATCGAAATCACGTTGGTTGGAACAAAGGCGGAAACGTCACCCGCCTGCGTCTCAATAATTGGCAATGCGGTGAGTGAACCAGTCTTGCCAGTTACAGCACCGTTGGTGAACTTTTCTACGTAGGCTTCATTGACGCGAGCAGCGCGCTCAAGCAGACGTGAGTGAAGATAAAACACATCGCCAGGATACGCTTCACGGCCTGGAGGACGGCGCAGTAGCAATGAAACCTGACGGTAAGCAATTGCTTGCTTGGTCAAGTCATCATAAACAATCAATGCGTCTTCGCCGCGATCGCGGAAGTATTCGCCCATTGTGCAACCGGAGTACGCTGACAAATACTGCATCGCAGCGGAGTCAGAAGCCGTAGCGGCCACAATGATTGTGTAATCTAGCGCGCCAAACTCTTCGAGTTTTCGCAACACGTTATTGACTGTTGAAGCCTTTTGACCAATCGCGACATAGACGCACTTTACGCCCTTGCCTTTCTGATTAATGATGGCATCAACTGCCACAGCGGTCTTACCGGTCTGGCGGTCACCGATGATCAGCTCGCGCTGGCCACGACCGATTGGCACCATGGAGTCGATTGACTTTAAACCAGTCTGCATTGGCTGTGACACGGACTTACGTGCAATCACGCCTGGCGCCACTTTTTCAATGACGTCTGTTTCTTTGGCATTAATTGGGCCTTTGCCGTCGATCGGCACACCCAACGCATTGACAACGCGACCAAGCAGTTCTGGACCAACCGGCACTTCGAGAATGCGGCCAGTTGCCTTGACGGCGTCGCCTTCGGAAACGCCTGTGTAGTCACCCAAAATAACGGCGCCCACAGAATCACGCTCTAAGTTCAACGCAAGACCGAAAACGTTATTGGGGAACTCAAGCATTTCGCCCTGCATCACGTCTGACAAACCATGAATGCGGGTAATGCCGTCGGTCACGGAAACGACCGTGCCTTGTGTACGAATATCGGACGATGTGCCCAGACCTTCGATACGGCTCTTGAGTAGTTCGCTAATCTCTGACGGATTGAGTTGCATGTTCAGACTCCTGAAATCTTTAGGACGGGTTAAACCGCCATCGTGTCGCGCATGCGGACTAACTGCGCTTGCACGGATGTATCGAGTACGTGGTCACCCACCTGAACACGCACACCACCAATCAGGGAGGCATCAACGTTCACGTGGGGCTTGAGCTTGAGACCAAATTTTGGCTCAAGCAACTTAATAAGATCTGAAATCTGCTGCTCAGTCATTGGGAATGCGCTTGTGATGTCAGCTTGCGCCACACCCTCAGCTTCATCTCGCAAAGCATGAAACTGCTCAGCAATTTGACCTAGCAAGGACAACCGGTCGTTTGCAACCAGCAGCGTGACAAAATTTTGTATCGCTGGTGAAGGTGCAGGTTTGACCAAGCTCAAAAACACACTCGAACGCTGAGCGTCTTCGAGACGCGGATCGGCCATTGCGACATGCACGTCTTCGACCGCTGCAATATCAGCAAGCTGCTGGACCTGCTCGGCCCATGCGGCCAAACCAGCAGAGTCTTGACGCGCTACGGCAAAGATTGCCTCAGCGTAAGGACGAGCAACGGTTGAAAGTTCTGCCATGTCGACCCCGAGTATTAAAGCTGAGCCTTAAGTTGCGTGAGCAACTCGGCATGGGCACGTGCATCTACTTCGCGCTTGAGAATCTGCTCAGCGCCTTTGACGGCGAGATTCGCAACGTCATCACGCAGAGCATCTCGAGCACGCTGCACTTCTTGAGCGGCATCTTGTTTGGCTTGCGCAAGAATGCGTGCGCGCTCGCTTTCAGCTTCGGCACGGGCTTGCTCAATAATTTGGGCGCCCTGCTTTTCAGCATCAATCATTCGGGTGTGCAGCTCAGCTTTCGCAGATGCCTCGATCGAACCGATACGCGCCTGAGCCTGGGCGAGGTCTGTTTTGCCTTTTTCGGCAGCAGCCAAGCCTTCAGCGATTTTTTGGCGTCGCTCGTCGATAGCCTTTGTCAGTGGTGGCCACACGAATTTCATCGTGACCCAACCCAAGACAAAGAACACGATCATCTGGAAAAAGATCGTCGCGTTCAGATTCACGGTCGTTTCCCTATTACATCTTGTGCCCCTCAGGCGAAATTACCTGAACGGGCTGAATCAATAAGCCAAAGGTAGAGTTCCCACCCTTGGCACGTTCACTTACTCACCTAAAGTCGGCGAGCATCCATTCAATTTAGACGAATGGATTGGCGAAAGCGAACAACATGGCGATACCCACACCGATCAGGAACGCGGCGTCGATCAGACCAGCCAGCAAAAACATCTTTGTTTGCAGGGCATTCATCAGCTCAGGCTGACGAGCTGAAGCTTCGAGGTATTTGCCACCCATCATGCCGATACCGATGCAGGCACCAAAAGCACCCAAACCGATAATGAAAGCGCACGCGAGAGCTACGAAAGCGACGTTAGTCATGAAAACTCCTTGATTAGTATCTAAGTATCAAAATTAAAATATCGAAAATTCAAACTACAAAACCGCAAAACAAAACCTACGGTGACTCGCACAAGGCGAAACACCCACTACTCTTTTAGTGACCCTCGTGTGCCTGTCCGATGTAGACCAACGTCAGCATCATAAAGATGAAGGCCTGCAACAGAACAATCAGAATATGAAAGATCGCCCAGATTGAACCTGCCAAAATGTGGCCAATACCCAGACCAACACTCATCGCATTGAAACCAGTCCATGCACCACCCAACAAGGCGATCAACATAAATACAAGTTCGCCCGCGAACATATTGCCGAATAACCGCATGCCTAAGGAGACGGATTTCGCTGCATACTCAACAAGGTTGAGCAGGAAATTGGCTGGCGCCAAAAGCACCGCAGCAAAGCCGTGGCCGTGAAAAGGGGCAGTAAACAACTCTTTGACAAAGCCACCAGGCGTCTTGATTTTCAAGCCGTAATAGAGCATCAACAACAGGACGCCCATAGACATACCCATGGGGACGTTCAGGTCGGCCGTAGGCAAAATGCGGTGGTAATGCAGAGGATCAGTGACTTCGAGACCAATCCCCATCAAGTGGAATACATAGTGCGCGAGATCGACAGGAATCAAATCCAGCGCGTTCATAAGAACGATCCAGATAAAGACTGTCATCGCCAAAGGCGCAACAAACTTACGTGTTTCTTCGCTTGGAACAATGCTGCGAGCCTGTTGATCAACCATATCGACCAACATTTCAACAAAACCCTGAAAACGGCCCGGAACGCCTGACGTCACTTTTCTTGCCGCGAGCCACATAAAGCCCACAGCAACCAAACCCATCAAAAACGCCCAAAACATCGAGTCGAAGTTGACGACGCTAAAGTCAGCAATCGCAGTTTGCTTTGCGCCAATGTTATTGAAGTGCACCAGGTGGTGCTGAATATATGCGGCTTGGGGCGATACGTCAGCGGCAGCAGCCATGAGAGATCTCTAAAAAATTCGTCAACCTAACTGTTTTTTGGAGGCGAAATTGCACGCGTTCCAAACATCAGCACCAACATGTAGCCTTTGAGCGCTGCGATCAAACCGGCAATCACTGCCAGCCACACCACGCGCTCACCACCTACATGAGCCAATAACCATAGCAATCCGACTGCAGCGCCAACCTTGAGGAACTCGCCCACTAAAAATACTAGGGCACTCGATCCGCCTGGTCTAAACGTTGATACAAACAGTCGTAATGCAAACAAAACGTTTGGAACAAAGTACGCAGCAGACCCAGCCAACGCTGACCATCCCGCATCAAAGCCACCTAGCAACCAAGATAACAAGGCCACCACAATCGCTGAGAGCGCCTGCGCAAAAACCACTTGCATCAGCTCAATACGGGCTCGGGCATTTATCTGAGCCAAATCGGCCTCAGTCAACACAACCGGAACATCCTCTATTTGCTGCGCTTGCACTTGTTTTTGCACTGGCTGTAGCACTCGTTCCGCCGACGGGTCTGTCATTTCGATTTTCCCTTTTCCGGCAAACCAAATGAGTATAACTGTTTTTCAGACCCTGATGCAAACCCTAATCGGGTTTGTATCAATCACACATTTCGGCAAGTTTTTTGACACATACGTATCCAGAATATTGGGGGTCTAGCCCTGAAAAAGCAAAAATTACTTATTTTTAAAAACAGGCTTTCGTTTTTCAACAAAAGCAGCCATCCCCTCTTTTTGGTCTTCTGTCGCAAAACACGCATGAAAAACGCGTCGCTCAAACAAAATTCCTTCGTTTAAGGAGGATTCAAAGGCACGATTGACGGACTCTTTTGCCATGATGGCAATTGGGATAGACATCCCCGCGATGACTGCTGCCGTCTCAATGGCGTCCTCTAAAAGGCGTTCAGCTGGAATGACGCGTGACACGAGGCCGGCGCGCTCAGCCTCAGCCGCATCCATCATGCGCCCAGTCAAGACCATCTCCATTGCTTTTGCCTTCCCGACCGCTCTCGGCAACCGCTGTGTTCCGCCCGCTCCAGGAATGACGCCTAATTTGATCTCTGGCTGTCCAAATTTTGCCGAGTCAGCTGCCAAAATGAAATCGCACATCATCGCGAGCTCACAACCGCCGCCCAAGGCGTATCCCGCCACAGCCGCAATCACTGGCTTGCGTATTGAGCGTAATGTTTCCCAGTTGCGGGTAATGTACTCAGTGCGATAAACATCCATATAGGACCAGTCTTTCATGGCACCAATATCTGCACCTGCGGCAAACGCTTTTTCGCTTCCAGTGATGACAATGCAGCCAATCTCGTCGTTTGCATCAAAGGCCAACAAAGCCGCGCCAAGCTGATCCATGAGCTGATCATTCAGTGCGTTCAAGGCCTTGGGGCGGTTTAAGGTCAAAAGGCCCACTTGGCCGCGCGTTTCAACCAACACAAAACTTTCGCTCATGATGTCTTCCTGAAAATGTGAAATAAGATAGAGGCTATGAACCGTAAACTTAAAAGCAAACCTCTACTTTACAGCCTAGAACCCATTGATTTGTCCGGACACCGCCTGCGCGCGACTCTGCGCATTGCAGAACCGGATCCCAAAGGGCAAATAATCTCTATGCCGGCCTGGATCCCGGGCAGCTATTTGATCCGAGACTTTTCACGCCATATCGAGCAGATCTCAGCGAAGTCAGGCTATCAAGAGATCCCTATAACCAAGTTAGATAACCACCGTTGGCGTATTGCGCCCTGCCAAGCCCCCGTCACCATTACAACGATGATCTACGCGTGGGATTTGTCCGTACGAGGCGCCCATGTCGACGAAACACATTGTTTTTTCAATGGCACAAGCGTCTTTTTTCAGGTGCATGGCCAAGAAGATCATCCCTGCCGTCTGTCGCTACTCCCGCCCCCAAGTCCTGCGCGCTGGCGTGTTTTTACGAGCCTGCCCCAAGATGTCCGCGCCAATGCAAAAATTTCGCGCAATGGTTTTGGCACATACCTTGCTGAAAACTATGACGCACTGATTGACCATCCTGTGGAAATGGGCACGCCAGACGTCATGACATTTGATGCCTGCGGCGCCAAACACGAAATGGTCTTTACCGGGCTTATTCCCAACATTGATCTCAAGCGCATTGCGCAGGACGTCAAAAAAATCTGTGAAGCGCAAATTCGTTTCTTTGAACCGGAAACTGCGCGCGTACCGTTTCTCGATAGCGCAAGCAAATACGTGTTTATGACCATGGTGACGGGAGATGCCTATGGCGGCTTGGAGCACCGTGCCTCCACCGCCCTGATGGCCTCGCGCAAAGACTTGCCGACAATCGGACACGACAAAGCGCCTGAGGGCTATCAAACCTTTTTAGGTCTGGTCAGTCATGAGTACTTTCACACATGGAATGTCAAACGCATCAAACCTGCTGTCTTTGCACCCTATCGACTTGATACAGAAAGTCACACACGCTTGCTCTGGATTTTTGAAGGATTCACGTCTTATTACGATGATTTGTTTTTGCTTAGAAGTGGCGTGATTGATCGTCCAACTTACCTTAAGACACTCGGCAAACAAATCGCCTCTGTCATGAGCTTGCCTGGGCGTCACAAACAGTCTGTTGCGGAAAGTTCTTTTGATGCATGGACGCGCTATTACAAGCAAGATGAAAACGCAGCAAATGCAATTATTAGCTACTACACAAAAGGTTCGCTGGTCGCTCTGGCGCTCGACCTCACGATTCGACACGCGACAAACCATCAGCATAGTCTCGATGATGTGATGCGTTTGCTGTGGGAGCGTTATGGTCGTGACTTTTATCAAGGCCATCCTGTCGGTCTGTCAGAAAAAGGCTTTCCTCAACTTGTGCGCGAAGCGACCGGCGTCGATGTCTCGGATGAAATTCAACGCTGGGCTTACGGACGTGAAGATCTGCCACTCAAACAGCTGTTTGCGACGCAGGGGATTCGCCTGGAATGGCAATTCGGGAACAATCGCCCTTCCCTAGATATCCGTACGCGCAAACAAGGCGAGTCTGTAATGATTGCTGCAGCGCTTGAAGGCGGCGCCGCACATGCGGCTGGTCTTTCAGCCCATGACCTCCTCGTCGCGATTGATGGCGTGCGGGTGGACGCCGTCTCCAATACCTTGGATTCAATCCTGACAAGTTACCTGCCAGGTCAACAGATCAATGTCCATGTTTTTAGGCGTGATGAGTTACGCTGTTTTGAGCTTACCCTTGCCGCACCGCCAAAGGTCGATTGCGTCCTTGAGGACACGCGTCAACCATGAGCACACGGCCAGATACTGAAGACTTTGCTTCTATTCTTCTGAGCGGAGCGCCCTTGCTCGATGTCCGTGCACCTGTCGAATTTGCTCAAGGTGCGTTTCCTGCGTCAGTCAATGTTCCGTTGATGAATGATGAGGAGCGTCACCTTGTCGGATTGAAATACAAAAATGCGGGCCAAGACAAAGCAATTATTCTGGGCCACACGCTTGTCTCGGGAGAGATAAAAGCGCAACGCGTTGCACAATGGGTCAAGTTTGCGCAGGCGCACCCCGAAGGCTATCTGTATTGTTTTAGAGGCGGTTTACGTTCCCGCATCTCTCAGCAGTGGCTTGCAGAGGCCGGTCTGCCCTACCCGCGCATCATTGGTGGCTACAAGGCCATGCGCAGTTTTTTAATTGAAAAACTCACTGAGTCCATTGCAACCTCTAAGTTTGTGATGATCGCAGGATTTACTGGTTGCGGCAAAACTGAGGTCATCCAGCATCTGGATGCTACGATCGATCTTGAAAAGCTTGCGCACCATCGGGGTTCGAGCTTTGGTAAACACGCAACCGACCAACCTGTACAAATTGATTTTGATAATAGTTTGGCGATTGCGTTCATGCGTTTGCATGCCGCCGGCAAACTCAATATCGCGCTCGAGGATGAATCGCGCCTGATAGGCAAATGCGCCCTCCCCATTCCCTTACGTGACATCATGCAAGTGAGTCCTGTGGTTTGGGTTGAAGAACCCACTGAGTCGCGGGTCGAGCGTATCTTGCATGACTATGTCGAAGATCTCGGTGGACAGTTTGAGCGCAAACTTGGCACAGAGGCTGGCTTTGAGGCCTTTTCAGCACGGCTATTGGAAAGCCTGCAAAATCTTTACAAACGCTTAGGCGGCGAACGTCACGCACGGTTGAACCAGCGCATGCTAGAGGCGCTTGCTGTACAAAAAGCCACGGGTGCGCTGGAGGCTCACCGTGACTGGATTCGGCCCTTACTAACCGAGTACTACGATCCGATGTATGAACACCAACGGGCGAACAAAGCCTCCCGTATTATTTTTTCTGGTGACCGCGAGACTGTGATCCGTCACCTCAAGCAACAGGGCTATTAATCATGCAGGCAGACCTCGAGCGACTGCGTCTCGAACAAAACAAACTGTCCAAGCGTGTCATGCGCGAGACAGGTCGGGCGATTGCTGACTTTAATATGATTGAAGACGGCGATCGCGTGATGGTCTGCGTCTCAGGAGGTAAAGACTCCTACAGCATGCTGGATGTTTTGATGACATTACGCAGTCGTGCACCGATTGATTTTGAGATCGTCGCCGTCAACCTTGATCAAATGCAGCCAGGCTTTCCCGCTGAGGTCTTACCCACGTATTTGTCCAAGCTCGGCGTAGCATTTCACATTGAAACGCGCGATACCTACTCGATCGTCAAGCGACTCATTCCCGAGGGTAAAACAACGTGTTCACTTTGCTCCCGACTGAGGCGCGGCAACTTGTATCGCGTCGCGACAGAACTTGGTGCAACAAAGATTGCTCTCGGCCATCACCGTGATGACATTCTTGGTACATTTTTTTTAAATATGTTTTATGGCGCAAAGCTAAAGGCTATGCCGCCCAAGCTCGTCTCTGATGATGGTCGCCATACCGTAATCCGTCCTCTCGCCTATGTGCCCGAAACGGATTTGATCGCCTATGCAGACTGGAAACAGTTTCCCATCATTCCCTGCGATTTGTGCGGCGCTCAAGAAAACCTCAAGCGCAAAGAAGTCACGCGCATGCTGCAGGAATGGGACAAAAAATTTCCAGGACGTGCCTGGAATGTTTTTAAAGCCCTCGCCAATGTGACGCCGTCACACTTGATGGATCAACAACTGTTTGATTTTGTTGGACTCAAGCCGGATGGGCGCAGTAATCCTCTGGGAGATACTGCGTTTGATCCTGTGTCTATTCCTTCTGATGCCGAAGCGATCGAAAATAGCTCAGGCACCCGTACCTTCCCACTTTGGCCCCTTCACGTCGATTCCCACTAGCTCGAGGATACGCGACACAGTGTGATCAATCATTTCTTCGATTGATTTGGGGCGGTGATAAAAAGCTGGAAGCGGCGGAAAAACGATGCCCCCCATCTCGGTGACCGAAGTCATGTTGCGCAAGTGCGCCAAGTTGAACGGCGTTTCTCGTACAACCATCACGAGACGACGACGCTCCTTGAGTGTGACATCCGCTGCGCGCGTGATGAGATTGTCGGACAGTCCCATGGCGACAGCGGCCAAGGTACGCATCGAACAAGGCACCACAATCATGCCTGCAGTCTCAAACGCGCCACTCGCGAGAGTCGCCCCGACATCGCGAATGCTATGAACCTTGTCAGCAAGCGCATACACCTCATGCCGACCGATATCCAACTCGTGTTTGATATTTAAAACACCCGAGCCGGAAATCACCAAATGCGTTTCAACATCGGGGGCATGCATACGCAATGTTTGAAGCATGCGCACGGCATACAGGGAGCCTGTGGCTCCCGTGATACCAATCACCAGCCGACGCTTGCTCACGCGGTGGCGCCAGCCTGGTCTAATGCGGTCTTGAGCTCACCGCTCGCGTTCATCTCACCCATAATGTCAGAGCCGCCGATAAATTCGCCACCCACATACAACTGGGGAACCGTTGGCCACTGTGAAAAAGTCTTGATGCCGCTGCGGACTTCTTCGTCCTCGAGCACGTTGACGGTCACGAGTTTGGTGACGCCGTTGCTTTTGAGGATTTCGATTGCGCGGCCTGAAAAGCCACACTGTGGCGCTTGGGCTGTGCCTTTCATAAACAACACAACTGGATTGTTTGTGACGGTGTCACGGATAAATTGCTGGACGTCGCTCATGATATTCCTAATCGATAAAAATGTAGGTCACGCTAAAACCATATTATAGGAGGCGGCGAGGGGATAAAAACCCTATTTCCACACGCCGCCGGTCACACGTGGCAAATTCGCCAAATCGGTGTGGGTTTGTACCGTCGTAAACCCCGCGCGCTCAAGCATCAGACCCACGGCTTCGGCCTGATCATAACCATGCTCGAGCCAGAGATATCCTCCGGGCAAGAGATGCAAGCCTGCCCCTGAGATGATTTGCGCAAGGGCTGACAAGCCATCCGCACCATCTGTGAGTGCCAGCGCAGGCTCAAACCTCAAGTCGCCCCGCTGCAAATGCGCGTCTTGCGCAGCAATGTAGGGAGGATTGGACACAATCAGTTGAAATCGCCCCTCCTGCGGCAAGGCCTCAAACCAGCTTCCTTGCCACCACTGAATGTGAGCGGTAAGCGCTTGTGCGTTTCGCTGGGCCACGCTCAGCGCCTCCACACTTAGATCAGTGGCCGTCACCCTTGCATCTGGGCGAGCCAAAGCCAGGCTGATCGCCACAATGCCGCTTCCCGTTCCCATATCAAGCACTGAGGGCGCCATACATCCATCCAAAGATGCCAAGGCGACCTCAACCAACAACTCAGTTTCAGGCCGTGGAATCAACACCACGGGCGTCACCTCAAAACGATGGCCCATAAACTCACGCCAACCGATCAGATGTGCCATGGGTACGCCCTGTCGACGCTGCGCTGCAAGTGTCAGAAATTTTGCAGCCTCCTCTGGCGCTATTGGATCCGTATCGTGTGCGAGCAACCACTCACGTGGCTTGTGCAAGACACACTCAAGCAGCATCCGAGCCTCGAGACGAGGCAAGCCACACAACTGCAAAAGAGATTGTCCTGTCTGCATCAGACGTCGTCGCCAAGTGCAGCGAGTAACTCCGCTTGATGTTCAGCAATCAGGGCACCCGTCACCTCACTGAGATCACCCTCCACAATGGCACCTAGTTTGTATAACGTCAGATTAATGCGATGGTCCGTCAAGCGACCCTGCGGGAAGTTATACGTGCGAATACGTTCGGACCGATCACCTGAGCCCACCAAACTTTTACGCTGTGCAGCTTCTTTGTCATGCTGCTCGCGCTGCACCTTGTCTTTGAGACGCGCAGCCAACACCTGCATGGCTTTGTCTTTGTTGCGATGCTGAGAACGATCGTCCTGGCATTCCACGACCAAACCTGTGGGTAAGTGAGTGATGCGTACGGCAGAGTCTGTCTTGTTAATGTGCTGACCACCCGCGCCGCTGGCACGAAAGGTATCAATCCTCAAATCACTGGGGTTGATCACAATATCGGTCGCGGCATCGGCCTCAGGCATCACCGCTACGGTACACGCGGAGGTATGGATCCGACCCTGCGCTTCGGTTGCAGGCACACGCTGAACGCGGTGTGCACCGGACTCAAACTTAAGTCGTCCGTAAGCACCATCGCCGTCAATGCGAACAATCACTTCCTTGTAACCACCCAGCTCAGACGGACTTTCAGACATCAGTTCGACTTTCCATCCTTGCTGTTCGGCATAGCGCGTATACATTCTCAGCAAATCGCCTGAAAACAGCGCACTCTCGTCCCCACCTGTGCCAGCGCGAATTTCAAGAAAGACGCTACGCCCGTCATCTGGATCTTTGGGCAACAACTGCAGTTGTAAATCAGCACCGAGTGTTTCAATCCGCGCTTTGCACGCCTCGATTTCCTCGAGCGCCATCGCTTTCATCTCGGGATCGTCCAGCATCTCCTTGGCACCCGCCAGATCAGCATTCGCCCCCTCGAAGGCTTCGAATGCCTTAACGACAGGCTCAAGCTCGGCGCGCTCACGCGAAAGCTTACGAAACTGATTCATATCGTTTGCGGCATCTGGCTCAGCCAGCAAGGCGTCCACCTCGACCAAGCGACGGGACAAGTGCTCAAGGCGAGCGCGCATTGATGGTTTCATGAGGAAAGTCTTGTTTTAAAAAAGTTTGGGGAGTTTGAACGGTTAATCACCCGCATGCCGCGAGCCAAGTCAGCAAAGTCGCTAACGCCGATCGGATCCAGACGGAAATATACGTGGCAGCCAGCCCAGCAGCTGCTGGCGTTCCGACTCTTCGCTATGGTTGAGCGCAGCCAGCGTGCCATGCAAATATTTTTGGGTCAAACCATGGGCAAGCTGCTCGAGTACCGCCTCAGGAGACTCACCTTTCGCAAGCATCCGACGGGCGCGATCTAGTTCTTGGGCCTGAACCGCCTGGGCGGTTGTTTGCAGATCACGGATCACTGGAACATTGGCCCGAACTTGCATCCAGTGCATAAAGTTTCTAACACGGGTATCGATGATAGCTTCGGCCTGCACGACGGCAGAACGTCTTGCTTCGGTGCCACTTTGCACGACCGCGCCAAGATCGTCCACCGAGTAAAGGTAAACATCATCAAGCTGCGCGACCTCTGGTTCGATATCGCGCGGCACAGCCAAATCGACCATCACGATCGGTTTACGCTTACGTTGTTTTGTTGCGCGCTCGACCATCCCTAGACCCAATAAAGGCAAGGTACTAGCCGTACAGGAGACCACCACGTCGAATTCGGCTAAACGATCAGGCAAATCCGCCAATCGCATCGTGGTTGCAGCGAAACGATTGGCCAAGGACTCCGCGCGCTCAAGCGTGCGATTGGCGACGACAATGGCACCGGGCTGTCGCGCAGCAAAGTGCGTCGCGCACAACTCGATCATTTCGCCGGCACCAATAAAGAGTACCTTGGAGGTCGTTAATTCACCGAATACGCGCTCAGCGAGTCGCACGGCAGCGGCTGCCATCGATACAGATTGCGCACCGATTGCCGTGGTGGAGCGGACTTCTTTGGCCACTGAAAAAGTGCGCTGAAAGAGCTGGTGAAGCAACGTACCAAGGGCACCCGCATCATTTGCGGCGCGCACAGCATCTTTCATCTGACCCAAAATTTGGGGTTCACCTAACACCATAGAGTCCAAGCCACTTGCGACGCGAAACGCATGACGCACGGCATCATCTCGTCCATGCAAATACACGTGTGGGGCGAGCTCGCCAGCCTCAATCCGATTAAAGTCTGCAAGCCATGCAGGTAATTGTTGCGCGACGTGCGGTTCTGCCGCGCAATAAAGCTCCGTGCGATTACAGGTGGAAAGAATAGCGGCTTCTTTGACCGCGCCCCCAAAGGCTTGGCGCAAGGCGTTTAATGCCGGCTGCACTAAATCCTCAGGCATAGACACCCGCTCGCGCACCGAAACAGGTGCCGAGACGTGATTCAAACCGAGAGCAAGGACGCTAACCGACATAGATAAAGGAATTTTTTGTTAGATCTACGTAACAGCCCTCATTATAGGGCTGCAAAGCACCTCTTTGGCGCAATGCCCTTGCCTAGACTGCGGAGCCCTGGATTCCGTACAATCTAGCGTATAGGAGACCTCTATGAACATTCAAAAAATAATTACGCGTGCAGCGCTAGTGCTTTTGCCCTTTTTAGCTACCCAGCAAGTGTCAGCAAACACTGACTATCCCAACAAACCCATTCGCATTATTGTCGCGTACGCTCCAGGTGGATCAACCGACATCGTCGCGCGGCTTTTTGCACAAGAACTTGGCACCAAGCTGGGACAGCCCGTATTGGTAGAAAACCGCGCGGGCGCTGGCACACTCATCGGTACGGACTCGGTCATCAAGGCAGCGCCCGATGGCTACACGCTCTTTTGGGGAACACCTGCAACAGTCATTACCCCTTTACTTCACAAAAAACCCACGTATGACGTGCTGAAAGACCTCCAAGCCGTCTCGTTGGCCACGACTCAATCGATGGGTGTACTGGTCGCCGGCAATATCGGCGTCAACAATGTTAGCGATCTAATCAAATATGCGAAAGCCAACCCTGGCAAGGTGAATTTTGCGTCTTCAGGCAACGGCTCCGCTCAGCATTTAGCCGCGGAGGCATTGAATGATGCGGCCAACATCAACATGCTTCATATCCCTTATAAGGGTGCCGGCGTTGCGCTGAATGATCTTGTTGCCGGACGCGTCGACGTGATGATCACCTCACTTGTCGGCAATATGATGGAGCAAGTCAAAGACGGACGGATTAAGCTCATCGCGACGACCGGCCCTGAGCGCAGCAGTGCGTTAAACAATATTCCGACTGTCGCAGAAGGTGGTGTCCCAAACTTTGGCATCCGCACCTGGACCGCCGTGTTTGCCCCCGCCAATACACCGCCCGCAATCGTCGATAAGCTCAACCGGGCCATGACTGAGATTCAAAAAGACGGCAATATTCAAAAGAAGATCGAAAGTCAGGCAATGGACGTCACGGTCGTCTCTCCCAAAGAACTCAGCACGATGCTCGCCAAAGAAAGTGACTTTTATTCTGCCATCCTGAAACGGACCAGCACAAAGCTCGACTGAGCATGCTTGTCTGAATTGGTGTAATATTTCGCTCTTCAGTTGGCCCGGTAGCTCAGTCGGTAGAGCAGAGGATTGAAAATCCTTGTGTCGGTGGTTCGATTCCGCCCCGGGCCACCAAATACAAACGGTCCGTTCTGGACACATGGTTTACAGTTTGTACCGGTCACATAGTTGGCTCTACCCCATTAACGGGGGATGGCAGTATTCATCAAATTAGCAGTACTCATCAAACACGGCAAAATACGCCGTTCCAACCGCAATGGGCCAAGACCCTTAGCCGGTAATTCTCAAAGTTCCTAAACCCATATGCCCTTCGGGAC
>JAMNXR010000027.1 GCA_023653055.1 Burkholderiaceae bacterium | reverse complement strand
CCCAGTTTGCGGTCCACGTGTTGAACGGCTAAACCTGAGAGACCTAGGATAGAATCGATGTGGGACATCGGTATTAGCTCCATTAAATGTGTTTCTTCGCAAAAACAAGTTTAATGAATACCGTTGTCCCCCGTTAATGATGTAGAGCCCGTTTTTGTTTTCATTGCCATGTAGACACAGTGTAGACAAATCCCGTCAATCATTGAGTTGCCGTCTGGTTACACAATTGTCTACATGCAATCGTGTAAGCGCACACTGGTTCAGCAGTGAGTGATACCCCGCCCCTTGTCGATTGCAGACAACCGACACCCCACCGTACCCCCATCCCCCCCAAAATTCATTTGGGTCCCATCCCCGTGCCTTTACACCTTGTTCTGCACGAACGATAACCAAGTTTTTGCAAACACCCCCCCCCGTCAATTTAGCCAAAATTAGCCCACGACGAGTTGGATACCGGTTGGAAAAAGCATTCACGGACATTCGATCGGTTGATCAGTAGCTTAGCTTCGAGCGACCAAAGCTTGGTGCGTTTCTCGAAATACTCTTTCACACAGTTCCGCACCTCCTGCTGCTACTCAACCCCCAAGTCCTCCAACCCGACCATGCCTGGGTAAAGCCAACGGTTGCCGTTTGGCCTATGCCTATTCGATGATCGCTTGCCATCGATGCGCTTTGAGTACACTCCGAGCTCTGCTTTTAGGTAGGTTGCTAACAGGGGATACAGTTCGTACTCCCTGAACTTGGCCTCCTCTATACAGACTGGACCGACATCACCGGTAGTCTCTACCGCATGATCACGTACGCACATTCTGAAGCGCTGATCGGACAAGCCAAAATAGAAAAAAGAAAATTGGCGCAAAAGAATTCGCTTGGAAATCGAGGCAGATCAACAAAAAGCTTGGAACGGACGTACCTGAGCCAGCACGGCCTCAGGGGGACGTCATAACACCGTTAAAAGATTACTCCGTGTGAAGGCCTGCGAGCGGTCAGATCACTTAGCAAGCAATCTAATTAAGGCTTCAATTGCTATACGTCGATGCTCTGCAGTTCCGGCTATAGGATCATCCGTTGCAAAGGGTCTTTCTACTACTGCGTGAATAGCCTTAAACATAAATCTTGCCTCATCATTTGAGACCACCTTAAAGGTATTCGTTTGGTTCCTCTGGCATAGCTCCACATAAGGCTCTACAAATATGTTGATCCAGTCAAAGTAATCAGGGGTAAGCCCATAAGCCTTAGTAAATTTTTGGTCATGGTACTTGATAACTTTTGCAGTAACAGAGTTAATCCCGCCGAAGCAGTGATCAACAAAAGTTTCAACAAAATCGTGGATGGTAAGTTGAGGATCAAACTGCGCAATTATATTTACAGTTTGATTAGCTTTGAAATCTCTTCCTCGTGCCAATGCCCAGAAGAACACATTTTCTACTGCCCCCAATCTATTGTTTAGGGTGCCTTTAGAGTACCCAGCCCTTTTAGCTAAATTGCGGCTAGTAAAAGCAGCGGGGTCATTAGTTTCAATAATTTGATAGGCAGCCTCAAGGAGATCCTCTAGTGTTTTCTTAGATCTATCTTGTTTAGTATCAGAAAAATCTATTTTGGGATATTGAGGCATTAAAAATATGGGCAGTAAATAAGAACTAAGTTAAATAGAGTTTACCCCTTGCAATATAAGCCTTGTCGGGGCGTTTGGTCAATGCAAAAACTGGGCACTTTTCAATAAGAAAATGGGCTCAATTAATAGATAATCGCCCAAGCAACAACTGACTTTTACCTAATATCCTCTTGTTGCCAATAGCTGCTCGTCTTGTCAGTAGATTGATGTGGCACGCACGGCAACTCTGTTTTTTATGAACATGATTCAGCAACATTAACTAGGATTGGCGATGCAGCAAAATAGTAAATCTTCCGTTATACGCGTTGCGTTTGACTATTTAAATCCTACTGCGTCTGTCGCGTGCAAGAGTATTGAGTTTACTGTGGCGTTGCTTATTGGGTTCGTACGCGATGGTGCCCCGCTGAGCACTCAACATGTGCATTCAGTTAAACGGAATCGCCCTGGTACACAAACCTTACCAAAGTTAAAGTCCAGTCTTTGCATAATTGCGTTGGGTCTCGGGTTGTCGGGTGTATTTAATAACGCTTGGGCGGTTTGTAATGGTGATACGGTCATTAGTACAAATCAAACTGCTACTCAACAGAACATTTCACCGACTTGGTTGTGTAGCTTTACAGTTAACGGTGACGTCTCGATCACGGGTGGTTCATCGGAGGGCATTGCAAACTACAGCACGATCACTACGTTGAACAACAACGGCACGATCTCGGGCGACTACGGCATTAAAAACAACGGCATGATAACTACGTTGAACAACAGCAGCATGATCTCGGGCCAATACGGCATTTACAACTTAACCACAATCGCCACGTTGAATAACAATAACAGCGGCACGATCTCCGGTGGCTTCGGCATTGTCAACGACTTTATGGGCCTGATCACCGAGTTGAACAACAGCGGTACGATCTCGAGTACTACTTCAGGGGCCGGCATTGCAAACTACGGCACAATCATCGAGTTGAACAACAACTTTAGGATCTTGGGTGATTTTGAGGGTATTCGAAGCTACGGCCCGATCGGCACGTTGAACAACAGCAGCATGATCTCGGGCCAATATGGCATTTACAACGGCGGCACGATCACCACGTTGAACAACAGCGGTACGATCTCGGGTACTTCAGGGGACGGCATTTACAACGACGGCGGCACGATCTCCGAGTTGAACAACAGTGGTACGATCTCGGGTAATCCTACGGGCTTTTATGCCAGTCGGGGCATTATCAATTATGGCACCATCATCACGCTTAACAACGCGCAAGGTGCCGGTAACGCTAGCGGCGCTTTAACCTACAAATTTGCTTTGCCAACGAACTACAACATAATTATTACCAGTTCTTCCACCTACGGCCAACTCGCTGCCACGTCGGTATCCGGAACGATGATCTTCGGCATCTCTAGTCTCTCAACAACAAGCAGCGCAATTGTTGGTCAGACACTAACTGGCATTCTGCAAGGCTTCGGCAGTAATCTTTCGACCTATATTACGAGCGGTCTGACTTCTTCGAATGGCTACACCTATTCGTTCGCCCAACAAGGTAGCACAGGTATCTGGGACCTAACCATCACAGCTTGTAGTATTTGCACTAGTGATAGCAGTGGCAGCAGCGGTGGCACCACGATCTCAAACATCACCGCTGGCACCTCAGTTGGGTTGAATGCCTTTGGGGTAACTGCAAACCCAGTTTTGGCTGGTGGCACCTTGGTGCTAAGCGGTGGAGATAGCTCAAGCGTATCAATCGCCATCACGAGCGCAGGCGGTACCATTCAGGCACCTACATCAGGCTCCGCCATTCTTTCGGGTGTATTTTCTGGCTCGGGTGGTTTAACGTTTACCGACACGGGTACCACCGTTTTTACGGGTGCCAATACGTACACGGGTGGGACAACGGTATCTGGCGGTACGCTATCCGTTGCAGGTACTTCACCCACAGGCACAGGCGATGTATTCGTGGCATCTGCGGGTACGTTGATGGGGACTGGCACGATTGCAGGTAACAGCACTGTGAGTGGTGTGCTTAAGCCCGGTAATTCTCCGGGCTATTTGTCTTTCACTCAAAACTTGACGCTGAACTCTGGGTCAACGTACCAACAAGATATCGCTGGTTCCGTGCAGGCAAACAGTGCAACTCCTGTGGGTGCTTCGGGCTATTACTCATTTGTAACTGTGGGTAGTCAACTGGTGATTAACTCCGGCGCGACCTTAACCCCGCGCCTCTCAAACCTCTTTAGCGCAAACGAACCCGGCTACGGCAGTGTAATCTACATCCCAGCACTTGGCGATCGCTTCCGGATGATTACGGCTACAGGCGGCATCTCTGGTCGCTTCAGCACGCTCACCCAACCAGCCGAGCTCGCAAGCGGCACACAGTTCATTGCTTTCTACAACGTCAATAACAGCAATAGCCTAGATCTGGCGGTGACGCCGACTTCCTACAGTTCTACGTTGTCATCAAGCACCACCAACGCCCGGGAAGTCGCGAATGTCTTGGACCAGATCTTAGGCGTCAATAAGACTGGAAATGCGACGGCCGCACAAGACTCTTTGCTGTATTCCGTTGCCGGTCAAACCGCAGCAAGTCTGCCAGGCTTTGCACAAGCTCTTTCCGGTGAGGTTCATGCTGTCTCCGCAGCCACTCTGCCACAAGCCACGCAACGGGTGCAGCAAGCGGTGTTAGCACGTTTGGGTGACTTCCCCATGCCGCCTACTCAACTCAATGGCGCTGGGAGCAACCCCTTATCGTCAGGCGTCATCACAGGTAATAACCCTTCGGGGCTACCCACTGCGAACATGAGTTCCAACCCCGCCGTAAATCCGAACGCTGCAAACATCACGAGTGCAGCCATCACAGACGGTCGTGCCTGGGGTGAGATCGCGTATCAGCGCGGTGAGCGTTCAGGTAATAGCGGTGGCAATGGCTATAACAACAACCTATACCAAGCTGTGTTTGGAGTGGATGCATACACGAACGCTGGGCTAGGGCTAAAGCTCGGTGGTGGCTTAGCACTCTCTAACACCACGGTCAATGCAACGGGTGGCAACAGCACGATTCAGCAGGGCGCATTGTTCGTCTACGGCAAGATGCCAGTGGCACAGGATTATGTACTGGATGGTATGGTCAGCCTGGGCTTAAGTTCCAGCAAGCTTTCGCGCAGTGACATCACCGGTATCAGCAATGGCTTTAGTAACAAGTCTGTGATGGGTAACGATGTGTTGGTGAGCGCAGGCCTGAGTCGTCCGTTTGAGACCAGTGATGTGCGCATCACCCCCTATGTGCGACTCACTTACCAGTACGTGGGCCAAGCCGCCTACGATGAGGGCGCAAGTGCTGCAGCATTAAGCGTCGGGCGAATGAATGCCAATGGCATTCGTGCAGTGCTTGGTGTGGGCGCAGGGTCGCTCAACAAAGACCCACTCAAAGATGAATACACCTACCGTGCGAACCTCGCGATCGGTGCTGACTCGCAGGGCTTGCTCAACCCAAGTTTGAACACCACGCTCGGTGGTTACTCAAGCAGTGTGACCGTCCCCACAGCAGGAACAGGATTTGTGCAAGCAGGCTTATATGGCACGATCAAAGTGGCTGATAGTGCTTACGCCTATGCGGGCGTCTCTGCTGAGGCTAGAACGGGTCAGACGCTGTACGGTGGGAGTGTGGGATTGAGGGTGGCGTTTTAAGGTCAGACAACCTGCGTGTGATTTGCTATTTCAGCGCAGTGTGACCTTTTAACCGGTGTTACCTTCTAGGCAACGGGGTGGTCGTGGCATGATGGACAGCCGATTCGAGTTGACGGATAACCAGCTTAAAACGGCGCTCAAGCTTTAGGCTTTCTACCCACTGTGCGGGGTCCGGCAAACATACCAATGGCATACCCAAGTGTTTCAAGAGAGCGAAGCCGAGCCGATGCCAAGCTATGTTCTTGCCGCGCTGCGTTAGTGGCTTGACCATGCCGATAGTTAGGGTGTTTTTGTCCAGATAAGGCAGCATGCGGGCGGTGTGCGTCATGCATCCTACAGGACCTCATGCCAAATGCTGCGGGGTTCTTGCAGGGCTTCTCAGTGCGTTTGCATAGGCACTGGCATCGTTTCGCATCAAACTTGATCAAACAAGGTAAAGGCATGACAGTTCCTTACATATGAATAAACCGGTCGAAAGGACAGAGATTTCGCCATTATTCGCTTGACCCATGCAAAGCGAATTCCTCAATAATGCGAACGCTATGTCGTTGCCCGGGCCGTGCTGTTAGCTCAATGAGCCCAGCCTGCTGCAGGCGTCTTAACCCGTCACGTTCCGCATCTTTGGAAATGTTCAGGGCAAGCTGTGATTGACGAGTTAGTTTTAATATTCCAGTCTTCGACATACCAGCTAGCCACCATAGCGCGATACCAACGTTGATGGCTTTACCAGGTAGCTGAGCTGCCGCGGTTAACCAGTCTAATGGTATTGGTCCTTTTAAAAATCTTTTCTTAATAGGATTGTTTTCCCACTTGCCTGTGTTCCTGTCTAGCCGGATGCGTTTTTCTGGGATCTTCAGCACTGCAGAGTTTTGATACGTCTTCATAGAATTTAAAAGATAGATATATATAAGAATGTACGGGGGTAGCTTGCTGCCATGGGTTGCATTTGCCCTTGTACGATGCCCATGACCGCTTCCCACATTCGGGTTCCGCGTTCATCCATGTATCTGTCGGGGTAGACAATCAACTTGGCGTCACTACCCAACTCGAAGCCATTGAGCACGAGGGTGCTCGTTAAACGTAATAATCCTACTCAAAAAAGACCCGCTTTGAACTGACCCCATAAAGTTGGACACCCGTCCAGCCTTTTGGGGTCAGTTCACTTCGACGGGTTTTTTTTATTGAATCTTTGACATGATTTATTCGAGTACAAAGTTGATAGGAATATTGATCCACATTACTTGAGGTATTCCGGATTTTTTGCCTGGAATGAATCGCCACTTAAGCACAGACTCCAAGGCGGCTTGATCTAGGCGAGGGTAGCCACTTGAGATATTGACTAAGGCTTGTAAAGCTCTACCATTACTTGCGATCTCTGCTGCGAGCACAACCTTTCCCTGCTCACCACGTCGTCGACTTTGTCTAGGGTAGAAAGGAGGGGGGTTGTTCAAAACATTTGCATGCGCGATGGGAGGGGTGATGTGGGTTTGTGAGTTGTCTTTGCCGGGGTTGATTGCGTTGACATTTCGTGTTGTGGGAGACGGTTTTATTTTTTTTGGAATAAGGTCTTGAGGTATCTTGATGTCCTCAGGTTCAGTAAGTGCGTCTTTATTATGAGACTCATCTGCAGTCAGAATCGTGTCTTCAGCTTGAATCTCAAATAATTCTAAAAAGCTAATATTTTCTTCTTCAGCACGTGAATTGTGTTGAAGTAATCCGATAGATTGAATGACTGCAATGTGCAACATCAATGCCGCAATAAAAAAAATCGAAAATTGAATGCGGGAATGTTTGTGTTCTAGTTGCGAATAGTGCATGAGATACGTACTTGACGTAAAACATGCAATTTATCATGAATGAGAATCATTATCATTTAATATGAGATTTGTTACATTTTCGTTGTGGGCAGTCAAAATGCACCCCGTCGCTCAAGACGTGAAAATTCAGTTTATGCTCGTCCTTTTGCTAAATAGACAAAAGAATAAACCACCAGAAATATGACAACACATAACAATTCAGTATCCGTATCTTTTGATGCGCTTTCAGCGTTTATAGCGCGGGCCTTTGTCGCTGTCGGTATTCCAGACCAAGATGCTCAAAAGATTGCGCGACTAATGGCAAGTGCAGATCTGCAGGGCTCAGACGGGCATGGAGTGATTCGACTGCCGCAGTACGTCAAGCGAATTTTGGCGGGTGGTATCAATAAACATCCGAAAATCGAGGCGCATTCTACGGCTCAGGCTGTGGCGGTGGTGGATGGAGACAATGGCATGGGCCACTTAGTGGTCTCGCATGCCGTTGAACTCGCAATCGAAAAAGCAAAAACACAAGGTGTTGCCTGGGTAGGTACGCGGCGTAGTAACCATGCGGGCCCCGCTTCTCTTTACGCGACAATGCCTGTCAAGCACGACATGATTGGTCTGTATTTTGCCGTCGGCAACGCGAATCATCTGCCTCCTTGGGGTGGAATGGATATGTTGCTGTCGACAAATCCGATCGCCGCTGGTATCCCCTCGGGTAAAGAAAATCCGATCGTGTTGGATATGGCGACCACAGTCGCGGCCTATGGTAAGGTAAAAGCCAAGGCAAAAGCGGGTCAGATGATGCCTGAAGGCTGGATGATCGACCGTGAGGGAAAGTCGTTGCTTGATCCCGCGCGCTCCGAAGAGGGTTTTTTATTACCGATCGGTGGTTACAAAGGCTACGGACTCGCGTTGATTGTGGGTATTTTGGCTGGTACCTTGCAAGGTGCGGCGATGGGTAAAGACGTGATTGATTTCAACAAGGATCATGTCACGCCTACCAACACAGGGCAGGCTATTTTGGTGCTTAATTTAGCTGCATTCGGTGGTGTTGAATTATTTAAAGGTGCGATTGACACACTTGTGCGTGACATCAAGGAGTCGCAGCGCTTGCCCAATGTGGAGCGTATCTGGTTGCCAGGCGAACAGAGCCACGCAAGACGTTTGGATTATGCACAGCACGGTATTCCTATTGCTGCTGGGGTAGTAGGGGAGCTTGCGTCACTATCTCGCGACTTGGGTATTCCTGGTTTGATATAAATAGTAGTGAATCAATAAATGCATTCAATGCATTAAACGCATTAAACGGAGAAGACAATGAAGGTATTTAAATCTGTCGTATTGCTAGTACAAGCTGCCGCACTCACTTTAGCCTCGTGGGGTGCAATGGCGCAAGGTAACTATCCTGATAAACCCATCCGCATGATCATCCCACTCGCAACAGGCAGTGCGGTGGATAACGCGTTGCGTTTAGTTGCGCAAAATATGGCGACTAGCATGGGACAGCCTATTGTGATTGAAAACGTGACAGGCTCCTCAGGTTTGATCGGTGCCGATCGTATGCTGAAAATGCCTGCGGATGGCTACACGATTGGTGGTGTCAATGACAGCATTTTGACGATGGTGCCTCACATTAATCCCAATACGACCTTTAATACACTCAAGGACTTTGCACCGATTTCTTTGATCGGAACGATTGAATGGGGTGTCGTAGTCAAAGCAAACTCGCAGTTCAAAACACTCGAAGATTTGGTGAAGTTTGCTAAAGCAAATCCAGATAAACTGACGTTTGGTTCTGGCGGTGTCGGGAGCCCTCAGCACCTTGCAATGGCCTTGTTGATGCAGCGAGCGGGCGTGAAGCTTGTTCATGTTCCTTACAAGGGAGCAACACAGGCTGCCGTCGGAGCTGCAGCTGGAGAGGTTGATGTGTCATTCCAAGGTTTGGGTACAGTTGCAGCATTGATCAACGGAGGTAAGTTGCGTTTGTTAGCACTTTCAACGCCTAAGCCTTTGGCTCAGTTTGCAGGAGTTCCAACGATTGATCAGACTGCCTATCCAGGATTCTTTTTTAATTCTTGGGCTGCGATGGTCGCACCAGCAAAAACGCCCAAAGCGATTGTTGAAAAACTCTCTGCAGAAGCGCGCAAGGCCATGGATAACGTCGACACACGTGAGCGATTTGCAAAGCTTGGCATCACTATTCGCGGCACGACACCTGAAGAGTTCGAAGCGGCTTTAAAGAAACAGTACGAGCTGTATGGCAAAGTCATTAAAGACAACAATATCAAAGCTGAGTAATCTGAGTATTGAATAAAGGGGTAAAGAATGACTGAAATCCTAAAACACGCAGTCTTGCGTCCTGATCAAATCAAAAGCCATGATCGTGGTGGTGGCGCTAAGACCATTCCTTTGGTGACTGCGGCTACAGGTGCAAAAGCTTTCATCAACGGCATTACAGAGTTTGGCCCCGGTGCAGAGATTCCGTTTCACAGCCACAACTGTGAAGAAAGCGTGATCTTGCTAGAAGGCGAGGCCTTTCTGGATATTGCCGGAGAGGTTCATGAGGTTAAGGCGCATGACACCACATGGATTCCACCCAACGTGTCTCATCGCTTTCGCAACAAGTCTAAGACAGAAGGGATGAAAATTCTCTGGACGTACGCGTCACCGATGGCAACGCGGACGCTCACTGACAGCGGCGAAACACGTTATATCGCTGCTGAGCACAACAAGTGATCCTCTAAAACCACTCGGTGTTCAGGTCAAAAGGATAGACTGGCCGAGTGAGTTTTTTGTACGGAAAACGGTTGTGATCCGCACCCGTGACACCGCCGCCATCGCACTCCACGAGTGCTTTGGCAATCGGTGCAAAGACAGGTCTGCAGTACATCCGTGACTTGAGCAAGATAAACCGATAGCTCGGCGCGTCAATGCCGATGTGCGAAAAAATCCCCAAGTCCCAGTGCTCTTGAGGCGTTTCCGTGATCATGATTTTTGCTTGTGGCAGGTCGAGACAGACTGTTCTACCCATATGGATCCGCTGGCCTGTGTAGGTTGGACCCGATACCACATATTGTCCATCAGAGATCGCCGACACCACACCCGTCAAAGGTCGCGATGGGTGGGTCAAGCCTAGTTGAGTCAGTGGTACCTTGTCCCCAATCTGTAGCGTCACGGATGCATTGAGTCCAGCCTTGATCAGTGTATCCACCGCCTCGGGATCACAAATCGGACCGACCACGATGTCTTTCAGACCTTGTTTAAGCGCTTCATGCAAAACATTCATGTCATCGCAGGTCCCACCCGACATGCAATTGTCACCGTGGTCGAGCAATAAAATAGGGCCCGATCCAGGTTGATCGGCGAGCTGTTGGGCACGCGTAATGGACGCAGAGAGTGGTTCGTTTTTATAAATAAAATCACTGCGTCGAGACCAGATAAATGTAGCGATACGTTGCACAACTGCATCAGCTGCCTGAGGATCATTGTTACTCACGGCTACAACACTGATGCACGGTGCTCCAATATCAGCAAGAGAAAACCCCGCTAATACGGAAACCCCTAACATGCCTTGCGCTTCGGCTTCTTTTGCAAGCTCAACAGCTTCGTGCATGGGGCCGATGTCTGTTCGACTGCAAAGGGTGTTGAGCATCAAAGGTAACCGTCGCCACGCAAGTATGGGTTTGATTTTTTGATTGATCATCTCGACAAGTAGACGTCCAGCATGTGCGCCGGTCTCATACATATCGACGTGCGGGTAGGTTTTAAAGCTGATGACAATGTCACTGTTGTTGATGATCTTGTCGGTCATCTTGCCATGCAGGTCGAAGGCAACTGCGATAGGTGCGTGGGGTAGTGCAGCGCGCACGCGTTCAAGCAAATCGCCTTCCCCGTCCTCTGAGTTTTCAGCGACCATGGCGCCGTGCAAGTCCAGTGCGACCGCATCGCAACCCTGTGCAGCAGCAACAATCGTATCGCAGAGATGCGTATAGGCAGCGGCACTCACGGTGCCACTTGGGTTTGCCATCGCGCTACAGGCGACCACGACCTCATGTCCCGCTTGCTCTAAGACATCAATATAGGCCGCAATACCTGTACGCGTATTTTTAAATGCGTGGTATGCATCCGTACCATAAAGAGGTTCGAATGATGCCAAGGATGTGGCGATCGGTGAAAAAGTATTGGTTTCGTGATTAAGTCGGGCAACAAGGATTTTCATATTAGTGCAGTATGGTTTTTATCGATGAATACATGAGCCCGAGTCCTGTCGCAAACAGGAGCGCTGTCACAATTAATTGTGCCACTCTGCGACTAAGATTAACCGGATGTTTAAGCTGAAAAATGGTTGCAATCGTAATAGCCGGAAAAGCAATCGCAGAGAGAATGACCGCGTTCATGGTTAGCTCTCCCGTAAATAGTGCGATCACTAGTCTAGCCGCCGAGGTTAGACCAAAGATAATGAAAAGATAATGACGAACAAGATCTTTATCGAGTGGCTGACTGTAAAGGTGATAGACCAGTGGCGGTCCCGGAGTCGCGAACATACCACCGAGAATGCCAGTTAGGAACCCCGCGATGAGCGTTGAGTATTTGCCGGAGGTTTTGCGCGTGCTGGTATTAATCATGAACAAGGCAATTGCTGAAACAAATATGCAGATGCCGAGAATCAGTCGTAGTGTATTGATGCCATTATCGGTAAACCACGACAAGGAAATAAACCCGATCACTAAACCAATCATGCTAGTGATCAGCATTGGCTTTAAAAGGGGACCTGTTGTGATTCTTGGTGACTTACTCAGATAAACCAAGTTGTTCGCTATTGAGAGAATGCAGGCGATATTGGCTGCATCAGCAATCGATATGATCTGTAATGCACCTGTGAGCCCAACCAAAATCAAGCCGAAGGCAAAACCGGTCAGGTTTTGACAAAAGGCAGCGAGTAAGGCGATAGAAATAAAGGCAACATACTGCACCAGAGACATATTCAAATGATTCCTGCGTTTATGGGCTTCATCGCAATTATACTGAGCACTTAAACCTTGCATCTCTAAATATGCCCAAAGCCAGTCTCACAAGCTTGCGCGTGTTGTCTGTGATCCCACCGATGACTCAACTCAACACGCCATACCCCTCTACGGCTTACCTCACCGGATTTTTGCGTTCGCGCAATATCTGTGCGGTCCAAGAGGATCTGGCCTTGGCACTCGTCTTACGTCTACTCTGCAAAACGGGCCTTGAACAGGTCGCGGTCAACGTCAATGCAATCGCTCCGCGCAAGAGAAGTCCCTCTCTACAGGCGTTTGCGGCGCAACAAAACCGCTACCTGAGCACCATAGATGCTGTTATCGCTTTTTTACAAGGTCGGGACTCAACGCTTGCGCACCGTATCGTTGGGCGACAGTATTTGCCTGAGGGCCCACGTTTTTCGGCTCTCGATGCCTACGTGGATGATGAAACCGGTGACCCTTTGGGTTGGGCATTTGGCGCACTCGGGATGCAGGATCGGGCCAAACACCTCGCCACTCTTTATTTAAACGATCTTGCGGACGTGCTGCGCGATGCCGTCGATCCACGGTTTGAGTTTGTGCGTTACGGTGAGTCACTTGCGGCCAGTCAGGCGACTTTCGAACCTTTGGCGCTCGCCTTGGCGGCGCCTCCCACCCTTGTCGATACCCATCTAGAACAGTTGACGCTAGACGCCATCGCGCGTCACACACCTAACGTGGTGTTGCTTTCTGTCCCATTTCCCGGCACCGTCTATGCCGCGTTCAGGATTGCTCAGACGATCAAATCCCACCATCCAGAGATCAAAATTGTCTTAGGTGGTGGCTTCGTTAATACTGAGTTGCGTGAGTTAAAAGAACCCAGAGTATTTGATTATTTTGATTTTGTGACACTCGATGCGGGTGAGCGGCCTTTACTGTCTTTGCTTGACCATCTGTTAGGTAAACGATCTCAGCAGCGCTTAGTGCGCACCTTTTTACGAGATATTGATTCTGGTGAAGTGCGTTATATCAATATGGTTGAGCCCGAAGTCCCCTTCGAGGAGGTTGGCACGCCGACCTGGGAAGGTTTGCCTCTATCCAATTACCTCTCTTTATTAGACATGCTCAATCCCATGCATCGTCTTTGGAGCGACGGTCGCTGGAACAAGCTTACAGTTGCCCACGGCTGTTATTGGAAAAAATGTAGTTTTTGTGACGTCAGTCTAGATTATATCGGCCGCTATGAAACGGCATCTGCAGAAGTCTTAGCGGATCGGATTGAAGCCATCGTGCGTGAAACCGGGCAGACGGGCTTTCACTTCGTAGATGAGGCGGCCCCGCCCAAAGCGTTAAAGTCCTTAGCGCAAGAGTTGATTAAGCGCGATCTCAATATCTCATGGTGGGGCAATATTCGCTTTGAGAAAACCTTTACGCCTGAGCTTTGTCAGCTTCTCGCTCAAAGCGGTTGTATTGCGGTGTCGGGCGGTCTAGAGGTTGCCTCGGATCGCTTACTTAACTTGATGAAAAAAGGGGTTTCGGTCGATCAAGTCGCGCGCGTGACACGTGCCTTTAGCGACGCAGACATTTTGGTGCACGCGTATTTGATGTACGGCTTTCCCACTCAGACTGTGCGCGATACGGTGGACGCCTTAGAGTATGTGCGCCAGTTATTTGCCAGCGGTTGCATACAAAGTGGTTTTTTTCACCGCTTCACTTGTACCGTCCATTCTCCCGTGGGACTCAATCCTGCTGAATACGGGGTGACGCTCGAACTCTTGCCACCGACCCATTTTGCTAAAAACGATGTGGGTTTTACCGACCCAACCAATGTGGATCATGCGGCACTGGGCGTAGGGCTACGCAAAGCGATTTACAACTATATGCATGGCATCGGTCTCGAAGAAGACGTACGAAGCTGGTTCTCCTTCAAAGTGCCTCGAACCTCTATCAAGGCTGATTACATTGAACTTGCGCTCGAGCGCGAGTAACGAAACATTCGAACTTACCTCTCAAATAAATCAATACGGAAGATCAGTGATGACAATGAATACCCAGCAAAAGGATTTTGAGGCCTCGGCGATTCGCACATTGCGTGAGGACTTGGCTCTAGCGCTGCGCGCCGCGGCGTACCACGGTTTATCCGAGGGCGTGTGCAACCATTTCAGTGTTGAAATCCAAGATGAGAGCGGTCGTTTTTTACTGAACCCACGCGGATTGCTGTGGAGTGAGATCCAGGCTGACGATATCGTCATGATTAACGCGCAAGGTCAAATTCTGGCTGGCCGTCATCCCGTAGAAACGACGGCCATGTACATACACGCTGCTGTGCATCGAATTACTAAAAAAACCTGCGTGTTGCATACGCACATGCCATACGCGACAGCACTGACGTTGACACGACAGCGTGCCTTGGACACGACTTTGTCACAAAATGCGATGCGCTTTCATGGCCGTGTGGCCGTTGATGCGCATTACAACGGCTTGGCGCTCGATGCTGGCGAGGGTGAACGTATTGCGCATGCGATGCAAGGCGCAGATGTCGTGTTTTTAGGGAATCACGGTGTTGTGGTTTGCGGTGACCGTGTGGACTATGCATATGATGATTTGTATTTCTTAGAACGTGCCTGCATGATGCAAGTGCTTGCAATGTCATCTGGACTGCCGCTTGAACCGGTTGATGCAAAGCTTGCGCAACGTGTGGGCGAGCAGACGCTTGGTGAGCGATTGCAATCTGAGCTGTTCTTCAAAGCGCTTGGCCGTACACTTTAAATACTTTTAGTCGTTAAATTTATTCTTTAAATATTCCAATTAATCATTCAAGAGAGACAAGATGAGTGACTTAAGCTACTGGTTGATCCGCTGCGGCAATCAGGTGTTGATTTCTGTTGATCCCCAAGGCAACGAGGCTTTTCCACAGGCGCGTCATACAGATTTTGGTGAGGTGATCGAAGCCCTCCATATTGGTCAATTGAATGGCGCGGCTTGTTACGCGATTGAAACAGACGAGATTCCTTCACACATTACGGGTGAGCTACGTCCTGTTCGCAGTTTATTTGCCTCAGCAGGCCCTGAAATTTTTGCAATGGCGGGTCGCGGGACACAAATGATTGACTGGCAAAAGAATCATCGCTTTTGCGGACATTGCGGGTCAAGAACAGAGATGAAAAAAACGGAGTATGCTCTGGAGTGCCCCGCTTGTCGTTTGGTGGCATACCCGCGTATTTCACCTGCAGTCATGGTGCTGATCGAACGGGGCCACGAGTTAATGTTGGCGCGCAGCCCTCATTTCCGTCCCGGCGTATTTAGTGCATTGGCTGGTTTTGTCGAGGCAGGTGAGACCCTCGAGCAATGTGCGGTGCGCGAGGTTCGCGAAGAAGTCGGCTTGGAGATCAGCAATTTGCGCTATTTCACCAGTCAGTCCTGGCCATTTCCCAATTCGTTGATGGTGGCATTTTTTGCGGATTATGCGGGCGGAGAAATTACACCCGATCCGTCTGAAATTGAAGCAGCAGGTTGGTTTTCACGTGATGAATTACCAACCTTGCCAGAGCATGTCAGCATTGCAAGACAACTGATTGATGCCTCGTGTCGTTTGTACACTGCGCAGCGATTGATCACTGCGCAGTAATGTGTAAAACGAATATAACTTTTAGTACGTGTCAAACATGCGCTGAATCTCGGCCCGGTCTTGGGTCTTGGTCAGCGCCATTGCTAAAAGAATACGGGTTTTTTGAGGCGTCAGATTGTCGGCTTGTATAAAGCCAGCAGCGCGCATTTTGCTAGGCGCAAAGGTCCGGCCTGAACCAGCCCTCGATGAAATGGCCACGACAACGCCTTGTTTGACCGCAGCTTCCATCGCAATAAACTCTTCTGGTGACAGAAGTCCCGGAGCAAAGGCCGCTCCAACGATGCCACGTGCCCCTGCATTGATAAAGGCTTGGACCGCCACCCCATCGCCACCTGCATAGCTGTATGCGATGTCGACACGCGGAAGTTGAGCAATTGCGCAGAGATCAAATTCTGTGTCGGGTGTACGACGTCTCGTCGGGCTACGATAGATCACAATTCTGTCACCATCGACATGACCGAGTGCGCCAAAGTCTGGGGTGCGAAACGTTTGAAGGCGTCCGTTTGAAGTTTTCGTAACGTCACGTGCGGCCTGAATTTCATCGTTCAGACAGATCAACACGCCAAGATTTCTAGCCTCAGGGCAAGCGGCTAAGCGCACCGCGTTGTAAATATTCATTCCTGCATCGGTTGATAGAGCACTGGCAGGGCGTTGCGCACCTGTCAGCACAACAGGAATACGGGTGTGGAGACCTAAATTCAACGCATAGGCTGTCTCCTCCATCGAAGAGGTGCCGTGCAAAATCACAATACCCGCAAGATCCGGATGCGCATCGATTAAGGTGCTGATGACTTCAGCAAGCTTTTTCCAATGAGGAAAACTCACTGCAGTCGAAAGCAAGGTATCAAAAGCCACGGGGATGACATTGGCAACAGTCTTTGCTTGCGGAAACTTATCCAACATGCCGTGCGCATCGAGTCTTGTTCCCGTAGAACTGTATTCAAACACATCGAGTTCACCCAGGATGCTGAGTGAAGTGATCGTGCCACCGGTGCTAATTAAAGCGACTTTTGGTTTTGTTGTCATTGCCGATCCATGATCCAAGTAATATTTTTCTCGCCCTTAAACTGCAGGCGTCCATCGGGTAGCAAACTTGCGGTGATGGGATGGAATTTTCCATCTTGGTAGACCTGCTCACCTTGAAAGGTATTCTTTTCTGCCGCGCGAAGGAAAATGATTTCATCACCGACTTTAAATTTTGCGCTGTTTGTAGCGGTTGCAGTACCGAGTCCGTTTTGAAGCGTATAGCCGTACTTCCATTTGGTGCTATACCAATTGCCGTTGAGCGTTGCAACGGGTCCTGTGGCCGGACCTTTACGCATGGGCGTGACAATTAACGCGCTGCCTGCACCTGCGGACTCGCATTGACGTACAGCATATGCAACACCCTGATCCATAATGTAGTAGTTACCACAGTCACCCGAACCTTGATAATCAGCATCCGAGGTATTGACAACTCTAAAAGTGCTGTCGCTGAGTGCTTGAAGGTTAGTCTCAAGTACATCGACTAATTTTTTTTCTTCGGCCAAGTATTTGGCATCCATGTTTTGATTGTTGTCGCGTAAACCTTCACGCATGGATTGCAATGTTGCGAGCATTTCTTTTTTGGTGGTTGTGCCTGCATAAAAACCAACACAACCAGCATGTTCACCTGTCGGTGCCTTACCCACCCATTTACAAATCTTGCCTGACTTCACAATATTTTTGGGCGTCACAATCAACTGGCTATCGGTTGAATCCCAGAAACCATGCCATTGTTCATTAATAGGTTGTGCCGCTAAACCAGTTGCAAAAGCAGAGAGGGCAAGAAAAGCAGCGGATAAGAAAACCTGACGCATGTTGAAACCCTTTGATTGATATCAATTTGATAATTATATAAATAAAATAGCGTGATTCTTTAGTGTTGCTTGAGAAGAGGTTTCTTAAGACCCCTTAAAAATCGCAGGACGTTTGTCTTTCCATGCTGCCGCACCTTCCTTGATATCGTCAGAACGTTCGGAGTGGAGTACGGCTTGTTCAATAGCGATCTGGTCTACTTGTCCACGCACGATCAGATTGAGATGCTTTTTAATACCAAGGAGTGCCAGCGGTGCCATTGAAGCCAGTTGTTCACTCAAGTTGTCCACGCGCGTAAACAAATCTTCTGGATTAACCAGTTCAGTCAAAAATCCGATATCTTGCATTTCTGAGGCTTCGATTTTTTCAGCAGTCAAAAAGAGCCGTTTCGCTTGATTCAGTCCGAGTCGTGTGATGTAGCGCACCATGCCACCGGGATAGAAATGCAGCCCGAGTTTGGCCGCGGGCATAAACATATTGGCAGTCGTGCTCCCGACACGAAAATCACAGGCCAAGCAAAGGTCGGTGCCGCCACCGTAAACGCCACCATTAATCGCAGCAATAGTGACGGGGCGTGCTTGCTCAATCAGATCGACTGTTTCACCAAAATAGAGTGATGAAGGCGCACTTTCTGCCGCAAGTGAGGAAATATCGTAACCGCTACAAAAATATTTTCCATCTGCGATAAAACGCAAGACCAAAACCTGAGATGTTTGATTGATAGTGTGTATGTGCGATTGGATGGTGCCGAGATCCGCGGGACTCAGGCGATTGGCATATTGAGCGTTGCAAAATCGTATCGTGGCGATCGCACCCTCAATAGTCAGTACCGGCGAGGTGGCTGAAACGGCAAGAGCAGGTTCTGACATGGTGAGCGCCTAGATAATGTTGGGTAAAGTTGTAGGGTTAAAACGAGACTCAAAGCTCTTGGCTGATCCAGGCAACAAGTATCGAGATCGTGATGACGGATAAAACGGTTGAGACCAGGATAGCGCGAGCGCTGGCCGCGGCATCGCGTTGATAAAGTTGGGACATCATAAAGGGTCCGGTACCAACAGGCAGTGCGGCGGCCAAGATCGCGACCAGGGCCCAGATTTTAGGTACGTCAAAAACAACCAAAACTAAAAGTGCGGTCAGTGCAGGCTGAAACAAGAGCTTAAACAGAACAATGCGCATCACTTCGGGACCCGCGCGTTGCTCTGAGGTCTGTCCGAGAAAAAGTCCAATTGCGATCAACGCGCAAGGTGTGGACGCATCGCCTATCAAGCTGATGTAACGCATCGCAGGTGCTGGCATCGGCCATTGCATGAATGACCACAGTATCCCTAAAAGTGGCGCGATTAACAGTGGATTGCGCAGCATGGAGAGAAGAACTTTCTTGATAGCAGGCACCACACCCGCATGATCGAGTCGCTGGAGTTCGGCAAGCATGATCGTGACGGCAAATAGCAAGGATACGGTAAAAACCGCAGTAATGACGGAGGGTGCTAATCCAGCTTTTCCGAACACCATCAAGCAAAGCGGAATGCCCATAAATCCCGCATTTCCGTACGCGGCACTCATGCTGTTAATGAGTCTGTCCAAGGGAGGGATATGTTTGTCACGCGAGATCAAAGCATATAAACCCGCCGTTCCAAACATGCCCAAGGCAAACGACCAAAAAAAACCGGGTTGCGCAAGATCTGAAAACTGGACGTTCGACATGACGTCAAAGAGCTGCGCAGGCAAAGCGAGATAAATAACAAAGCTGTTTAGGCCCTCACGACTGGAGGGACCGAGTAAGTTGCGCTTGGTGCAGGCCCATCCCGTCAGGATGAGGGCAAATACCGGAAAGGCAGCGTCGATGACTGCAGCAAACATAGCCGACATGGTCAGTAATTAGAGGTGTCCAAGTGTAGCGCGTTGATTCGGTGTTAAAGCACTTTGCCGCGAGCTCCGCCATAATATACAAATAGACCTTTTAAGGATCCCAACGTGAAAAACGACAATTTTCAGGCGCAATCAGCGACCATACGCGTGCAATTAGGGTCTTGGTCCGACTTGCGTGACCAAGCGTGTGCGATTCGGTTTGAGGTATTTGTCGAGGAGCAACAGGTGCCGATCGCCGAAGAGCTCGACGCAATGGATGCCGCATGTTTGCATGCTTTGGCTTTTAGCCAGCAAGGTGAGGCGATCGCGACTGGACGTCTGCTTCCCGACGGTCATATTGGACGAATGGCCGTTAGGCTTTCTGAGAGAAAAAAGGGCGTAGGCGCGGCAGTGTTAAAAGCCTTGATTGAGGCGGCAGAGACCCGGGGGTTTAAAGAGGTTTTACTGGGCGCTCAACTTCATGCCAGAGGTTTTTACCTCAAACAAGGATTTGTAGAGTTTGGGGACGTGTTTTTAGATGCCAATATTGAACACGTAATGATGAGAAAAGAACTCACTTAGCATCTGCTTTAAAAAGCCCGATCATTGTTACAAGATAATAAAAAACCTCAAAATCTAATTAAAGAGTTTTGAGGTGAGTTATTTTGCTGAAAAACAGGTGAAGATCATTAAAGCAGCAGGTATTTTGCTTTACACTTCAGTGGTGCCCAGGAGAGGACTCGAACCTCCACACCTTGCGGCACACGGACCTGAACCGTGCGCGTCTACCAATTCCGCCACCTGGGCCTATCTGTACTTCAGAAGCATCGGATTATAAGCGAGATTCAAACTTTGGCAAATCGCCTTCCTCCTCATTCAAAGAACGGTCGCACTAGTGCAGCCACTCCAGAACTTCCTCCTGATTTTGACCCAGACGTTCCAAGTCGCGAAGAAATTTTAGAGTCCTTGCGCACAGCGCTTGTACCGCTTTCACCCGAAGACCTCGCGACGCGACTCGGCTTAGAGTCTGAAGAAACGCTCAAGGGTTTTGATCGTCGAATTGCCGCGATGGAGCGCGACGGTCAATTACTGCCCAATCGGAAAGGGGTGCTCTTGCTCGCGAACAAGCTTGATTTTGTTGCTGGGCGTGTTCAGGGTCATCGCGATGGCTTTGGATTTTTAGTGCGTGACGGAGGAGGGCCGGACCTCTTTTTATCACCGCGTGAAATGCTCAAGGTGCTTCATGGCGACCGCGTGCTGGTCAAGCCAACGGGCGAATACCGTGGCAAGCCTGAGGCCACCATCGTTGAAGTGATTGAGCGTCGCACTAATCGCTTGGTAGGACGCTTTCTAAACGAGCGTGGCATGACGATCGTGGTGCCTGAAGATCAGCGCATCAAGCATGACGTGTTAATTCCTCCAGGTGACACCGGCGGCGCGCAGCACGGCCAAGTCGTATCGGTCGATATTATTGAGCAGCCTACGCGTCATACACAGCCCCTTGGTCGCGTAGCCGAGATTCTCGGCGAAATCGACGATCCTGGCATGGAAATTGAAATAGCCGTGCGTAAGTTTGACGTGCCGGTCGATTTTTCCGATGCTGCCTGGCGTCAGACTGAAAAGTTACCTGACACAGTGCGTAAACAGGATCTCAAAGATCGCGTGGATCTCCGAGATGTGGCGTTCATTACGATCGATGGTGAAGATGCGCGTGACTTTGATGATGCCGTGTATTGCGAAGAAGTCGATTTGGGTGCTGGGCGTAAACGTCCCGCTTGGCGCTTATTAGTCGCCATCGCAGATGTCAGCCATTACGTGACGCCTGAGGATGCCCTAGATATCGATGCACGAACCCGCGGTACGAGTGTGTATTTTCCGCGCCGTGTGATTCCGATGTTGCCCGAAAAGCTTTCTAATGGTTTGTGCTCGCTTAAGCCACAGGTTGACAGACTAGTGTTGGTTTGCGACATGGTGATTCCGCTCACTGGCGCCAAAGCCGGTACTGTCGCAGCCTATCAGTTTTACAACGCGGTGATTCATTCGCACGCGAGGACCACGTACAACCAAGTCTGGGAAACATTGCAGCAACCGCAAGGGCCCGCGGCACGCAGTCTTTCCCATGTCACGCCACAGATACAAAATTTGTATTCGCTATTTCAGCTTTTGCAACAGGGTCGCAAGGAGCGTGGCGCGATTGATTTTGATACAGTTGAGACCAAAATTGTTTGCAACGAACTGGGTCGAATCGAAAAGATTATTGGTGTGGTGCGTAATGATGCGCATCGACTAATCGAAGAATGTATGCTGGCAGCCAATACGTGTGCGGCAGACTTTATGGACCGTAGCAAGCACATCGGACTGTATCGGGTGCATGAAGGCCCAACGACCGACAAGTTAAAGTCGCTAAGAGAGTTTTTGCGCACGCTTGGCTTGAGTCTTGGCGGTGGGGCTGAACCGACGGCCAAGGATTATGGCGAGCTATTAGACAAAGCGCGTGCACGCCCCGATTACGCTTTGTTGCAAACCATGTGTTTGCGATCGATGCAGCAAGCCATTTATGGTCCTGACAACATGGGTCATTTCGGTCTTTCATATCCGGCGTACACGCACTTTACTTCGCCGATACGTCGTTACCCTGACTTGCTGACGCATCGCGTGATTAAAGCCTTGCTCAAAGGCGTGCGTTACCAGCCAGCCTTGCATGGCTTTGTTGCCGCCCCTGGTGCCACTCAGCAAGAATACGAGCATGATTTGTGGGAAAGGCTAGGTTTAATGCTGTCTGGCACAGAGCGACGGGCCGACGAAGCATCGCGCGATGTTGAGGCATGGCTCAAGTGCTGGTTTGTCAAAGAGCGCGTAGGTGAGACCTTTAGTGGTCGAGTCACTGGGGTCGCGAGCTTCGGTATTTTTGTAACACTTGATACCTTGCATGTCGAAGGTATGGTGCATGTTTCAGAGTTAGGGACTGAGTATTTTCAGTTCAACGAGTCATTGCATGAGCTGCGTGGAGAGCGAACAGGGATACGCTTTCGCCTCACCGACGCGGTTCAAGTTCAAGTGGCACGTGTCGATTTAGAAGCGCGGCGTATTGAGTTTCGACTGGTAACGGGCACCAGTTTTGTTGCTTTGCGCAAAGCCTCTGCTCGCCCCGATGACGCATTGGGGCGTCGTGTTAAAAAGGCGGCCTCAACAAAACCTGCTGAATTGCAAGGCAAAGTCGCGAGTGTGCGACGCGCCGAAGCAAAGAAAGCGATCAAACAAGAAACTGCGCGGCCGAGCAAAAAAATGCAAAAAGCCACTAAAGGCGCAGGTATTAAAAAATCAGCCCGCAAAGGGCGTTAGGAATTGATGAATGGCAGCCACCCAAATGCTCGCAGGTTTTCACGCAGTGATTGCCCGTCTTCGACAGGCTCCTGAGACGATACGCGAGGTTTATGTTGAAACGCAGCGTAAAGACAAGCGCATGCAGTCTCTCATTGAGCAAGTCGGCAAGGCAGGACGTCCCGTGCATTTGGTTGGCGCAGACCGTCTCGATGGTTTGGCGGGAGGCTCCCGTCATCAAGGGGTCGTAGCCGTCGCCGATGCACGCAAACTCGCAGACGATCTCGATGAGGTGCTAGACGGTGTCGAGGGGCCTGCGCTGCTACTGATTTTGGATGGGGTCACAGATCCTCACAACCTGGGCGCCTGCTTGCGCACGGCCGATGCTGCGGGCGTACACGCCGTGGTGGCGCCCAGAGATCGTGCGGTTGGTCTCAACACCACAGTACAACGCGTAGCATGTGGCGCGGCAGAGTCCGTCCCCTACATTATGGTGACCAATTTGGCACGCGCCATGCGCGACCTCAAGGATCGCGATATTTGGTTAGTCGGGACAGACGACCAGGCACCTGAAGGCATTCACCAGATTCAAGGCAAGCGTGCGATGGGCTGGGTCATGGGGGCTGAGGGTGAGGGCATGCGTCGCTTGACGCGCGAAACTTGCGATGAGCTCGTGCACATCCCCATGCTAGGAAGCGTCGAAAGTTTAAATGTCAGTGTTGCGACCGCTGTGTGCTTATTCGAAACGGTCCGACAGCGTAGCATCAAATAAAATGCGCAGCGCCTCTACTTATTACTACATTTTTTTCACTGTTTTTTGAGTATTTTGTCATGGCTAAACTCGGATTTACCACCAATATTTTGCACGGCGATCGCCGACTGTCCGTCGAGCATGGCGCAGTACACAAGCCTATTCATACTTCCTCTCAATATGCTTATCCGGATGCAAGAGAGTTGGCGGCTGTTTTTCAAGGCAAGCCTGGTTATACCTATGCACGTCAAGGGACACCCACAACGGATGCTTTAGAAAAGAAAATTACGGCGATGGAAGGTGGGGTGGCAACACTCAGCTTTGCAACAGGTATGGGCGCACTGTCTGCGCTGTTTACAACCTTGCTCAAGGCAGGGGACCACCTGATTTCGAGTCAGTTTATCTTTGGTAATACCAATAGTTTATTTGGAACCTTAGAGTTACTTGGCATTGAGCTATCCCTTGTGGATCCGACGGATATTGCCGCAGTTGCAGCCGCCATTCAGCCCAATACGCGTATGGTTTTTACAGAAACGATCGCCAATCCAGGCACGCAGATTGCAGATCTTGAGGCAATTGGTGCGCTGTGTGCTGAGCATGGTTTGATATACGTCGTTGACAATACCTTGACGTCGCCTTGGTTGTTCAAACCAGCCTCAGTGGGTGCTTCATTTGTGATGAACTCTCTATCCAAACATATTGGCGGGCACGCTCACGCCTTGGGTGGTGCGCTGACTGATACGGGTCTTTTTGACTGGACGAAATGTCCAAACATCTTGGATGTTTATAAAAAAGGTTCTGTTGCAGGTTGGGGGCTGACTCAAGTCAAGAAAAAAGGCCTTCGCGACATGGGCGCAACGCTTTCAGCTGACGCTGCCCACCGCATTTCGGTAGGGGCTGAGACGCTCTCGTTGCGGTTGGGCAAAATATCTAGTAACGCGCTAGCGATTTCGACATATTTGTCTAAGCACCCAAGCGTGGCAAAAGTCGCTTATCCAGGCCTGCCATCTCACCCGCAGCACGAACGTGCTAAAAAACTATTTAATGACCGCTACAGCAACTTGATTGCTTTTGAATTGGCGGAGGGCATTGATAGCTTTGACTTTCTCAACCATCTCGACATTGTCATTTTGGCGACACACGTTGGTGACACGCGCAGTCTGGCTTTACCTGCGGCGCAAACTATTTATTATGAAATGGGTCCTGCATTGCGAGCCAAGATGGGGATTGCTGAGGGCTTGATTCGCTTGTCTGTCGGAATCGAAGATGAAGCGGATTTGATCAACGACTTTGCGCAAGCGTTTGATAAATGTTCAAAATAAACATGACGGGCGGGTATGAATTTACGGCCTTTTAACGTATTTTTTTATTCGAAGCTAGTGTAGTTTGTGCGGAGTGTAGCAAAGCCACAAGAAAACTTTTTTATCTTACAATCAACTAAGTTGCGGCTGATACGATCATTTTTTCTTGACAGCCGCAGGTTCTCAAGGCTTAATGATGTTAATGTGTTGTTTAAATTAAATAGCACTTAAAAATTACGGCACGGATGATATAAAACGTCTGGCTTTTTTTAAAACCACTAGAGGTCTAACTAATATGAACAAAACCGAATTGATCGACCACATTGCCACTAAGGCTGACATTTCCAAGGCCGCTGCTGGTCGCTCACTCGATGCAATGATTGCTGCAGTCAAGACAACCCTCAAAAAGGGCGGTACTGTGACTTTGGTTGGTTTCGGTACCTTCGCTGTGACAGCTCGCGCTGCACGCACAGGTCGTAACCCACGCACTGGCGAAGCCATCAAGATCAAAAAAGCAAAAGTACCTAAGTTCCGTCCAGGCAAGGCTTTGAAAGACGCAGTCAACTAAGACTCGATTTAGTTGCTAAAACAATGCGGTTCGCTATAATGCGATCCGCATTGTTTTTTTAACCCCTCATTTTTGTTTGCTTACTTTTGTAATCGCGTAGCGATTGCGACTGTTGGTCACAACACGATGGGGTGCTTAGCTCAGTTGGTAGAGCGGCGCCTTTACACGGCGTAGGTCACAGGTTCGAGTCCTGTAGCACCCACCACCCAATTTTTGGTCCGTTCTGGACACATGGTTTACAGTTTGTACCGGTCACATAGTTAACACTTTGGGGCCGAATGGGTTCTCCAAGGCTTGTACCCTGTGAGACTCCAAATCAAAGTATCCCATATCGTATTCCATAAAACTCACAAGCCACACGT
>JAMNXR010000026.1 GCA_023653055.1 Burkholderiaceae bacterium | reverse complement strand
TGGTGGAGCCGGGGGGAATTGAACCCCCGTCCGCGAGCCCTCTGCAGGCAGTTCTACATGCGTAGTCGATTTACTTTTTGTTTAACCTCGGACTTAGCCAACCGACAGGCCGGACCTTGGCGATTCACTTGGATTTAAGAATTTGACGAGTGACCCGGCAAACCCCGATTCTTTGTAAATGACGCTGCTGTGGATTTCTCCACCTGACCCAAAGACAAATCAGTGCAGCGGCTCACCGCTTAAGCGGCCAGAGCGAAACGCTCGTCGTTGGCGTTTATAGTGTTTCCAGTGGATTTACGAGCGAACTGGTGCTCGGCATGCCCTGCACTGTTTCGCGACCCACGTCGAATCCGGATCGGCCCCAGTAGTGCGATTGTAGACGAACAATCTATCTAGTCAGACCTTTAAGTTGTAAAAGAGTTCAACAATCGGTCAACTATCAGTCAAGTATTCAAAAGCGTTTTGATTGCCGGCCACATTTCTCTGGCAGAGTGCACGCATTGGTCTGCTTGCCATGTCTCGATCGGATGGTCAGGGCCACAATATCCATAGCCCGCCGCAATAGAGGCCATGCCTGCTGCACGCGCAGCCTGTATGTCTCGAATGTCATCGCCCACATAAACACAGCGCTCCGTTCCAAAGCCCGCTTGTTGTGCTGCATGTAGCAAGGGCAGGGGATGAGGTTTTGAGTGCGCCGTGGTATCACCGCAAACAAGCACGGCGCAGTCTTTATCTAATCCAAGCGCGACGACCAGAGGCTGTGCAAGATACGTAGCTTTGTTGGTCACAATGCCCCACGTCAAACCTTTGCGCGAGATATCCTCGAGTAGCTCAGGAACGCCATCAAACAAACAGGTGTCGACATGCATCGCGGCTTCGTAGTCTTTTAAAAACTGCACACGGTGTTGTTCGTAATCAGGGTGTTCGGGCGTGATATCCAACGCACAACGCAAGAGGCCACGCGCACCGGCCGAAGAGTAGGGCCTTAAGACATCGATGGGTAAAGGCTCGAGCCCTGCACGGAGACGTTGCTTATTTGCGGCGGCAGCTAAATCAGGTGCTGTATCGGCAAGCGTGCCATCAAAATCAAATAAAACGAGTGCGGTCATTTATAGGTCGCCTTTACGAGTCGCCATGAGATAGTTAACGCTCGTGTCTTGATTGAGCGAATAGTGTTCAGTCAAAGGGTTGTAGCCCATGCCGATTAATTGATGTGTTGTCAGCTTGGCTTCGCGCGCGGCGTGTGCGAGCTCGCTGGGGCGCACAAAACTGCGCCAGCTATGTGTCCCGCGTGGAAGCAGTCGCAAAATATACTCGGCACCAACAATCGCAAACAAAAACGACTTTGGATTACGGTTAATCGTTGAGAAAAATACCCAGCCGCCTGGTTTGACCAGTGTTGAGCAGGCGTACACGATTGAGCCAGGATCAGGGACATGCTCAAGCATTTCCATGCAGGTCACGACATCAAACTGACCTGACTGCTCAAGCGCCATATCCTCAGCGCGAATGTTTCGGTAGGTGACAGGGACACCTGACTCAAGCCCATGTAAACGGGCGACCTTGAGTGATTTGTCTGCTAGGTCAATACCAGTGACTTCTGCGCCACTGACCGCCATGCTTTCAGCCAAAATACCGCCTCCGCAGCCAACATCAAGGACTTTTTTACCCTGAAGGCCTCCAGTCAAGCCCTTAATCCAGTCTAGACGAAGCGGATTAATTGCATGCAAGGGCTTGAACTCACTATTGGGATCCCACCAACGCGAGGCGAGGGCGCTGAACTTGTCGAGTTCTGCTTGATCAACATTATTTGAGCCCTTGGGCAAATCAGCGTTCATGGCGATTCTTTAAAAAAGTCTGGCGTGGATGCAGCAATTCAATTAGAAACAAGTAGTTCAGATACCTATACACAGTACCAAAATTTGGCCCGGATCTAAGCGAAATCCACAAAAGAAAAAAGACCTCGCGAACGAGGTCTTTTAATCTAACTAAGACTGCCGAAGCAGCCTAGTCAGTCAGCGTCAAGAATTACTTCTTGCTGCCGATGATTTCAACGTCTACACGACGGTTCAAAGCACGACCAGCTGCTGTACGGTTGTCAGCGACTGGGTTTGCCTTCCCTTTACCGGATGCAGTGATACGGTTGGCTGGAACACCTTTCGAAACCAAGTATGCCTTCACAGCATCAGCACGACGGATCGAGAGAGCCATGTTGTAGGCATCAGTACCAATCCAGTCAGTGTGACCGACGGCGATGATGGTTTCGAGACTGATAGTGGCTTGACGGGCAGCAACTTGGTCGAGAATCTTGCGACCTTCTGGCTTGACGATAGCCTTGTCAAAGTCGAACAAAGCTTCTGCTTTGATCGAAATCTTGTCAGCCATTGGCTGGCCAGATTTTTTGACGCATTGAGCTGCAGCCGTAGCTGGAGTCCAGAAGTTGTCCTGCCAGCAGAGTTCATTGGAACCGTTCTTCCAAATGAGCTCACCTGAGCCGTTCTTCCAATTGTCTACCGTTTGCGCGGAAGCGACGCCAGTTGCTGTGAATGCAGCAAAGGCGAGTGCCAGAGCGAATTTGGAGGGTTTGTTCATGTTTCTCCTCGTTGAGCTTGAAGCTGGATAAGTGACTCGCAGCGAACCCCCGCCGCAAATTAAAATACATCAGGAAACGGGTCCATTATAGCAACACAGTGAGCACTGTTTATAAATACTCTCTGGGTTTCCTGTGTGCTGAGCGAATCTTAAGGCATTTGATGAGGTTTAGTCACTCTTCTTGCGCTCAAGACGCATTGATATGCGTATTTATACGTCCAAGAGGCATTTCTTGTTGGTTTTTGGCAACAAAAATTTACGTTTGGACGCAATTTAACGAGATTTTCTGGTCGAAAATCTGCGAGTGTGTGGAATGCAGACGGTGCCGCACCCAAGGGAAGGATATTTCTGACTGGTCGTTTTTGAAAAAGTTCACAATTTTTTTAAAAAATGTTCGTAAATCAAAATTATTCCCGTAATCCCGATTATTTCTCGTGGTGCGAGCGTTGTTTGGGCTCTATTGCTAAGTATATATAGTGAGCGCGATTTGATGCCTAGCACCGGTGTAGAATCTATGGTTGTCATTTAGCAGTTGTTTTTACCATTTCGACCCCGTCTCGGGTTTTCAACCGTTGTCATTTGTTGCGAACTTTATGGATTCCTTTGCCAAGGAAACTCTTCCGATTTCACTCGAAGAAGAAATGCGCCGTAGTTATCTCGATTATGCAATGAGCGTAATCGTTGGGCGCGCCCTCCCGGATGTCCGGGACGGCCTCAAGCCTGTGCATCGACGCGTACTTTTCGCGATGCACGAGCTCAATAACGACTGGAATCGCGCCTATAAAAAATCAGCGCGTATTGTCGGTGACGTGATTGGTAAATATCACCCGCATGGTGATCAAGCCGTTTACGACACAATCGTTCGTATGGCCCAGGACTTCTCTTTGCGCTATATGTTAGTAGACGGCCAGGGTAACTTTGGCTCCGTCGACGGCGACAGCGCGGCAGCGATGCGATATACCGAGATTCGTCTGGCCAAGATTGCCCACGAACTGTTGGCGGACATTGACCAGGAAACCGTCGACTTTGGGCCAAACTATGACGGCAGCGAACACGAGCCATTGTTGTTGCCCTCGCGACTCCCCAACTTGCTCGTCAACGGTAGCTCCGGCATTGCAGTGGGTATGGCGACCAATATTCCGCCGCACAATTTGGCTGAGGTCATTGACGGCTGCTTATATTGTCTGCGCAACCCTGAGTGCACGATCGATGAGCTGATCGAGCTTATCCCTGCGCCAGACTTTCCAACAGGCGGCATCATTTACGGCATCGTCGGTGTGCGCGAAGGTTATCGCACCGGACGCGGCCGTGTGATCATGCGCGCCAAGACGCACTTCGAAGACATCGGTAACAATCGTCAGTCGATTGTGGTGGATGCCTTGCCTTATCAGGTCAATAAAAAGACCTTGCAAGAGCGCATCGCTGAGCTCGTTAACGAAAAGAAAGTTGAAGGTATCTCCGACATTCGCGACGAGTCTGACAAAGACGGTATGCGTCTGGTGATTGAGCTCAAGCGCGGCGAGGTGCCTGAGGTCATTCTCAACAATCTCTACAAGCACACGCAGCTTCAGGATACCTTTGGTATGAACCTGGTTGCATTGGTTGACGGTCAGCCGCGTCTGCTCAACCTCAAGCAGATGGTGGAGTATTTCCTCTCCCACCGTCGCGAGGTGGTGACGCGTCGCACCGTATTCCAATTGCGTAAAGCGCGCGAGCGTGGTCACGTGCTGGAGGGCTTGGCTGTCGCACTGGCCAATATTGATCAGTTCATCGCGATCATCAAGGCTGCACCCACACCGCCAGTGGCGCGCCAAGACTTGATGGATAAGTCCTGGGATTCCTCTTTGGTGCGCGAAATGCTGTCGCGCGCGGATACAGAGGCTGTGGGAGGGCGTGCAGCCTATCGTCCCGACAACTTGCCGGATGCTTTTGGCCTGCAAGAGGATGGACTGTATCGACTGAGCGAAACACAGGCTCAGGAAATTCTGAACATGCGCTTGCAGCGTTTGACAGGACTCGAGCAGGACAAGATCGTCAGCGAGTACAAGTCCGTGATGGACACGATTTTGGATCTGCTGGATATTTTGGCAAAACCTGAGCGCATCACAGTCATCATTAGTGACGAGCTTCAGACAATCAAGACTGAGTTTTCAATCAATGCCAAGGATGCGCGACGCTCAGATATTGAGTTAAACGCCACCGAGCTTGATACCGAGGACTTGATTACACCGGCCGATATGGTGGTGACCTTGTCGCACGGCGGTTATATCAAGAGCCAGCCTCTGTCTGAATATCGTGCTCAGAAACGTGGTGGTCGCGGTAAACAAGCGACGGCCACGAAAGAGAATGATTGGATTGATCAGCTCTTTATCGCCAATACGCATGACTTCCTCTTGTGCTTCTCTGATCGCGGCCGTGTCTATTGGCTCAAAGTCTGGGAGGTGCCACAGGGCACACGCATTTCTCGCGGCAAGCCAATCGTCAATATGTTCCCATTGATTGACGGTGAAAAAATCACGGTGGTGCTGCCGATCAAGGCCTTTAGCGATGATCAGACCGTGTTTATGGCGACCTCACGCGGCACAGTGAAAAAGACTTTGCTGTCTGATTTTTCCAACCCACGTAAGGCCGGCATCATTGCGGTTGACTTAGACGAGGGCGACTTCCTGATTGGCGCCGAACTGACTGACGGAAAACACGATGTGATGTTGTTCTCCGACTCGGGCAAGGCGGTGCGCTTTGACGAAAATGATGTGCGTCCGATGGGTCGTAACGCCCGCGGTGTGCGCGGCATGATGCTCGAAGACAGTCAGCAGGTGATCGCTATGTTGGTATCGGGTGACGAGTCACAAACAGTCTTGACTGCGACACAAAATGGCTTTGGCAAGCGTACGCCGATTGCGGAGTACACGCGTCATGGCCGCGGTACGAAGGGCATGATTGCGATTCAGACTTCGGCGCGTAACGGTAAAGTGGTGGGCGCGGTATTGGCCAACGCGACAGACGAAATCATGCTGATCACAACAGGCGGTGTGTTGGTACGTACCCGTGTGTCAGAGATTCGTGAAATGGGTCGTGCAACGCAAGGCGTCACCTTAATTAGCGTCGATGATGGCAGCGAGTTGTCTGGCGTGCGCAGAGTGGTGGAAAGCGACGTGGATGATGATGTGGATGCGGATCAAGCCGCTGCAGCGGACTCAACTTCAGCCGACCCAGCTGCTGGTAATGCCGCGAAACCGGATGCTGCAGGGTCGACAGATGAGGCTGGATCGGAGTCCTAAAATGGCACGTCCCTGGAATTTTTCTGCAGGGCCGTCCGCGATGCCTGAGTCCGTACTCAAGCAAGCTGCGGCGGAAATGTTGGACTGGCATGGCTCAGGAATGTCCGTGATGGAGATGAGTCATCGCGGTGAACAGTTCGTTGAAATCTGCTCCCAGGCAGAGTCAGACTTACGCGAGCTGCTCGCCGTATCGGACGATTATGCGGTTCTGTTTATGCAAGGTGGTGCGACCGCTGAAAATGCGATTATTCCGCTTAATTTGCTTGGACGTGTACCTCAGCCCAAAGCTGATTTTGTCGTTAGTGGCATTTGGGCCAAAAAGTCTCTGCAGGAATGCCAGCGCTATGGCGATGCGCAAGTCGCGGCAACAAATGCAGTAGAGTCCATTGTGGACGATGTCCGACAAAATCCGGGTACGTGGTTGCCTGAGTCCAAGACGTGGCGTGTGCGCCCGGATGCTGCATATCTTCACATGTGTAGCAACGAGACCATCGGCGGAGTTGAAACGATGGACTGGCCCGAAATGGCTGACATAGGTGCTTCCGATGTCCCACTCGTAGTGGATGCGTCCTCGCACTTTTTGTCTCGTCCCATGCCGGTGAGTAAAACAGGGATGATCTTTGCGGGTGCGCAAAAAAATGCGGGACCTGCAGGGCTGACCGTCGTCATTGTGCGTCGCGACTTAATTGGACATGCACTGCCAATTTGTCCCTCAGCGTTTGATTATGCCAATGTTGCGCGTGAACAATCCATGTTCAATACGCCCCCAACTTATGCGATCTATATCGCTGGATTGGTATTTAAGTGGCTCAAGGAGCAGGGCGGTTTAGTGGCGATGGAGCAACGCAACATTGCAAAATCATCCATGCTCTATAGTTATTTCGATCAGAGTCATTTTTATACGGTTCCCGTGCACCCTTCGGTGCGCTCCAGAATGAATGCCCCGTTTTTCTTGCCCGATACTGCGCTTGAATCCGCCTTTTTGGCGGGTGCCGAGGCGCGTGGTCTGATGCAATTGAAAGGACATAAAAGCGTGGGCGGGATGCGCGCTTCAATCTATAACGCTATGCCAATCGAAGGCGTAGTGGCACTCATTGACTACCTTAAGGACTTCGAGCGCGCGCATGGATGAGTCATTGCAAGCCCAACTACTACCTTTGCGTCAGCGCATCGATCAGATCGACGCTGAAATTTTAGACTTGCTCAACAAACGCGCTAAAACAGCGCAGGAAGTTGGCCAAGTTAAACATGCCCATCATGCCGCAGGTCCTGTTTTGCGGCCAGAGCGGGAGGCGCAAGTCATTCGACAGCTCCAGCAGCTCAACCGGGGACCCTTTCCTTCCGATGCCGTCGCATCAGTGTGGACCGAAGTGATTTCCGCCTGTCGAGGTCTCGAACAGTCATTGACCGTTGCATTTCTTGGACCTGCAGGTTCCTTTTCCGAGCAGGCAGCCTTCGAGCATTTTGGTCGCTCAGTCACAGGCTTGCCTTGTCCGTCTTTTGATGAGGTGTTTAGGTCGGTGGAGGCGGGTGCTGCGCAAGTAGGTATGGTGCCAGTTGAAAACTCTACCGAAGGGGCCGTCAATCGCACGCTGGATTTGCTGTTGGGCTCATCCCTGCGTATCTTGGGTGAGCGCTCCTTGTTGATCCGTCACTGCTTGCTGAGCAAGTCTGGCAAGATGCAGGGCATTACTAAAGTTCTGGCGCATCCCCAAGCACTGGCGCAGTGTCAAAACTGGCTCAATCGAGAGTATCCAGGTATTCCTCGCGAACCGGTCTCCAGTAACTCCGAGGCGGCGCGCTTGGCCTCTCTTGATCCTACGATTGCTGCCATTGCAAGCGATGTTGCCGCTCAGGCCTGGGGTCTCGAGGTCGTGGCCTTGGGGATTCAGGACGATGCTCAAAACAGAACACGATTCTTGGCGATTGGAAAGCTTGATATTCTGCCTAGCGGACGCGATAAAACGAGTGTGATTCTTGCCGTGCCCAATCGTGCAGGTGCGGTGTATCAAATGTTATCGCCGCTATCGGAAAATGGCGTGTCCATGACGAGATTTGAGTCACGACCCGCGCGAACGGGTCAGTGGGAGTATTACTTCTATGTCGATCTTGAAGGGCATTGTGAGGATGCGCGCGTCAAAAAGGCGCTGACTTCGCTTGAGTCTCAATGTGCTTTTTATAAATTGCTAGGCTCTTATCCCGCACAGTAGTCAAAAAGTTAGTGCATCGCATTTGTCCACAATCGCGATGAAATCTTTTTCTCAATTCAGTTTTGTAGGTGTCCCTGTCATGTCCGCTCAAGACTCTGTATTGATTCCGCCGCCCCATATCGCTGCGATCGCACCCTACCAAGCTGGCAAGCCGATTGAGGAGCTTGCGCGGGAGTTTGGGCTGGATCCATCCGGTATCGTCAAACTCGCCTCCAATGAAAATCCACTCGGTATGCCTGAGTCTGCAAAACGCGCAATTACTGAGGCGATTGCAGGTTTAGGGCGTTATCCAGATCCAGCGGGTTTTGATCTTAAACAAGCCTTGTCCGAGCGCTATAACGTTGCGCAAAACTGGTTGACGTTGGGGAATGGTTCGAACGACATTCTCGAATTGGTGGCCTCTGCTTTGCTTGAGCCAGGCAGTTCGGTTGTTTACTCACAGTTTGCTTTTGTGGTGTATCGCTTGGCTACGCAGGCTCGAGGTGCTGAGCACATTGTTGTTCCTGCGAAAGAGCACGGACATGACCTGCCCGCCATGCTTGAGGCTATTCAGGACAACACGCGCTTGGTGTTTATTGCAAACCCCAATAATCCCACTGGGACCTATTTATCTAACGACTCAATTGAGTCTTTTTTGGCTGCAGTTGCTACACGGTACGGTACGCGCGTGACCGTGGTGTTGGACGAGGCATACAACGAGTTTCTAGAGCCTGAATTGCGCGTGGATAGTGTGGGTTTGGTCAAGCGTTATCCCAACCTGCTTGTATCGCGTAGCTTCTCTAAGGCCTATGGTTTGGCCGGTTTGCGGGTAGGTTTCGGTGTGGCGCAGCCTGTATTGACTGATTTACTCAATCGGGTCCGACAGCCATTCAACGTCAATTCGCTCGCCCAAGCTGCCGCAATCGCGGCGCTTGGTGACACTGCGTTTTTAAAAGAGAGCTTCGAAGTCAATCGTGCCGGAAAGGCCCAATTACAAGGCGCCTTTGAAACGCTTGGTTTGACCTATTTGCCGAGCTATTCTAATTTTGTGTTGGTCAAGGTGGGAGACGCAGCACTGGTGAACCTTGAGCTACTCAAGCGTGGCGTCATTGTGCGTCCCGTTAAGGGAGATGGCTTGCCCGAGTGGTTGCGTGTCTCGATTGGTTTGCCTCAAGAAAATGAAAAGTTTATTGAGGCACTGACCGCCATCATGAAACAGTTGGCGGCATGAACGCATTCAAAATTGACACCGTTGCAGTGATTGGCGTCGGTTTGATCGGCGGCTCGTTTGCGGCTGCCCTCAAGCAGGCTGGGGTAGTGGGCAAGGTCCTTGGTGCGGGGCGCCGTCCTGAGACATTGCAAGAAGCCGCGCGTCTTGGTTTGATTGATGAGGTTGTGAGTTTTAAAGAGGCAGCGCAACGCGCAGACTTGATTTTTGTTGCGGCGCCTGTCGGCGCCTTTGAAGCTATTTTTAAAGCGCTCGCCCCTTGGTTGAGTCCCAAGACCATCATCACGGATGGTGGTAGTACCAAGCAAAATGTGATCGAAGCTGCGCGGATAGGCTTGCAGTCACGGATTGCACAATTTGTACCGGGTCATCCGATGGCAGGGTCACACGAAAAGGGTCCTCAAGCGGCTGATCCCAGTCTTTATGTCGGACGGCGCGTCATGCTGACGCCCTTAGTTGAAAACCATCCTCAGGATGTCGAAACTGTAAGGGCGGCTTGGCAAGCGTGCGGCGCCAACGTGGTGTCGATTGAGCCTTCGCAACATGATGGGGTGGTGGCTGCCATTAGTCATTTGCCACATTGGGTTGCTGCGCTTTTTATGGAATATGTCACCCAAAGCGATGATGCGGCTCTTAAGTTGCAGACTGCCGGCTCTGGCTTTAGAGACTTCACCCGTGTCGCACAGGGCTCCGCAGAAATGTGGCGTGATATTTTTATTGCCAATCGCCCTGCCATGTTGGCTGAGCTTCAAACGATGAAAGCTGTTTTTGAGCGGGCAGAGCATGCTTTGCGAGAAAATGATGCGGATTGGCTAGAAGACATGCTGGGTCATGCTTCCAAAGCGCGACGTGATTGGCAGGACCAGGGATCATGAGTCGCTCAGCATTTTTGGATCTCGCCCCTGCTAAGCGGGCACAGGGGACGATTGCGTTGCCCGGATCAAAAAGCATTTCTAATCGTGTTCTGTTGTTATCAGCGCTTGCGCAAGGCACTACGCGCATTGAAGGCTTGTTGGCCTCCGACGATACGGCAGTAATGCTGGCGGCACTTAAACAACTTGGGGTTCAGGTGGATATGCATTCCCCTGACTCAGTCAGTGTGACAGGCGTTGTACGTTTTCCAGTCAAGGATGCGCAGCTCTTTATGGGCAATGCTGGTACAGCCATTCGTCCACTGACCGCTGCGCTTGCCGTGATGGGTGGGCATTACACCCTGTCAGGTGTGCCAAGGATGCATGAGCGTCCCATTGGTGACCTGGTCGAGGGTTTGCGTGAAATGGGGGCGCGCATCAACTATTTGGACCAGCCAGGTTATCCCCCAATTGAGATTCTGGAGCCTGGTCATTTGAATGATCGCGTGCGGGTGCAGGGGTCAGTGTCCAGCCAGTTTCTCACTGCAGTATTGATGGCGGCCCCGCTTGCCGTCGCGCGCTCTGGTCGCGCGCTCACGGTAGAAGTGATCGGTGAACTGATCTCCAAGCCGTACATCGACATTACGTTAAATCTCATGGCGCGTTTTGGTGTGGTGGTCGAGCGACAGGGATGGCAGCAATTTGTGATTCACGCTGACGCGACATACCGTTCACCGAGCAGCATCTTTGTAGAGGGTGATGCCTCTTCTGCATCGTATTTTCTTGCGTTGGGTGCGATCGGTGGTGGTCCTGTCCGTGTGGAGGGTGTTGGTGCCCACAGTATTCAGGGCGACGTTGCGTTTGCTGACGTGATTGAGGCCATGGGTGCGCAGGTCCGTCGTGAAGCGTCCTCGATTGAGGTCACAGGTATCAATGTGGTCGGGGGCCAGCGTCTCAAGGCGTTTGATACGGATTTCAACCTCATTCCGGATGCGGCTATGACCGCAGCGGCGCTCGCCCTGTTCGCAGATGGGCCGTGTACCTTGCGAAATATTGCGAGCTGGCGTGTCAAAGAAACGGATCGCATCCATGCGATGGCAACAGAATTGGGCAAATTGGGTGCGCGCGTAGAAAGTGGCCCAGACTGGTTGCGGGTGTATCCCGTCGAATCGGGCCAATGGCAAGACGCTGCGATTGATACCTACGATGATCATCGTATCGCCATGTGTTTTTCCTTGGCGGCTTTTGGTGAGTCAAACGTGCGAATTATGGATCCTGACTGCGTGAGCAAAACATTTCCGACTTATTTTGATGTCTTAAGTGGTTTGTTGACATGAATACGTTGGTACCCGTTATTACGATTGATGGCCCAACAGCCTCTGGCAAAGGCACCGTGGCCCACCGTGTTGCCTCCAAGCTGGGTTGGGGTGTGTTGGACAGTGGGGCGCTCTATCGTCTGACTGCCTTAGCCGTGCTTCAACATGATGTAGATCCATCAGACGCTCACGCGGTAGCAAAAGTGGCGCATACCTTACAGGTCGAGTTTCATCCCAACGGTGTGCTTCTGGCCAACCAAGAGGTCTCAGCGTTGATTCGTCAGGAACACGTCGGTAATTTAGCCTCCCGCCTGGCGCCCAATCCTTTGCTGCGCGAGGCCTTATTGGCGCGTCAGCGAGCGTTTAGAGCTGGCGCGGGCCTCGTGGCTGACGGTCGCGACATGGGTACGATTGTTTTTCAAGACGCTAACTTAAAGATATTTTTAGTGGCTGACGTATTGGCACGCGCGCAGAGACGATGTAAGCAATTGATCGACAAGGGAATTTCTGCTAATCTAGAAGACCTGCTTGCCGATATGCGTGAGCGAGATGCACGCGATGTTGAGCGTGCGGTCGCCCCACTCGTACCTGCTCAGGACGCACACGTTGTTGATTCATCCAATTTGACGATTGAACAAACGGTGCAAACCATCCTTGACCTGTGGTCAAGGGTTTAACCACTTCACCCTAATACAGGGTGCACAACCGGCTCCAAAGGCCATCTGGATCTTCCGTACATGTCAACTCAACAAACCTCAACCCAAGCCGGCGAAAGTTTTGCCGCGCTGTTTGCAGCAAGCATCGAAAAACAGGACATGAAATCCGGCGAAGTCATTTCCGCCGAAGTCGTCCGTATCGATCACAACTTTGTTGTGGTCAACGCAGGTCTGAAATCAGAAGCACTGATTCCCCTCGAAGAATTCCTGAACGATCAGGGCGAGCTCGAAGTCAAACCGGGCGACTTTGTGTCGGTCGCAATTGACTCGCTTGAAAACGGCTACGGTGATACCGTACTGTCCCGTGATCGCGCTAAGCGCCTGTCGGCATGGTTGTCGCTTGAGCAGTCGCTCGACAAGAACGAATTGGTCACCGGCACTATCACTGGAAAAGTCAAAGGCGGTCTGACCGTGATGACCGCAGGCATTCGTGCCTTCTTGCCTGGTTCATTGGTTGATTTGCGTCCTGTTAAGGACACAACGCCATTCGAAGGCAAGACCATGGAATTCAAGGTCATCAAGCTTGATCGCAAGCGTAACAACGTTGTGTTGTCACGTCGTGCCGTGCTTGAAGCCAGCATGGGCGAAGAGCGTCAGAAACTCTTGGAAAACCTCCAGGAAGGTTCGATCGTCAAGGGCGTTGTCAAAAACATCACCGACTACGGTGCATTCGTGGACCTCGGCGGTATCGATGGCTTGTTGCACATCACAGATATGGCATGGCGTCGTGTACGTCACCCATCCGAGGTCTTGACCGTTGGCCAAGAAGTCGAAGCAAAAGTCCTCAAGTTCGACCAGGAAAAGAGCCGTGTTTCACTCGGCGTCAAACAACTGGGTGAAGACCCATGGGTGGGTCTGGCACGTCGTTACCCACAGCACACACGCTTGTTCGGCAAGGTCACAAACCTCACCGACTACGGTTCATTTGTTGAAGTCGAAGCCGGTATCGAAGGCTTGGTTCACGTGTCTGAAATGGACTGGACCAACAAGAACGTTGATCCACGCAAGGTTGTGACGCTCGGCGAAGAAGTCGAAGTCATGGTCCTCGAGATCGACGAAGACCGTCGCCGTATCTCCTTGGGCATGAAGCAGTGCCGTCAAAACCCATGGGAAGAGTTCGCCTCTAACTTCAAGCGTGGCGACAAGGTCCGTGGCGCGATCAAGTCCATTACTGACTTTGGCGTGTTTGTTGGCTTGCCAGGCGGCATCGATGGTCTGGTTCACTTGTCTGATTTGTCATGGACAGAGACCGGCGAAGAAGCGGTTCGTAACTTTAAAAAGGGCGATGAGCTCGACGCCGTGGTTCTGGGTATTGATACAGACAAAGAGCGTATCTCCTTGGGTGTTAAACAACTCGAAGGTGATCCATTCAATAACTTCGTCGGTACGTACGACAAGGGTGCTGTTGTACCCGGTACAGTCAAAGCTGTTGAGCCTAAAGGCGCAACCGTGACGTTGTCTCATGAGGTTGAAGGCTTCCTTCGCGCCTCCGAGATCGCAACAGGTCGTGTCGAAGACGCAACAACAGCCTTGAATGTTGGCGACAACATCGAAGCCATGATTATCAACGTCGACCGTAAAACACGTTCGATCCAGTTGTCGATCAAGGCGCGTGATACTGCCGAAACCGCTGACTCAATGCAACGTATGACTGAAGCCAGTGCCTCTGCGGGTACGACGAACTTGGGCGCATTGCTCAAGGCGAAGCTCGATCAAGCACGCGACACTGAATAAATCCAGTGACCAAGTCAGAACTCATCTCTGCACTGGCGGCCCGCTATTCTCAGCTGGCCGCTCGTGACACAGACTATGCGGTTAAAACCGTTCTTGATGCAATGACCCAAGCTTTGGCCGAAGGTCAGCGCATCGAGATTCGCGGTTTTGGCAGTTTTTCTTTGTCCGAACGTGCACCAAGAGTGGGCCGCAACCCCAAATCGGGCGAACAAGTGCTGGTCCCTGGCAAGCAGGTGCCTCACTTCAAGGCGGGTAAGGAGTTGCGCGAGCGCGTTGATTTAAGTGAGGAGCCGGCTGTTGTGCTAGCCGGTTAGTTTGAAACCGCCTAAAAGGCGGTTTTTTTATGCGCCAGCCACTCTGCGCGCTTACAATCTCCTTTTGTACTTTTGGAGGATCAGCCATGCGCTACTTCGTCTGGGCCTTGCGCCTGATCGTTTTTCTCGCAGTGCTGCTGTTTGCGCTCAAAAATACCAATCCGGTGTCCGTGATATTTTTCGACGGCTTAGTGATTCCAAATGTGCCGTTGATCGTCGTCATGTTGTCAACCTTTGTCTTGGGTACGATATTTGGCTTGCTGTTGACAGTGCCACCTGCCTTTAGACGCCGCCGTGAGCTTGCACGTCTTCGTAAAGAAATTGAAAAGCTTCAAGCCGCGGCTAACCCGCAAGCACAAACAGGGCTCTCACCAGATGCCTTAGTGCCTTTGTCACCGCTCTAACATGCATTGTTCTTTTTTAGTGCAGTGCTCTCGTCAACTTTCTGGAATATAGCCGTGGATTTTGAAGCCTGGTGGCTGATTTTCTTGCCGTTATTGTTTGCCTTGGGGTGGATGGCCGCTCGTTTTGATATCAAGCAGATGTTGTCCGAGACACGCAATCTGCCAGACTCTTATTTTCGCGGTTTAAATTTTCTTTTGAACGAAGAGCCCGATCGTGCAATCGATGCCTTCGTCGAGGTGGCCAAGCTCGATCCTGAGACGACGGAGCTGCATTTCGCACTGGGTAGCTTGTTTCGCAGACGTGGAGAAATGGAGCGCGCCATCCGCGTCCACCAAAGTTTACTGTTTAGAGAGGACTTGCCCATTTCGCAGCGCGACCATGCACAGCATGAGCTGGCTCAGGACTATTTAAAAGCCGGCATGCTCGATCGTGCCGAAGAAGCGTTTGCTGTCCTCAAAGACACAAGTTTTGCACTGCCGGCCTTACGTGCCCTGATTCGCATTTACGAGTCGGAGCATGACTGGGCACGGGCCATTACCGCCGTGCAAACCTTGCGAAAACTTGTGAATGAGCCGGTACCTCAATTGGTCCATTATCATTGCGAACAGGCACAAGCCTTTCTGGCCGAAAAGCCTTCGAATATTGAGCAGGCGCGCGCCGCACTTGCGCTTGCTGAGCAAGCCGTTGACCGCGCGCAGATGAGCGGTCCTACACCTGCTTTTGTCCGGGTGTCCATGCTCAATGCCAGTATTGCGGTTTCGCAACAGGATTTGATCGAGCAACAGTTTTTCTTAGCGTCTGTGCTGAAGCAAGCCCCCGAATTTGCTGGTCTGGTGGCTTCAGAGCTTTTCGAGAACTACATTGCGCAGGGTCAGGCTGCCGAGGGGTTGAGGTGTCTTCAGGAACACTATCAACGCTATCCTTCGTTGGATTTGTTTAATGTTGTCTTTAAAGGTTTGCGCACGCAGCAAGGTGTCGAGCAGGCATGGGCGTTTGCGCGTCAAGCCCTCCAGTTGCATCCTTCATTGCTTGGTCTGGACCGTTTGCTTGAAGCAGAGTTGGCACAAAAGCCTGCGAACGATCAGGCCCCTTTGGAGAGTCCGATTCCAGGTGCGGATCTGACGCTTTTACGTCGACTCATCCATCGACATACCCAGCGTCTTGATCGTTACGTGTGCGGAACATGTGGATTTCAGGCGCGCCGCTATTACTGGCAGTGCCCAGGTTGTAACGCTTGGGAGACATACAAACCGCGTAGATTGGAAGAGTTGGAATGAGTCATTTTCCTAAAGAAGCGATTGCACGTGCACGGGTCCTTGTCGTCGGTGACATCATGCTTGATCGATACTGGTTTGGAGAGGTGGAGCGTATCTCGCCCGAAGCGCCTGTGCCGGTGGTACGTGTGGTCAAGCGTGAAGACCGATTGGGGGGGGCGGCAAACGTGGCACGAAATATCGTCGCGCTTGGTGCCCATGCAACACTGGCTGGTTTTGTTGGTGAAGATGAAGCGGCAACTAGTGTGCGTTTATTGCTATCCGAAGCAGGAATTCAGGCAAATATGATTACGGATGCTGCACATCCTACGACGCTCAAAATGCGTGTGTTGGGCAGGCAGCAGCAGTTACTGCGTATTGATTTTGAGGAAAAACCAACCCCTGCGCTGCTGGATGCACTCCGCGATCAGGTAGAGCATTTGCTGACTGGGCATGATGTGCTTGTACTTTCTGATTATGCAAAAGGGGCATTAGCTCAGGTTGATTTGCTCATTACGCTTGCCAGAAAAAAGGGCTTGCCAATTTTGGTGGACCCCAAGGGAACCGATTATCAACGTTATCGCGGCGCCAGCCTCGTGACGCCCAATCGCAGTGAAATGCAGCAGGCTGTCGGAGCTTGGAGTTCTGAGCAGGCGCTTACAGATCGTGCCCAAGCATTGCGTGAACAGCTTGAGCTTGACGCGTTGCTTGTTACGCGCTCAGAACAGGGCATGACATTGTTTACCGGTCAGGGGCGCGAACATGTCGAGGCTCAAGCGCATGAGGTGTTCGATGTTTCAGGAGCGGGCGATACGGTACTGGCTACGTTGGCAGTGATGCGGGCGGCGGGCGTAGATTGGCCCACTGCAATGCGTTGGGCCAATCGGGCAGGTGGTATCGTTGTCGGTAAATTAGGTACGTCTATTGTTACAGCGGGAGAGCTTTCATGATCATCGTCACAGGCGCAGCAGGTTTTATCGGTAGCAATATCGTGCGCGGGCTCAACCGTAGAGGTATCACGAATATTTTGGCTGTCGACGATCTGACGGATGGCGACAAGTTTGTCAATCTGGTGGGTGCACAGATTGCTGATTACATGCATAAAGATGATTTTCGTCGTCGCGTGTTGGACGGATCTTTGACAGGTGTCCGTGCTGTTTTTCACCAAGGTGCCTGTTCAGACACGACCGAGCGCGATGGGCGCTTCATGATGGATAACAATTATCGCGTCACGCTAGAGTTATTTGAGTATTGCCAGTCGAACAAGGTCTCATTTATATATGCCTCTTCTGCAGCTGTATACGGTGCAGGACCTGTTTATGTGGAAAGCCTTGAAAACGAGCGCCCACTCAATGTATACGGTTACTCAAAGTTTCTATTTGATCAGGTTGTGCGTGCACGCACGGCGACACTCACGGCCCAAGTGGTCGGATTGAGATATTTCAATGTATATGGTCCTCAAGAACAGCACAAAGGACGAATGGCCTCTGTGGCGTTTCACAATATGAATCAATTCCTCGAGGAAGGTTACGTTCGATTGTTTGGTGGTTGGGATGGGTACGCGGATGGCGGTCAAATGCGTGACTTTATCTCTGTTCACGATGTGGTTGATGTCAACTTGCACTTCCTTGATCATCCGGAAACCTCTGGAATCTTCAATTGTGGCACTGGACGTGCGCAGCCCTTTAATGATGTCGCCGCAGCAGTGGTCAATGCGATGCGTGGTACACAAGGTAAAACAGCCTTGTCCCTTGATGATCTCGTCAAGCAAGGATTATTGCGCTATGACAATTTTCCAGACGATCTAAAGGGTCGCTATCAGAGCTATACGCAAGCAGATGTAACCGCATTGCGTCAGGCCGGCTTTAAGTCGTCCATGCGTGATGTGCAGTCTGGCGTGTCAGAGTATGTGCATCAACTGTTTGCGTCACAAAGCTAAACTTTTTTCGATGCTTGCGTGAAATCCGCATGGATGAGTTGTGTTTTTTTGCAACCTCATGTTTAGTTTGCCCCTCAAGATAGCACTCGAACAACAGACGCATTGTGAGTCTGTTCAAGTGTTCATCTTTTGGAGCAAATACCTTTATGAATCCCTTTCTTAATGATCCTGTTGCACAACCTCTTGGGATGCAACCTGCTGCGCATTGGCGTAAACCTGTTAAAAGCCACCGCGTCTCTGGTCTCTCTCGCCACGCTGGTGTAGCCATGATGGCGGCAGGATTGACGGTTGGAATGCCGGCGCAAGCGCTCGATGTCAATGCCGCTTCTGTGGCACAACTTGAAAGCTTGCGCGGTATTGGTCCTCGTACAGCAAAAATGATCGTTCACGAACGTAGTCGCGCAGGGGCATTTGCCTCAATGGAAGATTTATCTGATCGCGTAAAGGGGCTTGGTGAGCGTCGCGTCCGTGCGCTGAGCCAAGCGGGCCTTGAGGTCAAGTTCGCTCCATCAGGTGCATCGATGACTTCGGGCAAGGACAATCTTGTCGTGGATTTACCCTCGGCTCCTCGCGATACAAAACGAAAATCTCAGCCTATCGTTGCGAAACCTGAAATTATTGCGCCGCAATCTTTCTAAGTTGTGTGGGAGGCGTATGCAGACATTTTGACAAACTTTTGGGTATGATCAAAGCATATGAAAACATATCCTTCTGTCGAAAATACCGTTGGCAATACGCCTCTCGTGCAGTTGCAGAGATTGCCTGGCCTTGTAGCGCGAGAGCGTGGCAATATCGTCCTTGGCAAGCTAGAGGGCAACAATCCTGCTGGCTCTGTCAAGGATCGTCCCGCACTTTCGATGATTTTGGGTGCGGAGGCACGCGGAGAAATTAAGCCGGGTGATACGCTCATTGAGGCCACGAGCGGTAATACGGGTATCGCGCTCGCGATGACCGCAGCCATGCGTGGCTACAAAATGATTTTGATCATGCCAGATAACCTCTCGGTCGAACGTCGCGCGTCGATGGCAGCCTACGGAGCCAAGCTGATTTTGACGCCAGCCAATCAGGGTGGCATGGAGCATGCGCGAGATCTTGCTGCGCGTATGCAGTCAGAGGGGCAGGGCAAGGTATTAGATCAGTTTTCAAATCCTGATAATCCGCTCGCACATTTCAACACCACGGGACCAGAGTTGTGGGAGCAAACACAAGGTCAAATTACCCACTTTGTGAGCGCAATGGGCACGACCGGCACCATCATGGGTGTGTCGCGTTATCTTAAAAGTCGTAATCCAGCGATCACCATAGTGGGAGCTCAGCCTGCAGAGGGCTCGCAAATCGCAGGCATTCGTAAATGGCCAGAGGCCTATTTGCCGTCTATCTATGATCCCTCCCTCGTCGATCAGTTTGAACAAATCGAGCAAAAAGACGCTGAAAATATGGCTCGCCGTTTAGCCGCCGAAGAAGGGATTTGTGCCGGTGTTTCAGCCGCCGGAGCGCTCGTGGCTGCGCTGCGCGTTGCGCAGACTGCACGCAACGCGACGATTGCTTTTATTGTGTGTGATCGCGGGGATCGATACTTGTCGACAGGACTGTTCGACGAGCAGGCCTAACGATTTTCCAACGCTTGCGCGAGGTCTGCAACAGAGGCTGCATAAAAATAGCTGCGGTTGTATTGGGTGATCGTAAAGAAATTTTGTGTCGCGGTACGCAATTCAACTTTTCCTGCAGCTTCTTCGGGCAAGTCGATGATGCCGAGTGGGCCGCGTGACCAAGCGGTTTCCTTGGCGCCAGGAGCAAGTTTGGCGCCAGCAGCGCGCAATTGTGGCCAGTCAAGATTGGGCTTGAGTCCGCCGTCAACTAATTTGTCTGCCGAGGCTGGGAGCGTGACGGGGGCAAACACTGGAAGACCACGCTGCCAACCGTGCTCCACTAAAAAGTTTGCAACGGAGTCAATGGCATCTGGCATGCTGGTGGAGAGGTCAATGCTTTTTGCTCCAGTAGCGCTGACAGCAAATCGCTTGATGCTACCTGGCATAAATTGTGGAATACCAATCGCGCCTGCATAGGAGCCCTTGATGCTGCGTGCGTCGAGGCGGCCCGTGAGGTCGAGCTCAATCAGATCGGCGAGCTGCCCCCGAAACATGGCTGCGCGATCAGGACGTTTTGGATCTGGGTAGTCAAAGCCTAACGATGCGAGCGCATCCAGTACGCGGAAATTGCCCTGGCTTTTGCCATAGAGTGTTTCAACGCCAATGATGGCAGCAATGATCGACTGAGGGACGCCATAGCGTTTTGCGGCGCGATCAAGCTCTGCTGCGTACTGTTGCATAAACGCGCGACCTTGATTGATACGGATCGGTTCGACAAAGCGTCCTCGGTACGTCGCCCAGCTTCGCGCGACCTTGGGTTGACCCGCTGCGGGAGGCGTCACGATACGCACGACTGTTGGGTTGTAGCGGGCATCCTCGACCAGGCTGAGGACACCCGTCTCGGAAAGCTGGCGGGAGGCGGCGAGTTCTACGCCAAATTGACGGAGTGCCGCGCGCCGCGTTGCCTGCGTGTGACCGCCTGCCGGAGTGGTACTTCCGGCCTCTGGTGGCGGTGAGACAGATTGATTGGACGTCGGGTTGCTATTTGGATTGCTTGGTTGGCCCGCCGAACCAGGGTTGGGGGAGACTGCGGTGCCTGAACAGGCGCTCAAAAGCGCGGCGAGGCAGCTGATTTGCAGAACACGGCGGGGCAAAGACATAACGTTTCCTTATCAATCGTTGTCGCTATGATACCTAGTCACAGGATCGGCGTCATGGGTCCATACTCTGAATCGGGCGTTTCTTTCAAAATGGCATAGACGTCGTTTCACAATGGCATAGGGGGCGAACAGTGCCTTATCCCCTATATCCGGTAAAATCAGACCTTGAAACATTATTTAAATACTTGATTTATCTCTGGAGATCGTTGGATGAAGGTGCTGGTGCCTGTAAAGCGTGTCGTTGATTACAACGTCAAAGTACGCGTCAAATCGGATCAATCGGGTGTTGATATCGCAAACGTCAAGATGTCGATGAATCCTTTTGATGAAATCGCGGTCGAAGAAGCCACCCGTCTCAAAGAAAAAGGCGCAGCCACGGAGATCATCGCGGTCTCCTGCGGCGTGACCCAATGTCAGGAGACATTGCGCACAGCAATGGCAATCGGAGCAGATCGCGGCATTCTTGTACAGACGGATGTTGAGCTCCAGCCCTTGGCTGTGGCCAAGCTGCTCAAGGTGCTTGTTGAAAAAGAGCAGCCACAATTGGTGATCCTCGGCAAACAAGCCATTGATGATGACGCAAATCAAACGGGTCAGATGTTGGCGGCGCTACTCGGCTGGTCACAGGCCACTTTTGCCAGCAAAGTCGAACTTGGCGAAGGTGTCGCACGCGTGACCCGTGAAGTCGACGGTGGCCTTGAGACGCTAGAGCTCAAATTGCCCGCGATCGTGACAACGGACCTGCGTCTGAACGAACCACGCTACGTGACATTGCCGAACATTATGAAGGCTAAGAAAAAGCAGCTCGACACGGTAACGCCTGAGGATCTCGGGGTCGATGTTGCCCCACGATTGAAAACATTAAAAGTAGCTGAGCCTTCAGCGCGCTCCGCTGGTGTAAAAGTCGCGGATGTTGCTGCGCTCGTCGATAAACTCAAGAACGAAGCCAAGGTGGTTTGATCATGTCAATACTTGTCATCGCTGAACACGATAATGTTCAATTAAAAGCTGCAACCTTGAACGTAGTGGCTGCAGCCTCCAAAATTGGTGGAGACGTACATGTGCTGGTTGCGGGGGCTAACGCTGCCGCAGTCGCGCAGCATGCTGCCAAAATTTCTGGCGTTTCTAAAGTGCTGTTGGCAGAGTCTCCTGCCTTGGCGGACGGTTTGGCCGAAAACGTCGCTGAGCAGGTGTTGGCACTCGCACCTGGCTACAGCCATATTTTGTTTGCGGCGACCGCTGCGGGTAAAAACGTGTCGCCTCGTGTGGCCGCCCGCCTAGACGTTGCGCAGATTTCCGAAATTCAGTCTGTTTTGTCGGCGGATACGTTTGAACGCGCTATTTACGCGGGCAATGCCGTTGCGACTGTCCAGTCGTCTGACCCTGTCAAAGTCATTACTGTTCGCACGACAGGCTTTGACGCTGCGCCTGAGGGTGGCAGTGCTGCTGTTGAGTCGGTCACACCAGCTGCCTCAGCAGGTCTGTCCACGTTTGTAGGACGCGAGGTCGCCAAGAGCGATCGTCCAGAACTTGCTGGCGCCAAGGTTGTTGTTTCAGGTGGCCGTGGCATGGGCAGCGCCGAAAACTTCAAGATCCTCGATCCTTTGGCTGACAAACTCGGTGCTGCGCTGGGTGCCTCACGTGCGGCGGTGGATGCAGGCTATGCACCCAACGACTGGCAAGTGGGTCAAACAGGAAAAATCGTCGCGCCTCAGTTGTATGTTGCGATCGGTATCTCCGGTGCGATTCAGCACTTGGCGGGTATGAAAGACTCCAAAGTCATCGTAGCCGTTAACAAAGACGCAGAAGCGCCCATTTTTGGCGTAGCGGATTACGGTTTGGTTGCCGATCTATTTACTGCTGTGCCCGAGCTCGTCAACACTTTGTAATCCAGCACGTTGTCCTTCAGCTTATGACTTATCGTGCTCCTGTTGAAGACTTTAAATTTGTATTCAACGCTCTCGCAGATATGCCCGGTTTGCTCAAGCTGCCGGCTTTCGCTGGGGTGGAGCTTGATTTGCTTGAGGCTGTTTTAGAAGAAAACGCAAAATTCACAGCTGAGGTGATCGCCCCCACTAACCGGACGAGTGATCGTCAACCGCCGGTCTGCCAAGCGGGGCAAGTTAGCATGCCCGCTGAGATCCATGAGGCGTTTAGGCAATTTGTTCAAGGTGGCTGGCAAGGATTGCGCCATCCCGAGCAGTGGGGCGGGCAGGGGTTGCCCAAGCTGCTCGCGACGGCGACAACCGAAAATCTCTACGCAGCAAACGTTGCGTTTTCCTTGTGTCCAATGTTGACAGATGGTGTGATCGAAGCACTCCTTCTCACTGGCTCTGATGTTCAAAAACAGACCTATATCAAGCCTCTCGTGAGCGGTCAGTGGACGGGGACGATGAACTTGACGGAACCACAGTCAGGCTCTGATTTGTCTTTGGTCACGACACGCGCTGTTCCTCAGGCCGATGGTCATTACCGCTTGTTTGGGCAAAAGATTTACATCACGTTCGGTGAGCATGATCTGGCGGAAAATATTGTCCATCTCGTCTTAGCGCGCACGGCAGATGCGCCTCCTGGCGTCAAAGGACTCTCTTTGTTTGTCGTGCCCAAATTTTTAGTTAACACGGATGGGTCGCTGGGTGCACGCAATGATGTGTGGTGCGCGTCGATTGAGCACAAGCTGGGTATTCATGGCAGCCCCACTGCCGTGCTGTTATTTGGTGATGACAACGGTGAGGTGGGGGCGGGCGCAGTCGGTACGCTGATCGGACAAGAAAACCGTGGCTTGGAATATATGTTCATCATGATGAATGCCGCTCGGTTTGCCGTAGGCGTGCAGGGGATCGGGGTCAGCGAAGCTGCGACTCAACGTGCGACTGCGTATGCGCGGGATCGGATTCAGAGTCGTGCGATTGAGGGGTCTGCAGGACCGGTCGCCATTATTAAACATCCCGATGTTCAGCGTATGCTGATGACGATGCGTGCGCTGACAGAGGCTGCGCGGGCGATTGCTTGTGTGGCAGCGGCAGCGGATGATTTGAGTCTTGAACATCCTGATGCAGAGGTACGTCGCACCAATCAGGCACTCTACGATTACTTAGTACCTGTTGTAAAAGGATTTTCGACGGAATGCTCGCTAGAGGTGACGTCACTTGGTGTGCAGGTGCATGGCGGTATGGGTTTTATCGAGGAAACGGGTGCAGCACAGTTTTATCGTGATGCCCGCATTCTAACGATTTACGAAGGGACAACAGCGATACAAGCGAACGACTTAATCGGGCGAAAAACTATTCGTGACGGGGGCGCCACGGCGCATCGCTTGGTATCGTCCATGCAGCAGACTGTGAGCGAACTACGTGAAGTTGCGATGCGTTTACCTGCTGAGGCACGTGCAGACTTGCTGTTAATTGCGGACAATCTTGCAACGGCGATCGCGCAATTCGAGTCTGTCGTGACGTATATGCTTGAGCAAACACAAGAGAACATTCGTGCTGCATATGCAGGGAGCGTGCCTTATTTAATGTTGACGGGTTACGTACTGGGTGGTTGGCAGATGGCGCGTGCGGCACTCGCCTGCGTGGACGATCAAACAGAGCATCTCAACGCTGGAATTTCGCCAGCGTTTATGAACAATAAATTAGCAACGGCTGTTTTTTACGCGGGAGTAGTGCTGCCTCGCACAGAGGCACTCGGCCGCACTATTCACCAAGGTGTCGCGCTGACCCAAGCGGTCGAGCGCTCCACCTTGATGTGATCAAGGCAAAATGGCATCAAGGCTTGTATTGACTTCGATGAGCAAAGGCTCGCGTGTCTCAAGTGCCTGTTTGATGACTGCATCAATCTGAGACTTTTCTTGAATACGGGCTGCTTTCATTCCGAAGCTTGTCGCCAGCGTATAAAAGTCAGGATTAAATAGGGAAGTGCCACTGACGCGTCCTGGATAGCCCCGCTCCTGGTGCAGACGAATGGATCCATAGCTGCTGTTGTTGGACACAATAAAGATGATAGGAAGCTTGCGCTCTACGGCTAGGATCATCTCGTTTCCAGTCATCAGAAAACCACCATCGCCCACCATGCAAATGGTTGTGCGCTCAGGCTCGCGCATTGCGCAGGCCAGTGCGGCAGGCGTGCCATAGCCCATCGCGCCTGCGAGCGGGGCCATTAGACGCTGACCCGACTTAAAGTTGAAGTGACGATAAACCGGTGCTGCGAAGGTGCCTGCATCCAAACAGATGGTGGTGTCTAACGGCGCGTTTTCAGCGACCGCACGCACGACTTCCGTAAAGTTGACGCCTTGTTTGGGCTGACGATTGGGCCAGGCGGCGTAGGGTTGTGAATGTTGGCGTAAGGTCTTGAGCCATTCTTGGCGCACGGTGTTGGGTTGGGTCGCATTGGCTTGTGTCAATGCGCGCACCAAGGCAACAGGGTCACACACAAGCGGGTAGTCTGCGACAGTATCCCAGTTGACAATGCGGGAGTCTGGATAGCAGTGCAGCAGGGTCTGGGGCGCTTGTGCGTAACGAGGGAATTGGAAATTTTGGGTCGTAATGTCTCCAAGGCGTGTGCCGAGTGCCAGCACAAAATCACTTTCTTGGAGTGTTGCCATCTGAGCTGCCTGATTGGAGAGCCCTAAATCGCCGACAAACAGTGGATCGTCATTGGCAAAAATATCATGACGGCGAAAGGACACCATGGTGGGCAATTGCCAGTGGTGGACAAACGCACGCAGCGCCTCGCGTCCACCGGGGCAATCAAACATTCCGCCCGCGATGACGACAGGTCTTTTTGACTCAGCCAGACGCTTGCTAATTTCGTCCATCATGGCTTGGCTAGGCAAGCCAAAAACTTGGTCGTGATTTTTAAAGCTTGGTTTAGCAACTGTTTGTTGTTGAATATCTTCTGGAATGACGATCACAACAGGGCCTGGAACCCCCGAGGTCGCCATACGAATGGCTTTAAATGCTGTTTCACCCAGTTGTTCGGGTGTCTGGCACTCAAATACCCATTTGGCAATGGAGCCATACATCTTTTGATAGTCGATTTCTTGGAATGCCTCGCGGCGTAGATCCCGTGCTGCAATTTGTCCGACGATCAAGATCATCGGAACGGCGTCTTGTTGGGCGGTATGTACGGCGATGGCTGCGTGTGTCGCACCTGGCCCACGGCTCACCAGTGCGACGCCTGGGCGACGCGTCAGGCGACCGTCTGCAACCGCCATATAGCCTGCCCCTCCTTCATGACGGCAGGTCACGACGTCAATTTGGGGAAAGTCGACCACAGCGTCGAGGAGGCCGAGATAGCTTTCGCCAGGGACGAGAAAGATGCGGTCCATGCCGTTGTCGGCAAAAACTTGAAAGAGTGCGTGACTAGAGGTAAATGGATTCATGAGTTGTTGTGCGTGAGAAGAGGTCGAGGTTTCAGCCGTACAGGTTTCAGAATGGAAGGTTTTTAGTACGAAACGTTTCAATAATCTTGGGTCAAGAAATTAGCATAAAGCGAGGTGTTGTAAAAAGAGAACAAGCTAAAAGACTGTTGTTGCAAACAGTACTGATTTAATATACAGTACTGTTTATGCAATCAGTCGCACAGGAGCGAAAAAATGACACGCGAAGTCCGCCACGATTACCCCCTCACGTTTGCTGCCTATAATGGCGATAGCCACTTAGCCACCCCCAAAAACATGCTTTCAGACGTATGTTTGCTTGCCTTTTGGGCTGCGATGGTTCCAGTCTCCATGTGGATCGGCAGCGCTGCGGGGTTCTAAGCCTAAAAAAGCCTAAAGTGTTGTAGAATAGTAGGCTTTTTATCGCATCCTCTGCCCGGTAGCGGACTTCCGAATAGGTCGGACTTCCAGCCAAATAATATTGACCGAGAGCATGATGACTTGGAGTTTTTATGGATTTGATCGCAATTATTGAGCAAGAAGAAATTGCTCGTTTGACAGGCGGAAAGCCCGTTACAGATTTCGCACCGGGCGACACAGTCGTCGTGAGCGTCAACGTTGTCGAAGGTACACGCAAGCGTACCCAGGCATTTGAGGGTGTTGTGATTGCACGTCGCAATCGTGGCCTTAACTCAGCCTTCATCGTTCGTAAAATCTCTTCTGGCGAAGCCGTAGAGCGTACGTTCCAGTTGTACTCACCACAGATCGCTGGCATTGAAGTCAAGCGCCGTGGTGATGTACGCCGCGCCAAACTTTATTACCTGCGTGATCGCTCAGGCAAGTCCGCACGTATTAAGGAAAAGCTCGTTCGCAAGACCGTCGCGGCTTAAATGTTTGTCGACTGAATGCGAAAGTAAAAAAAGCACCTGTTGAACTGACCCCATAAAGTTGGACACCCGTCCAGCCTTTTGGGGTTTTTTCATGAGTAAGTATTCTAAGCAGTTTAAGCTATCGTTAGTTCAACAATATTTGTCTGGTACTGACGGCTTAAAGTTTATTGCCCGAAAACATGGGTTAGA
>JAMNXR010000006.1 GCA_023653055.1 Burkholderiaceae bacterium | reverse complement strand
TGAACTGACCCCATAAAGTTGGACACCCGTCCAGCCTTTTGGGGTTTTTTCATGAGTAAGTATTCTAAGCAGTTTAAGCTATCGTTAGTTCAACAATATTTGTCTGGTACTGACGGCTTAAAGTTTATTGCCCGAAAACATGGGTTAGAGCATTCTCTGATACGTAGATGGGTATCTGCGTATCAACAGCATGGTATTTCTGGGTTGCAAACGAAATATGTCGTGTACAGCGCCGAGTTTAAATTAATGGTTCTTGAGCGAATGCGCCTCGACGAGTCGTCTCAAGAACAAGCCGCTGCATTATTTGATATTCGAAGTCCAGCTCAAATCGGGATATGGAAGCGCGGTTATGATCAGCATGGTCTAGAGGCCTTAACCCCCCGACCTAAAGGTAGACCGCGTCGTATGAGTGACTCTCCATCGCCCCAAAAAAACAATTCGCCTGCAGATGATGCCTCGCGCAGTCGTGAAGACTTACTCGAAGAGGTGCATCAACTACGCATGGAGAATGCATACCTAAAAAAGCTGAAAGCCTTAGTCCAAGCAGAGCAGCAAGTGCAGCTCAAAAAGCAGAAATAGTGCTTGAACTAAGGCATCAGTACCCTATTGCAGCATTACTTAAATTAGCGGGGTTGGCACGTAGCACCTTTTACTACCAACAGAAGGCGCGTGAATCGGCCGATAAATATCAACAGATAAAGGACTCGATTCGTGAAGTCTTTGATCGCCACAAAGGGCGATATGGCTATCGACGCATAACCGCCACCCTGGTGCAGATGGGCAAGCAGATTAATCATAAAACTGTTCAACGCTTAATGAATCAGTTGGGACTCAAATCGCTTGTCAGGCCCAAGAGGTACAGGTCTTACAGAGGGGCTATGGGGGTTGCGGCTCCAAATATACTGGCCCGTCAGTTCAATGCGCAACAAATCAATCAGAAATGGGTGACTGACGTGACAGAATTTAATGTTGCCGGTGAAAAGTTATATTTATCGCCCGTTTTAGATCTTTATAACGGAGAAATCGTCGCCTTCGAAACCTCGAGGAGACCAGTGTTTGAGATGGTGGGTTCAATGCTTCAACAGGCGATGACCAAGCTTGACCCTCAGGACAAACCGATCATTCACTCAGACCAAGGCTGGCAATACCAAATGCCTGCCTTTAAGAAAATGCTTAAGCAGCGCCAAATCATCCAGAGTATGTCTAGAAAAGGTAATTGTTTGGATAATGCCACGATGGAAAGCTTCTTCGGTACGCTTAAAAGCGAATTCTTTTACTTGAATAAGTTCAGTAGTTATGAAGAGCTGAAAGCAGGTCTAAAGGAATATATTCATTATTACAACAACCATCGTATTAAGCTAAAACTAAAAGGACTGAGTCCCGTTCAATACAGGAATCAGTCCATTAGTACACTAGCAACTTAAACTGTCCAACTTTATGGGGTCAGTTCATGTTGGTGCTTTTTTTTCGTCAAGCATCGTCACTTGTATCGTCACTTCAGCTCGCGTCACTTCAAACAGCAAACTAATCGGATCTCTTCACTATGTCCTCTGATTCCTCCGAAAGCCAGCGTCCTCGTCGCCCTCCTGTCAGACCTTCTTTTGATCCGATGACGCAACCATGGACACCCTCCGCATTGCCATTTGCTGCGGTACCTGCCCATCGTTTAACGCCCTCATCTTTGCGCAGTGTGCTGACAGGTTACATACAGCGTCCGCTTGATATTCCGAATGAGTCGCTCATCAGAATGCCCGGCCGTGATGGTACGCCGGTGGAGGCCGCAGTATTGGTGCCTATCGTGATGCGACCTGAGGGATTAACGGTTTTGTTGACACAACGCACCGCACACTTAAATGATCACGCTGGACAAGTAAGCTTTCCTGGTGGACGTGTTGAGTCAAGCGATGCAGATGCACAAGCGACCGCTTTGCGCGAGACTGAAGAGGAAACAGGGTTGTCTCGAGATTTTGTCGAGTGTCTAGGGGGGCTGCCTCGTTACGTCACTGGCACAGGCTTTGCAGTCAGTCCAATCACGGCTCTCGTGCGCCCTGGCTTTGAGCTCAACCCTGACACATTTGAAGTGGCAGAGATTTTTGAAGTGCCGCTTTCATTTCTAACTGATCCTGCAAACTACCGTTTTCATCGGGCGGAGCTTGCGGATGGACGTGTTCGACAGTATTACTCCATCCCTTGGAAACAGTTTTTTATTTGGGGTGCGACGGCAGCGATGCTGCTAGGTATGTGTCAGATTTTGTCTGAGGCGGTTGAGTAACTTAATAGCTTTCGTGGTCGTCTTTGGCCTGAATGAGACGTAGATATAAGGCATGTCGGGCGGGATTGATTTCCTTGCGCGCGAGAGCTGCCAAGACACCACAGTTTGGTTCGTGCTGATGCGTGCAATTGTAAAACCGACAGTTTTCTCTGTGGGCACTGAATTCGGGAAAGCCACGTTCAATTTCTTCACGACTCAGATGCAATAAGCCAAAGCCTTGAAAGCCTGGGGAGTCGATGAGATCCCCGCCACCCTCAGGCAAGTGATAGAGGCGTGTACTTGTGGTGGTGTGTCGACCGGCACCTAACGCAACCGAATGTTCCTGCGTCGCAGCCTGCGCTAAAGGCGCGAGCGTGTTGAGCAAGGTCGATTTGCCCATCGCACTCTGACCAAGCAGCAGAGATGTTTTGTTTTTCAATAAGGGCAACACTTGCGTGCGGACACTCACAGAATCGCGTGCGCAAATTTCAATGATCGGGATGCCGAGTGAACGAAAGGGCGCAAGCCTTGCTTGAGCCGCAGGCATGCCGGCGACTAAATCGACTTTGTTTAATAGAATGACGGGCGCGATGTCGGCAGACCATGCGCCAGCCAAGGTGCGGCCGAGTAAATCATCCGAAAAAGCAGGCTCAACCGCGATGACAATCAATATTTGATCGACATTGGCGGCAAACTGCTTGCTGCGTGATTCGTCGGAGCGATATAAAAGATTTTTGCGCTCCAGGATCGACTCAAGCGCACCTTCGTCCTGACCTTGGCGGGAAATCGCGACATAGTCGCCCACTGCCGCATCATTTTTTTTACCTCTGGGGAAACACTTGAGCAAAGTGCCTCCCTCGACTTCAACGCTGTAGTGGCGTCCGTGGGCTGCGATCACGCGGCCGTGCAGACGTTCTGTCATGACGCCAACAGTTGACGAATACGAATCGCAACGGGTGGATGGCTGTCGTAAAAAGCGGAGTGAAGAGGATCGGGCGTGAGGGTTGACGCATTGTCGTCCACGAGCTTGATCAGTGCGGATACAAGCTGATCAGCTGAGCTTTGATTGCTGGCAAAACGGTCTGCTTCAAATTCATCTTTACGTGAAAACCAGCTAAACAAAGGCGTGAGACCGAAAGTAAAAACGGGCACGACCATAAAGAACAGGATAAGCGCCATGGCGTCATTGCGTCCGCCTAGTTGTGGCACAACGCCGAGATCTGTGTAAAACCAGACCTGCTGTGCGAGCCAGCCAAGAATGGCAAAAAAGATCAGTGATCCGGCAAAGTTGAGTGCGAGACGTTTAAAGATGTGATTGTGTTTGAAATGACCTAACTCATGTGCCAATACAGCGATGATTTCGTCGGCGCTCAAGCGGGCGAGTAAAGTGTCGAAAAATACAATACGGCGTGCGCGACCAAAGCCAGTGAAGTACGCATTGCCGTGGGCCGAACGCTTGGAACCATCCATCACAAACAGACCGTTCAGAGAAAAGCCGCAGCGTTGCGCAAGTGCCTGAATTTGTTGCGCGAGTGCTTGATCTTCGAGGGGGGTAAATTTGTTGAAAAGTGGTGCAATCCAAGTGGGGAAGATAAATAAAATCAATAGGTTAAAAATAGACCAGAGTCCCCACGCCCACGCCCACCAGAAATCGCCGGCTTCAGCCATTAGCCACAACACTGCAGCAATCAGGGGCAAGCCCAGAATGGCGCCAATCACGATACCTTTGAGGGAGTCGGCGATAAAGAGTTTGGGTGTCATACGATTAAAGCCAAACTGCGCTTCAAGTTTGAACTGTCGATAGATGGAGAAGGGCAGACCAATCGCACCTAGCAAAGACATCACCGCCACGATTAAAAGTACTTGGCGCAATAAGTCATGGGTTGTGAGTGTACTGACCCACATATCGATCTGTTGAAGTCCGCCAAGCAACGTCAGACCCACTAGAATGAAGGCGTCAAACACCAGCTCAATCATGCCCAAGCGTACCTTAGCAGCGGTATAGTCTGCTGCACGCTGGTGGCTGGTCAGTCCAATTCGGGAAGCAAACTCGGGTGGAACTTCTGCGCGATGGCTGACAACATGCCTAAGTTGGCGGCTCGCCAGCCACAGACGGGTGCCGATCGTTGCAAGTAGAAAAGCAATAAAAAGTATCGTAAGCATGGGTCAGGATGGCCTTATGGCAGCATGTGAGAAAATCACGTTTTAATTGGATTGATTATATGGCGAACCCCTCCTCTCAGAAAGCATCTCCCCAAACCGCAAAAACAGTCCTAAATGAGTTCCGCCTCGTGTGGCTCGACATGGAAATGACCGGACTGGATCCTGAGAAAGAGCGCATTATCGAAGTCGCTGTAGTGGTGACAGAGCCCGACTTGACGATTGTGGCCGAGGGACCGGTGCTTGTGATTCATCAGCCAGATGTGCTGCTTGATGCCATGGACAGCTGGAATCGCTCCACGCACGGCAAAAGCGGCCTGACAGATAAAGTGAAGGCGTCTACATTGACTGAGGCACAAGCTGAGGACCAACTTATTGCGTTTCTTTCCCAGCACGTGCCTGCCGGTAAGTCTCCACTCTGTGGCAACACGGTCAGTCAAGATCGGCGTTTTATGTTTAATTACATGCCAAAACTCGAGCAGTTTTTTCATTACAGAACAGTCGACGTGAGCACCATCAAAGAACTCGCTCGCCGTTGGCGACCCGAATTATTGAAAGGCTTTGAAAAACGCAGCAAACACGAAGCACTTGCTGATATCTACGAGTCAATCGATGAGCTCAAGTATTACCGTGAGACTTTCATCAAACTCGCTTAAAGCCTTTGATGATGTGACGGTACCAGCCCTGCAACAAGACGGCTGATATGGCGAGGCCAATCGTGGCCATTAGCCACATACTGCCTGCTCCGACTGGTGAGCCGGCCAATAGCTGGTTGCGCAGGGGCTCGATGAGGCCTTTGCCCGGACCAAAGCCTAGCCACCATCCTCCGAGGAGTCCGACAACCATTAATGCAAAAGTCTGCAGAAACAGTGGGACGACGGCAACCTTGTGTGCACGCAATAGATAGCTGTTGATACATTGCATCGCATCGACCACATGAAAGAACGGTAGCAGTGCGAGTAACGATAACGCGATTGCGGCAACAGCAGGATCGTTGGTGTAGAGCGCCACGATCGTCTCGCGTCCAAAGTAAAGGCCGCATGCGGTAATAAGTGCACCACCCAGACCAATCACTAGGCCCATCATACTGATGCGATGTGCCTGGTGCATTTGTCCCGCCCCGATCGCCTGGGCAGCTAAAGCGGCCGTTGCCACACCAATTGCCATGGGCATCATATAAGCAAGCGCCGCGAGGTTAGAGGTAATCTGGTGACCTCCAATGACCGCAGTGCCTTCTTGGGCGACCAGCAGAGCCATAAAGGTAAAGGCGCTCACTTCAACCAGGTAAGAGGCCCCCATCGGAATGCCAAGGCGCAAAATGTTCCATAGCTCTGACCATTGAGGACGCCCCAGCGTTAAGTGAAACTGTTTGAAAAAAGGCGTACGCGTCACAATCCACATTCCGATTGCAAGATTGATCCAAAACACAATCGCAGAGGAAATGCCTGCTCCAGTGGCACCCAAAGCCGGTAAGCCCCAGTTACCAAAAATCAGTAACCAGTTGAACAGTATTTTGAGTGCAATTCCCACTAAGTTGATCGCCATGATGAGCTTAGGACGGGATACGGCGTTCGCAAGGGAGTAGACCGTGCGAAACATCAGCGCGGCTGGCAAAGCGCAAGTCAAGGCAAGCAGGTAGCTTTTGATGTTTGCGCGGACAAGGGGATCAATGTCGCCAGAAAAACTCAACCAGACATCAGGAAATAGCAGCACGGCCCCACCGACCACAGATAGCAGCAGCGAAACCCAGATACCTTGCCCCCATGTTTGCCCAACGCGCTCAAGCTGGCCTGCGCCAACAAATTGCGCCTGAATGGGAATCAGTGCATGCATGACGCCGGTGAGTCCGATAAATACCGTGATGTAAATCGAAATAGACAATGCCATTGTGGCAAGATCAATGGGGCCGGCATGGCCTGTCATCGCAGTGTCTAGTACACCAAAGGCCATACTGGCCCACTGGCTGATCAAGATCGGCCAAGCTTGCTTAAAAATCGCGCGCAGCGTGGCACCAAAAGAGCGGGCTGAGGTGTCGACAACGCTCATTGTTTTGAAATACGCAGAATGCGGTAGCGATCAAAACGGTCGGCGCCACGTGAACCTTGCCACAAGACCTCGGCGTTATCGCTAAAGCCGGCCTCATTATTTTCAAGTTTTTTGCGCGTTGTTTGCTGCAACACAAACGGACATTTCGTGTCGTAAACCAATTCAATGTGATCAAACACGTAAAGTGAAGCGCGCGGACCGAGTGCGAGGCCTTGTTCCCGCAAACATGCCAGCTCGCCAGGTGTTGCAGACAATCCCTCCAACGTTTGCCGAATTTCTGCCGACATGGGTCGATAGCTACGCACGTAGTCGACGGCAGGAAGCCAGAGCAATACCAGCATGATCCACGTAATGGTCAAGCCACCCGCAGCCAACAGAGAGCCCCGCCACAACGCATTCGGGTTTGCTTTGACCCGCCACAGGATCATTGCGCACCAGCAAAGCGTGCAGACTATTGCAAGCACGACGGCCCACCAAACGATTTGTGGCTCGTAGCCAACAGTGAGACGGGCGATGTTCAGAGAAATCTGTTTGGGGATACCGAAGTGGAGGGCAGTCCAGCCTATCCAGACACACGCCACCGTGACGGAAAAACACATCAGGGCAAACCAGTCTAGTGTATTGATGACCCCTCGGCGCATCGTGGGGATCGCAAATGCGGCTAACACAGCAAGAGGACATACAAATAAAATGTACTCAGCCTCATCGGATTGAGGTGAAATCATCAGGGTCAGAATCGCTGCGAAGACGAGCGAGAGCGGAGTCCAGATGTGCGGTGCCGTGATCCAGCGACGCCATTGCCAAATGGCTAAAAGCGCCAGAGGCCATGTTGGCCAGAGAAACCAGGGCAAATCACGAAGGGGGCGTACCGCATTTTCATACTCGGGCAAACCAAAACTGAGCTGGTTCCAGTACAGCCATGCCTTCATCCACTCAGGGTGAAGGCGCATGGTCGGGATCCACCAACTTGCAATCAACAAGCTTGCCAGCACAACCGCAGTCAACGCGTAGTATCGCGAGGGCCACAGTACCGAGCGTCTTTGAAAGGCAAAGGGTAGTGCGAGTAAAAGTGGCATGAGACCGGGCCAGGCGCGGGTCATAAAGGCACCCGTGAGCGCAAGCGTCAGCATGCACATGCCCATTTTTGGCTTGTCCATCATGCGTGCGAGTGCGTAGAAACCCATGGCCTGAAACGCAAGATTTGCGGGTACATTAGAGATTTCATGAAAGCGCAATAGCACGCCACCCGTCGCAAGAAATAAAAGCGTTGCAACGTCTGCGAGCAGTCGACCGTAGTCCTTGACAGTGGGTTCTCCACCAAAAGGCAAGGCGAGGGGTTGTGCTTCGGCACGGCGTCCAAGCAAGTAGGTGCCATACCAGACACAACTCAGCGTGATACCAAACCACAGCAAGTTAATGAGTCGCGATGCGGCGATTTCTCCAAGCACAGGACTAAACACATGAATCAAAATAGCGCCAACCCAAATCGATAGCGGGCCATCCTGAGTGAGTTTGAGGTCGCCGAGGTGCGGTATCAGCCAATCTGTGCCCTGAGACTGAAGGGCAGAGAGCATCGCAGCCAAACTCAGCACATCATCTGTTTTCCAAGGGTCGCGGCCGTACAAACCTGCTAAAACGTAAGCAACGGCTAGCACGAGCAGCACGAGCCTGGGCAGTTTAGCGGAGGCGTTGGCAGTGAGTCTTGCTGGGGTGGATTGGGTAGAGGAGGGCGACACGCGCAGACTCAAACCTTAAAATTAAAATATGTAAGACTAAGTTACCAAAAAAAAGGCAGCCTGGAGGCCGCCTCTTTTCGCGAAAATTGATCTAACGAACAGATCAGGCAGACGCCTTTTTGGTGCCGGATGTGCGAGCAAAACGGGCACGGAACTTTTCAACGCGACCCGTTTCGACGATACGTGTTTGCGCGCCGGTGTAGAAAGGGTGAGATTCAGACGTCACGTCGCACTTGAATAATGGGTAGGTTTTGCCATCCATTTCAATTGTTTCGCGGCTGTTGAGTGTCGAGCGGGTAATGAATTTGTTGCCTGTCTGCAGGTCAACGAACACCACGTCGCGGTAATTTGGGTGAATCTCGTCTTTCATTTCAAATCCTTTGGGTTGGACGGGTCGCCAGCTATATCCGATATAGCCACGTATCCTAAGCTTAGTCCGCTATTCTACAGTGAAAGACAAGATTTCGCAATGCGGCAATGCTATTCTGCAAGCGGGAAATGGCAAAAAAAGGTGTTTTTTAACAATGGCTTGGAAAAAAAATACAGTACTGGCGCATGAAGTGCCCACCATTTCAGAGGGCGGTGGCATTCGGTATTTGCACTTCGGGACCGAATGGGTGCAAGGGGCAATGTGGATATCAAAACCTGCAGAGCTCGTTCTTGAATATACGGCGCAAATGATGGCTTGGCTTCTGTTCCTGGCCCCCCCACGCCAGCAGGCCGTTGGTTTATTGGGTTTGGGCGCAGGGTCTTTGGCACGTTTTTGCCTAAAGCATACGAACAGCACACTCCGGGTGGTCGAGTGGAATCCACTTGTGACCTCAGCGTGTGAGATGTATTTCAAACTCCCCAGGCCTAATCGAATGTTGATTGAACACCTGGATGCGGGCGTTTGGGTAGTCGATGCTCAGAATCGTGAGTCATGCGAAGTGCTGATGGTGGATCTGTATGACGGCGAGGCGGCAGGTCCCGTTCGTGATTCGCTCGCGTTTTATCAGCAATGCCACAGCGTACTCGGGGAGGTGGGGGTGATGACCATCAACCTTTTTGGCGCCCATGCAAGTTTTGAAAAAAACATTCGACGTGTGAGTGAAGCTTTTGGGGGGCGATTATTGAGTTTGCCTCAGATTGATGCCGGTAATCAGGTTGTATTGGCGTTTAAGGGGCCACCGATTGAGGTCACCATGACGCAATTACTCGCCCGCGCGGAGGTGGTTGAGTCACAATACGGTTTGCCCGCAAAAAAATGGGTCCGTTCCATGCAGGGACGTTCCAAAGACGGCATATTGATCGTTTGACTGATATAAATGTTGATGAAAATACGTATAGCGAGTGTGTGTGGGTTGGCGTTGGGGTTGCTACTCGGCAACAGTGCGGCCTTTGCGCAAACAAAATCCATATCGATTTTGTCTTACCAAAAGGACGAGTCCTCCTCAGAAATGATTGACGGCATACGCGAGGTGTTGAAAAGCGCCGGTTTCCAGGATGGGCGCAATCTCAAACTCAGAGTGTTTGATGCGCAAGGTGAACCTGAACAAGCGCAGCAACTGGCTTTAGAAATGGTGAAGGGTCGGCCAGATGTCATCGTGAGTTTGTCTTTACCTGCCACGCAAGCAGTTGTCTCGTACACCAAACAAATCCCTTTAGTGTTTGCCGGCATCACAGATCCAGTTGCCAGTGAGGTGGTAACAAGTATGGGGCCCTCAGGCACTAACCTTACTGGCGTATCGGATATGTTGACGATACAAAAGAGGGTGGCGTTGATCAAGCAGCTTTTTCCGAAGGCGCGCCGTGTAGGCGTGCTCTACAACCCGACCGATGCAAGCTCGGTGGCGCGGGTACGTGAATTTCAGGAAAGCTTGAGCGGATCGGGTTTGATAGCGATTGAACTCACCGTGCTGCGTCCGCTCGATGTTGCCTCCGCTGCTCGCAGTTTGATCGAAAAGGTCGATGTTTTCCAAACCTTAACAGACCGGACGGTGAGCCAAGCTTACGCATCGCTCGTCCAGGTTGCCAACGATGCGCGTGTTCCGCTTATGGGATGGGATGTCAGCGATGTACGAGCGGGCGCCGTTGCCACGGTGGACTTAACGGATAAAGATATTGGGTCGGCCGCGGGCCGTTTGACGTTGCGGATTCTGCGAGGTGCCAAGCCTGGCGCTATTGCGCCAGAGATCATTGCCAACCCACCCATTTATACTAATTTACAAGCTGCGACCAAACAAGCGGTCACCTTCACGCCCGCATTTTCAAAACTGGCCCGTCCGTTGGTTCAGTAAAATCTCTCACACTGAATCCCTCACTTTAAATCAACCCTATGCGCGAAGTGATGATTGAGCCCAGTGCGCGTGATAACCTCACATTGAGTCTGTTATCGCCTCATGCCTATTGCGCAGTCAACCGCACAACACTTTAGAGAATTTCACCATGATTGATCTTGGCGTCAATATTGATCACGTCGCAACGCTGCGACAACAGCGTCATACGATTTATCCCGATCCAATCAAGGCGGCCTTGCTAGCTGAGGATGCCGGTGCGGATCTCATTACCCTGCATTTGCGCGAGGATCGGCGCCATATTCAGGACGCGGATGTGTTCGCTCTGCGTCCGCAGCTGCGCACACGCATGAATCTGGAGTGTGCGATTACGCCTGAGATGTTGGCGATTGCGTGCAAAGTTGTGCCGCAAGATGTGTGCCTCGTTCCCGAAAAGCGAACTGAACTCACCACTGAAGGTGGGTTAGATGTCTTGGGCGGGTTTGCGACAGTGAAAGCGGCTGTCGAGCAGCTACAGGCAAGCGGCATTCGCGTGTCTTTGTTTATTGATCCAGATGCGCGACAAATCGCGGCTGCGGTTGATACAGGTGCGACCGTGATCGAACTCCATACGGGTGCGTATGCGGAGGCCAAAACCGAAGAGCAGGCTGCGGCCGAGTTAATCCGTTTGCAAAAAGCGATTGCGGTGGCAGTTTCTCAGGGCTTGCGAACGAATGCAGGCCATGGTTTGCATTTTGGTAATGTCGCGCCTATTGCTGCGCTCCCAGGTATTGCTGAACTCAACATTGGTCATGCCATCGTGGCCCAAGCGATATTTGACGGCTGGGAAAACACCATCCGTAATATCAAGGCATGCATGATTGAAGCCAGATTGAATGCGCAGCGCGGCATTTCGGTGCCGTCGCGCAAAAACTGAAGGTAGGCTGACTTGAGCGCAATCGCAGGAATTGGCATGGATCTGGTCAAGATGGATCGTATCGATCGGGCGTGGCTGCGTCATCCTGAACGATTTCCAGAGAAAATTCTGGGCGAGGATGAGCTACGCGTATTCAAAGCCCGTGCCGCGCGCGATCGTGGGCGTGGCGTTCGATATCTCGCGACGCGTTTCGCTGCAAAGGAAGCCTTTTCAAAGGCAATCGGTCTAGGCATGCGAATGCCCATGTGGTGGACGCGCATGCAAACCTTAAATATGAAAGGTGGACGACCTACTGTTGTTTTATCTGGGCCGTTAGCCCTGTGGTACGCGTCGCGCTTTGGACCCGCCCATGTGTCGCTGACCGACGAATCAGAGTATGGCGCTGCCTACGTCGTGGTTGAAACCCTGCAAGAAGCGTCACTCAATACAAATATTTCTGGAGAGTAATGATAATGACTGAAGCAAGCACACCTACGATTGCTCGAGGCCCTTTGGTGGTCGATGTTGCAGGCACCGTCATGACGGCCGCAGAAGAGGCGCGATTGCTTCATCCGCTCGTGGGCGGTGTCATTCTTTTTACGCGCAATTTCACCTCACGTAAACAGCTCGTCGCCTTGACCAAGCGGATTCATGATCTACGCACACCTCGCTTATTGATTGCGGTCGACCATGAAGGTGGTCGTGTGCAGCGATTTCGCACAGATGGCTTTACGACACTGCCTTCGATGCGAAGTCTGGGCGTTGAGTGGCTCAAGGATCCCATGAACGCGATGCGCATGGCAACAGATGTTGGCTATGTGTTGGGTGCCGAATTGCGCGCCTGTGGTGTCGACTTAAGCTTTACGCCGGTCCTCGATTTAGATTTTGGTGTGAGTAGCGTGATCGGAGATCGTGCTTTTGATGGAGATCCGCGTGTCGTGGCGATGCTCGCACGTGCTTTGTCGCAGGGGCTGGCCCAAGCCGGTATGGGGGCGTGTGGCAAACACTTTCCAGGTCATGGCGCAGTCGCCGCAGACTCACATCATGCCGTTCCACGCGATGCACGGCCGTTGAAAAAAATCTTAGAGCATGATGCGGCACCCTATCAATGGCTAGGAGACCAAGTCATCCCTTCTGTGATGCCTGCACACGTGATTTATACAAAAGTAGATCCTATGCCCGCGGGTTTTTCAGCAAAGTGGATCAAGGAGATTTTGCGTAAAAATCTGCGTTACAACGGTGTAGTGTTTTCAGACGACCTCACTATGGAAGGCGCCGCAGTTGCGGGTGATATTTTGGCACGTGCGCGTGCTGCGCTCAATGCGGGTTGTGACATGGCTTTGGTCTGTAATCGCCCTGACTTGGCAGATGACTTACTCTCGCGTCTCAATTGGAAGTCGACACGTGACTCGCTTGCGCGTATTGAGCGGTTGATGCCAAAAACCGACGCCCCAGACTGGAAATCTCTTCAAAAGCAATTGGCTTATCTTGAAGCCTTGAAATCGGTGCAAGTGCTGCATGAGCGAGCCTGAGTCCAGCGCTTTTGATATCAAGGCGTTTCTCGCGCAACTGCCGCATTTGCCTGGTGTGTATCGGCATATTGATGCGTCGGACGAGGTCCTGTACGTCGGTAAAGCACGCGACTTAAAAAAGAGGGTGTCGTCCTATTTTCAAAAGACACCTTCCAGTCCGCGTATTGGCCATATGGTGGCGCGTGTTGTCCGCATAGAGGTCACCGTCACGCGCTCTGAAGCCGAGGCATTGATTTTAGAAAATAATCTCATCAAGTCCTTACGCCCACGCTACAACATCTTGTTTCGAGATGACAAGTCTTACCCGTATTTGATGCTGTCTGGCCATGTGGCCCCACGCATTGCGTATTACCGCGGCTCCACGCAAAAAAAAGGGCAGTTTTTTGGGCCCTATCCGAGTGCGTGGGCCGTGCGCGAAACCATTCAAATTTTGCAAAAGGTGTTTCGCCTTCGGACATGTGAAGACACTGTTTACGCCAACCGTTCCAGGCCTTGCCTGCTACACCAGATTGGTCGTTGTTCTGCGCCTTGCGTCGATGAAATTTCGCAACAGGATTATGCCGCAGATGCGACGCGTGCCGCTCGCTTTTTAAATGGTGAAACGCAAGAGATTATGGGCGATATCGAGCAGCGGATGCAAAGCGCTGCTGAGGCCCTTGAGTTTGAACAGGCTGCGATGCTGCGTGATCAAATGGGCGCGCTTGCCAAAGTTTTGCATCAGCAGACGATGGAGGATGCAGACCAGAGCGACACAGATATCATTGTGGTGGCATCGTCTGGGGGCAAAGTGTGTGTCAACCTCGCCATGGTGCGGGGTGGAAGGCATCTGGGAGACCGCGCTTTTTTCCCGACCCATACCGATGGCGACTCCAGTGCAGAGGTATTGGAGATTTTTATTGCGCAACACTATGTGGATCATCCTTTACCCGCAGCCATTGTGGGTTCGCATGCGTTACCGGATGCCGCGTTGATCGATCTCATCGCGGAGTCCAAATCAACGAAATCTCGCTTTATTAGTCGTCCTCAGGGAGTGCGTCGAGCGTGGCTTGAACAAGCGACGCGCAATGCAGAGATGGCGCTCGGGAGTGCGTTGTTAGAGACGGGTGCACGAAGCGCGCGAACCTTGGCGCTCGCTGAGGCGCTTGATCTCGATACGGATCCGGTTGCGCTCGAGGCCCTGCATATTGAATGTTTTGATATTAGTCACACCGCGGGCGAGGCGACTCAAGCTTCCTGTGTCGTCTATTCAAGTCACGCCATGCAGCCATCACTGTATCGCCGCTACAACATTGCGGGTATTACTCCGGGTGATGATTATGCGGCGATGCGGCAGGTGCTCACCCGGCGGTTTGGCAAAGTCGCAGACGGGGAAGCCCAAATGCCAGGTTTGGTGTTGATCGATGGTGGCAAAGGGCAGGTTGAAATCGCCCGCCAGGTGTTTGCTGAACTGGGGCTAGATACCGAGGTGTTGGTCGGGGTCGCAAAAGGTGATCGTCGCAAGGTTGGACTGGAAACCTTGATTTTCCCGGATGATAGAGCCCCGCTGGTATTGGGTGAGGCTTCCGCCGCGTTGATGTTGATCGCGCAAATTCGAGATGAAGCGCATCGCTTTGCCATCACGGGAATGCGCGCCAAGCGCGCCAAAGCACGCAATGTGTCGCGTTTAGAAGATATTGATGGGATTGGGGTCAAGCGACGTCAGCGCCTCTTGGCACGATTTGGCGGGTTTAGTGGCGTCGCCAATGCCAGCATCGAAGACTTAGCCTCGGTCGAAGGGATCTCCCCCGAGTTGGCTGAGCGTATCTACTTTTCTTTACGTTAACTGGGTTAGCATAGCGTATGCCTATAAATATCCCCATCATCCTGACATGGCTGCGTATCGCCATGATTCCGCTCCTCGTCGGACTTTATTATTTGCCCGAAGCTTGGATGAGCGTAACTGCACGCGACACCACGGCAAGTTTGGCTTTTATTTTTGCTGCCTTAACCGACTGGTTTGATGGTTGGCTCGCACGGCGTTGGAATCAGACCTCTTCGTTTGGCGCCTTTTTGGATCCCGTTGCGGACAAGCTGATGGTGTCTGCTGCGCTTTTGGTTTTGCTCAATCTTGATCGCGTCGATGTGATGATTGCGTTTGTGATTATTGGCCGCGAAATCACCATTTCAGCGTTGCGTGAATGGATGGCGCAGATTGGCGCAAGTGCAAGTGTTGCGGTGCATTGGCTCGGAAAGTTCAAGACCGCTGCTCAGATGATTGCGATTCCATGTTTGCTGTATCACGACACACTATTGGGCATCCCTTTTGCCGCAATCGGTCAGGTGCTGATTGTCATTGCAGCGATTTTGACGGTCTGGTCGATGTTTTACTATCTCAGACGCGCTTGGCCCGTGATTCGCGCTAAAACCGCACAAGATTAAATCCCGGGCTGTTCTGGCCCGGGTTGTTTCTCTCTGCGTTCTTTATTGCCGCGCACTTCTTTCAAGGGTGGGCGCCGTCATGTCAGGTGTCGCACGCCAGGGGTTGATGTCCAAGCCCCCTCGACGGGTGTAGCGCGCATAAACAGAGAGCGTGAGCGGTTTGCACCGCGTCATGAGGTCCTGAAAAATTGTTTCAACACATTGTTCGTGAAACCCGTTGTGCATCCGAAATGAAACGATGTATTTCAATAATCCTGCCCGATCAATCTGAGGGCCGGAATAGTCAATCTTGATGCAGGCCCAGTCAGGTTGAGAGGTCACGGGACAGTTGGATTTGAGTAGTCTGGAAAAAAGGGTTTCGTGGACGATGTGTGATGTCCCCGTTGGGTGTGGAGTCAGACAGAGCAGATCTGCATTGGGCGCATAGCAATCAATCGTGAGTGCTTGCGTGTCCAAATCTATCCCATCAAACTCTTTGATCTGTAACGCAGCAAAATCCTGAGGCAGAATCAACGCCACCTCCACCTGAGCGCCTGCAGCCTGTGACAAATCCTTGCGCAGGGTTTCGAGCATGTCTTCAGTTGATGCAAAAGCGGTTTGGTTGAAGCTGTTTAAGTAAAGCTTCAATGATTTTGACTCAATAATATTGGGACTTTGACAACCAACTGTTAACCGCAACATGGCAATCTGAGGCATCCCCTGAGATGACAGCCAGGACATTTCATAGGCGTTCCACAGATCCCAGCCCGTAAAAGGCAGGGTTCCCGATTGAATGCCGATTTGTCGGCGTGCCTCGGCCCTCGCAATCGGAAAAAGAAGTGTTGGATCATAGGCTGTTGGATAAGCAACATCCTGACCAAGAGGGAGATCGCGCTGTGGCTGCTTCATCAGATAACAACAAGAAAATAAACGCAATTTTACCTAGTTGATCTAAATCAAGGCGTCGATACACCTACACCGCCTAGAATTTACCCATGATGGCCAGATCAATCTTTGCACACAATCGACCTTTGAATCCCACCGAAATGAGTGGTCGCAGGCGCAGCCTTGTTCGTTTGGGGCTAGCTTGGCTCGCTATGATGCAGGTGATGATGTTTGCTTTGCCGGGCTATCTCAGGATTGAGGCGGGTCCGAACGATAGCCTCGAAGTGCTGGATTGGGCGATATTTTTGATGAACTGGGCCAGTCTGGCCTTATCAGTCCCTGTCGTGTTGTACGCGGCTTGGCCAGTATGGCAAGGCGTGGGACGTGCAGTCACTGAGAGACGGATCACCATGGATATCCCCGTAGCAACAAGTATTGTGGCTGCCTTTGTTCCAAGCGTGTATGCAACAGTCACCGGGCATGGCGAGGTGTATTTTGACTCGGTGACGATGTTCATCGCCTTTCTGCTGACAGCGCGTTACTTTGAAACCCGTGCAAAACAGTCGGTCGAAATTGCTCAGGGTGGTGCACAGCTAGACGCATTTTGTCGACCGTTGATGGATCAGTCTGATCGCGTTGCAACCTTATTTGTTCTAGCTCAATTGGGATTTGCTTTTCTCATTTCTTGGTATTGGTGGCAAACGCAACCTGAACATGCGCTTTCTGTGCTGGTCGCGTTGCTTGTGATGAGTTGCCCTTGTGCGCTTGCGCTTGCTGCGCCAATGTCCTTTGCCGCAACGCATACCACTTTGGCTACGTACCCAACGATGTCGGAGACTCAACGTCATGCATTGTTCATCCGCACGCGTCGTGTGACACGACAAAATCTCTATGGGTCGCTGACTTGGCATGTCTTGACTATGCCTTTGGCCGCAGTGGGATGGGTCACACCTTGGTTAGCGGCACTGTTGATGTTGATCTCTTCTGCCGCGGTCATATTTAATGCTTGGCGACTCTTTTCAATGTCCGCCGATACATTCAGTGTGATCTTGGTGAGGGGGCTCAGCCCCAAGACGCAGGTCTAGTTCAATTGGAAATTTTGTACCTTCTCTTGCCCCTCTCATTAGCCGTTGTCGCGCTTGTGGGCGGTATGTTGTGGTGGGCTGTTTTTTCAGGTCAGTACGATGATCCCGATGCTGCAAGCCATTCAATTTTGCTTGACGATGATCGGTCCGTGCCTGCTGCAGACAAGCCAAGTCTAGGGGAGAGCTGAGAAGAGTCTTCAAAATACTGTTTGAATTGATATGGATCAAGTCTGAGTCATCCTTGTTTTGGCATGATGTCACCATCAAGCGATATTTTGAACAAGGAAACAATATGGCTCGCTCAAATGCAAAAACGGTCGAGACCTTCAATTATGGCGTTGTCAGACAGTTTGCCGTGATGACGGTTGTCTGGGGAATCGTCGGAATGCTAGTGGGTGTAATACTTGCTGCACAACTGTTATGGCCTGAGCTGAATTTTGATATCCCCTGGTTAACATATGGTCGCATAAGACCGTTGCACACTAATGCAGTCATTTTCGCGTTTGGTGGTAGCGCGTTATTTGCTGCTTCATATTATGTTGTACAGCGAACCTGTCAGGCGCGTTTGTTCGGTGGTTTTTTGATTCCTTTCACGTTTTGGGGTTGGCAACTCGTGATCGTGGGCGCAGCCATCACGCTTCCTTTGGGTATTACAACCAGCAAAGAATACGCTGAGCTTGAATGGCCGATCGATATTTTGATCACTCTTGTTTGGGTCGCCTATGCCATTGTCTTTTTTGGCACGATCGTTAAGCGAAAGAGCAAACACATTTATGTCGCAAACTGGTTCTTTGGTTCCTACATCCTGACGATTGCAATTTTGCACATCGTCAACAATATTGAGATGCCAGCCACGATGTGGAAATCTTATTCCGCGTATGCAGGCGTGCAGGATGCGATGGTGCAGTGGTGGTACGGGCACAATGCAGTAGGGTTCTTCTTAACCACCAGTTTCCTGGGCATGATGTATTACTTCATCCCCAAACAAGCAGAACGACCCATTTATTCCTATCGCTTGTCGATTGTTCACTTTTGGGCTCTTGCATTTACTTATATGTGGGCAGGTCCTCATCATCTTCTTTATACGTCATTGCCCGACTGGACACAGTCTCTCGGCATGGTGTTTTCTCTGATTCTTTTGGCGCCATCGTGGGGAGGCATGATCAACGGCATCATGACCTTGTCAGGTGCTTGGTACAAATTGCGCACTGATCCTATTTTGAAATTTATGGTGGTGTCGCTCTCGTTCTACGGCATGTCGACCTTCGAAGGTTCCATGATGTCCATCCGTACGGTGAATGCCTTGTCGCATTACACCGACTGGACGATCGGACACGTGCACTCTGGTGCGCTGGGATGGGTGGCGATGATCACGTTTGGCATGCTGTATTACTTGATTCCCAGGCTGTGGGGGCGTGACAAGATGTACAGCACTCAATTAATCGAGGTCCATTTTTGGATCGCGACGATCGGTGTGGTGCTGTATATCGCTTCGATGTGGATTGCCGGTGTGATGCAGGGTCTGATGTGGCGTGCCACTGAACCCGATGGCTCTCTCACATACAGTTTTGTCGAGTCAGTTAAGACCACGGTCCCTTTTTATGCGATTCGTCTGCTAGGTGGTGTGTTGTATTTGGTCGGTATGGTGGTGATGGCCTATAACGTATTCAAGACTGTGGTGGGTGAACAAGCGGTCAATCCCTTCATCCCTCATGACCTCGCTCAACAACCTACGCCTGCAGTCGTTGTGGCAAAAGCCTGAGGAGAACAGTATGGCAAATGAAAAGAAAAGTTTCTTCTCGCATGAGACCCTTGAGAAAAATATCGGGTTAATGATTATTTGTAGCATTGTGGTCGTGCTGTTTGCAGGGCTCGTTCAGATCATTCCCTTGTTTTTTCAACATTCCTTGACTCAACCTACTCCTGGCGTCGAGCCTTACGATCCAGTCAGACTGATGGGGCGCGATCTTTATATCCGTGAGGGGTGTGTAGGTTGTCACTCTCAGCAGATTCGGATGTTGCGCGCTGAAGTGCAGCGTTACGGCTCTTACTCGTTGGCAGGGGAGTCCGTGTTTGACCGTCCATTCTTGTGGGGCTCCAAGCGTACGGGTCCCGACCTTGCCCGGGTGGGTGAGCGTTATTCCGATGAATGGCACCGTGTTCACCTGCGAAATCCAAGATCGGTTGTGCCAGAGTCCAACATGCCCGGCTATCCCTGGCTTGCTCAGCGTCAACTGACTGACACGGACATTAAGGACCGCATGTATGCGTTGCGTATTTTAGGTGTGCCCTATACCGAGGCGCAGATCGAGGGTGCGCCAGCAGCATTGAAGGGTAAAACGGAAGAGGACGCCATGATCGCCTATTTGCAGGGGTTGGGCACAGGCGCGCGAAAAGCGGCGCAAGCTGCAGGGTCTAATCAAACATCACCCGCCGCACCGGGAGTTCGATAATGCTTGCCTATCTCAATGCAATTGCAACAGTGTTGGGGATGCTGACATTTTTCGGAATTATTTGGTGGGCCTTCTCTAAGGGGCGAAAAAAAGCAAATGCCGAAGCGGCCAATCTTCCCTTTGTTTTGCCAGATGAAGGCATTAAAGAACAGAAAGAGGAGCCACGTCCATGAGTGATTTTTTCAATGGTTTTTGGGGCTATTACATCGCGATTATCGCGGTGGGCGGGATTGTTTGGTGCTTATGGTTGTTGTTTTCTCAGCGTAAATGGTTGATCAATAAACAACCTGGTGTGGTTGAGGATACCGGTCACGTGTGGGATGGTGACCTCCGCGAGTTAAATAATCCTGTGCCGAGATGGTGGACGTTTATGTACATCATCATGTGCGGGGTGGGCTTGGGTTATCTGGTGCTCTATCCCGGACTCGGTGCCTATCAGGGAGTGCTTGGTTACACAACGGCTGTCGAAGTCGAAGATGACCAAACCAAACTCAACGAAGAGGTCAGGCCAGTCTATGCGCGTTTTGCGGCGATGGATATCCCCTCTATTGCCGCTGATCCTGATGCGCGAGTGATTGGTCAGCGTCTGTTTTTGAATAATTGCGCTCAGTGTCACGGCTCTGATGCGCGAGGCGCAGTGAGTTTTCCTAATTTGGCTCAAGGGGATTCAATGTACGGCCGTACACCAGAGGCTTTACATACCTCCATTGCCAAAGGACGCAACGGTGTGATGCCCCCGATGAGTGCCAATATCAATCCAAAATCAGCAGGAGAAATTGCGCAATATGTTCGCTCAATGTCGGGTCTGGCGCATGATCAGATTCGGGTGATTCCGGGTAAGCGAGAGTATCTTAATAACTGCGTTGCTTGCCACGGGGTAGACGGCAAAGGCAACAAGGCACTCGGTGCGCCTAACCTGACCGATGATGTCTGGCTTTATGGCAGCTCAGAAGCGACGATTGTGGGCTCGATCTTAAATGGTCGTAACAACCGTATGCCAGCCCAGGAGCATGTGTTGACACCCGAACAGATTCGACTGCTTTCCGCCTGGGTGTGGGGATTGTCGGGTGGCAAGGATGTGACAGTTTCTGCAGCGATGTCCGGCAACACGACCCGGTGATCAATGATAATCAAGCGAGGGGATGCCCATGACCTCTGAGTCTCAGACTCCCAAGTCCGATGAGGTCGCGCCTCTTGCTTGGCGTCCGCTTGGCAGCAAACCTTTGCTGCCTGGGGCAGAAGTGTTAGAGCAAACTTTAGCGGATGTGCGCCAAAAAATTTATGCCCGCTCAGTGATGGGTGTATTTGCGCGTTGGCGTATCGCTCTGGTGCTACTGACTCAAGCGCTCTTTTATGGGTTACCTTGGTTCAATTGGAATGGTCGACAAGCGGTTCTTTTTGATTTGGGTGCACGTAAGTTTTACATCTTTGACATGGTGCTATGGCCTCAGGACGTGATTTACCTGACGCTACTGCTCATTATTTCCGCACTAGGTTTGTTTCTATTCACGGCCATAGCGGGTCGGTTGTTTTGCGGCTATGCCTGTCCTCAGACGGTCTACACTGAAATTTTCATGTGGATTGAGCGCAAGGTTGAGGGCGACCGTGTGGCCCGAATTCGCTTGGACGAGTCACCTTTATCTGTACGCAAGGTCCGGATCAAAGCAACCAAGCACGCACTTTGGTTTGTGGTTGCATTTTGGACGGGCTTTTCGTTTATTGGATACTTTGCTCCGATCAGAACCTTAGCGTCTGATTTGCTAGCGTTCACGCTGGGTCCTTGGCAGTGGTTTTGGTTATTTTTTTACAGTTTTGCGACATGGGGTAATGCTGGATTTTTGCGTGAGCAAGTCTGTAAATATATGTGTCCATACGCACGATTCCAGAGCGTGATGGTGGACCGCGATACGTTAGTGGTGACGTACGACCCCGCGCGCGGCGAGCCGCGTGGCGCACGATCACGCAAGGTCGATCATCATGCGCAGGGAATGGGGGATTGTGTCGATTGCAGTATCTGCGTGCAGGTTTGTCCAACAGGCATAGATATCCGACAGGGACTCCAGTACATGTGCATTGGTTGCGGCGCCTGCGTTGACGCTTGTAATCAAGTGATGGATAAGCTTGATTACCCCAAAGGCCTCATTCGCTACACCTCTGAAAGAGGTGTGTTAGAAAAACTGTCACCTCAGGCCATTCGTAAAAGTCTGCTGCGCCCCCGTGTGCTGATTTACTCAATATTGATGTTGGTGCTGGTCGCGGTGTTTATAGGCGCTTTGGCGACTCGCACAAGCTTACGTGTTGATGTGATCCGCGACAGGGGGATGTTGGGGCGAGAAGTGGCGGGCGGTCTGATCGAAAATGTCTATCGTATTCAGCTGATCAATGCTTCCGAGCAAGCGCTCTTGCTCTCTATCGCTGTGGAAGGGATCCCCGGGATGTCTGTCGCATTGGCTGATCGAACTTCAGTACCCTTGGTGGGCGCTCCACAGACCGAGGAGAATCAGACTGCATCCCAGCTTAAAGTCCCTAGTGCATCGAATCGACTGATTGCCGTGGTCGTGCGAGCACCTGCAGAAGCGGCCAAGCCCGGACCACAACCGATCAAATTTATTACAAAGTCGCTTGGCGCTAATGGTGCTGTGCTGACTGAGATTACCGAAGCTTCAAGTTTTATTTTCCCGAACTAAGGAAACGCCATGAATAGCGCAGACCAAAAAATAGAATTGCCGCGCCCTACACCTTGGTGGCGAGAACCATGGCCTTGGATACTGATGGCCGGACCCGCTTTGGCGATTGTGGGGTGTGCGATTACGATTGCGCTAGCTGTGAGTAGCTTTGCAGATCAGCCCATACTTGAGGGGGGTATGAAGCGGGGGTTGGTTGTTGAGAAGGCTCCTGGCAAGCCAGCGTTAAACGAAACGCGATAATCCAAGGAGCTGCTATGAAGTGGCATGCATTGATGTGGATATTGTGGCCATCATTTTTGATGGCAGGGGTAGCGAGCGCAGTAGTTTTTGCGTTAGTTGACCCGCTAGATGTCGCGATCTTTGGTTATATCCGTCCAGAACGTGAAGTCATGTATGCGGCTGGGTTTTTCTTTTTTTGGTCGATTGCGGCTTTGTCGAGTTATTTGACCCTGTTCATAGCCCCCAAGGATAAAAAAGAAGCTGAGGCCGTCACTTTTTAGTGCTTAGTGTCTCTCACCCGCGAGCATTCTTACTGCTGTGTATGTCATAACATCCACATTGTCTTGGTTTTTGACATCGACACGTGAGGTCACGACTGCGCGATTATTTTTGGAGGTTGGCTTGATTGCAGTGACCTCTACCTCGGCCCAGATCGTATCGCCCGCAAGTACGGGCTTGAGTACCTTTTTGTGTACCTCGAGCAGCGCTAGCCCAGTGCCCTGTACCATCCCCTGCATCAGCAACCCCTCGATCAGCCCATAAGTCAGGCCTCCCGGGACAGGACGACCCTGCATGGCACCATGAGAAAAGGTCTTGTCGATAAAAATCGTTTCGAGCATACCTGTGACGCTGATGAAATTAATAATGTCGGTTTCAGTCACAGTACGACGATAGGTTCTAAATTTTTGACCAACAGCCAGTTCTTGCCAGATATATCCTGACCCTAAAAGCTTAGTTTCTGTCATGTCTTCCTCTGCGAATTGGCTGTTATCGTGTCAAACAAATACAATCTTGATAGTATAAGACGATCTTAAGTCGCCGTAACCGAGGTGCCGCAGTCATATCCTGCCACCTCATCCAGACAGGTTAAACATGCTGACAGCACTTGAATTTACAAAAGTCCCAGATGATGAACGTACGTTCCGCGCAGAGATTCGTGCATTTTTAAATGAGGAAATGCAAGGCGTTTCCGATCATGTTAAAGCGCGGTCATGGATGGGTGTGAGCAATTCTTTTAGCAAGAGCCTCGCAAAAAAAGGCTGGTTGGGCTTAACAATTCCCAAAGAATATGGAGGTTCTGGCAAGGGATTTTTCTCGCGTTTTGTCTTGTCTGAGGAACTGTTAATTGCCGGAGCGCCGGTCGCTTCTCATTGGATTGCAGATCGTCAAAGTGGTCCGCTTATTTTAAATTTTGGCACCGAAGCGCAGCGGCGCTTTTATATTCCCAAAATCTGTCGAGGCGAGGCATTTTTTTGCATTGGCATGAGCGAGCCCAGTTCTGGTTCGGATTTGGCCAGTATCCGCACGCGCGCCACCAAGACCCCAGAGGGTTGGTTATTAAATGGCAGCAAGATATGGACGACGAACGCCCATGGCTGCGATTACATGATTGCGTTAGTACGAACTTCGGGTGAAACCTCGGACAGGCAAAAGGGCTTATCGCAGGTCATTATCGACCTCAAGTTGCCCGGCGTGACCGTGCGTCCAATTCGTGACATGGCGGGAGATGCGCATTTTTCTGAAGTGTTTTTTGATAATGTGTCTCTCGCGCCTGAGGCACTTGTTGGGGTGGAGGGGCAAGGTTGGGATCAATGCACGGCTGAACTTGCTTTTGAACGAAGCGGCCCGGAGAGGATCTACTCCAGTATTGCCTTGTTAGATAGCTGGATGGCTTGTTTGCGTGAGCAAAATGTGAACGATCCCGAAACGTGCGCCCTGGTCGGGTCTTTAGTAGCTGAAATGGCCGTCTTGCGCGCGCTTTCACTTGCGGTGACACAAAAGCTGGTCGATGGTGAGAGTCCTGCGACCGATGCTTCAGTGGTCAAGGACTATGGGACCGATTACGAGCAAAAGCTGATTAGGCAGATTAGCGCCTGGCTAGGTGCCCATCCTGATTTTGTAGCAAGTGCAGATTTACTGCAGACCCTTGGTTATTTAGAGCAAATGGGGGTGACATTTTCACTGCGAGGCGGTACGCGTGAAATTTTGCGTGGCATCATTGCCCGCGGCTTGGGTTTGAGGTAATCATGATGCAAAATTCTTTCTACGACTCTGCGGACCGTTTCTTTGCCCAAGAGTGCACACCTGCGCAGCTCCGCACGATTGAGCAGGGAAGCGATCCCAAACCCCTTTGGGAGATCCTTTTATCTGCCGGCTTTGCCGATGCGTTGCTTCCAGAAAGTGCAGGGGGGGCTGGCCTGACATTAAATGATGCCTGGCCGATCATGTTTTGCATGGGACGATACGCGTTGCCATTGCCATATGCCCACTCGATGCTGGCGCGCGCCTGGTTAAGTCAACACGCCAAGCCTATTCCTGAAGGGTCACTGACGTTCGCTCCTTTTCAAGTTGAGGCAGGTGGCGCGGGAGTCACAGCACATGCAGTGAGTTTTGGGCTAGTGGCTGAGTGGGTGTTAGTCCAACATGACAAGCAAGTCTGGCTGTTGCCGACGTCCGCCGCCATCGTGACACCTTCAGGTGGTCACGGCACGCTTGATGCAAATTTAACCTGGTCAGCAGAAGTTGTAGAGCGTTCGCAACTGGGCACTTGGGAACAACCTCAATTTCGTCACTTGTTGGCCTTGTCTGTGGCCGTGTTGATCGCAGGTGCAGCAGACCGCGTGTTTGAGATGACGCTTGCTCATGCAAACCAGCGCGAGCAGTTTGGTAAGCCGATCGGACGTTTTCAAGCCTTACAGCAACAGATTAGTGAGGTCGCTGAGTTAGTGTTTGGTGCGCGTATGGCAACAGAAATGGCTTGCCGCAGTCAAGACTGGCGGCCAGCGCCGATGCTTGCCGCCTTGGCTAAGTCACAAACAAGCCAAGCTGTGGCGCGTGTATCGGCTGTCGCGCATGCCGTGCATGGTGCGATTGGTGTCACGCATGAATACGATTTGCAGTTGTTTACACGCAGGCTCAATGAGTGGGCGCGTGTGGGCGGGGGGCATGCGTATTGGTCTCAACAGCTTGGCCATGAAGTTTTGAACTCTAAACACATCACTTTGGACTTTATAAGATCCGAGTTGTTTTTAGAGGATAAGCACTGAGATTGGATGTCCGCGTCCGGTAGCGCCGAGTTAGCAGGATTTGCCGACGAGTTCGCGAAGGGCGTCCATATCTAAAATTTTTATTTCACGTTGATTGACGCGAATCACGCCATCTCTTGCAAACCTTGAAAACAATCTGCTGACTGTTTCTAAGGTGAGGCCGAGATAATTCCCCGTTTCTTCTCGACTCATCCTCATGATGAACTCAGTCGAAGAATAGCCAAGCGCGGTGAGGCGCTGAGACAAGTTAATTAAAAATGCGGCAAGCCGCTGCTCAGAGCGCATCGAACCGAGTGCCAGCAATACCTGATGGGATCTTGCGATTTCCTTGCTCATCAGGCGTCTAACCTGATGCTGAAGCGTCGGGACATAGCGACTGATTTCATCGATATCGTCAAGCTTGACCACACAAACCTCAGAGTCCTCCATTGCGATGGCGGTCGAGCTGTGAATGCCTTCCATCATGCCATCCAAGCCTACGATTTCACCTGGGAGGAAAAAACCCGTAATTTGATGCTGACCGGATGCTTCGATCATTTGAGTTTTGATTGAGCCCGTACGCAGACCAAACAGCGCGTCTAGGGGGGCACCGTGTTGAAAAAGAGCTTGCCCCTTTTCAACACGCAGCCTTTCTTTGACAAGGTCATCAAGCTGAGTGACTTCGCTGGGTGACATACCTACGGGCAGACAAACGCTCGCCATCATGCAGGTTGAGCAATGCGGTGATTCCGATGTAACCGTGACACTTTTAAGCATGAGCTTTTTACTCCTTAAGCTTGAGTAGCAATTGAATACTGAAGCTTCACCCCGATTGTATCGCTCGTCTGTATAAATATTGATCTAAGTCAATTTCAATCCCTATGACTTAGGTTACCCTAAGTTTAGGTTAAGTCTAAATGTGCGCTGAATCCTTGAAATTGAGCGAAACGTCCGCATTTAATGTCTAACAGTTATTGGCCACAAGCCATATTCACAATGTTAGGAGCAACACCATGCGTTTTGACAAATTAACGACCAAATTTCAACAGGCGCTCGCCGACGCCCAAAGTTTAGCTGCGCGTAATGACAACCCCTATATCGAACCTGCCCACGTGCTCTCGGCACTTCTCGCCGATAGTGAAAGTGGAGCGGGTAGCCTATTGGCACGTGCTGGCGTCGCGATCAATCGCCTTCAACCTGCCTTGGACACCATCGTAAAAGGTTTGCCTCAAGTCAAAGGCGGCGATGGCAATATTCAAGTCAGCCGAGACTTACAGTCTGTTTTTACACGCGTCGACAAAGAAGCCGCTAAGCGTGGTGACACGTATATTCCCAGCGAATTATTCTTGTTGGCACTCTCAGAGGACAAAGGGGACGTCGGCCGCGCACTTAAAGAAACGGGTTTGCAGCGCCAGGCGCTTGAATCCGCCATTGATGCTGTTCGCGGCGGTTCTTCTATGCAAGATCAGGACGGCGAGTCTAATCGTGAGGCGCTCTCCAAGTACACCACTGATCTTACCGAGCGGGCCCGTCAGGGCAAACTCGACCCTGTCATTGGTCGGGATGACGAGATTCGACGCGCGATTCAAATTTTGCAGCGTCGGACCAAAAACAATCCCGTTCTGATCGGTGAGCCTGGTGTGGGTAAAACGGCGATCGTTGAGGGCTTAGCCCAACGGATCATCAATGACGAGGTGCCTGAGTCTTTGCGTGGCAAACGCGTGCTGTCGCTTGACTTGGCGAGCTTGCTCGCAGGTGCCAAGTTTCGCGGTGAGTTTGAGGAGCGACTTAAATCGGTGCTCAAAGAGCTTGCGCAGGACGACGGTAGTTACATCATTTTTATCGATGAAATTCATACGATGGTTGGCGCCGGCAAGGCAGAGGGCGCGATGGATGCCGGTAATATGCTCAAGCCCGCGCTGGCCCGAGGCGAGCTGCATTGTATTGGTGCGACAACACTCGATGAGTATCGTAAATACATTGAAAAGGACGCTGCGCTTGAGCGTCGGTTTCAAAAAGTATTGGTGGACGAGCCTAATGTGGAGTCAACCATTGCGATCTTGCGCGGTTTGCAAGAGCGTTATGAGTTGCATCATGGTGTCGAAATTACGGATCCAGCGATTGTTGCGGCCGCTGAGCTTTCACATCGCTACATTACGGATCGTTTTTTGCCCGATAAGGCCATTGATCTGATTGACGAGGCCGCCTCGCGCATTCGCATGGAGATCGATTCCAAGCCTGAGGTGATGGATAAACTTGATCGCCGCATTATTCAGTTAAAGATTGAACGTGAGGCTGTTAAAAAAGAAACGGACGAGGGCTCCATTCGTCGTTTCCAGATTATTGAGGAGGAACTTGAAAAGCTTCAGCGCGAGTACAACGATTTCGAAGTGATCTGGAAGAGCGAAAAAGCTGCTGTTCAGGGTACGCAATCGATCAAAGAGGAAATTGAGCGTGCGCGTGCCGAAATGGCCGAGCTCCAGCGTAAAGGACAGTTCGATAAGTTGGCTGAGATTCAGTACGGTACCTTGCCGGAGTTGGAGTCTAGACTCAAAACGGCCGAAGGGTCTGCTGAGGCAAAGACTCCGGGCGAGCGTCCCAAGCTCCTGCGGACGCAAGTCGGTGCGGAGGAGATTGCGGAAGTTGTATCGCGCGCGACCGGCATTCCTGTGTCAAAAATGATGCAGGGCGAACGTGAAAAATTGCTCAAGATGGAAGAGCGACTGCATGACCGGGTCATTGGTCAAGATGAGGCCGTTGGTTTAGTGGCGGACGCCATCCGGCGTTCCCGCGCAGGTTTGTCCGATCCGTCACGCCCCTATGGTTCCTTTTTGTTCCTGGGTCCCACCGGAGTGGGCAAGACCGAGTTGACGCGTGCGCTGGCAGATTTCATGTTTGATTCCGATGAGCATCTCATCCGTATCGACATGAGTGAGTTTATGGAAAAACACTCCGTCGCCAGATTGATCGGTGCGCCACCGGGCTATGTTGGTTACGAAGAGGGCGGTTATTTGACGGAGGCAGTGCGCCGTAAGCCGTATAGCGTGGTATTGCTTGATGAGGTTGAAAAAGCGCATCCGGATGTGTTTAATGTCTTGCTGCAAGTATTGGACGATGGCCGACTAACGGATGGTCAAGGTCGCACTGTGGATTTCCGCAATACGGTGATCGTGATGACCTCTAATTTGGGCTCGCAGCATATTCAGGCGATGGTGGGTAAGCCTTACGACGCGGTCAAAGAAGTGGTCTGGGAAGAACTCAAGCAGCATTTCCGCCCTGAGTTTTTAAACCGGATAGATGAAATCGTAGTGTTTCATGCGCTGCAAAGCCAACATATTGAAAAGATTGCTGGGATTCAGATCAATCGGTTAGCAAAACGGATGGAACAGCAGGAAATGCGTCTAGAGGTATCGGATGCCGCCTTGGCTGAGTTAGCGCGTGAGGGCTTTGATCCCGTGTTTGGTGCACGGCCGCTCAAGCGTTCGATTCAGCAACAGTTGGAAAATCCAATTGCCAAGCTGATACTAGAGGGCAAATTCGGTCCAAAAGACGTCGTTCCAGTCGATTGGCGCGAAGGTAAGTTCGTCTTTGAACGGACGCTTCAGTAAATAGATGTTTCGCTGATGGCGTCTGTTTAAAAAAGAGGCCCACCTTTTAAATAGGGTGGGCCTCTTACTTGGGTGAGTCAGTCTCGCGAACTGTGCTCAGACTGCCACGTCTGTTTGATCCGTTCGATGACAGCGTGCACTGTGATCAGGGGTCAGTTTGACAATCTCAGGGACGCTTTGGCGACACGAATCGAGTGCCAAGTTGCAGCGGTCCGCAAACACACAACCAGGTGGCAAATTACTCAGATCAGGCGGAGAGCCAGGAATCGTTTCGAGTCGTGTGCCTTTAGTCACGTTGCCATGCGCGAGGCTTTTGAGCAAAGCACGCGTATACGGATGCCTCGGCGAGCGCATCAGTGTTCTGGTGGTGCCTTCTTCGACAATCCTGCCTGCATACATGACGGCGATACGATCTGCCACCTCAACGGCCGCACCAATATCGTGTGTGACAAAAATGACCGACAGTCCAAGTTCACGCTGTAGTTCACGCAACAGCAGCAAAATCTGAATCTGTACCGTGGCATCCAGTGCCGTCGTGGGCTCATCTGCGAGCAAAAGCTGAGGATGACTCGCGAGTGCCAGGGAAATCATGGCGCGTTGGCGCATACCGCCTGACATTTCGTGCGGATACGCATCCAAGCGACGCTCTGGACTCGGAATACGGACGCGCTCAAAGAGTGACAATGCTCTCGCACGGGCCGCTTCTTTGCCGATGGACTCATGGCGCAAAATGGCTTCGATGATTTGTTCACCCACGGTGTATACAGGGTCAAGGGCGAGTAATGGCTCTTGAAAAATCATCGAGGCGACTTTACCTCTAAAGCTTGAAAGATCTGGATTGGATAATTTGACAACATCTTGGTCGCCGACCAAGATTTGACCTTCAAGTTTTGACTTGTCGGGATTGTGTAGTCTCAAAATCGAGCGAAGTGTCACGCTTTTTCCCGAGCCCGATTCGCCGATCAACGCGACAACCTCACCGCGTTTAACAGATAGACTCACTCCAGAAACCGCCCGGACCGGTTTGCGACCGCCCGTAAACGTGACTGTTAAATCGCGGATATCGATAAAAGGTTTTTCTTCAGTCATCGTAGTGCTGCTTTGCGTGGTCATGCGGCCTCCTGAGCTGCTGTGGGCGCTTCAGTGTGACCACTGTTAACGACATGCATGAGGCATGCGACTCCATGCCCGTCTTTGGCCGTCGCGAGAGGCGGCATTTTCTCTGAGCATACTGGTTGCGCATGGACGCAACGCGTGTGAAAACGGCAGCCAGAGGGGGGATTGATCGGGTTGGGCGGATCGCCGGCAAGCGGAGGCTCTTCGGTACGGTTGTCCGGATCCATGGACGGCACAGACGAAAGCAGGGCCTTAGTATAGGGATGCTGGGGGGACTCGAAAAGCGTTTCGCAGTCACCAATCTCCACCACTTGTCCCAGATACATCACCATGACGCGGTCTGAGATGTAGCGCACGACATTCAAATCATGGCTGATAAAGACATAGGTCAGACCAAAATCTTCCTTTAGATCAAGTAGTAGGTTCAACACTTGAGCTTCAACAGACTTGTCGAGTGCCGAGACCGCTTCATCCAAAATGATCAAGCGAGATTGCAAGGCCAGGGCGCGTGCAATATTGACGCGTTGGCGCTGACCACCAGACAGCTCATGCGGATAACGTTCAGCAAAACGTACGGGATCAAGACCGACGCGTCTAAGCAAATCGCGCGCGCGCTCGATGGACTCGTCCTTGGAAACACCGTGTACTTGCGGTGCAAATGCAATGGAGTCTTCAATCGTCAAGCGTGGATTCAGCGAGGCATAGCTGTCCTGAAACACCATCTGAGCTTGCCGACGAAATTCCTTTAGGGAAAGATCTCGGCCGCCGACGGACATCCCGTCAAAAATGATGTCTCCGTTGTCAGGTGTGATGAGATTCATCAATAGACGTGCCGTGGTCGACTTTCCACAGCCAGACTCTCCGACTACGCCGAGTGTTTCGCCTTTGCGCACCATAAAATCGATGCCGTCTACCGCACGCACTACACCACCACCTCGACCCAACATATCTTTTTTGAGGGCAAAGTGTTTGATCAAGTTTTTGACCATCAGGAGAGGTTGTCCCTGACCGCCGACATCTGTTTGATTGTTCACAGTCGTATTCATTAGTTCTTGATCTCCATGGCAGTACGCAGGCCATCCGAGAGCAGGTTGAACGCAATCGAGGTTATAAAAATCATCACGCCCGGTAGGGCGGCGATCCATGGTTGGACGTAGATCGCGGTGCGAAGCGTATTGAGCATCAGGCCCCACTCGGGCTCTGGTGGCTTGACGCCCAAGCCGAGAAAGCTCAGTCCTGAGGCCAAAATCATTGAGACGGCAATCAAGCTCGTGGCGTAGACAAAGATCGGGCCCAATACATTACCTAGCACGTGTACACGCACAATCGTGAAGGCATTGGCACCCGATGCACGCGCAGCATCGACAAAGTCCCGACCCCTGATTTGCGTGGTCACGCTTTCAGCAACCCGAGCAATTGGGGGGATAAAGACGATGGTTAGTGAGATCAGTGAGTTGGTTATACCCGCGCCCAAGACGCCAGACAGGGCAATCGCCAGCAGCACAGAGGGAAAGGCATAAAACACATCGATCGTACGCATGATGACGGTGTTGATTTTGCCGCCCGCATAGCCTGCAATCAACCCGATCACTGAACCAATGCCAAACGCCAGAATCACAGGCGTAATGCCCATAAAAAGCGAGAGTTTAGTGCCGACAACAAGGCGGCTCAGCATGTCCCGTCCGAGCTCATCCGTGCCCAGAAGATGATCTGGAAAGCCGATTGGCTTTAAGCGCTTCATGATGGAGGATTGAAAGGGATCGTGCGGTACAAGCCATGGTCCAAAAATCGCCATGATCAGCAAAATCAAAATGACAATGCCGGCAAATACAGCGACCTTGTCTCGCATAAAGCGTTGGCCAACGTTTTTCCAGTAGCCGGTGGATCTCTCCATGACAACGGCCGGAACTTTAGAAGGATCTACAGTGATATTAAGCATGTGCGTTCCCTGTTCCTTAGCTACGCGCGATGCGTGGATCGAGCAGGGTCTGAATGACGTCTACGATCATGTTGAGTACAACGAAAAACATCGCCAGCACAAGAATCGTCCCTTGAAGCAACGGTAGATCGCGTTGAAAAATTGCGGCGTTCAACAAAAATCCTGTGCCAGGCCAGGAAAACACGGTTTCAATCAGAATCGAACCGCCCAATAAATAACCAAGCTGCAAGCCCATCACAGCTAAAGCGGTGGGTGCGGAGTTCTTGACCACGTGCATAAAAATCCCAACGTTGGTCATGCCTTTGGCACGCAGTCCGACTATGAATTCTTGGGCAAGGATATCGGCTACCAGCGCACGAACAGTACGGGCAATGATACCCATCGGAATGACGCTCATCGTGACCGCGGGCAGAATCAAGTGCTTCATATGCTCCCAATTCCAGACCCAATCGGCTGAGCCACCTGGACCAGCACCACCGGGGGGGAGCCACATTAAGGTTGAGCTGAAAATGATGACCATCACCATGCCAAGCCAGTAGTGGGGCACACTCACGCCCAAGACTGAAGTCAATGAAGCGGCTTTATCCACCCATGAGTTTTGGAAATAGCCAGCCACAAAGCCGAACAAACTGCCAAAAATAAAGCCGATGATGGTGGCAAACACTGCGAGTCGCAAGGTGTTATTAACAGCCTTTAATACTTCGTCCGTGACAGGGCGATTGGTCGCAATTGAGGTGCCGAGGTCGCCTTGAACCGCGCGTGCAACCCAGTGAAAAAATTGTTCTGGATAGGAACGGTTGAAACCGTAAAGTTCCATGAGTTGATCTCGTAAGTCTTGCGAGGCATCTGGAGGCAAAATCGCCATGAGTGGATCGCCAGGAGCCAGATGAACAAGAGAGAAACAGACGAGTGCTACGCCTACCATAATTGGGAGGGTGTAAATCAGACGCCTCAGAAGAAAGCTCAGCATTAGAGGAGGTCTCAGAAAAAAGGGTTGTTAGTTGAAACAGTGGTTTTCATGCAAACAAAAAAAAGCTCGTCACACCAAAATGATGTGACGAGCCCAGTCAGCTTTATTGCATATTCATTGTTGCAATGTCGATAAACCAGTTTTGTGGCTGAACAACATCTTTGACCTTCTTGCTCATCGCACGTGGACCTGCGTCATGGGCAATCCAGACGAAAGGTACATCGTTGACGATTTGTGTATGAAGGTTGGCAAGTGCCACGTCACGCTCTTTTGCATCAAAGGTTGTACGTGCTTTGGATACGAGTGCTTCAACTTCTGGATTGTTGTAGTAACCCCAGTTGTTTGACACAGGTGGGAAGGTACCCTTGCTGCTGAAACGCACCATACCAAAGAATGGATCCATGGCTGAAAAGCTGACGTTCGTCGCATTTGCGCCGTTCGCAGAAGGATCCTTGGCACCTTTGCGCCAATTATTGAACAAGGTATTCCACTCGATGACGTCGAACTCAACGTTAAAGAAACACTTTTTGAGCGATTCCTGAACGAATTCGTTCATGGGCAGTGGTTGCATCTGACCTGAACCCGAAGCAGAAATCTGCACTTTCACTTTCAAGGGCTTTGCAGCGGAAAAGCCTGCGTCCGCCATCAGCTTTTGCGCAGCTTTTGGATCATATTTCACGTCAAAAGAAGGCTTGCCAAACCATGGATGGTCAGGCGCCATTGTGCCTTTTGGAATACCCATGATGCCGCCGAGCAATGTCTTCAGACCTTCACGGTCCACGCAGAGGTTGGCTGCTTGACGCACACGCTTGTCGAGCCATGGTGAACCTTCAGCGAATGACAGCTGCCATGGCCAGACGTGAGGCTGTGGATTGCTGTAAATCTCAAAGCCACGTTGCTTGATCTGTGGCATCGCATCTGGTGCGGGTGCTTCAATCCAGTCCACTTGTCCAGAAAGCAGAGCGGCTGTGCGAGCATTGGCCTCAGGAATGGGCAGCAACACAACGCGGTCAATTTTTGGCTTACGCTTTGGATCCCAATAGTCTTTGTTGGCGACCATTTCGAGGCGCTCACGCGGAACAAAACGCGCCATCTTGAATGGGCCGCTGCCCGAAGCGTCAGCTGCAAAGGCTGCCCAAGCTTGCTTGGAGCGCTCGGCGGCATTGGTCACAGAAGCAGGCACGGCGGCAAGCTTTTTGTTCCATTGGGCGGGCGACGCGATAAAGAGGTTGGTCAGGTTGATTGGCAAAAACGCATCGGGCTCACTGCTGGTTAACTCAACAGTTAGATCATCGATTTTTTTTGCGCTACGTAAAGTTGGCATGCGTGATGCCGTTACGCCGACTTGGGAAGCGTCAAATTGAGGGGCGTCTTTATCTAAGACCTTTTGAACGTTCCAGACGATCGCATCAGCGTTCACAGGTGAGCCGTCATGAAACTTGACACCAGGGCGTAACTTAAATACCCATTTGGTTTTGTCACTGGGATTGACTTCCCAAGATGTTGCAAGCCCGGGAATCACCGCACTGGGCACGTCTTTCTTGGAGAGGTCCCACTGTGTCAGTGAGTCGTACATGGGGATACCGGTGAAACGATTGCCCTCAAAGCCTTGATCAGGCTGACCCAGTGTGCGAGGAATATCCGCAGCGGTCATACCAATGCGCAGCACTTTCTCTTGTGCAGAAGCCGTTGCGACAGCACCTAAGGCGAGCGCGGCGGATAAAACGGTCAGACCGAGTGGTTTGCCTACTAGGCGGGAAATCAACGCGTGTTGTTTCATGGAATCTCCATTAATTCGGTTGTAAAAATAGTGCTAACAGGTTTAGTAGCAAATCTGATACTTTTAAAACCGGTCTATGTTGTCTGTCTCCAACTTGGCTGAGCCAACGCGACCGATGTATGACAAGTGGTACGTTTTACGTATTGAAATACGTTTTTTAATTAAGCAAAAACCATGCCATGCGAAGCCTCAAAAAATTTGCAAATTTGGCACGGGACAGCGTTTTAATCTCGAATGACCCATACTGGTGCCTTTGAATCATTTTGGGGCATTTTTGTCCAGTTTGGTGCAAGCGATTTGTTTCAATAGTAACCAAGGTAAACCAATAAAACACGATGAAACTACTTCTCATAAACCCTAATACGTCCTCAGCGATGACTGCTGCGATTGCGCAAGGTGCGAAAGCCGTCGCGAGTCTAACCACTGAGATTGTTGCAACGCAACCCACTTTTGGTCCTTTATCGATTGAAGGGCACTATGACGAGGCCTTCGCTGCCGCGGGTGTCGCAGAACAAGTCAAGCTTGCCTCTACTTGGGGGCCCGATGCTGTGGTGTTGGCTTGTTTTGGTGATCCAGGTTTGGAGGCTGCCCGAGAGGCGACAGCGGCGCCCGTCCTCGGGATCGCCGAGGCGGCGTTCCATGCTGCCAGTATGCTTGCAACCGGATTTTCTGTGGTGACCACGATGACGCGTACCTGCATCATTGCGGAACGCTTGGTCCAGCGCTACGGGTTTGAACATCAATGCCGAGGCGTCCATGGCACTGATATCGCGGTACTGGATCTAGAGGATGGCGGTGAAGCAATTATCAGCCAGATTGAACACGCAGCCCGCGAGGCGCTGAGCCGAGATCGAAGCGGTGCCATCGTACTTGGATGTGCGGGCATGACAACACTTTGTCACACGTTGACACAAAGGCTCGGTGTGCCGGTGATTGATGGTGTGGCTGTTGCAGTCAAGTTTGCAGAGGCGCTCAGTGCATTGGGACTGGGAACAAGTAAACACGGTGACTATGCAACGCCTCTGCCCAAGGTCTATACAGGCTGGGCGGCACCACTTGGTTGGCCTAAAGGTCGCTGATGACATTGACGGGATAGAGGCCGCTTGCTTACTCGGATTCAGTCACTCTTTGCGATTCATCTTGTCGCAATTTTGTTCGGTGCAACAGGCATTTTTGGTGCGATCATTCAGGCCGATGCCTGGATGATTACATGGGGGCGAGCGCTATTTGCCGTGCTAACCCTCGTGACCTTGAATCGTGTTTTTACGGCCATGGGGCGCCAGCACCCTCAAAACGGCGCCTCTTGGAGAACGCATTGGCTGGCTTTTGCCGTAAGCGGGGGCATGCTTGCCTTGCATTGGGTGACTTTTTTTCATTCAGTCAAACTGGGGGGTATTGCGGTGGCAACGCTTGGGTTTGCAAGCTTTCCAGCCTTTATCACTCTGATCGAAGCACTATTTTTAAGAGAAAAAGTAGGCGGACCAGAATGGCTAAGGTTGTTGCTTGTCAGTGTTGGCCTCCTATTAATCACCCCTTCATTTGATTGGGCGGATCAAGGGACTGAAGGACTGTTTTGGGGGGTATTTTCAGGCGCTGCTTTTGGCGTATTGGCTGTCATCAATCGGCGAACGCTGAGTCGAGTCAATGCATTTCACGTCGCGGGCATTCAAAATGGCCTGGTGTTTTTACTGTTGTTACCTTGGGTACTCCCGACGTTGAGAACAGTAAGTGTGCATGATTGGTTGCTCATCGCCGCACTCGGCGTGGTGTGCACGGGTCTTGCACACTGGTTGTTCGTTTCAAGTCTCAGGCAGTTACCAGCGAGAACAGCGGGGCTGGTTGTCGCCTCAGAGCCCCTTTACGCCATCCTGTTTGCATGGATATTGTTTAGCCAAGTACCGACTGGCAGAATGTTGATGGGTGCAGTGGTCATGATGACCGCTATTTTTAGTGCAAGTTTGGCGGTTCACCGGCAGAAGACCGAATCGGCTCGCTAAAGGGTATCGGGACTTATATCTGGAGGGGAGGGAAGCTGATTGAGTATTTCTTCTCGCCCGTAAAATTTCACCCCAAGTGCGATGCGATCGCGACCCTGAGAGCGGCGATGCCGATTTGTGTCCCGCAACGAGTAGACACAGCCGCAATACTCTTGCTGGTAAAACTCCTCACGTTTACTGATCTCGATCATGCGTGCTGAGCCGCCATGCTTACGCCAGTTGTATGTCCAGTAAAGCATATTGTCATAACGTGCAGCGGCTCGTTCTCCTGAGCCGTTAATTTGATTCATGTCTTTCCAGCGCGAAATACCGAGTGAACTGGTGATCGTGTCGTAACCATGTTCGGCAGCATAAAGCGCCGTTCTCTCAAACCGCATATCAAAACACTGTGTACAACGCTCCCCGCGCTCGGGCTCATTTTCAAGACCTTTGATGCGCTCAAACCAGTTATCTACGTCGTAGTCGGCATCGATAAAACCAATGCCATGTTTTTCAGCAAAGCGGATATTCTCGTTTTTTCTAATTTCGTATTCTTTGACTGGATGGATATTGGGGTTGTAAAAGAAAATGTCGTATTGAATGCCAGCCACGAGCATGGCTTCCATCACCTCACCTGAGCAGGGCGCGCAGCAAGAATGCAACAGGACCTTTGAGCGGCCTTCGGGTAGAGTCAAGGAGGGACGAAGAGCGTCTTTCACAGTGCTAGATCGCATTTGAAATAAAGAAACACCATTTTAGACTTGAAACAACCCTGTTTCAATCCGCCGACTTACCCAAACCCAATACCGACTGCCAGAGTTTTTGCACAGAGGTACGTTCTTCCTGAAGATGGTCCTGGGGCACGCGTGCTTTGTCTGCACCTTGCAGACGTAACTGGTGTTGAGCCCGACGCAGATTGCGATACGCATCTCCGCCTTCGCGTGCGAGCTCGGGAGATATGAGCCCTGCTTCTGCACTTAGGCGCAAGAGCGCGATGTTGCCCAAGTTACCAAGTAAAGTAGGGTGCTGGCGTGCCTCGGTTAATACGAGGTACTGTGTCACGAACTCTAGGTCAACCATACCGCCAGCATCATGTTTGAGGTCGAAGTCTTGGGTTGTGTTCGGATGTCCAGCCGTCATTTTTTTGCGCATCTGTCGCACTTCTTCCGCAAAGGATTCAGTCTCACGCGCAAGCGTAAGCACCTCATGTCGAATCTCTTCAAACGCTTGTCCAACGCGGGCATCGCCCGCAGCAAAACGCGCCCGTGTAATCGCCTGGTGCTCCCACGGCCAAGCCTTGCTGAGCTGATACGTTTTAAATGCCTCGACAGAGACGGCAAGCAGACCCGCATCGCCATCTGGTCTGAGTCGGAGATCAACCTCGTAGAGTCGACCAGAGGAAGTCATGGTCGATAGCCATGAGGTCATACGACGACCAAGTTTTGTGTAAAGTTCGGTCGCATCCTCACGTATATCGTCATACAGATAGACCAGATCTAAATCAGAGGAGTAGCCAAGTTCTTTGCCACCGAGCCGGCCATAGGCAATGATGGCCATTTTCATTGGCGGTAGCGTTCCCTTATTGTCCGGTTTGGCGACGAGAGGCCATACTCTGTACAAGGTTTCGTTGAGCAACATGTCGGCTAGGGCAGAGAGTTGGTCGCCGAGTTTTTCAACGGTTAACACGCCCTCAAGATCTTGTGCGAGCAGTTGAAAGCTGATTTGCCGCTGAATATCGCGCATCATATTCATTTGTTGCTCAACATCGGCACTACCATCCGTTAATGAGCAGGCATCCAGATCTGCACGCATGGCGGTTTGCACACGTGAATAATCAATCGGCTCCATGAGCGCTCGCCAAGCAATCAAACTATCCAGCACGACAGGGTTTTGAATGAGGTATTGTGCAGCCCAAGGGCTTGCAGCCATCATGCGCGCAATGCGCGCAAGCGTCTCAGGATATTCGGCTAGCAGCGCGACATACGCACTTCGCTGCGCAATTGACTCGATCAAGTCTAACAGCCGCAAAGCTGTGATCATCGGTTGTTGGGTTTGAAGGGCTGCATGAAGCGCGATCGGGAGCAGCGTATCAATGCGGTTGCGACTGGTTGTGGACAGCGCACGAATGCGATGCCCCTCAAGAAAACTGTCAATCCTGGCGGTCAGTGCATTCGCCTGATCACCGAATTTTGTAATATTTTTTTCGAGTGCAGAGCCTTCGACTGATTGCGTCGAAGGTGTAGTTTGCAAGGGCTGGCCACTTGGTGCGTGATCTGCTGACGGTCGATCTTCTTCAAGACCTGCGATACGAAAGGCATTGCGAAATGTTTGCGCGACAAAGTCACGATGTTGTTTGAGTGCGTACTCAAAATCCTCGTGCTTCATGCGCATTGCACTCGCGAGCTCAGACATTCTTTCAGGTGTTTGTGGCAACAGGTGCGTCTGCGCATCTTCCGCATATTGAAGTGCATGTTCCACCCGGCGTAAAAAACAGTAGGCTTGCGCGAGTCTGTCCGCATTTTCTTCAGTGAGTATGCCGACACGTTTTTGTACCTCGAGGGCGGATAGCAGTCCTCTTTGTTGGAGTGCAGGCATTCGGCCACCGCGAATGAGTTGAGAAAGCTGCACAACGAACTCAATTTCTCTAATGCCGCCATCTCCGAGTTTGATGTTGTGCGTCGATTCGACCCCAGGACGCGTCAAGACCTTGCGCTGCCAATCTTGTCGAATACGCTCACGCAATGCCCGCAGAGCCGCTAAGGCATCAAAGTCAAAATATTTTCGATATACAAAGGGCAGCCTCAGACTCTCTGCTTGTTGCAGGCTAGCCGTAGGGTCGCTCTGCTCGAAGGCTTTGGCAGGAATCACGCGTCCTTTTAACCAAGCATAGCGTTCCCACTCCCGCCCCTGTGTAAAAAGATACTGTTCAAACGCATCCAGGCTCCAGGCGACCGGACCAGAATCACCATCCGGGCGCAAGCGCAAATCTGTCCTAAATACTTGTCCGTCCGCATCCGCTTCGGAAAGAATGGGCATCATCTTTCGGGTGAGCTTGGCATAAAACTCATGATGACTGATCGGTCGTGCGCCATCCGTTTCGCCTTCTTCGCCGTACAGCATGACTAAATCAATATCAGAAGACACGTTGAGTTCGCACCCCCCAAGTTTGCCCATGCCAATAATGATCATTTCCTGAGGTAACCCCGTTGCAGGATCCTTAGGGCCGCCATGAATGGGAAGGAGGTCTTGCATTGCGCTGCGGTAGGCTTGGCTAATGCAAAGGTCCGCAAGCGCAGTCATGGCGCCTACGACCTCCTCTAGGTCAGCCAGACCACTCAGGTCGCGCACCATTAAGGTGTAAAAGGTGCGCTTGCGAAGGAGGCGAAGCACTTTTTTGCACTGCGTGATGTCCATGAAGGCATCAGACGCAGATTGACCTGCCAGTTCTGTAAACCAAAGGGCAATCCGTTCGGCGCTGACCGCATGGGTCTGGGCTGTTTGGAGCCAGTCTGTGAAATCTGGATGAGCGCTGTTTAAACGGCGTAATACGCCCGACCAAGCCATTGCGTGCGTCAAATGTGATTCAGTCATGGGAAGGCGTACCGTCAAGTTAGAATAGGGCGTAGCGGTATCGGTGATGTGTAAAGACTCAACGATACCTCAATGCAAGTCTATAAACCTACTCTTGCATTGCGCTTTTGTCCCGGAGTTTTATTTTAGAGGCTTGGCCACGTTTTGTTACTTTTTCAAAAAACGCTTCGAACCTTAATTATTGGGCTGTTGATGCTTTATTTTGCAGCAGCCACAACGATGTTAGGTGTGCGCTATCTGGTGCTGCCCCATATCAATACGTGGCGCCCAGAGATTGAGAGGCGCTTGTCCGATGCATTGGGTGCTCAGGTGACGATGGGGGAGATTGCGGCAAGCTGGTCCGGGCTCAACCCAAGTTTGGCGTTTGAAAACCTCAGGTTACGCGACCGAAAAACAAATCAAGAACTTTTGTATGTGCCCGATGCGTTTGCAGTCGTGTCTTGGCGCAGTCTCTTTGCGCTGGATATTCGACTTCGACAGCTTGAGATTAATGGCATCCACCTGTCTGCCAGCCGGAGAACGGACGGACTGATTGTGCTTGCTGGGAGCGTGCTAGACGCGCAAAGTGATGAAAAAGTTAGTTTTTCCTCAGATACGCCAGCCATGCGTTGGTTGCTGAATCAGGGAGAGATTGTTGTTCGCAATGCGACCTTTGTTTGGGATGATCAATTTAGAAGTGCGCCAGAGCTTGTCATCGCAGGAATCGATTTCAGCATATCAAATAGTCTCTTCCGACATCAGCTCCGCATTAGTGGCAGCTTACCCCCCGAGCTTGGAAGCACGCTTGAGCTTGTCGCGCGAATAGACAACTTTTTAAATCCACTTTCCTCAGTCGAGCAGGGGGAAGCTGAAATTTTCATTGAAATCAACGATGCTCTTCCCAGCGCCTGGCAACCGTGGCTCGATATGCCCAACATACAAGGCCGGTTTGCGACTCGGATGTGGATGACAATGTCATCGGGACATTTTGGTCGTGCAGACATCGATTTGGCGGGCGCCAATGCGATGCTCTCACTAGGAGGGGATTCATCTGCAAGCATTCTCGCTGAGAAGCTTCAAATGCGTTTTAGTGGCTGGTTGGGCGATTTGTTGCCAGAAAACAAATGGCTGATATTTGATCGTAGTTCGGATCGCATGGGAGCCTCATTTTCTCTCACAAGTGAAGGATTCGCATTCGAAAGCAATCTGTTTGAACCCCGCAAAGTGTTGCTTGGAAACGTCAAGGCTAATACGCTGTGGAGTCTGAACGATCATCAAAAGCTTTATTTAAATGCGACTCGCTTAAGCATCGAATCAGACACGCTCAATGCAGAGCTGCGTGGGACGTGGACGCAGGGCCAAGACACCTCGCCCGGCATGGTCGATATTGCTGGGACGATAGGCAAAGTCGACCCGACTAAGCTCTATCAATATGTCTCGACCCAAGTGGATACTGAGACGAGGGAGTGGTTACGCCGCGCACTTCAGGGCGGTATGCTGAGTCAGCTTGCCCTCACACTGCAAGGAGATTTGTTAAAGTTTCCTTTCAATGCACCTGGCAAAGAAGCTGGAATTTTTCGCCTTGAGGGGCAGCTCAAGGACCTTGTGGTCGACTATGACCTCACTGATCCTAATCAGCCGCGTTGGCCAGCGTTAACGGTTGAGAATGGGCGGGTCGAAATGAATAAACTTGGTCTCTCTATAAAAAGCGATCAAGCCCACATAATGGGGATGCATGGTCGCCCCGTGCAAATTTCCGGCTTTGAGTTAAACGCCACTGATTTTGAATTCAATCCCAATATTTCAATTCAACTGAATAGCTTTGGCTTAGCCCAGGACTATCTTGCCGCATTAATCAGAACGCCTGCCGGACATGCATTAGGTCTTGATGTCGACACGTTTGAAATTAAAGGGCAAGCCTCTATGCCTTTGGCGGTTGACTTCAACCTCCATCAGCAGCGCACCACGATGGTCAAAGGTCAATTTAAATTGGCCGATGTATCGGTTGCCCTGTCAAAAGAGGGCATCCCTGTCGAAAAAATTAATGGCAGCGTCGATTTTACGGATGAAATGTTGGTCGTCAAAGCGCTCCGCGGCGAGGCCTTGGGCGGACCGGTCACCCTGTCAGGAGAGTGGGGGCCCGGCAAGCGCAGTTTAGCCGTGCAGGGTGAGTTGACAACTATCGCAAGCGAAAAACACCAAACACTGAGCGCACTCCTAGCAGTGACAGGCCGCACGCGTTATCAGGCTGACATTAAAGGCACTGAGTCAGGCAGTCTTGATCTTGAGGTCAAATCCAGCCTAGAGGGGCTCACCATTAAGCTGCCTCCTCCCTTGGGCAAGACTGCAACACAAAAGCGCCCACTTTCCGTTCGTCTGCAAAGCATCCGCGATAGTAAAGCTGACCGTACCTCGCTCACCTTCAGCTTGGCCAATGTCTTGAATGGTCGTTTTGAACATGTACCCAATGGTCGGGGGGCGTCCTACTTTTCACGTGGTGCCGTCGTCATGGGGGGCGCCGCTGTGCTGCCCGTTTCGGGTCTATCGATCAACCTTGGTTTTGATCGTGTCAACTGGGACGACTGGAAAGCGCTCACAGATCAATTGACTGCGCCGGCAAACCCATCCACACCGCCGTCAACAGCGGCACTCTTTCCTGAGTTGACTCAGTTAAGAGTGCGATCACCCGAATTTATTTTTGCCGAGCTCACACTGCACCAGCTTGATTTAATGCTGAGTAAAACAACGGGTCAAAAATGGTCCGCTCGCCTTGATTCAAAAGAAACGCAAGGTGTTGCTTCCTGGGCAACGGGGGCAGGTGGGTTAGTGGGCCCCGTGGTGGCTAAGTTCTCTAAGTTGTCAGTTGGGACAGAGGGAACATCAACAGGCGAGCCTCCCAAAACTGAAGTGATTGATGACAAGCAGTGGTCGTCCATGCCTGCAATTGATCTGACGGTCGATGACTTCACCTTGTATGGCAGTCGGTTGGGTGCCCTGCACCTTGTGGGAGAAAATACGGATAACGGGACGCGCTGGAGTATCAACAAGCTGGAAATCACCAACCCTCATGCCAAAATGACCGCCAAGGGTTCTTGGCTCCTAAAGGGCGCCGAGCGAGGTGTCAGTCTCGATGGGCAGGTCGACGTCAACAACCTGGGCAAGCTCTCAGATCAGATGGGCTATGACAAACGTGCTGCGGAAGGCTCTGGGACCATTTCTGCAAAGATCAACTGGAGGAACTTTCCATGGGTCTATACCTACGGAGGTTTGAATGGACAAGTCACGGTTGATCTAAAGGACGGTGTGTTTCAACACGTGAATTCTCGTAGCGCCCGACTACTTGAGGTCCTTTCACTTCAGTCGCTTCAGAGAATTTTGAGCTTTAACTTTCGAACGGGTGATGAATTTAAGGACGGATTTCCGTGGAACAGTATTCGCGGCGACCTTTCTTTAACGCATGGCATCGTCAACACAAAGGATCTAGTGGTGCGCAGCCCCATTGCACGCATTGCGCTGACAGGAGGGTCAGACTTAAATCAAAAGGCTTGGGACATGGAGGCGGATGTTCGGCCAGTCTTAGACATGAGTGGCGCCGCAGTGGCGACCGCTTTCGTGGTCAATCCAATTGCAGGTCTAAGCGCACTGGTTTCGCAGTTTGTATTGCGTAATCCGATTGAGCGGGCGATGAGTGCAAAGTATGAGGTAAAAGGACCTTGGGATGAGCCTGAGCTCATCCCAATTGGAGTGCCTACCCCTGTACAAACTCAGGTTGATTCTGCTGGGGGATAGATTTACTTTTTCATCATGTCAAAGAACTCAGCGTTATTCTTTGTAGAACGCATCTTGTCCATGATGAACTCCATCGCTGCCACTTCATCCATGTCATGGATAAATTTACGCAACACCCAAACCTTTTGCAGCAAGTCAGGCTTGATGAGCAACTCTTCGCGACGTGTGCCTGATTTGTTGAGGTTGATTGCAGGGTAAACGCGCTTTTCAGCCAAGCGACGCTCAAGGTGGATTTCTGAGTTGCCCGTGCCCTTAAACTCTTCGTAAATCACTTCATCCATGCGGCTGCCTGTTTCGATCAAGGCCGTACCGATGATGGTCAATGAGCCGCCTTCTTCAAGGTTACGTGCTGCACCAAAGAAACGCTTGGGACGCTGGAGCGCGTTGGCATCCACACCGCCCGTTAGCACTTTTCCGGATGCAGGAACAACCGTGTTGTAAGCGCGGGCAAGACGTGTAATTGAATCCAGCAAAATTACCACATCTTTTTTCATTTCAACCAAACGTTTCGCACGTTCAATGACCATTTCGGCGACCTGAACATGGCGTGTGGCGGGCTCATCGAATGTCGAGGCGACGACTTCGCCGCGGACAGTACGCTGCATTTCGGTGACTTCTTCGGGTCGCTCATCGACCAGCATCACAATCATGACTGCGTCGGGATAGTTTGCTGTGATGGCGTGTGCAATATGTTGCATCATCACGGTCTTACCTGACTTTGGGCTCGCTACGATCAAGCCACGTTGGCCTTTTCCAATTGGCGCAAAGATGTCCAAGATGCGGCCTGTCAAATTCTCTTCACTTCTGATGTCACGCTCAAGCGTCATGACCTTATCAGGGTGTAGCGGCGTCAAGTTTTCAAACATAATCCGATGTTTGATCGCCTCTGGAGGGAAGCCATTGACCTTGTCAACTTTGACCAGCGCGAAGTAACGCTCTCCATCTTTGGGGGTGCGTACCTCGCCCTCAATAGAGTCGCCTGTATGCAAATTAAAGCGGCGGATCTGCGAGGGAGAAATATAGATGTCGTCAGTGCTCGCTAAGTACGACGTATCGGGCGAGCGCAAAAATCCAAAACCATCTGGCAGGACTTCAAGCACGCCATCGCCAAAAATTTGCTCGCCTTGTTTTGCGCGCCGCTTCATGATGGCAAACATCAGCTCTTGTTTGCGTAAGCGGTTTGCGTTTTCGATTTCGAGGCCTGCGGCCATTTCGAGCAGCTGCGAAACGTGCTGCGCCTTCAGTTCATTCAGGTGCATTGATATTTATCTGGAAAAGTGACTTCACAAAAGAAGACGGGAATCAATTAAGGGAGGGTTTGCAGCGCGCTAAATAGAGTCGGTGGCGGGCCTCGGACGGGCCCGCGCGTGAAAACACGTTAGATCGCGCTGTTAAGAAATTCAGTGAGTTGGGACTTGGAGAGGGCACCAACTTTCGTTGCTACGACTTCACCGTTTTTAAACAACATCAGCGTTGGAATGCCACGCACACCAAACTTGGCTGCTGTTTCTTGATTTTCATCAACATTGAGCTTGGCAATAGTGACTTTACCAACAAATTCAGTGGAGATTTCTTCGAGAATCGGTGCAATCATCTTGCATGGGCCGCACCAAGCCGCCCAATAGTCAACCAATACAGGCTGAGAGGCATGCAGTACGTCTGCGTTAAAGCTGTCATCGCTCACGTTTTTAATGTGTTCACTCATGATTTTCTCTAGGGTAGTTCAGTGAAGGGTCTGTTCGACTGTCAGACACGTCCGTCAGATTCGGCGTTTGATCGCTCGCAATAGGACTCTTTTATAAAGTATTTATTCATTAAAGCACAATTTATGCTGAACAGATGTACAAAAAGAATGCTTTTACGCGATCCTCGGTTTTGACAGGACAAGAAATGCTGCTCAATTATTGAGCAGGTCAGGTCTTTCTGTGCCTCAATTGTCAATTTCCGTAAAATGGGCAATCTTTTCCACAGACCTTGGGGATAACTTGAGTACGAAGTCCTATAACGAATCATCTATCCGCGTCCTAAAAGGGCTTGAGCCGGTCCGCCAAAGACCTGGCATGTATACCCGCACGGAAAATCCTCTTCACATCATCCAAGAGGTGATTGATAACGCCGCGGACGAAGCGTTGGCGGGATTTGGAAAGCATATCCAAGTCACCATGCATACCGATGGCAGTATCACTGTCGAAGATGATGGTCGCGGCATTCCTGTAGGCATGCACCCCGAGGAAAAGGCGCCAGTCGCTGAGTTGGTCTTCACGCGCTTACACGCGGGTGGAAAATTCGATAAAAAGGGCGGTGGGGCTTACGCATTTTCCGGTGGGCTGCATGGCGTGGGTGTCTCGGTCACCAATGCCCTGTCTATTCGACTCGAATTGGTTGTGTGGCGTGAGGGTGCGGCGCATTGCATGGTTTTTGCCAACGGCGATGTCAAAGAGCCCCTCAAAGTGATGCCCGATTTAGCCAGAAAAAAGTCTGGTACCCGTGTCCGCGTTTGGCCTGACGTTTCGTTTTTTGACTCTCCAGGTATTCCGACCCACGAGCTGATGCATTTATTACGCAGCAAAGCGGTGTTGATGGCCGGCGTCAAAGTCACCTATCTCAACGAAAAATCGGGTGAATCGCGAACCTGGCAATACCAAGATGGCTTGGCGGGTTATTTGACAGAAGCCCTGCAAGGGCTTGAGTTACGCGTGCCGCTTTTTAGTGGCGAACAATTTGCTTCAGCAGATCACGAAAACTTTGCTGAAGGCGAGGGCGCGCAGTGGGTAGTGGCTTGGGCCGATGAGGGCAGCGTGGTGCGTGAGTCATATGTCAACCTTATTCCAACGCCCGCGGGTGGCACGCACGAGTCTGGTTTGCGGGAAGGTCTCTTTGCTGCGGTCAAAGGTTTCGCTGAATTGCACAGCTTGCTACCTAAAGGGGTCAAACTTCTTCCTGAGGACGTCTTTGCCCGAACAAGTTTCGTGTTGTCCGCCAAAGTGCTTGACCCGCAATTTCAGGGTCAGATTAAAGAACGTTTAAATAGTCGAGATGCGGTGCGTCTTGTGGGGGGCTTTGTCCGCACTTCCTTGGATCTCTGGCTCAACAGTCACGTCGAATATGGCAAGAAACTGGCCGAATTAGCCATCCGACAGGCACAGGCACGTGCGCGTTCAGCCCAAAAGGTTGAAAAGCGCAAGAGTTCCGGCGTCGCGGTGTTACCAGGCAAACTGACTGATTGTGAGTCTTCTGACACTGCGCGTACCGAAGTATTTCTCGTCGAAGGCGACTCCGCGGGTGGCTCTGCCAAAATGGGTCGTGATAAGGAGTTCCAAGCCATTTTGCCTTTGCGAGGCAAGGTACTCAACTCTTGGGAAGTCGATCGGGATCGCTTGTTTGCAAATAATGAAATACACGATATTGCTGTAGCGATTGGTGTGGATCCGCATGGACCCAATGACACGCCAGACCTTTCTGGTTTGAGATATGGTCGCGTTTGCATCCTCTCCGACGCGGACGTGGATGGATCGCATATCCAAGTGCTCTTATTGACGCTTTTTTATAAGCATTTTCCGCGACTGGTCGAGGCAGGTCATGTCTTTGTCGCGCGTCCCCCGCTTTTTCGGGTAGATGTCCCTGCCTTGGGAAAACGACCGGCGCGCAAAGTGTATTGCCTCGATACGGGTGAGCTCGATGCGGTGCAAGACAAGCTTCGCAAAGAAGGCGTTAAAGAAGGATCTTGGGATATCAGTCGTTTTAAAGGCCTCGGTGAAATGAGTCCAGTCCAGCTCTGGGAAACGACGATGAATCCCGACACCCGGCGCATGTTGCCGGTCGGTTACGGTGCACTCGATCAGACTGCAACAACACAAATGTTTGACATGTTGATGGGTAAAGGCGAGTCCGGCGCCCGTCGCACTTGGCTTGAAGAAAAAGGCAATCTCGCAGAGGTTGATATCTAAATGACTGACGGTTCCCAACCTGGTTTGTTTGACCCAAGCGATGCAGATGCATCCTTGACCCTTGGCTTGTATGCGGAACAGGCCTATCTCGATTACGCCGTATCCGTTGTGCGCGGGCGTGCGTTACCTGATGTCGGCGATGGGCAAAAGCCTGTCCAGCGCAGGATTCTTTACGCCATGCAGGCCATGGGACTGCAGTCGGGTGCCAAGCCCGTGAAATCTGCCCGTGTGGTGGGTGATGTCTTGGGTAAATACCACCCGCACGGAGACCAAGCTGCCTACGATGCATTGGTTCGGATGGCACAACAGTTTTCCTTGCGTTATCCCCTCATTGACGGGCAGGGCAACTTTGGCTCGAGAGATGGCGACAATGCTGCCGCCATGCGCTATACGGAAGCTCGGCTCACGCCGTTTGCACGCTTATTGTTAGATGAGCTTGATGAAGGGACTGTCGACTTTATTCCCAACTACGATGGCAGTCACCAAGAGCCCTCCATGCTGCCGGCACGTTTGCCTGTCATGTTGCTCAATGGTGCTTCCGGGATCGCCGTAGGGATGGCCACAGAGATTCCTGCGCACAATTTACGCGAAGTCGCGCAAGCGTGTGTGTCTCTTATTAAAAATCCTGCTTTGCCTGATGCAGAGCTGTTTGCAATGGTGCCCGGTCCAGACTTTGCCGGTGGCGGACAGATCATTACCGCTGCGACTGAAATTACGCAGATTTATCAAACAGGTCGTGGCTCGCTCAAAGCGCGTGCACGTTGGCAGTTTGAGGAAATGGCAAGAGGTCAGTGGCAGTTAGTTGTAAATGAGTTGCCGCCAGGTGCGTCATGCCAAAAAGTACTCGAAGAAATCGAAGACTTAACGAACCCAAAGATTAAAACAGGTAAAAAAGCGTTAACGCCTGAGCAGCAGCAGACCAAGGTGCAGATGTTGGCCTTGCTGGATGCCGTGCGCGATGAGTCGGGTAAAGATGCCGCGGTTCGGCTTGTGTTTGAACCTAAAACCTCAAAGATTGATCGCGATGAGTTTGTGACGACCTTGTTGGCATTGACCAGCATGGAGACAAGCGTCCCCATCAACATTGTTTGCATCGGTACTGATCACAGACCGCGTCAAAAAGGCTTGCGCGATGTGTTGCTAGAGTGGATTGGATTCAGAACGAATACTGTTCTGCGTCGTACGCGCTATCGGTTCGATAAGATCACGGATAGGATTCATGTGCTCGAAGGCCGCATGCTGGTGTACTTGAATGTGGACGAGGTGATACAAACCATTCGTGAATCAGACGAACCCCGTCCAGCACTGATGGCGCGCTTTAATTTGAGCGAGCGTCAGGCGGATGACATTCTTGATATGCGTCTGCGTCAGCTTGCTCGACTGGAAGGCTTCAAAATTGAACAAGAACTGGCTGAAAAGCGCTCCGAGCAACAGAAACTCCAAGAACTGATTGAACAGCCTTCGGCGCTCAAGAAGTTGGTCGTCAAGGAAATCGAAGCGGACGCCAAACTTTATGGTGATGAGCGTCGCACCTTGATTGAAGTCGCAGAGCGTGCTGTTAAAGAAGTGCGGGTGTTAGATGAACCTGTCACGGTGGTCGTTTCTCAAAAAGGATGGCTGAGATCCCGTCAGGGTCATGGACATGACGCGACCCAATTTAACTTCAAAGCAGGAGATGGTCCTTACGGTGTGTTTGAATGCCGAAGCACCGATACGCTGATTGCTTTTGGCGACAACGGGCGTGTCTACACCGTGGCCGTCTCAGGTCTACCCTCTGCGCGCGGTGATGGTGCACCGGTCACCTCAATGATTGATCTCGAGCCAGGTTCACATATCGAGCACATGATTGCCGCAGCGCCCGAGAGCAAGTGGTTGCTGAGTACGCGCCAAGGTTTTGGTTTCTCCACCAAGCTTTCAGATATGACAAGTCGACAGCGTGCTGGCAAGCAGTTTGTCACACTCGAAGAAAAAGATCGTTTGTTACGTCCGGTTCCTTTGTTTGAACAAGCCATACATGTGGCATTTTTGACCTCGCGTGGCAAATTGCTGGTGATTGCGTTGGACGAGGTTAAGAGTTTGTCTTCAGGTGGCCGCGGTACGATTTTGATGGGCGTGGATGCGCCTGATTTTCTTGCGCAGACCGTGCCTGTTTCAAAAGCAGGGATGCGCGTAACCGGGACATACAGGACCAAACAAGTCGAAGATATTTTGGCCGGTGCTGCGCTTGAAATATATGTTTCCAAGCGTGCACGCAAAGGAAGGCTGCTCGACATTCGCTCCAAAGAACCGGTACTTTCGCCAGTGCTTTAAAGATAAAATGCTTAATTTTACGATTCACGCTATTTATTAGGTATTGACATGTCGTTCCAAATTACCCTTCAGCCCAGTCAGCATCAGTTTCCTGCGGACTCCGACAAAAGTGTGCTGGATGCTGCGCTTGCAGCAGGGATTTTGTTGCCTTATAGCTGCCGCAGCGGCGCCTGCTCGACCTGCAAAGCTCGGGTGGTTTCTGGCACGGTCGAGGCAGGCAATAGCGCCGCACAGATTCTGACCCCCGAAGAGATCCATGAGGGTTTTACACTTTTATGCCAAGCACGTGCGACTTCTGATCTTGTGATCGAATCAAAAGAGATTCGCCTGGCCTCCGACATTCAAATTCGAAAACTCCCCTCGCGCGTGACATCAATCAGTCGTCCGGCGACAGATGTTGCAATTTTGCAGTTGCAATTACCGGCGACAGAGAGTTTCCGTTTTTATGCGGGTCAGTATGTCGAAATTATTCTCAAAGATGGCAAGCGCCGAAGCTACTCTATGGCCAATCCGCCTCATTCCGCTGCGGCCTTAGAGCTTCATGTGCGTCACTTGCCGGGTGGTCTATTCACGGATCATGTATTTGGAGTCGGTGCGACCCAAATGAAAGAGCGAGAAATCTTGCGCGTCGAAGGCCCTTTTGGGTCTTTTTTCCTGCGTGAAGACAGCGATTTGCCTATTGTGATGGTCGCGAGCGGGACTGGCTTTGCGCCGATCAAAGCGATTGTCGAGCATATGGTGCAGCAAAACATCCATCGTCCCGTCACCTTGTATTGGGGCGGACGACGACCCGCGGATCTATATATGGACGCACTCCCTCAACAATGGGCGCAGACACTACCTGACTTCACCTATATTCCAGTGGTGTCCGATGCACTCCCCGAAGACGCTTGGACGGGCCGAACGGGTTTTGTCCACCGCGCCGTCATGGACGACTTCCCAAGCTTGATGGGCCATCAGGTCTATGCTTGCGGCGCGCCGATTGTTGTCGAATCGGCTAGACGTGACTTTGTGACCCAGTGTGGCTTGCCTGACGAAGCCTTCTTTGCGGATTCTTTTACTTCCGCCGCCGATATTGCCGCAGTAAAATGAGTTTTTCCTTGCACAAAGGTTTTGTGTACTTGCAGTTTATTTATGGGATTTTCAGCGTGACCCTTCTTAAACGTATTGCCGCGGTGCTTGGTATGACCTGTGTCTTTGCTGCGCCTGCTCTGGCGGAGCCAGTCAAAATAGAGGTCTGGCACACAATGTCGGCCACTCACAAGTCAGAGTTCGAGAAAATCGCTCGACGCTTTAACAACGAACAGAAAGACGTCAATGTCGTCCTCAGGGCCTTTCCTAATCAGGATTCGCTGCGCAAAGCCGGTGAGCAAGCCGTTGCTGAAAAGCGCAAGCCCAATCTGATCCAGTTAGCAGACAATCATTCACCTGAGATGATTGCCCAACACAAAGAAATCATTCCGTTGCATCAGTTGCTCAAGCAATACCCGATGAAAGATGCCAATTGGTTTGTGCCACAGACAACGGGTTTTATGCGCGATGGTCAGGGTCGTCTGATGGCGTTCCCCTTCATGGCTGAAATCCCTGTGATGTTTTACAACATTGCTGGATACAAAAAAGCTGGCTTAGATGCTAATAAACCAGCCAGAACGTGGCCTGAACTGCAAAATCACTTACTGATTTTGAGAGATAAAGCGCATTACAACTGCCCATTCGCGACGAGTCATCAGGTGACCACGCACCTTCAAAATATGGCGCCTTTAAACGGCACCTTATATGTGACACCGAAAAACGGTTTAGACAACGTCAAAGGTGCTCAGCTCAACTTGCTTGACCCCGTGTTCATGCGTCATTTGTCCATCATGGTGAGCTGGAAGCGTTCAGACCTCTTTCCATTCAATAGCAATGGCGCCGAGGCGGACGAGATGTTTGCGGACAATCGTTGTGCTGTGATCACTACCACCTCAGGTGCATTAGCGCGTATGCAGGAAGCAAAGGGCTTGAGTTTTGGTATTGCACCCATGCCTTTCTATGACCAAGTCGTCCCGACACCGGGTGCGCCTTTCGTGAGTGGCTCTGCTTTGTGGGCAACCTCTGGCCAAACGAAGGACCAGGATAAAGCCACTATGGCCTTCTTGTCGTTCTTGGCACAACCTGTCATCGCCTCTGCCTGGCATCAACGCACAGGATTTTTGCCCCTCACGGATGCTGCCTTCCGCACCGGCGATGCGGCTTTCTACGATCGTATTCCTGGCGCGCGTCAGCTTGTCGACAGCATGCGTAACGTAAAAGATGTCAACAGTCGGAGCTTTCGATTGCTGCATTACCCCAGGATCGAGCCCATCTTGAGTCGCGAATTTGATGCGGCGCTCTCTGGCAACACACCGCCTGTCGAGGCACTCACCAAGGCCGTGGATGAGGCCAAGGCGCTGTCTCAAGTCAAGACCAGTGCTACACCAGCGGCCAGACGCAAATAATTTTTAAATGTGCAAAAAACGGAGCCTCTGTGCTCCGTTTTTTTTGCGCTCTTTTAATCCATTCGTATTACATACAATTGTCCTAGGCTTCATTGAGCCTCAACATTGTCGTCTTCGACTTGATGCGATGACAATATGTTTGCGATCTGGATTGTCCGTGCTCTCTTTATATTTATTCTGGCATTGACGGGATGCGCAAGTAAACCAATAGGTTCCCCTACAGGTTCGTTGGATTTTTCTTGGAAGCTGTCAGGAGATAAAAGTGTTGCTCCCCTGCAAGTGTTTTCAGATGCGGCACATATCTGGTTGCAATGGCAGCCTAATCAGACTTTACCCGCAATCTTTGGCGTGACCGCGCAGGGCGAACAGCTCGCAACCTACGTGCGCCAAGGTCCTTACACCAAACTTGATCCACATTGGACAGGTCTAATATTTCGCGGAGCACATCGACAGGCGAGGGCGCGGCGTCCAAGTGACGTGCGCACCTCAAACGCTTCGCACCCAGAGCCCGTGCCGATGGTGCCTCAGGCCGCGACATCTGCGGCTTCTGTTGCAATTTCAGAACCCGTAACCCATGGTGCTTTAGCGCCCTCCGCTTCAGTTATCTCGCACACTCAGCCAGCATCCCAAGCTTTTTACGCCATCACCAAGACGGATAAAAATCTCCGACAGGCACTTGCGCGTTGGTCTGGTCTCAGTGGGTGGAGATTCCAAGTTGAGCATTGGGCGGTTGATGTAGACATCCCCCTCACAGCAACCGCTAATTTTTCTGATGATTTTGTGGGTTCAGTCCGCGCGCTGATCGAAGCAACTGAGCTCTCAGAGAGACCTCTCCAGCCATGTTTTTATGCCAATCAGGTTTTGCGAGTGGTTCCAATCACGGAAGCGTGTGATCGCACCGTGACGGACGGAGTGAGGCTATGAGCTTGCTTAGGCTTTGTTGGGCGAGTGTTTGCACAATTGGATCAAGCGTGACACTGATCGCGGTGTTGACGGGTTGCACCTTAGCTGATCGGATCAAACAGCAGGATGCACGTGTGCAGGAGACCCGTAGCCGCATCGATCAAAAAAGAGAAAACTTTGAGTCATTCACGCGATCATCACACCTGAGAGCGCAAGCACAAAATGTGGCCAAGCCCTGGCTGATGGGGCGCGCAGTGCCCTTGGGTAGGGAAGTGACCTTACCGCCTGCGCTAAGGTCAACGATCGACACGACGTTGATGTATCGCCAAGGTAAAGTTGATCTATCGATGATTGCAGAACGTATTACACAGGCCACGAGCATTCCCGTCAGAATTAAACCAGAGGCTCTTTTGCCTTCCGATCATTTTTTGCCACGGCTAAGCACTGCGACGGCGCAAAACTCTGGCGCACCAGCCGCGACGGCCCAGTTCCCAATGGGTCCAAGACCTTTGCCAGAGGTCTTGGATATTCTGACAAGACGCTTAGGGGTGTTGTGGCGTTATCACGATCGTGCGCTTGAGTTTTACCGAACAGAAACGCGTGTCTTTGATGTGCGTGCCCTGACGTTGTCCTCGCACGCTGACGCTCGGCTCGGTCGAACAGCCAATAGCAAGACGGGTGGATTCGATAACGCATCACGTACTTCTTTAGTTGCCACCGATCAGCATGTACTCCTTGCGATCAAGCAAAGGCTTGAGCCGTTTCTGACCCGAGCAGCCATTATTGCCGCTCAACCTGGCGCTTCAACTTCGATCGTAGTGACCGATACACCAGAGGTGTTAGGTGAGATTTCACGCTATTTGGAAAAAGAAAATCGTATCCTCACGAGACGCGTCCGCTTGATCTTTGAGGAGATCACACTCGTCACCCATCAAGATGCGGAGTTTGGTCTTGACTGGAACACTTTATGGGAACAGGGAAAAATTGCGGCCTCGCTGTCGAGCACGCTAGCAGGTGCAACGATTGCGGGTGCTACGGCAAAACTTGGCGTGATGCCTTCAGCCGCGATACGCAGTCAAGCGGTATTAAGAGCACTCTCTAAATATGGAACGGTATCGCGCCATGTGACGATTCCAGTCCTGACATTAAATCGACGACCCGTTACCCATGCCGTAAGAACGACTTTTTCATATATTGATCAGGTCAAGTCTACGCAAGGCCCTGAGATGTCTCTTTCATCGGTGCGAGGTGGGGTTGGTTCAGTGTCCGTCAGTCAAAAAGAGGAAACAGTGGGCGCATTTTTGACACTCGTGCCTGATGCACAAGAAAACGGACAAGTCCTGCTTTCTGTGGCCTATGACAATACCGTCGCTCAGCCTTTGAAGTCTGTTGTTGTAGGTGATCCAGGCAGTCAATTGCAGATTCAGCAAATCACCATTGATGGACATGGCACCGTTCAGCAAATCGCACTCCAAACAGGGCAACCGATGCTGATCTCAGGTTTTGACTCCACACAGGATGAGTCAGAACAGAGTCGCTTGAGCCCCGAGACTCCAATGCTTCTGGGGGGAGCAAATCGCGCCAAACAATCGCGGACTGCAACACTGATTATGGTCACCGCACAGGTAGAAGAGGGTCTTTAACCATGGTAAAGGATCTTCAATCAGATTTGCCTTCAGGTACCTTGGTGTGGACACATCTTCTTGAGCTTGATATCGTCTTTGGGCTAGATTGGACACCTCTTGTTGGTGGTGTTCCCGCCAAGCTCGCACGCAGTCGGGCACGCGCGCTGGGCGCCACATATTATTTAGTGGCGGGCTCCCTGGCGGCTGTAGTCGGGTGTGGCATCATTCATAAAAGCGCCTTGACCGGAGGCGACCCGTTAGATCGTTCGAAACCTCTGCATTCAGCCGCAGCCATTTTTGCTTTGACGCATCAAGAAGGGGTGGTCGCTTTTGTAAGCTTTATGCCAGGCAAAGGATTTTGGCTCGTTGCAGCCAACTCTGGTTTGGTATTGGCAAAAACGGATTGTTGGTTTGCGTGCTCAGACGATGTAGAGGAAGCATTAAGTGTATTGACTGGGCGCTTTCCAAACATACAGATATTGAGGTCGGCAGAACTTAGCAAAGACCATCTGCCAGACTGGCTATCGAGAGATATCAATTTACATTCTCGTCTTCAAAAGGTCTCCTGCGCAAGGCATTTAAGCCTGCGTGTCGCATGCCTGGCTGTGCTGCTCGGGGCAGTTTTTTGGGCAATGGGCGCACGTACGTCTGAGTCGACGACGCAGCTTCCCGAATTAGACCGCGACGCATTGTGGCAGCAGGTTTACGATGCCTTTGCAATGACGCATCCTGTCCATCAGCCAGAACAATTATTGAGCGTGATTCATGCCTGGAATCAGGCGCCACTCAAACCTGGGGGATGGAAACTCAAACAGATTGTTTGTGAGCCTTTTCGTATGGATTGGCATTGCGCTGCGCGTTATCAACGCGTGAAAAGGCTTGCCTTAAGCGAGCACCTGGATGCAGCAAAACCTGTTGGCTGGGTGTCAGAGTTTACGGATCTTGAGCATGGAGTATTGCGTTGGCATGTTGCAAGTGCTGCCTCTGCATTCAAATCGGTTGCAGTCACGACACCTTTAAAAAAATGGATTAGTTATTTGCAAAGTGTGGCGCCACTCTTTGATTCTATCCAAATCGGAGCAGGGTCACTCATTTCAATGACTGCACCGCTCGGCAGAGAAGGTATGCCCTTAGCGCGTCCTCCCCAATTAAAGCCACTGACACGCAGACACATTGCGATCAAGGGGCCTTTACGTTCATTGTCTGCGTTGAAAGGGCTGCCTATCCCCGTTCGATGGCGCGGATTACATCTTGAGATAGATGCGCCAGTTGGGCAGGGGATTAGTCGAAGTGCGTTAACAGTGAGTCTGACGGGAGAAATATTTGAAACAACTGAATAAACGATTCGCAATATATGTCCTGAGCATGACGGTTCTGACAGTCCAGGGAGGGACACCCAGACAGGCACAGTCGCAGGAGCCTGATGTCGTGGAGGAGTTGCTTCAGCTCGATACGCAGGCTGCGTTATTGGCCGCGCGTAAAAAAATCGTAGGCCCCTTGGACGTGCCTGGCCCGGTGGTGACGCACGGGACGGAAAATATTTTGCTCGCAATTTATGGCGTGGGCCCATCATTAAGCGCGGAGGTATTGATTGATGCCGAACCTCATATTTTCAAAAACAAGCATTCCCAGGCGATATCTGGACGTTCAGTTGCTTACACATTGGAGCGAATCGATCCGCCATGTATCCATCTCAAAAGACATGAGCATTCAGAGACGCTTTGTTTAGGGCAGATCTTTCCATGAGCGCCATATTCAAGCGCATGTTAGAACGGATGCCGTTAGAAATAAGAACACAAGGCGAGCTTGATCAACTGGCCCCCCCTCTGTTGCGAACCCTAGGCAAAGAACTTGAGGTGCTGAGTCTCGTTGCCCGCATGTGTCCTGTCTTGTTTACGGATGGGTCTGCCGGTGTGTTTGTCTTGGGCGATTTTTATCATGACGATCAGACCGCAGCACTTGTGCAACTGTTGAAAAAGCGGAACTTTCGACTCCATTCGACGCCAGTGTTTGTCTTGTCTCCCGCCTTGCTGATTGCCGTAACAAAGACGGTAAGGCCCTCGTTGGCGAATACAGCTCAATCTGCAGATACTATCGCACATGGTGGGGCGCTTGTACAAGCGATGAATGCGATTCTTGTATGGGCACTTCGTCATCGTGCGAGTGATGTGCACTTTAACGTCAAGCGTGTGCAGAGCGATTCAACTGTGATGTTTACGATAGACGGACGCTATGTATGCCCTGACCGCTATGCCCATCTTCCCACTGCAACGATGCTGGCAATGCTGGCCGTGACATGGATGGATGTGGAGGGCGGAAATGGTGCGGTCTTTGATCCAACTGTGGAGCAGCAGGGACGTGTGACACGTGAATTAGACGGGCAGAGGGTTTGCTTACGGTGGGCGTCGCTTGCGACCGATCAAGGATGTTCGGTATGTTTACGCTTGTTAGTGCTGGATTCAACTGAGTTGACGCCTGAGTTATCAGAATTAGGGTATTTGACGTCTCAAGTTGCTGCGTTGCGTAAAGCGAGTCTGACGCAGGGGGGAGCAATCGTATTGGCTGGCACAGTGGGTTCCGGGAAATCCACCACACTCGCAACTCTGATGCGAGAGATTCCGGCATATCGGAAAATCATTACTCTTGAAGATCCAGCCGAATATTTCATTCCAAATGCGCTACAAAATACCGTATCAAGATCTTTTGAAGAAAACGAATTAAGTGTGTTTGACAACAAGCTTAAGGCGTTTAAGCGTTCTGCAATGAACGATTTGTTAATCGGCGAAATTAGAGATGTTGCGGGTGGTCGTGCCTTTTCCGATCTGGCGGGCTCTGGCGTCAGCCTTTATACGACGGTTCACGCGGGTTCTGCGCTCTGGGTGCCTGAGCGTTTGTCCTCAAGTTTTATCGGTGTGCCAAGGGACTTGCTGGCAACGCCAGGAATTTTGAAATTATTGGTGTTTCAGTGTCTGTTGCCATTGCTGTGTCAGGGGTGCGCACAAACGTATGAACAGAGGGCGTCATCAGGGCATTGGCATTGTGCACTTTCTCAAACGCGTTCTGCTTTATGGCGGGAGAGATGGATCGCTGCACTTGAAGAGCAGGCCGATCTACCCAGATCACGGTTGAGGTTTCGGTCTGAACAGGGTTGCCCTAAGTGTACGAACGGTTTGTCCGCGTTGACCGGCACTTCAGGTCGAACTGTTGCAGCTGAGATCATTGCGCCCGCTGAGGAGCCTGATTTTTTAAAAGACCTGAAAGCAAACGATGGACTTCGCATGCATCGTTGGTTTGAACAACGACAGCGCAGCGTGCTGTCCGATGAGGATATGCGTGGGAAAAGCGCACGTCAATGCGCGCTTTTCAAAGTCTGGAATGGTCTTGTTGATCCTAGAACGGTTGAGCAGGTATTTGGTGTCTCGAATCTACGCATGAGGTCCGCTCGTGATGCGCTTTGAGTGGGTGCGTGGATTACAGCCGATTGCCTTGCAAGCCCTATGGTTTAAAGCGTGGGTGCTGATTGCTGCCTATTCGTTTCGCACGCAGCGTGCTGATTACTATGAGTATTTGGCGGACGTCATCGACGCCACGGCTGGAACGAAAACGCTTCAAAACATTTTTTATGATGATGTGTCGAGATATGCCGTTGCAAGTCCGCGTGGCCTCCTTTCACGCGTCTGGCTCGAAAGATTTCCTCTGGCAGGGGGAGATTTGTTTGTTACGTGGAATGGCACGCTGCCGCTTGAGGACCTCCTTGCGATTCAGTCCGCGCAGTATTCGGGATCTCAGGCGCTGACTAAAACGCTCAGGCAGCTTGCTGGTGTCGTCAAGTTGATTGATGGGGCACACAGTTTATGGGTCACAACAGCGTTTGCTGGGCTTGCAGGATTATTCATTGCCCTTGGCTCTGTCTTATCGATTCCGTTTTTTTCGGCAAAGCAGCTTCAGCAGGCTTTTGCAGCAGTGCCGGCTGAGAATTTTTCCGGATGGACAAAAGCACTGTTTGCAACTGCAGACCTTTTGAGTGCTGTCTGGCCTTTCGTGAGCGTTGGTTTGATCTTGTCTGCGCTCATTGTGCTGTGGTCGTTTGCATCCTGGACCGGATCGTTACGTAGTGTGGCAGACAAGTTTGGCCCGTGGGCGTTCTATCGGCGGGTGCAAACCGTCCGGTTTGTATCATTACTTGCCGTGACGCTGACCCCAGGAGGGAGTCAGGGTGCGCGCTTGCGTGACGCCATTGCATTGCAGATGCAGGGTGCGACCCCATGGTTTTCGGGGCATTTACACGTCATGGTGACGCGATTGGACTTGGGAGCCAATGCCATTGATGCCCTAGAAACGGGATTGATTGATTCTGAGATTTGGTGGTATTTCACGGATTTGATTCAAACGCTCGGACTGGATGAAGCCCTGCATCGTGCACGTTTGAGAACGGAGAAACATGCACTCAAGCGTATTGAGACTCAGGCGGTTTATTTACGCTGGGGCGCATTACTCCTGTCTTTGATGATCGTTTTAGGCGTGGCTTTCTGGCATGCGCAAGTATTCGAAGAACTCAGGCAAGGATTAAGCCTGCATTACTCCCGCTAATTAGCCCTTTTTGACAAGGATCTTTTCATAATGTCTTTAGCTATCTATGTATTGAATACTCAGAAGTTTCGTCCAGGGCGTCATGCTGTGTCCATGCATCCCGCTGTGGTGCTCAGCCGGCAGCGTGGATTTTCTTTGATTGAAATATCCATTGTGACCACCATCATGATGTTGCTCGCAATTGTTGGCATTCCTGCCATTCAAGGCTATGTCGTCGAAAGTAAAGTCCCCCGTGTTGCCGAGGAGTTGCAGCGATTTGTTGCACGACTCAAGGTCACGACCAACGGTTTTGGTGCGAGCCCTTATGAAAACGTTGATACCCGCGTCTTGGCAAACTCCTTGCGAGGATCAAGCGTGGTAGCGGTTTCCGGTGAAGGCGCTGGTGCGAATGTTGCGCATGGTCTTGGGGGGCCGGGTGTCTCAGGACGAGGTGTTGTGCGGATTGCGCCTTATGCACTATCGGGTGCACCTTTCGGTTCTGCTTTTTTGCTGACGCTCAATGATGTCAACCATGCGGCATGCCCGGGGCTTGCTTCAATTTTGCAACGGATCGCAGAAGTCGTCAGAATTTCAGGCACTGCGGGACCGGTAACCGTCAAAGATAGCTTGCAACAACCCGTTGCCGCGTACAACCCGTTGTTAGCCGATGCACAGTGCTTGAGTGGAGATCGAAATATTTTTGAATTTGTGATTCGTTGATGCGGCAATTTCAAGGTGGTTTTTCATTATTCGAGTTGATTGTTGTCATTGCGATCACTTCTTTGATCGGTGTGTGGTCTGCGACGACTTGGGTGCATCAGTCTGAGGACGTGGCCTCTGAAGCGATGGGGTCATGGCTCATGACGGTCAAGGCGTCGGTAGATCAAATGTTAGTGCGTCAGGCAGATCTTTTGACCGGTCTGTCGGCTTCAACGACCGCCTCGGCAGACTATCAAGATATTTGGCGTCCGACCCTCGCTGAATTGCAGCGAGCAGGGCATTTGCCCTCAGGTTTTTCTTTGCGTGCACCGCTGGGATATGACGTCAGTATTCGTGCGCTCAAGCCAACTGGGTTGTGCCTGACCCTTGGCTGCAAGCTTGAGGTGCTGACGGTAGTCGTTCCGCAAGCCTCTCAGGCGAATCGTGCAGAAAATGTGACGAGACTGGGGACGTTACTGGCTTCTTTTAAAGGCAGTGGCGCGAGCGTTTCGCAATTGTCCCCAGGGCGGGTGCGTGGTCCCAGCATTGATCTGCCCAACCCACCAGCGATTGATTTACCGAGTTTGCCGGTAGGCTCAATCGTTTTGTACAGTTTTTATGATTCAAGTGCCCAGGTAAGTTTTTTGAGGCAAGGCGATAGACGTGATGTTCAATTGGCCGCCAATATGAGTCTTGCGGGTAATTTAGCAACCGGGGGGAACATTTCCTCTGCAGGTCGCATCTCCAGCTCAGCGCATCTTCAGCTCGGTGCGGTTGCAATACAAGGCGCGCCTTGTGATGCGGCGGGCTTGTTGGCACAATCAAGTGCGAGTGGGCTTTTGATTTGTCAGGCGGGCGCATGGAGAAGTAGTGCTAAAAGTGAAGGGGGCTTTTATATCGACCGAGTGGGTTTTGGCTGCGATCAGCATGACGGGATCAGAGTTGAACGCCGCAACCCTATGACAGGCGACTGCAGTTGCCCGCCTGGTTATCGGGCGCAATTGGCTTCGTTTTGGACGTACCCACGGGACTCTCACAACGATTTCTACACTTATATTTGTCTGAATTCAGAGGGATAGGGTGGGCCCGACTTCAGCCCGTATAATCAAAAACTAGCTTGAGCGGGCTGCTGTCGCAGTATCCCACTCGTCTTTTTCTTTTATTTGATACCGCACGATGAAAACGACCGAAATTCGCCAGAAATTCTTGCAATTCTTCCAGTCCAAGGGGCACACGATTGTGCCTTCGTCTTCATTGGTGCCGGGGAACGATCCGACCTTGTTGTTTACCAACTCAGGGATGGTGCAATTTAAAGACGTATTTACCGGCAAAGATTCCAGCCCATTTAAGCGTGCAACCTCCTCACAGCGCAGTGTGCGTGCGGGTGGTAAACACAATGACTTGGAAAACGTGGGTTACACCGCACGTCACCACACATTTTTTGAAATGCTGGGTAACTTCAGCTTTGGAGATTATTTCAAGCGCGATGCCATTGCGTTCGCTTGGGAAATGTTGACCGGCGTGTATGGCCTACCCAAAGAGAAACTTTGGGTGACGGTCTACCAAGAGGATGACGAAGCCTACGCCATCTGGGAAAAGGAAATTGGCGTCCCTCCAGAGCGCATTATTCGTATTGGCGATAACAAAGGTGCGCGATACGCCTCGGACAACTTCTGGCAGATGGCAGATACGGGTCCTTGCGGCCCTTGTACAGAAATTTTCTACGATCACGGTGCGGATATTTGGGGTGGACCACCGGGCTCGCCCGAGGAGGACGGCGATCGTTACATCGAGATTTGGAACTTGGTGTTTATGCAGTTTGAGAGGGACGCGGCTGGCAAGATGACACCGTTGCCCAAGCCGTGCGTCGATACTGGAATGGGGCTCGAGCGAATTGCTGCTGTATTGCAGCATGTCCACTCCAATTATGAAATCGATTTGTTTGTCGCGCTGATTGCTGCCGCAGCACGCGAGACGGGTTGCCAGGATCTTTCAAATAACTCGCTTAAGGTCATTGCCGATCATATTCGTGCGTGCTGCTTCCTTGTTGTGGACGGTGTGATTCCGAGCAACGAGGGTAGGGGCTATGTGCTGCGTCGTATTATTCGCAGAGCATTACGTCACGGCTACAAATTAGGTCAAACCAAGCCGTTCTTCTATCGGATGGTGCCTGACCTTGTTCAGCAAATGGGTGAGGCCTATCCTGAGTTGGCCAAGAACGCCGCGCGTGTTGAGCAGGTGCTTCGCCAAGAAGAAGAGCGTTTTGGCGAAACCCTTGAGCACGGCATGAAGATCTTGGACGCAGCGCTTGCAGCTTTGCCAGTCGCCGCAAAAGATCAAGCCCAGATCTTGGATGGCAACACACTGTTTACGTTGTATGACACCTATGGTTTCCCGTTAGATTTAACAGCTGATATTTGCCGTGAGCGTGGTGTGGACGTGGATCAGGCTGGGTTTGATGTCGCGATGGAACGACAGCGAGATCAAGCCCGTGCTGCAGGTAAATTCAAAATGGCTGAGGGCTTATCTTATTCTGGCGCCCAGACTATTTTTGAGGGTTACGATCATTTGCAGCGCTCTGCTCAGGTCCTGGCGTTATATGTCGGGGGTGCCTCTGTCGCGCGCGTGGCAGCAGGCCAAGAGGCTATCGTTGTGCTCGACACGACGCCCTTTTATGCTGAATCCGGCGGCCAAGTCGGAGATACCGGTCGCTTGACGGGCAATGCTTCCGTTTTTGAGGTGTTGGATACTCAAAAGATTCAACCTGGGGTGTTTGGACACCATGGGCGGCTTGCCTCTGGTGCGTTGTCGGTGGGCGATGCGGTTACCGCAACGGTGGATCCGGAGCAACGCGCTCGCACCATCCGCAACCACTCCGCAACCCATTTGATGCATAAGGCTTTGCGTGAGGTGTTGGGCGGACATGTACAGCAGCGTGGTTCTTTGGTGGATGGTGACAAAACGCGCTTTGACTTTGCGCATGATGCCTCTTTGACTGAAGATGAGATTGCGCGTGTCGAGTCGATCGTGAACGCAGAAGTGCTAAAAAACCAAGCCGCTGTTGCGCAAACAATGTCTTATGACGATGCGGTGAAGGGGGGCGCGGTAGCCTTGTTTGGTGAGAAATACGGCGATCACGTACGCGTGTTGGATATTGGTTTTTCGAGAGAACTGTGTGGGGGTACGCACGTGTCTCGAACGGGTGACATTGGGTTGTTCAAAGTGATCTCCGAGGGTGGCGTGGCGGCTGGAGTGCGACGTATCGAGGCCGTAACAGGATCGAATGCCTTGGCTTGGGTTCAAAATCTGAATGCGACGATTCAGCGTGCTGCGACAGCCTTAAAAACTCAGCCAGCTGAGTTGCCTGACAGAATCGTCCTGTTACAGGATCAGCTTAAGGCTGTTGAAAAAGATCTGGAGCAAGCCCGCGCCAAGCTTGCTTCGAGCGCTGGTAATGCGTTGACAGATGCTGCGATTGAGATGCCCGCCGGCTTTAAGCTTTTGGTGACCGAAGTCAAGGGCATTGATCCCAAAGACTTGCGAGCAATGGTGGACCAGATCAAGGATCGACTCAAATCTGCCGTTGTTTTACTTGCAACGGCCTCCGCGGATGGGAAAATCAGCTTGGTGGCGGGTGTGACGGCTGACTTGGTGGGCAAAATCAAAGCGGGAGACCTGGTTGGATTTGTGGCCGCTCAAATTGGCGGCAAAGGTGGCGGTCGTCCGGATATGGCAATGGGTGGCGGCGCAGATTTAAATGCATTGCCCGCAAGTCTGGCAAGCGTAAAAGCTTGGATTGAGACCAAATAGCGTGACGGACCTCGTGAATGAACCAAAGGCGGCAATGCCTCCTGCACACAAAGAAACCGTAGACGCCACTGGGCTTGCTTGCCCACTGCCAATTTTGCGCGCAAAAAAGGCGTTGGCGACGCTTGTGGCGGGTGAGGTGCTGCGTGTGATCACAACGGACCGAGGTGCGGTGCGAGATTTTCAGGCTTTTTGCAAACAAACTGGGAATGCACTGTTGGCACAGGTCGACGAAGTCGATCACGTGACGCACTATTTAGAGCGTCGATTGAAATAAACAGTGTGGTCTCTCTGTTTAGTGCTATACTAATTGACTTTATTGAACATTTTCAAGGGATTACGTATGGTTGTGATTCGCCTGGCCCGTGGCGGCTCCAAGAAGCGTCCTTTTTATAACCTCGTTGCGACAGATTCCCGTGATCGTCGTGATGGTCGTTTTATCGAGCGCGTTGGTTTTTACAACCCAGTTGCAAATGCAAACGAAGAGCCTCTTCGCATTGCACTTGACCGCGTCCAGTACTGGACCGGAGTGGGTGCACAGTTGTCTCCAGCCGTTGCACGTCTGGTCAAAGACTACTCAGCAAAAGTCGCAACAGCGGCTTAATCAAGACGTTTGACTGACTCCGAGTCACAGCCATGGCTGACATAGGCGCTCAAGTGGCGCCAAACGATCTAGTTGAACTAGGTCGTATCGTGTCAGCCTACGGTGTGCGGGGGTGGGTCAAAATACAGCCGCACTCCGCTCAAGGACTTGTCTTGCGCGCAGCGCCGGTCTGGTGGCTCGCACCACCCGCACCACCCGCATCACCCAGTTCTGGGTCAGCAAACATCTCAAAAACACCAGCACTTCGTCCACACGCGGTCAAGCAAGTTCGTCCCCAAGGGTCGACGGTTGTTGCTGATCTCGAGCATGTGGGTGATCGCGATTTAGCTGAGTCGATGCGCGGTTATACCGTGTATGTATCTCGGCAATATTTCCCCAAAGCACAGGCGGACGAGTTTTACTGGATCGATCTTGTGGATTGCTATGTTTTTAGCGAAGCACAATTGGTGGGGGTGGTCACTGAGGTTGTTGATAACGGAGCGCACGCTATTTTGCGTGTCAATCGTCTCACGATTGAGGGTGATCAAACGCCTTCAGAGGGACACGTCCCTCAACCACTGCTTGATGCAAAAGGTCGTCCCGAAGAGGTTTTAGTTCCTTTTGTTGCCGCGCATGTCCAGCATGTTGACATCGCTGCACGACGGATTGAAACTGACTGGCCCCTCGATCTTTAGGAGGTTGTGATGCGCATTGACGTCATCACTTTGTTTCCAGATGCATTGGGTGTCGTCCGTGATTCGGGTGTGACGGGCCGCGCGCACCAACAAGGTATTTGGTCACTTCACGCATGGAATCCCCGCGACTTTACGCATGACGTTCATCGCACCGTCGACGACAGACCGTATGGCGGAGGGCCCGGCATGGTGATGATGGCGGAGCCTCTCAAGCAAACCTTGCTCGCCATTCAGGCCGCCCGTCCACTGCCTGCACCTGTGATTTTGTTATCACCGGTGGGTAAGTGTTTTAACCAAGCAGCGGCAGCGGGTCTGGCAAGCTCTTCGGGGGCGATTTTTGTATGTGGTCGCTACGAAGGTATTGATCAGCGTTTCATCGACGACTGTGTGGACGAACAATGGTCACTCGGGGATTTTGTTTTATCCGGAGGTGAAATTGCTGCATTGGCCATGATGGATGCAGCCGTTCGTCTCATGCCTGGCGCACTCAATCACGGTGATTCGTCGTTGCAGGATTCTTTTCAGAACTCGATTTCAGGGCTGCTAGATAGCCCACACTACACCCGCCCCGAAGTATGCTGGGATCAGCCCGTTCCCGCTGTTTTACTTTCAGGCAATCACGCAAACATTGCGCGCTGGCGACGGGAGCGTTCACTCGAGCTGACTGCAAACAATCGCCCCGATCTGCTGGAGCAAGCCAGAAATCAGGGCGGATTGACCAAGAGCGATGAAAACTTTTTGGCCAATTTAAAAAAATAATAGAGAACGGATCTCGTTCTATTTAATTGGGTCTATTCAATTCAGTTTTGCGCGCTGCGCTTTGACCTGAATCAGTGTTTCTCCAAATTGAACGACGCGTTGCTGCTCCAGTTCGACAACAGCTGCAGGTGCACGCGCGACAAAGGACTCGTTCGTGAGCTTAGCCTGTGCTTTATTGATCTCACCTTCGAGTCTGGCGATTTCTTTGTCTAAACGCACTTTTTCAGCGGCGACATCGATCTCGACTTTGAGCATTAAGCGTGTTTGACCTAGGACCTGAACGGGCGCACCATCATCAGGCAGGGTCATGACAACGTCGACACCTGACAGTTTGGCGAGTGCTGCAAGATAAGGCGCATGTTGTTGCAGCATTTCCTGTGGGCCTTCGGCGATCAGAGGTACGCGCGCGGCAGGTGCCAAATTCATTTCGCTGCGCAAGGCCCGAACTGCCTCGATTTGACTCTTGAGCAAATCCACTTGGTCACAAGAAGTTGCATCAATCGCATCTAGGTTAGCCTGCGGGAAGGGCTGTATCGAAACGCTTGATTGTTCCCCGATCGCTCTCTTACCTGCGACTACGGACACTTTTTGCCAGAGCTCTTCTGTAATGAATGGCATGATCGGGTGCATCAGTCTCAGGACGGCCTCGAGCACGCGGATCAGCGTACGTCTTGTCGCACGCTGTTGGTCAGGCGTGCCTTGCTGGATTTGTACTTTGGACAATTCAAGATACCAGTCGCAGTACTCATCCCAGACAAAGTGGTAGAGCGCATTGGCGATATTATCAAAGCGGTAGTCGCTAAAGCCCTTGGCCACATCCAGCTCAAGTTGTTGGAGTCTGCTGATGATCCATTTATCAACAAAGCTTTGCGCGCTTGCGTCGACCGCGGTCATGTCCTGACCTTCGGTGTTCATCAGTACAAAGCGGGTGGCATTCCACAGTTTGTTACAAAAGTTTCGATACCCTTCACACCGTTTAAGATCAAAATTGATGTTTCGTCCTAGCGTGGCATAGGCTGACATCGTGAACCGCAGCGCATCGCTTCCGAAAGCAGGAATGCCATCAGGAAATTGGCGACGCGTTGCCTTTTCAATCGCACCAGCCTGCTTGGGATTCATTAAGCCGAAGGTGCGTTTTTTGACTAAGGTCTCGAGATCAACACCATCAATGAGGTCAACGGGATCAAGCGTATTACCTTTTGACTTGCTCATTTTCTGACCTTCCGCATCGCGGATCAGACCATGAACGTACACGTGTTTAAACGGGACTTGTCCGGTGAGGTGCGTGGTCATCATGACCATGCGAGCGACCCAGAAAAAGATAATGTCAAAACCCGTCACCAAAACACTTGAGGGGAGATAGCGCGCATAGTCGGGTGTTTCTTCTGGCCAACCCATAGTAGTGAAGGGCACCAATGCAGAGGAAAACCACGTGTCGAGCACATCCGGGTCGCGCGTCAGCGGACCGGGTATGCCTGCTGCACGAGCCTGATCTAGCGCGTCTTTTTCATCGTGTGCGACGAACACTTGACCATTCGATGCGTACCAGGCTGGGATTTGGTGGCCCCACCAGAGTTGTCTTGATATGCACCAGTCCTGAATGTTTTCAAGCCACTGGTTGTAAGTCGTTGTCCAGTTGCTGGGGAAAAACTCAACTTCACCTTTTGCGACGACTTCGAGTGCGACCTCGGTAATACTCTTGCCCGGATGCAAGGTGTCGGCTGGCGCAGGCTTACTCATCGCGACAAACCACTGGTCTGTCAGCATGGGCTCAAGCACTTCGCCGGTGCGATCACCGCGCGGTTGCATCATTTTGTGCGCATCGACTTTGATTAAGAAACCTTGCGTCTCAAGCTCTGCAACAACGGCTTTGCGTGCTTCGTAACGATCCAAACCATGAAACTGCGCAGGACCTTGGTCGTTGATTTTTGCATCAAGCGTAAAAATTACTATTAATGGCAGATTGTGTCGCATTGCGCAGGCATAGTCATTAAAGTCATGTGCCCCCGTGATTTTGACGCAGCCTGTACCAAAGGCGGGATCCACAAAATCATCCGCAATGATCGGTATCTGACGATCGCAAAGCGGAAGATCCACCATTTTTCCAACAAGATGCTGATAGCGCGGATCTTTGGGGTGGACGCATAGTGCACCATCCGCCAGCATGGTCTCAGGTCGCGTGGTGGCGATTGTCATGCCGCGGATCGTTTCTTGGGTGCCATCCTCGCGCGTGATGGTTTGCGGCCCATCTACGAAAGGATAAAGGATATGCCAGAGATGGCCATCGGTTTCTACGGATTGCACTTCGAGGTCTGAAACGGCTGTGAGCAGTTTAGGATCCCAGTTGACTAATCGTTTACCGCGGTAGATCAGACCTTGCTTATAAAGGCGAACAAATGTCTCGACCACACCTGCCGACATTTGCTTGTCCATGGTGAAGTATTCGCGCGGCCAATCGGCTGAGGCGCCTAAACGTCGGACTTGGCTGGTGATCGTATTGCCGGAAAGCTCTTTCCATTCCCAGACCTTTTCGATAAATTTTTCGCGCCCAAGATCATGGCGAGAGACTTTTTGGGCATCGAGTTGACGCTCGACTACGATCTGAGTGGCAATCCCGGCGTGATCAGTCCCGGGGACAAATACAGTGTCATGGCCGAGCATGCGATGGTAGCGGACCAGACCATCCATGATGGTTTGGTTGAAAGCATGACCCATGTGGAGCGTACCCGTCACATTCGGTGGGGGGAACTGAATGGCGTAGGGGATACCGACAGCGGGGCCGCCCTGTGTGTGCTGGCCAGCGGCAAAATAACCCCGTTTTTCCCATTCCTGATACCAATGCGCCTCAAGCGTCGCAGGTTCGAAACTTTTTGAGAGTTCCCCATCGGGGCTGGTATTGGGCTGATTCATTCAAATATCCGGATAAGGTTGTGTCGCAGGGCGTCGCCATCAGGCGAATAACGCTCTATTTTAGGGTGTTGTGGCCAGATGTGCCGTGCTAGAATCACGAGCTAGGGTCAGCACAAGCAAAGTCCCTGTTTTTATTGAGATTTATTGGAGTTTTACATGTCAGTCGAACGCACTCTATCCATTATCAAGCCTGATGCCGTCGCTAAAAATGTCGTCGGTCAGATTATTGCCCGCTTTGAAGGCGCAGGCCTTAAAGTCATCGCCGCACGCATGATGCATCTGTCGCGTGCCGATGCTGAGCGTTTTTACGCTGTTCACAGCGCACGTCCTTTTTTCAAAGACTTGGTTGATTTCATGATCTCCGGTCCTGTTTTTGTTCAAGCCCTCGAAGGCGAGAGCGCGATTCAGAAAAACCGTGATCTGATGGGTGCAACTGATCCTAAGAAAGCAGAAAAAGGCACGATCCGTGCTGATTTTGCAGACAGCATTGATGCAAACGCCGTTCATGGCTCTGATGCGCCTGAGACTGCACAAGCAGAAATCGCCTTCTTTTTCCCTGAAATTAATATTCACAGCCGTTAATTTGGCTGTCTGGCTCGTGGCACATTACGCATGCAACCTGAACCGATCAATCTGCTTGGGCTCGACGCTCCAGCACTGACTCAGCTAGTGAGTCAGTGGGGGGGCAAGCCGTTTCGTGCCCGGCAATTGCAAAAGTGGGTGCATCAGCGAGGCACGAGTCAGTTCGACGACATGACCGATCTTGCGCGCGAATTTCGCGCGCAACTCGCGCATGCATGCGTGGTGCTTGCACCAAAGGTTTTGTCCCAGCATCGCTCCTCGGATGGCACCAGAAAATGGTTGTTTGATGTGGGGCAGGGTAATGCGATCGAATCGGTATTTATCCCTGAGGATGATCGTGGCACACTTTGCATTTCAAGCCAGGCCGGTTGTAACGTCGCATGCCGCTTTTGCTCGACGGGACACCAGGGATTTAATCGAAATCTGACGACTGCTGAAATTGTGGGTCAGCTCTGGTGGGCCCGTCACGAACTGATGCAAGACCTCGAGTCCGCACGGATTCAGTCACCCCACGCAGAGCATGCAGCTGTTGTGACCAGTGATACACGTCTGATTAGCAACGTTGTGATGATGGGAATGGGAGAGCCCCTCCTGAACTATGAGCCCGTGCTCGCAGCTTTGCGTTTGATGCTGGATGACAACGCGTATGGTTTGTCTCGACGTCGCGTGACAGTATCGACCTCGGGGGTGGTGCCGATGATGGATCGACTTTCGCAGGATTGTCCTGTTGCGCTCGCGGTGTCCTTGCATGCTCCCAACGATGCCCTCCGGGATGAGTTGGTCCCTTTAAATAAAAAATATCCTCTCCGTGAACTGCTCGCTGCTTGCGAACGTTATCTTGCGTTTGCACCGAGGGATTTCATTACTTTCGAGTACGTGATGCTGGATGGTGTCAACGACAGTGATGAAGACGCGAAACAGCTGATTGATCTTGCTCGCCAAATCAATTGCAAGCTCAATTTAATTCCCTTCAATCCATTTCCTGCCTCAGGACTGCAGCGCTCCTCCGCGGCCCGAATTAGAATATTTGCGCAGCATTTAATGGATGCTGGCATTGTGACGACGGTGCGTAAAACCCGTGGTGATGACATTGATGCGGCATGTGGACAGCTTGCTGGTGAGGTCAAAGACCGCACCAATCTTAGTGAAAAGATGGCCATAAGAAAAACGATCCCGATCATGGAGACGCGTGCATGAGTAATCAGCTAGATCTGAGTAGTCCTTTGCGAACCGAGTCCGCGCCTGCACCAACTGAGCTCATTACCTCGGTTGGATCTTTGCGTGCCTTGCGTGTTTCTAAAGGGTTTTCAATCGAAGATGTCTCAGTGCGACTCAAATTCTCCACGCGCCATATCGAGGCCTTAGAGGCTGAGCGTTTTGATAGTTTGCCTCAAGGCTTGGGCCTTCGCAGCATGGTCAGGAGCTATTCAAAATTGTTAGGCATCGATCCCAGACCTCTTGAGAGCGTTCTTCAATCCCGTATTGGTAGTGTTGAGGGTGGGATTGCCAATCACACTTCGATTCGAACCTTAGGTGCGCATCATGCGGAGAACGCTCAACACTCTGGCCCTTGGGCATGGCTCGTGTTGATTCTTTTGGTGGTGTTGGCCGCGCTGAGCGTTGCGATCTGGCAAGGGTTGGTGCCTGCGGCATGGGTGCCGGATTGGGTCGAGGCCTTGTTTAGATGAGTCAGACACCAACTTCTCCTGTTGCCTCAATGAGTGATTCAGTGATTGGACCGCTTGCACGTCATCACACACGTCAGGTCGCAGTTGTTTGGGGTGATCAAAAAGTTCTGATTGGTGGGGGCGCACCTGTGGTGGTGCAGTCCATGACCAACACAGATACGGCCGATGCGATCGCTACTGCGATCCAGGTCAAAGAGTTGGCGCAAGCCGGTTCCGAGATCGTACGGATTACGGTCAACACCCCTGAGGCCGCCCGTGAGGTGATTGCGATCCGAGAGCAGCTTGATCGTATGGGTATTTCGGTCCCTCTCGCCGGTGATTTCCACTACAACGGCCACAAATTGCTGACGCAGTTCCCGGATTGTGCCCAGGCCTTATCTAAATATCGCATCAACCCTGGCAACATGGGTGGGGGCAAAAAGCGCGATGATAACTTTGCTCAAATGATTGAGGTGGCGTGTCGCCATCAAAAGCCCGTCCGGATTGGCGTCAACTGGGGGAGTTTGGATCACGAGCTTCTCGCGCGCATGATGGACGATAACGTCAAGCTTGCTGAGCCGCGCGATGGTAGAGCCGTTATGCGAGATGCCTTAGTAGTTTCAGCGATTAGTAATGCGGAGCGCGCCCAAGAGCTTGGTTTGTCTGGCGATGCCATTATTCTTTCCTGCAAAGTCAGTCACGTACAGGATTTGATCGCTGTTTATCGCGATTTGGCTTCGCGATGTGACTATCCTTTGCATCTCGGCCTCACCGAGGCGGGTATGGGAAGTAAAGGCATTGTTGCTTCCACAGCAGCGTTGAGTGTCTTACTCCAAGAAGGGATCGGTGACACGATTCGTATTTCTCTGACGCCTGAACCTGGTGGCGATCGCACCCGCGAAGTTATTGTTGGGCAAGAGATTTTGCAAACGATGGGCTTGAGAGCATTTACCCCCATGGTGATTGCATGCCCTGGCTGTGGTCGCACGAGCAGCACGGTGTTTCAGGAGCTCGCGGACCGGATTCAGACGTATCTGCGAGAGCAAATGCCGACCTGGAAAAGTCAATATCCTGGTGTGGAGTCAATGAATGTTGCGGTGATGGGTTGTGTTGTAAACGGCCCAGGTGAGAGCCGACATGCTGATATAGGCATTAGTTTGCCCGGAACAGGTGAGGTGCCCTCTGCACCTGTTTTTGTAGATGGCGAGCGAACCGTTACCATCAAGGGCGATCATATCGCCGAAGAGTTTCAAAAGATTGTTCAGGATTACGTCGCACGCCGTTATGGCGCACACGCGAGATAAATTTATTTATGACACAAGCATTTTCCAAGGTCACCGCGATTCGCGGCATGAACGATGCATTGCCCGGCAACGGGGCCCGCTGGGAGCAACTCGAAGAAGCGGTTCGGGTCTGGTTGGCTGGTTACGGTTATCGCAATATGCGCACCCCCATCCTTGAGCACACGCGATTGTTTACGCGCGGGATTGGTGAGGTGACGGATATCGTTGAAAAGGAAATGTATAGCTTTACGGACTCTCTGAATGGTGAGTCTTTGACCATGCGGCCTGAGTTCACCGCCGGCATGGTGCGTGCCGCAATCGAACACAATTTATTGTATGACCGTCCGCAGCGTGTTTACGCGATAGGCCCAGTGTTCAGGCACGAACGCCCACAAAGAGGGCGTTACCGCCAGTTTCACCAGATTGACGTTGAAGCGCTCGGTTTATCAGGTCCAGACATCGATGCAGAACTGATCATCATGGCGGCGCGTCTATGGAAAGCACTCGGTATTACAGACGTGCATCTTGAGATCAACTCGCTCGGGCAGGGCGAGGAGCGGGCAGCGCATCGCGCCGCTTTGATCGCACATCTCGAAGCGCACAAGGATGTGCTGGACGAGGACGGGCTGCGACGCATGTATACCAACCCGCTCCGCGTCCTGGACACCAAAAATCCTGCGATGCAGGCCATGGCGGACGCAGCGCCCAAACTTTTTGACTTTTTGGGTGATGTTTCCCGCGCGCATTTTGCAGGCGTGTGTGAACGGCTAGACGACGCAGGGGTCAGTTATCGCCTCAATCCCAGGATGGTGAGAGGGCTGGACTATTACAATCTCACCGTATTTGAGTGGGTCACCGATAAGTTGGGTGCCCAGGCGACGGTGTGTGGTGGTGGTCGTTACGACGGTTTGATTGAGTTGCTGGGCGGAAAGCCCGCGCCCGCCGTCGGTTTTGCGATTGGTATGGAACGACTCATGGATTTGTGGGGGCAGTACCAGCCAGAGACCCCCAAACCTGAATGCACGGTTTATTTTGTCCACCAAGGGGATGTTGCCCAACGCCGCGCGGCGATCTTGGCGGAGGGACTGCGGGATGTGGGCGTCTCTGCCGTTGTGCATGCCGGTTCAGGCAGTTTTAAATCGCAGTTCAAGCGCGCGGACACAAGTGGTGCACAGATTGCGGTTATTCTTGGGGACGATGAGCTCGCCTCTGGCGTGGCTTCAGTCAAAATGTTACGTGGTGAGCCGTCTTCCGATGCGCTTTCACAGCAACAAGTACCAATAGATCAATTGGTGACGTTTTTGAAAGATAAGGTTAATTAGGCATGGCTTACGATCTCGACGAACAGGAACAACTAGACCAGCTTAAAGCCTGGTGGAACAAGTACGGCACTTTGGTGTTGACTGTTTTAATTATTGCGACAGCTGCGATCGGCAGCTGGAGAGCATGGCAATGGTACGAAGGACATCAGTCTTCGCAGGCACGCGGCTACTTTGAGGCGCTCGAAGAAGCAGGTCGTTCCCAGGGGGAAGAATCGGTTGCCCGTATCAATGCCGCCATGAAAACCTTACGTAGCGAATATGCGGCAACTGATTATGCCGCGCGTGGGGCGTTAGTGGCGGCCTCTGCATTGGCGGCTCGTAAAGACTTATCTGGTGCACGCGCGCAACTCGAATGGCTTTCGCAAACGAAACACGCTGCGCTAGTGCCTGTTTCTCGTTTACGTCTGGCGGCCTTGTTTCTTGATCAAAAGGAATACGAAGCTGCACTTGCCCAACTCAAGGATGCTCCCCCATCGTTTGAGGGCTTGTTTGCGGACCGTCGCGGTGATGTCCTTGCCGCTCAAGGCAAACCAGCCGAAGCAAAAAAGGCTTGGAATGACGCAATGAATTCGCTCGGTGCAACAAATCCTTTGACACCGATTGTGAAGCTCAAGCTTGATGCCTTAGGAGGCTGAGAATGCGTGTATCTTTTGCAAAAAGTCTGAGCCGAATCGCAGTGTGTCTGATTGCGTCGGCGACGCTTGCAGGTTGCAGTCTATTTGGTAGCAAGGATGACCGTTACAAGCCTGCACCGTTGGCATCGTTTTTACCCGAAGCGGCGCCGCAGTCAGCGTGGAAGACGCAGATCGGTAGCGGCTCAGGAATTGGTTTTGCCCCCGCTATTGTCGACGGCGCTGCGTATGCAGCAACACCTGATGGCGCAGTGATTAAAGTTGATCTCCAGTCAGGCGGTATCGTTTGGAGAGCGATGGTAGATAAAAAGCTTTCAGCAGGCGTGGGGAGCGATGGCAAGGTGACTGCTGTTGTGACGCGCGAGGGGACCGTTATCGCTCTGGATGAGGCTGGCCAGGTTAAGTGGCGCACACAAGCGACAAGTGATGTATCTGTGCCACCTGTTGTGGGTTACGGAGTGGTTGTTGTGCGAAGCGGCGACTATCGCGTACAGGCTTTTAATGCTGAAACGGGCGACCGCATTTGGAATGTGCAAAGGCCTGGCCCTGCGCTCGCGTTGCGGGCTGCGGCACGCATGGTCATGATGGAAGGACTGGTGATTAGTGCCATTCCAGGTGGAAAGTTACTGGGGATAAACGCTGTTTCCGGTGATGTGCAATGGGAGGGGACTGTTGCCATACCCAAGGGCTCGACCGATCTTGAACGCGTGATTGATGTAGTAGGTGCCCCTGTCGTTTTAGGTCAATTGATGTGTGCCGTTTCATACCAAGGCCGAATCGTTTGTTTTGATATTGCAGCGGGCGGTCGTCCCGCGTGGGCGAAGGATTTTTCTTCCTTGGTAGGCTTAGCATTGGATAACCTTCATGTTTATGCGCCTAATCAGACTGATATTGTGACGGCCTTAAATATTCAAAATGGTGCCGTGGTGTGGTCACAAGATGCCTTAAAAAATCGAAAGCTCACGAGTCCGGCAGCTTTGGCTGCAGCTGTTGCGGTCGGTGACTTTGAGGGTTTTGTTCACTTCATGGCTAAAAATGACGGGCATTTCCTTGCTCGAGTGTCTGTAGGCGGGGGCGCTATTCGTTCGCCGCTCTTGGCCACGCCTCAGGGCGTGCTTGTTCAAACGGGTGATGGTGCCCTAGTTATGTTGGCGTTGAAATAATTCGTGTCTGTTAAACCTGTTGTTGTCCTAGTGGGACGCCCTAATGTGGGCAAGTCCACGCTTTTTAATCGCCTGACACGTTCGCGGTCAGCCTTAGTTGCGGACTTTTCCGGCTTGACACGGGATCGGCACTACGGCGAGGGGCGTGTGGGTGAGACCCCATTTATCGTCGTGGATACGGGTGGTTTCGAACCTGTAGCCAAAACAGGTATTTTGCACCAGATGGCCCGCCAGACTAAACAGGCCATCGCAGAAGCAGATGTGGTGATTTTCATGGTGGATGCGCGCGCGGGTTTAAACGCGCACGATCACGATATCTCTCGACTGCTGCGCAAGCTTGGCCAGCGTGTTGTTTTGTGTGTCAATAAAGCCGAGGGAATGCCTCACGGGAGCGCTGTTGCAGAGTTTCACGAGCTAGGTTTGGGTTTGCCAGTCGCGATTTCAGCTGCACACGGTGACGGGATTGCCGATCTCATTGAGCATGCCTTAGAGGGTTTGGGTGAACCTGCTGTAGAAGCGCCTGAGTTTGATGCGGATGATGCGGAGCCTTCAGAGGAGGCACTTAAGGTTGAGGGCGAGGCTGCTACGCCAGAGCTCAAACATCGTATCAAGCTCGCGATTGTTGGACGTCCAAACGTTGGTAAATCCACACTCATCAATACACTGTTAGGCGAGGAGCGCGTGATTGCGTTTGACATGCCTGGCACGACACGTGATGCGATCGAAATCGAGTTTGATCGCGGTGGTAAGCAATACACGCTTATTGATACCGCTGGCTTGCGTAAGCGCGGCAAAGTCTTTGAGGCGATTGAAAAGTTTTCTGTGATCAAGACGTTGCAGGCGATTGAGGCGAGCAATGTCGTTTTGTTGATGATTGATGCTCAGCACGAGGTGTCTGAGCAGGATGCACACATCGCGGGCTTTATCCTTGAAACAGGTCGCGCACTCGTTGTGGCGATCAACAAATGGGATGGCTTGGATAGTGAGCAGCGCGAAAGAATTCAGCGCGAATTTGACCGAAAATTACGTTTTCTCTCTTTTGCGCGGGTGCATACAATTTCCGCGTTACGTGGGCAGGGAATTAATACTGTTTTGCGCTCGGTGAATGCGGCCCATGCTGCTGCCTTTGCTAAATTGTCGACACCACGTTTGACGCGTGAGCTACAGGCGGCTGTGGAGCAACAACCCCCACCACGCAAGGGTATTTTTAGACCCAAAATGCGCTACGCTCACCAAGGTGGGCAAAATCCTCCTCTGATTATCGTGCATGGAAATGCGTTGGATGCCATTGCAGATCCTTATCGCCGATATCTGGAAAACAGATTTCGCGAGGCGTTTGAGTTGGCCGGTACGCCTTTGCGCATTGAATTTAAGTCGTCTTTCAACCCTTACGCCGATAATTGAGCTGTCATGAGTCGTTACTGGAATAGTTTGGTGGCCAAACTTGATCCCTATGTCCCGGGCGAGCAGCCGCGTATTCAAAACCTGATCAAGCTCAACACCAACGAGCATCCTTATGGTCCTTCGCCAAAAGTCATTGAGGCGATTCAGGCGCACACCAACGACAGTTTGCGGTTGTATCCAGACCCGACTGCGCTTGAGCTTCGCCAAGCGATCGGAAAGCGGTTTCAGCTATCCCCCGAACAAGTGTTTGTTGGAAATGGCTCCGATGAAGTGCTCGCGCATGTGTTTCACGCGCTGCTCAAGCATGAAGCGCCTGTTTTATTTCCGGATATTACTTACAGTTTTTATCCGGTCTACTGTGGCTTGTACGAAATCAAGTTCAAGGCGGTGCCTTTAGATGATGACCTCAAGATACGTGTTGAGGATTATCTTCACCTTGAAGGTCAACGCCGGGTAGGCGGGATTATTTTCCCAAATCCCAATGCGCCCACAGGCCTTGCACACGCTCTGGATACCGTAGAAAAGATCATCGCGGCCAACCAAGATGTCGTGGTGGTGGTGGATGAGGCCTACGTAGATTTTGGTGCACAAAGTGCGGTGCGTTTGATTGAAAAATACCCTAATTTACTCGTGGTCCATACGCTGTCTAAGTCGCGTTCATTGGCAGGTTTGCGTGTTGGTTATGCCATGGGCCATGCCGACCTCATTCAGGGTCTTGATCGCGTTAAAAATAGTTTCAATTCGTATCCTCTGGATCGGCTGGCGCTTGTTGGTGCGACAGCGGCCATTGAGGATCAGCCTTATTTTGAAAAAACCCGCGATGCGGTGGTGCGGACGCGCGGAGTGATGACAAACGGTTTGGAGCAGCTTGGGTTTCAAGTGTTGCCCTCATCAGCCAACTTTATTTTTGCCAAACATCCTGCGCGGGATGGTGCTGAACTTGCCGCTGCGCTGCGTGAAAAAAATATTCTCGTGCGTCACTTCAAGAAAGAACGCATTGACCAGTATCTGCGCATCACAGTTGGCACCGATGATGAATGTTTAAAACTGCTGGATGCATGCAAATCAATTTTGCGTTGACCAAAAGTTATAGATCATTTGGTAACTAAAAGTTTCATTTGCTAGCATCGCAAGGGAAAACCCTGTACAGTGTAATCATTGGCGTCGCATCGCAGCAAATCTTTCACGATGCGGACTCGCCTACAACAATATATGGAGCCTGCCAATGAGCAATAAAGGGCAAACTTTGCAAGATCCCTTCTTGAATGCACTTCGTAAAGAGCATATTCCTGTCTCAATTTATTTGGTGAACGGGATCAAGTTACAGGGTCAGGTCGAGTCTTTCGACCAGTACGTCGTGTTGTTACGCAACACGGTGACTCAAATGGTTTACAAACATGCCATTTCTACAGTGGTTCCAGCACGTGCTGTGAGTCTACCGGTTGATGCCTCCACTGATGGATCAGCGGAGTCAGAGGCTGAATAAGCAAGCTGAGACTGACGCATGCGTGCGTTAATTATCAGCGTAGATCTTGGTTCTCCTGACCACGCTGCGCATGCCGAAGAGTTTGCATTACTGGCCAAAGGCGCAGGTGCCGAGCTAGTGGCAACGCTGACTGCGAAGCGTCAGCGTCCCGATGCTGCTTATTTTATTGGTTCAGGAAAGGTCCAAGAGGGTGTCCTACTCGCACAAGCGTGCGAGGCAGAAGTCATTCTATTTGATCAACCTTTGTCCCCAGCGCAACAACGTAACCTTGAGCGGCAATTCGATCTGAGAGTGGTCGACCGGGTTGCACTTATTTTGGATATTTTTGCTTTACGCGCAAAGAGTCACGAGGGGAAGTTGCAAGTTGAGCTTGCACAACTTCAACATCTTGCAACGAGGCTGACTCGGTTGTGGTCGCACTTAGAGCGCCAGCGGGGTGGTATCGGTATGCGAGGTCCAGGCGAGTCTCAGCTTGAGATGGATCGTCGCATGATTGGTTCCAAAGTCAAACTGCTCAAAGAAAGACTGGAGCGTGCGCAGCGACAACGCACCACACAACGTCGTTCGCGTGTCAGGGGATCGATATTATCCGTTTCCCTCGTGGGCTATACCAACGCGGGTAAATCAACGCTTTTCAATGCAATGACGCGAGCCGACTCCTATGCGGCAGACCAGTTGTTTGCCACGCTGGACACGACGACACGGCGACTTTGGATTGAGGGGGCAGGCCAAATAACTCTTTCTGATACTGTGGGATTTATTCGTGATTTGCCGCATACACTGATTGCGGCTTTCCGCGCAACGCTCGAAGAAGCTACGCAGGCAGATTTACTGCTTCATGTTGTGGATGCTGCGAGTCCTCAGCGCGACGAGCAGATTGCCGAGGTCAATAAGGTTTTAGTCGATATTGGTGCCGCAGATATTCCTTGTATTTTGGTCTACAACAAAACCGACCTAGCTGGACTGGAATCACGTGTCGAACGAGACGAACATGGTACGATTTGTCGAGTTTTTTTAAGTGCTCAAAAGCGCTCGGGTCTCAGCGGTTTGCGAGATGCGATCACTCAGTTTGCTTCTACCTCGGAAAACAATGCGATTTCTTACGAAAATATTCAACCTGAATGATCCCGGTTGGGGTCGTGGTCAGGGTGGTGGCGGAAATGAACCCCCACGTCGTCCTCCCCAAGGAAACGGTCCTCCTGATTTAGATCAGGTATGGCGTGATGTCACGAGCCGCCTCTCTGGCTTGTTCGGTGGCAAGCGCAGCGGTGGAAATAACGGCGGACCTGCGGGTAATGGTGGACTCAGTCCTCGCCAATCCAAAATTGGCTTTGGCGTCATTGTCGTTGCGGCGGTCGCCTTGTGGCTGGCGAGCGGTTTTTTTATTGTCCAAGAAGGTCAAGTGGCGGTCATTACCCAGTTCGGTAAGTACAAGAGCACGGCGCAGGCTGGTTTTCAATGGAGAATTCCTACTCCGATTCAGTCGCATGAAATGGTCAATTTGTCTCAGCTCCGTACCTTTGAGGTAGGTTTTCGTGGCAACGCGCGCAATCGTGTGTTGACCGAGTCGCTGATGTTGACCGATGATGAAAATATTGTCGATGTTCAGTTTGTGGTTCAGTACAGACTGCGTGCAGATGGTGCACCAGATTATCTGTTTAAGACCAAGGATCCCGACGAATCTGTTCGTCAGGTTTCACAATCTGCGATGAGAGAAGTCGTGGGTACCCGCTCGATGGACTTTGTGTTGTATGAGGGTCGGACTGCGGTGGCATCCGAGGTGCAAAAACAAATGCAACAGATTCTCGATCGGTATCAGACGGGTATTCAGTTGAGCAGCGTTGCGATTCAAAACGTTCAGCCTCCAGAGCCTGTCCAGGCTGCCTTTGACGACGCAGTCAAGGCTGGTCAAGATCTTGAGCGTCAAATTAACGAAGGTCAGGCCTATCGCAACCAAATTGTGCCTTTAGCAGATGGTCAGTCTTCGCGGATGCTTGAGCAAGCTGAGGGCTACCGTGCGCGCGTGGTGGGAGCGGCAGTGGGAGATACGGCTCGTTTCACGAGCGTGTTGACCGAGTACCGTAAAGCGCCTGAGGTGATCAGAGAGCGTATGTATCTAGAGACGATGCAGCAGATGTTTGCAAATGCGAGCAAGATTCTGGTGGATACGACAGGCTCCAACAATATGTTGTACCTGCCTTTAGACAAGATTACACAGCAGGCAGCCCAGGGAGCGATGCGCCCCAATCCATTGGCAAACACGCCGGTTCAGACTAATGCGCCTGCACCCATGACGCAGCCTGCGCCTGTCACGCGGCCGACTCCGGCTCCCAACAACACACTGTCGCGCGATCGCGGCAGCCGTTAATACAGAGGACACAATCATGAAAAGATTATTTCCCCTGTTGATCGCCTTGTTCATTGGCGCGGTGGTGCTTTCATCCTCCGTGTTTATCGTGCGCGAGCGTGACTATGCGCTGGTTTTTGCGCTGGGTGAAGTCAAGAAAATCGTCTCTGAGCCAGGGCTTTATTTCAAGCTCCCTCCGCCTTTCCAAAACGTTGTGACCCTGGATAAGCGCTTGCTCACCATTGATCTTCAAGAAGCTGAGCGTGTGCAAACTTCTGAAAAGAAGAACTTGTTGATCGACTCATTCGTCAAGTGGCGAATTGTCGATCCCAGGCTGTATTACGTGACGTTCGGTGGTAACGAGCGTGCAGCACGTGAGCGTTTGCAGGCACAGATTCGCGATGCGTTAAATGCTTCTGTGAACGTGCGTACGGTCAAGGACGTTGTGTCACTTGAGCGCGATGTCATCATGACCGAAGTGCTCAACAACGTTGCCAAGCGTGCCGAGCCTCTTGGCGTCAAAATTGTTGACGTTCGCCTCAAGCGTATCGAGTTTGCTCCTGAAATTTCTGAGTCCGTTTATCGACGGATGGAGTCTGAGCGTATTCGTGTCGCCAATCAGTTGCGTTCGGAAGGTGCAGCCAAGGGTGAGCGTATTCGAGCAGAAGCGGATCGTGAGCGTGAACAGATCTTAGCTAAAGCGCAAGGTCGCGCTGAAGCGATCATGGGTGAGGGCGATGCTGAAGCGGCAGGCCTTTATGCCAAGGCTTATGGCGCTGATTTACCTTTCTATAGCTTTTACAAGAGCTTAGAGGGTTATCGTGCTGCATTCGGCAAGTCCGGCGATGTGCTCGTGGTCGACCCAAGCTCTGAGTTCTTTAAGTACCTAAAGAACTCTCAAGGTAAAAAATAGCCAAATAAATTGTCAAGCGACCAAAGTGTCTCTGGGTGAAATAACACTTTCGCCAGAGACATACGGTTGGTAGATAATCTGTATAATGTGCTGTAAGCTTTAACGATTGTTCTGGCGGCTTGCCGGGCTTACGCCCCAAGCCGCTTTTTGTTTGGGTGTTTGCTTTTCCCGGCAATGAGTCAATCACTGTTTGTTCTTGTTGAACTTAACCCTTTGATATTTTCTCCGCGATCATGAAAGGCAATTGGTTGTTGCCAGAAAGTCTGGCAGATATGCTGCCAGCCGAGGCACGCCGCATCGAAGATTTACGTCGGCAATTACTCGACCTGTTTCGCACCTATGGATTCGAGCTGGTCGCGCCGCCGCTTGTCGAATACATAGACTCGTTGCTTTCAGGCACTGGAAGCGACTTGAGTTTACGTACCAGCAAGCTTGTCGATCAGTTGTCGGGTCGCACATTAGGTGTGCGCGCAGATATGACGCCGCAGGTGACGCGTATTGATGCGCACTTACTCAACCGTTCTGGCGTGACACGTTTGTGTTACTGCGGTCCAGTGTTGCATGCGCGTCCGGCAGGTTTGTTGTCGAGTAGGGAGCTTCTGCAGATCGGCGCTGAAATTTACGGACATGCCGGCGTAGAGGCTGATCTTGAAATCATCCGGCTTGCCCTGGAAAGCACGCGTATGGCGGGGGTTAAAACCGTTCGTCTTGATTTGTGCCACGCTGGTTTAGTGCGGAGTTTGCTCGAAAGTGATCCGTGTGCGCTTGCGCGGGCAGACGAAATCATGGCATTGCTGCGAGAAAAAGATATTCCTGGTTTAGTCTTGCTTGGGTCCGGTTCAGAGCCTTTGTTAGGTCCAACCGTCAAGGCCTTATGTGTGCTGCCTCAGCTGTATGGTGATCTTTCTGTGATCCATCGTGCACGTACGTTGCTGCCCGATATCGCAGGGGTGATGCATTCGCTTGATACGCTCGAGCAACTGCTGTCAGCGCTCGATGATGTTTCTGTTGGTGTGGACCTTGCTGATGTGGGAACGTATGGTTATCACTCTGGCGTGACCTTCTCCATTTATGCAGAGGGTTGGCATGATTCGATTGTGCAGGGTGGTCGGTATGATGACGTCAGCAGGGCTTTTGGTCGTGCACGTCCTGCAACGGGTTTTAGTTTAGATTTGCGTAAGCTGGTGGCGGGGTTATTGCCTGCGATGCCTGCGCCGGCTATTCGTGCACCAGCTGGGCAGCATTTGGCGCTGCGTCAAGCGATGCAGTCGCTTCGCCAAAGTGGCAACATTGTCGTACAGGTGTTTCCCGGCGAGTTGGCGACACATGATGAGTTTGTCTTTGACCGTGAGCTCGTGCAGCGTGACGGTCAATGGGTAGTGCAGCAAGTTCTTTAGGCTTCGGTGCGCGGTTGTTCCTTTTGGACGGCAGCGCGCTTGGAGATATTTATTCTGATACTGATTGGTCTGATTATCCAATATGAGCAAGAACATCGTAGTGATTGGCACCCAGTGGGGTGACGAAGGCAAGGGCAAGATTGTTGATTGGCTAGCGGAGTCCGCCTCAGGGGTGGTGCGTTTCCAAGGTGGCCACAATGCTGGCCATACCCTTTGGGTCAATGGCAAAAAAACGATTTTGAGACTCATTCCCTCTGGCATCATGCACCCGAGCGTGACGTGTTACATCGGTAATGGTGTGGTGTTGTCACCAGAGGCATTGCTCAAAGAAATCTCCGAACTCGAAGCAGCGGGTTTAGATGTTCGCTCGCGACTCAAAATTTCAGAGGCCTGTCCCTTGATTTTGCCTTATCACGTGGCACTCGACCAAGCGCGTGAAGCGCGTCGTGGCGATGCCAAAATTGGCACAACAGGTCGTGGGATCGGACCGGCATACGAGGACAAGGTCGCGCGCCGTGCTCTGCGGGTACAGGACTTGTTTGACCCTGAGGGTTTCCGTGCCAAGGTCGATGAAGTACTCGATCTTCATAATTTCGTGCTGACCAAATATCTGGGTGCACAAGCGATATCCGCTCAAGAGGTTGTTGACCAAGCAATGGCGCTTGCACCTGCTGTTGCGCCAATGGTTGCAGATGTGAGCAGCTTGCTGTTCATGGCACAACAAGCCGGACAAAATCTGCTTTTCGAAGGTGCGCAAGGTGCATTATTAGATGTGGATCACGGCACCTATCCCTATGTGACCAGTAGCAATTGCGTTGCTGGCGCGGCTGCGGCTGGTGCAGGTGTCGGTCCTCAAAGTTTGAATTACGTGTTGGGCATTACCAAGGCGTATGCGACACGTGTAGGCTCTGGGCCTTTCCCAACTGAGTTGATGGACGAAACAGGCTTGCGTCTAGCGACAGTCGGTAAAGAATTTGGCTCAGTCACAGGACGGCCACGCCGCTGTGGATGGTTTGATGGTGCGGCGCTCAAGCGATCGGTGCGTTTAAACGGCATCTCTGGCCTCTGCATTACCAAGCTAGATGTGCTGGATGGTTTGCCCGTCCTCAAAATGGCGGTTGGTTATGAGCTTGATGGTCAGGTTTGCGATGTGTTGCCTTATGGTGCCGCAGCCGTTGCCCGCGCCAAGCCAATCCTTGAGGAAATGCCCGGATGGTCAGAGTCCACAGTGGGTGTGACCGACTTTGACAAGCTCCCTGCCAATGCGCAGCGCTACCTTAAGCGTCTTTCAGAGGTCTGCGGAGTGCCGATTGATATGGTGTCAACGGGGCCTGATCGTAACGAAACGATTATGCTTCGCGATCCTTTTAAGTCCTGATGTCTCAGGCTGGGACGACTCAAGACCTATGGGTGGATTGGGCAACCTACCATCAGTTAATCGAGCGCTTGATCGTCCTTGTTGATCAGTCTGGCTGGAAGTTTGATCAGATATTGTGTTTGGCAAGGGGTGGTTTGAGAGTGGGGGATGTGTTCTCTCGCGTGTTTAATCTGCCTCTCGCAATTTTAGCGACGAGCAGCTACAGAGAAAATGCGGGGCACACTCAGGGTGATTTGGAGATCGCTTCTTTTATCACGATGACCCAAGGAACTCTTAAGGGGCACGTTTTGCTCTTGGATGACTTGGTTGATAGTGGAGAAACACTGAGCGGTGTGCGTCAACACCTAGTGCGTACGTATCCCAGTATTGAGTCGGTCAAAACCGGTGTGCTTTGGTACAAAGCCTGTTCAAGTTTTGAGCCAGATTTTTTTGTAGAAAAATTGTCCTCTGACCCTTGGATTCATCAACCGTTTGAGGTGTATGACACGTTATCAGCCCAAGATTTGGTCGAAAAAAGTGCTAAAGTTCCGACGATCTAGCGTATTTGTGCTATGATCTAGGGCTATCTTGTTGTTTAACTGCTTTATTTTTACGTTACGTATCCTATGCCTATCGTTCGTCTGAAAGAAAACGAGCCCTTCGAAGCCGCTCTTCGCCGCTTCAAGCGCACAATCGAAAAAACTGGTCTGTTGACTGAGTTGCGTGCGCGCGAGTTTTATGAAAAGCCCACTGCTGAGCGTAAGCGCAAGCAAGCTGCTGCCGTTAAGCGCCACTACAAGCGCATCCGCAGCCAGCAATTGCCACCGCGCATGTACTAATCCCACGGCGCATCTATTGCGCCGTATACGTATGGTCTAAGCGTTGATCCCAGATTCCTTTATCCAGGATCTTCTAAGCCGAGTCGACGTTGCAGATGTCGTCGGTCGATACGTGCAGTTAAAGAAAGGGGGCATCAACCTGCTTGGGTTGTGTCCCTTTCATAACGAAAAATCTCCCTCTTTTACCGTCAGCCCAACAAAACAGTTTTATCACTGCTTTGGTTGTGGTGCGCATGGTAGCGCCATTACTTTCCTGATCGAGCATACGGGAGCGAGTTTCCCAGAAGCCGTGCGCACGTTAGCCAGTGCGGTGGGGATGAGCGTTCCCGAAGAAAATCGCTCTCCAAGCCAAAAAGCTGCCAGCTCGAGGCGGCGCGAAGAAATATCACAACATACCCAAGTTCTTGATCTTGCTCAAAAGCATTATGTTGCGCAACTGCGCGACAGTCCTGCTGCGATTCGCTATCTCAAAGAGCGTGGATTGACCGGTCTCGTGGCCAAAGAGTTTGGGCTTGGTTGGTCCAGTGCCGAACGTCAGGCTTTATCAAAGGTTTTTCCTCGCTACGACGACCCGATCCTGGTCGAGTCGGGTTTGGTGATTGAGTCCGAAGACGGGCGTCGCTATGATCGTTTCAGGGAGCGTGTGATGTTCCCGATACGAAATGTCAAAGGCGAGATTGTTGGTTTTGGTGGACGTATCATCGGAAAAGGCGAGCCTAAATATTTAAACTCTCCTGAGACACCGGTTTTCTCCAAGGGAAATGAGCTTTACGGCTTGTATGAGGCGCGGAGCTCGATTCGATCTGAGGGCTGCATCATTGTGGTCGAGGGCTACATGGATGTGGTGGGTCTGGCTCAACTCGGTGTTCGAAATGCTGTGGCGACGTTGGGTACTGCGACAACCCCTACGCACATCCAAAAGTTATTACGTGCCAGCGAAAAAATAATTTTTAGTTTCGATGGTGATGGAGCTGGGCGGCGAGCCGCCTGGAGAGCCTTGCAGGCTTCGCTCCCGCTGCTGAGGGATGATATTTCTATCCGGTTTCTATTTTTGCCTTCTGAGCATGATCCCGACAGCTACATCCGACAGTTCGGCGAAGAGGCTTTTAGAGCGTGTTTGGCAGAGTCCGACGCGCTTTCTACGTTCTTTTTAAATGAACTCGCCGCCCGCCATTCGCTTCAAGAACTAGAGGGGCGCTCTGCGCTTGTGCACGAAGCAAAGCCATTGTTGGCGCTCATCCCCGCGATTGCCCTCAAGGTGCAGCTGCAAAATGAGCTGGCGCGGTTGGTGCAATTTACGCCCGAGGAGCTTAACCAGCTGCTTGCCCAAGAGGTGCCGCACAAAATGGCTGGTCTGCCTGAACCCGGGCGCGCCGCCACTGCGCGGCCGATACAGGGGGATGATGGAAGTTTTGATCCCAGGGATGGGGCCGGAGTGCCTGAGTTCTCGGGTGACAAAGGTCGCCAGGGGACGACGGCGCGCAATGGGCGTTCGGGCGCGCAAAGTATGGGTAATCGCTCTCGCGAAAGCGCAAGCTTTGGCGCGAATCGGTCAGGAGGGTCAGGAGGCGTGAAGGCCCGTCGCGCTGTGGCCCCCATGGCGCGTCGCTTGCTGCGTCTTTTGATGACGCACCCTGAGTTAGTCGATCAAATGGGGGAGCAACAGATTGAAATTTTGGCGCGTGGCCCCCATTTGGAAATAGTGAGAGATTTAATTGTGCTCATTCAGGCGACCGGTGCGCGCCATGTCGGGGCCTTGATTCAAGCGGCTGACCCCGGGGATGATCTTGGTGTGTTGTTGGTTTCTGCTGCAGAAGATTTAATGGCTCAGGAACCCTTACCCAACCCTCAGTCAGAGTGGGAGGATGCGGTCCGGCGCATTGAGTTAGACGGATTAAAGGCCGAGCAACAGGCCCTGATTGGGCAAGGATTAAATAATTTGCATGCCGAGCAAAAATATAAGGAACTTTCTCAAAGCATCACCCGTCTAATGAGGGTAATCGAAGGCAGTAAGTCCACCTAATTCGGTTAAAATCAATGGTTTACGCAGCTCAAGCGTGTGTTTGAATCAAGCACGGATTGGGCAGGCTCGTGCTTAAGGCACTTCTCATTCATAAGAGCGATCATGACTCAATCTCTTGGCAAGAAAAAAACGATGGCTGCTGCAAAGCCCCAATCCAAAGCTGCCACCAAACCCATCGCCAAGTCTGCGAAGCCAGCTGTAAAAGCAGTTCCTAAACCTGTCGTCAAGCCAAGTGCCAAACCAACTGCCAAGCCAAGCGCAAAATCTGCAGTTAAACCTTCTGGTAAAACGGCTGTAAAAGCGGTGACTAAACCTGCAGCCAAGCCGGCAGCAAAAGTTGTTACCAAGCCAACAGCCAAACCAGCAGCAAAAGCTGTTTCTAAACCTATCACCAAGCCAGCCGTAAAAGCTGTCCCTAAACCCGCAGCTAAGCCAGCAACGAAAGCAACTGCCAAACCAGCCAGCAAGGTTGCGGTCAAATCCTCAACAAACTCAAAACCAAACAAACCATCGGTCAAGTCCACCGCGACTCGACCCGTTTCAACGCATTCCGCAGCAAAAACTGCAGTTCAATCGGTCAAGGATTCAATGAAGTCGGCTTCAAAAAGTAAACCCGCAGTCTCTGATAAATCAAGCGCTAAAAAAAGTGCTGCTAAGCCCGCTGAAAAAATCGCGGCTAAGCCCGTAGCAAAAGTTGCAACAAAGCCTGCAGTCAAGGCGACAGCGAAAGTCGCTGAAAAAGTTGAGAAACAAGCGCCAGTAAAGCCCGCAGCTAAGTCTGCGCCCTCTAAGGCAGCTGCACCTGCCGCCAAGCCAGTGCCTGTGAAAGCTGCGCCTCCGGCGCCCGTGTCATCCAAGGCCCCTGGCAAGGTTGATGTGTCCAAGCCTGTACCCGTCTTAGATGATGGTGAAGGTCCACCTAAAAAGGCAAGCGGTCGTCCTCCCGGTGGGACAGGTCGTCGTCCTGGTCGTCCTTCAAAAAATCCCGGTAATAATGATGCGGATTTTGGTGACGCGGGTGATGGCGAACACGAGGCTGAGGTGGTGCCTGATTTCAAGCCCGTTAAGCGCGGTAAGCGTGGGAAGGGCGATGCAAAGGATCTGATTGCACGCGGTCCTGTGACACCTGAAGAATACGAAGCACGCCGCAATCGTCTTAAATCACTGATTAAGTTGGGTAAGGATCGCGGCTACCTGACCTATGGTGAGATCAATGACCATTTGCCTGACGATCTGGTCGATGCTGAAGCCATTGACGGCATCATCAGCACGTTTAGTGACATGGGCATCGCGGTGTATGACCAGGCCCCTGATGCTGAAACACTCCTGTTAGGCGAAAATGCGCCTGTTGCCACGTCTGACGATGACGTCGAGGATGAAGCAGAGGCTGCGCTGACGACGGTTGACTCCGATTTTGGTCGTACGACTGATCCTGTGCGTATGTACATGCGCGAAATGGGTACGGTTGAACTCTTGACGCGTGAGGGCGAAATCGAAATCGCGAAGCGCATTGAAGAGGGCCTCAAGCATATGGTGATGGCCATCTCTGCCTGCCCAACAACCGTAAATGAAATTCTCAATCACGTTCAACGCGTGCGCGATGGTCAGGCCCAAATCGACGAGGTGGTCGATGGCCTGGTGGATCCGGATGACGGCGCCGAGTACGCCGGAGCAGGCGTTTCTGACGAAGCAGACGAAGACGGTCCTGCAGGTGGTATGAGCAGCAAGCAGTTAGAGGATTTGCGGGTTAAAGGTCTCGCAAAATTTGAGATTGTAGGTACTGAGTTTGCGAAAATGCGTGCAGCGTACGAAGCGGATGGTTATCGCTCCAATGCGTACATGGCTTCTCAGGAGCTCATTCAGAACGAATTAATGGGCATACGTTTCACCGCCAAAATGGTAGAGCGTCTGGCAGATACCTTGCGCGCGCAAGTAGAAGAAGTGCGTAAGATCGAACGTCTGGTTCTGCATACGTGCGTAGAACGTGCCGGTATGCCACGCACCCATTTCATCAAGGTATTTCCGGGTAACGAAACGAATCTTGAGTGGGTGCTGGGTGAGGTCGCGATGGCCACAGATTATGCACACACCTTAAAGCGGCATGTGCCGGCTGTGCAAGAGCTTCAGCAAAAACTGATCGACTTGCAAGTGCGCGTTGTTTTGCCTCTGAAAGACTTAAAAGACGTCAATAAGAAAATGGCAACTGGCGAAGCCAAAGCCCGTAAAGCCAAGCGCGAGATGACCGAAGCAAACTTGCGTCTGGTGATTTCGATCGCGAAAAAATACACCAATCGCGGCCTGCAGTTCTTGGACTTGATCCAAGAGGGCAATATTGGTTTGATGAAAGCCGTGGACAAGTTTGAATACCGCCGTGGCTACAAGTTTTCGACCTATGCAACGTGGTGGATTCGTCAGGCAATCACACGCTCAATCGCGGACCAGGCTCGCACCATTCGTATTCCTGTGCACATGATTGAAACGATCAATAAAATGAATCGCATCAGTCGCCAGATTTTGCAGGAAACCGGTGCAGAGCCCGATCCAGCAACACTCGCATCCAAAATGGATATGCCCGAGGACAAGATTCGCAAAATCTTGAAGATCGCAAAAGAGCCCATTTCGATGGAAACACCGATCGGCGATGATGATGATTCGCACCTCGGGGACTTCATCGAAGATATGGCAACGCTCGCACCAGCCGATGCAGCCTTGCATGGCTCGATGCGCGATGTCGTCAAGGAAGTGCTGGATTCACTCACGCCTCGCGAGGCAAAAGTGCTGCGCATGCGTTTTGGTATAGAGATGAGTACAGATCAGACTTTAGAGGAGGTGGGTAAGCAGTTTGACGTCACGCGTGAGCGCATTCGTCAAATAGAGGCCAAGGCCTTGCGCAAACTTCGTCATCCAAGTCGTTCGGATAAGCTCAAGAGCTTTCTCGAAGGTCAGTAATGCAAATCCAAGTCCTGGTCGTGCATCCTAGCTTGCTCGTCCAGGAAGCGTTGGACTGTCTAATCCGGACAGATGCTTTTTTTTGTGTGGTCAAAACATTCGCCAAGGGTAGTGAACTGGCCGATTTTTTGACCACAACAACAGATCGCTTTGATATCGTGCTGCTGAATGCAGAGCAAGAGGATCCATCTTTGATGTTACGGATCGCCGGTATGAGCGACGCAAAGGTTTTGCTGCTAGCGCTTGAGCGCGAACCCTCAAATGTGGAGGATTGGCTCAAGGAAGGCGCCCGCGGCCTGATCAATCCTCAAGCGGACAGCGCACAATTATTGAAAGCAATGACTAAGGTTGATGCCGGAGAGTTTTGGTTTAATCGCCAAATGACCTCCCGTATTCTTAGTGGTTTTGGTCAAGTACAAGAGCTTTCCGAAGAGCAGAAGCGAATTGCTTTGTTAACAACCAAGGAAAAGCTTGTTGTGAAGGCTGTGTTAGAGGGCGGCGGTAAGACCTTGCGAGAAACCGCTAAAGATCTTGCTATCAGTGAGAACACGGTTCGTAATCATTTACGGGCTATTTACAGAAAATTAGGTCTGACAAACAGGCTTGAACTTTTTGTATTTGCCCAGCAGCACTTGAGTCGATCATTGAAATGATTTGCTGATTGTCTATAAAAAGCTAGTCTCGGTTCTATCACGCATGCTCTAAGATTGGGTGGCATATGAATAAGAACGCAGAAGGTGGCTTGGACAAAGCTCGGCTACTCACTCCTCGGCAAGAGCAGATTTTGTCTCTCTTAACCGAAGGTAAAAGTAATAAAGAGATTGCCGGAGAGCTCGGGATTCAGCAAGGTACCGTCAAGCAGCACCTCTTTGTGTTGTTTCGACGTCTGGGTGTCGTCAATCGCGCAAAGGCGGTGATTGCGGCCAGCCAGTTACTGAAGTCGCAGCGTGCGAGAGGACGTGACTCCGGATGGGCAAAGCCTGCTAAACAGTCCACGACGCATCATCCTGGCTATGTATGGAGAATGATTTCTGTTGTCACTGTATTTCTTCCTGATGCAACGTCGATCTCGACGCGCGTGTTGGTGCAGCGCGATCAGTATTTAACCTTGCTTAGACAGACTGTTTCTGAGTTTACGGAAGCGTTAGACGGTCAGTTTGTTTCCATGCCCTATGGCGGATTTCTGGCTTGGTTTGGGCATCCTTATTCTCATCTGGATGATGCGGATCGTGCGGTGCATTTAGCCCAGTCTATTCAAAAGTGGTCAGACCATTATTGCTTGAGTCACTTTAAGGATCATGCGTCTGAGTTACTGCTCAATCCTATTGGTGTGGGGGTCGCCTCTCACCCCGAAGTCGTGGCTGAAAAAACGGTTCAAATCACTGGCGCCGGGTCTTTCAGATCGGCCGCTATTTTGGCGCGCCATGCCAGACCATTGTGTAGACCCCTTGCGGATGCGTCAACGCAGCGTCTTGCCCCCCTAAGTGTGCCGTGGTTAAAGGACGCAGTGGCACCTAATCAATCAATTGGACGTCAGCGCGAGGGAAGTGTTTCTGCAATTGGGGAATATGGTGAGTGCTTGATCGACACGCGTCTTCGTTGGGAGGGGGTGGGTGCTGTCGAGGAGATTTTTACTTCAGTGCAGAGAGGGGCAGCACAATGGGTCGCGGTGGAATGTTGGCCGCCAGCGGCTGCGACTGCATTGATTGACATGATCGGTAATGCCGCAAGTGCAAAAGGCTTCAATGTTTTGCGTTTGAGAATGCCTGTTCAAACGCGTCGCGACCGGGTAGTTGCTGACTTTGTCGGTCAGATTGAAATGGTATCGGCGAGTTTAAATGCTCCGATGAACAAGATCTACCCACTCGCCTCTGATGGCGAGCGACTGGGCTCGATGCTTCGGGACTGCGCCAGCAAACCGTTAGTTGTTCAGGTCTACGGTTTAAAAGCGTTAGACGCTATCGCATCGGTCCTGGGTGAACGAGGAATTAACAAATTAGTATCTTGCCCAATTTTGATTGTCGCCGCTAATCTGATGGATACGGGTCAAGCGCAAATGGTTGTTCGACTGCTTGGGCCCCATCCAAAAAATCAATTGCAGTCCAGAGTGTTTTCCATGCAAATGATTGAACATGCTGCGTTGCCGGAGGAGATTCGGACGGACTTGCAAAGCTCACTAGACGGTTTATCTATGATTTCTAAACAGTTGATTATGGCGGCTGCGACAGAGCCGACTCAGCCCATTGATTATTTTGTGACGCAAGCAGATCTTCCACATCATCAAATCCAGTCCTGTTTGTCTGAACTCACCGCTTCAGGTTTGATTGCACCTAAGTCAGGTGGCGGTTTTCAGTTCCGTGACTTGATGACGGCCCAAGCTATTCAGAACTTAACGGTTGCGATCTCTGAATTGGGTGAGTCCTAAGAAGAACCGAGTCTGAGTGAGGCTATAATTATGAGTTACTTGATTAATGCCCCCCTAGCTCATGCTTGGTTAGAGCAGCGGACTCATAATCCGTTGGTGCCGTGTTCGACTCACGGGGGGGGCACCAGTGTTAAAGCGGCTCACAACGATGTGGGCCGTTTTTATTGATACCGACATTTTTGATTGACTAATTAAATAATCGTAAACCGTTAAGACTGCTAAATCAGCTTATTTTTCACCTATCATTTCGATGTCGACGCGATTATTTGTTGATCGCCCAGCAGCGGTGGCGTTGTCTCCAAGAGGTTTTTGTGCACCATTGCCCTTTGTAGTCACTCTGTCTGAGGGAACGCCTTTCGCGACGAGATAAGCCTTTACTGCAGCCGCTCGCTGATTAGAAATGACAAGGGCGTTTGCTGCTGACGAGGTCAACGCTGCATTGCCTTCAAGAATGATCGTCTCGAGTCGAAATTGACGAGTTAGAGCCACTAGCTGATCAAGTATTTTTTTTCCCTCAGTCGACACGGCAGTGTCATCAAGGACAAAGTAAATGTCAGCTTTGACTGCAACCTTGTCAACAGAAGGGCGCTTATTTTGAGCCAATGATATGGGCGAGTAACTTATCGCACCGGCCACGACAATGCTTAAAAACAGCCAAAGGGCACGAGTGACGCTGGAGTGTTGAGTGAATGTCATGATTGCTTTTTGTCTTTGTTGTGAAGTGAAGTTAATATCCGACCTTACACTCGCCATTTGTTAAGACTCCGGCCTTCCAACTGCCGCGACACTCAGTACCGTCGTATTTTGTAAAAATTCCATTCACGCCGTTCGCTAAGTTTTTAGCGTCGCAACCATTCTTATCAATCGTAAAAAACAGTCCTTTAAGACCGTTGGGATCTTTTTCATTCTTGATGGCAACGACTCGACACATTCCTTCCGTATTTCCAAATTTCTGCAAAGATTTGCCTTGGTTGTCTTTGTAATTTTTCATGTACTCGATTGTGGTGGCGGGAATATTATTCTCAATCGCGACATCAATCGCAGTCGCGCCTTTGGGGTTTGAGATGGTTGGGTCGCCACCTAGGCGAATAGCCTCCTCGATGACCGGGATGAGGTAAACGTTTGAATTCGAGATCTGAGCTAAGAATGTTCTGCCCAGCGTATCTACTTTATTCAGATCTGCACCCGCCTTTACAAGTGCGCGAATGATCAAGATTTTTCTGCCGGTATCTCCCCCTGTGCTCGCGACCCAAGTGAGGGGGCTGAAAGGATTATTAGTCAATGCCTCAGGTGAAGCCTTCGTGCTTAGCAGTAATTCTGTCATAGGCACATCAGTGCGGGTAATTGCAATATTAATAGCCGTTTCTGTGCCAACTGAAGATGCGCTATTGGGGTTAGCACCTTCATCCAGGAGTTTTTTGGCTGCGACGACGTCCCCTCGTTTTATTGCTGCAATTAACTCAGGACTAGATTTTTTTTCGTCCTGAGCATGTAAGTTGAATGACAACAGCAGCAGTGCAAGAGCAATAATTTTTTTCATCTTTACCTACTAAGGATTAGTTTTTGCCGAGTGATACACGAATTTAACAAATTAATGATTAGTGCGTTTAATCGCGTGCGCCACCGCACATACGTTGCAAGAAGTTTCCAGTAATGTCTCCAGGAAGTTACCTCATCACTCAACTTGTCGCGACATCTTGTCACCCGTTGTAGAAATGAGCCAATTGCGGGTGGGGACACTATGAAAAAGTTAAAGGCGGCAAATGCAGAAAAATCATTGGTCACACAGGCTGCAGCAGCGACAGATCCAGCAATAGTCACCTCCGTGGATCAGGAGCTGGCGCTCATGCAGAAGGCGTTAAATGCAATCTCTCAAGGTGTACTCATCACCGACTCCCGGAGACATACAACGTATGTGAATGATGCCTTCGAAAAAATGACCGGCTATGCAAAGTCTGAAATCATGGGGGGGAGTTGTGCAATGTTGCAGGGTGTCGAGACAAATCCTGAGACGGTCAACACATTGCGGACGGCGCTCAATGCTGGACAATCATTTGAAACGGAAATTTTAAATTATCGCAAAAACGGATCATCGTTCTGGAACGCGCTTTCAATCACTCCAGTCCGGGACAGCGAGGGCCAGCTATCGCAGTTTATAGGCGTCCTTGACGACATCAGTGACCGCAAGTTGTCCGCTGAGAAAATTGAACATTTGGCGTTCTTTGACCCACTCACTGACTTGCCTAACCGGCTGCTTCTTATGGATCGACTCAATCATGCCTTCGCTTCTAGTTTGCGTAGCGGCCGGGAGGGGGCAGTGTTGTTCATTGACGTGGACAGTTTCAAGGATGTGAACAATACCCTTGGTCATAGCGTTGGTAACTTATTAATACAACAGATGGCGAAACGTCTGAAATCTTGTATGCGAGAAGGCGACACCATCGCACGGTTGCGTGGTGGCGAGTTTGTAGTGGTCTTGGAAGCGCTGAGCGAGCAACGCATTGAGGCTGCAAAACAGGTCAGCGCTATTGGGGAGAAAATCCTCATCGTTCTCAACCAGCTTTATCAGCTTGACGTGCATGAATACCGTGGTACCTGCAGTATTGGTGCAGTGCTATTTTGGGATCATGAGCATTCCGCTGAAGAATTGCTGAAACGTGCGGACATCGCGTTGTTTCGATCCAAAAACGCGGGTCGTAATGCGTTAATGTTCTTTAATAATGAAATGCAGATTGCCATTCAAGAACGTGTAACGTTTAAGAGGGAAATCCACACGGCATTGGAGGGTCAGCAATTTCTTTTGTATTACCAAATTCAAGTGGACAGTACGCACCGTACGTTAGGTGCAGAGGCGTTGATTCGATGGCGGCATCCTGAACGAGGCCTATTGTCTCCCGCGCAGTTTATTCCCCTGGCAGAAGAATTGGGTTTGATTCTTCCCATCAGTCAATGGGTGCTAGAAACCGCTTGTGCTCAGCTTAAAGCTTGGGAAAAAGAGGTGCTGACGCGCGACCTTGTTCTGTCAGTGAATGTCAGTGCCAAGGAGTTTCATCAGGTTGATTTTGCAGAACAAATAAAAGCTCTCTTGCAAAGGTATGACATCAACCCGGCACGACTTAAGCTCGAGCTGACCGAGAGTATGTTGCTCGATAGTACAGAAGACGCGATTACCTTAATGCACACACTGAAGGAAATTCGTGTCATATTCTGCCTGGATGATTTCGGAACTGGCTATTCTTCCTTGAATTACCTTAAAAGGCTTCCAATCGATCAGATCAAAATTGACCAGTCGTTTGTGCGCGATATCGTGACCGATAGCAGCGATCAGGTGATTGTGCGCACGATTATTGTCATGGCACAAAGCCTTGGGATAAAAGTTATCGCCGAAGGGGTGGAAACGGAAGAACAATATCAACTTCTTTTAGACACTGGCTGTACTGAATACCAAGGATATCTGTTTGGTAAGCCGATGCCACTTGAGCAGTTTGAAGGTTTGCTGACGCAAGACTAGCGGGAATTCATTTAAGCGTATTGCTGAAGCCGCATCACAATGTTCTGTAGCTTTTACATGATTTTGATGTGGTGAGGCTGGATTAGTCGCATTAACTTTAGCGTGTTCGCAAAGGCTTTCAGGGTAAATTTTGTTATAAGCTATTGCTATAAAAATCTTATTGAATGGCTCACCTATGAAACGGTTCTCCTCTCGGATGGCGGCAGTTGATGCGCCCATCATCCCCGCGATCGCCGAACTTGTTCGAAGCAATCCTGGCACGATTTCCTTAGGGCAGGGCGTCGTTAATTATGGCCCTCCAGAAGACGCGATCAAGGCGATTCCCGGTCTCATGAGCGATACCCAGCTGCATAAGTACCAGTCGGTTTTAGGGCACGCGGGTTTGCTCGAAGCCTTGACTGAAAAGCTCCGCTCGGAAAATAGCATTAAATTAGACAAAGAGTCACTCGTGATGGTGACGGCTGGCAGCAACATGGCATTTTTAAATTGCGTCATGGCGGTGGGTGACCCCGGTGACGAATTTATTTTGCCGATGCCGTTTTATTTCAATCAAGAAATGGCTATCAAAATGTGTGGCTGTGTACCTGTAACGGTGCCTGTGAATGAGGACTGGAGTCTCAATGTTGAGGCTCTTGCCGCAGCCATTACCCCTCGTACACGCGCTATTGTGACGGTTTCACCCAATAACCCGACCGGTGCGGTGTACTCCCAAGCTGCCTTGACCGCAGTCAATAAACTGTGCGCTGAAAAAGGGATTTATCATTTTAGCGATGAGGCCTACGAGTACTTTACGTACGACGGTTCTACGCACTTTTCTCCAGCGTCTCTGCCAGGCGCAAGCCGACATACGTTTTCGTTTTATTCCATGTCCAAAAACTATGGCATGGCAAGCTGGCGCGTTGGGTATGTGGTTTTTCCTGCGGACTTATTTGATGTCATGAATAAAGTGCAGGACACCAATCTGATCTGCGCACCGATGCCGTCGCAATTATTGGCGCTGCAAGTATTGAAGTACGGCCGTGAGTGGGTGGCTCCAAAGGTTGAGGCGCTTGCCGTCGTTCGGGACAATGTCTATCAAGCCCTCGATCAACTTGGAGATTTGGTCCAGTATCCAAAAACACAAGGTGCGTTTTATGTGTTGATGAAAATGCCAGGACTCAAGGACCACCAAGATCCGTTAGCGTTTAATCGCGCGATGGCGCAGCGACACAAGGTGGTTTCTATTCCTGGATTTGCATTTGGATTGACCAATATGCAGGAGGCTAATTATCAGCGTTTGTCTTATGGCGCCTTACAGGCTGCAAGCGTAGCTGAGGGCGTTGCCCGGTATGTTGAAGCCGTGAAAGACTGGTACGGACAGAAATGATATTTTGGCAATTAGCTTTTGACTAAGCCCCAACCGCTGCTCAGCAATCTCTCCTGTCCCTGCGGTCGTCTCGCAGCAGGCAAACCCTTGTCATTTGAAAAATGCTGCGGCCAGTATCTCGATCACTTTGACACGCGTCCTGCACCTGACCCTGAGAGTTTAATGCGGTCTCGATATAGTGCGTTTGTTCTTGAGCGAGAGCGTTATTTGCTGGATACGTGGAGTCCCGCAACGCGCCCATCCTCGATAGACTTTGAGTCGCAAACAAAGTGGTTGGGTTTAGAAATTAAATCCAAGCGCATGGTGGATTTAAATCACGGGTATGTTGAGTTTGTCGCGCGCTATCGTCTGAATGGAAAAGCGACCCGCTTACATGAAAATAGTTTTTTCATGCGTGACGAAAATCGCTGGTTGTATGTCAATGCTCAAGAGTAACTATATGGAATCTATATCTTTTATGAAAACCCTGACTCCCGAATTTCGTGCACTGGTGATCGGTTCGAGTGGTGCGATTGGGGCGGCTTTTGTCTCTGCACTGCGGCAAGATCCTGCTTGCCTCGAAGTGATTGAGGTGTCTCGGGGGACGCATCCAAATTTCGCGCTAGAGAGTGAGGAGAGCATGTCCGCCATCGCTGCGTCGCTCAAGCCTCGAGGGCCGTTCTCCTTGATCGTTGATGCAACAGGTGCCCTCACGATCGATGGGAATGGTCCTGAAAAACATTTGGGTGCATTGAATGCGGACCGTTTAATGCGTAGTTTTCAAGTCAACGCGATTGGCCCAGCCTTATTGCTGAAACATTTTTTACCCTTATTGGCGCCCGGTCGCGCCATTTACGCCAAACTTTCCGCGCGGGTGGGGAGTATTTCGGATAATAAAAAAGGAGGGTGGTACGGATACCGTGCCTCTAAAGCGGCGTTGAACATGTTGTTGCAAACCGCCGCCATTGAGTTGGCACGTAAGAACCCTGCTGCAGTGATTGCGGCCTTACAACCTGGTACGGTTCAGTCGCCCCTTTCAACGCCCTTTGTTGACCAAAGCAGCGTGTTGACCGCCCTTGAGTCCGTCAAGGGCTTGTTGCAGGCACTTGATCAGTTAGGGATGGCAGAGGTAGGGCATCAAGGCGCGTATTTCTTAGATTATCAAGGTCAGTCGATTCCTTGGTAGGTTTAGTGCTTAAAATATCAATTTCCGCAATTCTTTATATCTTATGGTTATAAGGTGAGAAAAAATATGTACTTCGATTTTAAAGAACGTGAGAGCAAAATACTGACTTAGATCTTCACTTTTTTCTCTAGGTTGTCTTCATCATGAAAAAATTTGCAGCTTTTATTTTTGTATTTTTGCTATCGGCGAGTGCCATTGCTGCTGAGCCACTCCTGTCCGCCTCGGCAGTGCAATCAGGCCTGAAGGCACCCAATACAGTCGTTATCGACATTCGGGACCCAAAATCTTATGCCGCAGGTCATATTGCTGGTGCCTTGAGCGCCCCATATGGCTCATGGCGTGGTCCAGCAGGTAATCCTGGCGAATTGCCTTCAATTGGAAATCTCACCAAACTCGTGCAAAGTCTCGGTTTGACGCCAGAGACACATGTGATTGTGACGTCCTCAGGCAAAGACGATACAGACTTTGGCGCAGCAGCGCGCGTCTACTGGACACTGAAGGTATTGGGCCTGCAGCATCTCTCCGTGTTAAACGGTGGCCTCAAGGCTTGGCAGGCAGCTGGATTGACGCTGGATGACAAACCTGTGAGCGTTTCAGCCAGTACGTTTGTTCCAACGATTAACCAAAGCATGATTGCCACTCGAGAAGAAGTGGTGGCGAAAGTGAACGCTGGCAACGTACAGCTCATCGATGCGCGTCCAGTAGAATTTTTTGATGGTTCGACACGCCATACTGCAGCCAAGGTGCCAGGCACCTTAAAAGGTGCAGTGAACGTGGAGCACTCTACATGGTTTGAGCCCAACAGCACCAACGTCGTTTCTTCAGGTCAAGCCAAGAAGCTGCTGGCAGCTACCTCCGTTCAAGCAGACCAAGAAGTCGTTTCTTTTTGTAACACTGGTCACTGGGCTGCAACCAACTGGTTTGTTTTATCCGAACTGGCAGGTCAGAAGAACGTTAAGCTCTATGCGGGCTCAATGGTGGACTGGACACAAGCGGCTGGTGCGTTGCCCATGGACAACGTCCCCAATCGTGCAAAGCAGTTGATGATCGATGCGAAACTGCGACTGGCTAAGTAAGTATCCGACATGAAACGCGTTCCCCTTAGCCTACTGCTATTTTTATTCTTTATTTTCCTCGCCTGGTCAGTTTCCATTCGGCAAGCCATCCTGTTTGCAGTCGGTATTGGGATGGGGGCTGCACTGGCAGGTGCGCGTTTTGGTTTCACAACCGGATGGCGCCAGCTGATTGAGCATAAGGATCCAAAAGGGGTCACGGGTCAGTTAGTGCTACTCGCGCTTGCGTCAGTGTTTTCACTCACCTTGCTCGGACATTACCCTGAGCTGACGGCTGCGCTTGGGCCCCCAAGCATCAGTCTCTTGATTGGTGCGTTTGTGTTCGGCCTGACCATGCAGATTGCGGATGGTTGTGGTTCCGGGACGTTGTACAAGGCAGGTCTGGGCATCCCAATGAACATGGGGATTTTGCCTTTGTTTGCCCTAGGTAGTTTTCTGGGCTCCGTCCAAGTGGGTGACTGGCTCAAGCTCGGACAAGTTGAGCCGATTGGACTGGTGACAGAGTTTGGCAGTCTAAATGCGATCGTGATCACGCTGGTCGGCTTGGCTATTTTTGGCTTGGCAGTCAGACTTTGGGTGGGAAAGGGACGCACGTGGTGGGACCGTAAGTGGCTTGTGGGTGCCTTGGCGTTAGCCGTGCTCGCAGCACTGAATCTCCTCATAGCGGGACAACCCTGGGGGGTCGTATATGGCTTCGGACTGTGGGCAGCCAAAATCGTCAATGCCGCTGGATTATTCGATCCTGCTGCCAACGCGTTTTGGAGTCAGGCCGGTAACGCGCAGCGTTTGAATGAAATGGTGTTGATGGACATTACGTCCATCACAAACATTGGTATCTTGGGCGGTGCGTTGTGGATTTCTGCACGTGCCTCAACGGATAGCAAGCCCATGACTGCCCAGCAGTGGGTGATCGGCTTAATTGCGGGCTTTTTGATGGGCTACAGCTCACGCCTTGCTTTCGGATGCAACATCGGTGCCATGCTCAGTGGAATATCCACGGGCAGCATTCATGGTTGGATCTGGGTACCCCTTGCGTTTGCGGGCACGATGATCGGTGTGCGTGTTCGTCGTCATTATCAATTTTAAGGATCGATTCAAGATGATCCAGTCGACAAAAAAATATCAGGTTCTTTTTTGGGTATGTCTAAGCTCATTTCTCGTTTGGGACACGACGGTTTCACCACCTGTTGATTTGCGCAATGAGCCCCCTTTGATTGCTGCAGGGTCAGGCAAACCTTCAAGTGGCGGGCATTGCGCCGTTTCCAAATAAGAAAAAGCCGCGCGTGTCATACGTGCGGCTTTTCCTCAAAACAATCCTCATACACGTCAAACGATGATCATCTCCTGACGCGCTCAGGATGTTCGCCGTAGGGCGGGCCATACATCACCAACACGCGAACAGGTTCATCGCTCGTCACTGAGAACACATGCATTTTGTCCGCGGGGAAAAAGCAGGTGTCTCCAGGTTGCATATCAAAGGCCTCACCATCGACCTCGACATGTGCGGTACCTGCTAGTAAATAGCAGACCTGCTCGAGTCCTGGATGTGCGTGGGGAAGCGCACCACCGCCACGCGCGATCGTACCCAACACCACTTCAATATGCTTGGCGCCTACATTATCGGCACCAATCAAGCGACGATTGCTCGTCTCGTGATGATTAGCCGGAGAGTAGGGCTGAACACTTGCTTCTTTGATGAGATATTTTGAGGCCATAATGCTTGGACGTCCTTATTCGGGCTTGACGCCAGCACCACGCAGCATTTCACCCCAATGCTTGAGCTGAAAGTCCACATATTTCGCAAACTCTTCGGGTGTCTTTGTCGGATCAAGCTCAAATCCTGTTGCAGCAATTTTTTGTTGAAAATCTTTATCTGCAAAAATAGCCTGCAACTCAGCGTTGAGTTTGTCCACAATCGGGCGTGGCAGGTTAGCGGGACCAAAAATACCATTCCATGAGGTCAAGTCAAACCCTTTTACAGTGCTTGCAATAGAAGGCACAGTTGGGAAACTCTTTGAGCCTTTGGCTGTCGTCACGGCTAAAGTGCGGATGCGGTCAGATTTAAGAGCGCCCATGCCTGAACCCAAATCCACCACATAGACCTGTACTTGACCTGCAATGAGATCCGTCATGGCCTGTGTGCTGGCTTTGTAAGGGATACCAACGACATCAATGCCAGAAATCCGCTTGATGGTTTCCATTGCGACCAGTGAGGTGCTGTTGGGCGTGGCGTAGGACAGCTTGCCAGAATTCTTTTTTGCGTATTCGATGAATTCAGCAAGGTTGTTGACGGGGAGTTTTGGGTTGACGGCCAAGGCAAAGGGCAGCTCCCCCACCCGGGCAATGGGCGTGAAATCCTTGATGGGATCGTAGCTCAGCGTCTTAAACATCCAAGGGTTGGCTGAGTGCGACGTATTGGTCGTCATAAACAGCGTGTAGCCATCAGGCGCCGCTTTTGCAACATACTGTGCGGCGATTTGAGCGCTCGCTCCAGCTTTGTTTTCTACTATAACGGGCTGCTTGATACGCTCAGACAGTTTTTGAGCGACGTTTCGCGCTACACCATCGGTACCGCTACCTGCAGCAAAAGGAACAATCAGTGTGATGGGCTTGTTAGGATAGGCTTGTGCAAACACACTTGCAGAAAGTGTCAACGCAGCAATGCCAAGCAAAGTTTGTAACTTTTTCATTTTTGAATATCCAAGCTCTAAGACGGGCTTACTTTTTAGCATAAGGACCTCCTGCCGAGGCGTTAAAGAAGTGAGTATCTTCCCTAGGGTGCACTTGCACGAGGGCTGAAGCAGCGGTGAGCACCGACCCGTATCGACTGACCTGCGCCGACTTTACGGATAGCAGCCAAAAAGGCACAATCTAAGTATGCCTATACCTCCATACCTCACTGCAGCTTTTTATCTATTTGTCGATCTGCCCGATTACATTGCTCGACGACAAGTTTTGCTTGATTTTTGTGAGCGGCACGAGGTTAAAGGATTGATCTTGTTGGCACGGGAGGGGATCAACAGCACCATCGCTGGCCAGCCTGACAATGTGCATGCCGTGCTTGCATATCTTCGCGCTGATCCAAAGTTTGCAACGCTGCAGCACAAAGAGTCCTGGTCAGACGTGCCGCCTTTTCACAGGATGAAAGTCCGTCTTAAAAAAGAGATTGTGACATTGGGCGTGCCAGGAATCAGTCCAATTCATATGGCAGGGACTTACGTCAAACCCTCCGACTGGAATACCCTGATAAGTGATCCCGATGTGGTCCTGATCGACACAAGGAATGACTACGAAGTCGAACTTGGAACTTTTACAGGCGCCATTGATCCCAAGATCAAGACCTTTTCCGCGCTCGTCAAATGGGTCGACGAAGCCGAGGCGTTGGCCGCACAAACGGGTAAAAAGCCCAAAGTCGCCATGTTTTGCACAGGTGGTATTCGCTGTGAAAAATCAACGGCGTTGATGCGAACAAAGGGCTTTGAAGAGGTCTACCATCTTGAGGGAGGCATTCTCAAATATCTTGAGGAAGTTCCACCCGAACAAAGCCAATGGCATGGAGAATGTTTCGTTTTTGATGACCGCGTTTCCGTCGATCATCATTTAAAGCGCTCGGGTCGTCAGCTCTGCCATAACTGCCGAGATCCACTCCCCGACGGTGCGATGCAATCCCCAGAGTTTGAAAAAGGGGTAAGTTGCCCGCGTTGTTTTAGCAAGGGTGACGAGGAACACAAACGCCGGGCGCGAGAGCGTCAAAAACAGTATGAGCTTGCGAAAGCGCGTCGCGAACTTCATATTGGCTCTAAGATAGCACCACATAAATAGCACCACATTAGTAGCACCACATTAGTCATTACTTTTAGAGGCTGTATGAAAATAAAATCAACTCTTGCCGCTCTGACCGGCGCTGTTCTATTGAGCTGCTTTGGCAGTGCTGTCATCGCTCAAGAATTTCCTCCCACAAAGGGTGTAACCCTCTATGTTGGTTTTCCTCCAGGTGGCGCCAATGACATCGCCGCCCGTATCATCGGAAAAAAATTATCTGAAAATATCGGGCAAAAAATTGTTGTAGACAACAAACCCGGTGCAGGTGGCAATATTGTGACGGACGTTGTTGCGAAAGGTCCATCAGATGGATCAGTGATTTTGCTGGGTTCGATTGGCCCACTTTCCATTGCATCGCATTTGATGAAAATCCCTTATGATCCCGTCAAAGATCTCGCGCCACTTGCGATGGGCGGCAGTTTTCCAAACGTATTGTTGGTTTCTCCAGAGTCTGGCATTAAAAGTTTGAAAGACCTGGTTGATATGGCTAAAAAAAATCCGGGTAAGTTGAGCTATGCCTCGACTGGTGCGGGTTCTGCTTCGCACTTGCAAGGCGAGTTATTTAATCAGCGCGCAGGTGTGGATATTGTCCACGTGCCCTACAAAGGCGGTGGTGCAGCAATGGTCGACGTGATCGGAAATCGGGTAGCGGTTTATTACTCGGCTTTGCCCTCTGCGGCGCCCCAGATTCGTTCGGGTAAGTTGATTCCTATAGCCGTCACGAGCGACACGCGTGCAGATATTTTCCCTGAAATTCCAACGATCGCAGAGTCTGGTTATCCGGGTTTCGATGCTAGAAATTGGTATGCCTTTGTTGCATCCTCCAAGACACCTACAGCAATTTTAGATCGCTGGAATCAGGAAATCGTCAAAGTGATTACTGACAAAGAAGTCATGGCTGCTTTGCACTCACATGGACTGACCTTACAGCCTGGATCACGAGAGGATTTATCGAAGTACATCGCAAAAGAGTCGGCAACATGGAACAAAATCATTAAGGATCGCAATATCACGATCAATAAATAATTTCGATTGTGTGAGTTGGCTTGATCGTTCAAGTCATCGCGCGATGAAAGAAAAAAGGGCGATCCTAGTATCGCCTTTTTTTCACAGTAGACTCACAGGAATACTAATCTTCGAACTGTCCAAAACGCACCGTAGTCGAGCCCACTTTGACGTTTGACGTCGAAGGCATCACGAGCACAGTGTTGTCATACGGCACACAAATGGTGTGCTCGCCGTCTGTGGCCACGATATCGCCTTTTTTTGGAACGACTTCCAGCCCTTTGTATTCTTTGTTGAAATGAAAGCCCGTTGATTTTGCAACCACAGCTTCGGTCACTCGCACGATGCGTTGTTGAGGACTGGCTGGTAAGCGCAGTGTGGGTTGCACAAACGCATCATCGACAATGTTAAATAAACGCAGAAAACGCAGCATTGTGTCTTGCGCTACATCCGCTGCAGACTTTTCCCAATGTTGTCCACACTCAATCAATAAGCCAGTGCGTGGATCATTGGGCTTGCCAAAACCGCCCCGCTCAATCATGCGCAGCCCGGCTGGATGTCCTGTGTCGATCAGCAAAAACTCAGGCAGGCCGACACGCTTGGATAATGCAGCGCTTTTCTCGCCGCCTTGGCCTGTTGCGCCGCACACCATAATCGGTGCGCATGGTTCAGACATTGAGTGAATGTCGAGCAAGTAGTCTGCTGCATCGACAAAGGGCTGCAGCACGCGCGCGCGTCGTAGCTCGGCAGAGTCACGCGCGCCAAACAATACGTCATCCCCCCACACGCGGTTGAAATCTTCGTCGATGTAACGACTTGCACTGGGATTTTCAGGATCCCAGCGGGAGTAGGCGAGCGTGTTTGCAAAGGCAATCGTCAGGCGGCCAACATTGGGTTTAACCTGTTGGCGAAGAAACCAGTCCACTGCGATCGCACCACAAAATTCATTACCATGGGTCAGTGCCTGGACCATGACATGCGGACCTGGACGCCCAGAGTCAAAACTCCAAACGTAGGGCACACCCGTATTGGAGTGTTCCCATGCGCTGATGTCTGGTGCAGTGAGTTCAATGGGGTAGGGTTGTTTCATTTTGTTACTTTTAAAAATTAGTGTGAGTCGTTGAGGTGGCAGGCAGACTGTCGCCCTGGACTGATTTCTCTCAGGACTGGCGCTTCGACTGAGCATCGCGGCATCGCATGCGGACAACGAGGATGAAAATGACAGCCAGACGGCGGTGCGAGAGGTGAGGGGATTTCACCTCTGATAGGAACAAAACTGCGATGCTTTCGGTCGATGCGCGGGATCTCTTGGAGCAAAGCTTGTGTGTAGGGATGATTCGGCTCGGCGAACAGCGCCTCGGTTGGGGCGATTTCAGCGACACGTCCGAGATACATCACGACAACACGGTTAGACAAGTGTCGCACTACACCGAGGTCATGACTAATAAAAAGATAGGTCAGGCCGAGTTCGTCGCGCAAATCCATAAACAGGTTGAGGACCTGTGCCTGAATCGACACATCTAACGCTGCAACAGCCTCGTCACACACCAAAAACTCTGGCTTGACGGCGAGCGCGCGGGCGATACCAATCCGTGCACGTTGGCCGCCTGAGAACTGGTGGGGGTAACGTTGCATATAAGACGGATCAAGACCGACGCGCTTGAGCAGCGCTGCGGTGTAGTCGCGCTGTTGGGCACTGTCTACAAGACCATGCACGCGGGGCGCTTCACCTACAATATCAATCACGCGCATACGCGGATTGAGGGAAGCAAACGGATCTTGAAAAATGAGTTGTACAGGTCGGCGCACACCGCCTTGGCTTTCCAAGGGTTGGCCACGATAGCGAACCGTGCCTTCGCTTGGGGTGTAGAGCCCGCAGCCTAGTCGCCCTAGGGTCGATTTTCCGCAGCCAGATTCGCCGACTAAACCCACGACCTCACCCTGATTAATCGTAAAGGTGACATTGTCCACGGCGTGCACAGTCTGCTCTTGCACGTTAGAGCCAAATACACGGGCAATTTTTTCAAAGATATCGAGTTTCTTGCCAAAACGCTTGGACACTCGATCAAAGGCTAAAAGTTCGGTCACGCTAAGCTCTCCGTTGAAGCCGTGGAAGGCTGCTGAACGATCGGGTTACAGCAACGTGTACTGCGAGAGCCAATCATCACCATCTCGGGCATCTGCGCACAGGCGGGCAGGACACGCGTACAGCGCGCTTCGAAAGCGCAGCCTGCGCCGAGTTGCATAATCGAGGGTGCTGAGCCAGGAATTTGACGCAGACGTTGACCCGGCGTTGTTGTGGCGGGGACGGAGTCGAGCAAGCCACGCGTATAGGGATGGGTCGGGTTGCTGAGCACATCTTCCGCTAAACCATGCTCAACGATGCGTCCGGCATACATCACCGCAATTTTATCGGCCAGTCCTGCCACCACCGCGAGGTCGTGCGTGATCCAAATCAGGGCTGTACCAGACTGGCTGACCAGTTGTTGCATTTCATACAAAATCTGTCCCTGTACTGTGACATCCAAGGCGGTCGTGGGTTCGTCCGCGATGATCAGGTCGGGTTTGTGCAACATGGCGATCGCAATCGCCACACGTTGACGCATACCACCAGAGAATTGATGGGGATATTGACCGAGTCGTTCGCTTGGTGAGGCGATGCCAACTTTACCGAGTACTTCGACACAACGCTCGCGTGCGACCGCTCGACTGACGGACTCGTGCGCAAGCACCGTCTCAATCATCTGCGTCTCAACGGTCAAGACGGGATTGAGTGTCATCATCGGATCTTGAAAGATCATCGCAATACGACGTCCGCGCAAGCGACGCAGTGTTTCCTCGTCGGCACCTACAAGCTCTTGGCCGTCAAAGACAATACTACCGCGAGCAATTTTTCCAGGGGCATCAACTAGGCCCATGATTGAAAAACCTGTGACGGATTTACCCGAACCAGACTCGCCCACCAGGCCCAGCACTTCGCCGCGCTTGAGTTCGAGGGAAACATCTGCAACGGCTGGCAAAATGCCGTCCCGAGTCAAAAATTCGGTGCGTAGACCTTTTACTGTTAATAAGGCGCTCATCGTGACAACCTCGGATTCAAAATGTCACGCAGTTGATCGCCGACTAAATTGATTGCCAAAATAGTGATGAGCAACGCAATACCGGGATAAACGCTGATCCAGTATTTCCCTGAAAGCAGATACTCGTAACCGTTTGAAATTAAGAGACCGAGCGAGGGTTCTGTCGCAGGCAGTCCAAGTCCTAAAAAGGAGAGGGTGGCTTCAAGTGCTATCGCATGCGCCACTTGCACGGTGCCCACCACAATCAGTGGCGCCATGGCATTGGGTAACAGGTGGCGCAAGACGATACGTGAGCCTTTGAGACCCAGTGAACGGGCCGCTTCAACATATTCTTTACCCCGTTCAACTAATGCTGCAGAACGTGCTGTCCGGGCATAGTAGGCCCACTGAACACTCACCAGCGCAATGATAATTTTGTCCACGCCCTTGCCAAGCACAGCAAGCAACACGAGTGCGACCAAAATGGCTGGAAAGCCAAGCTGAATATCCACCAGACGCATAATGATCTGTTCAAAGCGGCCGCCTAGGTGTGCTGCGAGTACGCCCATGACGCTGCCAATGACAAGCGCAATGATGCCGCTGCTGAGACCTACATAGAGTGACACTCTGAGACCGTAAAAAATCGCCGAGACCATATCGCGACCTTGACCGTCTGTGCCCAAGAGAAAGGTCTTTCCATCCATGCCTGTTTCTCCAGGCGCGAGTCGAGCATCCATGAGATCAAGCGAGGCAAGGTCATAGGGATTTTGAGGTGAGATCCATGGCGCAAACAGCGCGACAAACATCACCATTATCAACATGACCAGGCCGAACATGGCGACTGGGCTTTCAGCAAATTGGGTACAAAGCCGCTTAAAAGGGGTTTGTACCTTGACGACCGTTGCAATGGCTTCGCTCATCAGTGTTGCTCCGCAATACGTACTCTTGGATCGAGCAGAGAATAAAGAATATCAACCACCAAATTAATAATGATGTACATGGCCACCACCACGAGTAGATAGGCGACCACAACGGGACGATCGAGTTGAAAAATAGAATCAATCACGAGCTTGCCCATACCGGGCCAGGCGAAAATAGTTTCGGTCACAATGGCGTAGGCAATCACGGAGCCGAGTTCGAGTCCGATAACGGTGACTAAGGGAATCAAAATATTTTTAAGCAAGTGCACACCAACCACACGCGTAGATTTAAGTCCTTTTGCTCGCGCAAATTTGATGTAATCCAGCAAGCTTTGTTCCCGCGTTTGAGCGCGGGTCAGTCGAATGATCAGCGCTAGCTTCAGCAGAGCCAAATTGAGTGCAGGTAAGAATGCGTATTTAAGACCCTCCCAGCTAAATATTGATAGCTGCAGACCAAATACATCGGTCGTTGGCCCTCGACCCGTTGACGGCAGCCAACCCATGCTGACTGCAAAAAATAAGATCAGGAGTAAACCCACCCAGAAAGTCGGCAAGGAAAAGCAAACAATCGAGCTCGTCATGATGAACCGAGAAACAGGAGAGTTTGGCCTCAGCCCAGCGTAAAGTCCGAGCGGTATCCCCAGCAAAACCGAAATCAGCATCGCCAATACGGCTAACTCCATCGTGGCGGGCATTCTTTCAAAAATAATATCGAGTGCCGGTTTAGCGTACACAAACGAGTTACCGAGATTACCTGTCAGTGCGCCTTTTAAAAAGATAAAGTATTGCTCGACAACCGGCTTGTCTAATCCGAGCGCCACGCGAGCGCGCTCTTTTTCGATTTGGTCCGCCTCAGGGTGTACCAAAATTTCAACAGGGTCTCCAACAACATAAAGACCTCCAAACACCAACATTGACGTGATAAACAACACCAACAAGGATTGTGCCAAACGACGAAGGATAAAAGCGGTCACTGGTTACAAGTCCTGTGTTGGTGTTATTAAGGTGGAGTGTTGATTACTTTGCGCGTGTCACGAATTGAGCGAGCGTGTACTGATCTGCACGACCGCCATATTGGACACCTTTGCGTGACGCCCAGGTGCTGACCTCATAGTGCAGAGGAATCAGTCCCATCAATTCAATCGCTTTTTCACTGGCTACGGCCAACGCAGCATCTCGTTGATTATCATCAATAATCACCACAGCTTTTGCGATCAATGCATCAAGTTCTGGGCTGGAAAAACGCCCACGGTTGGCGCCACCCATGCCGGCTTTTGGGTCGTTGGTTGCAAGTAACGCACGAAGAGGTGATGAAGTATCACCCGATGCGGCACCCCAGCCTGCCAAAATCAAAGAGAACTCCAATTTACTTGCGCGTGAAAAGAAGATGTTCGATGGCATTGTGTCGACCTTGGTCGGGATGCCGTTACGCGAGAAAAATTGAGCCACGGCTTGAGCGGTCGCGCCGTCATTGATATAGCGGTTATTGGGTGAATGCAGCGTCACACCAAAACCATTGGGATAGCCTGCCTCAGCCAGTAGCTTTTTCGCACCCGCTGGGTCATAAGCATCAGGTTTGAGCTTTTTGCTGGTGCCGAAAAAGGCTTCGTCAAGTAACTGTCCAGCTGGGATGGCTTGACCTTCCATCACTCGAGAAACAATTGCATTTCGATCAATCATCTTGCTGAGAGCACGACGCACACGCGCATCAGTCAGAGGGTTTGCCTCCATGGGTTTACCGTCTGCCGCCGTAATGAAGGGCGAGTTAGTCTTGCGGTTGCTATCCATATGCAAATAAATCATACGGTTTGAAACAGCGTTCGAGACCTCGACGCGCTTGTCTTTCTTGAGCTTGGCAGCATCAGCTGTGGGCACACCCTCGATCATGTGTACATCACCTGACAACAAGGCTGCGACACGGGCTGGAGCACTTGTAATGATGCGAAAGGTAACTTTGTCCCAATCAGGCTGTTTGCCGTAATAGTCTTTATTTCGCGTCAAAATGACACGATCACCAGACACAAATTGTTCAAAGCGGAAGGGCCCCGTTCCGATCATCGCCTTGCCAGAGTTGAAGTCTTCTGTTTTGGCCGTTTCTGCGATGGCCTTGGGCACAATCGCGACTGACACCATGTCAGCGGGTAGTAAAGGATAAGGCCCTTTTGTTTTAAAGCGTATCGTGTGTGAATCAACAACATTGACGTCAGTAATTGCTCGTACAAACACCGCAAACGAAGCAGGGCTGTTTGGAACGTTAGGAATACGCTTAATCGTTGCCGCAACATCTTCAGCTGTGAATGGCTCGCCGTTGTGCCACTTCACACCTTTACGAAGCTTAAATTCCCACTCGCTATCTGAGAGCGCCTTCCATGACTCAGCCAACCCCGGGTAGGTTTTGAGAGCAGAGTCCGTTTTGACCAAGGTCTCAAAGACGTGCGCGGCCATGCCGTTGTTGGGGGTGAGGTTATGGAAGTGCGGGTCGACTGTCGTCACAGGTGTCGATAGGGCAACCACCAAGTCTTTGATTTCTTGAGAAAAAGAGACTGTGGACCATCCTGCCGTCAAGGCAACAGAGGCGGCCAACGACGCACCGACCAATAACCGGCGCACCGGGTTCATACTAAATTTTTGTGCTTTAGATGCAGTCATGACAAAGATCCCAGTTCAAAGTGATAACGGAGATCAATATAGCGGCTGGTCAAGTAAGTGACAACCGTATTGTCTAGTGGTTTCCACTATCTAACTTTAGTGACTCGTTGTGGGTATAGAATCGGTAAGTCTATTTTAACTTTGTTCAGGCTTCAAACATATGAAACTTTTTACCCCTATCCAATTAGGTGCATTGACGCTCAAAAATCGTATCGTGATGGCACCATTGACGCGCATGCGTGCGACCGAGGGCGACGTGCCTGGCGAGCTGGCAGCTGAGTACTACAGCCAGCGTGCGAGTGCGGGTTTGATCATTTCAGAAGCCACACAAATTTCAAATGTAGCCAAGGGTTATCCCGCAACACCTGGCATTTATAGCGATGCTCAAGTGGACGGCTGGAAAAAAGTGACCGATGCCGTGCACGCCAAAGGCGGCAAAATGGTGTGTCAGCTCTGGCATGTTGGCAGGATTTCACATTCCTCACTTCACCCCAAGGAGGGACTGCCAGTCGCCCCGTCAGCGCTTGCCCCCAACGGAAAGGTGTACACCGCAACATGGCAGCTCGCCGAGTATGAGACGCCACGCGCCTTGAACGTGGATGAAATTCCTGCCCTGATCGCTGATTATGTCCATGCCGCGCAGCAAGCAAAAGCGGCTGGTTTTGACGGTGTTGAGGTCCATGGCGCAAACGGTTATTTGCTCGATCAGTTTTTGCATGACGGCTCCAACAAGCGCGACGATCAATATGGCGGCAGCTTTGAAAATCGCAGTCGTTTATTACTTGAGGTGTTGCATGCCGTCATCGGCGTATGGGGTGGAGATCATGTGGGTGTGCGTTTATCGCCCTACGGCACCTTTAACGATATGTCGGACCATGACACCTTGGGTTTATTTACCTATTTAGTGCAGCAACTCAATCCGCTTGGTTTGTCCTACCTACACTTAATCGAGCCCCGTTCCACCATGGCGGGCGGCACAGACAAAGTGGCCGAGGGTCAGCCCAGCACGTCCAAACTCTTTCGCCCGTTGTACCAAGGCAAGATTATTGCTGCAGGAGGCTTTAATCGCGAAGGCGCAGAGGAATTTGTCAGCGAAGATCTTGCAGATGCGATTGCCTTTGGTCGCTTGTATATTTCAAATCCAGATCTGCCTGAAAGGTTATTGGCGAACGCGCCTTTAACGCCCTATGACCGCAAAACTTTTTACGGCGGTGACGCAAAAGGTTACGTGGACTACCCCACGATGACTTAAATTTTGAAAAAACAGGAGTCTGAAACATCATGTCTGATATTTTGTTGCAATCCAGAGCCGATGACATCGTGACCTTGACGATTAATCGCCCTGAAAAACTCAATGCGATGACCAAGCCCTTGTGGGGCGAGTTGGGTGATGCCATTGTTGCCTTGTCTGCGCAAGACGATGTCCGTTGCATCATCTTGCGTGGTGCAGGAGAAAAAGCTTTTTCTCCTGGCAATGACATCAGTGAGTTTGAAACGCAGCGATCCAATCAGGTCCAAGCCACTGAGTACGGTCATTTCATGCATCAGACCGTCAATAAAATCAAGAGCTGCCGTCATCCGATCGTGGCGCAGATTCATGGCATTTGTGTGGGAGGAGGGCTAGAGATTGCTGCACTTGCGGATATACGGATCTGCGGTGCATCCAGTCGCTTTGGCGCACCCATCAAAAATCTTGGTTTAGTGATGGCCTATGACGAGATGGAGCCGATTGCGTCTTTGATTGGTGCCTCAAAGGCCTTGGAGATTTTGCTAGAAGGCCGCATTTTTGATGCGCAAGAGGCCTTACGCATTGGTCTCGTCTCAAGAGTGGTGACCGATGATCAGGTGGCCGCTGAGGCGTTAGCAACGGCCCAGCGCATTGCTTCAGGCGCACCGCTTGTGGCGCGTTGGCACAAAAAATTTGCGCGCCGTCTCGCGGACCCCGCTCCGCTCACGGCGAAAGAGCGTGCGGAGTGTTTCGAGTGCTTTGATACCGAAGATTTTCGTATCGGATATCAATCATTTTTAGCTAAGCAGCCGCCTAAATTTACTGGCCGCTAAGCCCACCAACAAATTGTCGGCAATTTGAGAGCAAGGTATCGCTGGCTTTGGCCAGCAAGCCTTGGTCCGAGCCGAGTCCGACCATCTTGTAACCCCACTCGATATAACGCTGCGCATCCGCCTCATTGGCAGCCAAAATACCGATGGACTTACCATGCTTTGCTGCAATGGCGGGCAGGGACTGAATCGCCTTTTGCACCTCAGGGTGGTGTTGCTGACCTAAAAATCCCATGCTGGCGGCCATGTCATTCGGACCAATAAATGCGCCATCAACGCCCTCGACACTGATAATTGAATCAAAATATTTGACACCGTCTGCTGATTCAATCTGAACGAGGACGCAAAGCTGTTCGTCAGCTGTTAGAGCATAGTTTGCCACTCGGCCCCAACGATTTGCGCGCTGTTGACCCGCGACACCTCGAATCCCTCGGTGGGGGTAACGTGTGGAGGACACGATCTCTTGTGCTTGAGTGGACGACTCCACATTGGGCAAAATGAGCGTGCGCACACCCATGTCCAAATATTGTTTCATCAAATCCTTATCAAACTTGACGAGACGGACCGCAGGCTCGAGGTTGTAGCCCCCAAGCATTTGCAATTGAGTCAAAACGGTATGCATGTCATTGGGGGAGTGCTCCATATCGAGCGTGAGCCAGTCGTAACCAGAACCCGCCACAATTTCAGTAGAGTAGCTATTGGATAAGCCACACCACAGTCCCAATTGGATTTGTTTTTTGTACAAGGCGGCTTTGAGCGAGTTTTGTTTAAGCGTGGTCATAGGAGTTTGTCTTTTCTTTTATGATGGATTGCAGTGATGGTAAAACAGAATGCAGTACTTTACAAAAAATGCGTTGAGAGGAGTCGCAGGTGGACAAATTGGAAAAATGGCGGGGCTATGTACCTGATGAGGAATTGGAGACATATAAAAAAGGTGGGTTTGGTGAACGCATCGGGATGGGCGAGCGCGTAGCCTTACTCAATGTCGATACAACCTATATGTTTGTCGACCCTGCGTATTCAATGTGTGGTCGAGATATGACTTCGGTGACGGATGCGGTCACTGTACTTACTCAGCAATTTCGGACACTTAATCTGCCCATCTACTACAGTCGTCGCGATGACCGCAGTCATCCGACGTATCGGGGCGTTTGGAATTACAAGCTTGCTGCACCGGATGCGTTTCAATATCACAGTGATCCGCGCGCGGATCAGTGGCCTGAGGCGTATGCACCCAGGCCCATCGATCGAATTGTGCTCAAAAATAAACCATCGTGTTTTTTTGGAACGCCACTTGAGTCGTTTCTACGTTATGACGGTATTGACACGATTGTGGTGTGTGGGATCTCTACTTCAGGCTGTGTGCGAGGTGCGGTGTCGGATGCCTTTGCGCACAATTTTAGAGTGCTCGTCGTCGAAGAGGCCTGTGGCGATCGTAGTCCTCAGGCCCATCGCGCGAACTTGTTTGATATGGATATGAAGTCCGCAGACGTAGAGTCGCTTGCCTACGTCCAAGACCTGCTAGGGAAAAAATTTGGGTAATGCGCATTACAGCTATTCACTGCGCTTTACAGCTGTTTACTTCACTAGCGATGCCAGGTCGTAAATTCATCGACCGCCATTCTCGTGCTGTGATAGCTGTTGATGGGTGCTTCCATATCTGGATAACCCAGCGACATCGCAACAATTAGTTTTTTGCTAGCGGGCAATCCTAAACATTCACGAATCGCGTCTGGATAGCCCGAGACGGAGGCCTGCATACACGTTCCGAGTCCTGCGCCGTGCGCAGCTAAGGTAAAGGACTGCAGGAACAAACCCATATCGAGGGCGGACCAGTGTTCGAGTGTGGCATCCATAAAAAAGAATACGGCGCAGGGCGCGCCGAAAAACTTAAAATTTTGCAGGCGTAATTCGTTACGAAGCTTGCTGTCGTCGCGACCGATCCCTAAGGCGTTAAAGCGCTTTGTGCCATGGTCTTTGGCGCGAAAATCCATTGCAGCAGGCCATGACTCGGGAGCAGGGAAATCGTAGTGAGGCGCGGTATTGTCACTGGCAATTTTAAAAAGCTTTTCAGCCAACGCGTCGCGCGTCTTGCCGGTCACGATGGAGACTTCCCAAGGTTGGGTATTTTTATACGATGGACTGCGTCCCGCCGCTAGCAAAACCTCTTTGAGTAAGGACTCAGGGACTGGAGTCTGCTTAAAGCCCCGAATGCTTTGACGCGTATTGATGCCTTGCAACAAATCCATCTTGAAGTCTCCTGAGTATTTTTCTGCGCAGATTGTAACGATGGTTTAAAGTGTTAAACAGAATATTGACCTTTGGAGACTAAAAATGCGTTTTCCTTTTCCCCGTACGATGTTGGCCGTTGCCACTTTGCTAGGCGCCACCTTGGCCCATGCCGCATATCCAGACCGCACCATTACCTTGGTCGTGACGTATCCACCAGGCGGTACTGCGGATCGCGTTGCACGCCTGATTGCGCCTGAGCTTTCCAAAGAGCTAGGGCAAAACGTGATTGTGGATAATCGGGGTGGTGCGGGAGGCATGATTGGGGCGGCTTATGTCGCCAAGGCAGCGCCTGATGGCTACACCATTATGTTGGATGCGGCGAACCATACCCAAAATCCTGCTTTGCGCAAGATGCAATTCGACACCCTGAAAGATTTTTCCTCCGTCATGCTGTTGCAGCGTGTACCGAACATTTTGGTTTCAAATCCAGCATTTCAGGCTAAAACAGTACAAGACTTGATTAAGTTGACTACGCCTAAAACTCCCGTTGTACATTACGCTACATCCGGAGCAGGCAGCGCTCAGCACCTGGCTGGCGCCTTGTTTAATGCCTTGGCTGGAACGCATTTAGAGTCCGTCCATTACAAAGGTGGTGGTTTGGCGATTACAGATGTGATGTCAGGTCAAGTTCCGCTTGCGTTTGCCACGGTTGGTACGGCACTGCCACAGATCAAGTCAGGCAAGCTGAATGTGATTGCCTCGGGTGGAGAAAAGCGATCTGCAGTCTTGCCTAATGTGCCAACGATGGCTGAAAGTGGTGTGAAAGGCTATTCAAGCTACGAGTGGAATGCCATCTTTGCACCTGCAGGCACTCCTGCGGCAGTGATTGATCGACTGAACAAGGCTTTGGTCAAGGTTATGCAGCAGCCCTCAGTTAAGGCGGGTATTGACGCCTTTAGTGGCGAGATCATCGCCTCTTCACCTCAGCAGCTTGAGGATTTTCGCCGTGCTGAGCTTGCCAAATGGCAGCGGGTAGCAAAAGAGTACAACATCAAGCTGGATTAATGATGGCCCGGGCGACTATCGTACGCCTGGAATATCGAGCACCGTGGGCGAATGTCCCGTTGTCGCGAGAAATCGTTTAAGTTCCGGTTGGGGAATCACAACGGTTTCTGTGTTGATCAAGGGATGCGCTTGAATCGCTTCTGCATTCCAGATGGTCTGATCAATCACGAGTTCCACTTGATTTGACTGATCATGAATCAGGCTGAGCACACTCACGGAGCCTGATTCCACACCCAGGTGCTCACGAAGGCGCTCCGTAGAGGCAAAGCCGAGCCGTTTTGCGCCCAAAAGCGTACTGAGTTTTTCCAAATCAACCACGAGTTTAGGTGGCACAACGACTAAGAGGTGTCGCAATCCCTTTTTGTCCCTTAAAAAGAGATTTTTGTTACGTGTTCCAGGCACGGATGGCACCAAGGCTTCGAACTCTGCACAAGTATGCGTTGCACGATGCGCGAAGCTTGGAAAATCAAACCGATGGGACGCGAGGAACCGTGAAATCGTCATGTGGAGGGAAAATCATTCCTAAATGAGCTGTAGAGGATTTTATGTCCCAAGGCCTACAGCGCGCCTCACAAATCCTGTCAGTCTCCCCGTGTCCTCAGGCGTCCTGAGTGCATGGAACGCTCTACAATATCCACCTTGTCTAAAAGAATTGGAAGCCCACCATGTCCGGCCCGCTCTCGCATATCAAAGTCCTTGATTTATCCCGTGTCCTGGCTGCCCCTTGGGCGGCTCAAAATCTTGCCGATTTGGGCGCGGATGTCATCAAAGTGGAGCGCCCCGTCAAGGGTGACGATTCGCGGGCGTTTGCGCCACCTTTTTTGAAAGATGAACAAGGTAATGTGACCAGGGAGTCTGCTTATTTTTGTGCGGCGAACCGTGGCAAACGGTCCATCACGATCGATATTTCCAAGCCCGAAGGGCAGGCGCTTGTCCGTGAGCTTGCGAAAAATGTGGATGTGATTCTGGAAAACTACAAAGTGGGTGATCTTGCTCGCTACGGATTGGGCTACGAACATATCAAGGCCATCAATCCCGCGATTATTTATTGCTCAGTGACGGGCTTTGGTCAGACAGGACCTGAAAAGGATCGTCCTGGTTATGACTTTATGGCCCAAGGCATGGGCGGGCTCATGAGCGTGACGGGTGAACGGGATGATCTGCCCGGTGGTGGCCCACAGCGCGTCGGTGTGCCGATTATTGATTTGACGACAGGGATGTATGCAAGTGTCGCGATTTGCGCGGCCATCGCGCATCGCGCGGTCACGGGTCAAGGTCAATGGATTGATGTGTCTTTGCTGGACTCTTGCGTGGCATTTCTCGCGAACCAGGCGATGAATTATTTTGCAACAGGCGAGGCACCAAAGGCCATCGGTAACGCACATCCAAACATCGTTCCCTATCAGACGTTTAAAACTTCAGATGGTGCACTGATCCTTGCTTGTGGAAACGATAATTTATTTAATAAGTTTTGTGAAATTGCTGACTGTGTGCATCTTTCCAAAGATCCACTCTATTCAACAAACGGTGCTCGCGTTAAAAATCGTGAAGCCATTACCAATATTTTGAATGATATTTTCCTGAAGCGACCCACACGCGAATGGGTCAAGATGTTGGATGAGGCGGGAGTGGCCAATGGGCCCATTAACAATGTGGCTCAAGTATTTGAAGAGCCACAGGTGCTTGCGCGTGGGATGAAAATTGAGCTTCCACATGCAGTGGCGGGTACGGTGCCCTTAGTCGGTAGCCCGATGAAGTTTTCGGAAACCCCGATCAAACATGAGATGCCGCCGCCAGCGCTCGGGCAACACACCGACGAAATTTTGACGTCAGTATTAAATAAATCACAAGATGAAATCACTTCGCTCAAGACGAAGGGCATTGTTTAATAAAAATATATTCAAAAAAAGGGGAGACAACATGTACGACTTGATTATTAGACAGGCGCGTGTGTTTGACGGTTTGGGTCATCCAGGAAAAATCGCGGATGTGGCTGTTCAAAACGGCGTGGTGGCAGAGATTGGTGACGTCACAGGTCCAGCGAAACAAGAAATCGATGCGAAAGGGCTATCCTTAATGCCTGGAATTGTCGACTTGCATACGCACTTTGATGCCCAAGTGACCTGGGATCCCACGATGTCACCGTCTCCCGCTCTGGGTGTGACCACCGTCGTGATGGGAAATTGCGGCTTTGGCATCACGCCTTGTCCCGCGGAACACCGCGAGACCATGATGAAAAATCTCTCGGTAGTCGAGGGCATGGATCTCAATTCCTTGTTAAATGGCATCAAGTGGAATTTCGAGACCTTTAAAGAGTACATGGATCAGCTAAGAGCGACGAAGCCTTATCTGAACACGGCGCTCTTTGTCGGTCACTCCGTGGTGCGCACGGCAGTGATGGGTGCAGCAGGCTCTGAAAAGGCGACTCCGTCACCTGAAGAGCTCGAGGCGATGTGCCAGCTGGTGCGTGAAGCCATGCAAGCAGGTGCGATTGGTTTCGCCTCATCATTTTCCCCAAACCATAGCGGTTATGGCGGTATCCCCATGCCCTCAACGATCGCGACGGAGGAGGAGTTGCTCGCGTTGTCTGGCGTGATGAAAGAGTTCGACAAAGGCGTCTTTATGATGGCAACTGGCGCAAGGGCGACACCCGAAGTGATCGAAAAAGTCGCCGCTAACAGCGGTCGTCCAGCTTTTATCTCAACGGTCTTGTCGATGTACAACCCTGCGACCCCGGATCTCGCCATCACGTATTACGAAAAGGCTGAGCAGGCGCGTGCACGGGGCAATGAGGTCTACATCCTGACAAGTTGTCAGCCCCTGTCTTTCGACTTTACGCTCGAAGAACCCTACCCACTGTATAGCCACTCTGCATTTGACCGCGTTAAAAATCGTCCGGCTGCAGAAATCTTAAGCGCGTACAAAGATCCGGCCTTCCGTCAGCAGTTTAGAGAAGACCTTAAAAATCTCAAACCTGGCATTTTGTTTCTCGGTGACTGGAAATACCTCGAGGTCGGTGAAGTTTCGCTTCCCGAACACGCTGAGCTAGAGGGAATGACCTTCGAGGCACTAGGTAAAAAATGGGGCATAACGCCACTGGATGCCTTTTTTGAGTTAGGCATCAAAGAAAATTTGAAAAACCATGTCATTGGCAAGTTTTTCAATCATATCGATGCAGGCGTAGCCCCTTTGCTCAAACATTCCTCTTCAGTCGTCACCTTGTCTGATGCGGGCGCACATTTGATTTATATGTGTGACGCAGCCTTTGGTTTGCATTTCTTGGGGCACTGGGTACGCAAGACGGGAGAATTTACCCTCGAAGAGGGCATTCGTCGGATTACCAGTCAGGCGGCGGATCGTTTCAAAATTCCAAATCGCGGACGTTTAATTCAAGGCGCGCCTGCCGACATGTTGCTATTTGATCCGCAGAATGTGGGCATGACCAAATTGGAGACTTTGCATGATCTGCCAGGTGGCGGTGCACGCAAGGTTCGTTCAGGTACGGGTATCCATGGCGTCTGGGTCAATGGCTGCATGGTGCATGATGGCAAAGATTACGTGAAATTGGCCGATGGCCCAGGCCATGTGATCGACTCCTTTTTACAATAACGCCTTCAGCGATTGATCATGATCCTTTCTACACACGAAGACGGCGTTTTGTGGCTCGCGTTCAATCGCACTGCTGCGGCCAATGCGCTTAATCTTGAGCTGTACGATGCCTTGCATGAAGCTATGCAAGGCGCGATAGCGGACCCAACGGTCAAATGTATCGTACTGACCGGGGAAGGAAAAAAAGCTTTTTGTGCGGGTGCTGATTTAAAAGCTTTTTCTGCGCAGGGTCGGGAGCAAGCTGAATTAAGACATCTTGATTTACTCGATCGTTGTTTTGACGATCTCTTACATTGTGACAAACCTGTTGTAGCCTGCGTGCAGGCTGCGGCAGTGGGGGCAGGACTCATGCTGGCGGCGTTGTGTGATGAGATTGTGATGGCAGACCAGGCGTGGGTGTCTTTGCCTGAGGTGTTATTTGATATGCCGACACCGATTGGCGCGGCAATCGTTTCTCCACGTGTGAGTCGACGCATGACGCATCGATTGGTTCAGCTAGGTGAGCGTATCGGTGCGGCAGAGTGTCTGTCGGAAGGTTTGGTTTCTTTAGTCGCCCCAAGTGAACAACTTCTAGACGTGACACGTGCGCGCGCCAAGGCTTTGGCAGCCATCCCTCAGCACGCGTATGCACTTAATAAACAGTGGATCAATCAGCCGACCCGAGAAGCACTCTCGCGTGCCTCTTTACTGGCACGTTCAGTGTTAGAACATTAAAAGAATACTGATTTAGGGGTTGCTAATGACAACCTTGCCAAAGTGTTTTTGCTCTTGTAGGTGCTGATAAGCCAGTTTGGCATCTTCAAACTTAAACACTTTATCGATGACCGGACGCATTTGATTGACATCAATCGCCCGCAGCATGGCCTCAAAGCTTTGCCGACTGCCGACTGTTATCGAACGTGTCGTGATCGATCGGCCTCGGAACAGCGCTGGATCTAGCTGTTGACCCACACCACCTAAGATACCGACTTGCACGACATGACCACCGATGGCCGAGGACTTCAGTGAACTAGCCAAGGTACCGGGGCCGCCAACTTCGACAACAAAGTCAGCACCACGGCGACCAGTTAAGCGCATGACCTCTTTGTCCCATTCTGGATGCGTCGTGTAGTTAATGACCTCGTGTGCACCCAGTACGCGTAGTTTGTCTGCTTTGGTATCGCTAGAGGTCGTGGCAATCACGCGTGCGCCAAACATCCGTGCGAACTGCATTGCAAAAACAGAGACCCCACCAGAACCTAGTGTGAGTACCGTATCGCCAGGCAATAGCTGGCGTTGGTCTGTCAGACAGCACCAGGCTGTGACTGCTGCACAGGGTAAGGTTGCAGCCTCTTCAAAAGATAGATGTTCGGGAATCTTGACCACACCCTGCTCATTCAGGACGACAAACTCACTCAACATGCCATCAATGCTGCCGCCCATGTCCGTGGACAGATGCTCCGCGGCAATATGTCCACCCATCCAGCCCTGGAAAAAAGCACCGGCGACGCGATCACCGATTTTGAGTCGCTTGACAGCGGAGCCGACCGCGACGATTTCGCCTGCACCATCCGATAAAGGAATGACGCGTGGCTTGGGTGGAACGCGATAGGAACCGCCCATCACCATGAGGTCACGGTAGTTGAGGGCATTGGCGCGCACACGGATGACCACATCGTGCGCACCCGGTGTGGGATCCGCCTCTTGATTGAGTGAGAGGTTGTCCATGCTACCTGTTTTTTCTAGACGATACGTTTTCATAATTGAGATCCGATACTTTGATTAAATTCTTGGTCACGTAAAACGCGCCGCATGATTTTTCCAGAGGGATTTTTAGGCAGACTTGCGACAAACTCGATCTGTCGCGGGTATTTGTAAGGCGCCGTGTGATGTTGCACATGTTGTTGCAAGGTTTTGACTAATTCTTCGCTTGGTAAAAAGCTTGGATGCAGGACAACGAAAGCTTTGACGATTTCGCCTCGCGTGGGATCAGGACTCGCGACCACTGCACTTTCTATCACGGCAGGGTGTTCAATCAGTGCATTTTCAACTTCGGTCGGACCAATCCGGTATCCCGCCGAGCTAATCATGTCGTCATTTCGTCCGGCGTAAAAAAGATACCCCTCTGGATCACGTGAGGCAAGATCACCTGTCAGCCAATAATCCACCCCGTCTATGGTGCGAATACTTTGACGTGTGCGGATGGGATCATTCCAATATCCCAGCATAAATTGCAGGTTGGGTAGGCGCATGGCCAACTGACCTACTTGATTCGGTTCCAGCAGCGCGTTTTCCTCACTCAGTATTTCAAAATGCGTGCCTGGAATGGGTTGCCCCATAGAACCCGCTTTGACGGGTAAGCAGGGATAGTTCAACACGGTCATCAGCGTTTCTGTTTGACCATAACCGTCAAGCAAAGGGGACCCGGCGCAGGCCTTCCACTGATGGACAATTTCAGGGTTAACTGTTTCGCCTGCAGAAACGCTCAGGCGCAGCGCACTGAGGTCATAATCATCAACACGTTCATTGACGAGCTGCCTAAGCTCTGTAGCCGCTGCGCAAAACACGGTGATGCGATACTGCGCTAGCAACCGAAGTCGTTCGCGTGGCTCAAACTTACCATCATAAAAAAATACGCAACTGCCTTGGCTCCACGGCCCAAATAAGATACCCGTGCCGGCTTTTGCCCAACCCGTATCCGCAGTACACCATTTGATGTCGTCCTCGACTAAAGTTTGCCACCAGGCGGCTGAAAGCCGCCAAGAATAGATCCCCCGTGTCGAGTGCAGCACACCTTTTGGTTGCCCCGAAGAGCCGGAAGTATAAAAAAGTAAGGCGGGTTCTTCGGCAGTCAACACCGCACAATCGAAATCAGGTGATTCTTGAGCGCTAAGATGCATCGATGTCCACGTATCATCCGTTGCGTCATCGACACTCAAGCGAAGGGTGACCGATGCGCATGTGGCAAATTTATGTGTATTTCCAGCCGTTGTGATCGCAGCAATCGCGCCAGAGTGTTGTACCCGAAAGTCGATATCTTTTGCGGTCAACATTTCAATGCAAGGGATTGGGATCGCACCGATTTTCATGCAAGCCACCAGCGCAATTTGCCACTCTGGAATGCGCGGAAGCATGACAATGACACGATCACCTTTCTTTAACCCTTTTTTTGTTAGCAAATTGGCCAATTGATTGGTCAGGCGCCGAATATCGGAGAAATTAAAGCGGCGCTCCTGTCCTAGGGCATTGCACCAAATCAATGCGGGTTTATCGTTGCGTGCAGCCTGTGCATCGACGACATCATGCCCAAAGTTAAAGGTTTCAGGAACAGCCAAAGCAAAACTACGCACGGTTTCGGCATAGTTTTGCATGGGTTGCAGTGACATGGGCTTGCTTTTGCGAGGTGAATGCAAATAGAGGTTTAAACGATGGTCAGAACGTCTGTGAGAGGCAGACGAGGTTTTTGCGGCCAGTTGCCTGGTGCCGAATAGCCAACTGCAATCAGCATGGCTGGAATATCGTTTGCGGACAAATTAAACGCTTTTGCCACGCCAGCTGGGTCAAAGCCAATCATCGGACCGCTGACTAATCCCATCCCTTGAGCGGCAAGCATGAGGGTCATGGCACCCAATGATGCCGAGCGCACGGCTTCGTCACGTTGACGCGCTGTGTTGCCTTCCAGTCCATCGTGCGCCATGTTCACCCAGGCATCCGCCATGGATTGTTCGAGCAATCCTGAGGCGACGGAGGGCTTGAGTGCATGGGCGAGGCCTTTGTGCGCTTCGAGTTTGCCGCACACGATAAATGTCACTGCGGCATCTGCAATTTTTTGTTGGCCATAGGCGACTCCTTTCAGACGCTCTTTTTCCGCTGAGGATTGCACAGCAATAAATTTCCAATTTTGATAATTGAAGGCCGTGGGGGCACGCGTGGCAAGTGTGACGAGCTCTTCGATCTGTGCAGTACTCAGCGTTTTGGTTGGATCGAACATATTGGCTGAGATACGCTGCTCAATTGCTTCTTTGATCGTAATGGTCATGGGAGTCTTCAACTTTAAAAGGTAAGTGGTTTAAGTTAAGGCCTGAGCTAGAAGCACTGCGGTATGCGTGGCCTCTGCATCGGCGCCGTCTTGGATTTGGTGTCGGCAGCTGGTGCCGTCCGCCACAACAACGGTGCCCGCAGCACGACTACGAATGGCAGGTAAGAGAGACATTTCGGCCATCGCCATGGATGCGGCATGGTGCTCCGCTTCGTAACCAAAGCTTCCTGCCATGCCGCAGCATGAGGACTCAATGGTTGAGACTTTGAGCCCAGGGATCCAGCTCAAAACTGTTTGAACAGGCGTTAAGGCATCAAACGCTTTTTGATGACAATGGCCGTGCAGCATGGCGGTATTGGTATCAATGGCTTTGAGTGCGAGAGTAAAGCGACCGGCCTTTTGTTCGTTGACTAAGAACTCTTCAAACAAAAAGGAATGTTGCGCGAGGAGCTTGGCCTCGTCGCCGTATCCGTAGTCTAAAAACTCATCACGCAACGTCAGTAAACAAGATGGCTCGAGCCCCACAATCGCCACACCGCGCTTGACGAAAGGTACGAGCGCATCCAGGGTGCGTCGGGCTTCAGCTTTGGCTTGGTCCACCATGCCCGCAGAAAGGAACGTACGACCACAGCATAACGGCCGTTCGCCAGGGCGTTGATTTAAATGAACCGTGTAGCCTGCAGCTTTTAAGACGCGCTGGGCTGCATAGGCATTTTGTGTATCAATATAGTTATTGAAGGTATCTACAAACAGCAACACTTCGCGACCAGAGGCGGCGGGCGTTTGTTCGGCCTGCTGTCCAAGAAAGCTTGTTTTAAAGCGCGGCAAGGAACGCTCAGTTGCAAACCCAAGTGCGCGCTTGGTCATCGTGCCAATCACGGGCGTGTGCTCTAGTGCGCTCAAGAGGCCACCCAGGCGACTCGCGACACCTGCATAACGCGGCATGTACGCAACAAGTTTTTCTCGCAAGGTCGTGCCATGACGCTTGGCCCAAGCCGCGCGGGCTTCGATTTTCATCTTGGCCATATCAACGCCGGTCGGACAGTCGCGCTTGCAACCTTTGCAGGAGACGCAGAGGTCAAGTGTTTCTTTGACTTCGGGACTGGCTAAGCCTTCGGTCCCCAGCTGACCAGAGAGCGCCAGTCTTAAGGTGTTGGCACGTCCGCGTGTCAAATGTTGCTCGTCCTTGGTGATGCGATAGCTTGGGCACATCGTACCGGCATCAAACTTGCGGCAATGCCCGTTGTTGTTACACATTTCGATAGCTGAGGCCAAACCGCCGCTTGCGTCGACACCTGTGCCTGGTGCAGTTTCCACCCCAGTCAGCGGATCACGTAAAACGTTCCAGGCAGACCAGTCCAGCGCTGTCGGTGTCGAGGCGACCGTGTAGCCTGGAGCAAAACGGAAATTACTGCGATCATCCATTTTTGGGGGATGAATCATCTTGTTGGGACTAAAGCGATTCTCAGGATCGAACAAGGTCTTGATTTCAGCAAACGCTTGATGAATACGCGGACCATACTGCCACGATACCCATTCGCCGCGACACAGACCATCTCCATGCTCGCCCGACAAGGCCCCTTTGTATTCGCGCACCAGGGCAGACGTTTCCTCGGCAATCGCGCGCATTTGCGCGGCGCCCTCACGTCTCATGTCTAAAATCGGGCGTACGTGCAGCGTCCCCACGCTCGCATGGGCATACCAGGTACCCTCGGTGCCGTAGCGGTTAAAGACTTCGGTCAATCGACTGGTGTAGTCGGCCAAGTGCTCAAGGGGGACGGCACAATCCTCGACAAAAGAGACCGGCTTTCCGTCGCCTTTCATGCTCATCATGATGTTCAGGCCGGCTTTACGTACATCCCAAAGTGCTTTTTGCGCTTTAGCTTCGGGCATTTTGACCACGCAATTCGGCAAACCTAGATCGCTCATGAGCGTGTCGAGTTCATCGAGTTGCTGAATCAACTCAGCTTGATCTTGTCCGGCAAACTCAACCAACAAAATGGCCGCGGGCGAACCGACCAAGGCTTTTTCAATGACAGGTCTAAACGCGGGATTCTCCATCGCCAGCTCAATCATGGTCCGGTCGACGAGTTCAACTGCAGTGGGTTTGAGTTTAACAATATGCTGGGTGGTTTCCATGGCTTTGTAAAAGCTTTGAAAATTCACCACACCCAGTGTTTTGTGTTCGGGTAGGGGAGAAAGTTTGAGCGTGATTTGGCGACTGTAGGCGAGGGTGCCCTCTGAGCCCACTAACAAATGAGATAGGTTGGCGATACCGTCATCGGTATATGCACGTGGATTTTGACAGTCAAAGAGGTCGATGTTGTAGCCTGCGACACGTCGTAATACCTTTGGAATGCGCTCAGCGAGTTCGCCGCGCTCACGCGTCGCAATTGTTTTGAGTGTTTCTAAAATACCTTCAAGCCTTGCGCCTTGAACGGGATGTTTGAGTGAGCCGAAATACGCCTGTGTCCCATCCGGCAGCACAGCATCAATGCCGAGCACGTTATGCACCATATTGCCGTATTCGATCGAACGCGAGCCACAGGAGTTGTTGCCAGTCATACCGCCAATGGTGCACTGTGCACCCGTAGAAACATCAACGGGGAACCACAACCCATAAGGCTTGAGCCAGGCATTGAGATGGTCCAATACAATGCCAGGCTCGACCGTAACGGTGCGGGCGTGTTCATCGAAATCAACGACGTTACACAGCCATCGACTGTTATCGATGATGAGCGCATCGCCCACAGTCTGTCCACACTGACTGGTTCCCGCGCCGCGTGACAGTACCGCGACTTTTTGATCACGTGCTATGTCGAGTGCGCGCAAGACATCCGCCTGATCGCGAGGGATCACGACGCCAATTGGCGTGATTTGGTAGATCGAGGCATCGGTCGAGTAACGCCCTCGGCTGGCACCATCAAACAACACATCCCCGCGCAACTCCTTGGACAGCAGTTGCGAGAGAGGCGAGCTGACCCCAGATTTGGTCGGTGAAAAGAAAATCGGCTTGGGAAGTGCAGGAGATGCGAGGGTGCTCATGATGCGTTGGCGAAATAGTCCATGCCTGCTGCAACGCCACTACCGGCGAGTTTGACACCAGAAAGTTTCAGACCCATTTCAATGCCAGTGAGCGTGGCGAGCAACGTCAGATCGTTACTATCACCCAAATGACCAATGCGGAACATTCTGCCTTTGAGCTTGCCCAAGCCCGTGCCGAGCGACAAGTCAAAGCGTTGTTGTACTAACTTGCGGATGGCATCGGCATCGACACCGACGGGTGTGATGACGCCGGTCAAAATAGGTGAATACACGCTCGGGTCGGCGCACTGAATCGGTAAGCCCCAGGCGTTGACAGCGGCGCGCACCCCTGCGGCCCAGCGTTGATGACGGGCAAAGACATTTTCCATGCCTTCCTCTGTCAGCATGTCAATCGCCTCTGACAGGCCATATAGCAAGTTGGTGCTAGACGTATAGGGCCAGTAGCCATCCTTGTTCATTTCAATGATTTCATCCCATGCCCAAAAGGAGCGTGGCAGATTTGCGGTTTTGGAGGCCTCAATGGCGCGTGGTGATAACGCGTTAAAGCTAATGCCTGGCGGCAACATCAAGCCTTTTTGCGAGCCACTCACGGAGACATCGATGCCCCACTGGTCGTGTCTAAAGTCGGCACTGGCCAAACCAGAGATCGTATCAACGATCAACAGAGCAGGGTGCTTGGCATCGTCAATGGCTTTGCGCACGGCAGCGATATCAGAGGTCACGCCTGTCGATGTTTCGTTATGCACGACGCAGACCGCTTTAATGGAATGGGATTTGTCTTCAAGCAGACGCGCATGAATCATGTCAGCCTGAACACCTCGACGCCAGCCGGGCGCGTTGGGCAAATGTTCGTCTTGACCTTGCCATGACATGATTTCAGTCTTCAGGCCGATACGCGTCGCAAGTTTGTTCCAAAGTGAGGCAAACTGACCTGTTTCAAACATCAAAATGTGGTCGCCTGCGCTGAGCGTGTTGACGAGGGCTGCTTCCCAAGCACCTGTTCCCGATGCGGGGTAAATCACAACCGGATGTTCCGTCTTGAAAATCGTTTTCATCCCCTCCAGCACTTTGCGACCTAACGCACCAAATTCTGGTCCACGGTGATCGATGGTCGGTAGGCTAATCGCGCGCAAAATCCGATCGGGCACAGGGCTCGGACCAGGAATCTGTAAAAAATGGCGACCCGTAGGGTGAAAATTAAGCTTAAGCATGAAGGCTCCAATTTTTGATATTTGAAGAAAAATACCATAAGGCGTACCAAGATTGGTTTAATCCCAAGTCTTGCCTGGCGAAAACAGCAAAATTGAACAGTCTAAATGGGGGCTGGGTGGCTACTGACTGGGTAAGCTGAGTGTCATACCCGTGCGGGCATGAAACCTGTCTAAATCGCTGGCGGTGTCGATATCAAAGACAAAGTGGTCAATGGCAGTGATAAAACGGTGAACATTATCAGGATGGGAATGAATGTAGTCGCGACATGTTTGTCCAGACTCTAGAACGTGTTGCATGACTGAGTGGGTCAAGAGGACGGGGTTTCCGCGTTGCTGATTGACGATGGGATACAGAATGGAGCGTTCTGGGGGGCGTTTGTCAAAAGCATGTAGGCAAGCGCAATAGTCAGCGGCCTCCATGAGGGGCTGATCGGCGAGCGCGATTAAGACAGGCAAATGTGTTTGGTGTGCGGCAATCGCAGCGAGCCCAAGCAACACAGAGGATTGCTGCCCTTGCTCTGGTTGTGGATTGCGAACGATTTGCAGGAGGGCACCCGAAGTGTCCGCGATGCGAGTGAGCTCGGCTTCTACATTCGTAAAATAAAAACCAGTCACCACGACGATGTTTGAGGCGCCTGCCGCCATGAGCGCAAAAATCTGGCGTTCGAGTAAGGTTTGTTCGCACATCCTCAATAGACATTTTGGGACACCACCTAGGCGAGATCCCTCGCCCGCTGCGAGCAAGAGGGCCATAAAAGGCTGGGTGACTTCAGCAGTGAGGGGGCGACGCATGGGTTGGTTTAAGTGAGCGGTTTAAGTGAGTGGTTTAAGTAATCGGTGCGGGATTAAACAACACCAGCGCGTTATGAATTTTCCATTGCTCCGCCCAGGTTTTACGTCCGCTGGCGATATCAAGCATCAAATGAAAAATTTCCCATCCCAACTCATCTAGCGTGAGCTCGCCGTCTGCCACGCGACCAGCATTGACATCCATCAGGTCGTGCCAGCGACGGGCCAAGTCTGAGCGTGTCGCTACTTTGATGACAGGGCAATGGGCTAGGCCATAGGGCGTACCCCGTCCGGTCGTAAAAATATGCAGATTCATGCCCGCGGCCAGCTGCAGTGTTCCACAGATGAAATCACTGGCGGGCGTGGCGGCATACACCAGCCCACGCTGATCGCGCGCAAGCTTGTTGCCAGGTGACAGCACGCTTGAAATGGGGGCGGAGCCGCTTTTAATAATTGAGCCCATCGCTTTTTCAACAATATTAGCCAAGCCACCGGCTTTATTGCCCGGTGTCGTATTGGCGCTGCGGTCCACCTTGCCGCGTGCCAGGTATTTGTCATACCAGTCGAGTTCGGCGACGATATCGCGGGCCACCTCTGGCGTGGCGGCCCGTGAGGTCAGTTGGTCTACGCCATCGCGCACCTCAGTGTTTTCGCTAAACATCACGGTGGCACCGGCGCGCACCAGCAAATCAGCGGCTTTGCCGAGTGCGGGATTTGCGGTGACGCCGCTGAGCGCATCACTGCCGCCGCACTGCATTCCCACCACCAGTTCACTGGCGGGCACTGTTTCACGTTTGCGTTGATTGAGTCTGTTGAGATGGACGGAGGCTTCTTGCATGATGGCATCGATCATCGACATAAAGCCTACATGCTTGGGGTCTTGCAGACAAACGGTATCCACGCCCGTCGATCGGTCATCTTTAATCGGAAAGCTGCCGGGTGGCATGAGACGATCTGGTTGGAGCTTTTCACAGCCCAGGCTCACCACCATGATTTCGCCACCAAAGTTGGGGTTTAGGCTGATGTTGCGGACGGTTCGGATCGGAATGACGGCTTCGGGGGCATCAATGGCTACACCGCAGCCGTAGGCATGATCGAGTCCGACGACATCATCGACGTTTGGATATTTGGGCAACAGCTCACTTTTGATGCGCTGCACAGCAAAGTCAACTACCCCGGCAACGCATTGAACTGTCGTGGTGATGCCAAGCAAGTTACGTGTGCCGACCGAGCCATCTTCGTTGCGATACCCTTCAAAGGTATAACCCTCGAGGGGGCCGCCTAGATTGGGCTTAACGGTCGCGATGGGTAGGTTTTCAAAATTTCTCGCCTCAGGCATTCTGAGTAGACGCTCATGAATCCAACTACCAGCAGGGATGTCTTTGATCGCAAAGCCGATGGTGACCCCATAGCGGGTCACGGCTTGGTCCGTCTTGAAGTCGATTAAAGCCACCTTGTGTGCTTGCGGCACTTTGTCCTTGAGGATAAGCCCGTCCAAAACGACTGTTCCAGCCGCAAGGCCTCCGTCATTGCCTACAATGGCGACGTTGTCGTTTGGATGCATTTTGATTAAAAGTGGGGTGCTGCTTGTCAAAGAAGTGGCCATGGCTCTGTTTTTTTAACGATAATGACGACACATCTTATACCGACCTTTCTTCAAACGCAGACACTTTATAAAAATGAAAATTGTTGAAATTCGCGAGTCCACCCGCCCAATTAAGTCGAACATCAGAAACGCCTATATTGATTTCTCGAAGATGACCTTGAGCTTGGTCGCTGTGGTGACGGACGTGATCCGTGATGGCAAGCCTGTGATTGGATACGGATTCAACTCCAACGGTCGCTACGGTCAGGGCGCATTGATGCGAGAGCGATTTATTCCTCGCGTACTTGAAGCGGCGCCTGATACCTTACTCGATGCGCGTGGCATTTTGTGCCCACACAAGATCTGGGCCACGATGATGAATAACGAAAAGCCTGGCGGCCATGGCGAGCGCTCAGTGGCGATCGGCACGATCGATATGGCGATTTGGGATGCGGTGGCCAAGATTGAAGGCGTACCGCTTTATCAGATGCTCGCGGATCGTTACGGCAATGGTCAACCTAATCGTAAAGTGTTTGTGTATGCTGCGGGCGGATACTATTGGCCTGGTCAGGGTCTTGAGGGGCTGACCCGCGAAATGCAGAGCTATCTGGATCGTGGCTACTCCGTGGTCAAGAAAAAAATTGGCGGTGCCTCTTTGGCCGAAGACTGCAAGCGTATCGAAGTTGTACTGAAGCTTTTAGGCCCAGGTCAGCGTTTAGCGGTGGATGCGAATGGTCGCTTTGACCTTAAGACGGCGATTGCCTATGGCAAAGAGCTCGCCCAATACAACCTCTTTTGGTATGAGGAGGCGGGCGACCCATTGGATTATGAATTGCAAGCCGAGCTGGGTCAGCATTATGAAAATTCGATGGCGACCGGCGAAAACCTATTTTCTATGCAAGATGCGCGTAATTTGATCCGTTATGGCGGGATGCGTCGCGATCGTGATTGGCTGCAGTTTGATTGCGCGCTCAGTTATGGACTGGTGGAGTATTTACGCACGCTGGATATGCTGCGCGAATACGACTGGTCGCCAACGCGCTGTGTGCCGCACGGCGGTCATCAAATGTCGTTGGCTATCGCCGCAGGGTTGGGGCTCGGTGGCAATGAAAGCTATCCTGATCTGTTTCAACCCTATGGTGGCTTTCCGGATGGCGCTCGGGTTGAAAATAGTATTGTGACTTTGCCAGAGCTGGTCGGCATTGGCTTTGAGGGCAAGGCGGATCTATACGCCGAAATGAGAGCGCTCGCGAGCTAAGCATGATGTCTCTCACATGAAACTTTCCACTCGAACGTTTGCGGTAGCGGCGATCATTTTGATCGCACTCAATTTGTTTGTGTACCTTTGGTGGGCAAACAGACCTTTTGTTGTGCTGCGTCCAGCTGATGTCAATCGTGAGATTGTGGCGGGACTCGAAGCAGAGAGCCAACGCATACAGCGCATGCTGGACAGTGCTTGCACCAGCCCAGAAATGCAGGCCTATCGCCGCGGCGAAGTTGGGCCTCTGTTGCGTGCTCAGCCCGGTTCAGGTGTGTCTGTGTCTTCGCAGTCGCCTAATACCGGACCGAACGCGTCTTTGACGACAACGCCTGAGGCTTCTGCATCACCCTCATCACCGTCAGCATCTGCACCTGCGACTCCACCTCCGGCAGAATCCCGCCCAGCCCCTCCGGAGCAAACCTCCACAAAAATCCTACCGCAAGAACAGTTAGTTTCTTTGCTTGAGGCAGCAACTGTGAGAGTGTTGGTTTTTTCAGAGCAAATGAAATACCTTGGTCACGGAACGGGATTTTTTATTGATAAGAATACCGTTGTGACCAATCGGCACGTCATTGAAGCCGGTAAAAAGTTTGCCATCACCAGCAGTTTTTTAGGTAAGCAGCCTTTGCCTGTCAAACTGATCGCTGCCACGAAAGACTCCGAATACACCAACCCAGACTTTGCGGTATTGCGCGGGGACACAGTCCCTGCGACTGTGCGGCCACTTGCCATCTCCACCCAACCGCAACTGCTACAGACTGTGGTGGCCTCTGGCTTTCCAAGCTCCGAGATTAGGGTCGATGCCAATATTGTTACGCCCAATACGGTGTTTTCTCAAGGCGAGGTGAGTGTGTTGCAGCGCCAACCCAATAACATGGTGCTTGTCTTACACACCGCTCGGATCGCGACGGGTAGTTCGGGTGGGCCGCTAGTCAATCGTTGCGGCAATGTCGTGGGCGTCAACACGTTTATCGGGGCGCAAACAGATAAGTTTAGCGACCGTTCTCTTTATGCCTTGTCGGGCAATGCACTGCGCAGCTTCTTGGATCAGAGTGGGGTTTCTTATACAAAGATCGCCAACGACTGCTCCTCGGACCCCAAGAATTAACACGGCCATCAAACGCTGACAGAGCCCCTCGCCATGCAAACATTGCCGATTATTACCAAACGCACTCAAATTGATGTCCAGGGCATTAACGGTCAGCCTATTTTTAGTTATTACCAACAGTTGTTGGGGTTGCTAAAAAAGGAAGGTCAAGATGAGAGCTTGATCCATCTTTTTGCCGAGCCTGTCACCAATGTCATGCGTGGCGAGGTGTCTTGGGTCACGAAGCTCGATGGTCCGATACGTCCCTTCGATGCGCTTTCCCCAGAAGAAAAACTGAGTGTTGCTAAAACCTTGACACAAGCGTGTGCAAGGGTGCGTCGCGTGGCAGATAAGGTTCAAACCGGTGCGGGTTCTTCGGCCGCATATGGTTCCCAAGCCTTGCATGCCATGTTGACGACGCCAGAGGCGTTAGCTTCTCTTTTTATGGTCGGCGATCAGCTCGTGTTGACGCAGTGGGGCTGTATACCCTACGGTGCGAAGGCTAGCGATCACAACATTGACACCCGCTTCGCAGAGGTCTTTAAGCCGGCAGCAAAAGTCATCGCTTCGCAAAAAGCGGCTGAGGTCGCTGCACAATCACCTGCGCGAACCTTTGGTTTCCTCGCGCTAGTCCAGTGGCTGACCCTGGCTGCCTTATGTCTCCTGTTGTTTGCGGGTTTGTTTTATAAGCAGTGGCTGACTGTTTTAGATCCCGGTCCATCTGTTCAAGTAGAAGAGGGCTTGCGCACGCGCATCGCTGAGCTTTGGGGCAAAGTCGATAAAAAGTCGGCGATATGTTTCCCCCCTGCGCCTATTCAGCCGCCTGTTGTCTCGACACCCCCCGTCGTCATACCGCCCGTCGCGGTTCAAGAGCCTCCAGCGACTGTGACAAGCGGAGAGATTGACCGGCGACTCAAAGAAAACTCCGTGGCGCAGGGCAAGTTTGTCAATGTGACGCTTGCCTGGGAAAACCAAGCAGACTTAGATTTAATTGTGGTCGAGCCTGCTGGTGTCGCGATCAGCATGTACAACAATAATGTTCGCAAATCTCCCTCGGGTGGCAGTCTCGACATTGACGCAAATGCCTGTCAAAAGATGGAAGGCTGTGCGTCACGGCCAGATCCGGTTGAAAATATTTCGTGGAACGTCAAGCCGCCTGCGGGTCGTTACGACGTCTACGTTGCGCTATTTAGCGCAAACGTCGCGAGGGATCGGCGTGAAAATATTCCCTACACCGTCGTGGTGACAATTGACGGAAAAAAGACAAGTTACGAAGGTCTGATCAATAAGACGGATATGGTGTGTGGCGATCGTTGTCGCACCAAAGACAAAATTAAAGTCGCCTCCTTTGTGATTCCTTAAAACCAAACTAGCGACAAATGGTCATTTAATTTTTTTGAGTGAGTTCGTCTTGATGTCTCCCCCTTCAATGGTTAAGACCAAGAATTGCCGCATTGTCCTTGGGTATCTTTCAACTTGTGCTGCTGCTTGGACTCAATGGCTTTAAAGACCTGCAAGTGCATGAGGTGGACGAAGAGAAACCTAGTTATATTTGGGAGCATTTGCTCGGTTTTGTGAAGTGAATCCTTTAAACCGACTCAAATTCAGGCGCCTATCCGGCAAGGCGCGGCTCGAAGCTATTTTGAATGATCGATTTCACTATAATCCCTCGATCTTTAGTCTCACTTTTATCCACCTGGGTATTTCATCATGACGCATGCAGCTCAAAAACCTAACCTCCGTATTGCAATTGCTGGTTTAGGCGCAATCGGAAAGTCCATTGCCACCACCCTCGCGAAAGGTGGTGTTCCTGGCGTTGTGTTGACGGCGGTGTCTGCTAAAAACCACGACAAGGCCAAAGAGTTTGTTGCCACACTGGCGCACCCCGTCAAGGTCTTAAACATTGCAGAGCTGGAAAAAGAAGCAGATCTCGTGATTGAGTGCGCACCTGCGGCGCTCTTGCCAGAAATTGCTTCGCCATTTTTAAAAGCCCAAAAGCAAGTGATCGTCTTGTCAGTGGGGGCGTTATTGTTTCACCCTGAACTGATCGCCATGGCAAAAGAGCAGGGCGGCGTGATTCATGTTCCAACCGGTGCCCTGATCGGACTGGATGCCATGATTGCCGCAGCCGAGGGTAAGATTCATTCGGTACGCATGGTGACACGCAAGCCCCCCAAGGGTCTGGCCGGTGCGCCACATTTGATCGAGCACAACATCAATATTGAAGGCCTGACCGAGGCGAAAAAGGTATTTGAGGGCAATGCCCGAGATGCCGCCAAGGGCTTTCCCGCCAACTTAAACGTCGTGGTCGCGTTGGCGCTTTCAGGTGTTGGTCCAGAAAATACCTTGTTAGAAATCTGGGCGGATCCAGCTGTGGTGAGAAATACGCACACTATCGTGGTGGACTCTGATTCGGCAAAGTTCACCATGACGATGGAAAATATCCCGTCCGAAAATCCTAAAACTGGCCGAATTGTCGCGCAAAGCGTTATTGCGATGCTGCGTAAAATGAAGTCCAGCTTTAAAGTCGGTACCTAAGCTTACGCAGCTTTATTTACTGTATTAGCGATGTGCGCTTTGCGTGGCAAGTCCAGCGTTGTGACGCGCGTCAATTCGCGCTTGTACTTTTTGTCATCGAACGGCCGTGCGCGATGCATCGTCGTTCGATTGTCCCAAATCACGAGATCCCCGAGCTCCCACTGGTGGGAAGATAAAAACTCTCGCTGGGTCGCATGCTCAATCAAATCTTTGAGTAACAAACGTCCCTCAGGCACTTCCCATTCGATAATCCGTGCGGCATGCGAAGCAAGATACAGCGCCTTGCGCTCTGAGCCTTCAATGGTCCGCACCAAGGGATGGGTGGCTCCTGGGAGCTTTGCCTGCTCCTCAGGAGAAAAATCAAATCCCATCGTATGTCTAGAGTACACAATGGAGTGATAGACATGGAGGGGGGCGATCGTCTCTTTAAGTTCGTCACTGAGCGCCTCATACGCCGCCCGCATATCCGCAAACTCAGTATCGGCTCGGACGGGAGGAATATTGCGCGCATACAGCATCGAATAGCGACCACAGGGGTTTTCAAAAGAGGCATCGGTATGCCAGATGCGATTGCTGATGCCATTCATCCTACGGCGATCCTGTGCCTCCAGGATGTTGCCGTCTCCGCCGACGTTGGAAATATCCGTTAGCGCTTCGTTTCCAAAGCGATTTTTCGCCAACACAGATGAGGAGGTCTTGGCATGCAACTCACCATCCAGGCGTCGCGCAAACGCCACTTGTTCTTCGTTTGAGAGTTTCTGGCCACGAAACACGAGGACACCGTATTGAGTCATCGCAGATCGAATCTGCTCTAAAACAGCCCCGTCATGGAGCGTGCACAAATCAATCGGACTGGCTTTTGCCATGAACGTTGGGTGCAATTTTGTGAAGGTTAAGCTCACTTTTGTCTCCCGCTACTGAATAGTTATAGGCTAGGTTGGTTTTTTTAGTTAGGATTTGTCCCTAGAAATATACACGCTCTCTTCACGCTTCTCACTGGCTGCCATGAATAAAAAAATAGTTTTTCTGACTAATCCTATCCATCCTGCTATCCATGCGGAGCTTGAAACCGTCGCACACGTCACCGTTTCGCCCTCGACCAGTGATCAAGACCTGATTGCGGGTGCCGAGTCTGCTTCAGTGATCGTGGTGCGTCACCCATTACCGCCAGCGTTATTTGAGCGTGCGACACAACTGGTGGGCGCTTTGCGCCATGGGGCTGGCGTCGATATGATTCCGATTGATGTGGCATCGCAACATCACATCGCTGTGGCAAACGCGCCAGGGGCTAACGCTCGCACCGTGGCTGAGTTTGCCGTCGGACAAATGCTGGCACTGGCCCATAAAAACTCAGTCATCAATATGAAAATGCGCACCGAAGGCTGGGCACAAGCACGCGCCTTGGCAGATCAGGGCTTTGATTTGGCGGGTAAGCGGGTCGGGTTGGTGGGCGTCGGTGCAATCGGTCAGGCCGTAGCCAAAATCTGTCATTTTGGGTTTGGCATGCACATGACAGGGTATCGCCCCAGCGGTTTGCCTGTGTCGGACATTATTGAAAACGTTTCTTTGGAGCAAATTTTCTCCGACTCAGACTTTGTGGTGCTGGCATGCCCTTTAAATGACCAAACCAGAGGCTTGATCAGCCGCCGCCTGCTGGAGTCCATGAAACCAACCGCCTGCCTGATTAATGTTGCGCGCGGCGCTGTGGTCGATCAAGAGGCGCTCGTAGAGGTGTTGGTCTCTAGAAAAATTGCAGGCGCTGCGCTCGACGTATTTACGCAACAGCCATTGGTGGCATCCTCCGTCCTCTACCAGCTAGACCATGTGTTGCTATCTCCCCACATGGCGGGTATCACGGACGATAGTCTTAAGGCCGTGGGTGCAAGTGTGGCGGCGCAAGTCAAGCAATTACTGAGGGGGGAGTTGCCCGAACATCTCGTCAATCGTCCGCAAAAGGCTGAGATTCTTGCAAGGTTGCGTCGCCTCACCCCTATCGGCTAAGTTTAATTTTATTTGATTGGATAATCGTAGCGATTGAGGGCCTCTATCTAGGCATGAGTTCCCGTGTCTGAGAGGGGAAATGATTTTCTCAGATGGGGATCCGGTGCTACTATTTCAGGTTACCGAAGTTTGAACTCAGTGTCTTTAAGAAGCATTTACATGAATCTGCCACTCAACGCTCCTGATTACGTCCGCCACGAAGGTCTCAAACAATGGGTTGCTTCCATTGTTGCCAAGGTCAAACCCGCACGCATTGTGTGGTGTGATGGTTCCCAAGAAGAGTACGACCGACTTTGCGCCGAAATGGTCGAGTCCGGCATGCTGATCAAGCTCAATGCCGAAAAGCGTCCCAACTCCTTTTTGGCGCGTTCAGCACCGGATGACGTCGCACGTGTCGAAGACCGCACTTATATTTGTAGCGCGAAAAAAGAAGATGCGGGCCCGACCAACAACTGGATCGCGCCTGCTGAAATGCGCACAACCTTGGACAAATTATTCGAAGGTTCCATGGCCGGCCGTACGCTTTATGTTGTGCCATTTTCCATGGGCCCACTGGGTTCGCCTATTGCACAGATCGGGATTGAGCTGTCTGACTCTCCCTATGTCGCCGTCAACATGCGCATGATGACGCGCATGGGTAAAAAGGTTTATGACGTTTTAGGGACAGACGGCGAGTTTGTGCCTTGCGTCCACACGGTTGGCGCACCACTTTCAGCAGGGCAAGCAGACGTGGTCTGGCCTTGTAACGAGACGAAATATATTGTGCATTTCCCTGAGACCCGTGAAATCTGGTCTTATGGTTCGGGTTACGGTGGTAACGCTTTGTTAGGCAAGAAATGTTTCGCCTTGCGTATCGCTTCGACCATGGGTCGCAGCGAAGCCAGTGCAAAGAGTCCTGGCTGGTTGGCTGAGCACATGTTGATTCTGGGCGTGCAAGCACCCTGGGGTAAAAAGTATCACGTCGCAGCGGCCTTTCCTTCGGCCTGTGGCAAAACTAACTTTGCCATGCTGATTCCACCCGCAGGCTTGGCCCAGCAGGGTTGGAAAATCACCACGATTGGCGATGATATTGCTTGGATCAAGCCCGATGCAAAAGGGAATCTGCGCGCGATCAACCCAGAAGCAGGTTATTTTGGGGTTGCGCCTGGTACGAATGAGACGTCCAACTTTAACTGCATGGCGACGCTTAAGAGTGACACGATTTTCACTAACGTCGCACTGACCGATGACGGTGATGTGTGGTGGGAAGGTATGACCAAGGTGCCACCCGCGCACTTGATCGATTGGCAGGGCCGTGACTGGACACCAGAGCAAGCCAAGGAAAAGGGCATCAAAGCGGCCCATCCTAATGCGCGCTTCACCGTTGCTGCTACGCAAAATCCTGTGTTGGATTCTGAGTGGGACAACCCCGAGGGTGTCGTGATTGATGCGTTCATCTTTGGTGGCCGTCGTTCTACTACCGTCCCATTGGTTACTGAGGCACGTGACTGGGCTGAAGGTGTCTACATGGCTGCGACCATGGGCTCTGAGACCACAGCTGCTGCTGTGGGCCAACAAGGTGTCGTGCGTCGTGATCCTTTTGCCATGCTGCCTTTCTGCGGCTACAACATGGCCGAGTACTTTAGCCACTGGTTGTCGCTGGGTAATTTCTTGCAAACCTCAGGCGCCAAGTTACCCAAGATTTTCTGCGTCAACTGGTTCCGTACGGATGAAAATGGCAAGTTTGTCTGGCCAGGTTTCAGTGAGAATACGCGCGTCTTGAAGTGGATGTTGGGTCGCATCGAAGGCCAAGCTCAGGGCAGCGAGCACGCTTTTGGTATTACCCCAGACTTTGCGGATATTGACTGGGAAGGGATGGATTTTTCTCAGGAAAAGTACAACACCATTACCTCGATTGATGTGGTCGCCTGGCAACAGGAGTTCAAGTTGCATGATGAGCTGTTTGAAAAGCTTTCGTTTGGTTTGCCTGAGCATCTGCTCAAAATCAAAGCGAGTTTTGAGGCGCGGCTTGGCAAGTAAATATCGCGACTGAGGGTCGTAGAGCTCAGTCTGAAGTGAAAAAAATGGCCCGAAGAGATTCGGGCCATTTTCTTTGCTTCACTACTTTTTATGACTGATTGCCTAAGGGGCTTATATTTTCTTATGGGCGACCATGATTTCGTGCACTTTACTGGCGATTAATTTGTAAGAAACTGGGTGCCAGAGCATTTGGGAGTGGCTGACCGGGACCTCGTAAAGATGCGCTGGTTTAGCCGTGTAAGGCTGCCAATTGAACAGGTTATCTGTCTGTTTGTTTTGCTCTGAATCCTTGGTGGCTCTGAAATAAATGATCTGGGCTCGACATCGACTAGGTGAGTGATTTTTTGTCAGATTGTTTGACATGACACTATTTTTTAGTGCGTTCATCACAAAAGCTTTGGGTGTGTCGAGGGGGATCATTCCACGTCCTTCCCATTTTCTTTGAAATAAATTCACCAAATCATCGAGATGAGGAGGTAGCTCTTGGTCTGTCATCTCTTTAAGTAATCCTTTTAAGAGTTCTGAAATATCCTCACTCTCCGTTTTTTTGTCGCCGTCAGGATGCCCATAACGAACGACGGTATCCAGTAAAAATAGTGCGGCTACCTTTTCACCGCTTTTTTCAAGTTGCACCGCAGCCTCATGGGCAACGGTACCTCCTAGGGACATGCCCATTAAATAGTAAGGCCCGCTTGGTTGCACCTCTTTGATTGCGTTGATGTAAGTGCGTGCAGCTTGCCGAACAGTTTGATCGATCTGCCCCTCATCATCGTCAACCCCTCTTGCCTGTAGTCCCCAAAGCGGCTGTTCTGCACCCAATTCGTCTGACAGATTTTTATATACAGTTGAGATGCCACCGGCGGGAGGGAAACAAAATAGTGGAGGTAGGCTGCCCGCTTTATTCAACGGCAATAGCGGTTGATACATGCGTTTAGTTGGGAGGTCTTTTAATCGAGATGCAAATCCCTCTACGGTTGGGAACTCAAAGAGGGTGCGTAACGCAAGCTCAAGCCCCGTGAGGACTCGTATCTGAGAGATCAGGCGCATAGCCAGTAGCGAGTGACCGCCCAAGGCAAAGAAGCTATCGTCTAAGCCCACGCGGGTGGCTCCGGTGAGCTCAGCAAAAAGGCTAGCGACGAGTTGTTCGTGCTCGGTGACAGGCGTGCGGTACTCCTGATCGCCCGTGATCTCGGGTGGGGGGAGCGCTCGGGCATCGAGCTTGCCGTTAGGCGTGAGCGGTAGAGACTGCATTACCACGAAGGCAGCCGGTACCATGTAGTCGGGCAGAGTGCTAGCGAGAACACTACGAATAGCGGAGGTCTCAGGAATCGTTAACTGTGAACCCGCAACCGCATCTGAACCCACACCCGCCACGAGATAAGCCACTAGCTGCTTGGCCTCATCCTCGCCACGAGCCTGGACGGTACATTGAGTAACCCCCGGTATCCCAACTAGCGCCACTTCAATCTCGCTCAGCTCAATCCTAAATCCCCGAATCTTGACCTGCGCATCAGCGCGTCCGAGGTACTCCAGCACTCCTTCCTCGGTCCAGCGAGCTAGATCACCGCTGCGGTACATGCGGGCGCCTGCTGAACCTTTTGAGTCGGGTTGTGCGAAGGGATTAGCGATGAAGCGCTCGGCAGTTAAACCCGATTTACCCAAGTAGCCGCGAGCGAGGCCCGCACCTGCGATGTATAACTCGCCTACCACGCCTACAGGTAAGGGGTTGAGACCGGCATCCAATATATGGATTTGCATGTTGTCGATAGGACGACCAATCGGTGGTTGCCGAGTGCCATCGCTTTCTCTACATTGCCAAAAAGTAACGTGAATAGCGGCCTCGGTAGGCCCGTATAAATCCCATAGTTCTATTTGTGGCAATTGTTGAAAGGTCTTTGCTTGTATAGAACCGTTTAAGGCCTCGCCGCTAGTAATGATCAGTCGGAGTGTGTGACATTGACCAAGGTCTATTTCGTCCAGAAACATGCCAAGCATAGAAGCAACAAAATGCACGACAGTGATTTTGTGTTGTTCAATCATGCCTCGAAGATAAACAGGATCTTTATGTCCGTCTGGTGTGGTGACAACAAGTGTTGCACCAGTCATGAGCGGTAAAAACCATTCACCGACGGCCACATCGAACCCAATACCTGTTTTTTGCAAGACCTTATCGCGTTCACTTAGCTGTAAAACCCTCTGCATCCAGTTCATGTGATTGATAAGCGCTGCCTGCGTATTACCCGCACCCTTGGGTGTGCCGGTAGAGCCTGAGGTGTAGATCAGGTACGCAAGGTTGTGTGGAGCGAGTGGCGTGAGGCGCGCGTTTTGTGCGATCGTTGCGGGATCGTACTGGGTAAGCGCGGCTTGGGTGTTGGGCTCATTAAGCTCGAGTATATCCAGCGTGAAGGATTGTGCCTGCACGGATTGGATTGTTCGGTCGATGACGCCGCTCTGGGTGATGAGTAATGTTGCGCGACTGTCAGTGAGCATGAAGGTCAGGCGCGCGGCGGGGTAGTCTGGGTCAAGCGGCAGGTAAGCCGCCCCGGACTTAAGCACCGCAAGAATGGCGATCACCAATTCAGAAGAGCGTGGGAGTGCAAGAGCCACGATCTGCTCGGGGCCTATGCCTAAGCCAATCAAGTGACGCGCGAGTTGGTTGGAACGCGCATCAAGCTCGGCGTATGTGAGACTGTCCTCACCAAACACGAGTGCCGTGGCCTCAGGCGTACGGGCGACCTGCTGCTCAAAGAGCTCCGGTAAGGTAGTTGCTTCGTTTACGCGCGCGTCTTCAGCTAGCGCCTCTGCATTGACCGCAGTCTGGTTAAATAAGGCCAACACTTGATGGCGCTCAGTCTCAGTGAACCAGCGCAGATCTCCCAGGCATAACTGCTCGGCAGGCTCGGTTGCAATGGTTTGCACCATCTGTGTGAGGTACCCCACGATGCGTTGGATCTGCCCAATCTCTATTAGCGTTCGATCGTAGGTGGCCCGCAGCACTAAACCGTTGGGTGACATCATCGCAGCAAGTGCAAGCCCGTAGTGCGTCGCATCGTGTCCCGAGACCTGTGCAATATCCAGGCCCGGTGCAAAGCGTTGCACACTGTGATCGATCGGGTAGTTCTCAAACACAAACAGCGAATCAAAGAGCGTTTGCTGCCCGACCAGCTGCTGTACGTTTTGTAAGCCAAGATGTAGGTGTTCGTCTTGCTGAGCAAACTCGGTTTGTAC
>JAMNXR010000025.1 GCA_023653055.1 Burkholderiaceae bacterium | reverse complement strand
TAGCGAGGTGGTCCCACCCCTTCCCATCCCGAACAGGACCGTGAAACACCTTAGCGCCGATGATAGTGGACGTACGTCTGTGAAAGTAGGTCATCGTCAAGCTCTTACCCTCAAAACCCCGTAGCCATAAGCTGCGGGGTTTTGTCTTTGATGTAAGATATTTACAAGCCTAGGTTGAGTCTTCGATCACTAGCGCATCAGCAAAGGAGCGTTGCACATGTCAGATGAAAATATCCCTGAAGCAAAGAAACCCATTGATTTGCGTACGCTCACTCATGTCGCTTATGGTTTATTTGCCATAGGTCTTTTGAGTGGCGGCGTATTTGGTGTCGCAACAGTTGCTGCAATTGTGTTGCTTTACATCAAGCGACCTGACGCTGCAGGAACCATTTATGCCTCACATTTTGACTGGCTCATGCAGACTTTTTGGTGGGGTCTATTGGCATTGATCATCAGCGGAATTGCCACTTATATTTATATTGGCTGGATTGGCGTTTTAGCAACCGGCATTTGGATTTTGTATCGTTTGGTAAAGGGCTGGTTAGCGCTGCTCGAGTTCAGTGCTCCAACGTAGTCTGATTTGGCAAGCCAAAAAAAGGGGCACCACTGAGGTGCCCTTTTTTATAGCGCTACTAGAAACAATGCTTATTTCAAATGACCACTTACGATTTTGGTCAATTCGAACATTGAGACCTGAGCCTTGCCAAACAATGGCTTGAGCTTTTCGTCTGCATTGATGTTGCGACGATTTGCAGGATCTTGCAAGTCGTGCTTTTTGATGTAGTCCCAAATTTTCTTGGTCACTTCGGTGCGTGGCACAGGAGCGGCGCCGATCACAGCAGCTAGAACCGCGCTAGGTGTCAATGCTTTCATAAAGGCAGCATTTGGTGTGCGAGCAACTTTCTTGGCAGCAGGTTTAGCAGCCGCTGTTTTCTTAACAGCAACTTTTTTAACTGCTGGCGTCTTTGCTGCAACTTTTTTGACGGCGACTTTCTTTGCTGCAGGTTTCTTTGCGGCTGGTTTAGCGGTTGCCATATGGGCTCTCCTAGTGGAACAGATAAATGTGCACAGTGGGCGCAGCATAACGCTTCTCTGAGTGAAAGACAAAGAATTTATAGAGATAGTCGTTAAATTGTCTCAATTCACTCAGTTTTCACCAAGACGGGTAAACTCTTTAGATATGTTTTCACGGTTTTTTTTACCTAACTGCTTAATTTTTAATACAAAAGATTATGTATCCACGATCTCCGCTCGCTTCGATTCAACAATTTCACAAAGAACTTGTGGCAGTCAGGCGCGACCTGCATGCAAATCCTGAAATTGGATTTCAAGAAATCCGAACCTCAGGCATTGTTGCGGGTGCGTTAACTGCACTCGGTGTAGAAGTGCATAGAGGTATCGGTCAAACGGGTGTTGTTGGCGTCATCAAGGGACAGCGGACCGACTCCGGGAAAATGATTGGGTTACGGGCGGATATGGATGCCTTGCCTATGAGCGAAGAGGGCAAGGCGGAATATTGTTCGACCGTCCCCGGGATGATGCACGCATGCGGACACGACGGGCACACGACAATTTTGTTGGGTACGGCGAAGTATCTGATGCAAAATAGAAATTTCAACGGCACCGCAGTGTTGATTTTTCAGCCAGCCGAAGAGGGCTTGGGCGGTGCGAAGGCAATGGTCGATGATGGGTTGTTTGAACGCTTCCCATGCGATGCAATTTATGCGCTTCATAATTGGCCGGGCTTGCCGGCTGGTGTGATTGGTATCAATCCTGGCCCGATGATGGCAGCGAGTGATAAGTTTGAAATTTTGATTCAGGGACGGGGTGGTCATGGTGCCCATCCCTATCAGACAATCGATCCCATTGTGGTCGCAGCCAATATGGTGACGTCGCTGCAAACGATTGTTTCCAGAAATGTCCATCCGCTCGAGGCTGCGGTTTTGTCTTTTGGTCACATCAATGCTGGGCATGCGTCCGCAGCGAGTGTGATCCCTGGACAGGCCAAATTAGTCGGAACGGTCAGAACCTTTAGCGATACCGTCCAACAAGTCGTAGAAAATCGCATGCGCGCAATCATTGCCTCGGTTGCCGAAGCATTTGGTGCGACAGCAGAATTTACATACGTGCGAAATTATCCTGCAACGATTAATACTGCGGTCAACGCGCATTTTGTGGCGGATGTCGCGACAGAACTTTTCGGTGCGGATCAGGTTGTACGCGATATGACACCTTCGATGGGTTCGGAGGACTTTTCTTTTATGTTGAAAAAAGTGCCTGGCGCTTACTTCAGGCTCGGTCAAGGCGGAGCGGAAGAAGGTAGATTCTTGCACAACCCGAAATTCGATTTTAATGACGAAGTCATTCCATTAGGCAGCGCAACATTTGCCGCATTGGTAGAAAGAGGAATGCCGTTATCAGGCGCTTGATATTGAACGGCATGCACCACGCACTCCATGGGAAATACGACATATACATCATCAAAGATTAGGTAACTTCAAGAGCATGACACAAACAACGCTTACCATTACAAGACCTGACGATTGGCATTTACATTTGCGTGATGCCGAGGTGCTGCATGCTGTTATCGGCGATACCGCCAGACAATTTGCGCGCGCAATTGTGATGCCAAATTTGAAGCCGCCTGTGACGACTGCGGCGCTGGCCGTTGCGTATAGAACGCGTATCGAGCAAGCGCTTGCAGCCGTCGGGTTACCGGCGGACAGTTTTAAGCCTTTGATGACACTTTATCTGACTGATAATACGCAGCCCGCCGAAGCGATTCATGCGTTCGAGTCTGGTGCTGCCGTCGCCTTTAAGCTTTATCCTGCTGGCGCGACAACAAACTCTGATGCCGGCGTGACGGATTTGCTGGCGCGCTGTAGTGGCGTGCTTGAGGCCATGCAGCGGATTGGGATGCCACTTCTCGTCCATGGCGAAGTCACAGATCCTTCGGTCGATGTGTTTGATCGTGAAGCTTTATTCATTGATCGGGTCATGATTCCGCTGCGCAAATCATTTCCAGAATTAAAGGTTGTGTTTGAGCACATCACAACCAAAGAGGGTGCAGACTATGTGCGCGACGCAGAGGGACCTGTCGCGGCAACGATCACCGCACAACATCTCTTGTACAACCGCAATGCCATTTTTCAAGGTGGTGTGCGACCACACTATTACTGTTTGCCAATCTTAAAGCGTGAGGTGCATCGCAAGGCGTTGATGGATGCCGCGACCAGTGACAGCCCGCGATTCTTTTTAGGTACAGATAGTGCCCCGCACGCGAAGGGTTTAAAAGAGCATGCCTGTGGTTGTGCCGGCTGCTATACCGCGCTGCATGCGATGGAACTCTACGCAACCGCTTTTGACAGCGTTGGAAAAATCGACAAACTTGAGGCTTTTGCGAGTTTTCGGGGCCCAGATTTTTATGGGTTGCCACGCAATACTGGAACAATGACGCTTGAACGGGGCGACTTCCTTATTCCAGCAGAACTTGCGCTGGGTAAAGAAACGATTGTTCCGTTGGCGGCGGGTGAAACCTTGAAATGGCGTGTGCGTCAATAACGCTGTTAGGATTGTCTGGCCTCGAGCGCTTCCCAGCGTGCGAAGTGCTTGAGTAGCAGGGCATCTATTTCAGTTAGTCTTGCTTGAATCGTCGTGAGTTTGGTGGGATCGGTTTTATAGAGCTCACCACTCCCCATTTCTGCCACCAGCGCCTCTTGTTCTTTTTCGAGCGTCTGGATATCAAGAGGCAGTTGCACAAGCTCTTTCGCTTCCCAGGGCGTGAGTTTGACCGCACGGATTTTAGTCGTCGTGCTTTTTGTGGCCGCTGGCGTGGTCGGTGCTGAGGCACTTGCTGCAGTACTCAATGCAGCACCTAAAGAGGCTGCGCCAGGATCTTTGGTCGCACTTGTCACCGATGCGACGGATTTCAATTGATTGATCGCAGAGGGGCCTTCAGTGGTCTTGCGTTGACGTTCCCAATCTACAAAGCCACCCACATAGTCTTTCCAGCGACCATTCCCTTCGCTCGCAATGGTTTGCGTGACGACGTTATCCAGGAAAGTCCGGTCGTGACTGACCAGTAAGACGGTGCCGGGATAATCTTGTAAAAGCTCTTCGAGCAGTTCGAGTGTTTCGATGTCAAGGTCATTGGTAGGCTCGTCGAGCACCAAGATATTAGCCGGGCGGGCAAATAATCTCGCCAATAATAATCTTGCGCGTTCGCCACCAGAGAGGCTTTTTACAGGGGAGTGCGCACGGGCAGGCGCAAACAAGAAGTCACCCAGATAGCTCATGACATGTTTGCGGGTGTTGCCAATTTCGATCCATTCACTGCCTGGATTGATGACATCTGCGAGCGTGGCGTTTTCATCCAGCTGGCTGCGCATTTGATCAAAATAGGCCACGCTTAGGTTCGTGCCGAGTTTGACTGTGCCGCTGTCGGGTTGGAGTGTGCCGAGGATGAGTTTGAGCAGCGTGGATTTGCCCGCGCCGTTCGGCCCGATGAAACCGATGCGGTCGCCGCGCATGATCGTGGTGGAGTAGTCGTTGACTACGCAGCGATCCCCAAAGGACTTGCTGACATTTTCGAGTTCGGCAACAAGCTTGCCCGAGCGCTGACCTGAGTCAATCGCAAGCTGGACGTTCCCTTGTCTCTCGCGTCTGTCTGCGCGCTCGACCCGTAACTGCTCAAGTCTGCGTACCCGTCCTTCGTTGCGTGTACGGCGCGCCTCAACGCCTTTGCGTATCCAAATTTCTTCTTGTGCTAAGAGTTTGTCGAAGCGGGCGTTTTCAAGGCGCTGAGACTCTAGCCACTGCGCTTTGCGAACTTGCCATTCAGAAAAATTGCCAGGGAAGCTGAGGAGTGCACCCCGATCAAGTTCAACGATGCGTGTAGCGATTGCATCTAGAAACCGTCGATCATGCGTAATCACAATGGCACTGCCAGGCCACTGTTTGAGCGTGGTTTCGAGCCATTGAATGCCGTCTAGATCCAAGTGGTTGGTGGGTTCGTCGAGTAGCAGCAGGCTCGGCTCGTTTGCGATGGCGCTAATTAGGGCAACACGTTTGCGCATGCCGCCTGAAAGTGTGCCTACAATGGCCTCTGGTGGGAGGCCAAGTTTGTCGATGAGCGCACGCACGCGTGAAGCTTTGTTCCAGTCTTCGCTATCGGGGTCATACTCACCAAATACGGCTTGTTCAATCGTCAGTGATTCATCCAGCTGAGGCTCTTGTTCGACTGTGGCGACTTTGACATGTCCCGCTACGTTTATTGCACCGTCATCTGGCTGTGTGCGCCCGTCAAGCAGGCGAAGCAAAGACGATTTTCCAGCACCGTTTCGCCCGATAAGGCCAATGCGCTCATGCGTATGGATGGCCAGGTCCGCGCCATCTAACAGCGGATGGTGTCCATAGGCGAGGTGAACGGCGTTGAGGGTAATGAGTGCTTGACTGGACATGTTTGAGACGGCTAAATGAAAGATATAAGTCCGCTATTGTCGCAGGTGTTGCGTTTGACCGTATAGCCTTACAATGACGGCGCAAGACAGATTGGGCAATCGCGGTGCTTCGTGCATCGAGGAAGGTCCGGACTCCATAGGGCAGGATAACGGTTAACGACCGTCCGGCGCTCCATGCGCAAGCATGAGGGCGACGAGGACTAGGGCCACAGAGACGAGTCTGCAATGAGGGTGCGTTGTAAGGCGCACACCGCCACGGTGTTCCCGTGGTGTAGGGTTCGTTTCGGCGAGCCTGACAATGCAGGGTGAAACGCGGCAACCTCTATCCGGAGCAACACCAAATAGGCATGCGCGTGGTTTCGATCACGACGGGCGGCTCCGTCCAAGTATGCGGGTAGGTGGCTAGAACATTTCAGCAATGAAATGTCCAGAGGAATGATTGCTAGCCCATGCAAGTGGGTTTACAGAATCCGGCCTATAGATCTGTCTTGCACTTCCTCATCCCATCAAATTGTTCCCCAAGTACCTTTTGGATAGCCCATCTAGCGTATGTTGGGGTTATCCCTAGCATAAGTGTTGATATTCAACATTTACTAGATCTCCCAATCGCATGATTTATTTGATTATTTTGTTTTTGTAGCATCTGCAGAAACAGCTCTAAGTCCTTGTCGCCATTGAAAAAAATGCAATTTTGGGCTTGACCTGCTTAAATCATTCCCTTAGAGTGGTGAAAAGTGCATATTTGTGCAACTAAGTGGGGTAAATCGGTGTTTCAAGGAAGTAGTGCGCTCACGCTAGATGCGAAAGGCCGGATTAACGTTCCGACCCGGCATCGCGATGCTCTTTTGGAGCAGGCGCAAGGCTGCCTGACGATCACAAGGCACCCGGACGGCTGTTTATTGGTCTATCCCCGCCCCGAGTGGGAGCAAAAGCGCGAACAAATCGCCGCATTTCCTATGCAGGCGCGCGCACTGCAACGATTGTTACTGGGTAATGCGCAAGATGTCGAAATAGATGGTTCGGGTCGTGTACTGGTTGCGCCAGAGCTTAGGCTGGCAGCGGGAATGTCGCGCGATCTGATGTTGCTTGGTATGGGTGCGCACTTTGAATTGTGGGACGCCGCTGCATTGACGCGCCGAGAGGCTGCAGATTTGTCGCAAGGCATGGGTGATGTTTTAAACCAGTTTTCGTTTTAAGTCGTGACGGTATTTAGCCATCGGCCCGTGCTGCTCGAGCCGACAGTCGAAGCATTGGTGCTGCCTGCATATGGTAAGCGCGCGACCAAGACCTCGGCAAATACGGACACACAGACTGAGCGGTTGTCTGGCGTTTTTGTTGATGCAACGTTTGGGCGTGGTGGTCATTCGCGGTTGTTATTGGAAAAGTTGAATCCAGACGCAAGGCTTTTTGTATTTGATAAAGATCCAGAGGCAATTGAAGTTGCGCAGGCACTTGCACACACAGATCATCGGGTCACAGTGATCCATGAAGGCTTTGGTGACATGCTAGGTGCTTTATCTGCGCAAGGTGTGCAGGCGGTAGATGGGGTGATGTTGGATCTGGGAGTTTCATCTCCGCAGATTGATGACGCCGCAAGAGGGTTTTCTTTTATGCGCGAAGGTCCGCTCGATATGCGAATGGACACGACGCGTGGTGAGACAGTGGCGCAATGGTTGGCGCTGGCAAGTATTGATGACATGCGGGAGGTCATAGTTCGATATGGCGAAGAACGGTTTGCTTTTCAGATTGCAAAGGCGATTGCTGCTCGCCGCGCAACACGCCCGCTGCTTACCACGCTCGACCTCGCCGAGCTCGTGTCAAGCACCGTCCGCACGCGCGAAAAGAGTCAGCATCCGGCTACACGCACCTTTCAAGCTTTACGGATTTACATCAATCGTGAGCTCGAAGAGCTCGAGAGCGCCCTCCAGGCAACTCTAACTTTATTAAAAACAGGCGGACGTATGGCCGTGATTAGCTTCCACTCGTTGGAAGATCGCGTCGTCAAGCAGTTCATTACCGCAGCCTCCAAGCCGGAAGCTGCGTACGCCCGCCTCCCTCTGCGCGAAAGCGAAATGCCTCAGCCTGTCTTGTTGGCTTTGGCGCGTGTGCTACCCACAGACAGTGAAGTCAGCGAGAACCCGCGATCGCGTTCTGCAGTATGTCGTGTCGCCGAACGCACCAATACTGCATTACCTGCTGGCGGTGCCGCCGTATTCTCACCTGCGCCTATTGTGTCGACGACTCGACATAAAAAAGGAGGCCACTGATGGGTCGAGTGTGCGTCCTTGTTGCGATGGTCTTGATGTTTTCAGCACTCTCGCTCGTGACGGCACGCTATCAGGCGCGTCAGCTTTATAACCAGCTAGACAGATACAAAGATAGTTCTCAAGTATTAGAAATAGAGTGGAGAAGGCTACAGCTGGATCGCGCGGCGGAGTCAAGCAATTCAAAAGTTGATCGTCTTGCCCGCGAAGAGCTCAAGATGATCGTGATCGTGCCGGATCGCACTGTGTTTGTCAGCCAGCCCGCACAAGCTGTCAGTCAATCCGCACAGCCGGGTACCGCCAAGAGCGTGGAGCAGGCCGGTGGACGTGGGGGGCCGAGATGAAGCGTTTGCCCTTCTTTAAAAATCCAGTCCTCCACATTAGCTATCCAATGTGGCGTGGTCGCTTAGTGCTGATCATTTTTGGCTTGTGCTTTTTGACACTTGCGGCGCGCGCAATGTACTTGCAAGGCATCACGACAGAATTTCTTCAGCAACAGGGTGAGAAGCGCTACGAACAAACGCTGACTCTGTATGCGAGTCGTGGCAAGATTCTTGATCGGCACGGTGTCGTGCTGGCTGCCAGTATTCCAGCCAATGCAATTGCTTTTCAGCCTAAACAGCACCGTGCGACATCTGCCGCCAAGATGCAAAGTCTTGCAGATCTTCTTGAAATGCCAGTTGTTGAGCTCAAGAAAAGAATCGCGGAAGAGAAACGAAGTTTTATTTATTTAAAGCGTCAGGTGCCGATTGAGGTTGCCAAGAAGATTGATGGTTTACGTATTTCGGGCATTAGCTTGCATCCAGATAACCGTCGCTTTTACCCGGAAGGAGAGGTGACTGGAAATATAGTGGGCCTCAATAATCTGGACGATAAAGGTCAAGAGGGTGTTGAGCTGGCGTTTAACGACCAGCTCGCAGGGCGCGAAGGAAGTCGTCGCGTCATGAAAGACAGGATGGGACGCAACATTGATGATGTGCGTGAAATCGACTCTCCAGAGGACGGACGCGATATCAAGTTGTCGATTGATACGCGCATCCAATATCAGGTTTATCGTGCACTGCAGGAAGCAATGGTCAATAACAAGGCCAAGGCCGCCGCGGCCGTTGTGATTGATGTCCAAACGGGTGAAATCCTTGCGCTCGGAAATATGCCGACGTATGACCCGAATAAGCGAGAGTCTTTTCGAAGCGGCAATATGCGTAATCAAGCGCTCACCGATTCGTTTGAGCCTGGTTCAATTATGAAACCGTTCACGGTTGCCTTGGCCTTAGAGCTCAATCGTATTTCGCCGAATTCACAATTTAATACGGGTGGCGGTAAGCTTCAATATCAAGGCTCAACGATTAGTGACGTCAAGGGAAATGGCGTATTGGATACCGGTGGTGTGTTGATCAAGTCGAGCAACATCGGGATGACAATGATTTCAGAAAAGCTTGAGTCTCGAGAAATGTGGGCGCGCTTTAACGAGCTAGGCTTGGGTCAAATACCCATCCCTCAAACCGTATTTCCTGGTGCGGTAGCGGGGCGACTCAGACCGTGGGAAAGATGGCGTCTCATTGAGAAGGCCACGATGTCTTATGGTTATGGAATGTCCGTCTCCTTGTTGCAGATCGGACGTGCCTACACTGCATTTGCGCGCGATGGTGATATGGTGGGGTTGACGCTCACTAAGCGCGATCAGCCCTTGGCGACAACGCGTATTTACACGCCAGAAGTAGCCAAACGCGTGCGTTCAATGCTTGAGGCGGCTGCAGGTCCCGATGGCTCCAAAGCGGCAGCGGTAAAAGGATATCGCGTAGCGGGCAAGAGCGGAACTGCGCGTAAGATTGTTGATGGACGCTACAGTACCAGCCGCTATCGTGGTTCATTTGTCGGCTTTGCGCCGGTCTCTAATCCACGCATTGTGGTGGCCGTCACGATTGACGAGCCAAGCTCAGGTGTCTACTACGGCGGGCTGGTCGCCGCGCCAGTGTTTTCTTCAATTGTAGGCAGCACACTGAGAATTATGGGTGTACAGCCCGATGCCCCCTTTGCCTCAACAGTGGTATCGGCAGGTCAGGGAGGTGCGCGATGACACGTTCTGTGTTGATGGATGACCGCACTTCGAATGAAAACTTGATTGCGTTGATGCGCCGTTCGCTTGAGTGCGGCTCACACTGGTGTGCAGACTCACGGACACTGTCGCAGGGCGACGTCTTTATCGCTTACCCAGGCAAGCAAGGTGATGGGCGCGATTATATTGAAGCGGCTATCGCAGCGGGTGCGGCTGCTGTGTTGATGCATGTTGATACGGTAGAAGGTTGGCAGACTGCAGAATACGCAGTGCCAGTTTTTGCAGTACTGCGATTAAAAGATCGTTTAGGCGTGTTGGCAGACTTATGGTACGACAAGCCTTCCGCAAGTCTAACGGTTGTGGCTGTGACCGGAACAAATGGAAAAACCAGTTGCGTAGACTGGTTTTCGCAGGCGCTGAGAAATGATGGCCAGAAAGTGGGCATCATCGGGACACTAGGCGTGACATTTCCAGACGGACATCTGGAGCCAGGCCAGCTGACCACCCCCGATGTGATTGCGGTCCATAGAACATTGGCGATCCTGCGTGACGCGGGCGCGACGTATATTGCGATGGAGGCTTCGTCTATCGGTCTCGATCAGGGACGCTTGGATGGGGTGCGTATTCACATCGCAGGCTTTACCAATGTATCACGTGATCATCTTGATTATCATCAGACCATGCAGTCGTATGAAGCTGCAAAAAGTAAATTGTTTGCTTGGCCCGGCTTGCAGCATGCGATTCTAAATTTAGATGACCCTGTCGGTGTTCGACTGTCGCATCATGTGACCTGCCACACGCTCACGTATAGCGTTTCTAAACAAGTTGACACAGCAACGTTAACGGCGAGTGAGCTCCGGCCTGGGCCGATCGGGATGGGTTTTCTTCTTAATACTCAAGACGAACAGGTACATGTGCAAAGTCACGCGCTAGGCACCCATAATGTTTCTAATTTGTTGTGTGTTTCCGGGCTCTTAAAGTCGCTGGGCTGGTCAATAGAAAAAATCAGTCTCGCGATTAAAGACCTTGCGCCTGTAGAGGGTCGACTCGAGCGCGTACGCCCTGCGATCACCGATATGCCGGTCCCCACCGTCGTCGTAGACTACGCCCACACGCCGGACGCGCTTGAGCGCATGTTGAGAACATTGCGGCCTTTGGCAGAGTCACAGCAAGGCAAGCTCTGGTGCGTGTTTGGTTGCGGTGGCAATCGTGATGCTGGAAAGCGTCCGATCATGGGAGCTGTTGCCCAACGTCTTGCCGACCACGTGATCGTCACCAGCGATAATCCGCGTCATGAATCGCCCGTCTCAATCGTGGAAGCCATTGTCGCGGATATTTCCGGGCAAGTGCGCAATGTTCAAATCGTCTGTGACCGGGCTCAGGCCATTCTTCAGGCTGTGCTCGGCGCTGACGCCGCGGATGTCATTTTGATTGCAGGTAAAGGTCATGAGACGTATCAAGAGATCGCTGGCGTTCGCAAATATTTTGATGACAGACAGTGGGCACAGGCAGCGTTTGTATTGATGCAAGAGCGGGCGATTCAAACGGATTCGCGCAAGCTCGATGCCGGCGCAGTATTTGTCGCCTTGCGCGGGGATAATTTTGATGGCCATGCTTATCTCAGACAGGTTGCTGAGGCAGGCGCTGTTGCTGCGATCGTAGAGACCGTTGACGTTGCCGTGTCGTTGCCTCAGATCGCACTTGGAGATACGCGCGCAGCACTCCTCCTGCTTGGCCATGCCTGGAGACAGCGTTTTTCGATTCCAATGATTGCTGTGACAGGCAGCAATGGAAAGACGACGACCAAGGAAATGATTGCGGCTATTTTGGCTGCCTGGTTCGGTCCCGAGCATCGCTTGGCGACAATGGGTAATTTGAATAATGAGTTGGGCGTGCCGCTGACATTGATGCGATTACGTCAGGCGCATCAAGCGGCTGTGATTGAGCTTGGGATGAATCATCCTGGTGAGATTGCGGTGTTGGCAGATCTCGTCGAGCCAACTGTAGCATTGGTAAACAATGCGCAGCGTGAGCATCAGGAATTTATGGAAAGTGTTGAGGCGGTCGCCAGAGAAAATGCGGCTGTTTTTAATGCGTTACGACCTGCAGGTATCAAAGTATTTCCTGCGGACGACACGTTTTCCACTCTTTGGAAAAATCTTGCGGCAGAGCATGCTGACGTGCGTTTTGGGATGACTGCTCAAGCAGGCGTCTGGCCAAGCGACGTCGTCGCAGATGCGCTTGGATCGACCTTTACGCTCAATCTTCCAAATGCCACTTGCAATATTTCTCTGCCTGTTCCAGGTGTGCACAATATTAAAAATGCGCTGGCTGCGGCCGCATGTTCGTACTCTGCGGGTGCGCCGCTTCAGGCAATCGTTGATGGACTCGGCGCGTTTCAGGCCGTGTCGGGACGGATGCAAACGTATCGGCTTTCCGGTAATCGCGTGTTGATTGATGATACGTACAACGCCAATCCCGACTCTGTCCGTGCTGCGATTGAAGTGTTAGCCAGTTTGCCCGCCCCGCGTGCCTTGGTGCTTGGGGATATGGGTGAGGTGGGGGATCGCGGTCCTGAGATGCATCGTGAAGTTGGCGCTTATGCGCGTGAACATGGCATTGAATATTTATTAACGCTCGGTGATGCGACACAGCAAAGTGCGCAAGCCTATGGTGCGCAAGCGATCGCTGGCACTTCGGTCGAGCATGTATGCGACGCGTTGCACAATCTTTCTGTGGCGAGCGTGCTGGTCAAGGGTTCGCGATTTATGCGCATGGAGCGCATTGTGAAAGAGTATCTAATAACAACAGGGATCAAGCCCGAGGAAGTGGTGAAGCATGCTGTATGAACTGTTCGGCTGGATAGCAGACAATCACATACGCAGCTTTGCGGTGTTTGAATACATTACGTTGCGCGCTGTTCTCGCCTGCGCCACGTCACTCTTGATTGGTCTCGTCGCAGGGCCCTATGTCATTCGACGCTTGACTGCGCTAAAGATTGGGCAGGCCGTGCGCAGTTATGGCCCTCAAACACACTTGGTTAAAACCGGGACCCCCACAATGGGCGGTGCTTTAATCCTGATTTCCATCGGTGTGAGCACCTTGCTGTGGGCGGACTGGACAAATCGATTTGTCTGGGTAGTGTTGCTTGTGACTTTAGGTTTTGGATGGATCGGTTGGGTAGATGATTACAGAAAAGTTGTTCATCGCGACCCCGAAGGGATGCCCGCACGTCAAAAGTTTTTCTGGCAAGCGCTTATTGGCTTGATCGCAGCGTTGTATTTGACCTTTGCGGTTTCGGCTCCAGCCACTGCGAATATCTGGCCGCTCATGCGAGACTGGGTGATGAGTGGGTTCACCATTGACCTGCCTACGCGCACGGACTTAATCGTGCCGTTTTTCAAGACGATTACGTATCCTCTTGGCGTGTTTGGTTTTGTTGCGCTGAGTTGGTTTGTGATTGTTGGCACAAGCAATGCGGTCAATCTGACAGACGGACTAGATGGCTTGGCGATTATGCCGACGGTCATGGTGGGTTCTGCTCTGGGCGTGTTTGCTTATGTGGTGGGCAGGGTCGACTATTCAAAATATCTTTTGTTTCCCTACGTACCCGGCGCAGGTGAGGTGATGGTGCTTTGCGCGGCCCTTGCTGGCGCAGGATTGGCTTTTCTTTGGTTTAACGCGCATCCGGCCCAAGTGTTTATGGGTGATGTGGGCGCGCTTGCCCTGGGCGGGATGCTCGGGACGATTGCAATTATTGTTCGTCAAGAGATTGTGCTGTTCATTATGGGCGGGGTGTTTGTTGCGGAAACCCTCTCGGTCATGATTCAAGTGTTTTGGTTTAAGTACACCAAACGAAAATATGGTGAAGGTCGGCGTGTGCTCCGTATGGCACCCTTACATCATCATTTTGAAGTCGGTGGCTGGAAAGAAACTCAAGTCGTGATTAGATTTTGGATCATCAGCATGATGCTGGTGTTGGTTGGTTTGTCTTCATTAAAGATTCGATGAGCGAAGCTGTTTTATCCTCTGGTTTTCCTTCGCGAGTCCTTATTTTAGGACTTGGGGAGACAGGCATTGCGGCCGCACGTTGGTGCGCACGCAATGCTGCGCTGCTGCGTGTGGCCGATACGCGTGTGCAGCCTGCAGGAGTAGAGGCATTGAAGGCTGAGATTGATGCTTCTCATGTTGAATGGCATTTGGGTTGCGATGTATTTTCTGAGTCCTTGCTCGACGACGTTGAACAGCTCGTCCTCAGTCCTGGCTTGGCGCCGGGCATGTCACCTGTGCGTGAGTTACTGGATGCTGCAAAAACACGTAACGTCGAAATTATTGGTGAGATTGAGCTGTTCGCACGCGCACTCCAAAACTTAAATGTTGCACAAAACTATAAGCCCAAAGTGCTTGGTATCACAGGTACAAATGGTAAAACAACCGTCACAGCACTTACGCGTCGGATGCTCGAGTCTGCGGGCTTGCGTGCGCAAGCTGCTGGAAATATCAGTCCCGCTGCATTGCACGCGTTGATAGAGGCTTTGGATCAACACGCGCTACCCGATGTTTGGGTGCTTGAGTTGTCCAGCTTTCAGCTTGAGACCACTCGCAGTCTGTCGCTGACGGCAGCAACGGTGTTGAATCTGACGCAGGATCATCTTGACTGGCATGTCACGATGCAAAACTATAGCGATGCTAAAGCGCGAATTTTTGCGATGGCAGAGCAAGTGATTGTCAATCGTGATGATGCAAACGTACTCGCGCTTGTCGAGACCCAACGTGCAATGAATGTCCGAAGCTTTGGTCGCGATGCGCCGATGTTGACGGGAGATCTTGGTATTGAAACCAGCCATGATGTGATGTGGTTGTGCTCTTCAGAAGCCACAGAGTTTGAAGATGACCTTCCCAGTCCCGTTCGCCGCAAGAAAAATACACCCGCGCCTGAGAGACAACCCGGTCGTATGGTGCGTTTGATGCCCGTCGATGCCTTGGGTATCAAGGGTCTGCATAATGCACTGAATACGCAGGCCGCGTTGATGCTCGGACGTGCGTGTGGTGCGACCTGGGCTCCTATGCTTCGCGCTGCGGGAGAGTATGCAGGCGAGCCGCATCGGATGGAATTCGTGCGCAGTGTCCGCGACATTGATTTCTTTAATGACAGCAAAGGGACGAATGTTGGTGCAACGGCGGCAGGTATTGAAGGCCTGGGTCGTCGGGTTGTGCTGATTGCAGGTGGCGTAGGAAAGGGGCAAGACTTTGAGCCGCTTGTCCCCGTGATCAAGCGTCATGTCTCGGCAGTGATTTTGATAGGACAAGATGCGACGCTGATGTCGCAAGTGTTCGCGCCATCTGAGGTAAAGACGGTTTTTGCAAGTGATATGAAAGAGGCGGTTGCGCAGGCATTTACTTATGCACAAGAGGGTGACGCCATCGTGCTATCGCCCGCTTGTGCAAGTTTTGACATGTTTCAAAATTATCCGCATCGCGGTCAGGTTTTTGTCAATGAAGTGACAGAACTTGCGTTGGATCAGGGAGAGGTGGCATGAGCCTGTTCGCTGAACTGACGGGGAGTGTGAATGCTGTATCGCCCGGTCGTACGACGATGCGCAATTACGACTTGCCTTTGGTCATCGCCACAAGCATCTTGGTGGGGCTGGGTATTTTAATGGTGTATTCGGCGGCGATCGCATTGGTGGATGGCCCACGGGCAGGTGGATATGGGCGTTATTCGTATGTCCTGAGACAGTCGGCCTTTGCCGCGATTGGCGTTTTTCTCGCAGCAATGGTGTTGACGATGCCAATGACCGCTTGGCGCAAGATCACGATTGGCCTGTTTTGTTTTGCGGGCTTTCTACTGGTGATCGTGTTGATTCCTGGGGTGGGTAGAAAAGTCAACAATGCGATGCGCTGGATTCCTGTCGGTCCCGTGACGTTTCAGCCCTCTGAACTCATGAAGTTTGCTGTGATCTTGTTTACAGCGGATTACATCCTTCGTAAAAAACAATATTTGCAGAGTTTCTTGCGTGGATTTTTGCCGATCGCGGTCATTTTGGGTGTGGTGGCCTATTTGTTACTCAAGGAGCCGGACCTCGGTGCGCTGATTGTCATTGTGGCGATCTCCATGGGTATTCTGTTTTTGGGTGGAATCAATGCGCGGATCTTCTCCTTTTTAGCCGGACTATTATTTATTGGTTTCTCTTCGATTATTTGGCTGTCGCCCTGGCGACGTGAACGGTTGTTTGCCTATTTAAATCCATGGGATCCTGATTATGCTCAGTCGACGGCCTATCAACTCACGCACTCGCTGATGGCTGTTGGGCGTGGCGAGTGGACGGGAGTTGGACTAGGCGGTAGTGTTGAGAAACTGCATTACTTACCTGAAGCGCATACCGACTTTATTGTTGCGGTCATTGGTGAGGAGCTTGGATTTGTTGGCATCATGCTGGTGATCGTGTTGTTCGCAATTGTTATCCAGAGATGTTTTGAAATCGGGCGTCAAGCGATTGCCATGGAACGCGTATTTGGTGGTTTGGTCGCGCAAGGCGTCGGGATTTGGTTTGGCGTACAGTCCTTTATCAATATCGGCGTTGTATTAGGCTTGCTCCCAACAAAGGGCCTCACTTTACCGATGGTGAGCTACGGCGGTTCTGGATTGTTGATGAATTTAATTGCGATCGCAGTTGTGTTGCGCGTGGATTTTGAAAACAGAAATCTTATGAGGGGTGTACGCACATGAGCGTGACTTCTCCAACAATTTTGATTATGGCTGGCGGCACTGGCGGACATATTATGCCCGGGCTCGCAGTCGCGGATGTCTTGAGCGCCCGAGGATGGAAGGTCCGTTGGTTGGGCAATCCTGACAAAATGGAAGGACAGATTGTGCCTGCACGTGGCTATACGCTCGCGCCGCTGCGCTTCGCCGGGCTCCGCGGTCGAGGTGTACGTGCCAAGCTCTTGGCGCCATTCTTGTTGGTGCGTGCTGTGTGGCAGGCCTGGGGGCATTTTTCAACCATCCGTCCAAACGTTGTGTTGGGGATGGGTGGTTATGTATCTTTTCCTGGTGGTGTGGTGAGTGCTTTACGTGCCCGACCGCTGGTGCTGCATGAGCAGAATGCCATTGCGGGTATGGCCAATAAAGTGCTGTCGCGAATTTCTAAGCGCGTGTTGGCTGGGTTTCCAGGCGCACTACCGAATGCAGAGGTCGTGGGCAACCCTGTTCGCCAAGATGTTGTGAGGTTGCCCGAGCCAAAGCAGCGCTACGCAGAACGCTCCGGACCTTTGCGCGTATTGGTGGTTGGCGGCAGTCTCGGTGCGACCGCACTCAACACCATTCTTCCGGCAGCGCTTGCGCAGATGACAGAGGCCCAGCGCCCTGAGGTGCTGCATCAGTCTGGCGCACAGCATCTTGACGCGCTAAGTGCGTCCTATCAGCAAGCAGCTGTGCGTGCGGAGTGTGTCGCTTTTATCGACAACATGGCCCAAGCACTGGGTCAGGCTGATTTGCTGATATGCCGGGCGGGCGCCATGACGGTTGCCGAAGTCGCGGCTGCAGGTGTTGCCGCATTGTTTGTTCCTTATCCCCATGCGGTGGATGATCACCAGACCGCGAATGCAACGTTTTTGACACAAGACGGATCAGCATGGTTGATGCAACAAAACAGCTTAAATGCGACCGAGTTAGCGTCCTGGCTGTCGTTGCGTACGCGCGAAGAGCTGTCTGAGGTGGCGCAACGTGCACGTATGCATGCGCGACCCCTGGCAGCAGAGCGCATCGCGAATATCTGTGAAGAGTTAGTCGGAGTGGTGAAATGAAGCATCGAATCGAGCACATCCACTTTGTTGGTATTGGTGGCTCTGGTATGAGTGGCATCGCAGAGGTATTGCTCAATCTTGGCTATCGTATTTCCGGCTCTGATTTGTCTCAGTCTGCGGTGACGCAGCGGTTGGCGTCATTAGGCGCGACGATTTCGTTAGGTCATCAAGCCGATAACGTCAAGGGGGCCGATGCGATCGTGACGTCGACTGCCGTGGCGAACAACAATCCCGAGGTGATTGCAGCGCGAGAGGCACGCATTCCCGTTGTACCGCGTGCGGTCATGCTCGCAGAGTTGATGCGCTTAAAGCGTGGAATCGCGGTCGCGGGTACGCACGGCAAAACGACGACAACCAGTTTAGTGGCGAGTGTGCTTGCGGCAGGTGGTTTGGATCCAACCTTCGTGATTGGCGGCCGACTGAACTCTGCGGGTGCAAATGCTGGACTGGGCCAGGGCGACTTTATCGTCGTTGAGGCCGATGAGTCTGACGCTTCGTTTTTAAATTTATTGCCTGTGATGGCGATCATCACAAACATTGATGCAGACCATATGGATACCTATGGTCATGATGTCGCAAAGCTCAAGAGTGCATTTGTCGAGTTTACGCAGCGATTGCCTTTTTACGGGAGCGCGATTGTCTGCTCTGACGATGCGAATGTGCGCGAAATTTTGCCGTTTGTCTCGCGCCCTGTCACTACCTATGGCGTCAATAAAGACGCGCATGTGCGTGCGACGCATGTGCGTACGATGGGCACGCGCATGCTGTTTGATGTGGAGCGTCAAGCGCGCCATGGTGCGTTGCCTAAGATCTCTGTCGAACTGAATTTGCCTGGTTTGCATAACGTGTTGAATGCACTGGCGGCCATATCGGTGGCAACAGAGCTCGGTGTCGAAGATGCCGCAATCGTTCAAGCCTTGAGCAGTTTTGGCGGCGTTGGCAGAAGGTTTACGCAAGTCGGTGACTTTGCTGCAAAAAATGGCGGGATGTTTAGCGTGATTGATGATTACGGTCATCATCCCGTTGAAATGGCAGCTACTTTGGCAGCCGCTCGAGGCGCGTGGCCCGAGAGACGCATTGTGTTGGCATTTCAGCCCCACCGCTACACGCGAACAAGAGACTGTTTTGAGGACTTCGTCAAAGTACTCAGTTCAGCGGATGCGGTGTTGCTGACAGAGGTTTACGCGGCCGGTGAGCCTGCTTTGGTGGCCGCCGATGGTCGTGCCTTAGCGCGCGGCGTGCGCGTAGCGGGCAAGGTCGAGCCGGTGTTTGTTGAGGATGTTGCAGCAATGCCTGAGGCGATTCAACGTTTTGCGCAGGCGGGCGATGTCGTGATTGTGATGGGGGCGGGCTCAATCAGCAAAGTCCCCGAGCAGCTTGGGAGTGCACGATGAGCAACCATGATTTTGGCAAAGTAGGCGTGTTGTATGGCGGCAAGTCTGCTGAACGCGAAGTCTCATTGATGTCCGGCGGCGGTGTGCATGCTGCGCTGTGTAGTCAAGGCGTTGACGCTCATCTTTTTGATACGGGCACACGTAGCTTGTCAGAACTTGCTCAGCAAGGATTTGATCGGGTGTTTATTGCGCTGCATGGACGTTATGGTGAAGATGGCACTCTGCAAGGTGCACTGGAGCTGCTGGGCATTCCTTATACAGGAAGTGGTCCTATGGCATCGAGCCTTGCGATGGACAAAATCATGACCAAGCGGATTTGGCTAGAAGCCGGATTGCCGACACCAGGGTATGTAGAGCTGACGGCTGAAAGCGCAGTGCCTGCTGCAGCGGCCTCACTTGGTTTGCCCCTGATGATGAAACCACCGCATGAAGGCTCGACGTTAGGCATCGTCAAAGTCAGTGAGGCCGCAGCGCTATTAGATGGTTTTCGCCATGCCTCCAGTTTCGACGAGGTCGTGTTGGCAGAGCAATTTATTACGGGCAGAGAGTTGACCGTCGCATTACTGGGTCGAGGCGCCAATGCGCGTGCTTTGCCGCTGATTGAAATCGTGGCCCCAGATGGCAATTACGACTATCAAAACAAATATTTTTCAGACGATACGCAGTATCGCTGTCCTGCGCCTATTGCGCCTGCGCTTGCGCAACATATTGCCGAGATCAGCGTTCAGGCTTACCGCGCTCTTGGTTGTGAGGGATGGGGACGGGCAGACGTGATTCTTGATGCGCAAGATCGTCCATGGCTCATTGAAATGAATACGTCCCCCGGCATGACTGGACATTCGCTCGTGCCGATGGCGGCAAAGGCAGTTGGGATGGACTATCCCGAATTATGCATATACATTCTGAAAGAGGCGCGCTGCAAAGTCGCGCGCACCGGTCAGGTTCAGGGATAAGCGGAGATATTTGTGTGGAACGAAGCCCGTACGATCAACCGACTTGCCAATACCCTCGCGGTATTGGCGGTGCTGGCCATGTTGGCTGGGGGGATCTACTGGTTGATTCAGCGACCGCTGTTCAATTTGCAAGCGATCGAAATAGAGCCCGCACCAAACTCAACGCTCCATTATGTGACGCCAGCCAGCATACAAAACGCAGTCTCGGGAAACTTGACGGGCAATTTTTTCACCATCAATTTAGAAGAAGCACAACGGGTATTCGAAGAGGCTCCATGGGTGCGCTCGGCCTCGGTACGCCGCATTTGGCCCAACGCTATCCGTGTCACGATCGAAGAGCAACAGCCGTTCGCGCTTTGGAACGACAGCCAGATAATCAACACTTGGGGGCAGGTATTCACCGCCAACCAAGGCGAGTTGGACGAGGACGTGGCGCTGCCACAATTCGATGGCCCCGAGGGCAAGGAAAATCTCGTTGTCACGCGCTATGCCGAACTCGAGCGTTGGTTTGCGCCACTCGATGTCACGGTGCGCAAGCTATCGCTGAGCGACCGGTTGGCGTGGCAGGTCACATTATCAAACGGCATGACCTTGGAGCTTGGTCGAGATCCGGGCGCGGACGCGCCAGCTCAGCAGGGCGGTATACCCGGTGCACTTCCTTTTGCAGAAAGGATTCAACGCTTTGTTCAAGCCTTGCCGCAAGCAACCCAAAAAATTGGCGATCGCGTCCTGACGCACGCCGATTTGCGTTACCCCAATGGCTTTGCATTAACGCTTGCCGCCCTACCCGAAAACCCTCAACCCAAAAAGAAACGATAACGCCATGACCCGTGACATCAAGGACCTGATCGTCGCCCTCGATATCGGTACCAGCAAAGTAGTTGCTGTCGTTGCCGAAGTACTGCCTGAGGGACGTTTTGAAGTGCTTGGCTTAGGCCAGCATGAGTCGCGAGGTATGCGCAAGGGGGTCGTGGTCAATATTGAGACAACGGTCAATTCAATTCAGCGCGCACTTGAAGAGGCGGAGCTGATGGCGGACTGCAAAATTCGCGACGTCTACACAGGCATCGCAGGCAGCCATATTCGGAGTTTTAACTCTAGCGGTATGGTGGCGGTAAGAGAAAAGGAAGTGACGGCTACAGATGTCACCCGCGTGATCGAAACAGCAAAAGCCGTGAATATTCCCACGGATCAACAAGTCTTGCACGTGTTGACACAAGAGTTCATTGTGGATGGACAAGAAGATATTCGCGAGCCCATCGGGATGAGCGGCTTGAGACTTGAAGTCAAGGTTCACATCGTCACGGGTGCGGTGAGTGCAGCTCAGAATATTGTGAAGTGCGTGCGTCGCTGTGGGTTGGAAGTTCAAGATTTGATTTTGCAGCCGTTGGCTTCAAGCTTGGCGTGCTTAACAGCAGACGAAAAAGAGCTTGGTGTTGTGTTGATCGATATCGGGGGCGGTACGACTGATGTGGCGATTTACACAGGTGGTGCGATTCGTCATACCGCTGTATTGCCAATCGCAGGCGATCAAATCACTAGCGACATCGCAGCGATGTTGCGCACGCCCACACCTGATGCAGAGGATATCAAGCTCCGCTTTGGCGTAGCCAAGCAAGTCCTTGCCAGCCCTGACGAGGTTGTTGAAGTGCCAGGTCTAGGGGATCGTGGTCCAAGACAAGTTAAACGTCAAGCGCTCGGCGCAGTGATTGAGCCGCGCGTTGAAGAGCTGTTTGGTTTGGTCCAGCAAGTGATTCGTGAGTCCGGCTATGAGGATCTATTGTCCTCAGGCGTAGTGTTGACGGGTGGTACGTCAATGATGCCTGGCATGGTGGAGCTAGCTGAGGATGTCTTTTTAAAGCCGGTCCGCGTAGCGGTACCCGATTACGACGGCAGCCTCGCAGACGTGATGCGCAGCCCACGGTTTTCTACGGTCATGGGTTTGCTGGGTGAGGCGCGCATGCAGCGCTTGCGCGGTCGCAAGTTTACGCAGCAGTCAGGAAATTTCAAGGCTATTTTGGCGCGTATGAAGGAATGGTTTATGCATTGAATTGATGTCTTCGGACATCAAACAAGTCGACGCGCAATTTTGCAAAGCGGCTTGAGGTGGAGAGGTTTCAAGCCCGGTGCGGACACGGTCGGCACCGAGTTTGAAACGTTTTCTAACAGTAGTTTGGGGATTTAGAAACGTTTGAAGTTTAAGACTTGAGGGAGTCAATCATGATGTTTGAAATGTTAGATAATGCTAATAAGGGTACCGTCATTAAAGTCGTCGGTGTCGGTGGGGCAGGTGGCAATGCTGTCTCGCATATGATTCGTTCCGGTGTACAGGGCGTCGATTTCATTTGTTGCAATACGGATGCGCAAGCATTGGCTGCCACAAATGCGCCTGTTCAGATTCGTCTGGGCCGCACCGGTTTAGGCGCGGGTGCCAAGCCTGATCAAGGCCGCGCAGCTGCTGAGTTGGCGCGTGAGGAAATTCGTGCGGCACTCAACGGCGCCAACATGGTGTTTATTACTGCGGGTATGGGTGGTGGTACGGGTACAGGCGCAGGTCCAGTGGTCGCTGAAGTGGCAAAAGAACTTGGTATTTTGACAGTGGGTGTTGTCACCAAGCCTTTCTCCTTCGAAGGCGCCAAGCGCATGAAGATGTCTGAAGACGGCATCGGTGAATTGTCAAAGTATGTGCATTCACTCATCGTTGTCTTGAACGAAAACTTGTACGAGTTGATGGACGAGGATGCGACGCAGTCAGATTGTTTCAAGGCTGCGGATGATGTGCTCCATAACGCTTGTGCAGGAATTGCCGAGATTATCAACGTCGAGGGTAACGTCAACGTTGACTTTGAAGACGTCAAGACCATTATGGGCGAGCAAGGCCAGGCAATGCTTGGAACTGCAATGGCCTCTGGTCCGGATCGCGCCAAAGTGGCTGCAGAGCAAGCGGTTGCATGTCCATTGCTCGAAGGTGTCAATTTGAACGGTGCACGCGGTGTGTTGGTCAACATCACAGCCAGCAGCTCGCTCAAGATGAAAGAGACACGCGCGATCATGGATCACATCAGTAGTTTTGCTTCGCCAGAAGCAACGGTGATTTTTGGTACCGCTTACGATGACTCAATGGGTGACAACCTGCGTGTGACCGTTGTGGCCACCGGTTTGGGTCGTCAAAGCCGTCCGGTTTTGGTGTCTGAGCCGATGGAAATCCAGCGCACAGGTACGGACAATATGCCCGTTGGCAATAGTCAGGATATGGGCGTGCCGTCAGTACTGCGCAATCCACGCACTCAGGCGAGCGCTCAAGTGCGTGCGCTTGAAACGTCTGGAATGGAGCACTATGACATTCCGGCTTTCTTGCGTCGTCAGGCAGATTAAGCAGCCTAAGAGACCTCATCGTCTCGTTCCAGCAGGCTGTTTTTAGCCTGTCAGGAGCATTGGCCGACTCCCTATACCGGGAACCTGCCATTAGGTTTCTGGTTTCGCACTCGGACTTACCCCGGTTCGGGTGCGTTGTCGCCTGTAATGAACGCTGCAAATATCACTAAAAACGGTACAATAGTGCTAGTTTTCAAGGAAGTAGCTCAGATATATGTTTCGCCAACGTACGCTTAAAAATCTCGTCAAAACCACAGGAGTCGGCTTGCATTCTGGTCGCCGTGTGGAGTTGACCCTTCGCCCCGCTGCGCCTGATACAGGAATCGTCTTTCATCGGGTTGATTTGCCCGAGGTTGTCGATATTCCCGCTCAAGCAGCGATGGTGAGAGATACCCGCATGGCGTCTGTGCTCGGAGAGGGCGCAGGGAGAGTGTCGACGGTTGAGCATTTGATGTCTGCGCTAGCGGGTCTCGGTATCGACAACCTGCACATCGACTTGACGGCCGAAGAAGTGCCGATCATGGATGGTAGTGCTGCAACGTTTATTTATTTGTTGCGCTCGGCCGGCATTGAGGAACAAAACGTCCCCAAGAAATTTTTACGTGTGCTCAAAACAATCGAAGTACGCGAAGGTGAGGGCGATCAGGCCAAATGGGCCAGATTGGAGCCTTACGACGGTTTTGCGCTGGCCTTTTCGATTGACTTTCGTCATCCTGCCATTAATTCGACGTCAAATTTCGCAGAAATTGACTTTTCAACGCAGTCTTACGTCAAAGAAATTGCACGTGCGCGCACGTTTGGCTTCGTTAATGAGGTTGAGGCTTTGCGTTCAATGGGCTTGGCGCGAGGCGGCAGTCTCGACAACGCCATTGTGATGGATGAGTACCGGGTGTTGAACACGGATGGTCTGCGTTATGACGATGAGTTCGTCAAGCACAAAATTTTGGATGCGGTGGGCGATTTGTATTTGATCGGTAAACCACTGGTAGCCCGGTATGTGGCGTGTAAATCAGGCCACGCGATCAACAACCAACTCGCCTTGAGTCTGCTTGCGCAACAAGACGCGTGGGAAATCGTGACGTACGCGTCCCAGGCGGAGGCGCCTGCTGCGTTTCAGCAAGAGTGGAAGCTCGCCTAGGATTTGGCTTCGCTTGAGGGCGCAGGGTCTTGCTCAGTAGTCTGTACGGAGTTGTGTGTGGTGCCTTGGTGATGCTTTAACAGTTTGGCCACTGCATCCGCCAAAGGACCGGGGCGTAGCGCGGAGCGCAAATCTTCAAAAGCTTTGAGATCTGTTTGATCAAGCGTGCGGGCCTCTCTCAATGGTTTAACAATGTCCGGTAAGCCGAGTCCTCCCTGTACTTTTAGTTTAATTTCAGCAATGTTCCAGCCAGCTTTTTGCATGTGAGCGGTCACTCTAGGGGCTAATTGACGGAACTTTGCAGCAAAAGCAGCACTCGAAACCATTAATGTTAAAACTTGGTTGTCGAGTTTGATGACTTCAAACGCACTGCGCATATTGGCGGGTAACGCACTCACCACTGCGCTGCGCATATTGAGATGCATTTGAGCGGTCGCCAGTACGTTGGCCGATTGCGAGTCGTGACCCAGCCACCCAATTAAATGGGTGCTGCCAGATTGCCCGGATGAGCGCGATCGGCGAATTGGGGGAGCGACCATAGGGAAAGGATTGTTAGATGAAGATAATGATTATGCCTTCGCGGCAGGGGCAGTATACACCCATCTCGATCAGTGTAAGCCGTCTGATCCTGATTGGTGGCCTTTTATTGGTCGCAGCAGTGATTGCGGGTGCGGCATTGCAACGCCTGGCATGGGGCACTCGCCTTGAAACGTTACCTGCGCAGCCGCTGGCCCCACTGGCGTCTTCTTCGTCGATTTCAGATGCGCAAGCGATGCGCGCCCTCGCGACCAAGGTCGGGGAGCTTCAGGCTTCGGTCGCCCGAATAGACGGTCTGGGGCAGCGCGTGGCAAAGGTTGCGGGTCTGCCGAACCAGGATGTCACGATTGTTCCCGAATCCCCTGAGGCAACCGTCGTCCTGGATGATCTCTGGGTGCCTGCCTCTGAATCACGCGCAGTCCCGTTTGCGCAACTTGAGGGAGAGCTCAACTGGCTGCAAAAAAGTTTATCCAGGCAGGGTGATTATTTATCGATGCTGGACTTGGCAGTCACCCAGCAGGCCGCCAGTGTGGCGCGTTTGCCAACGGCCATGCCGATTGAATCTTATCCATACTTAAGTTCATCCTACGGTTGGCGCCGCAACCCCTTCAACGGCCAAATGAGCATGCATGAAGGGCTCGACTTTAGCGCGCCTTACGACACTCCCATACGCTCGGCCGCAGGGGGCGTCGTGCGAACGGTGACCGTTCATCGTGGTTACGGCAACATGGTCGAGATTGATCATGGCGATGGCTTGATGACACGCTACGCACACGCCAAGGTTATTTTGGTCAAGGAAGGGGAGGTCGTGACGCGGGGGCAGCTGATTGCGCGCGTGGGATCAACAGGCCTTTCTACGGGACCCCACCTGCATTTTGAGGTGAGAAAAGATGACAGACCCCTTGATCCGCGCGCATTTTTAGCCGGACAACCGATCACCATTCCCGTTGCAACGTCGCGACCCCTTACAGGGTCATCCTCGATTACGTGGCAGCCACGCGTGCGTTAAACTCGAAGACTTATTAGGCAGATCTTGCCCTAACTTTTTCTTAGTCAGTCCCGTGCCCTGTGGTGCGGGTCCGAACAGGTCCTAATCGCATGTTTTCATTGCTAAAAAAAATCTTCGGTAGCCGTAACGATCGCACACTCAAGCAACTGAGAAAGCAAATCGAGCAAATTAATAGGCTCGAACCTCAGATGCAGGCCTTGTCTGATGAAGCGTTGCGAGCAAAAACAGATAGTTTTCGAGAGCGGATCAAGTCAGGCACTTCGCTTGACGCCTTGCTACCTGAAGCCTTTGCCGTTGTGCGCGAGGCAAGTGTGCGCGTGTTTGGCATGCGTCATTTTGATGTGCAGTTGATTGGCGGCATGGTCTTGCACAGCGGCAAGATTGCTGAGATGCGCACGGGTGAAGGCAAAACGCTGATGGCAACCTTGGCCGTTTATCTCAATGCGCTGACCGAACGCGGCGTGCATGTGGTGACGGTCAACGATTACCTCGCGCGACGCGATGCCGGTTGGATGGGACGTCTTTACAACTTTCTTGGTTTGTCGGTCGGCGTCGTTGTACCTCAACAAAGCAACGAAGAAAAAATCTCTGCGTATCTCGCGGATATTACGTATGGCACAAACAATGAGTTCGGCTTTGACTACTTGCGTGACAACATGGAGCAGCGTGCCGAAGACCGTCGCCAACGGGCCTTGGTGTTCGCGATTGTCGACGAGGTGGACTCGATTTTGATTGATGAGGCCAGAACGCCCTTGATCATTTCCGGGCAGGCCGAAGACCACACAGAAATGTATGTGCGTGTCAACGCTGTACCCGCAATGCTGAAGCGCATGGCCACTGAGCCCAAGCCTCAAGAGCCCGAACCAGAGGGTCACTTTTGGGTTGATGAAAAAAATCATCAAGTCTTCCTGTCTGAATCAGGGCATGAGCGTGCAGAGGAAATTCTGACTGAGCTTGGGCTGTTGCCTGATGGTCAGTCTTTATACGAAGCCCGAAATATCACCCTGATGCACCACTTGATGGCGGCTTTGCGTGCGCACAATCTGTTCCATCGGGACCAGCATTATGTGGTGCAGGATAACGAGGTTGTGATTGTCGATGAGTTCACAGGACGTCTGATGTCGGGTCGCCGTTGGTCGGATGGTTTGCATCAGGCTGTCGAAGCAAAAGAAGGTGCGCAGATTCAAAACGAAAATCAGACCATGGCGTCGATTACGTTTCAGAATTATTTCCGTATGTATGAAAAGCTTGGCGGCATGACGGGAACGGCCGATACCGAAGCGTATGAGTTTCAAGAAATTTACGGTCTGGAGACCGTCATTGTGCCGACAAATCGTCCAATGGTTCGTGCCGATCAAAACGATCAAATTTTTAAATCAGCACCCGAAAAATTTAATGCCATCATTGCTGATATTCGTGATTGTCAGGAACGCGGGCAGCCGGTATTGGTTGGCACGACAAGTATTGAAAACTCAGAGCTTCTTTCTGGTTTGCTCAATAAGGCTGGTTTAAAGCATGAGGTACTCAATGCGAAACAGCACGCCCGTGAGGCAGAAATTGTGGCCCAAGCGGGTAAGCCTGGCAACATCACGATCGCGACTAACATGGCCGGCCGTGGCACGGATATTGTGCTGGGTGGCAGTATTGAAAAGCTGATTGAAAACGTCCGTGAAAACGAAGCGTTGAGTGATGCAGATAAAGCGGCTCAAATCGAGTCGATTCGCACCCAATGGTTGCCGGCGAACGAGCAGGTTAAAGCAGCAGGTGGATTGCGTATCATCGGCACAGAGCGTCATGAGTCACGACGGATCGACAATCAGTTGCGTGGTCGTGCGGGTCGCCAAGGTGATCCAGGTTCATCACGTTTCTATCTATCACTCGAAGACCCGTTGATGCGAATTTTTGCGGGCGATCGCGTGCGGGCCATCATGGACCGTCTCAAATTGCCTGAAGGCGAACCCATCGAGGCGGGCATGGTGTCGCGTTCAATCGAAACAGCACAGCGCAAGGTTGAGGGCCGTAACTTTGATGTACGCAAGCAATTGCTTGAGTATGACGATGTGGCCAATGATCAGCGCAAAGTACTGTACGCACAACGCAATGAAGTGCTCGAGGCGAAGTCGATTTCAGAAACCATCGACAATTTGCGCAATGGAACCTTTACGGACTTGGTCGCGAGTCATGTGCCTGAAGGCTCTGTCGAAGAACAGTGGGATATTGATGCGTTGCAAATGGCTCTCGAGGCCGACTGGCATATCAACGTGCCCCTGACGGACTTTATCCGTGAATCCAAGAGTATTTCCGAAGAAGATATTCTCGAAAAAGTACTGGAGGCGGCGCAGGCTTCCTATCAGTTAAAAGTCACGACGGTCGGTGCTGAGTCTTGGGCAGGATTTGAACGCTCGATCATGTTGCAAGTCATTGATACGCAATGGCGTGAGCATTTGTCTGCCTTGGATCACTTGCGCCAAGGTATTCATTTGCGCGGTTACGCACAAAAGAACCCAAAGCAAGAGTACAAGCGTGAGGCGTTTGAGTTGTTTTCCAGCATGCTCGATCGCGTACGTGACGATGTCGTGCGCATTCTCATGACCGTGCGGATTCAGACGCAAGAAGAAATCGAACAGGCGGAGCTTGAGGCGGCACGCGCAGTTCAAATGCAAAATGTGCAGTACCAGCACACGGATTATGATGCGGCGCCTGCGGACGAGAGTCAGACTGCGAGTCAATCCGCCAGTCGCGCGGTGGCTGAAAACCATCCGGGCACGTTGCGAAATGCGGTGCCCAAGGTCGGGCGCAATGATCCGTGCCCGTGTGGAAGTGGAAAAAAATACAAGCACTGCCACGGTCAGTT
>JAMNXR010000024.1 GCA_023653055.1 Burkholderiaceae bacterium | reverse complement strand
TGTCCCGAAGGGCATATGGGTTTAGGAACTTTGAGAATTACCGGCTAAGGGTCTTGGCCCATTGCGGTTGGAACGGCGTATTTTGCCGTGTTTGATGAGTACTGCTAATTTGATGAATACTGCCATCCCCCGTTAATGGGGTAGAGCCGAAATTGGTAAGGGGTGGCGGGGTGTGTGCAATAAAAAAGCGCCCCGAAAGGCGCTAAATGATTGTTCGTCTGGCGGAGAGGGTGGGATTCGAACCCACGGTGGATTTGCACCCACGCCTGATTTCGAGTCAGGTACATTCGACCACTCTGCCACCTCTCCGGCGCGTGCAATTGTGTGGATCAATCGCGATGTAACAGTCGCTACACCTTGGTCAAGGGCGTCATTCTAGCAGAAACGGGGTTGTGACCCGCTACACTACAGGGATCGATGTTGACACCTCCCTTTGCGCCGGATTAAGCCATGTTATTTCTGTTATCTCCAGCTAAAAAACTCGACTACGACTCAACTGTCCAGACCGACACCTACACCCAGCCTTTATTTGTCAAAGAAGCGACCCAGCTGATTAAGGTCCTCAAGACCCAGAGCGCCGAGGATGTAGCTGCGCTCATGGATTTGAGTCCTGCCTTGGCCAAGCTCAATGTGGATCGTTACGCAGCCTGGAAGCCGACTTTTACACAAAGCAACGCAAGACAAGCTGTTCTCGCCTTTAATGGGGATGTGTATGAGGGTCTTGAGGCCGCCACCCTCAAGGAAAAAGACCTCGAGTGGGCGCAAGAGCATGTGGCCATTCTGAGCGGTCTGTATGGCGTGTTGCGTCCCTTGGATCTGATGCAGCCCTACCGTTTGGAAATGGGGACGAAAATCGCCAATCCTGGCGGTGCCAATCTCTATCAATTTTGGGCGAAAACGATCGCGCCTTATTTAAATGAGCGCTTGGCCAAAGATAAAGACCCGATTATCGTCAATCTGGCTTCTGAGGAATATTTCAAATCAGTGGATCAAAAGGCACTCAAGGCCCGGATTATCCAGTGCGTATTTCAAGATGCCAAAGGCCCAACGTGGAAAATTGTCAGCTTTCATGCAAAGCGTGCCCGAGGCTTGATGGCACGGTTTGCGATCGAGAAACGCCTCACCAAACCTGAGGGTTTGCAAAAGTTTGCGAGCGAAGGCTATGCCTTTGCACCGGAGGTGTCTACGGAAAACAAGCTTGTGTTCCGTAGACCCGAGTAACAGCGTAAGGGTAGTCTGAGACTTAATGCATGCTCCAACCATGGCTGACCACGACTGACTGACCTGTCAGCGCACTGCTCTCAAAGCCCGCTAAAAACGCGACAACGTTGGCCACATCCTCTGTCGTGGTGAACTCGCCGTCCACCGTGTCTTTGAGCATGACGTTTTTGATTACTTCAGCTTCGCTAATTTTGAGTGCCGCAGCTTGCTCAGGAATCTGTTTGTCGACAAGCGGTGTACGGACAAAGCCTGGGCATACGACGTTAGCGCGCACGCCTTTGGGCCCGCCTTCTTTGGCTACAACGCGTGCCAGTCCTAGGATTCCGTGCTTGGCAGCAACGTAAGCTGCTTTCAGGCGTGAGGCTTCGTGCGAATGAACCGAACCCATATAAATAATGGAACCACCTTTACCTGCAGCATACATATGTTTAATGGCAGCTTTAGTGGTGAGGAATGCACCATCAAGGTGGATAGCCATAATTTTTTTCCAATCGGCGAAAGGAAAATCTTCGATTGGGTGCACGATCTGGATGCCCGCATTGGAAACTAAAATGTCGATGCCTCCAAACGTTTTTGCTGCAAGGTCCGTGCCAGCGTTGACCGCCTCCTCATCGGTGACATCCATGACGACGCCCATTGCTTTGCCACCCGCTTGCTTGATTTCGTCTGCCACTGCGTCGGCTGCCGACTGATTGAGGTCGGCAATCACGATTATTGCGCCTTTGCTGGCGAGCTTGAGAGCACATTCGCGCCCAATTCCACTTGCCGCGCCGGTAATCAGGGCAACTTTATTTTGTAGTGACATATCAAACTCCTGAAGGGGATAGTATGTGGGTCAGTAATCTTGTCAAAGGCAATTGTAAAGCTGATGTCATGCTTGTAGCCTACATTAACTAGATTACATTAGGATGATCAACTCAACTGGAGAGTGCCTTGAAAATAGCCGATATCAAAGCGAATGCCTATTCGATGCCATTCGCAAGTCCCTCTTACCCAAAGGGACCCTATCGCTTTATTAATCGCGAATTTTTAATCATTTCTTATCGTACGGATCCAAAAAAACTTCGAGAGTTGGTGCCTGAACCCCTTGCGATTGATGACCCGATCGTGAGTTACGAGTTTATCCGTATGCCCGACTCCTCGGGATTTGGTGATTACACCGAGTCAGGCCAAGTGATCTCAGTGATTGATGAGCAGGGTCGGCGTGGCGGTTACACGCACATGATGTATCTGGATGACGAGGCGCCTATCGCGGGTGGACGTGAGTTATGGGGTTTTCCCAAAAAACTCGCAAGACCAAAACTGATGGTGGATTCCGACACGCTCTTGGGTACGCTCGATTATGGCCAAGTTCGCGTTGCGACAGGGACGATGGGCTATAAGCATGCAGATTTGGACTGTGCGGCCGAGCAAAAGAAATTACTCGAAACACCGAATTATTTACTTAAAATCATTCCCCATGTTGACGGTAGTGCACGTGTGTGTGAGCTCGTGCGTTACTACTTGCAGAATGTCAATGTTAAAGGTGCCTGGACGGGGCCGGCAAGGTTAGAGCTATTTCAGCATGCATTAGCGCCTGTCGCCGACTTGCCCGTCCTTGAAATTGTCGGCGCCAAGCACTTAGTGTGCGATCTCACTTTGGGGCTGGGCGAGGTCGCCTACGACTACCTGAAGCCTTGACGACAGGTTGCGTAAATTGTCCTGAGGAGCTTCGTTGGTGGGTGTGAACATCAAACGTCACAAAGTTTTCACCCTCCGCCGGCATCGCGAGACAGTCTTTAAACTCAAGCGTCTCGTGCATGTCATGCAAGCCAGTGTCCCAGTGATGCCCCATAGTTTCGGCACTGAATTCGTAATCTTTGTAATGACCTTCACTGAGTTTATTTCTGTAAATGAGGTGGATCACGTTGTAGCGCGCACCCATCATATCGTGCATCATTTCATCGAACCAAGGATCGTTGGCACGCACTTTTGCGGGTATGCGATCGATCGTGTCAAACCATATTCGACGCAGCTTTTGCACGATTTCAACGGCATTGGTAACGGTTCGAGTCCGGCTTGAAAACTGGATATCTTTGAGTCGCTCGTTGACCTGAAAAATATCAACGGGGAGAGGCCCTTGTGCACTCCACAGATCAACTTGAAACACGAGCGTATCTTTACGTGGTGTCACGCCCAAAACATACTCAAGTGGTGTGTTTGATACACAGCCGCCATCCCAGTAGTACTCGCCATCAATTTCGGTTGCTGGAAAACCCGGAGGGAGAGATCCGGATGCCAAAAAATGTTTAGGCGTTAGCTTGATCTCCTCAGAATCAAAATAAACAAAATTGCCTGTGGCTACATTTGTTGCACCTAGTGAAACTCTTGTTTCTCCGCTGTTGATGCGATCAAAATCCGCAAAACGTTCGAGCGTCGCAAGAATGGGTGTGGTGTCATAAAAACTTGTATTGTCAGGCGCTCCACCACCTGTAGCCATCAGTCTTGGTTTGAAAAAATTTTCCTGCCCTTTGACAATCGCAGAAATGGCCGACATTGAGCCTAGCATTGAATGTTCGTATTGTTTGAACATCTCGCCCCACGAGGATGCCCATTGATCAAAAATTGTACCGGGATTGGATAAATGCGTAGCGGTGTGTCTGGGCGGATTGCAGATTGTTTCCCAAAACCCTCTCAGCATCTCCACTCTTTTTTCTGGCGGGTTGCCTGCAATGATGGCGCAATTGAGTGCGCCGATAGAAATGCCCGCAACCCAATTAGGATGGATGCCAGCATTCGCTAAACCCTCGTATACGCCAGCTTGATAGGAACCAAGTGCGCCCCCACCTTGGAGGACGAGAGCGACTCGAGGATAGTCTGGCAACTTGAGACGGCGTTGAGTCATGAGGGGGATCCTGAAGGGGATAGGGTGGGGGAGATATTGCTATGAATAATCGCTATTTCATCATCAATATTAACGATTGTTTTTTGCATTTGCGTCATAGGATATGCAAAGTTTGGCAAGCTTCCATCCACGATGGCTGTGGGGAGCGCGGGAAGGGGGACGCTGCGATCCGCTTGCAAGTGTGGAACGATTTGAGAAAGATGATGGGTGACAATCGGATTGGCTTGTGCAGAGGTTGTGAGCGCATGCATCACCGCATTGATTTGCGAAGCCAGCATGTGGGTCTGAATCATCAAGTTGTTAAATTCGATCACATGCCACTGACGCGAGCGAGGCTCAAGCATCATCCGGTAAAACGCCTCAGCAAAGTTACCGAGTGCTACGTAAACGTTTTTGCGGGTCAGCCGCCACGCGACTTCTGCGCGATGTATTTCGGGATTATGGGGGTCTTTTTTGTTGGCTTGAAGCACGTCGACGTAGTGCAAGCCAGCTTTGAGATATTCTCGGTTTGCATTGATCGCCGCGCGCGCAAGTGAGGGCATAAACTGCGCTTCCCACCAAGGTAAAAAGTAACTGCATGCAAAAGAAATAACCGACCCGATCAGGGTGTCGATCGCGCGATCTGTGATGATGGTGGTGGCGCTTGGATCAACAAAGTGAAACGCCAGCAGCACAGCATTGGTATTAAAGACTGAAGCCGACATGTAATTGAGTTGAAGTAGGCTACCCCCAATGATCGTGGAGACCACCATTGCGACAAACAGCCAAGTGTTGTTGTCTGTGCTGTAGAGCATGCCTAAGGCGACAACGCACCCAATCAAGGTACCAAACAGTCTCCAGCCGTTGCGCTGCCGTGTCAGCGCAAAGCCAGGTTTCATAATGATCAGGACGGTCAGCAAAATCCAGTACCCGTGCGGGGCGAGTGTAGGAATCAGGGTCCAAACTGTCATGGCTAACGCAGCGGCCAAGGTCACGCGCAAGGCATAGCGACAAATGGGAGAGTCCAAGCGTAAGTTACTCGTGATCATCCCAGGACGGTACTGCTCACGTGACAGAAATTGACTGAGTGATTGATCGAGTACAGTCGGTTGAATGGATTCTGTTTTTTTACTCAGATCGGTTGTGACGATCATTCTCTGGACAATATTGGCGCTATGCCGGAGTCGACGCAGGATTTCGATACAGAGGTTGTAAACATCAGGTTCGCGTTGGGCATAGCCACTGCGTGCCATCTGATCGATTTCAAATTCAAGTGCGCGTAATTCGGCTTTCACACTGTTGCGTGGAGAGGCCGCGCGCTCGCGCGATACGGCTAGCGCGATACGGTCCAGATCAACGGACATTTTAAAGAGCGCATCTCGCATGAAAATCAGGATGTCCGAGTTCCCAAGTTTGGCGCGTAACAGTGAGTAATCCGTGCGCGTAGCGACCAGGGTATCTAAAATGTCGATGGTGTCGACAAAAAGATTCCACAGCATGATGCGTTTAGGCTGGTCGGTGTTGATTTGCCCCGAGAGACCTCTCAGCACCATATCGCGGGCGCCTTGTTGTTTGTCTGTCATGTTGGACTGACAGGTGATGAGTGTTCGATAACTCTCGTCCAAGTCATGATCGAGGCTATACATGTTTGCCCGTTGCGCCACATAATCTGAGGTCGCGAACAGGGCCACGGAGAGCGCTTGTTCTTTTTCTCTTAGTTTCATGGCTCGGCTGAGCGAATAACTAAAGAGGGTGTAAAACAGTCCACCACCAAAAGAGGTGAGGGTGTGCAGCCATACTTGATCGGCCGTTAGCGCCTCATGCATGGTCACGGTCATGAGCAATAAGCAGGCAAAACCGATTTGACCCCCTCTTTTGCCATAGACAGACAGCATGGAGTAGGCAAAGCACTGACTAATCACCACCAGCCATAGCAGGAGGGGGTGATTAGAGGCTAAGCTCGTGATGGCAACGGTCAGGGTGCTCAGTACGGTGCCACCCAGCATTTCACGGACACGGTGCTCGTGCGGGCCTGGCTGATCGATAAACGCCACACAGAGTGCGCCAAACGTCGCAACCAGCCCAGCAGCGTACCAGCCGAATATCCCACCCAGAATGGTCACGGGCAACAAGGTGCCCGCCGCGCGCCTGACCCCGCTGTAGAGGTGGTGGCTGTATATAAAACGCTGTAGCTGGCTGGCAGTTTCGTTCATGATTCCTGTGTGCGCTGCAGCAATTTGTCTCTAAGTCTCCACTCTAGCGGACTCGGGCAGAGGTGACAACCTCCCAACGTCTATAGGCACAGGATTTGCGCTGCGGCGCACAACACGTTAAAGTTTGAAATTCGGGCAAAAAAGCTTACCGTCTTTTTGCTTGAAGGCGTTCGTGTCGAGGTCACCACTTCGTAGCGCCACGCCAAAAATATAAACTTTTGTTGCCGTCCTTGCCAAAAGCTCGGGTCAGCAACTTCCGTTTCGATCCAGTGCACCCCTGTTGGGTGCGTGCATAGCCTGATGGCGAATGCGTGCTAGGTTGGCAAGGTGTCCGGGTGGCCAGGCTCTGTGAGCTTGAAAACGTCGGTGCATGTTGTTTATCCCTGTCGCGGTTCAGTGTTGCTCATTCTATGAGCACGCAGTCATAGGGTAAAAGCCGGTAATGAAAGGAATCATATTATGGAACTCAATGGCTCAGATATCGTCACACGCGTTTTAGCCGAAGAAGGCGTAGAGCACGTATTTGGTTACCCTGGTGGGGCCGTACTCTATATTTACGACGCGATTTACAAGCAAGACAAATTCAAACATATTTTGGTGCGCCATGAGCAAGCTGCAGTACATGCAGCCGATGCCTACTCGCGCTCGTCCAACAAAGTCGGTGTGTGCCTGGTTACAAGTGGCCCTGGTGTGACAAACGCCGTCACAGGTATCGCGACTGCCTACATGGACTCGATCCCGATGGTCATCATCAGCGGTCAGGTACCCACTCATGCGATCGGTGAGGACGCCTTTCAAGAGTGCGACACCGTTGGTATTACGCGTCCATGCGTCAAGCACAACTTTTTAGTGCGCGATGTCAAAGAGCTTGCCGACACGATGCGCAAAGCTTTCTACATTGCCCGCACCGGCCGTCCTGGCCCCGTTTTGGTTGACATCCCCAAGGACGTCAGTTTTGCGCATTGCAAGTACTCGCCTCCAAAGGCTGAGCCTGTGATGCGCTCTTATTCGCCTGTCGTCAAAGGCCACCAGGGACAGATCAAAAAAGCTGTGCAGATGTTGTTGCAAGCTGAGCGACCCATGATCTATAGCGGTGGTGGCGTGATTTTGTCTGACGCCTCTCCCGAACTCAATCAGTTCGTCAAGCTGATTGGAGCCCCTTGCACCAACACCTTAATGGGGCTGGGTGCCTATCCGTTTTCAGACAAGCAGTTCGTAGGAATGCCTGGCATGCACGGCACTTACGAAGCCAACATGGCAATGCAGCACTGCGACGTGTTGATTGCAGTGGGCGCGCGTTTTGATGACCGAGTGATTGGCAACCCCAAGCACTTTTCGCAAAATCCACGCAAAATTATTCACATCGATATCGATCCCTCATCGATTTCCAAGCGTGTCAAAGTCGATGTGCCGATTGTCGGTAACGTCAAAGACGTCTTGATCGAGCTGATGTCCCAGTATCAGGCGGCTGCCGCTGAAACGCGTCCAAATACTGAGGCTTTGGCGAAGTGGTGGCAACAAGTTGACGTCTGGCGCGGCAAAGAATGCATGAAGTTTGCCGACTCGAGCGAGCTGATCAAGCCTCAGGCCGTGGTGCAAAAGCTTTGGGAAGTCACCGGAGGTGATGCATTTATTACCTCCGACGTCGGTCAGCACCAGATGTGGGCCGCTCAGTATTACGGTTTTGACAAGCCCCGCCGCTGGATCAACTCGGGCGGCCTTGGCACCATGGGCGTTGGTTTGCCCTATGCCATGGGTGTGCAGATGGCCAATCCGGATGCGACTGTGGCGTGTATTACTGGCGAAGGCTCAATCCAGATGAATATCCAAGAGCTCTCGACCTGCCGTCAATATCACCTGACTCCCAAGATTATTTGTTTGAATAATCGCTTCCTTGGAATGGTGCGTCAGTGGCAGCAGATTGATTACTCGTCGCGTTATTCAGAGTCCTACATGGATGCGTTGCCTGATTTCGTTAAGCTGGCAGAAGCATACGGCCACGTCGGGATGCGAATCGAAAAGCCTTCTGACGTGGATGGCGCGTTGCGCGAAGCCTTCAAGCTCAAAGATCGTCTCGTATTCATGGACTTCATTACGGATCAAAGCGAAAACGTCTGGCCAATGGTCAAGGCGGGTAAAGGCTTGACCGAAATGTTGCTCGGCTCTGAAGATCTATAAGGGGACCACCATGAAACATATTATTTCTGTTCTGATGGAAAACGCCCCCGGTGCACTGTCGCGCGTGGTCGGTCTGTTTTCTGCACGTGGTTATAACATTGAAACCTTGACGGTTGCTCCAACCGAAGACAGTACACTGTCACGCTTGACGATGGTAACAATGGGTTCGGATGATGTGATTGAACAAATCACCAAGCATTTGAATCGTCTCGTGGACGTGATTAAGGTTGTTGATTTGACCGAAGGACCCCACATTGAGCGTGAGCTCATGTTGATCAAAGTTCGTGCGGTAGGCAAGGAGCGTGAGGAAATGAAGCGGATGGCGGACATTTTCCGTGGCCGTATCATTGATGTCACGGATAAAGCCTACACCATCGAGCTGACAGGTAATCAAGACAAGATTCAGGCGTTTATCGACGCCTTGGATCGAAGTGCGATTTTGGAGACTGTCCGTACAGGCGTCTCAGGGATCGGTCGTGGCGAGCGTATCCTCAAGCTGTGATTTGCTGCTCAATATTTAAAGTTGTTCCAACTATCCATTGCATTCAATTTACAAAAATCTGGAGCCCAGAATGAAGGTTTTTTACGATAAAGATTGTGACCTGTCCCTGATCAAAGGTAAGACAGTTGCCATTATTGGCTATGGTTCGCAAGGTCACGCGCATGCGCTGAACCTGCATGAGTCGGGCGTTAAAGTTGTAGTGGGTTTGCGCAAAGATGGCGCTTCCTGGAGCAAAGCAGCTAACGCTGGTTTGAAAGTCGCCGAAGTTGCGGATGCGGTCAAATCAGCTGACCTCGTCATGATGTTGTTGCCCGATGAAAACATCGGCCAGGTATATCGCGAAAGCGTCCACAGCAATATCAAGCCCGGCGCTGCGCTGGCTTTTGCACACGGCTTTAACGTGCATTATGGTCAGGTGGTCCCGCGTTCCGATATCGACGTGGTCATGATTGCTCCTAAGGCACCCGGCCATACTGTTCGTGGTACCTATGCGCAGGGCGGCGGCGTGCCAGCTCTGGTGGCCGTTCACCAGGACAACTCTGGCTCAGCCCGCGACGTAGCCTTGTCGTACGCTTGCGCGATCGGTAGTGGCCGCGCAGGTGTCATCGAGACAAACTTCCGCGAAGAAACTGAAACAGACTTGTTCGGCGAGCAGGCCGTGTTGTGCGGTGGTACGGTTGAGCTGATCAAAGCAGGTTTCGAGACCTTGGTCGACGCAGGTTATGCACCAGAGATGGCCTACTTTGAGTGTTTGCATGAACTCAAGTTGATCGTTGACCTGATCTATGAAGGCGGTATCGCCAACATGAACTACTCGATCTCGAACAACGCCGAGTTTGGCGAGTACGAGACAGGTCCAAAGATCGTGACCGATGCCACACGTGCAGCAATGCGTCAGTGCTTGACCGATATTCAGACGGGTGAGTACGCCAAGCGCTTTATTCTTGAGAACCAAGCAGGTGCGCCTGCGCTGATTTCGCGTCGTCGTATCAATGCTGAGTCGCAAATCGAAGTCGTAGGTGCCAAGTTGCGCTCTATGATGCCTTGGATTGCCGCGAACAAATTGGTCGACAAGACTAAGAACTGATTTGATTTAAATCAGCAGGCATTTGAAACACGCCCCTCGGTGAACTGCACCCCAAAAGTTGGACACCCATCCAACTCTTGGGGTGCAGTTCACTCGGGGCGTGTTTTTTTGGGTTAACCTTCTACCTACAATGAATACACCTCACTATCCCCATCCTATTATTGCCCGCGAGGGTTGGCCTTTTCTGGCTGGCTCGATTCTGATTGCTTTGCTTGTGACCTGGTGGTCACCCGCCTGGTCTGTATTGTTTTGGATCATTGCGATTTTTGTCCTGCAGTTCTTTCGTGATCCAGCCCGCTCCGGTTCAACCGAGCCCCGTGCTGTGCTCTCTCCTGCCGACGGCCGAATTGTCGTGGTCGAAGAAACCCAAGATCCTTACGCTGATCGCAAAGCGCTCAAAATCAGCGTGTTTATGAATGTGTTTAATGTGCACAGCAACCGTTCGCCCGTGGATGGCGAGGTGGTGATGACCCAATATTTTCCAGGTAAGTTTTTTAACGCTGCGCTCGACAAGGCTTCCCTTGAGAATGAGCGTAACGCGATGGTGTTGCGGATGCCCGACGGTCATATTGTGACTGCGGTACAGGTGGCAGGTCTCGTGGCCAAGCGTATCCTTTGCTACACCAAACAAGGTGACAATTTATACCGCGGTCAGCGATACGGTTTTATCCGCTTTGGCTCGCGCGTGGATGTCTACTTGCCTTTAGGTTCACGACCCCGTGTCGCGATTGGTGACAAGGTCAGCGCCACCACGACTGTGTTGGCTGACTTGCCTGAAACTCTCTAGTGAGCACATTCCATGCCTGTTGACCCGTTACGCGATCCTGAGCAACGCCACCGCAGCATTTATCTGCTGCCTAACGCGTTTACGACTGCCGCGTTATTTGCGGGATTTTATGCAGTCGTTCAGGCGATGAATGGTCGCTTCGAAATGGCAGCCATCGCAATCTTTGTCGCGATGGTGTTAGATGGTATGGACGGGCGCGTTGCACGATTGACTAAGACCACCTCTGCCTTTGGTGAACAATACGATTCACTTTCAGACATGACGTCCTTTGGCGTCGCGCCAGCGTTGGTGATGTACGAGTGGGCGCTGAATGATCTGGGTCGCTGGGGATGGCTCGCAGCCTTTGTGTATGTGTGCGGCGCGGCCTTACGTCTGGCACGCTTCAACACCAATATCGCGGTTGTAGATAAAAGATTTTTTCAGGGTCTGCCAAGCCCCGCAGCCGGTGCGTTGATCGCGGGCTTCGTTTGGCTCGTAGTGGATAACCGCTTACAGATCCCCAAGGAACTCCTAGCCTGGACGGCTTTCGTCATTACGCTTTATTGTGGTGTGGCGATGGTGTCAAACTTACCCTTCTATAGTGGCAAATCCTTCGCCTTGGGGCGCAGTGTGCCGTTCTGGGTAATTTTGGTGTTTGTTGCAGGCTTTGTCTTTATTTCTAGCAACCCACCCGTCATCCTGTTTGGATTATTTATCGTATACGGATTGTCGGGGTGGGGTGTCTGGCTCTGGCGCTGGCAGCGTAGCAGGCGCTGAAATTTCAGAAATTGCGCCTGTGTGCTGCTGAAACGTACTGCTCTAGCGCATTCTGTCTCCGTCACCCAGCGAATCCGGATCGGGTGCAGGGTGGAAGCGGTTGACAAGGTTGCCCTGGGGGCCCATGTAAACATACATCATGGAGTTCCATACGCCCTCTTGTTTGTACCGATAGGCCCAGACAATCTCATGGCCTTTTGAGATACCGTATTTGTTGGCAGGTTCGCCAAACTCGCACGCCAACCGCTGATCCGTCCATTTCCCGGTGGAGAGCACCTCAAAATGCTTGTCAGTCAATAACTGCTGCATCTCAACAACCTTGCCATCTTTGGTGGTGTTGGTGCCCCAGGCATACTGGCCGTAGGGTTGCATGGTCCAAATCAGGCGCTGCGTACCATCCTCGCGTGTGCAAGTGGTTGACGGCTTGCCGAGCTTTTGGATCGCTTCTGACACGGACATGCCAGGTTTGACGGATTGATAATTGGCGCAACCGGTCACAAGGGCGATGGATGCCACTGCAAGCGCAAGGCCGACTGGACGCAGCGCACGCAAGGCAAAGTTTGGTCTTGCAGTGTTGTGGCGATCAGAAATAGGTGTCATTTTGGTCATGGTGGGGCTCATCCAAAGTCTAATCAGCGGTCCGAGTTGGGCCGTTTAGATAGATTTTAGCCAATCGGCTATAATTCGAAAGCATTATCGTTGTTTATTGTTATTTTTTCTATTCACGTCAGGTCGCCTCAGGCCTGACGCTTGTCACTTGAGGTCATAAAATGTCTGTTGCTGATATTAATAAATCCGACATCGTCGCGCAATACCAACGCGCTCAGGGCGATACCGGTTCCCCCGAAGTCCAGGTGGCTTTGCTGACAGCGCGTATTAATGAGCTGACAGGTCACTTCAAAACCCACATGAAAGACCACCACTCACGTCGAGGCCTGCTTCGCATGGTGAGCCGTCGTCGTAAGTTGCTAGATTATCTCAAGAGCCGCAACCCAGATTCCTATCGTGCACTGATCGAAAAACTCGGTCTGCGTAAGTGATCGGTATCCATGGGGCAGTCTCCCCGTGACTCAACCGTGGTCGGTGCGGCAATCTTGCTGCAATGCCCACGGTTTTTCATTTGTAAGGAATAAATTGTCATGTTCAATAAAGTGACCAAATCGTTTCAGTATGGACAACATACTGTCGTGCTTGAGACCGGTGAAATTGCTCGCCAGTCCTCAGGCGCTGTGCTTGTAACCGTCGAAGATACTGTCGTACTCGCAACAGTTGTTGCTAAAAAAGAAGCCAAATCAGGACAGGATTTTTTCCCCCTGACCGTTGACTACATCGAAAAAACCTACGCTGCAGGCAAGATCCCCGGTGGATTTTTCAAGCGCGAAGGCAAGCCTTCTGAAAAAGAAACGCTGACGTCGCGTCTGATTGACCGTCCTTTGCGTCCCTTGTTCCCCGAAGGTTTTTACAACGAAGTGCAGGTCATCATTCACGTGTTGTCCTGCAACCCAGAGATCGATCCTGATATTCCTGCAATGATCGGCGCGTCTGCTGCCCTTGCAATCTCAGGTATTCCTTTTCACGGCCCCATTGGTGCCGCACGTGTGGGCTACTTCGATGGCCAGTACATGGTCAATCCAACCGCCACACAGCTCAAGACCTCGCAGATGGATCTCATCGTTGCCGGTACAGAAGCCGCAGTGTTGATGGTGGAGTCTGAGGCTCAGCAGCTGTCTGAAGAAATCATGCTGGGTGGTGTGGTGTTCGGTCACAATGCCATGCAGGCCGTGATCGGCGCGATCAACGACCTCGTGCGCGAAGCTGGCAAGCCCGATTGGGACTGGCAGCCTGCTGCCAAAAACGAGGCATTGATTGCTTCGGTGACTGCCGCAGCTCAGGATGCGCTTTATGCTGCCTACCAGACACGTCAAAAGCAAGAGCGCACCACACAATTGCGTCAGGTGTACGCAAGTGTGCACGCCAAGCTTGCTGAAGCTGCTACAGCCCAAGGTGTTTCCGCACCTGATGGCGTGACCGTCGACAATATTTTGTTTGACCTCGAAGCCAAAATTGTTCGCAGCCAGATTCTGAGCGGTGAGCCACGTATCGACGGTCGTGACACACGTACCGTACGTCCGATCGAAATCCGTTTAGGTGTCCTGCCCCGTGTACACGGTAGCGCGTTGTTTACGCGTGGCGAAACACAGGCGTTGGTTATCGCAACGCTCGGTACCAAGCAAAACGAGCAAATCATTGATGCCCTGATGGGCGAGTATCGCGACCGTTTCCTGATGCACTACAACATGCCTCCATTTGCGACGGGCGAAACGGGTCGTGTTGGTACACCCAAGCGCCGCGAAATCGGTCACGGTCGTCTGGCCAAGCGCTCGCTCGTGCCGTTGTTGCCCGATGCCCAAGACTTCCAGTACACCATTCGTTTGGTTTCGGAAATCACTGAGTCAAACGGTTCGTCTTCCATGGCGTCCGTATGCGGTGGTTCGTTGGCCATGATGGATGCCGGTGTGCCTCTCAAGGACCACGTTGCAGGTGTAGCCATGGGCCTGATCCTCAACGAGGGCAAATTCGCCGTGCTGACCGATATCTTGGGTGACGAAGATCACCTCGGCGATATGGACTTCAAGGTGGCGGGCACTGAAAACGGTATCACTGCTCTGCAAATGGATATCAAAATCCAGGGCATCACCAAAGAAATCATGCAAGTCGCCTTGGCTCAGGCCCGCGACGGACGTCTGCATATTTTGAGCAAAATGCGCGAAGCCATTCAAAACTCACGTGGCGAGCTGTCCGCATTTGCACCACGTATGCTCAGCATGAAGATCAATCCTGAAAAGATTCGTGATGTGATCGGTAAGGGCGGCGCAACGATTCGTGCGTTGACCGAAGAAACCGGTTGCCAGATCGATATCTCTGATGACGGCACGATCGTGATTTCCAGTGCGGATCTTGATCGCGCGCATGATGCCCAGCGCCGTATTACTGAACTGACAGCGGATGTCGAAGTCGGTCAGGAATATGACGGTAGCGTTTTGCGTCTCCTTGATTTCGGCGCCATTGTTCAGGTCTTGCCAGGACGTGATGGTTTGTTGCACATCTCCGAGATCGCAAACTACCGCATTGCCAACATTAATGACGTGCTCAAGGTCGGTCAGGCTTTGCGCGTAAAAGTGATTGAGGCCGATGACAAAGGCCGTTTGCGCTTGTCTGTCAAAGCAATCGGTGGCATTGAACTGCAAGGCGGCGCACCTGCCGCTGATGCAGCCGCTCCTGCCGCAGCAGCTCCAGAGGCGCCCGCTCAGTAAGTACGGACAGCCTCCGTTTAAAACCCTGTCAGGTCACAAGCCGGCAGGGTTTTTTTGCGCCAGTTCATACAATCCTGCCAGTCTAAACAGCCGGTCACGACGCAGCATGCCAAGCATGGGCTCAGCTTGTCTTCTGCCACTCGAGACTAACTCGGATACGGTGAAGTCAAGCGTCTCGGATAGGAGTTGCCGATGGGTGGGCCACCATTGTGAGAACAAACGATCCGGATCGATGAGGCCAAGTTGTTGGCGCCTCAGCTCTGAACGGCTGAAATCCTTGATGTTCCAGGTCAATACGCTGATAGGACCAGATTGAACGGCCGCCACTGCTGCAATACCTGTTGCCGCAACGTGCTTATCTTTACGATCTGTGTGTTTAAGTGATGCTTCAAAAGGCGTCACGTCACCCATGTTGGCCGCTGGAAATTGCTCTTGCATACGTTGCCATTCAGTCTTGAGTAACTCAGGATCGATTGGCCATAGTCGCGCCGCATTGCGTTGCCACTCTTGTCCAATCTTGTCAGTCCAGAGTGGATCAAACAAACCCGTTTTAGCAAGATTGAGCAGCAGTGGTCTGAGTAAGCCTGACATCATGATGCAGGCATCTAAAACCAAAGCAGGGCGCTGAGCGTTGTTTAGAGCAGAGTGTTGAGCTTCGGTCATGCCTAGACATTGTTATGTCAGAGCATATTTGGTTGCCCGGACAATGGTTTGCGCATCTACTCCAAAAAATGTCCTGAGCGCGGCGCGAGTATCGCTACGTCCAAAGCCATCGGTTCCAAGAGTCATCAGTCGGCGGCTGGATGGGATATACGCCCGGACCGTTTCAGGAACCGCGCGCACATAATCAGTGGCTGCAATGATGGGACCTTGGCTCTTAGAGAGTTGCTGGTAGATAAATGGTACACCAGCGGCTGGGTCACCTGCCAGCGCAGCTTGTTCGCACGCTAAGCCGTCACGCGCCAGTTCGCTCCAACTCGTCACGCTATACACATAGGTTGTGATGCCTTCAGCGCTCAGGATTTGTGCAGCTTTGATGACTTCGGTCAATATTGCACCAGAGCCTAGCAAGGTCGCTTGAGCCGTTTCCTTTTTGGCCGGGTAAACATTAAAGAGATATGCACCGCGAATAATTTCTTCATGTATGCCTTCTGGCAAGCTTGGTTGGGCGTAGTTTTCATTCATGAGTGTGACGTAATAAAACACGTCCTGTTGCTCAACCATCATTTCTCGCACGCCCTGATCAATGATCACGGCCATCTCCCCTGCAAATGCGGGATCGTAGGCTTTGCAATTGGGGATGGTGGCGGCATGCAAGTGGCTTGTGCCATCTTGGTGTTGTAGACCTTCACCCCCAAGCGTTGTTCGGCCTGAGGTCGCACCCAATAAAAAACCACGAGGACGTTGATCTGCTGCGGCCCATATCTGATCGCCCACACGCTGAAAACCAAACATGGAGTAATAAATATAAAAGGGCAGCATCGCCAAGCCGTGCACGCTATAACTTGTTGCCGCGGCAGTCCAGCTCGCAATCGCGCCTGCTTCGGAAATACCTTCTTCCAAAATCTGACCGTCCAGTGCTTCGCGATAGCTCAGCACAGAACCAATGTCTTCGGGGGCGTAACGCTGCCCCACACTTGAATAAATCCCAACTTGTTTGAACAAGTTGGCCATGCCAAACGTGCGCGCTTCGTCTGCCACAATCGGCACAATACGTGGCCCAAGCACAGGGTCCTTGAGCAAATTACCCAGTACTCTGACAAAGGCCATGGTTGTACTCATTTCTTTGCCATCGGCTTGGATGGCAAACTGACTGTACTGAGACATTTCTGGCACTGCGACAGATTCACACGTCGTTTCACGCTTGGGTAAATAGCCCCCAAGTGCTTGACGTTGTTTTTGTAAGTACTGCATTTCTGGACTGTCTGGCGCAGGGCGATAAAAACTGAGGGAGGTTGCCTGTTCGTCGGTCAGAGGCAAGTTAAAGCGATTACGAAACTCAATCAGATCGGTATCGTCGAGTTTTTTCTGACTATGCGTGGTCATTTTTCCTTGACCCGCACTGCCCATGCCATAGCCCTTTTTTGTATGCGCGAGGATCACGGTAGGTTGACCCGTATGATTGGCTGCCGCCGCATAGGCTGCGTGTATTTTGACGAGATCATGTCCGCCACGCTTGAGGTGATCGATCTGATCGTCCGTCATGCCTTGCGCTAAACGTGCGAGCTCTTCATTTTGACCAAAAAATGTATCGCGATTAAAGCGTCCGTCTTTGGCGGCAAAGGTTTGCATCTGACCATCGACGGTATTGGCAAAGGCACGCGTAAGCGCACCCGTGAGATCACGTGCAAAAAGACCATCCCAGTCGCTGCCCCACACTAACTTGATGACATTCCAGCCTGCACCGGTAAAGAGCTTTTCCAGCTCATCAATGATCCGGCCATTACCCCGTACGGGACCGTCCAGACGTTGCAGGTTGCAATTGACGACCCAGACTAAATTATCCAGCCCCTCCCGTGCCGCCAGCGTCAAGGCGCTCATGGACTCCGGCTCATCCATTTCTCCATCACCAAACACGCCCCAGACTTTGCGCGCATCGCAGTTCAACAAATTGCGATGCGTGAGGTAGCGCATAAAGCGCGCGTGGTAGATCGAGCTGATCGGACCGATCCCCATCGAGCCTGTTGGGAATTGCCAGAAATCTGGCATCAGCCAGGGATGAGGGTAGCTTGACAGTCCTTGCGCACCGTTTTTGATGGCTTGAATTTCTTGACGATAATGCAACAGATCTTGCTCTTGGAGTCGGCCTTCGAGATAGGCACGTGCATAAACACCTGGTGCGCTATGAGGCTGAAAAAACACTAAGTCGCCACGATGTTGTCCGGGTTCTGTGCCGCGTCGAGCTTCAAAAAAATGATTGAAGCCGGTTTCGAATAAATCGGCAGCGCTTGCATAACTGGCAATATGACCGCCGAGCTCACCATAGGCCTGATTGGCCCGCACCACCATCGCCAGTGCATTCCACCGCATGATGGAGGCTAGACGTTCCTCAATAGCCAGGTCACCTGGGAAAACGGGTTGCTGATCGACAGAGATCGTATTGATATAAGGTGAGCTGAGCTCAGGGCGCCAACCCACTTGCGCAGTGTGTGCGGTGCGAACAAGCTCATCGAGTAAAAACTTAGCGCGTTCGGGACCTTCACTTGCTAGTACCGCCAACAACGCTTGCTGCCATTCATGCGTCTCTTGGGAGTCGGTATCGACAGAGGCATTTATCCAGGAAGAGGGTCGGGGATCAATGGCAGCGTTCATCGTGTGCAGTCTTTTAGTGAGGTGTGTGTAAGTCGATATTCTAGAGACTTGTTTGCAGCATGGGATGCCTTTATGAGGGGTTGAAATGCTAATATGCAGCATTAAATTCCGTTTTTTTATTTAAAACAGCATAATGAAACTAGATTCTATTGATTTGAAGATATTGTCAGAGCTACAGTTAGATGGTGCATTGTCAAATATCGAGCTTGCACGTCGTGTGCATTTAAGCCCGTCGCCTTGCCTGGCACGGGTACGTGCACTGGAATCTGCAGGAGTGATTGACCGCTACGTGGCGTTGGCGAATGCCACTGCACTAGGCTTGGGACTCAATGTCTTTATCAACATCAGCCTCAAAAGCCAGAGTAAAGAATCGCTCGCGCACTTTGAGCAGCGTATTAGTGAGCACGACGAGGTGATGGAGTGTTATCTCATGACGGGTGACAGCGACTACCTGATTCGTGTCGCGGTCGCCGATATCGCAGCATTGGAAAAATTTATCTTGGAGCAATTGACACCGATACCGGGGATTGAAAAAATCCGGTCGAGTTTCGCGCTCAAACAGGTGCGATACAAAACAGCCTTACCGCTGCCGATAAAAACGGACGTATAGTATCGCTTCGTTACAAAAAAGCTTCTTTACAAAAAAACTGTTCAAAGGATTCGCGAGACATGAGTGAAGTCTTCTCCCCCACACCCGCCTGGCAAGAACAAATATTTAAGGTTCTCAAAGAAGGCGGCATTCAGCAAGTATCGTATGTGCCGGATGCTGGACATGCGCACGTGATTCGCCGTGTCAACGAAGATCCTGATATGCGCGCCATTGTGCTGACAACCGAAGAAGAGGGTATTGCTGTGGCTGGCGGTGCATGGCTCGGAGGCCAACGTCATGCGCTGCTCATGCAGAGTAGCGGTGTGGGTAACTGTATCAATATGATGTCCTTGTTGCAGAGTTGCCGCTTCCCGTTTTTAACGCTGGTGACAATGCGCGGCGAGTATGCTGAGTTCAATCCCTGGCAGGTCCCTATGAGCAAAGCGACGCAAGCCTCGATGGAGTTGATGGGCATCAAGGTCTATCGCGCCGAGTACGCGGATGAGGTAGAGGATGTTGTAGGCGCCGCGTTGGATTTCGCGTTTGAGGGCGGAGAGCCCGTTGCGGTGTTGCTGTCACAGCGTCTGATTGGACGCAAGAAATGGCTGCGCAACTAAGCAACTGCGGTTAAACGTGCCGAGCTGATTTCAGTCATCGTGCGTGGTGCAACATCTTTCAAGATATTTAGATAGGAATTGCCATGAGTCATGTTCAGTCTTCTACTAGCGTCATTGATCGTCGCGAGTTCGTCAGTGCTCTGATTGCCAAGTGCCCAGAGTCTTTGATCGTCACAGGTTTAGGCTCCGCCACCTATGACGTATTTGCCGCGGGTGATCGCGATAAAAACTTTTATTTGTGGGGCGCCATGGGTGGTGCAGCCGCCATGGGTCTGGGCCTTGCACTGGCGCAGCCAGACAAGTCTGTGATGGTGATTACAGGTGATGGTGAGCAATTGATGGGTATTGGATCCTTGGCGACCATCAGTGCTCAAAAACCAGCCAACCTCACCATCGTCGTTATTGATAACGGTCATTTCGGCGAGACAGGCATGCAGTTCAGTCACTCTAGCCTCGGCACAGATTTGTCCGCCGTGGCCAAGGCGTGCGGGATTGTCAACTCTTACCAAGTCAAGGATATGGCTGGCTTGAAACAGGTGGAGCAAAATGTCAACGCACGTCAAGGTGTGACGTTTGCACAAATTTTGGTCAAACCCGATGATCTGCCACGTGCGTTACCTTCGCGCGATGGCGTGTTCATCAAGAACCGCTTCCGCGCTTCGTTAGGTCTGGCACCGTTCTAAGTAGGTATTTGTACAAAGCACTCGCTCCGTTACGACAATAACGGAGCGATTTTTTTATGTTTTAGCAGTGTAAAGATGACAGGCAACCTCACCGTGTGCATCGCGCAGCAAGTGAGGATGATCCACTGAACACTCGGGTCGACGTTGTTGGCAACGTGGATGAAATGAGCAGCCTGTCGGCGGATGTAAGGGGTCGGGAAAAGATAGGCCCAAGCCCATATCTGGAATGCCTAAACCAGGCTCTGGCGTCAGCACCGAGGCCAGTAAAGCCTGCGTGTAAGGATGTCGCGGATGTTTAAATAGCTCTGCTGTTTGCGTTTGCTCCACTACGCGTCCAAGATACATGACGGCGACTTGAGTGGCAATATGCTCCACCACAGCCAAGTTGTGACTGATAAACACATAGGTCAGATTAAATTCTTTGCGCAAGTCCAGCAATAAATTCAAAATTTGTGCCTGGACCGACACATCAAGTGCTGAGGTCGGTTCATCACAAATCACAATTTCAGGATTGATCACCAAGGCACGCGCGATCGCGACGCGCTGACGTTGTCCGCCAGAAAGTTGTCCCGGAGTATTGTCCGCATAGCGCGCAGGCAGACCGACACGCTCCAGCATTTCAATGGCTTTCTTGCGACGCTCGCTCCGTGTGCCCACACCCAGCACATCCAGCGGGAACGACACGATCGAAGCAATCGTACGACGTGGGTTCAGGGAAGAGTAGGGGTCTTGAAAAATGGGTTGTACGCGGCGCGCCAAATCACGTCGATCAATCTTGCTGATGTCCTGTCCATCGATCAAGACGCTGCCGCGCGAGGGGGGCGTCAGACCCAACAGCATGCGTGCAAGCGTCGATTTGCCGCAACCAGACTCACCCACAATACCCAACACATCTTTACGTTGCACGGAGAGATCGACGCCATTGACCGCATGCAGTGTCTGACGGGGTTTAAACATCCCGACACTGACTGAAAAGGTGCGCTGCAGATCTCTCGTTTCAATCAGGGCAGTCATTGGTCTGCTCCGCTCGGGTTCGTTTCATTCATGACACAGCGCCACTGTTGGCCTTGTGGTGTCTGGTGCAAGGGGATCGTTTCGCTGCAACGTGCTTGGGCGTGCGCGCAGCGATCTTTAAAGGCGCAACCTTTCATTTCACCGATAAGCGACGGAACGACGCCCGGAATCGTGCCGAGTCTGCCCCCGGGAATTGTTTTGCCCGGTATTGGAATACAGCTAATCAAGCCTCTCGTATAGGGATGCTGTGGTGAGGCAAAAATATCCACTGCGGCGCCTTCTTCGACAATCTGACCCGCATACATGACGGCCACGCGATCAGCGATTCTGGCAACAACACCCAAATCGTGGGTGATGAGCACCATGGCGATACCAAGTTCCGCTTGCAGATCAGCCAGCAGCCGCAAAATCTGTGCCTGGATCGTGACATCTAAGGCTGTGCTTGGTTCGTCTGCGATTAGCAGCTCAGGTCCACACATCAGCGCCATAGCAATCATCACGCGCTGACGCAAGCCGCCCGAGAGTTGGTGCGGATACTGCCCAAGTCGCTCGGCCGCCGAGGCGATGCCAACCTTTTCCAACAGCTCGACGGCACGCTGACGCGCTTGCTCAGCCGAGGCCTTGTGATGATGACGATAATGCTCGGTAAGCTGATCGCCAATCGTATAGGCAGGATTTAGCGCCGTCATCGGCTCTTGGAAAATCATCGCCATGCGATCGCCGCGCAGATCGTTGATGCGTTGTTTACTGGCGTGTGCGAGGTCTTCGCCTAAAAACTCGAAGACACGGCTATGACGTGTTGCTGTTTTGGGCAATAGACCCATCATCGACAAGGACGTAATAGATTTACCGCAACCCGATTCACCCACGATACAAAGCGTTTCGCCGCGTTTCACTTGGATCGAAATATCGCGTACCACATGGAGTGTGCCGCGGGGTGTAGCAATGTTTACCGTTAATCCCTGTACATCCAGAACAAGTTCGTCAGTCACCATGATTACGCTCTCTCGCCCGGTGTAAAGAATTGATGCAGACCATCACCGGCCAGATTGATTGAGAAAATCAGTAAGGCCAGCGCCGAACCAGGAATCGCAATCAGCCAAAATGAAAAGAACATATAGGCTTTTGCTTCAGAGATCATGAGACCCCAAGAGGGGAGCGGAGGTTGTACCCCTAAGCCCAGGAATGAAAGCGCAGCCTCGAGCAAAATCGCGCTTGCCGCTTCGAGGGTGGCAATCACGATCAAATGTGGCAATACGTTGGGTAGCACCTCGGTCAGCATGATGCGCAACGTCGAGGCGCCGGCTGATTGTGCAGCTGAGACGTACTCCATCGCGCGGACTTGTTGAGTCGCGCTTCGCATGACTACGGCGAAGCGATCCCATTTCAAGAGACCCAGCACCATAATGACGACCCACAAGGAGCCGCCCACAAGTGCGACGGTTGCGAGCGCTACCAAAATCACGGGCATGGACAGTCGTGTGGTCACCATAAATGACACGAACATGTCGATTCGACCACCAAAGTAACCCGCAAGCATGCCCATTGTTGTACCGATTAGACCTGAGATTACAGCAACACTCAGGCCAATCAATAGTGAAATCCGTGCGCCGTAAAGTAAACGGGACAAATAGTCACGCCCAAGCTGATCGGTCCCTAATGGATGCGCCCATGTTCCTGCATCGTACCAAACAGGCGGAATCGTCCGGTTGGTAAGATCTTGCACATAGGGGTCGTACGGAGAAAGCCATGGTGCGAAAATCGCACAAAAAATAATGAATAAGAGCAGGCCGCAACCCACGTAGAGCGCCATATTTTTTTTCATATCATGCCACCCGGATGCGAGGATCAAGCCAAGCGTTGGCAATATCAGAAGCCAGAGTCAGCAGAATATAGATCACTGAAAGCAGCAGGACGATCACTTGCGTGACGGGAAAGTCTTTTTGAATAATGCTCTGATAAGCGAGGTAGCCTAGCCCATCCAGAGCGAAAATAGTTTCGATCACAACCGAACCGCCCAGAAGAAAGCCGAGTTGGACGGCGGCAAGTGCAACAACTGGAACGATTGCATTGCGCAGCGCATGCTTGAAAATCACGCTGCTTGTTGGCAGGCCTTTTGCGCGGGCAGTACGAATATAGTCGGCACTCAGCACTTCGATCATCCCTGCTCGGATCAGACGCATAAATGCGGGGGCTGCATAATATCCTAGGGCAATCGAAGGCATGACAAAATGTTGCCAAGTGTCGCTTCCGGATACCGGCAAGATTCGCCATGTAATCGAAAACAACATGATTAAGATCAGTGCAAAAAAGAAATTAGGCATGGCCTGACCGACCACTGCAACGCCTAGGCAAAGACGGTCAATCCAGCTGTTTTTGTAGATCGCTGCCAAAACACCTAAGGGCACTGAAATAATCAGGGCAAATGCGAGCGAGTACAACGCGAGCAACATCGTCGTTTCAAGCTTAGTAAAAATCAGCTTGCCGACATCGGTTTTGAAATAAATGGACTGACCCAGATCGCCCTGAATGATTTTGAGCAACCAGTTACCAAACTGCACAATAATCGGTTGGTCAAAGCCGTAGGTTTTGCGCACCATGTCGATATCGACCTGACGCGCGCCTTCACCCGCGATTGCTAATGCTGGATCGCCTGAAAGGTAAAGCAACATGTAGGCAAGAATTGAAACTGTCAAGGCGACAAGGACGGCGAGCCCCAGTCGCTTAGTAATGTATGCCAACATGATGCCTTACCTGAGATGCAAATAATAAAGTCATAAACGAAATGATTACTTCCAGCTCATTTCCCAGAAACGCACCAATTCATCATGATAGGGCTTGAAGTTCACCTCTTTACTGGCAACGTAATAGACAGGTAATGTCCAAAGCGGCACTGCGTAGGCTTGCTCGGCAATGATCGACAACGCTTTCTGATAAACCTCTTGGCGTTTCTTCATGTCAACTGTGCTGTCACCTTCATTCAGCAGCTTGATGACCTCTGGGTTACGGCTCACATCGTCAGCGCCACCACCAAAGTACACCGGTGTAGAGGCCGACAAATCATTGACCAAGTTGGAGCCCCAAGTTTGGTGCGTGAGGGAGGTCTTGTTAGCGCGTGCTAGATCCCGCATAGCTGCATATTGCATAAAGCTCAGCTTGGGCTTGATGCCTACAGCACTCAGGTAGTTGATCATGGCTTCTGTTTGTGGACGCTCGCGATATGCCATCAGATCCACTTCAAAACCATTGGGGTAACCCGCCTCGGCCAACATTTTCTTGGCTAATGCAGGATCGTATTTATAGGTCATGACACCTTGGCTGGTACAGCCGACCTGTGAGGGGGTACAAATGGTATTGATGATCTCACCGCCACCCACGATGTTTTTCAAAATCGCTTCGCGATCGATCGCGTGTGCAATGGCCTGACGCACGCGTAGGTCTTTGAGTTGTGGAGCAGGCGTGCCATCACGGGTATTCATCTGCAAGAATACAATGCGCATCGTGTTACCACTCTGCACCTGCAAACTTGGGATTGATTTCAGCTTCTCGGCCTGATCTTTTGGAACGTGCATGATGAAATCTTCGCCGCCGGACATGACTTCAGCCATTTGTGTTTGGCGGTCAGGGATAAAGCGAATGCGCACCTTTCCAATCGTAGGCTGCGCTTTGGGTGAATCTTTGAAATAGTCTTTATTACGCTCAAGGGTCAAGGACTTGCCTGGAATATGTTCAACAACCTTGTAGGGACCTGAGCCAATTGGCTTGAGGTTCATACCGGTTGGGCCTACTTCTTTGTAGTACTTGGCGGGATGAATCGCAATGGCAGTTGCCAGATAGTCAATCGCTGCTGGAAAGGGCTGCTTACTGATAACGCGGACCTTGTATTTACTGACTTTTTCTGCTTTCTCGATCCAGCCAGTCACTGTCTGTTGTCTAGCTTTATTGGCAGGGTCCGAGACATAATTCAGCGTAAACACAACTGAGTCTGCGTCAAACTCTTCACCGTTATGGAACTTGATTCCTTCGCGCAGATCGAATTCCAGAGTGCGTTCATCGATTTGCTTCCAGCTTTTAGCGAGTTGACCTTTGTATTCACCTGTTACGGGGTCGCGATATACCAACGTGTCCCAAACGTTGGCGGCAATAATCACCCCAATCCGCACGTTGTTGTAGTAGGGGTCAATATTCTCAGGCGTTTGGTCGTAAGCAAAGCCTAGCGTATCGTTCTTTTTTCCTGCATGGGCAGGCAGGGCGAAGGCCACGCAAGCGGATAGGGCGCAAGCCAACAAGCCGTTACGCAGACTCAATTTAGCCAAAGGGGCTTTTAAAGCAGTGCTCGAGTAGTTCATAGTCTTCCTCTGAATCGGTTTGTCACGAATGCGTCTAGCAAGCATATTTCTTTTAACAGGTAAGTCACCTCTGAGGCAACCGGTTGCAATAAGAACTTATACCTAGTTACTTGGTCTACATGCAATTACTGTGCCAAAATTGACCTATTAGAAAAATGTGGTCAAAAGTTTTACAAATTGATCACGCATATCGAATTTAATTTTCACAAGGTGATGTATGCAGAACCCCGCGCTTGAACAAGCTGTGCAGTTTGCGATCGATCATGAAAGTACGTGGGACCGAGACTGCACTAGCAGCAATTGGGGTGTTCATCACGGGGATCCTGCCCCTTACAACAAGCTTTATGGTCCTGTGCACTCTCGTGGACCCAACTCAGGCACCATCCTGTTGCACGGGAAAACCCTGACCTCTTGGGGCGAGCCCACGCGAGCAGACCTGACTTTTAGCGTAGCAAAGACCTATCTCGCACTTTTAGCCGGCGTGGCCGTGGATCGCGGTTTGATTACGGATCTCAATGAACCGATTGGCAAGCGCTTAAAAGGCATTGGCTTTGATGAGGGCAACAATGCTCTGGTGACCTGGGAACAGATGCTTCAGCAGACGAGCGAGTGGGAAGGCACCTTGTTTGGCTTGCCCGATCAGGTCGATCGCTACCGCGCAGTGACATTTGCAAAAGCGCCAGACGGCGTCAAAGGGGATGCCCGTCCCTTGCAACCCGCAGGCACGTATTGGGAATATAACGACGTGCGTATTAATCAGTTGTCACTTGCTTTGCTGCACGTATTTCAGCGTCCATTACCCGAGGTCTTTCGTGAGGCGATTACCCGCCCGGTCGGTGCATCAGAAAATTGGAATTGGGTCGGCTATGACGATGCTTGGGTGGAGGTTGCAGGTAAGCGTGTGCAGTCTGTCCCGGGCGGTACACATTGGGGTGGCGGTATGTCCATCAGCAGCGAAGATCAGGCATTGATCGGGCAAATGATGCTCGACGAGGGCATGGCCAATGGCAAGCGTGTGTTGTCCGCTGAATGGATCAAACGCATGCAAATCCCTTGTAAATTGGCACCTTTTTATGGTTATTTGGTGTGGTTGAATGATCAGCAAAAGGTGTTTCCAAGTGTTCCCGCCTCTAGCTATTTTGCGGTGGGCGCAGGCAGTTCATTTACTTGGATTGAGCCCGAGATGGGGATGGTTGTCATTATCCGTTGGTTAAACTCTGCGCATGCTGATGCGGTGTTTGGAAAGATTTATCAAGCTGTCAAAGGGATGGCTTAGTTGTCTACTGGGTGCGCTTGATCTGAGCCCCCGATTAATTTAATCCTGATGAGGGAAATATGATTCAAAAAAATATGATGCGTAAATTTTCACTTTCTGCTGCGACCGCTGCGATGGCGTTGACACTGGCAACAGGTGGCGAGCTTATTGGGACGTCACTAACTGCACCTGCGTATGCGCAATCAAGTACTCAGAATGCGAACCTAACCTTGCCACAACTTGAGTCGCTGGTGTCATCCATCGCGCTATACCCCGATTCATTGCTGTCGCAAATGCTGATGGCTTCCACCTATCCGCTTGAGGTGGCAGAGGCTTCAAACTGGTTGCGTAGCAACTCGCATTTGACGGGAGACGCTCTGCAAAATGCGCTCAAACCACAAACGTGGGACAACAGCGTCAAGTCGCTCGTGACCTTTCCCGACGCCCTCAATTTGATGGGCAATCAGCTGAGTTGGACACAGAAGTTGGGTGATGCTTATCTGGCACAGCCTAAAGATTTGATGCAGGCTGTGCAGGCTTTGCGCGCCAAGGCAAGGCAGGCAGGCAATCTTAAGTCGAATCAGCAGGTGTCTGTATCTAGTGATGCGCAGTCCAACATTATTATTGTGCCGTCCAACCCCCAGGTGGTCTATGTGCCCACGTACAACCCGACGATGGTGTATGGCGCTTGGCCGTACGCGGCTTACCCTCCCTATCCCATGTACAACCCAGCCTGGGGTTTGATGAGTTTTGGGGTGGGGATGGCAGTCGGCGCTGCACTGTGGTCCACACCGCATTGGGGATCGGGTTCTATCACGATCAACAATGCAAACTTTAATAATTTCAATAATCGTTTTAACTCAGGATCAAATCTGAGATCCGATTATTTAGGCAACAATAATAGTTGGACTCATAACCCAGCACATCGTGACGGCGTGCCCTACGGTAATTCCGCGTTAAACAACCGTTTTGGTGAGGGCAATCGCAGTGACATTACACGTAACGATGTCGCCCGCCAGCAAAATGCTGTGAATGACTGGAAAAATAATGCCTCACTTGCGGACAAGCAGCGCGCGGATCAAGCACGTCAAAATGCGCAAAATACGTTTAATCGTAATGCCACACCTCAAGAGCGCAGTCAGGCGGGCCAGATGAACCAGCAGGCACGTAGCGATTGGACTCAAGACCGCGCAAACCCAAATCAAGCGCGTGTGGCGAGTCAGGAAAATCAGTTAGGTCGTGAGGGTCGCAGTGACTTTAATAGTGATCGCTTCGGTGGCGGCGATCGCTTTGGTGGTGGAGATCGCTTTGGTGGTGGCAGAGATTTTGGGGGAGGTCGCAGTTTTGGTGGCGGTCATTTTGGCGGTGGATTTAGACGCTAAATCGTCCTTTCAGACCAGCCTCATTACTTTTTGGAAAAAACCATGATGAAAAAATTATTTGTTACTGCGATGTTTGCAACGCTGTCTTTCGCTTCTGGTGCTCAAAACACGCCCGCGTCAGACGTCTCGCTTGGTGCCATGATCAACTTGTGCCAAAGCCGTACTGATCTTGAAGCACAAACCTTTTGCTATGGATTTGGCGAGGGTGTGTATCAGGGCTCAGAGCTCACAAAGGATCCTAAAGCGGCTAAAACAGTATGTTTACCTCCAGGCGGGGTCGCCCGGGACGAAGTGTTGGCAGAGTTCATTCGCTGGGCGATCGCTAATCCCCAATTCCATCAGGAAAAGGCCGCTGCATCGATTTTGCGCTACCTCCCAATCCGGTTTCCCTGCAAGGGCTGATGCACCTCGGCGCTTTTGGATACAATAGCGCCTCAGTACCTGCCCCGATGATGAAATTGGTAGACATAGCAGACTTAAAATCTGCAGCTTAAGGGCGTGCCGGTTCGATTCCGGCTCGGGGCACCACGAACGCTTAAAAAAACAATCAATAAAACGCGTTTTCTTTATAAATCAGGCACTTAGACGTAGCCTGAAAAAATAATTTACACTCCAATTCACCAAAATTTAGCCACCCACTACGCCAAAAATTACGCCAAGGATTAGATTGTGGCCTCGATCTCTAAAACTGAAGACGGGTACAGGGCACAAGTCTACGTTAAAGGCGTGCGCGAAAACAAACGCTTTCGAACCAAGCGCGAGGCTGAAATCTGGGCAGCTGGGCGCGAGACTGCGCTCAGAAAGTCTGGTCAAGATGAGATCAGGCGTGGACACACACTACGCCAAGCGCTCGAAAAGTACGCCAAAGAGGTATCGCCAAGCAAACGAGGCGGTGATTGGGAGCAGATCAGGATTAAGGCCTTCCTGCGCGACACGCACCTGAAAGTAGATGCCAAGATCGAGCTGGTGACAACCGACAGGCTGTCCGTCTGGCGCGACGCTAGGCTGCTAGAGGTGTCAGCCGGAACGGTCCTACGGGAAATAAACCTGATCTCAGCCGTGCTGGAAGCAGCCCGGCGCGAGTGGAAGTGGATTTCTGATAATCCCATGCGCGACATGAGAAAGCCCAGCGAACCGGCTCACCGAAGTGTCGTGATCTCCTGGAGGCAGACAAAGGCGATTCTGAGGGCTTTTGAATACAACCCTAGAGCCAAGGCCAAGACCAAATCTCAAGGCGCAGCGCTGGCCTTTCTGGTGGCTCAGAGAACCGGCATGAGAGCAGGGGAGTTGTGCGGCCTAGAGTGGGACAGGGTGCATGAGGATTATTGCGTGCTGCCAGTCACCAAGACAGTGCCGCGAGACGTGCCGCTCACCAAGAAAGCCAGAAAGCTGATTGAGAAAGCGTCAGACCTGAGCAAAACCAAAGTGTTTAATCTTGGCGCTGCGAGCCTAGACACCTTGTTTCGCAAGGCCAAGGGTAAGGCTGGCATCGAGGGCGTGACGTTTCACGATTCGCGCCATACCGCAGCGACTTGGCTGGCCCCGCGAATGGATGTCCTAGACCTGTGCAAGATGTTTGGCTGGTCAAACCCGAAGCAAGCGATGACGTACTACAACCCGTCAGCCAGTCAGATCGCGGCACGAATCAAAACTACTCAGAACCCCAAGCCTTAACAAGCCCGGCTTGCTTGGACGAACACTCGGAATAGTTGAATAGCAGCTCGATGTACGACTGCGCCAAGTCATCCCAACTATTTGACTTCAGAGTCCTGACCTCTTGGCATGGACTCGCCAGATTTGCGGGTACTGGAGGCCGCGCTGGCGGCGTTAAGTTCGCGCAGCCGGTCAGGGTCAATAAAGCAATTAGTAGATAAAGGGTTCTGGCTAACGACATTTTCGTACCTCTCTATGAATTTTGGCTCTAGCGTCCTGAACGTCTCAAGTTGCGTCTCAATACTTACGGACAGCCCCTGCAGCTTGCGAGATTCAGCCTTGAATGACTCCAAATCAGCCGTGTGGCGCTCGTTCTGTGCTTGGCTATACCCGAGGCTATGCTGCCTTGCTCCGTAAGCCCACAGCGCCGCCAATGCGACCACGACTACTAGGGCGAGCTGGACGTATTTATTGGTGAGCAGTGTTGTCAGAATCATTTTTTACCTTTTGCCATTTGTCATCCACGACAGCCCCGCCGATATAGGCAATTACTACTGCCAGAGCGAAGACATAAAAGTGGGGCGCAATTGCCGAAAGTTGCGCAGAATCTTTGATGAGAACGAGCATCGGGAAAAGCAAAGCCGCAATGATCGTCAGCCACGCCATGCGCCTGCGATTTTTCCAGCGGTCTACGGGTTCCATCTCAGTTATCCTCTGCCGCATACAAAAGGTTATCCGCGCCGCGATTCGTCCAGCCGCGCCCGTAGACATCAAAGACCGTGAGCTTTGCCCAGAATTTCAGCCTGAATGCGACAAAGCGCAGCAGTACGTCATTGGTCTCCATCGAGTCCAGTGCGGCCTGACTGATCTTGCCCCACTGACCATCGGGCGCGACCCGAACCGCATCCTGAAGCATTCGTATCGCATTTGGGTGTCCGTGATTCACGGATGCGTCAAAAAGCTGAAACTTGATAGACGGGTGAGCGTTGCCGATAATTGCCCAAAAATCTCGGTGATAGATTTCTTTTGCTTGCGCGAGCGTCAAATTCTTAATGTCTAGGTATGGGTAGCTGTGCGCAGCAATACCGTACTTCGTGCCCTTGAGTTCGCCCACGCCGACCTTACCGCCCGTCCAGTTGCCTAGATCGCGAGTGTCATCAGAAAAACCGCCCTCGGAGTGAATCAGGCGATCGAATGCCTTGTTAAAGTCGATCATTTGTCCACCTTGCGATCGAGTTTTTCATCAATTCGTCGGAGCATTTCTTTAATCTCCGACATATCCTGCGAGTAATCCGTCTTGGCGACGTAGGTAAATGGCAGCTTTGAAATTGTTGTCTCGATCAAGGCGACGCGGCCTGATAATCCGTTGAGTACAAAAGCACCGAGAAACCCGACAAGGGCAAACGCGCTATTTACAATTATTTGATCCATTTCATTGCCCCGTTAGTTTTCAATTAGCATTTCAGGCGTGACTGTGTTTTTAGCCACCTGCCCATAATCTTTGTGATAGGTGATGGCTGAAACCTGCCGCTCTGCAATCCACCCGCCGCGAGCTGCGTATGCGTCGCGTGCTGCGAGTGTTGGGTGCTGCACTACAGTTACCCCACTGTGTTCTTTTTCTTCTGTGTGGTGCCTGTGTCCGGTATGTATGTAGCGCTTGGTCGTGCTTCCCCAGACGGGTGCGAATTGCGCCGCAAATAACAGAGGCAATTGATCGTTCTTTTTTAAATGACCGTGATGGAATCCGATCATTGTCTTGCCGTGCTGGTAGATGTAGTACGGCAATTCTGAGTCGATGACATCGACGCGCGGCTCGTTCTCGTACAGGCTCTTAAACATAATACGAAGCCAGATTGACGACACCATGTCATGGTTGCCCTCACTCATCAGCACGACCACTTTATCGTGTCTGGACAGACAAAAATCCACAAGCCTGCGAAGAATCTTTACAGATATTTGAATAATTTTTGAGAAACGTCCATCGGCATCGAGTGAGTGTCCGCTTGTAGGCGTGACCGCTGCCATACCATCGAAATGCAGCCAATCACCAAGCTGTGCGACGATTGCAGTAGACGACGCAGGAGAGGCAAGCACCATTTGCTCAAAGCATCCAGTCAGCACTTCTTCTGCTATCTTTAAATCCCAACCTTGTCCGCCTTCCTTGTGCCAGGCGAGCATACCAACGTGGCAGTCCGTCATTGTGTACAAACTGCACAAATGATCTGCATGGACACGCGGAGACTTTGATGGCCTCATCTTAGGCAATTCATCCGCCATAGCGACAAAGACATCTTTAATTATCTGCTCGCGCCTTTCAGCATCGGCGCTAGACTTTACCCACTGGCCGCTCGCCTTCCCATCTTTGTCGTAATAAGTCGACACGCCATTGACTTTAAAGCCATCAGGAACCACTCTGGTCATGTCGTGCTCTGGCGAATGACCACGGATCGCCGCATTACGCTTGAGTATGTCAATGCTCTGCTTAATTGCGTTTGGTGCTACCCCAAGCTCGCCGGCAGCTTTGCTGTACGAGCCATAAAAATTAACAGCGTCGAGGCGCTCCGCTTGTTGCTCATTTCCAAACTCTTTAAGTTTTGGATCGAGTTTCATAGTTTCTTTCTCCAGTAGATCGTGCCTTCGCCCGCATACTTATACGAAGGTATATACATTCGGAAACCACAGGAAATAAGATTGTTTGTGCTGGCTGGATTGTTGTAAGTGTCCGAAGTCA
>JAMNXR010000023.1 GCA_023653055.1 Burkholderiaceae bacterium | reverse complement strand
TTGAGATGGGCTTGAAAGATTACATCCACTATTACAATCACGACCGGATCAAGACCAAATTAAAAGGGCTAAGTCCTGTGCAATACAGAACTCAGCCCTCTGTGGCCTAATCCGCCTTATAAACTGTCCAACTTTATGGGGTCAGTTCAGAACGAGATCTCTTTTTTTTATAAGATATCTTAAAGTTCACTCAGCTTAAACACGCGCAGCGCATTTTTGTAAGCGACTAGTTCAATCACATCCACCCGCAAATACGGAAGTAGGTTGGTACGGATCTCGGTGATGGCTTCGTTATAGTGCGCGTCCCAACCGCAACACATGTCTGAACCCAACATAAAGCGATCGGGAAACGCTTCGATGAGAGCTTTCCATCTTGGTCGCACACCATCTGCGTTATAAGCCCGTCCTGGCCGATTGATGCGCGCTAGACGGAAATGAAGCTCACCGTTCGAAGACAGCTCACACATAATATTTTTCCGCTGCTTAAAGAGGTTGGCGAGATCCTCTGGTTGACCCAGTGGCAAACAATGCGAAAGTATCGTGAGTGTATTGGGAAAATCAGCGGATAGCCTCAAAATATCTTCGGTGAACTCTGCATTGTGTTGCGTGTGTATTTGTACAAAGCCATTAAATTCGTTCGCGATGCTGTAAAACTTTCGGATAGCCGGGTTATCTGTTTTGATTTTTCGACGAAAGGGCTGCGGTCCGCTATTTTCGTTATTGGTGTGGAGCTCGCCAAATCCTTTAATCATGCCTTTAGCAAACATGTCATGGGCATCACGAAACAAATCACGAAAATAAATATTTTCTGTTGCAACGAGCGTCGACGGACCCTGACGAATAAAGCTTTCAGCAAATTCTCTCTGACCGGCTGTAGCGATATGTCTGTTGCCCAAGGCATTGGCGATATCACCTCGTAGGTCTCCGACCCCACCTCCCCATCGAACGTTATTGGCGTTCATTTTTTCGACAATATCCGCCGCACTAGGGCCGTTATATGAGTAAGTGTGGAGATGTACGTCCGCAATTGGAACGGTTTTGGCTAGCTCAGCCGATCGAGGATCAGGTGCTTGCGCGTGGCAGAGGCCAGAAAATAAAAGTCCTGCAAGTAGCAGTGTTGTCTTCAAGGTCGATCTGTTCATGAGTGATGCGTCTCAACACAACAGTTTGAATAAAAAATATTAACAGGTGAACTCAAATCAAAATATTCACAATAAACAAAAAAATTATTTTCTATGAAAGTCTATTTAAGTTTTTGTTAGCTCCGACGGTATGAGTAAGAAAGTAGACAGCAGTGAAAGCAATGCAAGATATAAATTGCCTTATTGTAACTTTAGAGCTACAATATGTATAAATTATGTATTTTTTGATGCTCATAAGACACAATGACAACGCTTGCAGATATTGCAGACCTATTGCGTAGTGCTCGCCAAGACGCCGGCTTGAGTCAAGAGATGCTCGCCCGGAGGGCGGGAGTCTCGCGCGCAACGGTCGCACGTATGGAGACGCTCGCCAAAGGAGATATGAGCGTTTCAGCGCTGTTGAGACTGCTAGAGGCTACAGGGTTCGATCTTAAGCCTGTTAAACAGGGCTTCACACGCACGATCGAGGATATCCTTGTCGAGCAGCGCCAGGATGATCAAAGGTGAGGCTTGATGTTCGCGTGCGTGGAAATGTTGTCGCCAAACTTTATCGGGAGCGTGACGAATATGTCCTCAGTTATTTACCTGAAACTGATCAGAGCGAGTTCGTCAGTCTGACAATGCCGGTACGCGCAGAAGCTTGGCGTTGGCCGCGCGACCTACATCCATTTTTTCGTCAAAATTTACCCGAAGGTTATTTACTCGGCATCATCCGCGAAGAGTTCGGACCCTTATTAGATGGCACTGATCTATCTTTGTTAGCAGTAGTTGGAGGAATGGGAATCGGGCGGGTCACCGTCACCCCAGAAGGGAGCGAGTCTGCTGGAGATCTGGAGCCGCTTCAGGTTGAAACATTATTAAAAGCCGACAACACCACGCAGCATTTTGCGAGTTTAGTGCGTCGGTATGCTCGCGCGTCTATCTCTGGCATGGTGCCCAAGTTTCTCGCGCCTGAGAATGATGTAGACGCGCCTAGCTATCTATCAGGAAAGCCGACGTTACGTACTAGTCGTCACATAATCAAGGGCTCTAACGACAATACACCTTATTTAGGTTTTAACGAGTTCTACACCATGCGCGTGCTGGAGCGCTTAAATGTCGTGCCGGTTGCTAAAACACGTATGTCTGAGGATGGAGGCGTGTTGATCGTTGATCGTTTTGATGTTGATGCGCAAGGTTTAGCCACGCATGGGGTTGAAGATGCATGCGGCTTGCTGGGACTCCCGCCACACGAAAAGTATGCGACTACGACTGAGCGCGTGTTGGGTGCGACGCGTGCGTACCTGCCAAACGCCATCACTCAAGCGCAACTCGTGCAGTTCGCGTGGCACATGCTGACGAACTACGTGGTGAGAAATGCCGATTGTCATGCCAAAAATATTGCGCTGTTTTACAAGGGATTTAACGATGTTGCTTACACGCCGGTCTACGATCTTGTGACCACACAGGCTTATCCTCGGTATGTCAATAATCCTCCCGCGCTGCCGATCGACGGACGTCAAAGTTGGGTCGCGGGTAAAAATTTGGAGCGTTTCTTTAAGTCTCGTTTGGGAATATCACCTAAGCATTATGCGGAGATGGTGGAACAGTTGTGTCAGTCAGCGGTAGAGGTAGGCAGAGAAGTCATCCAAGCGGCAAAGAATGAGTCGCGTTGGCAAACGGTTGCCAATAATATGGTCCATGCTTGGAACGAAGGAATGACTTCAGTGAGGAGCTCCAAATCGCAAATCCAATTTAAAGGGTTAAGCGAAGCGATTATCGAAGCAGGCTTTTCTGCTCCAGAGCAATTGAAAGATGAACGAGCGGTGATCGGCCGGTCGGAGTTGCTCGGACGGACTCGTATTTAATTCAATATCTGAGCCCAAGACATGCACAATACAAACCCTCAAAAGCAAAGTGAGATTTATGGTTGATCACCGTTTGCCGCTTGCCAACCAGACGCCTGAGAATTTGAGGTTTCCGGTCTTTCCGTTGATTGCAACGCTAGCAACTCAAAGCTTGGCGACGATGGCGGCGTATTCCTTTCCGGTCGTGGCGCCCGTGATCGCCAAGGACCTTCAGGTGCCGGGAACACTTGTTGGTTTTTTTGTTTCTACAGTCTACGGTGTAGGCATTATTTCAGCTTTACTATCGCCGCGTTTTATCCGACGCTTTGGTGCGGTGAGAGTGAGCCAACTGGTATTGATCGCAACACTAGCGATGCTGTTGGCATGCTCTCTCGGGAGCGTTGTCTCAGTGGTCATTGGGGCAGCGTTATTAGGCTTGGCCTATGGTGCAACCGCACCTGCGAGCGCTCACTTGCTGGTGCCCCGTACCCCGCCGCGTGTGATGAATCTGGTGTTGTCGATCCGACAGATTGGTGTCCCTTTAGGTGGGGTGTTGGCGGGTCTGGTGATGGCGCCGCTCACGTTGAGTTTGGGATGGCAAGCGGCCTTACTTTGGCAAACGGTGCCGGTGATAGCGGCAGTGTTGTTGCTAGAGTGCGTGCGCCGCTCGTGGGACGTTGATCGTGACCCGACGCGTCAAATTTTAAGCAAAGGACTGTTCGCACCGGTGCAAATCTTGTTCGATCGCCCTGAACTTCGGCGACTGTCGTTCGTGAGTTTCATTTACGGTGGGATTCAACTTTGCTTTATCGCTTTTTTGACTGTGCACTTGACTAGCAAAACGGGCTTTGATTTGGTGCAAGCAGGGTGGGCGTTGGCGATCTATCAATTGGCGGCCGTGATCAGTCGACCAATATGGGGCTGGCTGGCGGACAAGTGGATTTCCGCACAGATGCTGTTGGCGTGGCAGGGTTTCATTATGGGTGGGACTGCATTTCTGACCGGGCAGTTTGGGCTGAACTGGGCACCTTGGTTGATACTCTCGCTATGTGCTGTTGCGGGTACCACAGCGAGTGGGTTTACAGGGCTGGCGTATGCAGAGTGGGCACGCTTGGGTGGAGCCCAGAGAACCGAGGCGACAGGCTTAGGCTCAGGCTTGATGTTCGCGGGCGTGTTGTTGTTGCCTTCGCTGTTTTCGGTAACGGTCACGTCTTTTGATGATTATGGTTTGTCTTATGGCGTCGTGGGAGCCTTGGCAGTTCTGTCTGGATTTTTGTTGTTGCAGCAAAAAAGCACTTGATTAAACAGTTCGTCTCATAATATGCATTGACAGTTTGTTTCACTTTTTGACTTGTCGGTAGAGATAGAGTTTGAGAAGATCTATTGCCTGCACTTGTGGACAAGCAAAATGGAAACCCGAATTAGTGATTTAGAAGTATTTGCAGTAGATGCGCGCGGCCGTCTAGCGCGCATTGAGACGCGTCTAGATAGTTTTGCGACCAAGGCAGACTTACACCGGAAGCTTCACGGTATGACATGGCGCCTATTGGGTGGGGCTTCCGCCTTGGTGGGTATCATGTATTGGATTGCTCGAACGGTTCATTGATGTGGCCGCTTTAAAAGCTAAGCTAGCCAACGATTAACACATACCATTTCACCTAAAAATGACTTAAATATAGTTATCATATATGATAACTAATAAAGTGTAGAATATGCTTTGGAAAATTGAATTTTATGAGGGTGTCGAAAAGAAAATTCTTATGATGCCTCCTAAAATACAAGCGAGAATGATCAAGCTTTTAGAATTAATGGAGAGGCATGGCGCTAACTTGGGTCCCCCTCACACTGATGCGATGGGAGATGGCTTATTTGAAATAAGAGCTAAATCTCAAGAAGGCATCGGACGCGGGCTGTTTTGTTACGCACAAGGCAAACATATTTTTGTGCTAAATGTTTTTGTAAAAAAGTCTTCAAAAACGCCAAAATATGAGCTCGAACTTGCTCGAGTAAGACAAAGAGAGGTACAAAAAAAATGACCCTTCAAAAATTAAAAAAGAAAGCTTTTTCTAATCCGGAAGTTAAAGCCGAATATATTCAGCTTGAGCGTGAGTTCCACTTAATTGATCAACTCCTCTCAATGCGAACGAAAGCAGGGCTGACGCAGGAACAAGTCGCTGAAAGGATGCAAACTCAAAAAAGTAATGTTAGCCGTTTAGAAAAAGGGAATTCGAATCCAAGTTGGGCTACTTTGTCTAAATATGCCCATGCTTGCGGGTTTGAATTGTCACTCAAACTGTTGAGGTTTCGACGTTCGATAAATCGTTCTGCACCAGGTCAGTGATGATTTCTTGTAAATCGAAATATGGCTCAACGTATTAATTACGTGAGCCAATAAAAATCATCTTTCTGTTCCGTTTTCAAACTAATTCAACTGAACATTCGCTTCTTTCGCGATCTTGCTCCATTTGGCCACTTCATCTTTCACATACTGTGAAAACTCTGCGGGTGAGTTACCAACGGGGGTGGCAGCGATTCCCGCAAAACGTTCTTTGATTTCTTGCGTTTTGAGAATTGCAATCGTGGCATCGGCAAGTTTGTTGATGATGGCGGGAGGCGTGCCGGCTGGTGCAAACAATCCGTTCCAGGAGTCTGCCTCGACACCTGGCATACCTGCTTCGGCCATGGTGGGAACGTCTGGTAATTGAGCCAGGCGATGGCTACCTGCGACGGCGATTGGCCGGACTTTACCGCTCTGAATAGCGGGCATCACACCGCTTGCAGTTTTAAATCCTATGTTCACTGTTCCGCCAATGACGTCCGTCAATGCGGGTGCTGCGCCTTTGTAGGGAATGTGCAGGACATCAATACCCGCGCGCAACTTGAGCATTTCTCCTGCATGATGTTGCATCCCGCCGGCACCTGAGGAGGCGTAGTTCAGTTTGCCTGGTCGTGCTTTGACGTAGGCAATGAGTTCATCCAAGGTCTTTACGGGCATGTCAGTATTGACGACTAAGACGCTTGGGGAGGACATAATCTGCGTGATCGGCGCAAAGTCTCGGACGGTGTCGTAGCCGAGGTTTTTGTAGATACCCATGTTGGTTGTATTTGCCACTGTACCCACTAGCAGTGTGTAGCCATCGGGTTTGGCTTTGGCAACAAACTCCGAGCCGATGTTGGAGCCGCCTCCTGGCTTGTTTTCCACAATAATGGGTTGGCCGAGTTCCTTTTCTAGTTTGGAGGCAACGAGTCGTGCAAAGACATCCGTAGGACCACCAGCCGCAAAACTGACAATTAAGCGGATGGGTTGGGAGGGATAGTTGCCTTGACTCGAGGCTTGCGTAGCGAGGCAGGCGCCGAAAAACAGTAGGGAGAGTCGCAAGCAAATCTTGGACTTTAGGTAAGAGCGGGTCATGAATTGTCTCCATTTTTTAAGTTATTCTCTTTAGATTAACGGTCTATCAAAAAAAATGAAAGAAGAGACAAGGCAATGAGCGAAGAAATTACGATCGCACAGTTATTAGTGCGTAAGTTCGGGCAGAGGGGGGTTAAAAAAATATTCGGCCTGCCTGGTGGAGGCTCCTCGCTGGATGTCATCGCTGCCGCCTCTGCTGAACAGATCGAATTTATCCTCACAAAAACTGAGAATGCAGCCGTCATGATGGCGGGTGCGCTATCTGAGACGACGGGTGTACCGGGTGTAGCGCTGATGACCAAAGGGCCTGGTCTCACCAACAGTGCCAATGGTGTGGCGTATGCGAGCTTGGATCGCGCGCCTGTAGTGGTATTGACCGATGGCTTTACTCCCAAGCAACTGTCCTACATTACGCATCAGGTTTTTGATCAAAAAGCGGTCTTAGCGCCGATCGTAAAGGCAACGAGTCGGCTCGAGTCCGACGACCCTGAGGCAGAGATTGATGCGTTACTGGCTCTGGCTTGCACCGAGCCCATGGGACCCGTGCATATTGAGCTGACTTCTGAGACTGCGCGCAAGATAGTCTCTGTACGGTCAGGAATTCTAACCAATGAGGTGCGTCCCTTGGCGCAGTCTCCTGCGCATGGTGTTTCGTCTGCGGATCAAATACAGGCGCTCGGATTGAGACTCAAGCAGGCGCGTCAGCCTATTGTTGTTCTGGGTTTAGAGGCGCGCGCGCACGCAGAGGCGATCAGAAAGTTTGTCGATGCCTTGGATTGTGCTGTGCTGACGACCTACAAAGCAAAGGGCGTGGTGTCTGACTCGGACCCCCGTGTGGTGGGTATTTTTACCGGGGGCTCGCTTGAACAGGAGGCGATTGCAGCGGCAGATTTGATGATCTTGATCGGTATGGATCCTGTGGAATTGATTTTGCAACCTTGGCGCTATACGACGCATGTGGTGGATATCGCCGCCTGTGAGCATCCTATTCATTATGTAAAACCTGAAATAGGTGTAGTGGGCTCGTTGACGGACATCCTGCATACGTTGATCGCTTCGGGGCACGTTGAGCAAAGCCACTGGAGTCTGCCTGCGCTTGACGCGTTGCGCGAGGACGCACAAAAGCAGCTGACATACTTGCCTGTCAAATACGGTGTCGCACCTGATCGGGTCGCACAACTGGCTGCACAGTGCTGCCGAGTGGCTGGCGTCAAGCCTATGTTTTCAATTGATGCTGGTGCACACATGTTTTCTGTAGCGGGATTTTTCCCCGCAGAGCGTGCCGGTGATGTACTCATCTCCAATGGTTTGGCGACGATGGCCTTTGCCTTGCCTGCTGCGATCGCCGCAGCCGTCCAAGACCGAAACGCACCGGTCCTCGCCTTTACAGGTGATGGCGGTTTGATGATGTGTTTAGGCGAGCTCTGTACAGCGGTCGAGCAGCAGGCCAACGTGATTGTGATTGTCTTTAACGACAGCGCGCTTTCTCTAATTGATATCAAGCAACAGAGTCGATCAATGAAGTCTGAGGGCGTGAGATGGCGTCATCACGATTTTGCTGCGACGATGGGAGCGCTGGGTGGTTTGGGTATTCGCATCAGCTCTGAGCAAGGGTTGATAGAGGGCATGCAGCAAGCGTTGGCTCATAACGGTCCCTCATTACTTGATGTCTCGATTGATCCATCCGGCTACCCAGAACAACTTAAGGCGATGCGGGGTTAAATTCACTTCAGGAGGTTGACCGTCATGATTCACGTTTCAACAAAGCAAGAGTCCTTTGCAAACAGAAGACTGTCTCGCATGGAGAGTGGCGAGGTGCACTGGAGGACAGATTTTCTCCGGCCTTCTGATTCAGCTTCGCAAGACGGCAACGCTGTCTCACCGCAGGCTTTCTTAATTGAGATGACACCACAAGAAATTATTCACCCGCATTTTCATGAGGTGGAACAATTTCAGGTGTTTTTTGAGGGAGAAGGCCAGATGGGGCGGACCGAGGGCAAGCTGGGTCCTTCGGTGGTGCATTACACGGACGCTTATACGGGTTATGGTCCCATCACGGCGAGTCAGCAAGGACTCTCTTATTTTGCTTTGCGTCCCCGTAAGGATCCAGGTGCGATCTATCTGCACAAGGAAGGCTATCGTGAAAAACTGCGTCCTTCGAAAAAACGACATTTTTCGATTCCCTTCGTCAAAAGTACCCAAGCTGTATTGGGTCATTTGGATAAGCCCGTCATGGAGCGACTTTTTGACAATAGCCACTATTCGCTTGATGACGGTCTGTCCGCTTGTATCGTCAGGCTGGGTCCCAACCAAACCTTCATGATTCAGTCCACCACACAAAGTAGCGGTCAGTACTTAGTCAATATTCAAGGTGTTTTAAAGTATTCCGATCGTGATTTTGGCGAGTCCTCGGTCTTTTTTAGCGAACCTGCCGACGTGTCGTTTACGGTCGAGTCAAGCGAGACGGGTGCAGAGTTTTTACTCTTGCAGTTTGGTCAACGTAATTAAGTAATTGAAAAGTCCTAAAAATCATACTCATCAACCCGCAGCAAGGAGACAACATGAAAGCAAAAGATGGCTACCTGGAAATCCCGTCCCTAAAAGGCAAAGTGTCTGATGCCGAGTGGCAGGCACGTGTTGATCTGGCTGCCTGTTATCGATTGGTCGATATATACGGCTTGTCGGACATGATTGCCAACCATATCTCCGCGCGGATTCCGGGTGAAGAAGGTGTCTATCTCATCAATCCCTACGGCATGATGTATGAGGAAATTACTGCGTCGAGTCTGTTGAAGATCGATTTTTCAGGCAAGGTGTTGGGCGGTCCAGATTTTGGCAGTCTTGGCTATGGTGTCAATCGTGCGGGTGCTGTGATCCACAGCGCGGTACACGAGGCGCGTCACGATGTGGGTTGTGTCTTGCATACACACAGCTGGGCCTCTATGGCCGTCTCTTCCTTGGAGTGCGGCGTACTGCCGTTGAATCAAACCTCAATGCGGTTTCTAAAGATTGCGTACCATGACTATGAGGGCGTTGTTCTGCTCGACACTGAAAAAGCCTCACTTGTAAAAGATCTCGGAAACAATAACGTACTGATGTTGCGTAATCATGGTGCACTCGTGGCAGGTGTGACAATTGGCGAAACCTTTAACTGGATGCACCGCTTGGAGCTCTCCTGCTATGCACAACTCGCCGCCATGGCATGCAATTCGCCTATGGTAAAGGTATCCGAAAGAGTGTTAGAAGAAACATGGAAAAACTACCAAGCCAGCACGCGGCGTCGTTTTGGTGATCTAGAGTGGCCTGCATTGATTCGTAAACTTGATCGTACGGATCCGACGTATAAAAACTAAAACACTCGATCAATCAAAGAAAACGCCATGACATTCAGTGAACATTACGATTTTGTGATTATTGGTGCGGGTTCTGCGGGTTGCGTGCTGGCCAATAGGTTGTCTGCGGACGCCGCTAACCGAGTGTTGCTGCTTGAAGCGGGTCCCGAGGATACAAATCCTTGGCTCAAAATCCCTGCGGGTGTGCCTAGAGTTGTTAATAATCCTGAGGTGTCTTGGTGTTATCAGACCGAAGCTGAGCCTGGTTTAAACGGACGCAGAATCGGTTGGCCGCGCGGCAAAACGCTGGGTGGCTCGAGCAGTATCAATGGTCATGTTTATATGCGCGGGACTTCTGAGGACTACGATGCTTGGCGTGATGCCGGTAATCCGGGTTGGGGCTGGTCCGATGTATTGCCTGCTTTTAAAAGTACCGAGTGCCACTTTGCGGGAACCTCGACCTACCATGGCGCAGAGGGAGAGTTAAAAGTCTCTGCGCTCGAGGAACCCCATGTGGCGTCACAGGCTTTTGTGGCCGCAGCAATCAATGCCGGTATCCGATCTAACGATGATTTCAATGGTGTAACGCAGGAAGGCGTGGGTTATGTTCAGCTGATGATTCACAAGGGGGTACGTGCCTCCGCTGCGCGTTCTTTTTTACATCCCATCCGCAAGCGTCCAAACTTAACGGTCAAGGTCAACGCCTTAGTCGAACGTATTTTGTTCGAAGGAAAAAAGGCGATCGGCGTACGTTGTCTCATTAACGGTCAGCTGATGAATATCGGTGCGGGTGAGGTGATTTTGTCAGGCGGTGCGATTAATACGCCGCAGATCTTGATGCTCTCGGGTGTTGGACCTGCCGATCATCTCCGTGAACACGGCATTGAGGTGCTACATCATGCACCCGGGGTAGGGATGAACTTGCATGATCATGTCTATGTGCATAGTCTGGCCAGTGTGGATCCCGTGTTTTCCATCAATCACAAAATCTCCAGTAATGTGAGGATGATCCCAGAGGTCCTGCGTTATCTGGTGTCTAAAAAAGGGCTGCTCAACTCTGCTGCCGCACAAGTTGGCCTTTTTGCCCGCTCTGGTGTCAATAGTGATCGCGTCGATCTGCAGATGCAGATGCGCCCCTTTAGTATGTTGGGGGCGAGTGGGATGTACCGAGCAGACAAAGCGCCTGCGATCACTGCCTCCTGCGGCTTGTTACATGTATATTCAAAAGGGAGATTGACGCTGCAGTCGGCAGATTTTCGTCAGGCACCACGTATGTTTGCAAACTATCTTGCAGATGAACGCGACGTTAAACCTTTGATCGTGGGTCTTAAGATTATTCGTCAGATCTACCAGACTTCGCCTTTTAAAGAGCATGTCACAGCAGAGTCTTTGCCGGGTCCAATGTGCGTGACAGACCGTGATTTTGAGCACTATATTCGTGAACAGTCGCAGACAATGTATCACCCGGTTGGTACATGCCGGATGGGTCCAGATGACAATGGCGTGGTGGATCATCGCCTGCGCGTAAAAGGGCTCGCGGGACTGCGCATTGTGGATGCCTCAGTCATGCCTCAGGTGCCAAGCGGCAATACCAGCGCGCCTGTCATCATGATTGCTGAGCGGGCTTCGCAGATGATTTTAGAAGATCGTTTGTTTGATAAAAATTAAGGGTGTCTTTCGAGCTGAGTATTCTTTTTTTTATATCTTGAATAGATCTCTTAGCATCGGCGGTGCTGCGAGCACCAAGAGAAAAATGGCAATCGGCACAGTCGTAAAATATCCGACCTCTTTAAATGCCGAAGCTCCCAAAATAGCACCGATCAAAAACGCAGAAAAAATCATCAGATAGGCTTTAAGTTTCTGTCTGTTGGCACGCACGTTTTCATCGGGTGGGAAGTGTTTACTTCTATTCCAATAGATGAGTCGACCGAGCTCAATGCCAAGATCTGTGACTACACCTGTCATGTGGGTGCTGCGTATTTCCCGCTGAGAGATTTTTGTCGTGATAGCATTTTGCAGTCCCATGATGAAACAGAGTAACAAGACGGTGGTGGGAACAAATACCTCAACTAACACATTCAGGTTGGCACCTAATAGGCCGAACATCATTAATAATACGGCTTCGAGCGCCAGAGATAGCGCATACTCGCTGTGTAGTTTTTTACGTCGAGCCCAGTTGATAAAAACAGCAGTCGTCGCGGCACCTGCGATGAAGCTCAAGAGCGCAGCGAGACCCGCCAGTACGACGGTGAGGTCGCTCAAGATCAGATCATCCGCAATCCTAGAAATGATCCCAGTCATGTGGGAGGTGTATTGCTGGATCGCTAGAAACCCACCTGCATTGACGGCACCGGCAATGAGCGCCATGATGCCACCCAAGATCAGATTGGACCGAGGGTCCCGGTCTTTACCGGTGAGTTGAACGAAAGAGGAGAAAAGCATTTCACTCCGTGTTGCGGCTGGCTGGACCGATTGGCTGCGTTATATTCATCTTTATTATTTGGATATTAATCATATTTAAGAGAACCAATATGAAAATTATAAAAGTGGTGCCTTGGCATGTGGGTCAGTTCATGTTTGTGCGGGTGGAGACGGACGAGGGCATTACTGGCTACGGGGAGGCCGGAACCTGGGGACATATTGAAGCCGCTGGGGTATGTATCAAGAGATTCGGCGAGTACCTGGAGGGCAAAGATCCATATCCTATCGAGCATCACTGGAATGTGATGCATCGCTTCAGCTATTTTCAAGGCCTGGCGGAAAATGCCGCGATCTCGGCTATTGATATGGCGCTTTGGGATATCAAGGGTAAAGCTTTAAATGTGCCTATTTATGAGTTGTTAGGTGGAGCCGCGAGAACTAAAGCGCGTATCTACGGCCATATCTACGAGAACACCATCGAAAAGATGCTTGTGGAATGTGAGGTAAAAATGAATGCCGGCTTTACCGCATTTGGGCACCTGAATCCTTTTCTGGACGAGGGTGACGATCAGGTGTACTTCAAGACCCACATCAAGAAAATGCGCGATGCGATCGAGAACACTGAGCGCATGCGCGAGGTGGTGGGCGATCGCGTTGATTTGCTTCTGGAGCTTCATCGTCGTTTGACACCTGCGGAGGCGATTGTGTTCGCGCGCGGCATTGAGCATACGCATCCAATGTTCATTGAAGATCCGATTCGTCCTGAGAGTCATGACGCGATGGCGCGTGTCGCAGAAAAAATTCATGTTCCTATTGCAACAGGTGAACGTTTCTCCAATATTTATGAGTTCCAAATGTTGATGGCCAGAGGAGGCGTTGAATATGCACGCGTCGACTTGTGTCTCTGTGGCGGTATCACAGGCGCAAAAAAGGTCGCAGCGATCGCCGAAGCGTATCAAGTGCAAATCGTTCCGCATAACCCTCTGTCACCCATCGGTTTGGCAGCGTGTTTACAGCTTGTGGCCGCCATTCCAAATTTCGCGATTCAAGAATATGCGACTGGTTTTGAGTCTGGTAAGTTTGAGTCTCTACCGATTCACTTGGGCAGTAACGTGGTCGACAAGGTGCCATTACCCAAAGATGGCTTTGTCGACATCCCTAACGGTCCTGGTTTGGGAGTGAACATCTTGCCAGATGCTCACAAGATCAGACCCCCTCTCGTCAAGCCAATCACAATGCGCCCGCATTTCGATGGCTTCATTGTTGATCAGTAAAACAAAGCACCCGCGAGGTTCCAAGTCTTGGAACCCTCCTCGGGGTGCATCTTGTCGCGTGCGTAGTTGGGCTACGTCACATCCTTCTTTATTATTTTAATATAAATAATCTCTATATTTAATTAATATCATCAGATGATATAATTTAAAGATGGAAGATCATGAAATTCGTACGCTTTTGGATCTGCATGATCAGATCATCGACCAAGAGGACGGCTATTGGCTCAAGATAGAAGCTTGGGAGGTCGGCGTCAGCAAAGATATACCGCATGGTGTTCGGTACTCGTTAACGCTGCACGCGCCAAGTGGAAAAAGGATTTTGGGTTATGACAACGCTCATGCCGTCAAGGTCAAGGGAAAAAAATATTCTGGGCAGCGACTGCCGTTTGATCATAAACACAGGCACGTTGCTGACAAGGGTATCCCCTATGTCTTCCAAAGCGCGCATCAATTGTTATCAGATTTTTTTACTGAAGTTGACTCGGTTTTAAAAGAGGCGAAGTCAAAATGAAAATTATTAAAATTGGTATTGCTTCACAAGAGAAAATTCGTGAGCGGATGTTAGCGATTGCTAAAGGTGAGCTAAAGCCCAAGCCATCAGATCCCAAAATTTGGTTCACTTCTATGCGTTCGCTGTCTCAAGTTCTCAGCGATGAAAATCGGGCACTTTTGGATGTTATCCGTACCTCACGGCCTGCCTCGATTAGCGCTCTTGCACTCCTGACTGGACGCAAACAAGGAAATCTTTCGCGTACGCTCAAGACGATGTCCCGGTATGGTTTGGTAAAAATGGAAAAGCACGAACGATCAGTACGACCGATCGCCCGCGCTGAGCGCTATCAGATTATGGCCTGAGTGTACTTAACTGACTGTTAATACGCACCCATATAGTCTTTCTTGCCGATCTCTACGCCGTTATGGCGCAGCAGGTTATAGGCAGTTGTCACGTGAAAGAAAAACTGAGGCATGCCGTATTTCAGCGCATAGTCTTCGACTGTGAGCGTTTTCTCTTTTGGTGTGCCGGGACGTAAAACGACTTCTTTGATGGCGCTGCCATTGAGCTGCTCTGCGGTCATGCCTTCGATAAGTGCGAGTGTTTTGGCGATACGTTGCTGCAGTTCGGCAAAGCTTTGTTCGCTGTCTTCGTAAGCGGCGACTTCAACGCCCGCGATACGTGCTGGGACGCTTTTGGCAAAGTCGCAGGCGATCTGGACTTGGCGCACCAGTGGCAGCATGTCGGGAAACAGGCGCGACTGTAACAACACAGTAGGATCAAATTTACGGTTTTGCGCGTGCTCTTCGCCTTTTTTGAGCACGTCGCTCAGTGCCAACAGCATTTGTTTGAAAACGGGGACAGTCGCGGTGTAGAGGGAAATTGACATGATTTTCTATCCTGTTGGGGCTGAGTTGAGGTTGATTAAAGCATGATCTCACTCATCGGAAAGGTTCATTTAGGATCACTAAGTGTGGAGTGAATCCATTCGGGTTTGCGATGGCGTCCAATTAAAAATTTATTTGGTTGTATCCAAATGTTAATCGTATACTGTGTTTATGTACAGTATATTTACGAACCAATCTTCGCCCTCCAAAGCGGAGTCAAACTTAAGTCAAACGCCTGTCGAGATGGCGTTAGAGCCCGTTGCGCGCGATTTGCCACTCTTGGCGCATCGCATCAGCGCGGGCTTTCCTTCGCCTGCGGCCGATTACATTGAGGTCGGACTCGATCTCAACGACTACCTGGTACGCAATAAACCCGCGACTTTTCTGTTTACGGTTAAAGGGGACTCGATGTCGGGCGCCAGTATCGAGGAGGGGGACAAGGTCATTGTGGATCGTGCGATGACTCCCAAGCATCGCGATATTGTGGTGGCGGTGGTGGACGGCGATTACACGCTTAAGCGGCTGTTCAAGCACCGCGGACGCGTGGAGCTGCGCGCTGAAAATCCTGCCTATTCGCCGATCGAGTTCAAAGACGGTAGTGAGTTATTGGTCTGGGGTGTCGTGGTGGGCGTAGTGCGTCGTTATTCTGCGCGGGGTGGGTGATGACCGCTACACCTGACGCGTCCATCGCGCCAAGCATGTCTACACTTGCACCACAGTTCGCACTCGTAGACGTCAATAATTTCTATGTGTCTTGTGAACGTGTGTTCAACCCCAAGCTTGAAGGCACGCCTATTGTCGTCTTGTCTAACAATGATGGCTGTGCGGTCGCGCGCAGCAATGAGGTCAAAGCACTAGGTGTCAAAATGGGCACGCCTTGGTTCAAGATGAAAGACCTCGCGCGTGAGCAAGGCATCCTGGCGTTTTCCTCTAATTACACGCTCTATGGGGACATGAGTAATCGGGTCGTGCAGATTTTGCGGGACTTTGCACCTGATACCGAGGTCTACAGTATTGATGAGTCATTTTTACGGATAGAAACAGTTGCGCCTCTGTACGGAGGCGCGGTTGCCATGGGTCAGCAGATGCGCGAGCGCATCAAACAGTGGACGGGGCTGCCTGTTTGCGTGGGCGTCGGGCCGACTAAAACACTTGCGAAGTTTGCCAATCATTTAGCCAAGAAAAATCCTCAGTTTGAGGGCGTGTGCGATTTGCACGTGATTCCGCGCCCGGAGCGGGTGCGCTGGATGGGTGGTATTGAGGTGGGTGAAGTCTGGGGTGTGGGAGGCCGCATCGCAAGACGTCTGGAGGTGATGGGGATTCATACGGTGTTGGATCTACGCAATGCCTCACCTAAAGAAATGCGCAGGCACTTTGGTGTCGTGATGGAGCGCACCTGTAATGAGTTGCGGGGTATTTCCTGTCTAGCGCTCGACGATATCGCGCAGCCTAAACAACAAATCATGTCCTCGCGCAGTTTTGGGCGTCCAGTTGAAACCATCGAGGAGTTGCGTGAGTCGCTTGCGAGTTACCTGTCGCGTGCGGCTGAAAAGCTCCGGCATCAGCGGTCGGTGGCAGGTGCTGTGTATGTGTTTATCCAGACCAATCGGTTTAACAAGGATGAACAATACAACGCAGGTCTCACTGTACCGATGTCTGAGCCGACGGACGATACGCTCACGCTCACGGCGGCTGCGCTTGCGGGTCTTGAGGTGATGTATCGCTCGGGGTATCGCTACAAAAAAGCCGGTGTGATGCTAACGCTGCTGTCGGATAAGCACGCGCGGCAGGCGAGTATTTTTGACAATCTCGTGGTGACGCAACGCTCGACCAAGTTGATGACAGCACTCGATATGATCAATCGAGATCATGGTCGTGGAACGGTGCGCTCGGGTGTGAGCGGTTTTACACAACACTGGGCGATGCGTAATGAAAATCGTTCACCGCGATACACGACGCGCTGGGATGAGTTGCCTACGGTGCGTTAGGCAATGCACAGCATGTCTAACGGCGGCCACCAGCCATTTTGAGGGCTTCGGGTTGTCGGCGGAGTGCCATCATACTGAGCGCGCCAAACAACGGACCGATGGCCAGCACAGTGAAGGCATAGCGCCAGCCGACCACATCGACAATCTGTCCGATGAGCCAGATCGAGCCAGCTGTGAGTAGAAAACCGAGACTGGTCTGCAGGGTCAAGACGGTTCCGATTAAGCGCGGTTCGGCGAGTTCGGCGATGGCCGCCGAAAACTGTGCAGAGTCTGCCACAACGGTCATACCCCAGATCACCGCGATGACGATCACTATCACCGGACCTGCATCGACTGCAAAGCCAATGAGTAGTGCGCAACTGCCGCTCAGGAGGAGTGCGCCGATTGTTGTGAGGGTGCGACCAATACGATCGGCCAGGAGGCCTGCTAGAAAGCATCCGATGGCGCCGGTCGCCATCACGAGGAAGGTAATCAACGAAATTGACGCGTGACCGAGTTCGATTGTGAGGCCCGAGGTGGGTAATGCCCAGACGAGAAAGCTGCCGAGCCATGCCCACATGGCATAGAGCTCCCACATATGTCCAAGATAGCCGCCTTGTGCCAAGAGAATGGGCTTGTTGCTTAACAGTGATTTGAGATCTGTCCAGCGAAAAGTCATGGACTTGGCATGCTTGGGACCGAGGCGAACAGCGTGAATAGCCAGTGCAGCCATAATCGCGCAGCTGCTTGCGAGTGCGACAGGAATTTCCCAACCGACGTTTGTAAACGCATAAAAAAGGTGAGGCATGGCGGATCCAAGGGTCACCGCGCCCACTAAGGCTCCCATGAGCAAACCCATGTTGGCCGTCGCCCAGCCCGCTGCGAGTTTCATACCGACCGGATAAATGCCCGCCATACACATGCCCGTTGCAAACCTCAGCACAGGTGCCATAGGGTGATCAAAGCCGGAGAGTAACAACGCTCCATTGAAAAGTGCGCCAAGCAATGCTGCAGCTGAAAAGAGCATGCGAGAGTCCATGCGATCGGCAAGACCAAAGGCGGCACTGGCAAGCGTCCCGGCTACGAAACCAATCTGGACGGCTGAGGTGAGTGTAGCGGCGGCATCGGTGGAGAGTTGACCCGCATCCAATAGACTAGGCACTGCTGCGGAAGCAGAAAACCACAAGGCCATCGCCGCGATCTGGCACGCGACAATAAGGAAAATGGAAGAGCTGCGTCTGCTCATAAAGGCCCAAATACAGACAGTTACCGCGTAACGTTCAGTCTTTTTTTTCCGAATCTTTTTTCATTTTAGTGAACTCGACTACTGTGTAAATCAACCCGATCACCAACACTGAAAAAATTACAATGGCTGGGATGAGGAGATAGTTTTCAGTCATTTTTTCAATCCCATGAGCGCGCACAATTTAAAATAAATACCAAAAGTGAAAATGGAGGGAATCCAAATGGCTGTAAAGATAGCTTGTTGCTGATCTTTAACAACAAACCACAGATAGGCTGAGATGATGAAGGAAAGCATCACAGCGGTAATGATAAAAAAATCTGAACGCTTAAACATTTTTTGCTCCTATGAATTACTTGCTTTTAAGATAATCAGAAATACCATATCCGATTGCACTCAGTAAACATCCTGAAATTGCGACAGTACCGATGATGCGCACGCCAGCTGACAAACCAAACGAGAACCTGTCCATATCAAACATTCCCAGTACACCAAAAAGAAGTGCTAAGCAGCCGAAAATCGTCAGCACATTGCCAATGATGTAAATAATTTGGCAGAGTCTTGCAGTCACTTCTTTTAAGTTACGCACGTTGCTAATTGATTTCATGAGTGTTTCTTGAGTGCGTAATAGATATGAAGACTTATGTGAAATACTGAGAGGAAGAGAGTCTCATCACAAGTCAAAATAAATGTTACTGCACCGGATGTATAAGCAACCCTATTTTCAGTAAGGTTGGGTGCGTTAAATGAAGGGATTACGTGACGTTAAATATAGAGCACATACGGTACGATTAGTGAGATTATCACTCTAAATAGAGCTTATTCATACATGAACTTGCTTCAGATTGAAGGTCTGTCACGACAGGTCACGCCCGAGCGATGGTTGTTTCGTGGCTTAAATGTGACCGTTTCCCCTGGCGAACAGCTTGCATTGTGCGGAGCCTCTGGCGTTGGGAAGTCCAGTTTGCTGAATTTGATGGCGGGCTTAGATCAGCCAGATGAGGGACGCGTTCTCTTTAAAGGGGAAGATATTGCTGAAATGAATGATGCCAAGAAATTGGCATTGCGTCGTACTGCCTTTGGTTTCGTTTTTCAGGCATTTCATTTGATGCCGCATTTAAATGCACTTCAAAATGTCATGGTGCCTTGTCTTTTGATGGGCTTACCAGTCTCGCAGGCCCAAGCGCGGGGCAGAGACTTGCTCCAGGCGCTAGGGATGATTGATATGGCTGAAGCTTTTCCTGCCGTGTTGTCCGGGGGTGAACAACAGCGCGTAGCACTTGCGCGTGCGTTGGTGCATCACCCAGAAATTGTGTTGGCAGATGAGCCAACAGGAAATCTTGATCCGGAGACAGCCAATCAGGCACTCAATCTTCTTTGCAGCACGTGCAGAGAGCAGGGAGCCGCCCTGTTAATGGTGACGCATTCTGCAGAGGCGGCTGCACGTCTGGATCGCACTTTTGTTTTAACCCACTGATGCTGTTTTATTGGCTGCTCTCCGCTGCTTTCCGTGCGCAACCGGGCCGTTGGCTGATTGCTGGCTTGACGGTTGCGATAGGCATCGCCTTAGCGGTGGCGATTCATACGGTTAATCGTTCCGCACTGGGTGAGTTTGGACGAGCGATTGATTTAGTAAATGGCCAAGCATCGGCGCAGTTAGTGATGCCCTCGGGCGAGATGCGTGACGCGCTTTTTGATGAGATTGTGGCGCGTCAGGCAGAACTGGGTATACGCGCAGTGAGTCCTGTACTGGAGAGGTCTACACCGTCGTTGCGCGTGCTCGGGTTAGACATTTTTCAGGCAGCACGTGTCACACCTGCACTGATACCTTCGCTCGAGGGCGACCAGCGGCAAGCCCTGTTTTCTAAAGATGCAATTTTCCTCTCTGCTGCGGCATTAAAACAACTTGATGTAGCAGTGGGCGATACCTTACCTCTCTCTCTTGTTGGCAAAGAAGAGGTGTTCAAGGTGACAGGCGTGGTGCCGGGCGCGGCAGGACAGAGCTTGGCCGTGATGGACTTAGGCGTTGCCCAATGGCGGCTTGATAGTCTGGGTAAGTTGAGTCGGTTGGATATTCAACTCACAGAGGGTCGTAGTTTAAAAGAGCTTGCCTTGGACATTGACGCGCTGAATCTCGGTCTAAAGCTTGTCACCGCAGACGATCGCGATCGTCGCATGTCAAATCTTTCTCGCGCCTATCGTGTCAACCTGAGCGTACTGGCCTTGGTCGCCTTGTTTACCGGTGCGTTTCTGGTGTTTACAACCATCAGCTTTTCTGTCCTACGTCAGCAATCACAACTCGCGCTTCTGAGTGTGTTGGGCGCTACGCGTGCCTGGATATTCGGTTTAGTTATTACACAGGCTTTAATCGTTGCTGCGCTTGGTGGCATGGTGGGGATTGGTTTGGGTTTGTTGATAGCTTCTGCGCTCTTGCGCGTCGTTGGCGGTGATCTCGGTGGGGGGTATTTTTCCTCTTCTATCCCGCCGCTCGAGGTCGATGGGATATTTCTTTTCGGTTTCTGGTTATTGTCGTTGGCCGTTGGTGTGTTGGCGGGCTACTTTCCAGCTAAAGCCGCGACGGTAGGTTCGCCAGTGGCTCAGCTCAGAGCGGGGGCTGGGGAGCGTGTGCTTAAGCCAGTCTTGCATCACCGTGTCGCATTGGGCTTAGCCCTGACAAGTTTGATCTTGGCATTCATGCCTCCAATAGGTGGATTGCCGATTGCGGCCTATTTATCCATTGCATTTCTTTTATTTGCTGGGTTGGCGCTCACACCCTCCTTGGTGCATCAATGCTTTTCATTTTTAGCAAATGATTTATTGCGTCGTCAAACCTTAGCCTCGTCTTGGACGTTCGCGGTTTGGCGCTTGGCACAGGCGCCCGCGAGTGCTGCAGGACTTATTTCGGGTGTGGTCGCGGCACTTGCACTGACAGTCGCGATGGTGGTGATGGTGGCAAGTTTCCGAGACTCTGTCACCCAGTGGCTTGATCAGGTTTTGCCTGCGGATTTGTACGCGAGTTTGAACCGTTCTGATTTGAATCAAGCACGCATGAAGGATCCGAGTTTGGCACAGGCCATTGTATCAACACCAGGCATTGCAAGACTGGAATTCACCCTGCAAAAACCAATTTTATTTAGACCGGATCGACCAGAGGTTGTTCTGATTGCGAGACCGGTTTCTACGACACGTGCCGCTCAGGTGTTACCGCTCACGGGAGGCGTGTCTGTTCAAGTTCCAGGTTCAGCGTCTCTGTTGCCAGACGTATTTGTGTCAGAGGCCATGACAGATTTATATGGCTGGGAGCCTGGTCAGATACATACCTTACCGATGGTAAATGATGAGGGTCAGACAGGAGGTCATTTGCCTGTTTGGGTGGCCGGTGTGTTTCGTGATTACGGCAGACAGCATGGATCGATTGTGATGGATCTCTCCACCTACCAAAGTCTGACAAATGATTTGCGACGAACAGATCTGGCGCTTTGGCTTTCACCCGACGCGCGTTCGACTGAAGTGCTTGCGAGGTTGCGTGCTCAGTTTCCTCAATTCGAGGCCCTTCAGTTTAAAAGTTCTGCAGACCTCAGAGCATTGTCCTTGACGATTTTTGATCGTAGCTTTGCCTTGACCTATGCACTTGAGGTCGCAGCTTTACTTGTCGCGATTTTTTCTGTTGCAGCAGGTTTTGCAGGTCAGGCGCTACTTCGACAAAAAGAGTTTGCGCTGATGCAACACTTAGGACAATCTGCCTCTCAGCGTACACAGTGGATCACGCTTGAGTCAGGGATGTTGCTTGGATTGGCCGCATGCTGGGGTACGGTGTTGGGGTTGCTCATGAGCCAGGTGTTGATTCATCGGGTCAATCCCCAGTCTTTTCACTGGACAATGCAGACAAGCGTGCCAGTCGTGGCACTCGTGCTCCTCATGCTTTGCATCGTGTTGCTGGGGATTGTTGCGGCGGTGTGGGCATCCAAGCGAAATTTGAATAATGAGAGATTGGCATTGTCTTTGCGGGAGGATTGGTGATGCAGGGTGCGTCTCGTCGGCAGTGGTTAAAAAATATGTTGCTCTTGGCGGGAGCGAGTCCCATATGCACGTTGGCGCAAGCCACAGCGCCGAGTTACCCACAGGTTCGCCCAAGGCATTTGGTGTTCCCCAGAGATTTTGGTGCGCATCCTGAGTATCGAACAGAGTGGTGGTACCTCACGGGCTGGCTAGGCGCAGGTCCTTCAGCAATGGGTTTTCAGGTCACATTTTTCAGAAGCCGAGTGCTTCACCCCGATGCCAACCCAAGTCGTTTTGCACCCCGACAGCTGATGTTTGCACATGCAGCATTAGCCTTGCCTAATGAGGGCAAGTTGCGGCACGCCGAGATTGCGGGGCGTGCAGGACCCGCAGGCGCTTCGTTTGATACTGCCGACACTGCATTAACGCTTTCTGGCTGGACGCTTAGACGCACAAGTGACGATCACTATCACGTTTATATTCCGAGCGATGACTTCACCCTCAAGCTGGAAGCAATACCTGATCAAAGACCGGTGTTACGTGGTGAGGGAGGGTACTCTCGCAAGGGGCCGACCCCTGAATTGGCGAGCTATTACTACAGTCGGCCTCAATTAAAAGTATCGGCTGATGTCACTTTAAAAAATACATCACTTACTAACAAAACTGCGCAGCAACGCTTTAGCCTGTCGGGAACAGCTTGGTTCGATCATGAATGGTCGAGCAGCTTGCTCATGTCAGGTGCGATAGGTTGGGATTGGATTGGGATTAATTTGCTCGACGGAAGTAGTTTGATGGCGTTTCGCATGCGAGACAAAGCAGGCCTGACCTTGTTTAGCGAATGGGACTGGCGAGATGCGCAGGGTCAAGTCATCGAGCAGCATCAAAATGTAAAGTGGCAGTCTGTGGGTCGTTGGCGCTCACCCCGCTCCTTGGTTGAGTATCCGGAAAGTTTTGTATTGAATTCGGGTGGAAAAACGTTCACCTTGCAACCTTTGATGGCCGATCAGGAGGTCGATGCGCGTGCCAGCACCGGTGGTTTTTATTATGAAGGTGCAGTCGCGTTTATGGAAAACGATAAAGTGCTTGGTCGAGGCTATCTCGAGTTAACGGGCTATGGCGCGCCTTTAGAACTTTGACGGCTTGGCCGCTCCCGGATTGTCTTACACTAGATCACTATGGCGACAAAACTCAGCAGTCTCACCCGCTGGTTGCGGGATTACCGGGTGCTCTCTCGGTATAAAACACAATGGTCCCTCGCGGCGCTCTTTCTGCTGTTAGCGGCGGGTGCCACGCTGGCTGTGCCCTTGGCCTTTCGGGATCTGGTGGATACAGGATTAACCAGTGATGCCATTGATTTAAAGTTTATCAATCTGTTGCTTTTGGCAATCGTGCTGGGGTTGACGACAGCAAGTCGGTTTTATGTCATGTCATGGCTGGGTGAGCGCGTGGTCGCCGATATTCGCAAGCGCGTCTTTGAAAACGTGTTGCGCCAAAGTCCCGCATATTTTGAAACGCTGCAGACCGGCGAAGTGCTGTCGCGCATGACCAGTGACACGACCTTGGTTCAGACCTTGGTGGGGTCAAGCATCTCGATTGCGCTGCGCAGTCTCGTGATGTTGCTCGGCGGGATGACGATGATGTTGGTCACCAGTGCCTGGTTAGCCGGCGTGATGATTGTCTTGCTCCTCGCGATTGTGTTGCCGCTTTGGGCCTTGAGTCGACGGGTGCGCAAAATGTCGCGTGCGAGTCAAGACAAGGTCGCCAATACGAGTGCGATGGCAGGCGAGGTCTTGAATGCGATGACGACTGTTCAGGCATTTGTGCGAGAGCCTTATGAGCAAAAGCGTTTTGACACTGCGGTAGAGATCGCATTTTCTGAGGCTAAAAAACGTATCGCAATGCGGTCTTTTCTGACTGCGACAGCGATCATGATGGCTTTTGCTGTGATTGTGTTTGTGCTGTGGATGGGTGCACGACAGGTGACAACCGGTGCGATTTCTCTTGGCGAGTTGACTCAGTTTGTGTTGTACGCGGTATTCATCGCAGGCTCGATTGGTGCGTTGTCGGAGACATGGGGCGATTTGCAGCGCGCGGCCGGTGCGATGGAACGGCTGGTGGAGTTGATGCAGGCCGAACCTTCGGTGGTTGCTGAGGTCGAGCATCAGGATGGTACGGTTGATATACCCATGGCAAACCGGTCCGAATTGCAGCCTTTCCACCCAGCAGGTCAGTTAGAGGCTGCGGTGTTTAAAGATGTGACATTTTCTTATCCTTCACGTCCTGATTTTCTGGCGATGAACCACCTATCGTTTTCTGTACCCCAGGGTGCACGGTATGCCTTGGTGGGCCCCTCCGGCGCAGGCAAGAGCACCTTGTTTGCAATGTTGTTGCGTTTTCATCAGCCCACGGCAGGACAGATCGAGGTGTTTGGTCGTGATATCGCACAATGGCCCGTCAGTGATTTGAGAGACATGATTGGGATCGTGCCTCAAGAGCCTGTCATTTTTGCGGCGAGCGCACTGGAAAATATTCGTTATGGCAGGCTCGATGCGTCGGATGAGGAGGTCGTTGCAGCGGCTAAAACTGCGCATGCGCATGGCTTTATTTCAGCATTACCGCAAGGATACGACAGCTTTTTAGGTGAGCGCGGTGTGCGGTTGTCGGGGGGGCAAAAACAACGCATTTCGATTGCACGTGCGATCTTGAAAAATCCACCCCTCCTGTTGTTAGATGAGGCAACCAGTGCGTTGGATGCCGAGTCCGAGCGTGAAGTTCAGCTCGCTTTGGATAGCGTGCTCCCCGGTCGAACATCGCTGACGATTGCTCACCGTTTAGCGACGGTCTTGCAAGCGGATCGTATTATCGTGCTTGAGGATGGGGTGGTGGTCGAGCACGGCCAGCACGCAGAGCTCATTGAGCAGGGCGGGCTGTATGCGAGACTGGCGAAACTACAGTTTGCGTGAGTCCCGCTTTCGTTTGTCAAACGCATCGTCTGTCCAAGCTAGGCAAGATTCATCTTAAATCGTTGAGGTGCAGTCTGGTCTAATGGCTGAGTAACCACCCCGCCAAACCACCGGCGATCACGACCAACCATGGGGGGAGTTTCCAGAACATCAAGGCAACTAAAGCCAGCAATCCCAAGGCAAAGTCTTGCGCACTCACAATCGCGCTTGTCCAAACCGGCTGATACAGTGCGGCCAGTAGTAAACCCACCACCGAGGCATTGATACCACCCAGGGCCGCTTGCGTCCGGAGGTTTTGGCGCAGCGATTCCCAAAAGGGCAGCGCACCCACGACCAATAAAAACGAAGGGATAAAAATCGCGATCAGTGCAATGATTCCCCCCGTCCAACCGCTTGGTGAGGCGGTCATTGAGGCACCCAAAAAGGCGGCAAAGGTAAACAGCGGTCCTGGCATGGCTTGGGTCGCGCCATAGCCCGCGAGAAAGACCGCTTCATCCACCCAGCCCGTCGGCACCACCTCGGCCTGAAGCAAGGGCAGCACAACATGACCGCCACCAAAGACCAAGGCACCCGCGCGATAAAATGCATCGACCAATGCAAGTGTCTGATTAGTAAATGCTTCCGAGGCGAGTGGTAAAGCAATTAATAAAATAATGAACAGTGCGAGCCAGAAGGCGCCCACGCGTTGAGAAATCTTGATAGGAAGCGGATCATGGGGGGGCAGTTGAGCGGGTTTGAACAGAACGATGCCGGCGATCCCAGCCAAGATAATGACACCCACTTGTGACCAGACAGAGGGGATGAGCAGTACAGCACACGTTGCCAGCATCATGATGGTGACGCGCGTGACATCCGTGCATAAGCTGCGCGCCATACCCCAGACCGCTTGTGCCACCACAGCGACGGCAACGATTTTCAGACCCTGTAGTGCGCCAGTTGAAAAGCTATTGCCAACGCTTGAAAGCCCAATAGCAAAGACAATCAGCGCTATGGCTGAGGGCAGGGTAAATCCCGCCCAAGCGGCAAACGCACCGAGATAACCCGCGCGTGAAAACCCTAGCGCGATACCGACCTGACTGCTCGCGGGGCCAGGCAGGAACTGGCAGAGTGCCACGAGGTCTGCATAACTACGATCGCTCAGCCATTGGCGGCGCGTCACGAACTCCTCGCGAAAAAATCCTAAATGTGCCACCGGACCACCAAAGGAAGTCAGTCCCAAGCGGAGAAAAATCAGAAAAACTCCCCAGGGGTTACGGTCTTTACTAGCTGTGTGCGTTGTTGTCATAAGGCGGAGTACTTAACGTTTATAGGTGATTATGCCTCAAGCCCCTGTGTTTGCATGCGTGCTGAATGTGGGCGTGTTAAGGTTTGAGCCGTAAATTGTGCGTTGTCCGGAGCGTGTGCATGACCCAACAGACCCCGAGTTTTCATTTGACGTTTAACCTTGATCCTCGCGTGGTAGCGGCAGAATTAGAAAAAGGCCTGACCGCAACGCATGCGCATTGCTCTCCAAAGTATTTCTACAACGCCTTGGGTTCGACCTTGTTCGAGGCGATTACCCATCTGCCTGAGTACTATCCAACCCGCACCGAAGCGAGTATTTTCGCTGAGCATGGTTCGGAGATTCATCAATGTATTCCTCAACAAGCTGCATGGCTTGATTTAGGGGCAGGGAGCTGTCAAAAGGCGGCGAGCCTTTTTTCAGGGACTGCGCCAGGCGTCTATGTGGCGGTCGATATTTCCTTGGATTACTTGACCGATACACTGATCAACCTTCAACGTAGCCATCCGAGCGTCAAGATGGTGGGCGTTGGGATGGATTTTTCTGCGTCACTCAACTTTCCTGCGGCGCTCGCCACCCAGCTTACGCAGCACCCCATTTTCGCTTTTTACCCTGGTTCGAGTTTAGGTAATTTCACTCCCACAGAATCGCTTGGATTTTTAAATCGTGTCGCCAGCGTGTGCCAGCAAGGTCAGGCGGGCTCTGGTTTGTTGATCGGGATTGATCTGGTGAAGTCTGTTGAGATACTCGAGCGTGCGTATGACGATGATCTTGGCGTGACGGCAGCCTTTAATCTCAATGTCTTGAGGCATATCAATACTTTGTTGGGGACAGATTTTGACGTCTGCGACTGGCAGCACAAGGCGCTTTTTAACGTTGCTGAATCGCGTATTGAAATGCACTTGGTGGCGCGTCGCGCCGTTACGATAAGCTGGGGTGAGCGTTCGCGTACTTTTCGGGCTGGTGAGGCGATTCACACAGAGAATTCCTACAAGTGGACCATCCCAAACTTTACAGCGTTGTTAAAAAAAGCAGGGTTTGCGCACACGCAGTACTGGACAGATCCGCAGGCGCAATATGCTTTGTTTTGGGCGTATTAATCAGACTTGCGTTTAAATCCTCAGTGTTACTGGCCCGGTCAACACCGACGCTTATGCAGCACAGACCCTAAAGCCCGCATAGATATCGCGGCGCTCGGGGGTGAAGAAATTACGGTAATGTACGTTGCGTAAGTACGGATGTGTTACCCACGCGGCACCGCGTAACACTTTGCGTGAACCAAACCAGGGTGCGGAATATTCGACATAAGGGTGCGTGCGAAAGCCCTCGAAGGGCTCAAAATTGTCCGCAGTCCATTCCCACACTTCGCCCCATTCGAAAGCATCTTGCGTCCTCGCGGCCATGTCCCATTCGGCTTCAGTAGGGAGTCTGCAGCCTGCCCATGTGCAATAGGCCTGTGCGTCGTCCCATGAAATGTGCATGGCGCAAGCTGCGGGATTGAGTGGCTGCCAAGTCCCAAAGGTTTTAATCTCATAGGGTAGTGCGGTGGGAGATGACGAAGGTGGCGCAACGATAGATTTTTTACGGACGTACAGCGGTAAACGATGACCGGTCGCCCTGATAAAGTTGAAATACTCTGCCCAAGTGACAGGCCGCAGCGCGATCGAAAATGCCTCGAGTGCGGTGTCGCGCTGTCCGACTTCGTTATCAAAACAAAAGGACTGTCCAGTCAGTGTTTGCCAGTCTGTGCCCATCGACCACTGCACAGCCTGGAAATGTTGCATGTTCGTGATCGTCTGCCGACGGTCTGATCGCCGCGCTTGAGGTGCGTGTGCCCATGTCGCCTCAAAAGGGATCTCCAGCGCTTGGGCCATATAGGCGCTCGCCTCGAGGTGCATGGCCTCATGTTGCAGCGCAAGCCAGTAAAAATATAAAGCGGGCGAACCCTCTAATTCTTTTTCAAGACTTCCTAGGGTCATGTCCAGCGTTTTTTGTAGAAACGCAAGACAGTCTGTCGTTTGAAGCAGCGGCAAACTCCAGCGACTGTCGTGCTTGACTGTTGCACTGTCGTACCACGTATCTGCAGAGGCAATGACTGAGGGCAGGCGAGGGTGATGGATGTCTTGCAGCACGCCATCAGAACGCTGCTGGTTACGCGTTACCCAGTATTCTTGAAACCAGGCAATATGACCCAACTCCCAAAGTGGCGGATTAAACGCCTCCTCAATAGGCACGCGGAGTTTCCCCGCTCGCTGATAGTCAGCAAAGGCTTCCAGGGTCTGAGCCCTGAGGGTTTTAAGCCCTTGGGTCAATATGTTTACTTCCGCTTGTCGCATGATTCTTGGTAAGCTTTTGTTATGCCTATTTTACCCAACCCTACACGCTTGAATGTCGTCATTGTCAGCCCTGCGTTGGCCGCAGCCAATAATGGTAATTGGCAGACGGCACAGCGCTATGCACGCATGCTCCGTTCTTTTTGTCGGGTCAGGATTGTCCAGCAATGGGATGGTAGCGATCAGGATCATGTGATGATTGCGCTCCATGCTCGCCGCAGTTACGCCTCGATTGCCGACTGGCACGTGCGCCATGGTACGAGGGGCTTGGTCGTGGTGCTCACAGGCACCGATCTGTATCGCGATATCCAAAGCGATCCTGAGGCTCAGCAGTCTCTGCGTTGGGCGCACACTTTGGTCGTGCTGCAAACCGAGGGTTTGCAGGCGGTGCCTGAGACGGTTCAGCCCAAAACAGTGGTGGCCTTTCAATCCACGGCAACGCGGCAGACGTTGCCCAAAACAAGGCGTCACCTGCGCGCGATCATGGTGGGGCATTTACGGTCTGAAAAATCACCGCAGACCTTTTTTAATGCGGCAAAATTGCTTGCAGAGCACACGGATATTCATCTGCAACACGTCGGGGGCGGGCATGATCCCGCGCTCGCACGCGCGGCGCACGAGACCGCTGCCGTCTGTCCACATTATGCTTTTTTAGGTGCACGTCCGCACGAGGCCACGCGTCGATTGATTCAGCGCGCCCATGTGCTGGTGCACCCCAGTGTGATGGAGGGGGGCGCACACGTGGTCATGGAGGCCATCTGTAGTGGTGTGCCCGTGATCGCCTCTCGCATTCCTGGAAACGAAGGTATGTTGGGCAAGGATTACGCAGGATTTTTTCCAACTGAGAATGCGGATGCTTTGGCAGCCTTGTTGTTGCGGGTGCGAAACGAACCCTCTTTTTATGCCTTGCTAGAGGGCCAGTGTGCCTTGCGGGCCCCATTATTTGCGCCTGCCCTAGAGCAGGAGCGTTTGATTACAATCGTCGAACAATCTATTTCGTCTTAACTCCCAAGGAATCTCATGAAAATAATCGAGCCACGCCTCACGTCCCTGTCCCATGGTGGCGGTTGTGGATGCAAAATCGCTCCGGCCGTCTTGCATGAGATTTTGAAGGGCACGCTGCAGATGCCGATCCCCAAAGAACTCATGGTTGGCATCGCGACAGCCGATGATGCGGCGGTCTATCGTTTAAATGATGAGCAGGCATTGATCGCCACGACAGATTTCTTTATGCCGATCGTGGATGATCCACACGAGTTTGGTCGCATCGCGGCGACCAATGCTATTAGTGACGTCTACGCCATGGGCGGACGTCCGATTTTGGCTTTGGCGCTTGTCGGGATGCCGATCAATGTGCTGTCCACCGAAACAATTGGCAAAGTGCTCGAAGGGGGAGCTTCGGTTTGCCGAACTGCGGGTATCCCGATCGCGGGTGGCCACACGATTGATTCTGTCGAGGCGATTTACGGCTTGGTCGTGCTGGGTCTCGTTCATCCGGATCGCGTCAAACGCAACGATGGTTCCCGCAAGGGTGATGTGATGATTTTAGGCAAACCAGTCGGCGTGGGTATCTTGTCCGCAGCGTTAAAAAAAGAAGCGCTCGACGCAGCGGGATATGCCTCAATGATTCACAATACGACCAAGCTCAATACACCTGGACCTGAGCTCGCTGAGCTTGAGGGGGTACACGCGTTAACGGATGTCACAGGTTTTGGCTTGGCGGGTCATGCGCTAGAAATCGCACGAGGCGCGGATCTGACGGCACAGATCAAATGGGCAGACGTACCGTTATTGCCAGGCGTTGTGGATTTGATTCAGGCTGGTATGGTGACGGGCGCCTCAGGTCGTAATTGGGACGGCTATGGGCAGGACGTGAGCATGGCAGCAGGTTTACCCGCTGAATGTCAGACGCTGATGACGGATCCCCAGACCAGTGGTGGCCTGCTGGTGTGCTGTGCACCAGAGTCCGTACAGGATGTACTCGCTATTTTCAAGAAACACGATTTTAGTCATGCCAGCGTGATTGGTCAGGTGGTGGACAAGCAGGCTGCAAGACTCGTGGTGGTCTAAGCACAATGTGGCGAACCTTGCGCCTGAGGTTGATTCCCGCAGTGCTTGCATTGATCTGTGTGTGGGTGACACAGATTGCAAGCGCTGCGCCCTTTATGGTGGGGTCTAAACGTTTCACCGAGTCTTTCATTCTGGGTGAAATCATCGCACAGACCGTGCGCGATGCGGGTGATACAAACGTCCAACTCAAGTCTGGAATGGGTAACACCAGCATTTTGCTCGCCGCACTCAAAAGCGGCGAAATCGATGTGTATCCCGAATACACCGGTACGATTGCGCGGGAAATACTAAAGACCGAGCAAGCGCTTTCTTTAGAGGAGATCAATGCCCGGCTCGCGCCGATGGGTTTGCGGGCAGGCGTGCTGCTTGGCTTTAATAATTCTTATGTGTTGGCGCTGCGCAGCGATCTGGCACGCTCGCTCAACATTCAAACCATTTCTGATCTGAGTCGGCACCCCAACTTGACTCTAGGTTTGTCGCACGAATTCATTGGTCGTGCAGATGGCTGGCGGGGATTGGCGCAAGCGTATGGATTGGAGGCTTTGCGACCCCGGGGTCTTGATCATGGTCTCGCGTATGAGGCCATCGCAGCCAAGCAAATTGATCTGGTAGATGCGTATGGGACAGATTCCAAACTGTCGCGCTATGCACTGACTGCACTCGAAGACGATCGTCATTTCTTCCCGAGCTACGAGGCGTTGTTGTTGTTTCGTGCGGATGTACCTGAACGTTTTCCCGCGGCGTGGCAAGCGCTGCAAAAGCTTGAAAACGCGCTATCGCAACACACCATGCTCGCACTCAATACGCGCGCAGAAATTGATCAACAAAGTTTTCCTTCCGTGGCCAAGCAGTTTTTGCAAAGTACAGCGACTGGCATGGCGTTGAGTGACACTCCACCCAGTAGTTTTATGATGGTCCTGTTTGGACCAGATTTTTGGCGTCTCTCAGGTCAGCATTTGTTTTTAGTACTGAGTGCCCTTGTCTTGGCATCCTTAGTGGGCATACCGCTAGGCATCGTGTGCTTTTATGCGCCTCGGCTTGGGCAGGTCGTGTTAGCGGTGACGAGTGTGATGCAGACGATTCCATCGCTCGCCGTGTTGGCTTTTTTAATTACCGTGCTTGGAACCATCGGCACCGTCCCCGCGATTGTGGCCTTGTTTTTGTATGCGTTGTTACCGATCGTCCAAAATACACATGCAGGTCTAAAAGAGATCCCTGCATCGATGCGTCAGGCTGCGACAGCGCTTGGCATCACAACGGGTCAGCGTCTCTGGCTGATCGAATTACCCTTGGCACGTGGAATGATTTTGTCGGGGGTCAAAATTTCGGCCGTGCTGTGTGTGGGCACCGCTACGATCGCAGCGTTTATTGGTGCGGGTGGTTTTGGTGAGCGCATTGTGCAAGGCCTGGCCCTCAATAACACGCAGCTTTTACTGGCAGGGGCGATTCCTGCCGCTGCGATGGCGCTGTTGATGCAAGGCGGATTTTTTCTATTAGAAAAATACTTCACCGCCAACCCAAGGTACCAGAACTAGACTCGGGCCAGCCATGGGGCGCAGAAAGCAATGAGAGAAAAAAGCTGATATAATTTCTGTCTTTGCAGCGCCCGTAGCTCAGTTGGATAGAGTACTTGGCTACGAACCAAGGGGTCGTGGGTTCGAATCCTGCCGGGCGCACCAGTAAATCAAGGGCTTACGTGAGGTTCACGTAAGCCCTTGTCCCATTCAGGGCACCTTGTCCCATTGATTAAAGACCTTTGTGCCACGCCCAGTAGGTCGCGCCGGCGAAGAACGGCGCCGAAACGATGGGGTAGTCCAGGGCGATAAGCACCGCGCCGGCGAGGCAAAGCGCCCCCAAAATCAGGTAACTGTTGTTTTTCTTCAACCTACACCTCCAAGTGGTCTAACGCGCTCGGGCTTTCTCCGGTAGATCGCCTCGGTCGTACGGGCGTCGGCATGGGAGAGCAAGGCTCGGGCGTGTTCAAGGGTGGCCGCG
>JAMNXR010000005.1 GCA_023653055.1 Burkholderiaceae bacterium | reverse complement strand
TCTAACCCATGTTTTCGGGCAATAAACTTTAAGCCGTCAGTACCAGACAAATATTGTTGAACTAACGATAGCTTAAACTGCTTAGAATACTTACTCATGAAAAAACCCCAAAAGGCTGGACGGGTGTCCAACTTTATGGGGTCAGTTCATTCGGGTGGCTTTTTTGGGGAGTTTCTACAGAAAGTCGAATCTGCCATGCGACAGTTTCCGTTGTGATTCGCCCTAGGAAAATATAAATGGCATTTGATTTACAAGAATTGCTTATTAAATCAGCCACCATTGACGAGTTACTTGGCCCTACCTATGAGCCACAGATCGGTCAGAAAGACAGAACGGATCATGCGGCATTAAAACTTGCTGCATGGTGTCGTTCAGCGTCTAGCGGAGATTGGGGCTTATTTTTTAAGCGTATCAATCGCGGCAAGCTTTCGATTGATCAGGTCTTATCCCGATTCGCTTATGTCAGACATTCACTAGGTACACCTTTACCTACTTGGTTTGTCGATGCGCAATGGGTGTACCAAGCCTTAACTGGTGAGTTTGGTGACGATAAGCTTTTTTTAGTGGATGGTGCAGAATCTCGGCCATTCGAAAAGCTTTTTTATGCACTCGTATCTCTCGCCGAGGCAAAAGTTATCGAGAAAACACCGTCACAAGCGCTCGCTTTGTTTAATGATGCAGCTAGAGCTGATTTACGCGCTGGGTTGTTAAAGCTGCTCTCGGACTTGTATGCCCCGTTGCTTTATAGCAAGTTTGTAGTCATCTTAAAAAAACACTCTCCGGAAGGCAAATTACCGGCTTCAACTGTTACGGCTGGTGAGGTCCATTTTGATACGTTGGTTGAGGATCTGAGGACAACTGAGCTGGCTGAAATCTTTACGGATAAACCAGTTTTACTGCGCTTAACGGCTACGATCGTCAGGCAGTGGATTGGCACCACGATTGAGTTGTTCACTCGTCTGCATGCTGACATCACAGAAATTAGGACGTTCATTACACATTCTGCGCCCAACACCAAGGTGCAGGCGATTGGTGGCGACCTGTCTGACCCCCACAACTTTGGTCATTCGGTGCAAATTCTTACCTTTGAAGATCGCACCAAGCTTGTCTACAAACCTAAAGATTTACGCTTAGATGTTGCTTGGTATGACCTGATTGTCCGGTTTAATAATAGCTCACCGCCTGTTGATTTAAAGCCTGTTCAGACGATCGCTTGTCACGACTATGGTTGGACAGAATTTATCGACCACACTACGTGTGAATCCGCACAAGATATTGAGCTGTTTTATCGTCGATCGGGTGCATGGTTGGCCGTGTTTCACTTGTTTGCTAGCACTGACATGCACTTTGAAAATATCCTATCCCATGGTGCGCACCCTGTTCCGATTGATCTGGAAATGATTTTGCAGGCCTCTACACCTGAAGCCGAGCAAGCAACTCCTGAAACAGCAGCGTTAATTGAGGCAAGCTACACGGTGGTGAACTCGGTTTTGATGGTGGGGATGTTACCGTCGTACGCAAAAAGCCCTAATAATAAAATTTTTGATGCAGGCGGGCTTAACGCTGTCAAAAGCAGTACGTCCGTCGGCGTTTGGAAAAATGCCAATACAGATGGTATGCGCTGGATGCAGGTTCCCAACGATTCAACAGAGACGCCCAATATTCCTCACATCAATGGGCAGTATTCACAGCTAGGGGATTATTTACCTGCATTCATTGAAGGTTTCGAGCAGTACTCGCATTTCTTACTGAAACAACGTGATGCGATCGGTGTCTCGACTCTGCTTAGTCCCTTTAAAAGGCTCCCCGTACGCAAGGTTATTCGCAATACCCGTTTTTATTACATGCTTTTGCAAAGGCTTAAAGATCACCGCAACATGGGTGATGGTGTCACGTGGAGCGCGCAGGCAGAGTTTTTATCCAGACTCGCAGACTGGGACGCGAAAGATGACTTGCTTTGGCCGCTACAAGAGGCTGAGCGGATAGCGTTAGTGAACTTGAATGTGCCGCACTTTGTTTCACCAAGCGATGAAGACTTGGTGAGTGCAATTACGGGTCATCACACCCAAACAGGTGCGACGCCGGGCCTTGAACGCGCAGCAGAGCGTTTCAGTCAATGGTCAGCGCTTGAAATCGAGCGTCAAATTGAAATCATTAAAGTCAGCACGAGCTTTGTGTCACGATCTGATAGTGATCGCAATGAAAGGTATCTCTTTAAACGCAAGATTAAACAGTTGGTACCGAGTTTAGACCAGACAACTTTGGCAAGAGAGGCTACACGAATCGCCACAGCTATCCAGCAGCACAGCACGATCAAAGATAAAAGCGCGGCTTGGGTGGGGCTTGATTGGTTAGGTGCCTCAGAGGTAGGACAGCTCGTCACGCTCGGCCCTGACCTCTATAACGGTACTAGCGGCATTGCGTTATATCTAGCCGCCCATGCTCGTTATGCAAACGACTCATCCAGTCGTGATCTTGCTTTTAAAGCTCTTGCGTCAACGAGACTGCAGATTGCACAACCCTCCGCACCAAGATGGGCCAGAGGATTAGGGATTGGAGGCGCGAGCGGCCTTGGTTCGGTCGTCTACGCATTGACAGTAATCTCGGAGCTACTTGTTGAGCCGTCCTTATTGCAAGACGCACTGACGGCATCGAATTTGTTCTCCAATGAATTGATAACGGCTGATCGCTCATTAGATGTGATTGCGGGTAGTGCGGGAGGCGTCCTTGGGCTATTGGCGGTTTATCGCAAAACCCAATCAAAAGAAGTATTGGCTAAAGCGATTACTTGTGGTGAGCATTTGTTACAACAACCTCGGCTGGGTGAAGCAGGTAAGCGTAGTTGGGTAGTTCTTGGAGTAAGTGAATCTCCTTTAACTGGTTTCTCGCATGGTGCTGCTGGATTCGCTTATGCGCTAAAAAGTTTGGCAAAAGTGAGTGGGCGTGAGGAGTTCGAGGTGGCGGCACAAGAATGTGTTGCCTATGAAGATAGTTGTTATAACAAAGACGTATTTAATTGGCCTGATTTGCGTACCACCGATGCAACCGTTTTCCCTAGCCAATGGTGTCATGGTGCGGTAGGTATTGGACTTGCACGCGCTGCAAGTAGTCGTGGTGAAAAATCTAATGTAGAAACAATCTTTAGCGATATCAATCGCGCAGTTCAAAATACAACCGCTAACTGGCCCCAACATGTTGATACGCTGTGTTGCGGTACACTCGGTACGATTGAGTTTCTGGGTGAGGCAGGCGAATTATTGAACCAACCTGCTCTCGGACATTTATCGGACCAGCGGCTCGCACAAATTATTGCGAACCGCCAAGAGCAAGGTGACTACGCTTGGAATGCTGGTGGCACGGCTTTCAATTTAGGTTTATTTCGAGGATTGTCTGGCGTCGGTTACACCATACTGAGGAAATTGGATCCGCAGTTACCAAATGTTTTGATGTGGGAATAGGCAACAGAACTGATACCTAGGTTTTTACGAGCCAGTCAGCGGATTTAATCAATACTCGCAATAGCGCACAAATCAGTAATTATTTGTTGACAACAGTTGAATAGCGAAACTAAAAAGGTGATGTATTCTTAGAATGCTTACCGCAGTTAGGTAGCCATTGCTGACTGCAAACCCACACCCAACTGGGCGTGGGTACTTAACCGAGGAATCAATATGAACATTGAACTTGATGAAGTTGTTGTACAGGATATCTCTGATACCGCACTGGAGCTGGCTGCGGGTGTTGCGCAGGGGGGGGCAAGAACTGGCCCCACTTGGGGGGGCGGGTGGTGTTGCGGGTTGTGATTGAAGCATGTCCACTTGTTATGTTGTCATTCTCCATTGTTAGGTAGCTATTGCCGACAGCTAACCCACTTGGATACTAGCCACCTTCGGGTGGCTTTTTAACGCCCGAGCAGCATCGTTTGAGCAAAATACAGTGTATAGGTCTGCACAAAGAAGCCGTCGATTTACGGGGGTGGGGGTACGGCGGGGTGTCGCTTAGATGAAATCGACAAGGGGTGGGGTAGTGAACTGGTCCCAGTCAACGGCGACTAAGCGCGACCGATCCTTGTATTACAAACAGTTAAGTGACCCACTGCGCTGATGCCCGACACCACCACAGTCACAAATCCACGACTAAGTTAGCACCGCTTGATTGCGGATGCCTTATTGATGTGTGTGGGGAAAATTGTGGGGAAAAAACAAAAAGCACCCGAAGGTGCTTGATTTGCTTGACAACTTGGCGGAGGCGCAGGGATTCGAACCCTGGATGCAAGTTTTAGCTCACATACTCCCTTAGCAGGGGAGCCCCTTCAGCCGCTCGGGCACGCCTCCAAACCAAGGCGCTATTCTAGCATGACGAATAGCGCCTTTATTGACTGATTAAACGGCCTCAAACCTTGGTTGGAGCAGCGGTTTCCAAACCAAACGCCTTGTGCAGCGCACGTACGGCCAGCTCCATGTATTTGTCCTCGATCAAGACCGAAGTTTTAATCTCACTGGTACTGATCATCTGAATGTTGATGTTTTCAGCGGCAAGTGTTTTAAACATCAAACTAGCCACGCCTGCATGTGAGCGCATACCAATACCAACGATCGAGACCTTGGCGACCTTGTCGTCCGAGACAATCTCTCGAGCGCCGACGTCTGGGCCGACCTGACCGGTGAGCAAAGCCAGTGTGCGCGCAAACTCATTGCGGTGAACCGTAAAAGAAAAGTCGGTCGTACCGGCCACAGACTGGTTTTGCACAATCATATCGACGTCAATATTGGCGTCGGCGACTTTACCCAAGATTGCATAGGCGATGCCTGGCTTGTCGGGCACGCCCAGCAAAGTAACCTTGGCTTCGTCGCGGCTAAAGGCGATGCCCGAGACAACAGCTGCTTCCATTTTTTCGTCTTCCTCAAAAGTAATCAGGGTGCCGGAACGCATTTCTTCGTCCAGCGACATGTCGGGGTCGGTCAGTGACGACAGCACGCGTGTGGGCACGCGGTATTTGCCGGCAAACTCAACCGAGCGAATCTGCAAAACCTTGGAACCGAGCGAGGCCATCTCGAGCATCTCTTCGAACGAGATGACGCTTAGGCGACGGGCATCGGGCTCGACGCGTGGGTCGGTGGTGTAGACACCATCCACATCGGTATAAATCAAGCACTCGTCTGCTTTGAGGGCAGCAGCGACCGCGACGGCTGAGGTATCCGAGCCACCGCGGCCGAGTGTCGTGATATTGCCCGCATCATCCACGCCCTGAAAGCCTGTCACCACCACCACGCGACCTGCATCGAGATCAGCACGAATGCGCTTGTCATCAATGCCAGTGATGCGCGCCTTGGTGTAGGCGGAGTCGGTGCGAATCGGGACCTGCCAGCCAGCATAGCTGCGGGCCTCAAGGCCTGCGGCCTGCAGCGCGATGGCCAAGAGGCCACTGGATGCTTGCTCGCCAGTGGCAGCAATCATATCGAGCTCGCGACTATCCGCCGAGTCCGAGAGCTCGCGGGCCAGACCCAACAAGCGATTGGTTTCGCCAGACATGGCAGACGGCACCACGACAACCTGGTGGCCAGCCGCATGCCATTTGGCGACGCGACGCGCAACGTTTTTAATGCGCTCGACGGATCCCATGGAGGTCCCGCCGTACTTATGAACGATAAGTGACATGATTTAGGGTAAAAAACAGATAAGCAGATGCAAAGTCCACTATTTTAGCCCGAAGACAGCGACACTCGCCCACGCAGACAGCGCACAGTATGGGATCCGTGTTGCCACAGCAGCTCTCGATCGTGTCCGAGGGCATGTAATTGCCTCAATTGGCGCATTAAATCAGCCAGTCTGCGCTCGCCGGGCATGGCGACCTGCTGAAGATCGAGCCAGTAGCGCAGCACTAAAGCCTGCCGGGCTGGGCTCAGGTCTCGCCAGGCCTTAAGGCTAAAGCTCTGACCAGACGCGTCGGGCTCCAGCGTTTGCCAATCCAGGGCCGCGACCTCGTCGAGGATTTCGCTCACGTCAGCCGCTTGCCTGGCATGACGCACGAGTGTCTGGCGCCATGCAGGCCAGTGTTGTTCTAATACCGGCACGAGCTCCGTTCTGAACGCCCCCCGCTTGTATTGCGGATCGGCATTACTGGGGTCTTGGACCGCGTGCCAGCCCGTCCGTCTGAAGTAGTCCTGAGCGATCAGCACCAACTCTGCACGCTCAATCTCCAACCAAGGACGTAACAAGCGCATCCCTTGGCGCGAGACATCGTCTTGCATCGCGCTCAGGCCCAGCACCCCGGCCCCGCGCAGTAAGCGCAGTAATACTGTTTCGGCCTGGTCTTGTTGATGATGCGCGAGCAAAATCGCGGCGACCGGATGTTCACGCACCAGTGCGGCTAAAGCTTGATAACGCGCCTCACGCGCCGAGGCTTCAGTCCCCAGCCCCTGCCCCAGATCGACCTGAACATGGCGCACCAGTAAAGGCACCTTGAGCGCACGCGCGAACCCAACCAAGTGCTCCGCCCAGGCATCTGCCTCGGGCATCAAGCCGTGATGAATATGGAAAAAATATAGCGGTTGAACACGCTGTGCACAGACCTGCGCGGCTACTAGGGCCAGTGCGACAGAGTCTGTCCCACCACTAAGTGCGACGGCGACGGCTTGCTCTGAGGGGATGTTGGCCAGCGCCAGCTGGAGGGCCCGCACGGGGGCTTCGGGCCAGGCGCTGTGCATCAACGCGCGAGAGGGAGCGATTAAGGGGGCACCTAAGGGCCACCGCCCTTAAGCGCGCACCTCTTGAAAACTACCGTAGGACAATAACCGCTCAAGCCTGTGATCAATCAGTTGCTGGGGCGTCATTCCCGACAACGAACGCAAGGCATCCGCGAGCGAGCGACGCAGTAAGCGCGCCATGACGCGAGGATCACGATGCGCACCACCAACAGGCTCGTTGACGACCTTGTCGATCAAACCAAAGTCTTTCAAACGATCCGCGGTAATTGCCAGCGCCGCTGCAGCCTCGGAGGCCTTGTCGGCACTGCGCCACAAAATCGACGCGCAGCCCTCAGGTGAAATCACCGAGTAGGTGGAGTACTGCAACATCAACACGACGTTACCCACCGCGATCGCCAACGCACCGCCCGAACCACCCTCACCGATGATGGTGGAGATGATGGGCACCTTGAGCTCCGCCATGGCGTAGAGGTTGTGTCCGATGGCTTCGGACTGACCGCGCTCCTCGGCACCCACACCAGGATAGGCACCGGGGGTATCGACAAACGTAAACACGGGCAAGTTAAATTTTTCTGCGAGACGCATCAGCCGCATGGCCTTGCGATAGCCCTCGGGACGTGGCATGCCAAAGTTGCGTGCAGCGCGTTCCTTGGTATCGCGACCTTTTTGATGGCCAATCACCATGCAAGGCGCCCCATTAAAACGCGCCATCCCGCCCACGATCGACAAATCGTCCGCGAACATGCGATCGCCATGCAGTTCATGGAAATCAGTAAAGATCTCACGCACATAATCCAGCGTGTAGGGACGCTGCGGATGACGCGCGACCATCGAGGTCTGCCAAGGCGTGAGCTTTGAGTAAATCTCTTTGGCTAGCGTCTGACTTTTTTGTTGCAGCCGACTGATTTCGTCCGAGATATCCACGGCCGAATCTGCCTGCACGTAGCGCAGTTGTTCGATCTTGCCCTCGAGCTCGCCAAGGGGTTGTTCAAATTCGAGAAAAGTATTGCGCATGTCTATGTGTGCTCATTCAATCTGAGATGCACTTAGTATTCTACCGGAGTGGGATCTAAGCAGCGCCATAAATACCAAGTCGCGACCGTGCACCACGGCTGCCATCCTTGGGCCACTTCTCGGGCTTCAAAGCGGGAAACAGGCTCACCGCTGAAATAGTGTAACGAGATTGCCTTTAATAGTCCGACATCATCTAGCGGCAAAATATTGGGCCGCTGTAGATTAAAAATCAAAAACATCTCTGCCGTCCAGCGGCCAATGCCACGAATACCCGTCAATTCGGCGATGACTTCTTCGTCTTCCATGCTGGCCCACTTTTGTGGACGCACCAGCTTATCAAGAAAATGCGTAGAAAGATCAAGGACATATTCAGATTTGCGGCCAGACAAACCGGCTGCGCGCAGCCGTTCCATGCCTGCGGCTTGAACGCTCGCAGGCGTAGGGCGCTTGCCGCACTCAAGCAAAAACTTTTGCCAAATCGACTCGGCCGCTTTGACAGAAATTTGCTGACCGACAATGGAACGGGCAAGCGTCACAAAAGGGTTGCCACGCGTGGTGAGAAAAATATCCGGGTGCTTAGGGATAATTTTTTTCATGATGCGGTCGCGCCGCATCAGTTGAGCGGTCGCCGATTCCCAATAATCGGGTTTTCCTAGTGCGAGTTCAGAACGGGGCATCAGATAACCTTAGGCGCGGCGCCACTGCGTCAGGCCACCGGGCTTGTCATCAAGCTCAACACCTGCGTTTTTCAGTGTCGCACGAATCTGATCCGCTTCAGCGAAATTTTTTGCGGCTTTTGCCGCCGCACGTGCTGCAATCAAGGTCTCAATTTCTGTCTCAGATAAAGCAGCTGCCGATGCTGGAGCCGAACCAGCAGAACCCTGCTCGATTGCGCGACGGGTATAGCGTGTAGGACTTTGAAAGTAAACGACTGGATCTTTTTGCAATAGCCCCAGCAGCGCGGCGAGTGCCTTGAGTTGTGAGACTAGTGCGGGATCTTTGCTGCGATTGACCTCACTTGCCAGATCAAACAAGGCGGCTACTGCGCCTGCACTATTAAAGTCGTCGTTCATCGCCTCGCGAAACGCGATCGCCTGGGGGGCCTGCCAGTCAATCTCGACTGCACCCGAAGCCGGCGGGCAATTTTGCAGCGTCTGATAGAGTCGATCGAGCGACAGTTGGGCATCGATCAGATTGTCTGGTGCGTAGTTTTGAGCGCTACGGTAGTGGTTGCGCACAATAAAGAAACGCAGCATTTCGGCTTCACGCGGGTTGACCTCGTATTCGGCACTTTCGCCTGAAGCGGGCTGTCCGTCAACGGACGCGGCGCTCTGTATACCAATGGTCTGACGAATCGTGCGGAAGTTACCCAGCGACTTGGACATTTTTTCCGCATCGACCATCAGGGGACCGCAATGCATCCAGTTGTTAGCCAGCGTGCCGCCAAAAGCGCCTTCGGTTTGGGCAATCTCATTTTCGTGGTGAGGGAACTTGAGGTCTGGGCCGCCACCATGGATATCCAAAGGCAAGCTCAAGAGGGCTTTGCTCATGGCAGAGCATTCAATGTGCCAACCCGGACGTCCCCAACCATAAGGAGAGTCCCAACGCGTATCCGAAGGCTCGTGCTCCTTGGCGGATTTCCACAACACAAAGTCGAGTGGGTCGCGCTTGGACGACGCCACGGCCACGCGTTCACCCGCACGCAAATCATCGAGCGTCTTGCCCGACAACTTGCCGTAGTCCGGAAACTCACGAACCGCGAAGTTCACGTCGCCCTCAACAGCGTGATAGGCCAAACCTTTTTGCTCGAGCTTGCCAATAATGTCCAGCATGTCGCCCACATACTCAGTCGCGCAGGGTTGCTGATCGGGCGACTGGACCGACAAGGCACGCTCGTCTGCGTGCATCGCGTCAATGTAATAAGACGTTACCTCACCTAAGCGACGATTAGTTTCCACCGCACGGCGGATAATTTTGTCATCAATATCAGTAATGTTACGCACGTATTGCACCTGATAGCCCGAGGCGCGCAGCCAGCGCTGTACCACGTCAAAACTGACCAGCATCCGGGCATGCCCAAGATGGCAATAATCGTATACCGTCATGCCACACACATATAACCCTACTTGGCCGGGCTGTACCGGGCGAAAGGGGCGCTTGGAGCGGGACAATGAGTCGTAGATCTGTAGCATGCGTGTGATCAGTCAAAAGCAGGGCTAAAATGCAGATCTGCAAGTATAGCAATTGAGGATTCTACGACTTGAAGCTGGCGAAAAAAAAGCATGTGATCACGACCCAAGCGGGATGGACGGCCTTGGCCGTCACGCTGTGCCTGTCGGTGCTCTTGCACCAGCCTGCCCTCGCCCAACTCAATATGGGTGGCAGCACACCCACCACCCTTAACCCGCTGTCCAGTGACCCGACTGATACAGAGAGCAACCGCACACCGCGCAACAGCATGCCTTCAGCCATGCCAAACGCCGCCAATACGATCATGGGGGACAAGGTGCCAGACGGCGGCTGGGATGGTTTAGCCAAGCTTCTCGAAGCACTCGCCCCCTCTGTGGATACCCGTGTGCCACTGACGCCAACCGAAATTTCTATCAGAATCGATAGGTTGATAAGCTCTGGGCGTTTAAAAGAGGCGCTCCAAACTTTAGAGGCGCGTCAAGCGGTCGAGGCCATGCGCCACACGCCTGGTACGGATGTACAGCTGATGTTTTTACACGCCCGCATTTTGGCCGAGATGAGTCGTCCCGCCGAAGCCGAGGCAATCTACCTTCAAATGACCACGCGTTTCCCAGAGCTTCCAGAACCCTGGAACAACCTCGCGGCGCTTTACGTCAAACGCAACGACCTAAATCAGGCCAGACGCGCGCTCGAAATGGCCATTATGATCAATCCGAAATATTCGGTCGCTCAGGCTAACCTTGGTGATGTGCAACTGAATCTCGCACTGCGAGCCTATCAAAGCGCTGCGCAAGCGGGTGCACCTGGACTCGTCCCAAAAATTAAACGTGTCAAAGAACTACTTGAGGCTTCTGCAAAATGAAATTTTCTACTTTTGGGCTGCGCATCATGCGTAGCCTCGCACTGGTCGGTATGATTCCGCTGGTGTCTTTATCGGCCCAAGCGGCCTCTCCTTCCAACTCGACTCAAAAACAAGGCGTTACTTCCATGAGCACATCACCACGCGTCAAAATGTCCACCAACCAGGGCGACTTCATCATTTCTCTGAATGCTGAAAAAGCACCTAAGACTGTTGCGAATTTTCTTGCATACGTCAAAGACGGTTTTTTTGACGGTACGATTTTCCACCGCGTGATCGACGGTTTCATGATTCAGGGTGGAGGTTTCGAGCCAGGTTTGAAGCAAAAGCCGACTAAGGCTCCCGTTGAAAACGAAGCCAATAATGGCTTGAAAAACAACAAGTACACACTCGCCATGGCGCGCACGAGCGATCCACACTCCGCGACTGCACAGTTCTTTATCAACGTCGCCAACAACGACTTTCTGAATCACACTGCACCAACAGCACAGGGCTGGGGTTACGCGGTGTTTGGCGAGGTCGTCGAAGGCCAGGACGTGATCGACAAAATGAAAGGAGTCCCCACTGCTAACAGCGGTTTTCATCAAAACGTCCCAACCACTGATGTCGTGATTACCAAGGCAGTTGTCCTTGAATAAGATCGAACTCGACGGACCGGTGTGGCTCGCCTCAGATATTCATCTCGGGCAACACACCACCGGTACCGCAGAAGCGTTCAGAGACTTTCTCAAGCTTGCGGCCAGCGAGGCTTCGGCCTTGCTGTTACCAGGTGATATTTTTGATGCATGGATTGGTGACGATGTCGCAGTCGTGGCACCGCCTTGGCTAGCCCAGGATCTCATGGCGCTCAAAGCCTGTGCAGCACAAATTCCAGTCTGGCTTGGACGGGGTAACCGCGACTTTTTGATGGGTGGCGCACTTGCCGCAGGTGTCGGTGCGCAATTATTGCCCGAACAAGTCTTGGTGACCGTCGCAGGACACACGATGTTGTTAAGTCATGGTGACGAATACTGCACCGATGATGTAGGCTATCAGCAGTTTAGGGCGATGGTGCGCAATCCCACCTGGCAATCTGGGTTTTTATCCAAGAGCATTCCCGAGCGTCTGAGCCTTGCGGCACAAGCGCGTGGCGAAAGTATGGTCGCCAATCAAACGAAGTCGATGGAAATCATGGACGTCAATGCGGAAGCTGTCGCAGCCGCGATTCGCAGCGCAGGCGTATCTCTTGTCGTGCATGGCCACACCCATCGCCCAGGCCGTTATGTCCTGAGCGTAGATGGCAAGGTCTGCGAGCGTTGGGTGCTACCTGACTGGGACTGCGAACCAACGGCCCTCGAGGGTAAGATGCGCGGCGGGTGGATGGTCATTGATGAAGACGGCCCAGCGCTGTTCGACTTGGAGCAGGCTGAGTAGCCCGCCTTATCCTGTAGCGTCCTCGGGATCTTCGGCGAGGCGCTGCACCTTGACCTGTGCAATGCGACGACCGTCAATTTGCATCACTTCAAACTTGAAGCTTGCGTGTTGTCCCTTAAAGGTGCATTGGTCACCTCGCACGGGCAGCTGACCAAACCTGTCCAATAAATATCCAGCGAGCGTGGTGTATTCCTGGTCTTCGTTGACCAAGCCTTCCGTCTCAAGCACTTGTTCAAGATGATGAAGGTCCGCTGCGCCATCCACCAACCACTGCCCTTCTCCATCGGCAACGATATCTGGTGTCTCGTCTTCGTCGGGAAACTCTCCCGCAATCGCTTCAAAGACATCAATCGGCGTCACGAGCCCTTGAATCACACCAAACTCGTCGGCCACCAGCACCAACTGTCCGCGAGAACGTTTGAGCGTATCCATCAGGCTAATAATGCTAATGGTGTCATGCACGATGATCGGCTCACGCAGACCGTTGCGCCGAATATTGCCATGTGTCAATAAGTCGGCAATCATTTCTTTGGCACGCCCAATCCCAACCACATCATCTACTGAGCCACGGCACACTGGAAAAAAGCTGTGGGGCACCGCCGCAATCTGCTTTTGAATTTCCTGAGGATCATCATCTAGATTGATCCAAGAAATCTCTGTCCGTGGTGTCATGACGGAGTGAATCGAGCGTTCCGCTAAGGTCAGTACCCCACTCACCATGTTGCGCTCTTCAACGCCAAAGGTCTTGCGTTCAGGCTGACCCTGAGGGCTAGGCTGATCCTCGACGATCTCGTCGGGCAGACGCTTACCCAGCATCCTTAGGACAGTTTCAGCAGTGCGTTCACGCATGGGTCGTTTCGACTCAAGCTTTAAGCCCTTGTGACGCGCCAATTGGTTGAGCATTTCGATCAAAACCGAAAAGCCGATCGCCGCGTAGAGATAACCCTTGGGGATCTGAAAACCAAAGCCCTCTCCCACTAGCGAAAATCCAATCATCAACAAAAAGCCCAAACACAGCACCACCACGGTCGGGTGCGCATTGACGAAGCGTGTCAAAGGCTTGGAAGCCAACAGCATGATAACCATCGCAATCACAACCGCCGTCATCATGACCGACAAATCGTCCACCATACCCACAGCGGTGATCACAGCATCGATGGAAAACACAGCATCCAACACCACGATCTGCGTCACAATGACCCAGAAACTCGCATAAACACGTGCATTGGTGACCTCAGCGCGCTTGCCTTCGAGGCGCTCGTGTAACTCAAGCGTGCCTTTAAACAGCAAGAAAAATCCACCCACAATCAAAATCAGATCACGACCTGAAAGCTGAAAGCCCCAAAGACTGATTAACGGGGCGGTGAGTTGTACCAGCCAGGACATACCGGCCAGCAGACCGAGTCGCATGAACAACGCGAGGGAGAGCCCAATGACGCGGGCGCGCTCGCGCTCCGCTGGAGGTAGCTTATCCGCAAGGATCGCGATAAAAATCAAGTTGTCGATGCCGAGAACGATCTCAAGCACCACGAGCGTTAAAAGTCCGACCCATATCGTTGGGTCGAGCAGCCACTCCATTGAGGGCTCCAAGAGTTAATCAGTCTGACATAGTAACTGATCGACTCTGGATTCGCCCTGCCTTGGGTTAAGTTTTTCTTATTTAATGCCCACTTTTAAAAGTGAGCGTTCAGGCTTAGCCACGCAAATGAGACAACATCTGGGTAAAGATTTTGGGATTCGCGGCGATCACATTGCCAGAGTCCATCCAAGTCTGTTCGCCCTCGAGGTCACCGATCAAACCACCGGCCTCGAGCACCATCAAGCTGGCTGCCGCCATATCCCACTGTTTGAGGCCAAGACCACAAAAGCCGTCCAAACGACCTGCGGCGACATAAGCAAGATCGAGTACTGATGAACCCGTACGACGCACACCCGCGCAACCACGTGCCATTTCCATAAAACGAGGCTGGGAAGCCTCATCAGGTCCGATCGAACCGGGCCAACGTGCACCCAGTAAGGCATCGTGATATTTCAATTGTGAGGACACGCGCATACGGCGATCATTTAAAAAAGCACCACCGCCTCGGCTCGCAGAAAACAACTCGTTGCGTGCGGGGTCATAAATCACGGCTTGGGTGATCTGGCCGAACTGGCGCAGCGCAATCGAAACAGCGTAGGTCGGGAAACCGTGAATGAAGTTGGTCGTGCCATCGAGCGGGTCAATGACCCATTCATTGGCGGGCAACGCACCCTCAGGCGTATCGCCAGGTTGATAACCAGACTCCTCACCCAAAAAGGCGTGATCGGGATAGGCCGTGCGCAGCACATCAATGATGGCCTCTTCGGCGCCACGATCGACTTCCGTGACATAATCTCTAGGCCCTTTACGGGCGATTTGCAATCGATCAAGTTCGAGACTCGCGCGGTTGATAATGGTTCCGGCGCGCCGGGCCGCCTTGATGGCGGTATTAAGCATCGGGTGCATGAGCGTAGTTTTTCTATTAAACAAAGCAGAATTTTAAATGACTTCCGACTTTTCCCGTGTTCGCTTCATTATGACCGAGCCCAGCCACCCCGGAAACGTCGGTTCGGCCGCTCGCGCCATCAAGACAATGGGCTTCGAAGACCTCGTCCTCGTTGCCCCCAAAACCCCTGAAATCACGCTTCAACCCGAAGCGATCGCCTTGGCAAGCGGCGCGGGAGACGTGCTGGCGCAGGCTAACACTTTTGAGACGCTTAAAGATGCCTTGGCACCAGTGACCCTGGCTTTTGCCCTCACCGCCAGAGAACGCGACCTCGGACCGCCTGCGTGCGATATCCGCGAGGCCGCACAGATGGCACAAACACATCTCAGCGCGCATCCAGAGGGCCGCATCGCGCTTGTGGTGGGCACTGAACGGTCTGGACTGACCAATGAGCATATCGAGCTCTGCCATCGTGTCTGCCATATTCCCGCCAATCCGGCCTACAGTTCGCTGAATGTCTCCCAAGCCATGCAATTGGGTGCCTGGGAGCTGCGTTACGCTTTATTACGATCGCCCTCCTTGATCGAGCCAAAACCGCCCTCCAAGCACCCAGGTAGTCAACCCGCCAGTGGCGAAGCAATCCAAGCCTTGCTCGCACACTGGCAGGAGGCGCTCGAGGTCGTTCGCTTTTTAGACCCTGAACACCCCAAAAAACTCATGCCCCGCATGCGTCATCTATTTAATCGTTCCGATTTAAGCAAAGATGAAGTCGACATGATGCGCGGCGTGTGTACCGCGATGATCGCGACCGCCCATAAGAATAAACAGAACAAACCATCTTCTTAATCTGGTTACTAACGAGCGGTTATCCATCCCTGCGGTAGCATCACAATTATGTTTAAAAATCTACGCGAAGATGTAGCCTGTATTTTGGAGCGAGACCCTGCCGCGCGCAGCAAGCTCGAGGTGCTCACCTGCTATCCAGGTTTGCACGCCATCATGGTGCATCGTCTGGCTCATCGCTTGTGGATGGCACACTTTTATTGGTTGGGACGCTTCGTCGCCCATCTGAGCCGCATGTTGACAGGGATTGAAATCCATCCTGGCGCAAAAATCGGTCGGCGCGTTTTTATCGATCACGGCTTTGGTGTCGTGATCGGCGAGACCGCGGAAATCGGCGATGACTGCACCATCTATCAGGGTGTCACACTAGGCGGTACGCGGCTCTACAAGGGCGCTAAGCGGCACCCCACGTTAGGCAAAGGTGTTGTCGTGGGTGCAGGCGCCCAAGTGCTAGGTGGTTTTTTAGTTGGAGATGGTGCGCGCATTGGTTCAAACGCTGTGGTGACTAAACCCGTTCCAGCGCATGCGACCGCAGTAGGCAATCCTGCGCGCGTGATAGAAAAAGAAAGTGAGGAACATGCAGCGCCCTCAGCGCCCGCAGTGTTGAATGCCGCCTACGCAGTCGATCCGAGTGCGGCGGATCCATTAAACAAGGTGCTCAACGAGCTCATCACACATGTGGCGCGCCAAGATGCCCGTATCTCGAGCCTGTGTCAGTCGCTTGAGGCGATGGGCTCCAAAACTCTGGATGCCTCACCTCCCCTGGACTCTCAAAAACTCACCAAGATTGTGGATGAGTAATTGACTCAACCACGCGCTCAACCTAAAACCTAGAAAACCAGATCTAGTCCAGTCAAGCGACGCAGTTCGTCCTGACCCGCGCCTGACACGTCGTCAACCACGCGCACCACGCCACCGGGCTCGATCTGAAAGACGGCGATATCCGTATAGACGCGCGACACACACCCTAAGCCAGTCAAGGGATACGTGCACTGTTTGACGAGCTTGCTCTGACCGTCTTTGGTGAGCAATTCCATCATGACAAACACATCTTTCGCACCAGCAGCCAAATCCATGGCACCCCCGACTGCGGGAATCGCATCAGGCTCACCCGTGGACCAGTTAGCCAGATCGCCATTGACCGCAACCTGAAACGCACCCAGCACGCAAATGTCCAGATGGCCGCCACGCATCATGGCGAACGAATCCGCATGATGGAAATAACTTCCACCCGCCAACAAGGTCACAGGCTGTTTACCTGCATTGATCAAGTCCCAGTCTTCTTCGCCAGCGGCGGGAGCGGGACCCATGCCCAACACACCGTTTTCACTTTGCAGAAAAATGTCTTTGTCTTGAGGTAAATAATTGGCGACTTTGGTCGGCAAGCCGATACCAAGGTTGACGATTGCGCCTTCTGGAATATCGCGCGCCACCCGTGCGGCGATCTCATCTCTGGAGATACGTTTCATACATTAACCTTTGGCTGCTTTGGCTGGAATACACACAACGCGCTTGACATAGACGCCAGGCGTGACGATCGCTTCGGGGTCGAGCTCGCCGAGCTCGACGATTTCACTGACCTGCGCAATGGTCAGTTTGGCAGCAGTCGCCATCACCGGACAAAAGTTGCGTGCCGTTTTGCGATAGACCAAGTTGCCCCAACGATCGGCACGGTGCGCGCGGATCACCGCAACGTCGGCCTTGATCGGGCCTTCCAATATATAGTCCTGGCCATCAATGTGGCGAACTTCCTTGCCCTCAGCCAGTTGCGTCCCCACCGCGGTACGGGTAAAGAAACCGCCAATTCCGGCACCGCCGGCACGAATGCGCTCAGCGAGCGTGCCTTGTGGCACAAGTTCTAACTCGAGCTTGCCGGCACGATAGAGACCGTCAAATACATGGGAGTCGGACTGACGGGGGAACGAACAAATGATCTTGCGCACTTGACCAGAGGCCAATAAGGCTGCGATACCGGTATCGCCCGAACCCGCGTTGTTGCAGACAATCGTCAGCTCACGTGCACCCTGCTCGATCAAGCCATCAATCAGTTCATGGGGCTGCCCTGCACCGCCAAAGCCGCCGATCAGAACGGTCGATCCGTCCTGAATGCCTGCCATGGCTGCCTGCAAATCAGGCACGATTTTAGAGATCATTTTTTTACCTTGTTAGCGGTCAAAATTATTTGGCTCATTATAGAGAAGTCTTTCATCTCCGTGGCTTACACTAAAGGCTTCGCTAGACAAGCTGCACCACCCGATAAAAACCCTATGCAAGACGATGCCCTGACGCCCGCTCCAACCGAGCAACACACCCCCATGATGCAGCAATACCTGCGTCTCAAGGCTGAGGCGGGTCCTTTGTTGCTGCTCTACCGCATGGGCGACTTTTATGAGATGTTTTACGAGGATGCAGAGCGCGGCGCGCGATTATTAAACCTGACACTGACACGTCGCGGCGCCTCAAATGGTGCCCCCATCCCAATGGCAGGTGTGCCCTATCATGCAGCCGAACAATATCTGGCCAAACTCGTTGCTGCAGGTGTCTCGGTCGCAATTTGTGAACAGATCGGCGACCCCGCCACAAGCAAGGGTCCCGTTGAACGCAAGATCGTCCGCATTGTCACACCGGGCACACTCACCGACGAAGCGCTCTTACCCGCCAAATCAGACCGCAGTGTAGCGGCGGTGTTTATCTCTCGCAAAGGCAAAACGCCACGCGCAGGCTTAGCCTGGCTCAACCTCGCCAGCGGTGAATTCAAAGTCACAGAGTGTGCACCCGAAGCCCTAGACTCTGAGCTTCACCGCATCGAGCCGGCTGAGATTATTTACGCAGACGATGTCGAACTCAACGTGAGCCTCAACTGCGCCACGACGCGCGTCCCACCCTGGCACTTTGAAACAGAGCAAGCCCAAGCGCAACTGCTGGCGCATTTCCACACGCAATCGCTCTCCGGTTTTGATGTGGATGATCTCCCGACAGCCATTTGCGCGGCAGGTGCGCTCTTGCGTTATGCAGGTCGCACTCAAGCCCAAGGACTGGCACATATTCAATCGCTGACTGCAGATCGCGCCAGCCAATATGTGCTGATGGATCCAGCCACACGTCGCAATCTCGAATTGACGCGCACATTATCTGGCGAAGAAGCACCGACACTTTTTTCGATCCTGGATAGTTGTCGCACGCCGATGGGTGCGCGTCTCTTGAGACGCTGGCTCCATCATCCCTTGCGAGACAATGCACCCGTTCTGGCGCGCCAACACGCGATTGCTGCACTCATGCAAGCCAATAATTCGCGCACCGAACTCCTGCATGCAACGTCAGTATTGGACTCGCTGCGCCAAGCATTAAACGCACTGCCCGATCTCGAACGCATTGCCACCCGTATCGCGCTCCTTTCAGTCAGGCCCCGCGAACTCGCGAGTCTGCGCGATGCCTTGAGTGCCTTACCTCAGCTACAAATGCTCATTGCCTCCGCTCAGTCTGGAGAAGCAAGTGATTGTGTACGTCTGCAAGAAATTACTCAACACTTGTTACCACCGCCTGATATGGAGCGCTTGTTGTGTGCAGCCATTGATATCGAGCCAGCCGTACAAGTCCGAGATGGCGGCGTCATTGCGAATGGCTATGATGCCGAGCTCGACGAGCTGCGTGGGATTTCTACCGACAACGGCGCTTACTTATTAGAGCTAGAAGCGCGCGAACGTGCACGCACAGGCATCTCGACCTTGCGTGTCGAGTTCAACCGTGTACATGGCTTTTTTATCGAGGTCAGTCGCGCACAGTCCGACAAGGTGCCCGAGGATTATCGCCGTCGCCAAACGCTTAAGAACGCTGAGCGCTACATCACGCCTGAGCTGAAGTCATGGGAGGACAAAGTCCTCTCCGCGCAAGACCGCTCGCTCGCAAGAGAAAAATGGCTGTATGAACAAGTGTTACAAGCATTGATGCCGATGGCGCAGGCCTTGTCTCACTGCGCCAGTGTGTGCGCGGAGCTTGATGTGCTGGTAGCGCTCGCACATCACGCACAGCATCACGAATGGGTCGCACCAAGTTTGCTCGATCACACTGCGATCGAAATTACAGCAGGTCGTCATCCTGTTGTGGAGCGCTCGATCGAACGTTTTACACCCAATAGTTGCAGCCTGAATCCACACCGAGCCTTGCTTGTGATCACCGGTCCAAACATGGGTGGTAAATCCACCTATATGCGCCAAGTCGCCTTGATTGCCTTGCTCGCCCGAATCGGAAGCTTTGTGCCGGCACGCGCCGCGTCCATCGGTCCGCTGGATCGTATTTTTACGCGTATCGGCGCAGCCGACGATCTAGCAGGCGGACGCTCCACCTTTATGATGGAAATGACCGAGGCGGCCGCGATCTTAGCGTCGAGCTCGGCGAACAGTCTGGTATTGATGGATGAAATCGGTCGTGGCACCTCGACCTATGACGGCCTGGCGCTTGCTTGGTCGATCGCACAGCGCCTTGTCACGCACAATCGTGCCCTGACGCTGTTTGCAACACACTACTTTGAAATTACCCGCATGCCCAACGAGCAGCCCAACACAGCCAATGTGCACCTGGCTGCAGCGGAGTCCCCCTCCGGCATCGTGTTTTTACATGAGGTCAAAGACGGCCCAGCGAGTCGCAGTTACGGTATTCAAGTTGCACAGCGTGCTGGGGTACCCGCAGCTGTGATCCGACATGCAGCGCGCGAGCTTGAGCGACTGGAATCCCAGGGCGCACCCACGCCTCAACTCGGCTTGTTTGGTGAAGTCATCGCCGCTGAAAGCATGACGCAAATCGCCACAGAGCTCGCAGATGCGCAGGTGGCCCTCCAGCAAGCCGTCAACGAGCTGGATCCCGACACGCTCAGTCCACGTGAAGCGCTCGACGCGCTTTATCAACTTAAAAATTTATTGCCTTAGGTCTCTTTTATGCGCACGGATCAACCTCTCGCCCTGTTGGGTGGACTTACGCCTTCACAATTCATGAAGACTTACTGGCAGCGCAAGCCCTTGCTTGTCCGTCAGGCGTTCAAAAACTTTAAGCCGCCCGTCTCGATGGCAACGCTTAAAAAAATGAGTAAACGCGATGAGGTCGAGTCCAAACTGATCTGGCGCGACAAAAACGATTGGAATATGGAGGCTGGACCGTTTAGTCGCCTGCCTAAAATGTCGGAAACACACTGGACGCTGTTGGTGCAAAGCGTTGATATTCACGATGATGCGGCCTGTTCGCTCATGAATCAGTTTCGCTTTGTGCCAGATGCGCGTCTCGATGATCTAATGATCAGCATGGCCACAGCAGGGGGTGGCGTGGGTCCGCATTACGACAGCTATGACGTCTTTCTTTTGCAAGCCGAGGGTCGTCGTCACTGGAAATTTGGTCAACAAAAAGACTTGTCTTTAGTGCCAGGTTTGCCACTCAAGATTTTGCAAAACTTTGAGCCTGAGCAAGAGTTTGTGCTGGAGCCAGGCGATATGCTGTATCTCCCCCCGCAAGCGGCGCATGATGGCATCGCACTTGATGATTGCATGACGATCTCCATTGGCTTTCGTGCACCCGATGAGGCAGCGCTTGCACGCGGCATGCTCGAGGCTGCAGCGGATCAAATCTTGTCACGCGCGGGTGTTGCGAGCGGCCCATACGGCGAACCTCCCCTTCCAGGCCCAGCACTCAACACGTTTTACCGCGATCCGAGTCAGCCTGCGGTCGCACATCCCGCGGAGCTCCCCGAACGTTTGACCGAGGCTGCGATGGCGGCAGCAAACAAGATTCGCTTTGACCACGCTTTAGCTACCCGCTTTCTCGGTTGCTGGCTCACCGAGCCTAACCAAGCGGCTGTCTTTGACAGTCCGCTCGCGATAGACATGGACGAAGATGAAGCGTCCACCCAAGATACCCCTGCCTATACACACTGGGCGCTGGATCGACGCACACGGATGCTTTACCGTAATCAACAGCTTTTTATCAATGGCGAGCCCGCCAACGTCAAAGCCGAGGCAGGTCTCAAGCGACTCGCCGATGAGCGTGAACTCGCTGGCACTGACCCCTCAGCCAAGCGCCTTTCCCAAGAGGCACTCGACGCGCTTGCAGACTGGATTGACGATGGCTGGGTCCATCTTGTGCGTAAGTGAAACTAAATCAAGCATCCCGCTTTCTCGATAAAGCGAATGACCTCATCTAGACCCTCACCGGTTTTTAAATTGGTCATTACCCAGGGGCGGTCAACACGCATACGTGCTGTATCGTGGCGCATCACATCAAGATTGGCACCCACATACGGGGCCAGGTCTGTTTTGTTGATTACCAATAAATCACTGCGTGTGATGCCAGGACCACCCTTGCGAGGAATTTTTTCACCACCCGCCACATCGATCACATAAATCGTCAGGTCCGACAAGTCTGGACTAAAAGTAGCCGCTAAATTATCGCCACCCGACTCGATAAAAATCAGATCCAGATCAGGGAATCGTTTTTGCATCCGATCAATCGCTTCGAGGTTAATCGAAGCGTCCTCACGGATCGCCGTATGTGGGCAGCCGCCTGTTTCTACACCCATGATGCGGTCCGCAGACAAAGCCTCTGCTGCGACCAGCAGACGTTCGTCTTCTTTGGTGTAGATGTCATTGGTCACGACCGCAAGTTTGTACTGATCGCGCATTTTTTTGCAGAGGACTTCCACCAGGGTGGTCTTGCCCGACCCAACGGGTCCGCCGATACCGACGCGCAAAGGATTGGATTGTTGTGTCATGGATGTATTCCTTGGTGATCTTGAATTTTTAACTTCTAAATAAGCGGCTGTATTGCGTTTCATGACGCGAACTGACCAGTGCGAGACCAAAAGGTGCTGAACCTGCCTCAACTGTGCTGGTTGACTGTGCAACCTCACAAGCCGCCGCGATATCGTCTTTGAGACGGTGCAGTAATTGCTGACCTTCGATCTGACCTAAGGGGACTGTTTTAATCGCAGCAAGCACTTGGTTTTCTACCCAACTCCAAAGGTAAGCGGCCAAGGCCGTTTCTTTTTCAATGCCCGTGCATGCTGCCAACGCAGCATACGCCGCGGGGTAAGACCACGTCACCCCCTTGAGTGCAGCGAGCGCCTGAGCCGATGGCCACTGCGCAAACAATTTGGCCATCGAATACCCCATTTGCAGGGACTCCAGACGCAACTCTGCCGTTTCACGCATTGCGCTCAACTGTTGATTGCCGTCGAGTAACACGTCCCATTGCTGATGGGAGGCTGCGTGATAACACTGCAGCCACCATGGCAACTCTTGTCGGGCGAGATTGAGTAACAGACCATCTCGGATCCAAACATAGGCCTGCTCCATATCGGTGACCCAGCGGTCCTCGATCGCTTGCTCTAGACCCTGCGAATACGCAAAGCCACCTACTGGCAAAACCGGGCTCGCCAAATGCAAGGCCGACAGTAGCGCGTTAAGTTTTGGATCGCGCATGGGCTGCAATCGAAAGTTGTTCGCCGATCTGACCCATCGCTTCATCCTGCAATTCCACCCCACATTCGCTTGGATGTTGATGATGGTGGTGTGCGTGCGCCTGTGCACCGGCATCACCTGAATACGCGCCCCCTTCAGGAATGAATGGTTGGAGCGTAGTCTCCACCGTTCCACCTAACCGCCTGACCAAGTCTGCTAACACTTGATCTGGCTCGATCAGGGCCGCGTCGGGCAGCAACATCGCCCGCACATGACGGTTGGCCAAGTGATACACGATCCGCATTAGTTCAAAAGGATTGTTGGCGCGAATCCGCATCAGCGCCTCTTCAGCCGCTTGGACCAAAACATGCTCGCCGGCTTCTCCGGTCAGCAGATCGCCGTGCTGCATGGATTCGCCGCGCGCAAGGATCACTGCCACAGCGCGCCCATTGGGCAGCATCGCGGCTAAGCGCGAACGCTGCCGATCCTCAAGGGTCAGCTCAAGCACAGGCAAATGCGCTACGTCTATGTGCGCCTGCGCGGAAGCAGGAATCCGCGTGGTCAACATGATTGCCATGAACGCTCCTAAAACAAAAAGTAACGCTGCGCCATGGGCAGTACCTGCGCAGGTGGGCAGTCCAGCAACACCCCATCCGCATAGACCTTGTAGTTTTCAGGACTCACCGTGATGTGCGGTGTTGCGCTATTGAGTTTCATATCGGCCTTGGTGACCGAACGCGTGCCCTGGACGGTCGAAATCTGTCTCCGTAAACCAAGCTCTTGATGCAAGCCGCGCTGCACTGAGATACCAGACATGAAGGTGATACAACTCGTTTCGATGCCGCGTGCAGACGCACCAAACTGTGGTCGAAAATGTACAGGCTGTGGTGTCGGAATCGATGCATTAGGATCGCCCATCGCCGCCATCGCGATCTGACCACCCTTGATCACGGTCGAGGGCTTCACACCAAAAAATGCAGGACGCCACAACACCAGATCCGCCCATTTACCCACCTCGATTGAACCGATCTCATGCGCCATACCGTGCGTGAGCGCGGGATTGATCGTGTATTTGGCGATATAGCGTTTGATACGTGCATTATCGCTCGTCGCAGGATCAGAAAAACCTGCCTCACTCAGCGAGCCGCGCTGCTCCCGCATTTTGTGCGCAGTCTGCCATGTCCGCATGATGACCTCACCGACGCGCCCCATCGCCTGACTATCTGAAGAAATCATCGAAAACGCGCCGATATCGTGCAGGATGTCTTCGGCCGCAATCGTTTCACGACGAATCCGGCTTTCTGCAAAGGCGATATCCTCGGCAATCGAGGCATCGAGGTGGTGACACACCATCAACATATCCAAATGCTCATCCAGCGTATTGATGGTGTAAGGCCGCGTTGGATTGGTCGAGGAAGGCAGGACATTTTGCTCACCACACACGCGAATAATATCGGGCGCATGACCGCCACCCGCACCTTCCGTGTGATACGTGTGAATCACTCGGCCATCAATCGCTTTTAAGGTTGCCTCGACAAAGCCCGACTCGTTGAGTGTATCGGTATGGATCGCCACCTGGGTATCGGTCTGATCTGCCACCGTCAGGCAGTTGTCGATTGCTGCAGGTGTACTGCCCCAGTCCTCGTGCAGTTTTAAGCCTACCGCCCCCGCTTCGATTTGCTCATGCAATGGACCGGGCAGAGAAACGTTGCCCTTACCCAACAAACCAATATTGATGGGATAGGATTCGAGCGACTGCAGCATACGTGCCAAGTGCCACGGACCCGGGGTCACCGTCGTGGCAAACGTTCCGGTTGCAGGGCCTGTACCACCACCAATCATGGTCGTCACACCTGAGCACAAGGCCTCTTCAATTTGTTGCGGACAGATGAAATGAATATGACTGTCCACCCCACCGGCCGTCACGATCATGCCCTCGGCTGCGATGACCTCAGTGGCAGGGCCAATTACAATCGTCACACCCGGTTGAATGTCCGGATTACCGGCTTTACCGATCCCCGAGATGCGACCATTTTTAATCCCGATATCGGCCTTTACGATGCCCCAGTAATCGATGATCAAAGCATTGGTCAGCACGGTGTCAACGCAGTCCGCGCTCATACGCTGCGACTGCCCCATGCCGTCACGGATCACTTTGCCACCGCCAAACTTGACCTCCTCACCGTAAATCGTAAAGTCCTTTTCTACGCGCGCAAAAAGCGCCGTGTCAGCCAGTCGAATACGATCGCCCGTCGTCGGACCAAACATTTCAGCATACGCTTGTCTAGAAATTTTCATTGATCCAGACTCCCCATGACTGCGCCAGAAAATCCATACACAACCCGATCACCGCTGAGGGCGACCAGCTCGACCACACGTTCTTGTCCGGGTTCAAAACGAATCGCCGTTCCTGCAGGAATATTCAAGCGAAAGCCGCGCGCACCCGCACGATCAAAATGCAACGCAGCATTGGTCTCGGCAAAATGAAAATGTGAGCCGATCTGCACAGGCCGGTCGCCAGTATTGGCCACGGTAAGGCTGAGCCGCGTTCGACCCACATTGATTTCAATGTCTTCACCGTCTTGGACCAACATTTGTCCCGGAATCATCGGCGTTATTTCCATGTCTGCTCCTTACTGAATAGGTTGATGTACGGTGACAAGTTTGGTGCCGTCGGGAAACGTCGCTTCGACCTGAATATCCGGAATCATTTCCGGGATGCCCTCCATGACGTCTGCGCGTGTCAACACGTTGCGTCCCTCTGCCATTAAAGTCGCCACGGTTTTACCGTCACGCGCGCCCTCCATGATCGCTGCCGTAATCAAGGCGATCGCTTCGGGTACGTTCAGCTTGAGACCTCTTGCCAAACGTCTCTCAGCCAACAAGGCTGCCGTAAAAATCAACAACTTATCTTTTTCGCGAGGGGTGAGATCCATGCAAACTCCTAAATTTATGTTGCCCAGAGTCGGGGAGGAAGGGCTGAGCGATTTAAAACAATAGGTCGTAACGTGCACCAGGCCTGTTCAAGCAAGCCTTTTAATTGCAAGGGTTCCACCAGCAAACGCCCCACCAGCAGCCTGGGGTGTAATACTGTCCAGGCGACCTGAGGGCTTTGCGTACGAACCGTCTCAAGCAATGTCTCTGTCCAAGCATGAGGTTCGGCCAAAATCGCCCAGACAGTGGCAAACGCATAATGCCCCCTCAGACCAATCGGAGAACTAAACAAGGGGTCATCCCCCTTGAGTACTAAACGATCATGCCACACTAATTGTTGCGAGAGCTTGACCCTAAGAGACTGCGTAAAGCACCCAGTCGTAAATGTCTCTCCAGAGGCACGACGACCAAAAATCAGATGGTCCCATCCCAGCATCGCCCCGGTTTCAGTCGCGTTGACTGAAATCTCTGAGGCTACTCTCGCCCGATCGAAGACAATCGTTTCTTGCGGCAACCACTCCAACTGCCCTTTTAAATCAATCTCAATATTTTGCGTGGCAGGCACTGATAAATCTGTGCCGTACCACTTCGCCGCAGAAGGCGTTGTCACGAGCGCCTGGCTTTGCGCCTGACTTTGTAACTGAACCTCAAGTCGATCACCGCCTGCAATCCCGCCGGGTGGATGCACGATGATGGCATGACACAGTCCAGGTCCCTCTGGATAAAGTGCTTTTTGAATACGCAACGGCCCCAGATGTAGATGCGTTAAGTTGGTTCGCAATCCTCCGCGCGCAGTCGAGCCTTCGCCTTGCACAGAGGCAACGTTGAAATCAAGCTCCAGTCGGGCGAGCCAACTTGGCGTAGACACAGACTCAAGAACGTTCATAGATACATACTAGCAATTTTGATGCCTAATGCGGTGTGGCGTCATATTGAGACGGCCGTGGAGAATACCTTTCGGCGTCAACATCCCAAGCCCTAAATTGGTGCAAATCAAGCACCTCATTGGTGCCAGAGATAAGCGTCGCACGATCACCGAGCACCAAAAAAACAGGCCCCGCTAGCGAACTAGGGGGCCTAAGATAACGTAACGGACGTTTAGATCTTGTCTGCTAGCACGCTCAGCAATCGCTGAGCCGTTGGACTCGTATCACGCGCGCCATTGGCATCCAATACCGTCACTTCGGTCTGCGTACCCGACGCGACTAGACGAATGCGATAGGTTGGTGCTTTGGGTGCGTCCTTGGCACCAAACAAGCGAGCAAAGAAGTGCGGCTCATCGCGTTTCATACCTGTATCCGTATCAACGTAACGCACGTAGTATTCGCCCGTTGAGCGATCACGATCATCCACTGCAAAGCCACCCGAATCGAGTGCCACGCCAACACGACGCCAGGCGCGGTCAAACGTTTCACCCACCATCAGCCTTGTCTTGTCACCATCTGGCGCCACAACCTGAGGCGCCTGTGGATCTGCTTTGGCTTGGGTCATTTTCTTGCGAGCACCGTCAACGTCTTCACCAAAGAAGACCATCATGCGCGCAAGCATTGCAGCATTGAGACCGGGGTCTTCTTTGCCAATTATCCAGCGGATATTCTCTGAAGCGCCGCCGGCACCCTTGCCAAGCGCTTCTTCGACCATATGCTGGTGCGTGATGTAAATTTCGGTGCGATTGCCGTTGCGCTCAATACGCGTGCGATATTTATCACGTGTGCCGCTATCCCATGCACCGGGGATTGCTTTGCCAATTAACTGACGAATCCAGCTGTCAGGAATATTTGCGCGGTTTTCTGCCCAGTTTGTGACGAGCAAACCTGCCTTGGGATCCGTGACATCCAGCGTAAAGCCAATCTCTGTCCAGAAATCTGCCGCGGTCGAAAACACCCGATCTGCTGGCAAATCTACGGATAACCAGCGTAAGTCACCATCACGCATCACACGCATATCACTGCGGGTCGGCAACACAGCAGACCTTGCAGTAGAAGCCTGAGCGGCAGGCGTGGCTTGACCCGCTTTTTGGTATTGATTAAAAGTGGTTGTGCCAGAGTCTGGTGCGCGGAAACGTGGATCGCTGGCAGCCTGAGTCATGTCAGGCGGAATACTCAGCGGGTCTGTGCGCACAACGCTCTTGTAATCGACCGAGTCGTCACCGCTCAGCATATCGCGCACAGATGCACATCCGCCTAAGGCCAAGACGACGCTAAGCGCCGATACGAGCAATACTTTCTTTTGACTCAACAAACTTTTCATTTCAGAGCAACCCCGCCTGAACCATTGCAGCTCGCAAAGGAGCGTGAAACTGAGCACCTAACTCCACGAGCGGCAGGCGAATACCAGAGGGGATACGTCCCATCTGTGCCAACGCCCACTTCACAGGAATCGGGTTACCTTCGACAAACAAGAGTTTATTCAAAGGGCCCAGCAAATTATTGAACTGCCTAACTTTTTGTACATCACCTGCCAGAGCAGCCTTGCAAAGCTCACTCATCTGACGCGGTGCGATGTTGGCCGTCACGGAAATGTTGGCGCGACCACCCAACAAGATCAGTGCGGCAGCCGTTGCATCGTCGCCGCTCATAATCTGAAAATGTGCGGGCACATCACGAATGAGCAAAGCGCCACGACCGATATCGCCGGTCGCGTCCTTGAGACCAATGATGCCTGGAATCTGAGCCAGACGCAGCACAGTCTCATGAGACATATCCGCGACAGTCCTTCCTGGGACGTTATACAGCACGGTGGGCAAATCAACCGCCTCTTGAATGGCTTTGAAATGCTGATACATGCCTTCTTGGGAGGGCTTGTTGTAATAAGGCACTACGGATAGGCCTGCGTCCGCGCCAACCTTGCGTGCATGTTCAGCTAAATGAATGGCTTCGCGAGTAGAGTTGGCACCAACGCCTGCAATGATGGGGAGTCGCCCTGCTGAGTGCTCGACCGCGATACGGATCAACTCGGCATGCTCATCGACATTGACCGTTGGAGACTCACCCGAGGTTCCGACAATCACCAACGCATTGGTGCCCTCTTGGGCATGCCAATCCACCAAGGCACGAAAGCTTTGGTAGTCCAGACTACCGTCTGGGTGCATCGGGGTAACCAAGGCTGGAATACTGCCTTGAAACAAGGGTCCGTGCGTGGGAGGATTCATGGCCATAAAAAGGATCCAAAGTGCTGATCGAGGCGCATGCGCGCCGTGAATAAATTAAGTCAAAAGTGTACCGGAATAGTGAGCCTTTCAGAGCACCAGTCGAACGATCCACTCCCCAAGCGACATCATTGGCGCAATCAACGTGCTCAATACCCCTGTCGCGAGCAAGGCAATCACAATAAATAGGCCAAAAGGCTCAATTCGGCCATATTGCCAAGCCAATTGGTGTGGCAGCAAGCTAAAAACAACACGTCCACCGTCCAGAGGCAGTATGGGCAAGAGATTGAGCGCCATCAGGGTGAGGTTGATCTGAATCCCGACCTGGGCCATCTGAAACCAGAAAGAGCCGCGATCGCCCGATTCGAACAACACTCTGAGCGAAATCCCCCAGAGAATCGCCATGAACAAGTTGGCAGCAGGACCGGCCAAAGCGACCCACAGCATGTCACGCTTGGGTCGGCGCAGGCGCCCGAAGTCTACCGGCACGGGCTTGGCCCAGCCAAAAAGCATAAAAGGGCCTCCCACCAGTTTTGACATGAGCAAAATACCGATAGGGACTGCGATCGTACCGATCGGATCAATATGTTTGATTGGATTCAGTGTGACACGACCTAATTGCGTAGCGGTTGGGTCCCCAAACAAGCGCGCAACATAGCCGTGTGCGGCCTCGTGCAGCGTGATGGCAAAGATCACAGGCAAGGCATACAGGCTCAAGGTTTGAATAATTTCGTTCATACGCTTGATTGTAGAGGTTTATCGCGCATCTCAATCTAGGTGATGCCAAGCGTTGCAGGATCACCCCGGCCACGTCGGATCAGTTCGGGCGCAGGACCCGATAAATCAATCACTGTCGTGGGTTCAAATGGACAGGCACCCGCATCAATCACCGCTGCCAAAGCATGCTGATAGCGCGCCCTGATTTCCTCTGGGTCATTCAAAGGGAGCGTTTCGCCCTCAGGAATGAGTGTGGTCGAGAGCAGTGGCGCATCCACCATTTCCAGAAAGGCCAAGGTCACAGGGTGCGACGGCACTCTGATCCCAATAGTTTTACGTGAAGGATGCGATACACGGCGGGGGACCTCGCGAGAAGCCTCCAAAATAAAAGTCCAAGGCCCCGGTGTCGCTTGCTTTAACAAGCGAAACTGCGCATTGTCCACGCGTGCAAACTGACTAATCGCCGTCATATCCCGGCACAAGACCGTCAAATGGTGCCGATCATCCAGACCGCGCAGCTTGCGCAACGCATCCGCGGCAGCATGATCATCCAGATGAGCCACCACTGCGTAACTGGAGTCTGTCGGCACCGCCACCAACCCACCCTTTTGCAATAACTGGGCAGCCTGTTTGAGGAGTCGGGGTTGGGGATTTTCGGGGTGAACGACAAAGAGTTGTGACATCAGAACACAGGCCGTAATAGAAGGGGTTAGAATAACGCCGCGCTGTCGCCTTAGCTCAGCTGGATAGAGCAACGCCCTTCTAAGGCGTGGGTCACTGGTTCGACTCCAGTAGGCGGCACCATCATTTACTGTACTTTTGCTCCGTCGCGCAACCGCTTGACGAACTCAGCACGCTGTTGCTGTTGAAACGCCTGACGGATGTCGTTTTTAGCTTCGTTCAAACTAGGTGCCTGATAGGCGCGCTTGTCTTCAACCTTGATAATGTTCCAGCCAGCCTGCGTACGAATAGGCGCAACCGCTAGCGCGCCCTTATTAAGATTGACCATGACATTAGAAATGGCGGGCAAAATCTGAGCGGGTAATACCCAGCCGACCTGACCGCCTCTTGCCTTGCTCGGGTCGATAGACTTTTCTGTCGCGATTTTTTCAAACGACTCACCTTTCTTGAGTTGCGCAAGCAGCGCTTTGGCTTCGTCCTCGGTGGACGTCACGATCAGCGCCACTTTGTACTCTTGTTCATTTTTAAGTGCTTGCATACGTTGGTCGTATTCGGCTTTGATTTGGACGTCGGTGATCGGATTTTTTTTGATGAGATCATTCAGCAACAGCTCGACCATCAGCGTCTGGCGCATCTGTGCCAATTGTGTTTTGGCCTCGGCCGTTTTATCGAGTCCGAGTTTGGCGGACTCTTGAGCCAGAATCTCGCGATTAATCAGCTCGTCTTTGAGTAACTGGCGCAACTCTGGGGTATCGCGTTGACCTTGTGCCACATTTGCGTTGACGTTTTGCTCCAGCAAGCTCGAAGGAATCTGCACGCCATTGACCGTCGCCATGACGCCGGTTGGCAGGATCGTGCCCACGGGTTTCGGTTGAGCGAAGCTCTGACCGGAGGCCAGTAATAACACTGAACACACAGCACTCACGGCAGAAAACTTAAACAATGCAAGATTCATCATAGGTACCGTTTTTTTTGGGCTAAACAAGATTTAGAAACTTATGCGTCGATTATAGGCGCTGTGCATTTGAAACGCACCTGAGCCTGTCAATTGCGTCTGATTCTGTTATGTTGACAAAAAATAGCGGCGCACACGCGCCCACTCTCAGGAGCAACACCCATGCCTTCCATACCTTCCGACATCATTCAGGCGTTTGCCCCAACGGGCATCCTGCGCGCATCGCTCAATATTGGCAACCCTGTCCTGGCCAACCTAGACGCGCACGGCAACCCCTTTGGGATTTCAATTGACCTGGCTCAGGCGCTTGGTCAAAAATTAGGTGTGTCCGTCGAACTCATCGTCAATGAAACGGCGGGCAAATCGGTTGCAACGGTAGAGTCTGGGCGCGCCGATATTGGTTTTTTTGCAGTAGATCCTGAGCGCGGCAAAGACATTGCTTTTACGGCGGCCTATGTCCTGATTGAAGGCTATTACCTTGTGCGTACAGACTCGCCGATTACGCACAATGCGCAAGTCGACGCGCCCGGCAATCGTGTTGTGGTGGGTAAAGGTAGCGCGTACGATTTGTTTTTGACCAGACACCTTAAGCAATCGCCGATCGTTCGGGCGTCTTCTTCGCAAACGGTCGTTCAGGACTTTTTGGCTCAACAGCTCGAAGTGGCGGCGGGCGTCAAACAGCAACTCGAAGCCGATACCAAAGGCATGTCAGACGTACGCATTCTGAGTGAAAGGTTTATGGTGATCAACCAGGCGATGGGTGTTCCCAAAACCAAAGGTCCGGCCGCCGCGACATTTTTACGCAGCTTCGTTGAGGAAATGAAAGCCTCTGGCATGGTCAAAGATTCTATGACTCGCCACGGCATTCAAGGCGCGGGGGTGGGACACGCCGCCGATCCCAGTCAGGACCCGCTCGATCATTTGTAATGCATCGTTTTTATAAATAAGGCGTGGCCAGCCAAACAATCTTGTTTCGTAACCGGATCCAGAATGGATCTTGGTTCACACTCTCCAACGTAATGAGACTGGCCTGCGCGATGATGGCATCTACCTTGGCTTCTATTTCTTGGGCGATGACTCGATCGTAGACTTCGAGGTCGAGTTCAAAATTCAGACGCAAGCTACGCGGGTCAATATTGGAAGACCCAACATAGGACCAACCCCCATCCACCGTAAAGAGTTTGGAATGATCAAAGGTGCCTGAGGCTCGCCAGACTCTGCAGCCCGTCATGATGAGCTGATCAATCTGCGCCATCATCGCGGCATTCACGAGTTTGAGATTATTGGCACCCGGCACCACGACATCGACGATGACCCCTCTACGTGCTGTGGTTGCAAGCGCAGCAATCAAGGCCATGTCAGGCAACAAATAAGGCGACTGAATCCGCACATGCTTTTGCGCCACAGCGAGAGCGCCCAGCAACATGCTGTGCGTACTGGCAAGCGTTGCATCCGGTCCCGAGGGGACGCAACGCAAGGCCACACCTGTCTTACTAAATTCAGTCGTAGAGGGTGCATACCACTCTGCGTCTGACAGTTTTTCATTAGTCGTAAATTGCCAGTCATGCGCGAAATTTGTCATGAGTTGGTAGACAATCGGACCACTCACCTGAAAATGTGTGTCATGGGTGACGGCCTCTTTGGCGATCGCGGTGACAAAGCCCTGGCGGATATTCATGCCGCCCGTAAAGCCGTGCAGGCCGTCGAGCACAAGTAGCTTTCGGTGACTCCGCAAATTGGCGTAAACAAGACGCAGGCCAATGACAGGCCGCATAAACAACGCCGTCGGGACGCCTGCATTTCTGAGCAGCGCAGTAATCGGAGGGTGTGAATATTTGGCTCCGATTGCATCAATCAACACCCTGACCTGCACGCCGCGGTTGTGTGCCTCAATCAATGCTTGTGCCAGCTCTTTGCCGACCGTGTCATGATCAAAAATATAGCTCTGCAGCACGATTGAACGTTGCGCTTGACGAATCGCCTCAAGCATCGCGGGGTAGGTCTCATCCCCGCCATTTAACATCTTGATCTGGTTTCCGCCGAGCACTTTAAAGTCGCTGATATGATCCCCAAGAATCTTGAGCGAGGCAAACTGTGGTCCCGAGACAGCCACGACATCATGCACCATGACTTTGTCGATTGTGGCCTGGCTATACAAGGTGTGTGCACGCCGGGCAGAGACGCGTTCTTTGCGAATCCGATTGATGCCAGCCACTAAATACAAAAAAGCGCCAAAAATAGGGGAAAAGATAATCACCCCTACCCAGGCGATCGCTGCACGTACATCTTGTTTCGTCATCGCAGCATGCACAGAGGCGACCACACTCGCGACGAACGAAATCACCAACAAGAGATGGGGCCAATATTCAATCAGAATTTCGTGAAGCCGAGCCATTTGATGCTACCTAGCGATAAAGGGTAATGTTTTTTCCAAATCACGACAGACACGCAAACATGATAGAATTTTGCTTCTGTGGTGGACGTAGCTCAGTTGGTAGAGTCCCAGATTGTGATTCTGGTTGTCGCGGGTTCGAGCCCCGTCGTTCACCCCACTCAGATTTCAGTTGGTTTATCGGCCCACTTTTTGGCGCCAAGCCTTAAAGTCAATGGTCGTTTGGGGATCCGTGTTTGGATACAAACCCAAAATTGAACGCCCTGTCTTGACCGTTTCGGTCACAAAATCCTCAAAAACAGTCATTTCTGTCGCTTCGTTGGCCAGCTCGTCCGCCAAATGCGCGGGCAACACCAATACACCATCTGCATCGCCCACCATGACATCGCCTGGAAAAACGGGCGCATCGCCGCAGGCAATCGGCACATTGATATCAATTGCCTGATGATGGGTCAGATTCGTGGGCGCCGACGGGCGCTGATGGTATGCAGGAATTCCCAGCTCGGCGATCTCCGCGGAGTCCCGAAAACCGCCATCCGTCACCACACCCGCGGCACCACGCGCCATCAGCCGTCCTACCAAAATACCACCCGCCGAAGCAGCGCGGGCATCTTTGCGACTGTCGATGACCATCACAGCACCGGCAGGACACTCATCCACGGCTTTACGCTGGGGGTGCGTACGGTCTTTAAACACCTCTATCCCGTTTAAATCCTCACGTGCAGGGATGTAGCGCAAGGTATACGCCTCTCCCACCATATTTTGCTTGGCAAGAGAAAGCTTTTGCACATTTTGGATAAATTGCGAACGCAAGCCTCGCTTGTAGAGGCAGGTCGCCAACGTGGCGGTACTCACCGCCATGAGTTTTGCGCGTGTTTCCGCAGAGAGTATGGGCATCATTCAGTCTCTTTTTAAGTCTTTTAGTAAATATCAGGCTCAGGAACCGCCTTGCCAAAATCCGTGCGCAAAAAGTCAAAGTCGCAGCCCTCGTTGGCTTGTTGGATGTGTTTGGAGAACATCCAACCGTAGCCGCGCTCATACTTGGGTTCAGGGGCCTTCCACGCCGCTTTACGGCGAGCGAACTCTTCGTCAGAAATATCGAGATTAATCGTCCGTGCGGGCACGTCCACCGAAATCATGTCGCCTGTTTTGACCAGCGCCAAGGGACCACCAATAAACGACTCGGGAGAAATATGTAAGACACACGCGCCATAGCTCGTGCCACTCATACGCGAATCGGACATGCGCAACATATCTCGGACGCCTTGTTTAAGCAGCTTTTTAGGCATTGGCAACATGCCCCACTCCGGCATACCGGGACCACCCTGCGGACCTGCATTGCGCAAAATCAAGACATGATCGGCCGTGACGTCGAGATCATCGTTATCAATCACGGCCTTCATTGAAGGATAGTCATCGAACACAAGCGCAGGACCGGTGTGACGGTGTAAGTGCGGTGGGCATGCGCTCGGTTTGATCACACAACCGTCAGGGGCGAGATTGCCCTTGAGCACGGCCAGCGCGCCTTCGGCGTAAATCGGATTGTCAATGGGACGAATCACATCATCGTTGTAGACCGCTGCGCCTTCGATATTTTCACCGAGCGTTTTACCCGTCACGGTCATCGTATCTAAATGTAAATGCTGTTTGATACGTGACATCAGGCCAGGCAGGCCGCCGGCATAAAAGAAATCTTCCATCAAGTAGGTATCACCGCTTGGACGTACATTGGCGATCACCGGCACCACGCGACTAAAGCGGTCGAAATCCTCAAGACCAATCTCACAGCCTGCGCGCTTGGCCTGTGCAATCACATGAATGATGGCGTTGGTCGAGCAGCCCATGGCCATGGCCACAACAATCGCGTTTTCAAACGCCGCATGCGTCTGAATCTTGTTGGGCGTGAGGTCTTCCCACACCATGTCAACGATCCGACGGCCGGACTCAGCGCTCATGCGCAAATGATTGGAGTCGGGTGCGGGGATGGAAGAGGCGCCCGGCAAGGTCATGCCTAAGGCCTCAGCAATCGCGGTCATGGTGCTGGCCGTCCCCATCGTCATGCAAGTGCCGTGACTGCGGGCGATACCACCCTCGATTTCAATCCAGTCTTTTTGGTTGATCAAACCTGCCCGACGGTCATCCCAGAATTTCCAGGCATCCGAACCAGACCCCAAGACCTTGCCATGCCAGTTACCACGCAACATTGGACCGGCAGGAATATAAATAGAAGGTAAGCCTGCACTGGTGGCCCCCATCAATAGCGCTGGTGTGGTCTTGTCACACCCCCCCATCAGGACCACGCCGTCGATGGGATGGCAACGCAACAACTCCTCGACATCCATGGCGAGTAAGTTGCGGTAAAGCATGGTGGTGGGCTTGACGTACTGCTCAGCCAGTGACTGTGCCGGCAACTCGATTGGAAAACCACCCGCCTGCAGTACGCCACGCTTGACGTCCTCGACACGGTGTTTAAAGTGGCTATGGCAAGGATTGATGTCGGACCACGTATTGACGATACCGATCACGGGCTTGCCGACCCAGTCCTCGGGACCGTAGCCCATCTGCATGGCACGCGAGCGATGACCAAAAGAACGCAAGTCGTCTGGCGCGAACCAGCGCGCGCTGCGCAGCGACTCAGGCGTTTTAACGTGTTTTCCGCTACTTTCCTTGCTCATGGGTCAACCCTCTCCGTTTGTATTCAGCTTGTTCAAACAGCTTTTTAATCTATACCGATGATTGTAGGGTAGTCGGTATAAAAAACTGCGTGATTCTTTGAGTTATCGTAACGAAAGCATAACCTCCTTCAGACAGTCCTCTCTCATACCGTTGAAAAGAATGATCAAGCCCGCCTCTAGCTCTGACTTTGCCCAAGCACTGTTTGCTCCTCGTGCGATTGCCCTAGTGGGTGCCTCAGGAAATTTACAAAAAAACACTGCGCGGCCCATGCGCTTTATGCGTAAGCACGGTTTCCAGGGAAAAATTTATCCCATCAATCGCACGCAGTCAGAGATCATGGGAGAGCCTGCCTACGCAGATCTCGCCGACTTGCCCGGTCCGATTGATCACGCCTTTGTCATGGTTGCCAGCAACCTTGTTCTACCCTTGATTGACGCCTGCGCCGAGGCTGGCGCGAAAGTCATTACCATTTACTCGGATGGTTTTGGTGAAACGGGTCCAGAGGGCATGGTGGCCCAAGAGGCCCTGCTCGCACGCGCTAAAGCGCTCGGCGTGCGAATTGTGGGACCGAATAGTATCGGCTTGGCCGACTTGCACAGCGGCATGATTTTGTCGGTCAACGCCGCCTTCGAAGCAGAAACACTCATCTCCGGCGGACTGAGCCTAGTGTCGCAAAGCGGCTCCATGATGGGTTCGTTGATGGCACGCGCGAATGCCCGCGGCTTTGGTTTTGCGAAATCAGTTTCAGTCGGAAACGAGAGTGATGTCACCGTCGGTGAGGTGATTGATGCCTTGGTCGATGATGCGCACACCAAAGTGATCTTGCTGTTTCTTGAAACCATTCGCGACTCACCGACCTTGGCACGCGCCCTCGAACGCGCCCGTGCACACAACAAGCCCGTGATTGCCTACAAGATTGGACGCTCCGAGCAAGGCGATGCACTTGCGCAATCGCATACAGGCGCGCTAGCCGGCAATGACGTCGCTGTGGATGCCTTTTTACGCGCGCACGGCGTGCTGCGGGTACGCAACCTTGAAACCTTGTTTGAAATCGCACCACTGGCACAACGCTATCTCGGTAAAACTGCGCCCCATCCACAACCCGCGCGCGTGGCAGTCATCACCACCACCGGCGGAGGCGCAGCCACCGTCGTAGACAATCTGGGCCTGATGGGCATGGTCGCGGTCGCGCCCCCGCCAACCTTCGTTGCACACATGGCACAACGCGGCATGAACATCCGTGAAACCACGATCATCGACTTAACACTTGCGGCCACCAGCGCCCAATATAAAGACCTGCTCGAACAATTGTTGCGCACGGACTGGTGTGATGCGGTGCTCAGCGTGGTGGGATCGTCCGCACAGTTCCACCCCGAGCTGGCCGTCAAACCGTTGGTCGAATCCGATAAACCGGACACCAAACCTCTGGCCGTCTTTTTGGCGCCGGAGGCCATGGCTTCGCTGAGCCTGCTTCAACAAGCAGGCATTCCGGCTTTCCGCACACCCGAGTCCTGTGCGGATGCGTTATCGGTCTTTTTTCAGGCCCGTGACAAGGCCCCGCCCGTGTTGGCAGATATTGCCTGGCCTGCTGGCTTGCCCACGGAGGGCTTACTGACTGAGTACGAAGCAGGACAAGTCTTTAAAACATTAGGCGTTCACACCGCACAGGCTCAACGCGTAAGCGGCGAGCCTCCTACGCACTCCGTTCCCTACCCCGTCGTGGTCAAGGTCTCCTCACGCGACATTCCGCACAAGACAGAGGCCGGAGGGGTCAAAGTTGGTGTTCGCAACACGGCTGATTTTGAAACCGCAGTCAAAGAAATCACGGCAAGCGCACTCGCCTATGCACCGCTGGCAAAACTAGATGGGTTCTTAGTCCAAGCCATGGAGTCGCGCCTGCTGGAGCTCATCCTTGGCTACCGCAATGATCCGCTGGTGGGTCCCACCATTATTTTAGGTGCGGGCGGCATCACCGCAGAGCTGTCACCCGACTTTGCCATACGGCTCGCGCCCGTGACGCTCGAGCAAGCCCACGCCATGATCGACGAGGTGCGTGTCACCAAACTCATCAAAGGCTTCCGTGGTTTGCCCAAGGGCGATTGCGATGCCTTGGCGCAAGCGGTCGTTGCCTTTTCCAGGCTGGCTGCCGTGTCGGGTGCAAATATTGTTGAAGCTGAAATCAACCCCTTGTTTGTGCAGGCAAATAAGGTTCTGGCGGTCGATGGCTTAGTGCGGTTGGGCGGACACCACGCTTAGCAAGGGACTAAAAAATAAGTCATCAATGGTGATGTAGGACTTGCCAAGTAAATCCCGGGGTCGTGCCAGCTCGATCCCGGCATGCTGCGCCGCATTCCAGATCAGTTCGGAGCAATACACACGCGCAGCGTTGTCCTCGAGGGATAGACTTGTGTCAAAAGGGGTCTGTTGATGCAAATGCATACGAATGTTTTGCACGAATGTTTCACGCGCGCCCTCCGGCATCTGAATTCTTCGGACATGCTGCAGCACTGAGCCGGTTAGAAACAACCCCAGTGGCGTACGTTGCACGCCCCCAATCAAACTCAAGTCGTCCGCCTCAGCGTGCACCACGCCCCAGCCCTCTTGGTCGTGTATCAGTACCCCTACGTGACTGAGATTGGAACCTGCTTTGTCCGAGAATGTTTCCGACCAAAAGCCCCGCCCACGTCGGAACACCAAATCACCTTGCTCAAGCTGGGGAGCGAGCACCGCGGCAAGCTGCTGCGCTTGAGGCGCAGACAGATCTGTATCGCTTTGCGTAGGCCATGCCAGAAAAAAAACAGCCGCAACAATCAGTGCGGCTGTTCCAAGTCCGACAACAATGCTTAGTTTTTGGAGATAACGACGAGCCATTTGCCATCGACCTTGCGCATTTTCATGGGCTTATCGCCCGAGAGCGTGACTTCAGCAGTATCGCCGGTGATTTTTTCAGATTCCACTTTAGCGGGTTTGGCGCAGGTATCTGTGAGATTTTTATCCATCATGGCTTTCTTTTCTGGACTAGAAGCCAGCTTGGTCACCATTTCCATCATTGGCTTGGACTCTTCGGTCAAATACTTGGTCATGCTGCCCAAATCTTTGGTTTTGCACATATCTGCGCGCATTGCGAGGGCCGTGTCACCCGGTGTGCTACCCGAGCATCCCACCAAAATAGCCAAAGAGGCACAGGCTGTCAGCGTAAAAATCGAGGCGTTTTTCATATTGAGGTAATCTTTCGTAAAAGTGTTCTAAAGATTGTGCTGTCCGGACGCGCAAAATCGGCTGAGCCAGGCAGAAATAATTTATTGTCATATTGACAAAATAAATCATAACACCGAGATAAGGTATGGATCGCGAGGTTTCCCCCACCATTGGTCAAATCCACGGATTTGCACGTTTTCTTGGCATTGCCCAAATCTGCTCCTACGGCACCATTTATTATGCATTTCCACTCATCATTGTGGCTATGCAGCGCGAGCTCGGCTGGTCAAAAACTGACGTCTATGGCGCACTGACCATTGGCTTGCTGCTTGCCGCAGCGCTCGCCTATCCAGTCGGTCTCGCTATTGATCGCGGCTACGGCAAACGGGTGATGATTTGGGGATCACTGACTGCAGCCATCCTTTTTATAATGTGGTCCTTTGTTCAAAGCCTCTTCATTTTTTATTTGATTGCGGCAGCGATGGGCGCGCTACAAGCTGCCATCTTGTATGAATCCGCCTTCGCCCTGCTGGCGCGTCGTGTCGGTCCACAAAACTCGCGTGCGGGCATCACGACCATTACGCTTTGGGCAGGTTTTGCGAGCACGGTTTTTATCCCTCTCGAACAGTTTTTGATCGATGGCTGGGGTTGGCGAGCGTCGCTCTGGGTCCTCGCCTTTGTGAACATTGCCTGTGCGGCGGGCTATTGGCACTGGGTCAAGCCCGAGCTGGATGCGGTCAATTCTGCCCACCAGGGCAGCAAAGCCGACAACATCGCGCGTGATAAAAATATCGTACGTGAAGCACTGCACAGCTCAGTGTTCTGGCTTTTACTGATTGCACTGACCACCTACTCCATGGTGTTTTCAGTATTCACGTTTCACATGTACCCGATGCTGCTAGACAAGCAACTTCCAACGAACGAAGTGGTGTGGGCGATTTCAATTATTGGTCCCGCTCAAGTGCTTGGACGCATCATCATCAGTCGCTTTGCCACCCGCGTCTCAATGCGAACGCTCGGCTCCGTGATGCTGAGTGTGTTCCCCTTCTTGTTCGCGACTTTTTTATTGGATTCGTTGAGCTTTCAACTCGTCGCCGCCCTGTTTGGCATCTACGGCTTGGCTAACGGTGTCTTTACGATTGTGCGCGCCCAAGTCGTACCGGAAATGTTGAGCGCGCATGCCTACGGGGCGCTCAATGGCCTGATCACCGTCCCCACCATCATTGCGCGCGCCATTGGTCCAGTGGTCGCGGCCTGGTTATGGGCGATTGATGCGTCTTACGATATCGTGTTCGTGTTTCAAGTTGGCTCTGCGGTGTTGCTTGCCGCTCTATTTTGGGCTGCTAACCTCGTCAGCAGAAGAAAACCGCTGGTGCGATGATTTAACAATGCATTAATATTGCCAAATTGGAAATATGTATCTCTCGGCAATAGTAAATGGATTTCATCATGCGTCACGCAATCATTAGAATTATTCAAACCGTTACCGTGTTTTTTTGTGTGCTGTCGTCTGCTCAGGCACAAAATGGCTTGGCAAGCATTGATGGTAATTGGTACAGCGCACAATGGAAATATGGCTATGTCTTAAAAAATGGAATGGGTATCGCCACCAGTTCAAATAGTCCGAACTTTCAGGTTGGCCAAAACATCATTCAACTCACCGCGACCTCACCGACTACATTCTCAGGTCAGCAGGTGTATACGGACGGAAAGTTTTACAACGTTCAAGCCACACTCCAAGCAGATGGTCGCCTCTATTTTGAAGGCGCAAAAAATGCGAAATGGTTTATGGAACGCGTCGGGGGAGCGCCTCGGGCCAGCGCACCTCCTGCACCCACTAACAATATCAGCACCAGATTCATCTTGGTCAATCGAAGCGCCGAGCCCGTATTCAAAGTTTTTATTTCTCCGTTGAATTCGACGGGGTGGGGCAAAGACATTTTAGGCGAAGACGTCCTGATGCCTGGTTACGAGCAGCCATTTAATCCAGGCACTGCGCGCGGCTGTAGCTATGACGTCCGCGTTGAGTACAGAAGTCAACGTGCAGAAGAAAAGCGTAACCTCAATCTATGTCAATTGGATCGCATCACTTTTGATGGCAGTGCCTCTGTACAACCAACTGCGAAATCTAACCAAAACACTGCGCCTGCTGCACCCAGACCCTCCGCCTCGTATGATGGTTCGACACCCCTGCGCTGCGGCGGCAATGTCAATTGCAGAATTCAGTCAGAGGTGGTGCAAAAAATGCAAATGCGCTGGGGCGCTTTTTCACGATCGACACATTATGGGTCTGCGTGCCTTCAAGCAATACAGACAATCAGATCCATGCATCCCGCCGCCTATGGTGATGGCAATGCAGGATTCGTTCAGCCCCAAATGGACATCTGTAGCTTGCGCTAAACAGCTAAAAATGTGCCAGATAGCCACCATCCACGGCGATGACTTCGCCAGTGACGTAGGAGGCGGCGTCAGAGGCTAGAAAAGCGACCGCTCCGGCGATTTCTGCCGGACGTCCCCAGCGCGCCAAGGAGGTGCGCTTTTCAAGCATCGTAGCCAGCGCAGGATCAGCCACCATGGCCGCATTGGCCTCAGTCGCAAAAAATCCTGGGGCCACACCATTGACCGTAATGCCATACTGACCAAAGTCTGCCGCCAATGCACGCGTCATGGCGGCGAGCCCACCTTTTGCTGTGGTGTAGATCGCATCAGAGGCACGCGAAATCGGACCAGCAATCGAGGTGATGTTGATAATGCGCCCCGCCCGCTGATGATGCACCATCCGCTGGGCAACCTGACGGGATAACTCAAAAGGTGCGACCAAATTGACCTCGAACATTTGCCGAACGGCGTCGAGCTCAAAGGCAAAAACGTCTCGACGGTCACGCAGCCCTGCATTGTTGACCAGGATATCAAGGGGGCCCACCGTCTCGTCAATCTCTCGCATGGCGACACTGAGCTGCGTCAGATCCGACACATCGCACAGCACGACCTCGGCCAGACCTCCCTGAGCACGTATCTGATCGCGCGCAAGCGCAAGCGTTGCCGCATCGCGACCGTTTAATAAGACGCGGGCGCCCTGCTTGGCGAGGCCCTGTGCAATCTCAAAACCGAGTCCACGCACACTTGCGGTCACAAACGCCGTTTTGCCGTGCAAAGAAAATAGACTCATTTCGTTCCTGTATCCGCCTACGGGCTTGTTCACATGGATTTTATTGCACAATAGGGTTTGTCTTTCTTGGATCCCACGATCCTTACCCTAGCAACCGACCAATATTATGACAACACCTTCATCTGCCAAGCCGTCTGAACAGACCAGCCAAACAAACAATCATTGGGACATCGTTTCAATGGATGCGACGAGCTTGTCTCATGCTATTCATCGGCGTGCGCTCTCTTGCGTTGAGGTGATGGAGGCGTTTCTGTCTCAGATCGATACGCAAAATCCAACGGTGAACGCGATTGTGGCCATGCCTGAGCGCAGCGCTCTGCTTGCGCAGGCCAAAGAGCGTGACGCGCAACTCGCCCGCAATCAAAGCATGGGACCCCTGCACGGCTTTCCACAGGCCCCCAAGGACATCGCACCGGTTGCCGGCATGGTTACGACCAACGGCTCACTCATTTTTAAAGATCAGATTACTAAGGTGGACTCGGCTGCCAACGGACGGGTACGCGCAGGAGGTGCGATCTTTGTCGGCCGCACGAACTCACCTGAATTTGGTCTGGGTGCACATACCTATAACAAGGTCTATGGTACGACCCGCAATGCTTTTGATCCCTCGCGTACCGCTGGCGGAAGCAGTGGTGGCGCAGGTGTGGCCTTGGCGCTTCGTATGCTGCCTGTGGCCGATGGTTCGGACATGATGGGTTCTTTGCGTACCCCTGCTGCCTTCAATAATGTCTTTGGTTTTCGCCCCTCCCCCGGCTGCGTACCCCACGGCCCAGGCGAAGAAGTTTTTTTCCAGCAATTCAGCGTGACCGGTCCGATGGCCCGCAATATCCCTGACATAGCGATGTTGCTAGCCGTACAAGCCGGTTTTGATCCGCGCTTGCCCTTGACCCGCCGTCAAGATGATCCACGCTTGTTTACGCAACCACTCGAAACAGATCTCCGGGGTAAACGCATTGGTTGGCTCGGCAATCTCAAGGGTCACTTACCCATGGACCCAGAGCTGCTCGCCGTCACCACACGCGCGCTCGAACACTTTAAAACGATTGGCTGCACGGTCGAAGATGCACACCCCAATTTTGATCTCGAACAGTTATGGCATGCATGGCTGACCTTGCGCAGCTTTACCTTTGCAGGCGGCAATGCGCAGCATTACGAGTCGCCAGAACGTCGCGCCATGCTCAAGCCAGAAGCCGTCTGGGAAATTGAACAAGGTCTCAATTTGACCGGACCGGCGGTTTTTGCTGCAGCCAAGGTCCGAACGGCTTGGTATCAGGAACTACGCCGTATGTTTGAAACGTATGACTTCCTCGTCATGCCCACCACGCAGATCTTCCCCTTTAATGCCGAGCTGCACTGGCCCAAAGAAGTCGCGGGACAGCAAATGGACACCTACCACCGCTGGATGCAGTCCGTCATCCCTGCCACCATGGCCGGACTGCCTGCGCTCAGTATGCCAGCCGGTTTTAGCGCGACCGGCATGCCTGCGGGTATTCAGGTGATCGGTCCCTTGCAACAGGACGTTGAAGTGCTGCAACTCGGACACGCCTACGACATGGCGAGCCAGTATTCACGGGTATTGAGTCCCTTGCTTCAGGGTATGAAGGCTTAAATCACCCTAGGCAAGTTAATATGTCAATTGTGTTGACGCCCGCTTGTGGCGTTACTGATTGCTCAGGCTTCGCGAACGTGTCTACCATTCCTTCAGAAAAAATTGCCTTGGTCACTGGCGCTGGTAAGCGCCTGGGGCGCAGCATTGCCCTGGGGCTTGCCTCGGCGGGTTGGGATGTCGCGATTCATTATGGGACATCGTCTGAGCACGCCCAGCAGACCGTTCGGGATATAGAGGGACTGGGACGCCGCGCAGTCGCTTTGCAGGCTGACCTGGCAAACGAGGCCTCAGTCTCGACCTTAATTGCACGCTGTGTGGAGTCACTTGGACTGCCGAGCTGCATCGTCAACAATGCTTCGCTGTTTGATTATGACGTGGCAGAGAGTTTTAGCTACGCGCGACTCAATGCCCACATGCAGATCAACGTCGCTGCGCCCATATCACTTGCGCGGGATCTCTTTCGCGCCCGCAGCCAGAGCCATCAGGGGTTTAAGCATCCAGCCGTTGTGATCAATTTGCTGGATCAAAAGCTGCTCAACCCCAACCCCGATTTTCTGTCCTACACGCTGTCCAAGGCCGCTCTGCTAGAGGCAACGCGTCTGCTGGCGCAGGCGCTTGCGCCCCATGTAAGAATCGTCGGCTTGGCGCCGGGCATTACTCTCGTCTCTGGCGACCAAACTGAGACCGGCTTTCAGCAGGCCCACCATATGACGCCACTTGGTCAGTCCTCGACCCCTGAGGACATTACCGCTGCGGCGGTCTACCTTGCTTCCGCGCATGCCATCACCGGCACCACGCTTTATGTGGATGGTGGCCAACACCTTAAAGCCTCCGACCGTGACGTCATGTTTTTGACATCGTGATCCGAACACTTTCGACTTTTGACTCTTTGACCTGCACACTTAACCAATGACACCTACGCATATTGAAAAGCTCGACCTGACACACTGCCGCCGCTTGTTCTTAAAAGCGTTTGAGATCAACATGAACATCGGTGTGCATGATTTCGAAAAGCAGGGGGAGCAGCGTGTCATTGTCAATATCGACTTGTACGTGCCCCTCCAGAGCAATACACCCAACAAAGATGAGCTCAGTGAGGTCGTGGATTACGACTTTATGCGTCAAACCATCGCGGACATTATTGCGCCAGGACACATCCAGTTACAAGAAACACTGTGCGATGAAATTGTGAAGCGTATGCTCGCACATCCTCTGGTGTTCGCGACACGCGTCTCAACCGAAAAGCCCGATGTATATCCAGATTGTGAAGGGGTAGGTGTAGAAGTGTTTCGATCGAAATAAACAATCCCTTTCGTTCCGTGTTGTAAATGTTTAAATGAGAAGAATGCGTCTCTTTGTTGTTGCCCTGCTTTTAAGCTGCCAACTTAGTTTTGTTGCGGCTTTTGAGAGCTTTAGTGTCGCGGCAAATGAGATTCATCAAGTCTTGTCTCATAATGAGGCGATTGATCATCACCACCATGACGCATTTACGACACATTTTGATCATGAAACTGCGGATTCTACACATCAACATTTCACCGACAGTTTTCAATCACCAGCTTTGCTGGCGTCCCGAGGTCTCCTATCGGCCTTCCCAACAGCGAGCCCCCCGACTGCCTTTAATCCTATAGAACCTCCAGCCGTCTTTATAGACGGCTTGCTGCGTCCACCTCGCTTCAGAGTCTGAGTTCAGTAAATTTTATGCGGCTGCTGTCCGCATGCACCTGATTGACCCTCTAAGGAATACACATGAAATATCTCATCCATCGTCTGGGTGTGTTCTTACTTGTCCTTTTGCCCGTGATAGCACTTGCCCACGGCATTAGCGATGAAGACAAGCAGCGCATGCTTGCCGGCGGCTATATCCAATATATCTGGTTAGGTGCCAGTCACATGTTGACGGGTTACGACCATCTTTTATTCTTATTCGGTGTCGTTTTTTTACTCACCACGTTTAAGGATGTTGTGAAGTTTGTCACGGTCTTTACGCTTGGGCACTGTATCACGCTGATTTTTGCCACCTATTTCAAAATCACTTGGAATTTTTGGCTCGTTGACGCGATCATTGCCGTGAGTGTGATCTACAAAGGTTTTGATAATAATGGGGGTTTTCAACGCCACTTCAACATGGCGTCACCGAATCTGCTCAAGATGGTTTTTGCTTTTGGCTTGCTACATGGCTTTGGGCTCTCTACCCGTCTCCAGCAGCTGCCACTTGGCGACGATCCGGTCCATATGATCCTCAGAATCCTAAGCTTTAATGTGGGCGTGGAACTTGGCCAAATTGTGGCGCTGGCAGTAATGGTCGCCGCACTTTCCTTGTGGAGAAAAACAGTCAATTTTGAAAGATTTAGCTATATGGCGAATCTGGGACTCATTGTGGCGGGTCTTTATCTTCTTTTTGTGCAGCTGCATGGCTATCAACATGATGTAAATGGCGAGCTCTTTAGATTTCCAACTGAGGAGCATCAGCACGCTCACGAAGATCTTGATATCAAAAATACCACTGACAACAGCCGAAACACTCTTTAACGTATTAAGGAATCGACATGAAACAATTTATGCGAGCCGCTTTTTTCTCTCTTCTCTCATTTTTTGCTTTGATACCTGTTGTATCGTATGCAGATCCAGGCAGTAGTTGCCATTTCCACGGTTCAAAGCCTGCTGCAGAATCAACCATCTTGAAATGCGCCTCTCAACGCAAAGACAATCTCGTGAAAAGTGGGAAACTAGATAAAAACTGGGGTCCGACCAAACCTGCGTCCATCGCTGAGTTTGAAGGTAAAAAAGGCAAGGAGTGGAAGGTATCCTTCGTGAATCTTGATGCGCAAGATAAAGCAAAAACAAATCTCTTTATGTTTTTCACCTTAACAGGTAATTTTATTGCTGCAAATCACACCGGCCAATAAGTTCTCCGAAGACTAGCTTCTTGGATGTAAAATTTTGCTTATCTTCTATCTTGAAGGACTTTTGAGAACATACGATGAGCACACCGCTTTTGGTTAGTATCGTTTGCCCGTTTTATAACGAAGAATCGGGCGTCACTGCTTTTTTTGATGCAGTGACTCAAGAGTTTGCACAGCTTGAAAAATATACGTTTGAAGTGATGTGCGTCGACGATGGCAGCAAAGACGGCACACTTGGCCAGCTCATTGAAATCAGTTTAAAAGACCCACGATTTAAAGTTGTAGAGTTTTCTCGAAATTTTGGCAAAGAGGCTGCATTGACTGCCGGCCTGGACTTGGCGGCGGGAGATTTGATTATCCCAATCGATTCAGACCTGCAGGACCCGCCGTCTTTAATTGGCCGGCTCATTCAGGCTTGGGAAGATCACGACGTTGATGTGGTGTTGGCAAAACGCTCAAACAGAGCATCCGACACGCTAGGCAAAAGACTAAGCGCCTCCGCTTTCTACGACATTTACAATGCCCTCGCACAGATCAAGATCCCCACCAACGTAGGGGATTGTCGACTCATGACCCGTATTGTTGTCGATGCGCTGAAGTTATTGCCAGAGAAGCAGAGGTTCATGAAGGGACTGTTTGCTTGGGTAGGTTTCAAAACCGTCACGATTGAATATACGCGCGACCCTCGCTCCGCTGGCAGTTCTAAATTTTCGGGTTGGAAACTCTGGAACTTCGCCTTAGAAGGCATCACGAGCTTTAGCTCACTCCCGCTTCGTATCTGGACGTATATGGGCGTGACGGGTGCCATGATTACGGCTCTTTATGCTTTATTCATTGTGATCCGTACCTTGATCTTTGGTGTGGACCTACCCGGCTATGCCTCTTTACTCGTTGCTGTTTTATTTTTGGGCAGCGTGCAGCTCATTGGCATCGGCGTACTCGGTGAATATATCGGGCGAACCTATATGGAATCAAAACGTCGCCCCACGTATCTGATCAGGAAAACGTATCAACAAGGCGACACCAAAAACTCCCCGGGTGACGGACGATTTAGGCTCAATACTGCTCCAAAAGGCTGAGGGGAATGAATGTGCCTAGAATATTGGCACGATTCACCAAAATATGCCCTATTTTTTGTATATAAAACAACGAATTATAGAAATCCTTGTAAATACAGAGTTGAACTCTGAATTTACAAGGATTAGAATAATTAGATGATTCCTCGCCATCTGCAACACGAGCTCCAAACCCAGCTCAACGAATACCCGATTGTCACGATTGTCGGTCCCCGCCAAGCAGGTAAGACCACACTGGTGCGATCCGTCCTGCCCGACTATGCCTATGTCAACCTTGAAAATCCCGAAGTCCGTCAATTTGCGACCGAGGATCCAAAAGCATTTCTCAAACAATATCCACAACGCACGATTTTTGATGAGATTCAACGCACCCCGCATCTATTGAGCTATTTGCAAGAAATCGTCGATCAAGACAACGTCAACGGACAATTTGTACTGACGGGTTCGCATCAGCTGCTACTTCGAGAGGCCGTGACGCAATCTTTGGCCGGCCGCACAGGCCTCTTACACCTTCTGCCTTTATCCATTGCGGAACTCAGCGATGCCAATGTTGAGTTTGACACACCCAGCGACTACTTGTTTCAGGGGTTCCTGCCCCGCATCTACGATCAGGCGCAACGACCACATACAGCCTACGCCAACTACTTTCAAACCTATGTTGAGCGCGATGTCAGACAATTGATCAAACTCAAAGACGTTATTCTGTTTGAAAAATTCATGAAGCTCCTGGCTGGTCGCGTGGGCCAAGTGATCAACTATCAATCTCTGTCAAATGATGTTGGTGTCGATGGCATGACAATTAAAGCGTGGCTATCCATCCTCGAAGCATCGTATGTCGTGTTTCGACTCCCCCCTTATTTTGAAAACTTCGGCAAGCGTGTCATTAAGACACCCAAGATTTACTTCACTGATACAGGCCTGCTCTGCTATCTGCTTGGTATAGAACGTGTCGAGCAGGTTGGACGCGATCCCTTGATCGGTAATCTCTTTGAAAACCTAGTGGTACTTGAGGCGCTCAAGACCCGCTATAACCGTGGCCTCACTCCCAATCTCTATTTTTTTAGAGACAGTCAGGGCCATGAAATTGATCTGCTGCACAAGCAAGGCAGCGCGCTGATGGGGGTGGAGATCAAAGCAGCGAGCACGTGGAATGCGAGCTTTAAGCGCACCCTCCAGCACTTTGACCACCACCTCAATGCGCTGGCCATCCGCGCCGTTGTCTATAGTGGTCAAGCACTTGAGTTTAGTGATGGGATCAAAGCCCTGTCCTATAAAGACATTGGGCAATTATTTGGTGAAGTGAACACCTAATTCCAATTCCAAATACAAAACGGGTTACAGACTTTTGATCTGTAACCCGTTGATTTTACTGGTCGGGGCGGTGGGATTCGAACTCACGACCCTCTGCTCCCAAAGCAGATGCGCTACCAGGCTGCGCTACGCCCCGAAGACCGAAACTATAACAGAAATTTGAAGATCAGCCAAAACGGCCGGTAATGTAGTCTTCTGTTTCTTTACGCTGGGGTTTGACGAAGATTTTGTCTGTTTGACCAAACTCCACCAACTCGCCGAGGTACATAAATGCCGTGAAGTCCGAGACGCGCGCCGCCTGCTGCATGTTGTGCGTGACGATGGCGACGGTGTAGTCGGATTTCAATTCGTGGAGCAAATCTTCAATCTTAGCGGTTGAAATTGGATCAAGCGCCGAGGTAGGCTCATCAAACAAGATCACCGAAGGCTTGACTGCCACCGAGCGGGCGATACACAGACGTTGCTGTTGACCACCAGACAGTGACAAACCACTTTGGTTGAGCTTGTCTTTTGATTCGTTCCACAGAGCTGCCTTGCTGAGCGCCCATTCTACACGCGCATCCATATCGGCTTTGTTCAGGTTTTCATACAGACGCACGCCAAACGCCACATTGTCATAAATCGACATTGGAAACGGCGTCGGCTTTTGGAACACCATACCAATTCGAGCGCGCAACATGTTGAGATCCTGCTTAGGATCCAGGATGTTGTCACCATAAAAATTAACTTGACCTTCGGCGCGTTGACCAGGGTACAAGCTGTACATGCGGTTGAGCGCGCGCAACAGCGTGGACTTGCCACAACCGGAAGGACCAATGAAGGCCGTCACATGACCCTCCGCGATATCCAAATCAATATTTTTTAGGCCTTGGAATTTTCCGTAGAAAAAATTGAGACCACGCACCTCGAGGGCATTTTTCAGGGGTGCTGGAGTAGCTTGAGTATTCATAATTGATCCAGAAAGTTAACCAGAAGATCTTTCGCGGAAGAGCACGCGCGCGATGATATTAAGTACTAATACAGCGAGCGTAATCAACAGAGCTCCGGCCCAGGCCAGGCTGACCCAGTTGTCGTAGGGGCTCATCGCGAACTGGAAAATCACCACCGGTAAGTTCGCCAAGGGCGCGTTCATGTTGGTGGAGAAAAACTGATTGTTGAGGGCCGTAAACAACAAAGGAGCCGTCTCGCCACTGATGCGTGCCAAAGCCAACAGAAGGCCTGTCATCACACCGGCACGTGCTGCACGCAAGGTCACATAGTTTGTGACTTTCCAATGAGGCGCACCCAATGCAAAGGCGGCTTCACGCAGGCTACCCGGCACAAGACGCAGCATGTTTTCAGTCGTGCGCAGCACCACAGGGATCGCGATCAAAGCAAGGGCCAAAGAACCTGCCCAACCAGAGAAGTGCTTCACCTGTGCCACAAGAATAGCGTAAACAAACAATCCTAAGATGATAGAAGGCGCTGACAGCATAATATCCGTCACAAAACGCGTGACAGACGCCAGTTTGTTGTCATCACCGAACTCCGCCAGATACACCCCAGCAAATATTCCGATGGGCGTGGCGATCAACGCCGTCACGCCAATCATCATAAGGCTGCCGACGATTGCATTGGCCAAACCCCCGCCCGGTGAACCAGGTGCCGGTGTGGACTCAGTGAAAATAGCAAAGTTCAAGCCAGCAAAGCCATTTTTAAATAAGATAAACAAAATCCAAAGTAGGACAAACAATCCCAAAGCCATCGCAAGCATGGACAGTGTCAGGCCAAGAGTGTTGACGAACTTGCGGCGGCGATACAGGCCAGCATTCATTTGTTGGTTCATCAGGTTTTCGCTCCTTGAGCACGCTCAGCGCGCATGATCATGATCTTGGCAATGGCAAGGACCGCGAAGGTAATGACGAACAAGAGAAAACCGAGCGCAAACAACGTTGCCAGGTGAAAATCATCAGCTTCGCCGAATTCGTTGGCCAAAGTCGAGGCAATCGAGGTCCCCGGCGCAAACAAAGATTCACTGATGCGTTGTGAGTTTCCGATCACAAAAGTAACCGCCATCGTCTCGCCCAGGGCTCGACCCAAGCCAAGCATAATGCCGCCGATGACGCCTTTTTGGGTATAGGGCAACACGATGTAACGCACCACTTCCCAAGTGGTACAGCCCAAACCGTAGGCAGACTCGCGCAAAATTGGGGGGACAATCTCGAACACATCGCGCATCACTGCTGCAATAAAAGGCAAGACCATAAAGGCCAAGATAATCCCGGCAGCCAACAGGCCAATACCGTTCATTGCACCACCAAACAAGGGGCCAATGAGAGGCATTTGCCCAAGTGTGGACTGTAAAGCGGGCTGACCATACTCTGCAAAGAGTGGCGCAAAAATAAACAATCCGAACATGCCGTAAATAATGGAAGGCACAGCGGCCAATAATTCAATTGCAGTGCCAAGCGGGCGACGCAACCGCGTCGGGCACATCTCGGTTAAAAATAGGGCGATACCGAATGCCAACGGCACGGCAATCAATAGGGCAATCACGGAGCTCACCAGCGTGCCGTAAATGGCGATCGCAGCTCCAAAATCTTCGTTAATGATGTCCCACTCTTCAGTCCAGATAAAACTAATTCCGAATTTTTGAAAAGCTGGCCAGGCGCTGATCATCAGCGACACCAAAATGGCTGCTAAGGCAACCAGCACCAAGACTGCAAACAACATCGTGACTTTATGAAACAAAAAGTCCTGAATACGCTGCTTTTTGACCACCGCCATCATACGGGGGTCCAACATGCCGCTGGTCGTTGGGGGCGTACCCATTTACTACTCCTTAGAACCGAATGTCCAGACCCACTGGGCCTGGACAGACTGACTTGAGACTTAATATTTCATCTCAGCTTGGATAGAAAACTAACCGTGATGCTGAAACTTAGTTCTTGATCTGCGACCAAACTTTAGCAGCGATCTGTTTTGTCAAAACGTCTGGAAGTGGGACATAGTCCAAGTCCAGCGCAAGCTGTTGACCGTCTTTGAAGGCCCAAGTAAAGAACTTAATCACTTCTTTTGAAGCGGCCTTGTCTGTTGGCTCTTTGTACATCAGAGCAAACGAAGCGCCCGTGATTGGCCAAGCGGTATCACCCTTTTGCTCGACCAAGGAAATACCCATACCTGGAACGCTGAACCAGTCTGCACCCGCAGCAGCCGCAGCAAAAGTTGCCTCGCTTGGGCTCACGTATTTGCCGTTCTTGTTCAACATCTGAAGATATGTGATGTTGTTTTTCTTGGCATACGCGTACTCAACGTAACCAATCGAACCTTTCACGCGCTGCACGTTTGCGGCAACACCTTCGTTACCCTTACCACCCACCGAACTGGCGGCGGGCCACTTGACTGCAGCGCCCTTACCAACTTTACCCGACCACTCTTTGCTCGCTTCGCTCAGGTAATCTGTGAAAATAAATGTTGTACCGGAGCCGTCAGCGCGGTGCACAACAGTAATATTCTGGTTAGGCAAGGTTTTGCCAGGGTTCAGCGCAACAATCTTGGGATCGTTCCATTTTGTGATAGTACCCATGAAGACTTCGGCCATTACTGGACCGGAGATTTTTAACTCACTAGGCTTGAAACCGTCGAGGTTCACGATTGGCACCACGCCGCCAAGAATGACGGGGAACTGGACCATGCCGTCTTTTTCGAGTTGATCACCCTTGACTGGGGCATCTGAGGCACCGAAGGTCACAGTTTTGGCACGAATCTGGCGTAAACCACCCGAAGATCCAATTGACTGATAATTCAAGCCAACGTTTTCGATTTTTTTGTAGATTTCAGCCCATTTGGCGAAAATCGGATAAGGGAATGTTGCGCCAGCACCAGTGATGTCAGCGGCTTGCACAGACAAGGCGGCAACGCTCAGAGCGAGACCAGCTGTAAGGGAAGTCAGTACGCGTTTGATCATTTTTAATCCTTAAAAATCTTTAAAAAATAAGTTTTCGTTAGCTACGATGCTCATGTTAGTGAGCCAAGATGACGGATTTATGACAAAAAGAGCCTTTGCTGCGTTTTAGCCTAACTTTTCCATAAGATGCTGATGGAGTGAAAACGGCGCCCGACGATTCCGAATCAGCTGATACGTACCATCTGGCAGTTGCAACCACGCACGCTGATTGTCCCGTAACGCCTCTGTAAACGCCTCGTCAATGACGCGCTTTTTGAGGGCAGGATTGTTTACAGGAAAGGCAATCTCCACGCGTCTGAAGAAGTTGCGATCCATCCAGTCGGCGGACGAAAGATAAACGGACTCTTGACCTTGGTCATAAAAGTAAAAGACCCGTGAGTGCTCCAAAAAGCGCCCCACAATGGAGCGTACAGTGATGTTTTCCGACAAACCGACGACGCCCGAGCGCAGTGCACAGACCCCGCGCACAATTAAATCAATTTTGACACCGGCCTGACTGGCCTTGTAAAGCTCCTGAATCACCAAGGGCTCTAACAAGGAGTTCATTTTTGCCATGATTCGCGACTTTTTGCCGGCGCGTGCCGCACGTGTTTCAGCGCGAATCATGCTGATGACCGTGCTGTGCATCGTGAATGGCGATTGCAACAACATTTTTAATTTACGACGCTCCCCCAGCCCAGTGAGCTGAGAAAACACCTGATCCATGTCCTCACAGAGCTTTGGGTCGGCCGTCAAGAGACCGAAGTCGGTGTAGAGACTAGCGGTTCGCAAATGATAATTACCGGTCCCCATGTGCCCATAACGGCGGATACGCCCCTTTTCACGCCGCAATACTAAGGCCATCTTTGCGTGCGTCTTATGACCCACCACACCGTAGACGACGTGCGCGCCGACTTCTTCAAGGCGAGCTGCCCAGTTGATGTTGGTTTGTTCATCAAAGCGTGCCATCAACTCTACGACAACGGTCACCTCTTTGCCCGCCTTGGCTGCCGACAGCAGTAGATGCATAAGTTGCGAGTCTTCGCCGGTACGATAAATCGTTTGCTTAATCGCCACCACATCGGGATCGATTGACGCCGCGGTCAAAAAGTCCAGAACAGGCGTAAACGACTGGTAGGGGTGGTGCAACAAATGGTCTTGCTTGGCAATGGCCTCGAAAATCGCTGAAGAACGATTGGGCAAATTGTCAAACGGTTTAGGTACCTTTCCTATGAAATCCGGAAACAACAAGTCAGGCGCTTTGACGATATTACAGATCTGCATCAAGCGTGCGACGTTGGCCGGTCCATTGACGCGATACGTATCCTCCGCGGTCAGCGAAAACTCTTTTTGTAAAAAAGTCTCAATATGCGGCGGCGTGTTGTGATCAATCTCCAAGCGAACGGCCGAGCCAAAATTGCGCTGCGAAAGTTCGCCCTGCAAGGCCTGACGCAAGTTTGTCACCTCTTCCTCGTCGACAAACAAGTCACTGTTGCGTGTGACGCGCCATTGATAACAACCTTCCATGTGCATGCCTGGGAATAAATCCCCGACAAAGGCACGCAAAAATCCCGTCAACAAAATAAAACCGTGAGGGTTACCAGACACCGCAGGTGGTACCTTGATCAAACGCGGCAACGCTCGAGGTGCCTGCACAATCGCAATCGTCGCTTTACGGCCAAAAGCATCTGCGCCGGATAAGGGCACAATAAAGTTGAGACTTTTGTTGTAGACCCTAGGGAAAGGATGTGCGGGGTCCAAACCGATCGGAGTCAACAAGGGCATGACATCACGATTAAATACTTCTTGCGCCCACTTTCTCTGGGCAGCGTTCCACTCCGCAGCCTGGTGCAGCACGACACCTTCGGCTTTGAGCGCAGGTAACACCTGCTCGTTCAGCAAGGCATATTGTCGGTCGACCAACACATGGACCGCTTGCTGGACACGTTCAAAGGCTTCCTCGGTTGTCAGGCCATCGGGGCCCACCAAGTGAGGATGTTGCGCAATTTGCGCCTTGAGGCTGGAGACCCTGATTTCAAAAAACTCGTCCAAGTTGGAGCCCACGATACAGACGTAACGTAACCGCTCAAGTGCCGGCGTATCTGGACGTTCCGCCATCGCCAAGACGCGCTCATTAAATTGCAAAAGTGACAATTCACGATTGAAGTAAAGGGGCTCAGCTTTTTTTCTGGCGGGCATGGGGGAAACCTGTGGATAAGTGTGGAGCAACGCTGTGCTTAGCTGCTCAGAACATGATAGCGGCATTTTCGTGGTTTAAGCGTATCTCACGAAGATGACATTTTTTTTACAAGATACCCTTTTATAATGGTGAAATCGAAATTTGGTTTAACGTTATGAAACACCTGTTGGCCGCAGTAGATCTTGGTTCCAACAGCTTTAGGCTGTCAATTGGGCGGGTTGCCGAGCAAAACGGCGCTAAACACATCTATCAGATTGATCGGCTCAAGGAAACCGTGCGCCTGGCCGCTGGTTTGGACGCCTCGAAAAACCTCAGCCAAGAAGCGATCGACCGTGCCGTCGAGGTACTACAGCGTTTTGGCGAGCGCTTACGCAGCTTTCACCCTGATCGCGTGCGTGCGGTTGCCACCAATACCTTCCGTGTTGCCCGCAATGTGGCGGATTTTCTACCGCTTGCCGAGGCAGCGCTGGGCTTTCCCATTGAGGTGATTGCCGGTCGCGAAGAAGCCCGACTGATTTATACCGGCGTGAGCCACACCCTTCCCATCACGCCTGAAAAAAGACTGGTGATTGATATCGGAGGTGGCTCGACCGAAGTGATTATCGGCAAGGGCGATGAGCCGATCCTCACCTCCTCTCTCTATATTGGCTGCGTGAGCTTTAGCCAAAAATTCTTCCCTGGCGGACGGATTGATGCGCACAGCATGAAACAAGCAGAGCTCGCGGCGCGCCGCGAAATCGAGGTCATCACCAAGCCCTACAGAAAGTTGGGTTGGGACGTGGCGTACGGCTCCTCAGGGACCGCCAAAGCACTCCTCGCCATTTTGACCGACGGCAAGCTCACGACGGGTGGCATCACACGTGACGGCTTGGATCGACTCAAGGCCAAACTCATCCGTGCAGGTCGCGTCGTGGCGAACGACCTACCGGGCATCAAAGTGGACCGCACAGATGTATTGACCGGTGGCTTGGCCATCATGAGTGCATTTTTTGACGAAATGCATGTCGACACGATGACAACGGGTGACGGTGCCTTACGTCTTGGCGTCTTAGTCGACTTAGCGGGTCGCGAAGAAGCACATGATCGACGTGATGAGTCGGTCTCCGCATTCATAAAACGCTATCACGTTGACCCTCGTCAAGCCGCACGGGTCAAGCGCACGGCGCTCAGTCTGTTTGAAAGTTTGTTTCCTGACCGCGGTGAACAAGATGAGTTGCGACACACACTGAGCTGGGCCGCCGATCTGCATGAGGTTGGTCTCTCCATTGCACAAGCGGGTTATCACAAACACAGTGCTTACATTCTGAACAATGCAGATATGCCTGGTTTTTCTCGGATCGACCAGTTGCAGCTCGGCCTCTTAGCGCTTGTTCATACGGGCAAGCTCACCAAATCGCAACCTTTAGTCAAGAGTCGGGATCAATGGCTGGCGATTCTCTGTTTACGTCTGGCGGTGCTGCTTTGCCGTCGTCGCGAGGATGTCACTCGCTTGCCACTCACGGTGAGCACGCACGGCAACACTATCGTGTGCAAGGTTGATAAAAAGTGGCTCGCCACACACCCTCTGACTGATTTTTCACTGCATGGCGAAGAATCGGAGTGGAGTAAGGTTGGCTTTAACTTTGAACTGATTCTGGTCTGAGGCAAGAGGCGCTATAGTCGACGACTGGTCAGTTGAGGTCGATGGCGGTCAGCATGGCAATGCCCTGCTCCACCAAGCTGCTGTCCTCTGCCTCAACCATGAGACGCAGCTTAGGTTCAGTGCCAGAGGCACGAATCAACACGCGACCACGCTCTCCCAGCATGTTTTCAACTTGTTTTTTAGCCGCCACTAGGCCTGTATGTTCAGCCCAATTCTTGCCAGCCACCCAAGGGACATTGACCATCGTCTGCGGATACATCTTAAGCGCTTGGATCCACTGAGACAGGGGCTCGCCACTACGCTGAAGCGCAGTGAGCACTTGTAGGGCTGCGACAATCCCGTCACCCGTCGTGTGCGAATCCAGACAAATCAAGTGCCCCGAACTTTCGCCCCCATAAAGCCAGCCGCGATTACGCAATTGTTCGAGAACATAGCGATCACCGACTTGAGCACGCTCAAACGGAATACCTATTGCGTTGAACTGCTTCTCAAGTCCAAAGTTTGTCATTAATGTGCCGACAACGCCCGCAACAGGACCACGCGCCAAACGCTCTCGCACCACCGCAAACAGCAACTCGTCGCCGTTAAAGATACGTCCCGTTGCATCCACCATTTGTAAGCGATCTGCATCGCCATCCAACGCAATGCCCAGATCAGCACCACGCGCCTGAACCTCGGCGGCCAGTCCTTCAGGATGCATCGCACCCACATTTTTATTGATGTTAAAGCCATCGGGTGACACACCGATCGCATACACCTCGGCACCTAGCTCACGAAACACGTGCGGAGCGATATGGTATGCCGCACCATTTGCGGCATCAACCACAAGCTTGAGGCCTTTTAAATCTAGGTCTGAAGGAAAGGTGCTTTTGCAAAACTCAATATAACGGCCAGGCGCATCATCAATCCGACGCGCACGACCTAGTTTTTCTGAAGGCACGCACACCATGGGCGCATCAATCAGCGCTTCAATCGCTGCCTCTGTTTCGTCAGGAAGTTTCATTCCTTTGGAAGAGAAAAACTTGATGCCGTTATCATGATATTGATTGTGTGAAGCACTAATCACAATACCCGCCACCAAACGCCATGTTCGGGTCAGATAGGCCACCGCAGGCGTTGGCAGAGGACCGGCCAGCAACACCTCAACACCCGCAGACGCAAAACCCGCTTCTAACGCAGACTCAAGCATATAGCCACTAATACGGGTGTCCTTACCAATTAATACCGTTGGGCGACCCGTGCGGCCACTCGAACTCACATAGGATTGAGACAGCACTTTGCCAGCCGCATAGCCAAGGCGCAAAGCAAACTCCGCATTGATCACTGGTCCACCGGCGAGTCCTCGCACACCATCTGTACCGAAATATTTTCTTTTAGACATTTGTATTTTCCGCTTCTTGCACTGCGTGCCAAACCGCCAAAGCATCTCGCGTCTCTCTCACATCATGTACCCGCAATACCCGGGCTCCACGAAGCGCGCCCGCGAGGGCCGCAGCAATACTGCCAGACAATCTTTGGTCGACCGGCTGTTCTGTAACGGCACCGATCATAGATTTGCGTGACACGCCTAAGACAACAGGATAACCCGTATCGACGATTGAGTTCAAATTGGCGAGCAATTGATAATTTTGCTGAACAGTCTTACCAAAACCCAAACCTGGATCCAGACTGATCCGAGGTGCTTGAACGCCCAACGACTCAAGCACATGCGCTTGTTGCAATAATTCTGTTTTGATCTCTTGCACAACATCGTCGTAATGCGGATTAACTTGCATCGTGCGAGGCTCGCCCTGCATGTGCATCAAACAAATGCCGCACTGACCGTGTCGTGCCACGATACGCTGCGCTGAAGGGTCACGCATACCGGTGACGTCATTAATGATATCTGCGCCGATATCCAGCACCGCTTGCATCACCTCAGGCTTACACGTGTCGACTGAAATCGCGACGCCGCTATGCATGAGTGCTTTGATGACAGGCAAGACACGTCCTAACTCGTCTTGCACGGATACCGCCAAGGCACCTGGGCGAGTGGACTCGCCTCCAATATCCAGGATATCTGCGCCTTCTTGAATCAGTGTGTGTGCGTGGCGAATCGCGGTCTCTGTGCGAGCATGCTGTCCGCCGTCCGAAAAAGAATCCGGTGTGACATTGACGATTCCCATAAGAATCGGGCGCTTGAGTTGGAACTCAAAGCGCCCGCATACCCATCGTTCTGACATCATGCTTGGCACTAAAGCTTAGACAACAGTAGCCGGATCGGTCGTCGTACCTGGCGTGGTACCGCTAGCTGGCGGGGCACCCGTCGAATCCATCGGTGCCTCAGGCACTTTGGGTGGACGCGGCGGACGACCTTCGATAATGTCGTTGATCTGATCCGCATCGATGGTTTCCCACTCGAGTAGCGCTTTGGTCATCACTTCGACTTTGTCGCGGTTATTTTCGAGAATCGCACGCGCGACTTTGTACTGTTCGTCAATGATCTTGCGGATTTGGTTATCCACTTTTTGCATGGTGTCTTCGGACATATTGGTCGTCTTGGTCACGCTGCGACCCAGAAAGACCTCGCCTTCATTGTCTGCATACACCATCGGGCCGAGTTCAGTTGTCATGCCGTAGCGTGTCACCATGTCACGCGCAATTGCCGTAGCGCGTTCAAAATCATTGGAGGCGCCAGTCGTCATTTGATTCATGAACAACTCTTCAGCGATACGACCACCGAACAGCACTGCAATCGTGCACAGCAAGCGCTCTTTGTCCATGCTGTAGCGATCGCCCTCGGGCAATTGCATCGTCACACCGAGTGCACGGCCACGAGGAATAATCGTAATTTTGTGCACAGGGTCTGTCTTGGGGAGCATACGCGCCACAATCGCATGACCGGACTCGTGATAGGCCGTGTTGCGACGCTCTTCTTCGGGCATCACAAGTGAACGACGCTCGGCACCCATCATGATTTTGTCTTTTGCTTTTTCAAAATCAGACATGTCCACGGTGCGACCATTGCGGCGTGCGGCAAACAGTGCAGCCTCGTTCACCAGATTCGCTAAGTCTGCACCGGAGAAACCAGGGCAACCGCGCGCCAACACGTGTGCATTGACGTTTTGGGCGAGCGGGACCTTGCGCATATGCACATGCAAAATCTGCTCGCGACCGCGAATGTCTGGTAAAGGCACAACGACCTGACGATCAAAACGACCGGGACGAAGCAAGGCTGCATCCAAGACATCTGGACGATTGGTCGCCGCAATCACGATGACACCGACACCCGTCTCAAAACCATCCATCTCAACTAAGAGTTGGTTCAGGGTCTGTTCACGCTCATCGTTACCGCCACCGAGGCCCGCGCCACGCTGACGACCGACTGCGTCGATTTCGTCGATAAAGATAATGCAAGGAGAATGTTTTTTGGCGTTTTCAAACATGTCGCGCACGCGTGATGCGCCGACACCGACAAACATCTCTACGAAGTCTGAGCCTGAGATGCTAAAGAAAGGAACCTTGGCTTCACCAGCGATTGCTTTAGCCAACAGTGTTTTACCTGTACCAGGTGAGCCCACCATCAGCACGCCACGCGGGATATGACCGCCAAGTTTTTGGAACTTGGTGGGGTCGCGCAGAAAATCGACCAGCTCCTGGACGTCCTCTTTTGCTTCATCGCAACCTGCCACGTCTGCGAAGGTCACCACATTGGTGGACTCATCGAGCAAACGGGCGCGTGACTTACCGAAACTAAAGGCACCACCCTTACCGCCGCCCTGCATCTGACGCATGAAGAACACCCATACGCCAATCAGCAACAACATTGGGAACCACGAAACAAAAATGCTCATCAGGAATGAGGGCTCTTCGCGCGCCTTGCCAGAGACCTGAACGCCTGCTTTCATCAGATCGGACACCATCCAGATATCGCCAGGCGAAGTCAAGGTATAGGGACGACCCGCATCAGGCGTGACGTGGAGCACATCGCTCTGCACATCCACCTTGCGAATTTTGCCAGCCTTGGCATCATCCATGAACTGGGTGTAACTGACGGAGTCTTGGGCGGGCGCGCGGCTATCGAACTGTTTAAACACTGTAAACAGGACCAGCGCGATCACCATCCAGACTGCTACTTTAGAAAACGAGTTGTTCAAGGAAAATCTCCTGCTTGTCATTCCTACAAGCGTTAACCCTGGTGAGGGAATTTTGCGATTCAGCTATCTGTAATTCTACTCTTTTATGCGCGAGATCTTACGGCATGCCTTCAGCGCTTAAGGGATCATATTTCTACCTCTTCAGACCCTTGGCGATCAGAAAAGTTTCAGAAGAACGATCACGCGAGGCCTTGGGTTTACGTTCAACCACACGCTTGAAATGCCGCTTAAAACTCTCAACCACTTGGGAAAAGCCGCTCCCGTGGAATGCTTTTACAATCAGTGCACCTTCAGGTTTGAGGTGCATTAGCGCAAATTCAAGAGCTAATTCGATCACAATTTGAACGCGGGCGGCATCAGCCATGCCCACGCCAGACAAATTGGGTGACATATCCGACATTACTAAATCTACCTTTGTATCGCCCAACATCGCATTGAGCGTGTTCAAAACTTCTTCTTCGGTAAAGTCTCCCTGGAGAAACTCCACACCCGCAATCGCCTCCATCGGCAAGATATCCATGGCTAGAATGCGCCCATCGATCACACCTGCCTTGCCAACCAGTCTCTCACGGGCAACTTGGGACCAGCTGCCAGGGGCAGAGCCCAAGTCAACAATCACATCGCCGCGGCGCATCAGCTTTTCGGTATCCAGAATTTCGGTTAACTTGAAGGCCGCACGGGCACGATACCCTTTTTGCGTGGCTAATTTGACGAATGGGTCGTTGATGTGTTGCATCACCCACTCTTTTGAAAATTTGTTCTTGGCCATTCCCGTACAATCTACCTTATGACTATTATGGAACTTACCCCACGCGAACGCAGCGCCCTTCGTGCTGCTGCCCACCCACTGCGCCCTGTCGTCCTGATTGGAGACAACGGCCTGACTGAGGCAGTACTAAAAGAAATCGATCTCAACCTGTCCGCCCACGAGCTCATCAAAGTCCGTGCTGGCACAGCAGATCGAGAGGCGCGCGAGGAAATGCTCAGTGCAATCTGCGAGGCGCTATCTTGTGCCGCCGTACATCATCTGGGCAAGATGCTGATTTTGTACCGTTATGGCGCAAAAGGCACCTACCTCAAGACTACACCTGCACCGACTTCGCCTGCTAAACGCAAACCCTCCGAACCTCACACACCTAAAAAGCTTGCTGCTGAGGGCAAGAAACTTGAAAAACCTTCTCGCCGCTCACGCGCCGAACGGGATGGCGATGAGGATCTGGACCGCCCCCGTGTGTTTTCTGGTGACCGTCCAGCACGCCCAAGCACGCGCGCCACAGGTACTAAGGATACCGCACATGCCATTCCACGTCGCAGCGCACTGTCATTACGAGCGGGAGCACGTCGTGGCGCAGCGGGATTAACGGCTCGCAAACGTCCGCCACCTAAACGCTAACGGATGCGGCGCCCCATGCACCACGCATTGGGGCGTTTTTTTTTGGCGTGAAAAATAACGCGATTAGAGGGTCAGAGATATTTGATACTGACAATCTCAAACTCACGAATACCCGAGGGCGCCTGTACCTGCACGGTATCGCCTTCATATTTACCGATCAATGCACGTGCAACGGGGCTAGAAACAGAAATGAGGTTGGCACGAATGTCGGCCTCAACGTCCCCCACGATCTGGTAAGTGACTTTTTCGCCCGACTCGAGATCCTCGATCTCAACGGTTGAGCCAAACACGGCACGACCATCGGCATCCAGCAAGGTGGGATCAATCAGTTGTGCGTTAGACAAGGTGCCGTCCAACTCGCTGATGCGACCTTCGATAAAACCCTGACGCTCGCGTGCAGCGTCATACTCGGCATTTTCAGACAAGTCGCCCTGCGCACGCGCTTCTGCGATCGCATTGATCACAGCAGGACGTTCGACGTGTTTGAGGCGATGCAATTCGGCTTGCAAGCGCTCGGCCCCGCGCACGGTAAGAGGAATAGTGGCCATAGTATTTTTCCCAAAAAGCAAAACCCCGGATCGATGCGAAGCCGGGGTGGTGATCAGGACTCTATTGTGAGCAAAGTTGGCAGCAAAAGCAAGCACCCAAGTCAAACGAAGCGGCGAAGCCTTGGCACGTATGCTTTTTACATCGTCAAATAGTCCTGTTTAAGCTGCTCAAGCTGGTCTAGTTCAGCTAAAGACCCTGCAAAACGCACCTGACCTTTTTCAAGTAGAACGACGCGATCGCACACCAAGCGCGCGAAGTGAAGATTCTGCTCAGACAGCAAAATACTCACGCCCTGACGCTTGAGTTCAAGAATCATCTGTACCATCTGCTCCACCACAATGGGGGCTACGCCTTCAGAGGGCTCATCCAACAACACCAAAAAAGGATTGCCCATCAGGGTACGCGCCACAGTCAGCATTTGCTGCTCACCCCCGCTCATTTGCCCCCCTAGCCGCTCTGGCATGGCGGCCAGATTGGGGAATAGTGCAAACACACGCTCGACCGTCCACTCGGGCGCAGAAATTCCCTCTGGCCAGCGGCGAGGTGGCTGACGTCCAACGGCTAAGTTCTCAAGCACAGTCAAGTCGGTAAATATCCGTCGATCCTCTGGCACAAAGCCTAGACCAGACGCAGCAATGCGATAGGAGGGTTGCGCCGAAATATCACGCCCCATCCATGTCACACAACCTGCGCGCCGCTCCATCAAGCCCATCAGCGTCTTGAGCGTGGTCGACTTACCCGCCCCGTTGCGCCCCATTAACGCCACCACTTCGCCGCGCCTGACTTCGAAATTGACGTCAAACAATATTTGCGCAGCGCCATACCAGGCGCAGAGATTTTCTACCGTTAATAAGGCGGCTTGATATTGGCTTGGTTTATGCATGCGAATACCCTGCCTGCGCAGCAAAGGTCGCACCCGTGCCAAAGTAGACCTCTTGCACTAGCGGGTCGCGACGGACTTCAGCAGGCGAGCCTTGCGCAATCAAGCGTCCCCGTGCCAACACGATCACGCGATCTGCAAAAGCAAAGACGACGTCCATACTGTGTTCAGTAAAAAGTACGGCAATATTTTGCTCAATGACTAAACGCTTGGTCAGCGCCATTAAAGCGTGACGTTCTTGCGGGGCCATTCCAGCCGTGGGCTCATCCATCAAGAGTAGGCTGGGGTCATTAGCCAAGGCCATCGCGAGCTCCACACGCTTGACGTCACCATAGGCGAGTGCACTGCAAGCACGCTCAGCCAGCTCGGCCATGCCCACCTGTTGCAGTAACGCTCGGGCCCGTTCTTGAGAATAATCACGCGCGGGCTTGACGAACGAGAACACGCGTCGCTGATGCGATAGCAGCGCCATTTGTACATTTTCCAACGCGGTGAGCGAGGCAAAGGTTTCTGTAATCTGAAAGGTCCGGCCCACGCCCATGCGCCAAATGTCGCGCGGCGCCAGGCCGAGCAGTTCACGTTCGGACAAACGCACCGAGCCTCGGTCGGCCCGTAATTGTCCATTGATCATATTAAATGTTGTTGTCTTGCCTGCGCCGTTGGGTCCAATCAAGGCCAACAGCTCGCCTGGACGGATTGAAAAACTGACGCCATCCACCGCGGCCACGCCGCCAAAAGACTTTCCCAAATCTTTCACCGTGAGCAAACTCATCGCGCACCTTGCCGAGTAAAGATGCGGCGTGCGGCGCCCGCAATGCCTTCTGGAAACAACAAGACTAATAACAAAATGATAGCACCCAGCATGGCACGCCAATATTCGGTGTTACGCGCAACCGTATCGTGCAACCAGGTAAACGAGAGCGCCCCCACAATAGGTCCCGACAAGGTCTGAATCCCGCCCAACAACACCATCACGAGTCCATCGACTGACTTGCTCACATGCAATACCTCGGGTGAGATACTGCCTTTTGAAAAGGCAAACAGTGCGCCAGCCAAGCCCGCACAGCCCCCGGCGATCATGAAGGCGCACCACTGAATCCGTTTGACGTGGATGCCGATAGCATCTGCACGCAAGGCTGAGTCTCTCGCCGCGCGCATCGCATAACCAAAAGGTGCGTGGAGCATACGACGTAACAACCATACTGTGGCGACCACTAGGGCCAACGTCAACCAGTAGTAGTGCTGTTTGTCCGTCAACCATTGCGCGGGCCACACGCCAGTCAGACCATTGCTGCCGCCGGTGAACCCATCCCACTGAAACACTACGGCCCAGGTGATCTGCGCAAAGGCGAGCGTGAGCATGGCAAGGTATACGCCAGACAAGCGCACGCTAAACCAACCAAATAGACCCGCACCAAGCACGGCCACGGCAGGCGCAAGCAACAACGCCGCCTCCATCGGCAACCCTGCATACTTTAAAAGTAAGGCTGCCCCGTACGCCCCCAAACCAAAGTAAGCGGCATGTCCAAAGGAATGCATCCCGGCAGGTCCCATGATGAAATGCAAACTTGTCGCAAACAGCACTGCCACCAATAAATCAATGCTCAAAATTGTCACATACGGTGAAGATTGCGTGAGCCAAGGCAAGACGACCAGCAAGACAATCAAGATCCCCCAAAAGCGCATGCTCCAGGCACCTGTCGCGCGCAAAGGCGCTTCCGTCTGTGCAACCTGTCGCGCAGGGGGCTGAGGTCGACCGAGTAGTCCCCAAGGCCTTAGCATGAGCACCGTCGCCATAACTAAAAACTCCACCACAAGGGTCAGTTTCGAAAAGGAAATTTCTACCCCAAAAATCGTGACGATGCCTAACCAAATGCAAATGGCTTTGATTTCTGCAATGAGTAACGCGGCCACAAACGCCCCTGGAATGGAGCCCATGCCACCGACCACTACCACGACAAACGCCGCGCCAATAATATTGAGGTCCATTTCCAGACTGGCGGGCTCACGCGGAAGCTGAAGCGCGCCTCCCAAACCGGCAAGCAAAGCACCTAGTGCAAACACGCTCGTGAATAACCAGGCCTGATTGACGCCAAGCGCAGAGACCATTTCACGATCTTGGGTCGCGGCACGCACATACGTCCCCCAACGTGTTCGGGTCAGCAATAACCACAACAAGCCAAGCACCACAGGCCCTAACACGATCAGCAATAAATCGTAGGTCGGAAAACGACGTCCTAAGATTTGCACCGCAGAGGTAAAGCCTGGCGCACGCGGCCCGAGCAGTTCTTCTGGACCCCAGATCCACAAGACGGCATCTTTGATGACAAGCACCAACGCAAACGTTGCGAGTAACTGAAACAGTTCTGGTGCACGATAAATACGCCGCATGAGCGTCATTTCAACCAAAGCGCCGAGCGCGCCTACGATAAGCGGTGCAGCAAGCAGTGCGGGCCAAAACCCGATGGTGGCAGAAAATTTAGTAACAAGACTGTACGCGATATAAATGCCCACCATGAAAAAAGAACCATGGGCAAAGTTGACAATGCGCGTGACACCAAAGATCAACGACAGCCCGGCTGCCACCAAAAATAAGGAGGAGGCGCCGGCCAGACCATTTAAAAGTTGAACAATGAAACTAGCAAAATCCATACGATGTGGGGAGCGTGTTTAGTCAGCCGGTCGCAGCTTTTTAACCTCGGCAGCACTTGGCAAAAAGCCTGTGCCGTCCATGTAACGAAAATCTACCATTACGCCTTTGCCACCCTCATTTTTCGTGCGGCCAACAAAACTACCCATCGTCGATTGATGATCCTCGGGGCGATAGGTGATCGGCCCGAAAGGTGTCATCAGTTGCAAACCACTAAAGGCCGCAATCATGGCTTCCGTCTCAGTGCTTTTGGCTTTTTGAATGCCAGCTGCGAGAGACATGATGGTGCTGTAGCCGATGACAGAGCCTAGGCGAGGATAGTCTTTAAAGCGCGCCTGATAGGCCTTGAGGAATGCCTCATGCTCAGGTGTCTTGATGCCGTACCACGGGTAACCCGTCACCAACCAGCCGTTCGGCGTCTCGTCTTTGAGCGGATCAAGGTACTCAGGCTCACCGGTCAGCAAGCTCACCACCTCACGGCCTTTAAACAAGCCGCGGGTATTGCCTTCGCGCACAAATTTTGCAAGATCCGCACCAAAAAGCACATTGAAAATTGCATCTGGCTTGGCATCGGCTAACGCCTGGACCACGCTGCCTGCGTCGAGCTTGCCCAATGGAGATGCCTGCTCAGCGACGAACTCGACATCTGGCTGAGCCGCTTTGAGGAGCGTTTTAAATGTGGCTGCGGCGGACTGACCATATTCGTAATTGGGATACACAATGGCCCAGCGTTTCTTTTTCGTGGCAGCCGCCTCGGGCACCAACATTGCGACCTGCATGTAAGTGGAGGTACGTAAACGGTACGTGTAACGATTGCCGTTTTGCCAGACGATTTTGTCCGTTAACGGCTCGCTGGCCAGAAAAAATACCTTTTTCTGTTTGGCAAAGTCAGTCAGGGCCAAACCGATGTGTGAAAGGAATGATCCCGTCAAGACATCGACTTTGTCGCGAGAAATCAGTTCTTCGGCCACCCGCACCGCATCGCCCGGGTTTGCATTGTCATCGCGCGTAATGAGCTGGACTTTTTTTCCATTGAGTCCGCCAGCAGCATTGATCTGCTCGACGGCGAGTTCCATGCCTTTTTTATACGGCTCAAGAAAAGCAGGTTGCGCCTTGTAGCTATTGATTTCACCAATCTTGATCGTGCCCTGTGCGAACGCAGCTGACGAAAACGCCATCACTGCGGTGGTTTGACACACCAAACGGGTCCACTTAAACAGGCTCTGCACACTCATGTCTTTTCCTCTGACAGCATTTAAACATTACGGCTAATGACGATTGGGAAGGAACACTATAGCCGCCTCAGCAAAAAACGTTAACTAAATCGCGCCTAGGCTGTGCCTTTGCCTGAGATAACGGTCAACTTGGCGAAGGATCACCCGCATATTTGTTATAGTTTTTTATTGTCCGTCATAAAGAAAATCAGAATGAGTGCCTTTAACGAAGAAAAAGTCCTCAGTGTGCATCACTGGACAGACCGTCTCTTTAGCTTTACGACGACACGGGACCCTTCACTGAGATTTAGCAATGGTCATTTCACCATGATCGGTTTGCGGGTGAATGACAAGCCGCTCTTGCGCGCCTACAGCATCGCTAGCGCCAACTACGAAGAGCATCTCGAATTTCTGAGCATTAAAGTCGAAGACGGTCCACTGACCTCGCGTTTGCAACACATTCAGGTGGGTGATTCGATCGTGGTGGGTCGCAAGCCAACTGGCACCCTGCTGATCGACTATCTGTTGCCCGGCAAGCGTCTGTATATGTTTGCGTCTGGCACGGGTTTGGCGCCTTTTTTGAGCGTGATTCGCGACCCGGAGACCTATGAAAAATTCGAAGAAGTCATCTTGGTGCATGGTGTGCGCGAAGTCGCAGAGCTTGCCTATCACGACTATTTGACCCAAGCCTTGCCTCAACACGAGTTTTTGGGCGAGATGGTGCGCAAACAGCTGCGCTACTACCCGACCGTGACGCGTGAGGCGTTTACCAATACGGGTCGGATCACCACCCTGATTGAAAACAGCAAACTCTTTACTGACCTTGGCGTACCGACGCTTGATCGTGAGCAAGACCGAATCATGATTTGCGGTAGCCCTGAGATGTTGCGTGACCTTAAAAAGATGCTGGAAGACCGCGACTTTAAAGAAGGCAACACCACACGACCCGGTGATTTTGTGATCGAGCGTGCGTTCGCCGAGCAATGATTGCGGGCAGTACACTTCACGTTCTATTTTGAGTATGGATGCACAGCATGACTGAAATCTGGCTAGTTCGGCACGGCGAAACGCCTTGGAATGTGGTGCGTCGCGTTCAAGGCTGGGAAGATATCGGGTTGAATGAAAATGGTATTGCGCAAGCGCAGTCACTGGCCCGTCACGTCAAACAGCTCAATGCGTCTGGCACGCGTCTGGACGCCATTTACAGCAGCGACCTCAAGCGCGCGCATCACACAGCCAGCATCGTGGCGGACGCAGTCGACCTCAAGGTCGAAATTGAACCCGGTGTACGTGAGCGTCACTTTGGCGTTTTGCAAGGTTTGATCTTTCATGAAATGGATCAACACGAACCTGAGGCGGCAAAGGTTTGGCGCAGCCGTGATCCTGATGCAGAACTGCCCAAAGGCGAATCGCTCGGTGTCTTTCACACCCGCGTGATCAGCGCATTGAATCAGTTGGCTCAAAAGCACGTCGGGCAACGCGTGATGGTGGTCAGTCATGGCGGTGCGATGGACATTATTTGGCGGCATGCGAGCCAGGTGGGCTTGCAAGCCACCCGTGAAGCGCCGCTGTTGAATGCCAGTCTCAATCGCCTGCGTATTTCACCAGAACGTTGGGAAATATTAAGCTGGGGTGAGGTTGCGCATTTAGAGGGTGCTGCCCAAAGCGACGTGACACCCTGATTGGGCGTGCACAGCAATTTGAAAGATCAACGTTACTGCTGACGCTCAGGGCTACTGAGGATTTTGGGGATTTCGGGGCTTTCGGGGCGCGTTAACCGCCAGCTTGTCATAGAGCCAGTTTGGTAGCGCACGCATGATTTTCCCAACGACCCCCATCTGCCAAGGAATCACGATATACGAGTCTTGGCGCTTGACTGCACGTGCTGCACGTTTGGCAAATACGTCAGCGTCAAGCAAAAAAGGCATACTGTAGGGATTTTTCGCCGTCATCTCTGTTTTGATATAACCCGGCGCAATGGTCACCACACCAACAGCAAAAGGCTTGAGTTCGAGACGCAAGCTTTCACAATAGGTCGTCACCGCCGACTTAGACGCACTGTAAGCCCCCGCACCAGGAAGGCCTCGCACGCCTGCGACGGAGGCAATGCCAACCAGAGTACCTGCTCTGGCCTGTTTCATGCGTGGCACAAAGGGCTCAAACGTTGAAACGGTCGCCAAGACGTTGGTATCAAAAATCGCTTTGAACACGTCAAAGTCATCTTTTTGTTCGGTTAGCGTCCCGGCACTAATGCCGGCAGAGGCGATCACGATATCGACGTGACCCACTTTTTGTATGAAGTCTTCGGCCGCCGCATGCAAGGCCTGGCGCTCGCAAACGTCGACCACATAGAGGTGATGTGATCCAGGCAAGGTGGCGACAAGCGCATTGAGTCGTTCACCGCGACGCGCCAACAAGCCCAGCACGTGACCCTCTGCAGCATAGTGCCGCGCCAACGCTGCGCCGAGTCCGCTACTGGCCCCCGTAATGAAGACAGCCACGCTTAACGTCCTGCCTGTTTAACGACACCTGAAGTGATCAGTTGCTCGATCGTCTCGTGGGTCAATCCCAACTGTTCAAGAATCTCAATCGAGTGCTCGCCAATCCGTGGCGAAGATTCAACAGGACGACGGTGGGGATGCATCGGAATGCCGATATAGGGCAGCACGCCAACGCCAGGTTGATCGAGTTGTTGCACGAGATTGAGGTAGATTGCCTGAGGATGATTGAGCACGCCTTGATAATCACGCACCACGGCATGCAAGACATCGTGCTGTTTAAACAGCGCCGTCCAGTACTCGGTCGAGTGAAGACGTAGTTGCTGACTCATCGCCTCGCGCAATACCTCTCTGTTTTCAAAGCGGATGTGATTATCGATAAAGCGTGGATCTGTTTTCCACTCGTCTCGCCCCATCGCTGCACAGATATTGTGAAAGTGACCCGTGTGAACGGTCACGATCGACACCTTGCCGTCCGAGGTTTCAAAGACACCATTGGGTGCGCTGACAGAACCGAAAGGTCGTTTGCCCGCGATCGCCTCCTCAAGAAAGCACATACCTTGAAACGCGGCACAGGCTTCGAACAGACTCACCTCGACATGAGTACCCTGCTTGCGCGCCAGACGCTGGTAGAGAGCCGTTGCAGCGCCTTGCGAGGCATACAACCCTGTCATGATGTCGGCCGCCAACACTCCCAGACGCCTGGGGGTACCGTGCTCGTCCTGATTAGAGAACATCAAGCCGCTATCGGACTGCATCACAGAGTCAGTTGCAGGTGCATCGGCATACGGACCATCCGGACCGTAACCGCTAATTGAGACGTAAACAAGCTCGGGCTTTAGTTTGGAGAGTTCTTCGTAGCCAACACCGAGTCGCTGTGCGACACCAGGACGAAAGTTTTGCACGATAACGTCCGCTTGCATCGCCATGTCGTACAAAATTTTCTTGCCGTCCGTCGTGCGTGCATCGAGCGCCAGTGCTTTTTTGCCCGCACTGTTTTGAATACCGTAAGCACTATGCTCGCCCTTGCTGACACCGATAGAGCGAATCCAGTCTCCCGCAGGAGGCTCGACCTTGATGACGTCAGCACCCTGTTGCCACAATATATGCGCGCAATAGGGCCCTGCAATGCCCTGGCTGATGTCTAAAACACGTAATCCGGTGTAGGGGAGCGTCATCAGCCAGTCTGCCTAAAGTGAAGTTAAGAAGCGAGCGAGCGGTGCAAGTCCTGCAATGAATATACCTTGATGCCGAGACCTTCACGCAGGTATTGCATACCCTCAACTGCCGCAAGTGCACCCGCGATCGTCGTGTAATAGGTCACCCGTGCCGCCAAGGCTTGCGTTCGGATTGCACGTGAGTCGGTGATCGCGTTGCGGCGTTCCTCGACGGTGTTGATTACGAGTGAGACTTCGCCGTTTTTGAGCATATCGACGATATGCGGACGACCTTCGGCGACCTTGTTGACCACAGTCACAGGGATACCTGCTTCTTGGATCGCCGCGGCCGTTCCACGGGTCGCGACCACTTTGAAGCCCAACCCATGCAGACCGCGTGCCACTTGGACGGCCTTGGGCTTGTCCGCGTTTTTCACACTGATAAAGACCGTACCCGACTCAGGCAGATTGACGCTCGCAGCCATTTGGGATTTGACAAAGGCCTCACCAAAGGTCTCGCCCACGCCCATCACTTCGCCAGTCGACTTCATCTCAGGTCCGAGAATCGTATCCACACCGGGGAACTTAACGAAGGGGAAGACGGCTTCTTTGACTGAGAAATAATGCGGCACAACTTCTTTGGTAATCCCTTGCGAAGCCAGTGACTGTCCAGCCATGGCCCGTGCGGCAATTTTTGCCAACTGTAAGCCTGTGGCTTTGGACACGAAGGGAACGGTACGCGAAGCACGAGGATTGACCTCAAGCACGTATACATCGCCATTTTGCACGGCGAACTGAACGTTCATCAAACCTTTGACATTTAATGCGCGTGCCATCAGTGCGGTCTGGCGCTTGATTTCCTCTGTCATTTCAGGAGACAAAGAATATGGCGGCAAGCAGCACGCAGAATCACCGGAGTGCACGCCAGCCTGCTCAATGTGCTCCATCACACCACCGATAAATACCTCTTGACCATCGCACAAGCAATCAACGTCGATTTCAATCGCGTTATTTAAAAAGCGATCCAGCAATACAGGGGAATCGTTACTGACCTTGACCGCCTCGCGCATGTAGCGTTCAAGGTCGATTTGCTCATGCACGATTTCCATCGCGCGACCACCCAGCACGTAGCTCGGACGGACCACCAAGGGATAACCAATTTCCTGGGCGTGATTGAGTGCTTCACTTTCTGTCCGTGCAGTGCGGTTAGGCGGCTGACGCAAATTGAGTTTGTTGAGCAGTTTCTGGAAACGCTCGCGATCCTCTGCAACATCAATCGACTCCGGGCTAGTACCGATGATCGGTGCGCCGTTGGCCTCAAGTGCGCGGGCGAGCTTCAAGGGGGTCTGGCCACCGTATTGGACAATGATGCCCACTGGCTTTTCCTTATGGACGATTTCAAGCACGTCCTCCAGAGTCAGTGGCTCAAAGTACAGACGATCCGAAGTGTCGTAATCAGTCGACACCGTCTCTGGGTTGCAATTGACCATGATGGTTTCGTAACCATCCTCGCGCAACGCTAACGCAGCATGCACGCAGCAATAATCAAATTCAATACCCTGACCGATACGGTTGGGTCCACCACCGAGCACCATGATTTTTTTACGATCGGTCGGCGCGGCCTCGCACTCTTGTTCGTATGTCGAATAGAGGTAGGCTGTATCGGTCGCGAATTCGGCCGCGCACGTATCAACGCGCTTATAAACGGGACGGACGTTGTACTGGTGACGTAACTTACGCACTTCGGCTTCGACGGTGTCGAGCAAGAATGCTAAGCGACGATCTGAGAAACCGCGACGCTTGAGTTGCAAGAGCGTTTCAACGTCAAGATCTGCCAGCGTGCGTTGTTCGAGTGCAAGTTCGATGTCAACAATTTCTTTGATCTGTGACAGGAACCATGGATCAATCTTGGTGAGCTGGTGAACTTCTTCGAGGCTGAAGCCCTGCGCAAACGCATCTCCAACGTACCAGATGCGCTCGGGGCCAGGCTCGCCGAGTTCGATTTGGATTTTTTCGCGATCAGTCGTTTTTTGATTGAGGCCATCGACACCGACTTCGAGGCCGCGTAGTGCTTTCTGAAAGGACTCCTGAAAGGTACGTCCAATCGCCATCACTTCACCCACTGACTTCATCTGTGTCGTCAGACGCGCATCCGCAGTCGGGAATTTTTCGAAGGCGAACCGTGGCACCTTGGTGACGACGTAGTCGATTGTCGGCTCAAAGGAGGCAGGGGTCGCGCCACCGGTAATTTCGTTTTTCAACTCATCGAGTGTGTAACCAACGGCCAGGCGAGCGGCAACCTTGGCAATAGGGAAACCCGTTGCTTTGGAGGCGAGCGCCGAGGAGCGTGACACACGGGGATTCATCTCGATGACGATCATGCGACCATTGTTGGGATTGACGGCGAACTGTACGTTCGAGCCACCAGTATCCACACCAATCTCGCGCAACACCGCGATCGAGGCGTTACGCATGATTTGATATTCTTTGTCGGTCAAGGTCTGAGCGGGCGCAACCGTGATGGAGTCGCCCGTGTGCACACCCATCGGATCGAGGTTTTCGATCGAGCAAACAATAATGCAGTTGTCGGCGCTGTCGCGCACGACTTCCATTTCAAATTCTTTCCAGCCGAGCAGTGATTCCTCGATGAGCAACTCACTGGTGGGCGAGGCCTCAAGACCGCGACGACAAATAGTTTCGAACTCTTCGGCGTTGTAAGCGATACCGCCGCCGCTACCGCCGAGCGTAAAGCTTGGGCGAATGACAGCCGGAAAACCGGAGGTCCCAACTTCAATCGCGATGCGCTTTTGAACTTCCCACGCTTCTTCGAGGGTATGGGCAACACCGGATCTTGCGGACTCGAGTCCGATCGCGCTCATCGCGACCTTGAATTTTTGTCGATCTTCGGCTTTTTCAATCGCGTGCGCGTTGGCGCCGATTAACTCAACGTTGTATTTTTTCAATACACCGTGCTTGTCGAGATCGAGGGCGCAATTGAGCGCAGTCTGTCCACCCATCGTGGGTAAAACTGCATCGGGACGCTCTTTTTCAATGATCTTTTCTACGACTTGCCAGGTAATGGGCTCGATATAGGTGACATCGGCAGTTTCTGGGTCCGTCATGATGGTCGCAGGATTGCTGTTCACCAAAATAGTGCGGTAACCCTCCGCCTTTAAGGCTTTACAAGCCTGGGCGCCGGAGTAATCGAATTCGCAAGCTTGACCGATGATGATCGGGCCTGCGCCAATGATGAGAATACTTTTTAGGTCTGTACGCTTGGGCATGGTGACTCTTTATTGTTTACCGGCCATCAGGCTCATGAATTGATCGAACAGGACCACGATATCGTGCGGTCCTGGGCTGGCTTCGGGGTGCCCTTGAAAACAAAATGCTGGGCGGTCCGTCAGCGCAAAGCCCTGCAAGGTGCCGTCAAACAATGAAATGTGCGTCACGCGGGCATTCGCGGGGAGCGTGTTGGCATCCACGGCGAAGCCATGGTTTTGAGCGGTGATAAACACGCGTCCCGTCGCCAGATCCTGCACGGGATGATTGGAACCATGATGGCCTGTTTTCATCTTGACGGTCTTGGCACCCAAGGCCAGCCCCATAATCTGGTGACCGAGGCAAATACCAAAGGTTGGAAGCTTGCGCTCGAGAAAAACCTTGGTGGCGGCAATGGCGTAGTCACAAGGGTCTGGGTCGCCTGGGCCGTTGGAGAGGAATACCCCGTCTGGATTGAGTGCTAACACCTGCTCGGCAGTAGTTTGCGCAGGCACCACAGTAATGCGGCAGCCACGTTCGGCGAGCAAGCGGAGGATGTTGGACTTGACGCCAAAGTCATACGCCACCACGTGAGGTGACTGACTGTCGTTTTTACCAAAGCCTTCGCCGAGTTGCCATGTGGACTCGGTCCATGTGGCGTTTTTGATAGCGGAGACGACCTTGGCCAAATCCTGACCCGACATGCCAGGAAAGGCTTTTGAAAGCTTCAGTGCTTGGTCTGCATCATCGCCAACAAAAATACAGCCCCCTTGCGCACCGCCCTCTCGGAGGATGCGTGTCAACTTGCGGGTATCGATTTCAGCGATCGCCACAATGCCTTGCGACTTGAGGTAAGCAGGCAAGGACTGGGTCGAGCGAAAATTAGACAAACGCGCGGGGCAGTTACGAACAATCAGGCCTGCAGCGTGGATTTTGGTGGATTCGACGTCTTCGAGGTTGACGCCGGTATTACCAATGTGAGGATACGTCAGCGTCACGATCTGTCCGCTGTAGCTTGGATCTGTCAAAATCTCTTGGTAACCTGTCATGGCGGTGTTAAATACCACCTCGGCAACGGTATGTCCCGGCGCACCAATTGAGATGCCTCGGAACACGGTACCATCAGCCAACGCTAAAATGGCAATTGTTTTAGTATCAGACCCTGGGTTCTTTAGCTCAATTTCATCAAATATATTTGGCAGCACAATTAACCCCGGCATCAAATCTAGTAAGCAAACCTTGGAAGTATAACCCGATGGCCAGCCTTCTCGAATCTTTACGCAAGTACACCACTGTTGTAGCAGACACCGGCGACTTTGAGAGCATGAAACGCTATCAGCCGACCGATGCGACCACCAATCCATCTCTCATTTTGAAGGCGGTCCAGCAAGAGGCTTACCGCCCTATGCTGGCGCGTTGCGTCAAGGCGCACCCCAACGCCCCCAAAGAAGCCCTCGTAGACCATTTACTGGTCGCATTCGGGAAAGAAATTCTTAGTATTGTGCCGGGGCGTGTATCGACCGAGGTGGATGCCCGTCTTTCCTTTGATACACGTGCCACCATTGATCGCGCTCGCCAAATCATGGCGCTCTATCAAGCTGAGGGCATCGGACGCGACCGTGTGTTGATCAAGATTGCGGCGACTTGGGAGGGTATTCAGGCTGCGCGCGTGCTGGAGTCAGAGGGTATTCGCTGCAATTTGACGCTACTGTTTTCGCTTTCACAGGCCGTGGCGTGCGCGGATGCAGGTGTTCAACTCATTTCCCCTTTCGTGGGCCGCATCTACGACTGGCACAAAAAGCAACAAGGCAGCACGTGGGACGAATCAGCTAGCAGTGGACGCAACGATCCTGGCGTCCTGTCCGTCACCAAGATTTACAACTACTACAAGTATTTCGGTGTTACCACCGAGATTATGGGTGCAAGTTTTCGCAACACGGGTCAGATTTTGGCGCTCGCGGGCTGTGATCTTTTGACGATCAGCCCAGAGCTATTAGGCAATTTAAGCGAGACGCAAGCAAACTTGGCCGCTTCACTGACACCAGAAAGTGCGCGCGCCAGTCAACCTCACGCCCTGCCCTGCGATGAGCAAAGCTTCCGTTTTCTGCTGAATGAAGATGCGATGGCAAGTGAAAAACTGTCCGAAGGCATTCGTGCTTTTGTCACGGACGCACGTAAGCTCGATACATTGATTGACGCACAACGCTAGAAGCAGACGGCGCGACGGATTAGGTCGGACGGCGCTCCATTAATGCCCAAGCTACAGTGCCCGCATCCACGTACTCTATTTCGCTGCCTGCGGGCACGCCTCTGGCGAGGCGTGTCACCTTGATGCCGAGCGCGCGTAACGACTCGGACAAATAGTGGGCAGTCGTTTCGCCTTCGGCAGTAAAGTTGGTGGCCAGAATGACCTCGGTCACGATGCCGTTACCCGCTCTTTTTAATACGCGTCCAAAATCCAACTCATCCGGACCCCTGCCCTCAAGGGGCGCAAGGCTGCCCATCAACACGTAATACAAACCGATGTAACCGTGGGTCGCCTCGATCGAGTTTTGATCTGCGGGTGTCTCCACGATACAAAGCAAGGTCTCGTCACGCTCTGGATGCTCGCACGTCGCACAAATGGCGACTTCAGTAAAGCCATTGCACTGCTCGCAGTGTTGGAGACGCTCGACCGCCTCCGTCAAAGCCTGACCAAGCTGCTCAGCCGCTTGCAGATCATGTTGCAACAGGTGATACGCCATGCGGCGCGCTGTCCTGACACCTACACCCGGGAGGCGTTTAAGCGCCTCTACGAGTGCAAGTAGCGGTTGCGGTTCAGAACCGATTTTTTCCATATTAGAAAGGAAGTTTCATGCCAGGTGGCAAGGGCATTCCAGCAGTCACGGCGGACATTTTGTCTGCCGAGGTGGCCTCAGCTTTACGTAAGGCATCGTTAAACGCAGCCGCCACAAGATCCTCAAGCATGTCTTTGTCTTCCGCGAGCAAACTCGGATCAATGGACACGCGTTTGACATCATGACGGCAGGTCATCGTGACCTTGACTAAGCCACCACCGGAAGCACCTTCGACCAAAATATCACCTAAGGCGTCCTGCGCTTTTTTCATGTTTTCCTGCATTTGTTGCGCCTGACGCATCAAACCAGCAATTTGTCCTTTCATCATGATTGGATTTCCTAGAAAAATTAAAGAATGGGTAGGGTCAACGCACTAATTGAGCTGACTGGGACGAATCGATCCGGGAACAACCTTGGCACCAAAATCCTGAATAAGCGCCTGTACGAAAGGATCCTGATCTATGGCGACCTCAGCGGCATCTTGGCGCGCTTGCTGCGCCACCAAATCAAGCGCATGCGCAGAAGAACCCTCACCGGCCCCAATTTCAAAGAGCAGCTCGACCTTGAAGCCAAAGTAATCGCTCAGGACCGTACGCAAGCGCTCGACCGGCGGCCCTTCTGACAGTGCCTTGCTTGGCACGCGAAGGGTTAGCTGTTGCTTGGACACAGCAACACACTCGGACTGTCTGGCAAGCTGCTCCGACATCCCAGAAAGAGGGAGCTTGGCCGCAAACGCTCCCCACGGCTCTGGCAGGATGATCGTATCTGAATGGATCTGAGTCACAGGCGCCACCACGGCTACAGGATTGAGACCCATTTCCTGCTCATCTGCGGCAGCATGCATCCTTTGAAAATCTGCAGGGCTGAGTGTGTACTCGTCATGTTCGCCGGCGTCCTGAAAATCGACCCCCTCATCAGGCTCTTGTTCTGAATCAAGCTCTGGGGAGGGGTGAGGTGCAGGTGCGGCAACAACGCTTGCTGGTGCAGCAGAAAGCTTGGGAGCAGGAGCGGCCGGAGGCGTTGCGACAGCTGCGCGCGTTTCAACAGGCACAGCTGTGTTTGTTTGGGATGTCGCGTCAGGCGCAGGCATTGCAAAGCCGGAGGTGCCACCCAAAGAAAGCATCCGCAAGCAAGCCATCACAAAGCCGGCGTACTCATCGGGCGCAATCGCAAGTTCGGAGCGACTGTGCACCGCAACGGTATAAAACAACTGCACCACATCCGGATGCAAGGCACTCGCAAATTTTCGGATATCAATGGCGATCGGGTCTGCTTCGTCTACCGCGGCACTGACCCGCTGCGCGATTGCGATGCGAGACAGCAGGACGGCGAGATCGGCTAAAGCAGCGCGATAGGAAAGGCCACGTGTCGCCAACTCATCGGCAATTTCGAGCACGGCAGGCGCTTGGCCGGACTGCAGTGCCTCCAACAATCGGACGAGATGTCGTTGATCGATCGTCCCGAGCATGCCACGCACGGCTTCTTCGGTGAGATTGCTGGCGCTGTAGGCAATGGCCTGATCGGTCAACGACAAGGCATCACGCATCGAGCCAGCAGCGGCCTGCCCGAGTAGGCGTAAGGCAGGAACCTCGAAAGGTATTTGCTCATGCCCTAGGACGTTTTCAAGATGGCCAACAATCGCCTCCCCGGGCATTTGCTTGAGATTGAACTGTAAGCAACGCGATAAAACGGTCACCGGAATTTTCTGAGGATCGGTGGTGGCGAGAATAAATTTGACATGCGCGGGAGGTTCTTCGAGCGTTTTGAGCATCGCGTTAAACGCGTGACCCGTCAGCATGTGGACTTCGTCGATCATGTAGACCTTGAAGCGGCCGGCGCTCGGCGAGTACACCGCCTGTTCGAGCAGCTGAGTCATTTCATCGACGCCTCGATTGGAGGCGGCATCTAGCTCGAGATAGTCTACAAAGCGGCCTTGGTCGATCTCTGTGCAAGCCTGGCACACCCCACAAGGCGTAGCGGTGATGCCTGTTTCACAATTGAGCGATTTGGCCAAAATACGGGAAAGCGTTGTTTTACCCACGCCTCGCGTGCCTGTAAACAACCAGGCGTGATGGAGTCGCTGAGTGGTCAGAGCGTGCGTGAGGGCACGAACAACGTGATCTTGACCGACCAGCGTATCGAACGAGCGAGGGCGCCATTTACGCGCGAGGACCAGATAGCTCATAAGTTTTACCGACCAGAGACGGAAATTAAAGAGGCGAGCCTGACTTCGGCACTAATTCTGCACGGCTGTGGCTGCTTCGTTCCCGACCTGACCAGATTAACCGCCGAACCATGCGAAGGGGCCCGCCACTCACGATTTTAGCAGGGCTTGGCCCTTCAATCTGAATTGAGCGTGAGCCACAAGTCATCTCGGGGAAAATAAAGCGCCGCACGTGCACTTCGACCATCAAGATCGGTCAATTGTTGACAATATCGTTCAAGTTGGGGCGCATAACGTTCGCGCATGCGTTGTACAAAACTCTCCTGAGCTTCACCCTGCTGCGGACGGCCTGTTTTATAGTCCACCACCAACCAGCCCTGCTCATCCGCAAGTGCGAGGTCAATCACGGAGACCTTGCCTGCCGCATCCATCAGCGTCCACTCACGGTAGGATTGCGGGTGACTTAACAACCAGCGCCCACGTTCTTGTGTCAACATCGCCACCAACGTCTCGATGACCTCAGACACAGCCGACGCTGCTTGTGAAACAGGTAAACCCGCCTGGGTGAGCTGACGATGAATCAACGATGATTTCTCAAGAACTGCCGCAGGTGACCACCCCTCCAACCCCTGTTCGCCAATGTGGGCAAGCCAAGCGTGCACAAGGATGCCGACCTCCCGATCAAAGGACGTTGTGTCGCGCCAGGCATAGGCCGTATTGCGAGGCGAATCAAGGTGCAGCGAAAACGCTGGTGGAATATGCAGGCGACGCCGGAGCGGTTGCCCCGTCAGGACCGGTCGATCCGATGCAACCTCCTCAGGGATTTGCAACCCTTGCGGCACCTCGGGTTTTTGTAAATACGGCCACAAACGTCCCAGCAAACTGCCGGAAACAGGATCCGCCAGCAAACCGGTTTTCTTGTCAAGCTTGACCTCTGCCACTAAATGCAAAGACTCTTTGGCGCGCGTCGCGGCGACATAAAGCAACCGGTCCACCTCAAAAGCTGCGCGACGCTTTTCGCGTATGCCGAGGTATTTGGAAAACGTATCTGCATCTGCACTGGCTCGGGGTTTAATCGGACCAAACATGACGTGCGCATCAATCTGCTCGATGCGCACCAAGGGGCTTTGATCAGAGCGCGGCGCATGATGCAGACCAAAGAGAATGACGCGTTCAAATTGCAGGCCTTTGGCTTTGTGCATGGTCATGACTTCAACCGCACGACTTTCAGAGTCCGGTGCCGCAAACAGTTTTTCAAGTTTTTTCTCGAGCGCATCCAGATCGAGCCCACCATAGGGCGCCATCTGCTCGATCAACTGAAAAACGCGTTCAGCATCCTGCAAATCTCCGGTTCCTTGTGCCAACGCCGGACCACCTAGCAAACGCCATACCCGCTCAACCATATTGGCAAACGGACGAATATCATCGTCTTTCAATGCGCGCAGCAACACCGGTGCAGTCGCCATCAAGCGCGCATACTCATCAGGCTCAAGCACCTGTTGTGCATGACAGACGCCCCCCGATGGGGATACTTTTAAAGCACGCTCCAGAATCGCGGGTACGGCCCCCAACCGATCCTCAGCCACCAAGGCATGTAGGCTCTTGAGTGTCAAACCGCAATAAGGGGAACGTAGCACTGAGACCCACGCAGCCCGATCACCGGGATGACTCAAGGCACGGATGATCTGGACCAGATCCACAACAAACGGACGCTTATGCAAAGGCACGAGCTCCACCGCGCGACAAGCAATCCCGGCCTGAGATAACAGCTGCGTCACGTCTTTTAAATGTGTCCGCGCACGCACCAGTACGGCAACGGGATGCGATTGTTCGGGATACATGTCAAGCGCCTCGCGGACTAGATCCACGACAACTGCTTCAGCTCTGGCGCCAGACTGCACAAATACCGGATGAAAACTAACCGCAGGATCCAGACTCTGTGGGTGAAACGCCTGAGAATGTGCATAAGAAATCGCACCCGCCGCCGGCTCATCGACGGCAGGCAGCAGCTTTGAAAAAGTTGCATTGACCCAATTCACTACGCCCGCTTGCGAACGAAAGTTATCTGTCAGCAGCAAAGACTCCACGCACAAGTCAGCCAAACCGTGATCGCGAATTTTTAAAAAGAGCGCGACATCCGCTTTGCGAAACCGATAAATCGACTGCATCGGATCGCCCACCAGAAAAAGTGTGCGTCCATCATTAGTTTGCCAGCCAGAGGTTATTTTTTTAAGCAAATCGATTTGTGACTGGCTCGTATCCTGAAACTCGTCGATCAACAAATGGCTGATACTGGCATCAAGCTTCAAGAGTAATTCTGAAGGATCCTCCGCCCGTCCAAGCGCCTGATCTGCGCGTCTGGCGATTTCAATAAAGTCGACCTCACCGGCTTGTGCAAACTGCACCATAAGTTGCGCGGAGGCTAACCATAGACATTTTATTTGTGCGCTCAGGATATGCCACTGTTCATCTGTAAACACAGGATCAGGCGTTTCAACGATCGCAAATAATCTTTCAATCCAAGCTGCAGGTGAAGCGCTTTCATGCGTAGCTAACCATTCCTGCAATATTTGTTTTTGCTGTGATTGTGGCGGACATCCATTCGCTATAGTCAGCGAGCGCCTTAATGCACCCTCTTTCGTTAAGAGTAAATGAGCGAGCGCACGCCATTGCGACAGACACTCAACTTCAGCGCCAAAGGGCTCACCGTCCCAATCGAGCAAATCAACAAAAGCATGGACCGGCCGCGTTTCAGATAGCGCAGCTGCCGCGAGTCGCACTGCAGGCGCCAACTGCTCTGCCCAGCCTCGCGGCATAAGCGCTGACAGGCGGCGTAAGTCCACCTCAATCGCCGTCTGTAAATTCAATTCCAATACATCGCGATCATTCCCTTTTTCAAGCAAAGGCAACCACTGATCACGCTGACCCAACATATCTGCAAGCGCATCGGCTGCAACCTCGATATCCAGATCCAGATGCTTGAGCAAATCAGTCACACAGACGAACGCTTGCCGATCTGCAAGATCCAGAGTCATGCGGGCTGCGGCCAAATAATGCACGCGCGCATCATCAATCACACCTGGCACTCCACCCATGGAGGACAACCAAGGCATCGTGCGCACAAGCGAGGCACAAAAAGCGTCAATCGTGCGTATCGAAAGTCGCGCAGGATGCTGCAACAGCTGCCAACCCATTTCCTGATCTCTCGCAAGCGCAAAACGCGCCAGTTCCCAGCTTTTACGGGCATGTATTTTTTCGGGAGGATCGGCTGCGAGACCCGCCACCAGTTTTTGCAACACCCTTTCGTGCATTTCAGCCGCGGCTTTTCGCGTAAAGGTAATTGCGACGATTTCTTCAGGACGCTTGACCGTCGCCAGTAGGGCCAGAATACGATCCGTCAGTAATTCCGTTTTACCCGAACCCGCCGGAGCCTGAACCAAAAAAGACTGTCTGGGATCGATCGCACGCGCGCGGACAGACGCATCATGAGGGATTTTTTCAGTCATCCTGATCTTCCTCATAGACACGTAAGATCGGTAATACGTCACAAAACTTTAGGTCATTTTCATTAAAAGACTGATTGATGGCTACACCCTGCAAAAACTCGTCGGCGAGTCGAGTGATAGCGTCGTGCAGTCTTTGCATAGCGCTACCCCAACTCAGATCATCAAAATTTGCCTCACTGAGAGACTTTGGGCCCTTGAGGCCGAGGTCTTCATCAACCAAGCCAATCGCGCCAACGGATTTGCTGTGTAATTGAACAAGGATAAAACCAGCCAGACTATCGGCCGCTGTCGCACCATGGTGTTCAGATACTTGACTCAAAGAGTCATGGCCAAGCATCAACGCGGCATAACTCGGCAACTGAAGATTTAACAGTCTGGGCTGCTTCCAGTCTTTTAATACATTTGGTAATTTAGAGCCTGTCTTGTAATCAATCACTACCTGTCTCTCATCGCTTGAGAGCGTATCCAGGCGATCCAATCTCAACTCAAGCTTTAATTTAGAAACAGAACCAATCGCCATCAAGCGCTTTTGTTCAATTTCAGTGACCGTAAAAGGCAGTCGTTCTGCCTCGAAGTCTAACCATTGCGCAACAATTGGCGTAGAACGTTCAGCCTCGAGTTGCTGCCACATTTCAGGATATTCCTGCAGCTTTTGTTGTGCGACATCGTGCAGCAGTCCTTTTAATAAGCCCTGAAGCTCGCCACGCTGCTGGCTCTCAATCAAACGATCCTGTGTACGCAACGTTTCCCAGAGGCGCTGCATCACGGCATGCAGATAAATACCGCGCAAGGTTTTTGAAGGCAGCGTGGCATAAGGTTTTAAGCCTTGCACCCCCAATCGATAACGCACAAATCCCCACAAAGGATTACAGGACTGGATCTCCAACACATTGACACCGCCCGCGGTCACCTCTGACGTGTGCAGGACAGGTCCTTGACCATCAACCAACTCTTGCAACACATCCTGTTTGTGGGGTGTATCAGATTCGGGCGACCAGACATCTGACATTGGTGGTAAGGCAGAAATGAGGGGCGAAGGTCTTAACGTGCGCTCACCCTCTTGTGCGGCTGAACTGACAATGATTTCTGGTGCAGTGTGCGTTAAATGTTTGTAAATTTGTTGTGCCCATTCGTACTCTCGCTCTGGCGTCGCACGAGGTGCCTGAGCCACTCGCAGCGCTGACAGCGGAATGAAGGGATTAGGCTTAGGCGCCGCAGGCAATACATCATCCGTTAGCCCGAGAATCCAGACCCCATCCCAGCGACCCCCTTCCGCCTCAAGCAAACCTAGAACATCCAGCCTCGCGCTTGCATCACGCTGTGGTTGAAATGCAGAGCTTCGCGCCAATCGATTCAGTGATGACCACGCATCAGACGCACTCATCATGCCTAACACCGGTTGCATGCGTGCAAATCGAGCGAGCAAAACGTCAAGCGCCTCTGTCACCTGATAGGCCACAGAGCTTTGCTGGGTCTGCCCCGGAAAACCGATGATGGAAAGTGTCGAACGAAAAATTTGAGACCACGTCTGAGCGTCTGCCTGGCGGGAATAGTCTTGCCACTTTTGCCAGGCGAGTTGCCAGGCAGGTCCTAAAATCAAAAGCGGCTCAAGTGCGCGAGACCATCCGGCGAGTGTCACACGCGTCATCTGTCTGTCTCGCCAGCGCGCATCGATCCGTGTGCGCACGCCCATCTCACTCACATCACCTGCACAATATCCAGCGAGTAACGCTGCACCAAGGTCTGCAGGTTCTGCACCCTTGCGGTCTTTCATTAAAACGAATGTTCTTAACCAGGCGAGCATCGCTCGTCCCGCACGCCAATCGGACAGGGGTCTAGCAACCGCAACGTTAAAGGCGAGCGGCTCAATCACGTCCTCTCTCAGAATGTGATCTAACACGCGTCTGGCATAAGGCACCTCTCGATCAAGCTGAGCGGCAACGATGGCATAACGCTTTTCAGGGTTCTGCATGAGTTGTTGCCGCGCCCAATACGCAGCAGCCTGCCACTCCGCTTGCGCATGAACGGCAAGCATTCTCTTGACTTGACCAGACGGGTCATTGCTTTGACTCAAGACAGAGATCGTGACGCCCATCTCAGATAAGACGGATAACACCCTGTTCATGCGAGGAGAAATTTCAGAAAATCCAGCGAGTACAACATGCGTAGGCATCACGACTTGGCGTGACACACCATCCCTGGAAAGTTTCTCCAGATGCAAAATGATGTGTTCAGTCAGCTGGCTTGGATCAAGCGCATCCATTGCGTGCAATCGTGTTCGATACTCATCACGCCAGCGCTCAAAGCTTAAAAACTCTTCGGTCTGACTGCCCTGAGCCACAACAATATCCCACTCATTCATTAAAGCATCGGCCTGCATCGCCGCCGCAGCAGCCTGATTCATATCAAGCAGTGGGCGCTCGGATTCGAGGTCCTGTATGACTTTTGTCCAGAGTGTTTGTGCTGAAAAACTATCCAACACATAAGCAGGCGCAGGGATATGCTCTTCGAAGCCGAGCTGTGCAAGCACATGCGAAAGCCAAGCGGACCAAGGTGCGACCAGTGGAATTTCAGTCGTGCGCGCGTGGTGCGTCGCGAGAGACTGAATTACACTTCGTGTCAATCGATTATTGACGGTTAAAACAGCGGTTGAGCGAGCCGGCAAGTCGCAAAGCTGTGTGTAATCTGTGGCAGGAAAATCTTTCAGCACAGGCATCTCAAACAACTAAAACCCACACATCGTGGTGATCGTTTCCCAATTGATGCGCATACTCGGTGAGAGGTATCCAAGGAAACCAATACCAAGCACAATAATCAGCACGCCCCCCCCAAATAACTTGAGCAGTAATTTTGAAGATCCAGAATCAGGTTTGACGTGTGGCATCTTAGGCGCCAGCTGGACTTAGGCCGAGGGCAAGTGGTTTTTCTTTGACAGGCAAGCATAATGCTGCAGCTATTAATGCTAAAGCAATGCCTATCCACCAGACTAGATCGTAACTTCCTGTGATCGCCTGGATCTTACCTCCCAGAAAGACGCCGCTAAAGCTTCCCAGCTGATGCCCTAAAAACACCATGCCTGACAGTGTTGCCGCGTAACGCAGGCCGTAGATCTGAGCGATCAGACCCAACGTCAAAGGCACCGTCCCCAACCAGAACAACCCCATCCACGCCGCAAATACGTACAGGACGAATGTCGTTGTCGGCATCACCAAAATCCAAAGAATGCCGAAGGCACGCATAAAGTACAGAAATGCGAGTAAGTTCTTTTTACTGTGTGTGCCGCCCAGTTTGCCTGCAAAAAAAGAGCCAAAGACATTGCATAAACCAATTAAGGCGATCGCGATCGCTCCACTACTCGCGTTCAAGCCTGCATCCGTTACAAAGGCGGGCAAATGCAACGTAATGAACGCAGTGTGAAAACCGCAAACAAAATAACTCCAGAACAGAAAATGAAACGTTGGGTGTTTTAAAGCCTGTCTAATCGCGCTCAGCAGGGATTGTTGCTGCCCGACTGCAGCAGCAGGCTTGCCTCTCAAAAACCAGACTAGCGGCAAGGTCGAGGCCAGAACAACCGACAATATCCAAAACGCTCCAGTCCACTGATACGTGTCAATCAGCAGCTGACCTGTAGGCACCACCAAAAATTGTCCGAGGGAACCACCTGCGCTAGCTATACCCATGGCAGTGCTACGTGACGCAACAGGAACCGTTCTTGCAATAACAGGGAGAATGACCGCGAAGGTCGTTCCCGCTTGTCCGAGTCCTACTAGCAGTCCCGCACTCAGATACAAATCAAAGACGCTCGTGGCGTAACGCGTACCCACAAGACCACACGCATAAAAAACGGCGCTCAGTGCTATCGTTCGGCCCGATCCGAATCGATCGGCCATCATGCCCGCACCAATCGCGCCCAGTCCCCAAACCAAATTTTGAATGGCAAACGCCATTGAAAACACCTCACGGGGCCATTGATGCTCAAGTCCCATCGGTTGCATGAACAAACCAAAAGTCGCGCGCGTGCCCATCGCTAAAAGAACAATGAAAGTACCAATAAGCAACGTACTGACTGCTCGTTGATCTTTTTGTTCTTGTGCCATGGCGGTCGTTTGTATTGTCACCTTGCCCTTCCTTTTTTATATGGACAGCCAACTGGCGCCGCCGAGACGAATCGAACGTCCGACTCCCTTCTTAGGAGGAAGGTACTCTATCCACTGAGTTACGGCGGCGTATTAGGTAGTTTAACAAGTGTTGAGCAGCCTCTCAGCCACGTGGGTGATGCTGGGCATGCAGGCTTTTTAAACGCTCGCGTGCAACATGGGTATAAATCTGTGTTGTGGAGATGTCTGCATGACCAAGCAACATTTGCACGACCCGCAAATCCGCACCATGATTGAGTAAATGGGTGGCAAATGCGTGCCGCAGTACATGGGGCGAGAGTGGAGCACGTACACCTGCTAGCACCGCATATTTTTTAATCAGTAGCCAAAACGACTGGCGGGTCATGGGGGTGCCACGGGCTGTCACAAACATCGCGGGGCTTGTCCGCGGACCCAACAAGACAGGACGCGCTTCTTTCATATACGTGCTAATCCAGTGCGCGGCTTCTGCGCCCAGCGGAACCAACCGATCCTTACCGCCTTTACCCTGCACCACTCTCAACACACCATCAGATAAGCTGATTTCCAACACGCCAATATTGACCAACTCTGAGACGCGCAAACCCGTGGCGTACAACACTTCTAACATGGCGCGATCACGTAGGCCGCGGGGCGTGTGGGTGGGAGGTTGTTTGAGGAGTGCCTCCACTTGTCCTTCTGAGAGGACCTTGGGTACGCGCAAGGGCTGTTGTGCGGTGGTTAATTGCAAACAAGGATCCGTCGAGACACGCTGATGACGAATCGCCCAAAGATAATAACGACGGAGTGTAGCGAGACGGCGATTGGCTGTGCTGGGCTTGCTGTTGGCATGCAATGCAGCAAACCAGGACTCGATATCCGCGCCAGTAGCAGCATCTAGCGCAATCCCGCGCTCAAGCTTTAGCCATTGCTCGAACGCACTCAAGTCGCGGCGATAGGCCGCAAGTGTGTTGGCGGCTAAGCCGTCCTCTAGCCAGACCGCATCGATAAAGGTGCTGACAGCGCTTGATTCCTGAGCACTCATGCATGACGCCATGACGCGAAAAGAGAAATTAATAGTAGCATTCAGTACCCTTGGATTTTGTTCGCACTGTTGCGATCTAAAAATTAGAAATCAATGCTGTTCTGATACGACCCCAATGTTCCAAACGCCCTTGAAAACCTTCACGCTATCCCTAGCAGATGAAGCCGCAACCGATCGGCTCGGACAAGCACTTGCGTTTGTTGCGGCCGATCTTCAATCCACGCCTCATGGATGTGTTCCAGGCCCAGAGGCTGGCGGTCGCATGCATCTGCAGGGAGATCTCGGCGCAGGAAAGACTTCCTTAGCCAGAGCCTTTTTACGACAGTGCGGCGTTTCAGGACGAATTAAGAGCCCAAGTTATGCTTTACTTGAATCTTATAAAGTTTCTAGCTTATACTTGTATCATCTTGATTTTTATAGATTTAGCGACCCTACTGAATGGCTAGATGCGGGCTTCCGTGATTTACTCAATTCCGAAGCACTTGTTTTGATTGAATGGCCTGAGCGCGCGGGCGATTTACTCGGGTATCCGGATCTATATATTCAGCTGGCTTATGCCGACCAAGGTCGTGTTGCAACACTCAGTGCTTACACTGCGAGAGGGCTTAAATGGATCGACGCTTTGCCTCAGACAAGAATGGATGCTCAGACGGGCTAAAGGCTCCTGCGCGTCGTCGTCTGTTAGGTGCAGCAACGATTTTACTTTTGCCCGTCATTCCACGCATTGCCATGGCCGCCAAACTTCTCGCCGTGCGCACCTGGCCCGCGGATGATTACACCCGTGTCACCCTCGAACTCGACAGCGAATTGCGTGCTGAACACTTCACGCTTGAAAATCCACACCGCATGGTGGTGGATATCCAAGGCATGGAGATGAATCCGGCACTCAACGACTTGGTCCGCAAAGTTCGCCCCGACGATCCCTACATCAGCTCCCTACGTGTTGCGCAGAACAGATCAAATGTCATTCGGATCGTTTTCGATCTCAAGCAAGCCATCGCACCACAGGTCTTTACACTCAAGCCCGTCGGAGACTACAAGTTCCGTCTGGTGCTGGATCTGTATCCTAAGGTCGCACAGGATCCGCTGACGGCCCTACTCAAAAAAATGCCGCAAAAAAAGTTGGATGAAGATCCTCTTGCCCGCGTGCTGAACGACATCAGTCGCAATCCTAAAGGAACAGGCATGGCTGCTGTGCCGGTCATTCCTAACTCAGTTGCGCCTCCAATCGCACCAAGCAGCCCAAGCGCAAGTCCGACTCAACTCGGCCGTCGTCGCATGGTTACGATCGCACTTGATGCAGGTCATGGCGGCGAGGATCCAGGCGCTATTGGCAAAGGCGGCACGCGTGAAAAAGATGTGGTGCTCGCGATTGCTCAAAAGCTTAAAGCCCGTATTGATGCCACGCCCGGTATGCGCGCCTTTCTCACCCGAGACGGTGATTTTTTCGTTCCACTACATGTCCGCGTCGAAAAAGCCCGTCGAGTCAAAGCAGATCTGTTCGTATCTATTCATGCAGACGCTTTCCCAAGACCCACAGCAGGTGGCAGCTCCGTGTATGTCCTGTCTGATCGCGGTGCCTCTAGCACTGCAGCTAAATGGTTGGCTGAAAAAGAAAACTCGGCGGATTTGATCGGTGGCATCAATATTCAGACACAAAACAACCAAGTCGCAAAAATTTTGCTTGATTTGTCGACCTCGGCTCAAATCAAAGACTCGACGCAACTCGCTTCGACCATGCTAGATAAGCTTCGTGGTGTGTATCGGTTGCACAAACCACAAGTTGAAAACGCTGGCTTTGCCGTGTTGCGTGCACCGGATATGCCTTCAATCTTGGTCGAAACAGCCTTTATCAGCAATCCGACTGAAGAGCAGATGCTGAGGAGTCCCCAAACGCAAGATCGCTTCGCCTCGGCGATGCACTCGGGCATTCAGCACTTTTTCAAAGTTAATCCGCATCTCGCTTCCGTCGGCTAAACAAACAATCCGAACATCTGTCCCAACAAGCCTCTAGAATAGAGGCTTCTTTTTGTTCGTACCCCATATGTCTATTCGTCGCCCCATCTGTGCACTGCCCGACCTGCTAGTGAGTCAAATCGCTGCAGGCGAAGTCATTGAGCGTCCTGCGTCCGTGCTCAAAGAGCTCGTTGAAAACGCCGTTGACGCGGGCGCGCAAACCGTTGAGATTCGTCTTGAAGCCGGTGGCATTCGACGCATCGCGGTTATTGATGATGGCAGCGGTATTGCAAAAGAAGAACTCGCACTCGCACTGACACGTCACGCCACAAGCAAAATCAACTCACTCGAAGAACTTGAGTCCGTCCACTCGATGGGATTTCGTGGCGAAGCACTGGCTTCTATTGCAGCGGTCTCACAGTTGACACTCATTTCTCGGCCCAAAGAAGCCGATCATGCGTGGTGCCTGGAGCCTGGCGCTATTGACGCAACAGCCGCCTCAGGCGCCCTAGGCACCACAGTCGACGTTAAATATTTATTTGACCGTGTACCCGCCAGACGTAAATTTTTGCGCGCAGAGGCGACCGAGTTTGGTCACTGTATCGATGCCATCGAACGTATTGCACTCGCATTTCCAGAAGTTGGTTTCCGAGTCTTTCATAACGACCGTGCTGTGCGTCAATGGTTGCCTACCTCTGCACTCAAACGCATTAGTGACGTACTGGGCTCAGAATTTAATGAGCATGGCATCGAGGTCAATGCCCAAGGCGGATTGATTGCGCTCATGGGTGTCGTGACGCGACCTACGGCAGCACGCGCCCGCGCGGATCGACAATTCTTGTTTGTCAACGGTCGACACGTCCGCGACCGAACTGTTTCCCATGCGTTGCGCAGTGCCTATGCCGATGTTTTGCATGGCGATCGTCAACCCGCCTACGTATTGTTTTTACACGTTGAGCCCACTGCAGTCGATGTCAACGTTCACCCTGCTAAACACGAAGTCCGCTTTCGTGATTCAGGGGCAGTCCATCGTTTCGTTCAGCAAACAGTGACGCAAGCACTCGCAGGGGTCGCAGGTGCGCAGCAAGTATCAGCTGCGGGAATATCTGACGATCCAATAGCACAGAGCGTGCAGGAGAATGTGACAGGCTTTATGCCCGCGGCCTTTGCGAACAACGGCTCAAGTAGTCGCTCTGCTGCGTTTGATCATCGCGCCCAGCCCGGTAAAGCTTGGCAAGCCACGACGCAACACGCATTTCAATTGCGTGAAAATGAACCTGCATCATCCGTCTCGACGGAGGGATGGAAAACGCTCTACGCACCACTCGACGAGCCGACACCAACCTGGCCGCTTGGACGCGCCCTCGCCCAAGTTCATGGTATCTATATTTTGGCTCAAACAAGTTCGGGACTTGCATTGATCGACATGCACGCCGCACACGAGCGTGTCGTGTATGAACAGCTTAAAAAAGCGCTTGATACGCAATCTCTGCCACAACAAACACTGCTCGTCCCCGTTGTGTTTCGCGTGACGGAAAAAGAAATCGCACTCGCCGAAGAATATCGTGCGCAGATCAATGAACTCGGTTTTGAGATGGCCACCGTTGGACCTCTAGACATGGCGTTACGGGCCGTACCCGCCATGCTTGTAAAAGGTGATCTGGAAGCGCTCGCACGCGGTGTGCTGCGCGATCTTGAACACTTAGGCGCCAGCCAGCTTTTAACCGAACAGCGCAACACCTTACTTGGCACAATGGCGTGTCATGGGGCTGTGCGCGCCAATCGTCAACTCACGCTCGAAGAAATGAATGCCCTATTGCGTCAGATGGAGCAGACTGAACGCGCGGATCAGTGCAATCATGGTCGACCCACCTGGATCCATTGGAACGTGTCGGATTTAGACAAATTATTTTTACGCGGTCAATGATAGCGGACGCTCTGCCAACGCAGTCTGCGCACACTCCCGCTTTGTTGTGCATTGCGGGCCCAACCGCAAGCGGCAAGAGTGCCATTGCGCGCGCCATCGCACAAAAGTGGCCGTGTGAAATTATTAATGTTGATTCAGCCACCATCTATCGGGGCATGGATATCGGCACGGCCAAGCCCTCGCGCGAAGAACGTGCCACGATTGACCATCATTTATTAGATATCCTGGATCCGCTTGAGTCATACTCAGCAGCGGCATTTAGACGCGATGCGCTTTGCTGCGTCAAAGCAATACGTGCCCGAGGACGTCTGCCCGTGCTGGTGGGCGGCACGATGCTTTACTTTAAGGCCTTGCGTGATGGGCTCAATGATTTACCCACCGCAGACCTTGAGATTAGAAAAGAGCTTGAGTTGCGTGCGGCTGCGGTGGGTTGGCCCGCCATGCATGAGGCACTCCGCCTCATTGACCCCGCAACGGCTGCCAGGCTTTCACCCAACGATAGTCAACGCATACAGCGGGCGCTTGAGATCTGGCATATCAGCGGCAAGACGATGTCTGCGTTGCTAAATGCCCCCGAACAAACTGACAAACCGCTAGCAACGGTAACATTGAGTCTTGAGCCAACAGAACGCAGCCATCTGCATCAGCGCATTGCGGTGCGCTTTGATCAAATGTTGGAGGAAGGCTTGGTTCAAGAGGTCAAAGCGCTACGCGAACGCGGCGATTTGCATACGGACTTGCCTTCAATACGCTGCGTAGGCTATCGACAGTTTTGGTCCATGCTCGCGGGGGAGGTTACGCCCGTGCAGGCGAGAGAACAGGCAATCGCAGCCACCCGGCAACTGGCCAAAAGGCAACTGACCTGGCTGCGCAGCCTACCCGATCGCTTGTCTGTAGAAGCGGACGCCCACGACGCAACCGATAAGACCCTGGCAATCGTTGGCCGTCTCATCGACGACCGAACGATTGTGGACTGATTTAAAGTACGACCGTTTGTGCGTCTGTGGCGCCACACTCAGCGATCTCGCCGAGTTGATACACCGTCTCGCCCTGTGCTCGAAGTGCCTGGCTGATCGCTTGTGCCTGAGCGGCAGGCACAACAGCAACCATCCCGATCCCGCAGTTAAACACGCGATACATTTCAGTGTCGGCGACGCCGCCTTGCTCCTGCAGCCAGCTAAAAAGCTTGGGCATTTGCCATGCATCCCGATGCAGACGTGCTTGTAAACCCGGCTGCAAAATACGTGGCACATTATCTAGTAAACCGCCACCAGTAATATGCGCTAAGCCTTTGATTTGTTTTCCAAAATCCTTGAGGACTGCCAATACAGGCTTGACATACAAGTGCGTGGGGGCCATCACCACATCGCCCAAGGGCTGACCGTGAAAGTCTTGTTCGGGACGGGCATTGGCGCGCTGCAAGATTTTACGAAGCAAGGAATAACCGTTTGAATGGGCACCACTTGAAGCCAGCCCCAACACCACGTCACCTGGTTGAATAGACTTGCCATCAATCAACGCGGATTTTTCCGCCGCACCCACGGCAAAACCGGCCAAGTCGTACTCGCCGTCTGGGTACATGCCGGGCATCTCTGCTGTTTCACCACCAATCAGGGCACAACCAGAGAGTTCACAACCCCTGGCAATTCCACCGACCACCTGTGCGGCAACGTCGACCGACAATTTACCGCAGGCAAAGTAATCCAGAAAAAATAATGGCTCTGCGCCTTGAACCAAAATGTCGTTAACACTCATGGCGACAAGATCGATGCCCACGGTGTCGTGGCGCTGCCAGTCAAAGGCAAGTTTGAGTTTGGTGCCGACGCCGTCAGTGCCTGAGACCAAAACGGGTTCTTTGTAGCGCTTTGGGACCTCAAACAGGGCGCCAAAGCCCCCAATACCTGCCAAGACACCCTCGCGCATTGTGCGTGCTGCGAGGGGTTTAATACGATCGACCAAGGCATCGCCCGCGTCAATATCGACGCCAGCGTCGCGGTAAGTCAGAGGTGCTTGAGGTTGTGTCATGGGAAAAAGCCGTGGTTGTGTGACAATTGTGGACTTACGTCCGTATTTTTACTGATTTTACGATGAGTCGATGAGTCGTCAGTTACTTTTAGAGATCACCCCCGCCCAAAGTCCCAGTTTGGACAATACGGTGGTGGGCGCAAATGCTGCCGCAATCGATGCGGCGAAGGGCTTGTCGCCGGGTCGAGCGCTCTATTTGTGGGGGCCTCCTGGCTGCGGGCGCAGCCATTTGTTGCATGCCATGATCAAAGATAAACAGGCTCATTTTTTCAATGTTGAGACGATTGCGGACCAAGTAATGGCCCTGGCCACCCTGCCAGCAGAGCAAATTGAAGCCGATATTGTGGTGGTCGACGATATTCAGGAGATGACCGTAGACCAACAGGCTGCAGTGTTTGCCCTGTACAATCGCTGGCGCGAGCTTGCTGCGACGGGTCACGCGTTTGGACTGGTCGTCACGGGTGATCGTGCGCCGATGATGATGTCTTTGCGTGAAGACCTGCGGACCCGCTTAGGTTGGGATCTGGTGTTTCGCCTAGAGCCCCTGACCGATGTGGAAAAACTCGAGGCACTCACCGCTTACGCGCTGAGGTGCGGACTGCCACTCTCCGAAGAGGTGTTGGACTGGATGTTGACACATTACACCCGAGACATCCGACAACTTTTCGCCTTGGTGGATGCGCTTGACCGCTACTCTCTTTCTAAACACCGGACTGTGACCGTGCCCCTAGTGCGCCAAATGCTATCCGACCGAGAATTTTTACAATCATGACTTTCAGACGACTCGCCCTTTTTGATCTCGACCACACGCTGCTGCCTCTCGATAGCGATTATCAGTGGGCTATTTTCATGGCGAAATCCGGACGTGCAGGCGATCCTGAGGAGGCGCTACGCCGCAACGAAGCGCTCATGGACCGCTACAACGCAGGCGAACTCACTGCCGAGCAAGCGGCTGAGTTTATGCTGGGTTTATTGGCGGCGCACCCTCCGCATTTGCTCGCGGCCTGGCACGAAGAATTTATGCAAAATGTGATTCGCCCGGCCATGACGCAAGCGGCAATTGAGTTGGTACAACAACACCTTGCCGCAGGCGACCTCTGTGCGGTGGTCACCGCGACCAATAGCTTCGTGACGGCCCCGATTGCGCGGGCATTTGGCGTCCCTACACTGATTGCAACAGATCCCGAGTACATTGGCGGGCGCTACACCGGCAAAATTTTAGGTACGCCGAGCTTTAAACAGGGCAAAGTTCTTCGTGTGAACAGCTGGCTTGAAGGCATGAGTAAGCGTTTGCAAGATTTTGAGGCATCCTATTTTTATAGTGACTCCATCAATGACCTCCCCCTCCTCGAAGTTGTCACACACCCCATCGTGACAAATCCAAGTGAGAGCCTGCTCGCCGTTGCACAACAACGCAAATGGCCTGTACTCAATCTTTTCAACACGCTCTCCGACGAAAAATCCTGATGCTTACAGACACCATTAAACGCTTTGTGGGTCAGCTGTTTGGCCAGAGATCACAGGGTTTGCGACGCATCAGCAAAGATAAACATGGCATTGATCGCAGGATAGTTTCTCGTCATGCCATCAAAGTCTGCGAGGTGCTGCAGCACGAAGGCTATCAGGCTTATATCGTCGGTGGCGCTGTTCGAGATCTGATTGTGGGACTCGAACCCAAAGATTTTGACGTCGCGACTAACGCCACCCCAGAGCAAATTCGACCACTTTTCAGGCGTGCGCGCATTATCGGCCGACGCTTTCAGCTTGTGCACGTGGTCTTTGGTCAGGAAATCATCGAGACATCGACTTTTCGCGCGCCTGCCTCGGAGTCACAGTCCACCGACGGGCATGGTCGTATTTTGCGCGACAACGAGTTTGGCACGCACGCCCAAGACGCGGCGCGGCGAGATTTCACCATAAATGCGCTGTACTACGATCCCACCACAGAAGAAGTGATCGATTATCACAACGGCGTCGACGATCTTAAACATCGTTTGATCCGTATGATTGGCGATCCGCGGACGCGCTATCGCGAAGACCCAGTCCGTATGCTGCGCGCCGTGCGTTTTGCGGTCAAGCTCAAAGGTAAGATCGAGTCAGAAACCAAAGAGCCTTTGGCTTCAATGGCGGAACTCATTGAAAACGTTCCAGCCTCTAGACTGTTTGATGAAATGCTCAAGTTGTTGACCTGTGGCCAAGCAATGGAGTGTTTGACGCAATTACGACAAGACGGTTTGCATCAAGGCATCTTGCCATTACTAGATGTAGTGCTTGAGCAGCCTGGTGGAGAAGCATTTATCGAGCTCGCGCTCGAACGTACCGATCAGCGTATCCGCAGCGGCAAAACCGTCAGCCCAAGCTTTTTATTTGCTGCGCTGCTTTGGTATCAGGTCGATGTACGCTGGCAGAAGCGAATTGCAACAGGAGCGCCATCGATCCAGGCGCTCATGGAAGCAGCAGATTCTGTTCTGGATGAGCAAACCGAAAAACTCGCGATTCAAAAACGCTTTAGTGCAGATATGCGAGAGATTTGGTTTATGCAACCACGCTTTGAAAAGCGTTTGCCCAGATCGATTTGGCGCATGTTCGAACAACCGCGGTTTAGAGCCGCTGTAGATTTTCTGCAGTTACGTGCAGCCTCTCATCAGTTCGACAGCGTGCTGGCGCAATGGTGGATGGACCTGGCGAATGCTGACGACGCGGGTCGCGCTGAAATGCTCGAAGACTTGAGTAAATTGCCGCGCGAATCGAGTTCGACAGGACCTCGCGCGCGAACCCGTCGTCGTAAGCGCAGCCCCAGTGCGGGCACTCAGCAGTCCTCGTCCGACCCAAGTTAGGCCTGCTAACAATGTCTGCGCGCGCATGGATTGGACTGGGTGCAAATCTAGGAGACGCGCGTGAGACGATCGAGCATGCGCTCAAGGCATTGAGAGAGATTCCGGGCATTGAATCATTAACCGTTGCGCCACTTTACGGCAGCGATCCTGTCGATGCGCAGGGCCCGACCTTTGTCAATACCGTCGCTCAAATGCATACGACTCTCGCGCCCTTACCCTTGCTCGACGCCTTGCAATCTATTGAACAGACGTACGGACGTGAACGACCGTATCATCATGCCCCGCGGACGTTGGATCTTGATTTGCTTTTATACGAGGGTGTCACGCTGATGACACCTAGACTGACACTTCCCCATCCGCGTATGCATGAGAGAGCCTTTGTCCTGCGGCCACTCATGGACCTGACGCCTGATCTCTTGCTCACGCAAGGTAATCTACAGGCTCTGCTCGCGCGATGCAGCGACCAAAAACTCTGGCCGCTGTCGCGTTAGAACGCTAGGACTTTAAATGGCTTTGGCCGCCTCAAGTTTGGCAATAATTTCATCGCTTACACCCAGGGATTTGAGAATCGCGAGCGTGTGTTCGCCAATAGCCGGTATAGGATCCATCCGCGCATCAAAGGCACTACTTGTTGCAGGTGGTAGCAAGGCAGGCAGCGCACCCACTGGGGTCTGTACCTCGGTCCAACGCTGACGTGCTTTGAGTTGCGGATGTGCCCACACATCTTTCATTTCATTGACGCGGGCATTGGCAATCTGCGCTTTTTCCAAGGCCTCGATGACTTCATCAATCGTCATCTTTGCAAACGCGTCGACAATCAAACCTCGTAGACCATCGCGATTTGTCACGCGCTTAGAAGTTGAGTCGTAACGTGGATCTTTTGCTAATGCAGGTTGATTCAAAACTTTTTCACAAAAAACTTGCCACTCGCGCTCGTTTTGCAGACCCAGCATCACATTGCTACCATCTCCCACAGGAAACGGACCGTACGGGTAGATCGTTGCATGCGCAGCGCCCGCGCGCGGCGGTGGGGACTGTCCCTCGAAAGCGTAATAGAGCGGAAAACTCATCCACTCCACCATGCTCTCGAGCATCGACACATCAAGATGACTGCCCAAACCGGTCTTGTGACGCAGCAATAACGCATTCAAAATACTGGAATACGCATACGAACCCGCGGCAATATCAGCGATCGAACAGCCTGCTTTGGCAGGCGCATCGGGCGAGCCTGTCACAGAAATAAAGCCGCTTTCACTTTGAATCAGCAGGTCATAGGCTTTCTTAGTTTCGTAAGGACCGCCTTCACCGTAGCCTGAGATGTCGCACACAATCAATTTGGGAAAACGTGCGTGCAAGGCCTCAAAAGACAAACCCATGCGTGCAGCCGCTCCGGGCGCCAAGTTTTGAACGAGCACATCGGCCTCAGCCAGGAGTTCGTTCAAAATTGGGCCGGCATCCTCATGTTTGAGATCCAAGGTCAAACTTTCTTTGGAACGATTAGTCCAAACAAAGTGCGAAGCCATTCCGCGTGTGCGCTCATCGTACTTGCGTGCAAAATCGCCAACACCCGGACGTTCCACCTTGATGACGCGCGCGCCATTATCCGCGAGCTGACGCGTGCAAAACGGTGCGGCAATCGCGTGCTCAAGACTGACAACCGTGATCCCATCGAGTGGGCGTGGTCCCGCTTTTTTCATACTTCAAACCTCAGTTCTGCTTGATGCGCGAGCGTACCTTCTTGCTCAGCCCATAATTTGGCCTCTCCCGTCGCTTCGATCATGCCAGCAACTGAAAATGGTGTCGGCGCAATAAGGGGGCGTAGACCGCGATAGGCCAGATGACGAACGTGCGCGGCGGGATTTGCACGGACGAACGCCCTGCACATCAGCGTTGCAATTAATGGACCATGAATCACCAGTCCCGGATAGCCTTCGGTCTGCGTGACATAGGGGTGATCGTAATGAATACGGTGACTGTTAAACGTCACAGCGGAGTATCTAAATAACAGCACTGGACTTGGATCAACAGGCTCACTCCACTGCGCGGCCGGAGCAGGCTCCGTCCCTTGTAATTTTGGAGGACTGGGTTCACGATAGACAATATCTTGCTCCTCGCTAATGACGAGCTTTCCCTCTTGGACAATGTCATGCTTGACTGTCACGAACAGCAAAGAACCGGTTCGTCCTTGCTTTTCTTTGATCGCTAAGACCGTCGACGTTTTGTGGGCCTCAATGCCCACACGCAATCCTTCATTGAAAGAGACTCGGCCACCTGCCCACATACGATTGCGATTATCTGCGGGAGGCAAGAAGCTGCCGCGAGCGGGATGACCGTCAAGACCGGTCTGAGCAATAGGCACAGTCTCAAGGAAAAAAGCCCAATGCCACAGATGAGGTACTACTTCCCCTACTTGCGGACAAGGTTCACCTAAGGTTGCCGCAATGCAGGCGGCGTGACCTGGATCCATACGATCCACAACCGTTTGCGACTTACCTAACCATGCATTTAAATCTGTTGTCGACATCTAATGACTTCCTTTCTTTAAACGTCAAGATCTTGCAAGCGCTGCAAGTGATAATTGGTGTCACCCAGCAAAAGGTCAAGATAGGTCAAGCGTTTGAAATAATCGCCTACCTCAAGTTCGTCTGTCACACCCATACCACCGTGGGACTGCACCGAAGCTTCGCCAACAAATCGTGCCGCGGCAGCCACTTCAACTTTAGCCATGGACACAATACGGCTTCGCTTATGCGCATCTGGCTCGCTGAGCGCGATCGCTGCAACATAGGTCATCGACAAGCCCATTTCTGACTGGATCAGCATTTCAGCTAAGCGGTGTTGCAAGACCTGAAAATTAGCCAAAGGCTGGCCAAATTGCTTTCGCGTTTTGAGATATTGGATTGTGCTGTCAGTGAGGTATGCCATTGCACCGCAGGCTTGTGCGCATAGAGCCACGATCCCGAAATCAAGCGACTTGGTGATGGAGGCTTGCGCAAGTGCACCTTTCGCAACTAAATTTTCAGCGGGGACGATGACACGTTCGAACATCACGGTTGCAGCACGTGAGCCGTCAAACGTGGCGTAATCCGCGATCGACACACCTGCCGAGCTGGTCGGAACAAGCAGCACGGCTGTTTCACCGTCAAGCACGACCGAGACCAACAATGCATCAGATCCAGCAGCGTGCCAAACTAGGATTTTTTTGCCATCTAACTGATAGCCACTTTGATGCGCGGAAGCACGCGTGCTCAGAGGACGCTGAGCATCGCGTTCACCTTCTTCTTGCCAAGCTACTGCAAGAATGGCCTCGCCCTCTGCATGCGCGGACAACCATTGCTGTTTGAGCGCCTGATTATCACTCTGCCCAAGCAAGGTGACACCCATGACTGCGCTGGAGATGACAGGCTCGCTAACCAAGCCGCGACCAAGCTCTTGATGCACCGCCAGCATAGTAGCGGGGGTCTCGCCAAAGCCACCAAATTCCTCTGCCACTAACAACCCACCCACGCCAAGCTCGACCAAACTATTCCAGGCAGATACATCAAGCTTGCCGCTGTCTTGGCGCGCACGGCGCTTGGGTCGCGTCCAGTTGTCTGCAATTAAACGATGCAGACTGTCTGTCAACATCCGTTGCTCTTCTGAGTATGAAAAATCCATGATGTGTCCTAGACCCCAATAATTTGCTTGGCAATGATGCCTTTCTGAACCTCGTTGGTTCCGCCGTAAATGGCTGTCTTACGCATATCGAAATAGGCTGCCGCTGCAGCCGCCGAATACTCGGGGCCTGGACCATGGAACTCTGACTCCGCCAGCATCCACTCAGGGTCGTAGGGCCACGCATCGGAACCCGCAACCTGCATCTGTAATTTTGCAAGTTCCATCTGAAGCTCTGAACCACGTATTTTCAAAATAGAGGCTTTCGGTCCAGGATCGGATGATTCATCCGCCGCCACGCGCAAGACCATCATTTCAAGCGCCAAAACTTGGGCTTCAACGCGATTGATACTGTCGCGCACACGTGAATTGAGGCTCAAGGATTCACCGCTGGCCATCGTGCGTTCAGCGAGTGACTTCAGGATAGCCAATTCGCGATGGCAGTGACCAATACCGGCAATACCACTACGCTCGTGGCCTAGCAAATACTTGGCATAAGTCCAGCCGTTGTTTTCTTCCCCGACGAGATTCTCTAGAGGAGCTTCAACATTTTCAAGCCAGACCTCGTTGACCTCGGCACCACCGTCTAGCGTCTTGATGGGCCTGACCTGAACGCCTGGTTGACGCATATCAATCAAGATCATGGAAATGCCGCGCTGTGCCTTGGCGGCCGGATCCGTCCGCGCCAGACAGAACATCCAATCCGCATAATGAGCCAATGTCGTCCAGGTTTTCTGTCCGTTGATGATGTAACGGTCACCCACGCGCTCAGCACGGGTTTTGAGTGAGGCCAAATCGGATCCAGAACCAGGCTCTGAATAGCCTTGACACCACCAATCATCCACCTTGATCATGCGCGGAAGAAAGCGCTCTTTTTGTGCCTCAGAGCCGTATTTCATCAATACAGGGCCGATCATGCTCAGGCCAAAAGGCAACAAGCGAGGGGCACCGCCCTTGAAGCACTCAATTTCAAAGATCATGCGCTGAACTGCATTCCAACCCGTACCGCCATATTCTTTTGGCCAACTCGGCGCGCCCCAGCCCTGCTCCGCGAGGATGCGATGCCAGCGCAAGTAGTCATCGCGCTTGATGCGCTGATGGGCAAAAGACTTTGCACGTAAATCAGCCGGTAGTTTTGCCAGTACAAATGCACGCACCTCTTCGCGAAAGGCGCGTTCTTCGGGGGTCCAGGTCAGATCCATGAGTGTTCTCCTATATCCGATATCTTAACGCTCGCCCGCAGCGAATCCATCTGTCATTTTGGAAGTCCGCATTCCGCAAGTGCAAATCCCTCACAGCCTCCACGCACTCAAAATCGCCCTACAATTCAAAAAATATTCAAATTTAAGAGACAGCTCCATACTGATGAAAACCCTAATGCGCGACGCCTTTGCGTCATCTTTTGCTATCCGCCTCACATGGAGTCAGCATGCTCGATAAAGTCAAAGCATCCTTGCAGGAAGCGATCGAACCCATCAGAGATGGTGCCGCCATCATGGTGAGCGGCTTTGGTGATGCGGGCATCCCTTTTGAGCTTATGCGTGCCGTCATGGATAAAGGCATTCGTGAACTCACGATCATCAGCAACAACGCCGGCACCCACGAAACGGGGATCGCGGGACTCATCAAAGCTGGCCGCGTGCGCAAAATCGTTTGCTCCCACCCTCGCCCTGCCAACTCAGATGTGTTTGCAAATGCCTACCGCGCAGGCCAAGTCGAACTTGAATGCATGCCGCAGGGTACGCTCGCTGAACGTTTGCGCGCTGCGGGAGCAGGACTCGGTCCCTTTTTTACCCCAACAGGTTACGGCACCCTGATTGCCGAAGGTAAAGAACAACGCGTGATTGATGGCAAGGGCTACATCCTCGAGCAACCCCTTTCAGCAGATTTCGCACTGATTCGTGCTCACCTTGGTGACCGCTGGGGCAACCTCAACTACAGATGGGCTGCACGCAATTTTGGACCCGTTATGTGTATGGCCGCCAAGCACACCATCGCGCAAGTCAATCGCATTGTGCCACTTGGTGAACTTGCCCCTGAACATGTCATGACACCTGGTATTTTTGTTCAATCTGTTGTTGCAATCGGAGGCGAGCGATGAGCACAGCCGCAGCCAGTTCGTTCAAACCGCTTTCACGCGCGGAAATTTCCTATCTTGTCGCCCACGACTTCCCTGATGGTTCAGTGGTCAATCTTGGGATCGGCATGCCGACTCAAGTCGCTGACTTCTTACCTAAAGACCGTGAGATTTTGCTCCATAGCGAAAATGGCATTTTGGGTATGGGTGGCGCCGCGATTGGTGAGGAAATTGATTTCGATCTCATTAATGCGAGTCGTACACCCGTGACACTACTGGCGGGCGCTTCGATTACTGAACACACTGTGTCGTTTGCCATGATGCGCGGCGGTCACCTTGACTACTCGGTGCTAGGTGGCTTTCAAGTCGCGGAGAACGGCGATCTCGCGAACTGGATCACTTCCGGCCCCGATGCAATCGCCGCAATTGGTGGGGCGATGGACTTAGCGATCGGCGCACGCAATGTCATCGTCATGATGGAACATGTCGCCAAAGATCAAACCTCAAAATTGATGCAGCAGTGTACGTATCCGTTGACAGGTGCAGGCGTAGTGGATCAAGTCTATACCGACCTCGCCATCATCGACGTTACTCCAGATGGGTTTGAAGTACGTGCCCTCATCGAGGGTCTTTCGATGGAGGACTTGCAGAAAAAAACCGGCGCACCACTTAAACCAAGCGCCAAGCTCTCAGTCATTCGTCGTGATGCGCAGGGCCACCCCACCTACGGGTAGTCATGAATAGCGGTGAAGACTATTTCAGCGACAATATAGGGATCAAGGACGGGAACACGTCCACCCATACAGAGTTTCAATTGAGCTCTGTAAATAGAGGAGATGATAGATGAACAGTAAATTCTCATTAGGACTCAAGCTTGCTTTGGGTGCAGCGACTCTCGTCGCGCAGAGCTTGGTCTGGGCACAAAGCACATCAAGCCAGCCACTTACACTCATTATTCCCTACCCACCCGGTGGCAGTGCAGACATGTTGGCACGCCCCATGTTGCCTGAACTTCAAAAGAAACTCGGTCGCACAATCGTTCTGGATTACAAAGCTGGAGCGGGTGGCACCATTGCAACACAGGCATTGGCTCGGGCCAAGCCAGACGGAAACACCATCTTGATGGTGTTGACCGCGCATGCCATCAATGACGCTCTCTACCCGTCCCTGCCCTATAACACCCGCAAGGACTTTGCACCGGTCTCGCTTGTCGCCACGCTGCCACTTTTAGTCGCAGCTCCTCTTGCAACACCCGCGAATACGATTCCTGAACTGATAGATTTGGCCAAGAAAAATCCAGACAAACTGTCCTATGCCTCTGCAGGTAACGGCAATACTAGTCACCTCGCTGTTGAGTTGTTCAAGTCGCAGACGGGCACCAAGATGACACACATCCCTTACAAGGGCAGTGGCCCGGCAGTCATTGCGATGCTTGGCAATGAAGTCAATTTTATGTTCGACAGTATTTCGACTTCTTATCAGCAGGTCAAAACTGGCAAACTGAAAGCCATCGCAGTCACCGGCGCAAAACGTGCATCCATCTTGCCTGACGTCCCAACCGTCGCAGAAACGCTTCCGGGCTTTGAAGTCAATGTTTGGTACGGTATCCTCGCGCCTGCAGGTACTCCTGCCGCGACTGTAAATACGCTGAGCAAAGCTTTTGCTGACGTCGCTGCCGATCCAAAAATCAAGGCACAACTCAACGCCAATGGCTATGAAATGGTGGGGTCAACACCAGCAGCTTTTGGTCAACACATTGAAGTTGAGCTGACGAAGTGGAATAAAGCAGTCAAAGAATCTGGCGCAAAAATTAACTAAAAATACTAAGGAGATAAAATGAAAACGACATTATTCAAAACAGCAATCACGCAAGCCTTACAAATCGTCTGCGGTGTCACGCTCACATTGGGTGCCTCGACCTCAGCATTGGCACAGGCTAACTGGCCAGACCGCCCAATCAAACTCATCGTCGGATATGCGCCAGGCGGTCCTGTCGATACGACAGGCCGTGTCTTTGCACGCTTTTTAGGCGATGAACTCAAGCAAACCGTTGTGATTGAAAACAAAGCGGGCGCGAGCGGTGTGATCGGTGCAGACACAACAGCGAAAGCGACGCCAGACGGTTATACGCTCAATTTTGTGGCGAGTCCAAGCTTAACCATTTCACCGATTGTTCAACGCAGCAAGCTCTTTAACCCACGTACCGACTTTACGCTGATCAGTCCAGTGGTGAGCTTTGCAAACGTGCTGTTAATTGGCCCACAGATCCCAGCAAAATCTGTCACTGAACTTGTGGACTATGCCCGTAAAAATCCTGAAAAAGTCAGCTTTGGTTCAGCTGGATTTGGCGGTTCTAATCATTTATCCGCTGAGTTACTTAAGCAATCCACCAAAACAGAAATGCTGCATGTTCCCTACAAAGGTAACGCACCGGCCATGGTGGATGTGCTCGGTGGCAAAGTCACGTTTATGTTTGACATCACCAGCACCGGCAAAGCCTTTATTGATAGCGGCAAAGCACGCGGTCTGGCCGTGACCTCAAAGCAGCGTAATCCAAGCCTGCCAAATATTCCCACGATGATCGAAGCCGGCATCGCTGATTATGAAGTGTTAGGTTGGTTTGCTGTCATTGGTCCTAAAAATATTCCCCAACCTATCATCTCCAAGTTGACCGCTGCAGTAGATGCCGTCAAGCGCAACCCTGATTTCATCAAAGCGATGGAGGCAGGCGGTTATTCGCTGGACAAAGGTGACGCCAAGGCATTAAGCGCCACCATCGACAGGGATTACAAAATGTGGGAAGACGTGATTACAAAAGGAAATATCTACTCGAATCAATAATCGATTCCGGTAATTAAAAGTCATATCTAACTTAATTGAATGGAGCTCTTGATGAGTGGAATGCTGGAAGGAAAAGTTGTCGTTGTCACCGGAGCAGGCGGCGGAATCGGACGCGGCATTGCGCTAGCCATGGCAGCAGCCGGTGCAAAAGTTGTCGTGAACGACATTGGTGCAAGCCTTGCAGGTGAAGGCTCTGGCGCAGGTCCAGCACAGCAGGTTGCCGACGAGATCATCAAAGCCGGCGGTCAAGCTGTTCCCAATACGGACAGCGTTGCAACGCGCGTCAGCGCACACAACATTATTGAAACGGCGGTCCAGAGTTTTGGGCGGATTGATATTGTGGTGAATAACGCAGGCAACTTACGCGACCGCGTGTTTCACAAAATGAGCGAAGAGGAATGGACACAAGTCATTGACGTTCACCTCAACGGCACATTCTTTGTGAGCCGTGCGGCAGCGAACTATTATCGTGAACAAGAGTCGGGCGCGTTCGTGCATATGACATCGACGTCTGGTTTGATCGGTAATTTAGGTCAAGCCAACTATTCCGCGGCCAAACTAGGCATCGCTGCGCTGTCCAAGTCCATCGCTTTGGACATGCAACGCTACAACGTGCGCTCCAATTGCATCGCACCTTTTGCCTGGAGCCGGATGACGAGCTCCATTCCCGCCAACACCGATGAGGAAAAAGCGCGCGTCACCAAGCTGCAGAAAATGGAAGCCAACAAAATTGCGCCTATGGCTGTCTACCTTGGCAGTGACCAAGCAAAGGAAGTGACCGGCCAGATTTTCGGCGTGCGTGCAAACGAAATTATGTTGTTTAGTCAGCCACGTCCGATTCGCTCTGTGCACATGAGCACAGGTTGGACACCGGAAGCGATTGCTGAAATCGCTGCACCCGCTATGCGTCATCACTTTATGGCACTTGAGCGCTCACCTGACGCTATCGACTGGGATCCAATCTGATCATGGACTATCAACTGATTAAAAATTGGGTCTTTCCTGAAGTAGACCGTACCTACACTGAAAACGACAGTATCTTGTACGCGCTCGGTATTGGTTTCGGTCAGGAACCGACCAATCCAAATCATTTGAAATACGTCTACGAGCAAGATTTGCAGGCCTTTCCCACCATGGCCGTTGTGCTCGGTTATCCCGGCTTCTGGATGAAAGATCCCAACGCTGGCATCAATTGGGTCAAGCTTGTGCATGGTGAACAACGCCTGACGATACATAAACCTTTGCCTGCCTCGGGGCGCGTTATTGGTCGTACGCGTATTACGCATGTGATCGACAAAGGGGCTGACAAAGGTGCGCTGGTTTTATCTGAACGTACCTTGCATGACGGTACTGGCAATCTTCTCGTCACAATCGGTTCCACGACGTTTTGCCGTGGTGATGGGGGGCTGAGTCATTCAGACGAGAGCCCTCCAGCACTTGAGGCGACGCCAGATCGTGCACCCGACATGACTTGTTCATTGCCCACCCTACCCCAGGCGGCACTGATTTATCGTTTGTGCGCAGATAACAATCCTCTGCATGCTGACCCTGCTGTGGCAGAACGTGCAGGTTATCCTCGCCCCATTCTCCATGGCTTGTGCACCTATGGTGTCGCCGCTCGCGCGATCGTGCAAGCCGCCTGCGACAACGATGCGACTCGTCTCACCGCTTTACACACCCGTTTTTCCTCACCTGTATTCCCCGGAGAAACCTTAGTGTGCGAGATGTGGCGCGATGGTCAGGATGCTGTACGCTTTAGGGCGAAGGTCGCAGAACGCGATATTGTTGTTTTAAGCCATGGCTTCGCAGGAATCAAAGCATGACCCAAGAAGTAAAGCAGCAAAATTCTCATGCACGTCGTGCGCCACTCACGGGTATTCGGGTTCTTGACTTGTCACGCGTATTAGCAGGTCCCTGGTGTACGCAGAACCTTGCCGATCTCGGCGCAGATGTCATTAAAGTCGAGCGACCCAAATTAGGCGATGATACGCGCGCCTGGGGTCCACCGTTTCTCAAGGATCAGGACGGCAATGACACCACTGAAGCGGCCTACTATCTCAGCACCAACCGCAACAAGCGCTCAATTGAAATTGATCTCGCCAGCCCCGAAGGGATTACGCTCGTCAAAGAACTCGCAAAGCACTGCGATATCTTGGTTGAAAACTTCAAAGTCGGCGGCCTCAAGCAATATGGTCTTGACTACGAGAGTATGAAGGATGAATACCCGAGCTTGATTTATTGCTCGATCACGGGCTTTGGACAGACAGGCCCCTATGCAGAACGCCCTGGATACGACTTTATGATTCAAGGCATGGGCGGACTGATGAGCATCACGGGAGAGCGTGATGACCTGCCAGGCGGAGGTCCGCAAAAGGCAGGCGTCGCGGTGACCGACATCATTACAGGTATGTATGCTTCCGTAGGTATTCTTGCGGCGCTCCAAGAACGCAACCATAGCGGCTTGGGTCAGCATCTCGATATTGCACTGCTTGATTGCCACATTTCAATGTTGGCGAATCAAAACTTGAACTACATGACAACCGGACAAGCGCCCGTCCGGGCAGGTAATGCCCATCAAAACGTGGTGCCTTATCAAGTATTCAAGACGTCGGATGGTTTCATGATTGTTGCGGTCGGTAATGATTCGCAGTACCGCGCATTTTGCGGCGCAATCGGCATCCCCGAGTATGGAACCGATCCGAGGTTTGTGACGAATCGTCAGCGTATCATTCACCGTAATGAATTGATTCCGGTTTTGGAAAAAATCATGGCAACGGGTTTACGTGACGATTGGATCGCAAAGCTTGAAGCGGTGGGTGTGCCTTGTGGTCCGATCCAAACAATTGATCAAGTATTTGATCATCCTCAGGTCAAAGCACGTGAAATCTGGAAAAATATCCCACACCCAACCGGTGGCACTTCACCCACGACCGCAAGCCCAATGAATTTTTCAGCAACGCCTGTTCAGTACAACCGAGCGGCCCCCATGCTGGGGCAACATACAGAGGAGATTTTAAAGGAGTTGCTAGGTCGAACGCCTTAGAAAAAAGCGTCGCCTGTCAATGCGCGTCACAACAAAATAAAAAAATTAGCATTCTATTTAACTAGAAGTCTATTTATAAACCCGGAGACAAAAAATGAAAAAACTACTTATTGGTTTAACTTTAGTGCACGCAGCGCTCGCCGCGCCCGCGATGGCCAAGGACTATGCCATCGGCGCTGCATTTCCTCTGAGCGGCGCGAATGCCGAATATGGTCAAGTTTTTAGCTCAGGCGTGAACCTTGCGATTGAACATATCAATGCAGACAAAAAACTATCTGGCAAACTATCTGTCGTGTATGAAGATAGCCAAGCACTCCCCGCCCAAGGCGTAATTGCAGCCAACAAGCTCGTCAATGTGAGCAAAGTACCCTTTATCCTCTCCGCCTTTACAGGGGTTTCAAAGGCCATGGCTCCGATCGGTGCACGCACCAAGACAGTGATGGTGAACGGTGGCGGCGTAGGTCCTGATTTAGCGATGCTAGGCGAATATTTCTGGAACACGATTCCTTTGGCGAACTTTGAAGTCACCGCAATGGTGCCTTATCTTGTGAAGGAAAAAGGCTATAAGCGTATCGCCCTAATTTACGTTGATGATCCGCTTGGACAAGCCGTTCTGAAAGATCTCACCAGTGAAGTCAAAGCAGCTGGTGGTGATGTCGTTGGATCGTTCTCGATCCCTACGACAGCCCAACAGTTTTCAGGTGTTGCTGCACGCGTGCGTGACACAAAACCTGATGCGGTATACATCGCGACTTACGGCAACCAGCAAGTTCAATTGGTCAAGCAGCTCCGTGACAACGGTGTAAGCCAACCCTTGGCGAGTTATTCGGCCATGTCCTTGCCTTCAATTCTCAGTCTTCCAGAAGCGAAAGGCCTCGTCTACACCAGTCAGCAAATTTCGTTAAACAAAAATGATCCCCTGACCAAGCGTGTTGAAGAGGACTATAAAAAGAAATACGGTAAAGAGCCAAATATGTATGTGCTCAATTACTACAATGCCGTATTGACCTTCGCTGACCTTGCCGCAGCACTCGAAAAAGCGGGCAAACCTGTCACTGGTGAAAATCTGCTGGCACAACGCAAAGCCACGAAAAACTTCCAATTCGTGGGTGCCACAGTTTCTTTTGCTGATGACGGCACCGTCAAGTCACCCATTCAAATCAACGAGATGGTCGGTGATGGCACGAGCAAAGTGATCGCCGCAGGTAAATAAGAAAACGAGTCGGTTGTCGCGTGGGCGTTGTCCACGCGTCCTTCGTATGTCTCAATAGGAAACTGTCTCATGCTGTTTGCCCAATTGTTAGCCAATGGGCTGCAAACCGGTGCGCTCTACGCTCTGGTTGCGGCTGGGTTCTCGCTGATCTTCGGCATGACCCGCATTTTTCATGCCGCGCATGGCGCGACGTTTACGATCGCTGGTTTTATTTTTTATGAATGTTACGTCGTATTAGGTTGGGCATGGCCGCTTGCGGCACTCGCCTCAGCAGCAGCAGCAGGTTTGTTTGGTGTGCTGCTAGATCGCTGGGTCTACGCAGTGATCCAGCGTCACGAGGGCTCGTTCTTTACAGTGTTTGTCGCTTCTTTTGGTGCAGCGATCGTAGTCCAGAACGTTATCTCGATCGCCTTTGGCCGCGGCATGGTAACGGTCAGCACCCCTTTGAGCAAGAGCCTTGAAATCATTCCAGGCCTCTTTATCGCGCCCATCGCTGGCGCGGTTCTTGTGAGTGCCATCGTGTCTTTTGCCCTGCTTCAATGGCTGTTGACGCGTACTAATTTGGGGATCGCACTGCGTGCCTTAGGTGAAAATCCCGCCTTGATCGAAGTGTACGGTCTGACACCACGTCGACTTTCTCAATATGTTTTTCTTATTGGTTCAGTCTTAGTCGTCCCAGCTGCCATTTTGACGGCCGCGACCTCAGGCTTAAATCCATCTATGGGCAATCACGTCATGTTGATCAGCATCGCCGCGACTATCGTAGGCGGGGTTGGCAGCTTAAAAGGTGCTGCCGTTGCTGGATTGCTTCTTGGTCTCGCAGAAAATCTTTGCTTAGCTTTTATCGATCCCCAGTGGAGCGAAGCCGTTACCTTTGTCATTTTGTTCCTGTTCATCCTGTTCCGCCCCGGTGGCGTGTACGGTCGAGCTACAGTTTCTTAAGGAAGGACACAACATGATTGCCTACCTACAAAATATCGCTGTCCTTTTTTGCATCAACGGCATCCTTGCGCTGACGCTGAACTTCATCATGGGCTATGCAGGGATCTTTTCTCTTGCACACGCCGTGTTCTTTGGCGTGGGCGCCTATGCCACCGCCTATATTGCATTGAACTTCTCCGACTCTCTCTTGCTATGTCTCTTTGCTTCGGCAATGATTTCGGCCGTACTCTCAATGGCGCTCGCACTCCCCGCCTTGCGGGTCCGGGGTGAATACTTTGTCGCCGCGTCGCTTGGTTTGCAAGTCATTGGCGTCACTATTTTTTCGGAATGGAAATCTGTGACGGGCGGTCTCGGCGGCATGATAGGCATCCCAAGGCCTAATTTGTTCGGATACGTCTTTAATAACGACACGGCTTTTCTTGCACTCGCTCTGGTGATTCTTTTGTTAGTCCTGGCCATCACCGCGCTGTTGGTACGAGGCAGTTTTGGCCGAAGCCTGATGGCGATTCGAGATAGCGAATCTGCCGCGCAGACCTATGGCAAGCATGTCAATGCCGTCAAAACACTTTCTGTGGCCGTTTCTGCAGGACTGGCTGGTGTGGCCGGTTCGCTTTATGCGTTTTATATGAGCTTCATTAACCCCGAAAGCTTCATGCTAGAAATGTCGATTTTATTGATGGCGATGGTGATCATTGGCGGAACAGGCACTTTGTTTGGGCCAATCGTGGGTGCAGCGATTCTGATGTCTTTGCCTGCCGCCCTGACCTACCTTCCCTTTCTGCCACCCTCTGAGCTCGGCACGATTCAGCAAATCATTTATGGACTCGCGATGGTCCTACTGATGATGTTTAGACCAGGTGGTCTTGTGGGCGGGCGAACAAAGGGGAAGGTAGCATGACGAACGCAACTGCATCCACCTTTAACAATACTGACGCTCAGGCTGCACCTGTAAATCACGCACCTCAAGAAATTCTGCTTGAAATCCGTGCCATTAATAAAAATTTTGGTGGGCTTCAAGCAATTTCCGATGTCACCATGGACTTGCCAGCCGGTGTCATCACAACGCTCGTCGGCCCAAACGGCGCAGGAAAAACGACTCTCTTTAACTTGATTACGGGCCACCTCATTCCGACGAGCGGATCCGTGCACTGGCTCGGCAAGCCGCTCAAAGGCTTTGAACCTTGGCAGATTGCGCGCATGGGTATTGCACGCACGTTTCAGGACTTGCGCCTCTTTAACCAAATGACCGTCGAAGAAAACATTATGACGGTGATGGAGCGAAGCAGTTGGCTGTGGCAAGGAGGCAAAGAAGCCGCGGAGCGCAGAGTCACCGAGATCCTTGAGGAAACGCAGCTCAGCGACAAACGTAATGAACGTGCGGTTGATCTGGCGTATGCAGAAAGAAAGTTCCTGAGCCTAGCCCGCATCATGGCGAGTGAAGCCAAACTTTGGTTACTTGACGAGCCTGCCTCCGGACTGGACCCACGCTCGTTTGAACGCTTCGTATCACTATTGCGAAACTATGCCAAACGCGGCATCACCATCTGCATCATTGAGCACAATCTGGATATCGTGATTAAGCTCTCAGACCGTGTCGCCTTTCTGGATCAAGGCAAACTTCTGGCACAAGGCAGTTCTCAGGACATTCTCAAAGATCCGCATCTAGCGGCTATTTATTTTGGAGACCGCTCATGAGCCAGGGTCCATTTCTTGAAGCTAAAAATCTACGTGTTGGCTATGGCGGCAGACCCGTACTAGAAGACTTTAATGTCAGCCTCCAACATAACGAAGTCTTATGTTTGATCGGTCACAATGGCGCAGGCAAATCCACACTTCTCAAAGCCTTGTTTGGACTCGTTCCTCTTGAGCACGGGTCCATCACACTCGAAGGCACATCCATCACCAAACCCGATCCAAGAGTACTCAGTGCCGCCGGTATCGCGCTGGTTCCAGAGGGTCGTGGCGTATTTCCCGGTTTGACCGTTGCCGAAATCATGAAGCTTGGCTTTTGGGCGAACAATATCCCGACCTGCGAACAGTCCGCCAGACTCGAGTGGGTTATGAATGTATTGCCCATGATTAAAAAGTTTTATACACAACGCGCAGGAACGCTTTCGGGAGGACAACAACAAATGGTCTCTCTCGGCCGCGCACTCTTGAGTCAACCTCGCTGCCTGCTGCTCGATGAACCATCGATTGGCCTGGCGCCGAAATTATTTCAAGACTTGGCGGGACCACTCCGCGCGCTTCAACAAGAGCGCAAGATGTCAATTTTGATTGTTGAACAGAACGTTCGTGAAGCACTCAAGATTTCTGATCGTGTCATCGTCATGAAATCAGGCCAAATCATTCGTGAAGGCTCACCTGAAGCGTTCAGTAATAATACAGAACTCATGGAACTGTATTGATATGTTGCATGCGGGGTCGTTGTTCACAATTTACCAAGAACATCTAGCGCGTCACCCAAACGCCACTATGCTCGTCCAAGAGGGTCAAACTGTAAGTTACACACAGTTTGACCATCACGTCCATCACACAGCCGTCTGGCTGCTCCAGCAAGGCATTCAACCCGGTGATCATGTCGCCGTTTGGCTGGTCAATCGCAAAGAGTGGCTCGTCCTGCTTTTTGCACTCGCCAAAATCGGCGCCACACTTGTCGCCGTCAATACAAAATATCGCGCGCATGAGTTGCAATATATTTTGACCAACGCACAGGCCACGACACTGATTCTGCAGCTCAATTTTAAAAAGATCGATTTCGCTGCAGTCGTGAAAGATGTTGATGCTCAGGTGCTCAACCATTTAAAACGCGTCATCATGCTGGACGCAGATGCCTCGACACCAACTCACCTACTTGACCGTCGCGTCATAGCGTTCAATCCCACATCATTGGTAGACGATCATTTTGCTAATGACGCAGTAGACACAAGCGTACTTGCTGATCGAAATGTCGCGTTCTTTACAACCTCAGGCACTACCAAGGGGCCTAAGCTTGTCATGCACACGCAACGCACCCTCAGCGAACATGCTCACCAAGTCGCCTCGGGTTACCACTTTGGAGAATCGGGCAACAAGCTACTCGCGGCACTGCCGCTTTGCGGTGTCTTCGGCTTGAATAGCGTGCTCGGTGCGATTGCCGCCGGCATGCCGGTTGTAATGATGGATTTCTTTGATGGTCACACGGCTGCTGCACTGATCAAAGAGCAACAAATCACCCATATGTTTGGCAGCGACGAAATGTTGCGTCGCCTAGTCGAGCATGCGGAGCCAACGCCCTTTCCCTCCTTGAAAACCTTTGGCTTCGCATCCTTTAGCCCCCGTTTCATTGATCTGGCAAAAGCATTGATTCCACGCGGCATTCCTATGCGGGGTTTATACGGCTCGAGCGAAGTGATGGCTCTATTCTCCCTACAAAAGTCTGACATGCCCATCGAGGAACGCGCGCTCGGTGGCGGCTATCCCGCAGCAGGCGAACTTGCGCGTGTGCGCGCCAGCGACCCAGACTCTGGCGCCATCTGCGCACCAGGCGTCTCAGGCGAGCTGGAAATACACTCTCCGACCTTGTTCAAAGGATATTTCAACAACCCACTCGCCACCCAAGAAGCCTTCACAGAAGATGGCTTTTTTAAAACAGGCGATCTCGGTTATGTCAGGACTGATGGCAGCTTTGTCTATCAGTCCCGAATGGGCGACACCATGCGACTAGGCGGCTTCCTCGTTGATCCGACTGAAATTGAACAGGTCCTCGCCGAGCAACCTGAAATCAAAAGCGCACAAGTCGTCGGCATTGAAATCAAAGGCCAACTCAGACCCGTCGCGTTTGCAATTGCAGCAGGCCCGAACAGCAATCATACGAACAGCGAAACAAGCGACCCCCAAGTCATTCTGAACAGACTCTCCAAACAACTCGCCGCCTTCAAAGTCCCCGCTCATCTCTGGTTCATCGACGCCTTTCCCTCCACAGCAAGCGCCAATGGAGACAAGTTCCAACGCGTCAAACTAAGAGAAATGGCACAACAGAAACTAGAGACAAACCAGTCGCAGCTATAAATCCACACGCTGCAGCCCAGAGCGCTTAAGTTAAATCAAGCCTCGCATCCCTAAACGGCTCAGAGCGCAGGCGAGCGGCAGGATGCCCGAGCCGCTCTCTTTCGAGCCGAAGGTCTTGCAGATTTGACAGAGAAAGACGCCCCTGTCTGAGCGAAGCGAGTTAGGGCGTCGCCGTCAAATCAAAAGGCCAGAGGGTAGCCTGCGAAGCAGGCCGAGAAAACGAGCGGCTCGGGCATCCTGCCGCTCGTCTGCGCGCATCACGTCAACTTAACCCACCACCACAGGAATCCCAGCAATCTTAGCCGACCACTCCTTAGGCCCCGTCGTGTGCACCGAAGAACCCTTAGAATCTACCGCCACCGTCACAGGCATATCCACAACATCAAACTCATAGATCGCCTCCATACCAAGGTCCTCAAAACCAATCACCTTGGCACCACGAATCGCTTTAGAAACCAAGTAAGCTGCCCCCCCCACCGCCATCAAATACGCAGACTGATGCTTGCGAATCGAATCAATGGTTGCAGGACCACGCTCAGCCTTACCAATCATGGCAAACAAGCCCGTCTTTTCCAGCATCATGTCGGTAAACTTATCCATGCGTGTCGACGTTGTCGGACCCGCAGGCCCAACCACCTCATCACCGACTGGATCAACAGGACCCACGTAGTAAATCATCTTGCCGTGGAAGTCGACCGGCAAAGGCTCACCCTTAGCCAACATATCCTGAATGCGCTTGTGTGCGGCATCGCGACCCGTCAACATTTTGCCGTTGAGCAACAACGTTTGACCTGGTTTCCAGCTCGCGACTTCTTCGCGCGTGAGCGTGTTGAGATCCACTTGCTTCGACGATTTGTAGTCTGGCGCCCAATGCACATCCGGCCAGTCCGATAACGAAGGACGATGCAAATGCGCAGGACCCGAACCATCCAGCACAAAATGCGCATGGCGTGTCGCAGCACAGTTTGGAATCATGGCAACGGGGAACGAAGCTGCGTGTGTCGCGAAAGTCTCGATCTTCACGTCAAGCACAGTCGTCAATCCACCCAAGCCCTGAGCACCAATACCCAGCGCGTTGACCTTTTGATAGATCTCAATCCGCAGTTCTTCAAGCTTGTTACTTGGACCGCGCTCAAGCAGTTCGTACATATCCAAGTCTTGCATCAGTGAGTGCTTAGCCATCAGCACCGCCTTTTCTGCTGTGCCGCCTACACCAATGCCGAGCATCCCTGGAGGACACCAGCCCGCCCCCATCGTTGGCACAGTTTTCAAGACCCAGTCCACGATCGAATCGTTAGGATTCAACATAGCAAGCTTGGACTTATTTTCCGAACCGCCACCTTTGGCAGCCACCTGCACATCAACAGTGTCGCCCTGAACCAGTTCGACATTGACGATACAGGGCGTATTGTCTTTGGTGTTTTTACGCAAGAAAATAGGATCGTCCAACACCGATGCACGCAAGGGATTTTCAGGATTGAGATAGCCACGGCTCACGCCCTTGTCGCACAACTCTTGAATACTCAATTTAGAGTTGAACCGCACGTCCATACCGATTTTCAAAAAGACGTTGACGATGCCCGTATCCTGACAAATGGGTCGACGTCCCTCCGCACTCATGCGCGAGTTTGTCAAAATCTGCGCAATCGCATCCTTCGCAGCAGGACTTTCCTCACGCTCATAGGCCCGAGCCAAATGCTTGATGTAGTCAGCGGGGTGGTAGTAGCTAATGAACTGGATCGCATCGGCGATCGAACTGACGAAATCTTCTTCTTGAATAGTGATGGACATAGAGAACCCTATCTGTGTTTCGATGTATGAAAAAACGATATTGCAATAGAAAAAATTAGATCCTGAAATCAGATTTATTTACTTTGCCAAACGGGCTTGCGTTTTTCAGCAAAGGCCGTCGCACCTTCTTTGGCGTCTTCAGACATAAAAATGTGCTCGATCAACGGACGCTGTAGATCAAACATATCGGCAGCCGGAAAATCCAGCCCTTTGTTCACCACGTGCTTGACGGTCTGAATCGCTAAAGGGCCATTTTCGCAGATTCGGCGGGCCAGCTTGATCGCCTCAGATAAAGCCTGGCCAGGATCGGTCATCACGTTGACAAGCCCAAACTGATGGGCACGCTCAGCAGACAGCATGTCGCCTGTCAGCAAGACCTCCATGGCGATGTGATACGGAATCTGACGGGGCAAACGTACCAAACCACCAGCGCCTGCGACCAAGCCGCGCTTGACCTCGGGCAAACCAAAATTCGCATTATTGGCGGCCACAATCAGATCGCAGGCCAGCACCATTTCAAACCCACCTGCTACCGCATAGCCTTCGACGGCTGCGATCAGCGGTTTTTTTGGGGGAGCCTCATTGAGTCCTCCAAATCCCTTGCCTTCGACTGCAGAGCGCTTACGCGTTTTGGCGAAGTCCTTTAAGTCCATGCCGGAACTGAATGTGCCGCCTGCACCGGTCAAAATGCCGATCCGTACATCTTGTCTCGCATCCATTTCGTCAAAGGCGGCCGATAACTGCTGCGCAGTGTCATAACTAATGGCATTTCGCGCCTCAGGGCGGTTAATCGTAATAATCAGGATGCCGTCAGTGAAATCCACGCTAACCAAACTGGACATGGGTGCTCCTTGGGAAAAAGGCAAATAATTCATTAAAAATGACAAGATTTCTTAAATCATAGGCGATTCGCGCCCAAACAGTCACTTGAACCCGTGGCCCGTCACCATACACCCCGCCCCCAAGCTAAAATGCAGTCTTATTTCGCCCTTATTGCCTTCAAATTTTCATGATCACTTTTCAGCAAATTATCCTGCGCTTGCAAGAGTATTGGGATCAACAGGGTTGTGCCCTGCTCCAACCCTATGACATGGAGGTCGGTGCGGGTACCTCGCATACAGCGACCTTTTTGCGGGCAATTGGTCCTGAGCCCTGGCGCGCAGCCTATGTGCAGCCCTCGCGACGCCCCAAAGACGGTCGTTATGGCGAAAATCCAAACCGTCTGCAGCACTACTATCAATACCAAGTGGTACTCAAGCCCGCGCCACCAAATATCTTGGATCTCTACATTGGCTCGCTCGAAGCACTCGGCATCCGTCCAACCGAGCATGATGTCCGTTTTGTCGAGGACGACTGGGAAAACCCCACCCTGGGTGCCTGGGGCCTCGGCTGGGAAGTCTGGCTCAACGGCATGGAAGTCACCCAATTCACCTATTTTCAACAAGTAGGCGGCCTGGACTGCACTCCAACCACAGGTGAAATCACGTACGGACTCGAACGCCTGGCGATGTACCTGCAAGGCGTTGAAAGCGTCTATGACCTGGTCTGGACGGATGGCCCGAACGGACGCGTGCTGTATCGCGACGTATTTCATCAAAACGAAGTCGAGCAGTCCACCTATAACTTTGAGCACTCAGACGCCGAAACCTTATTTAGACATTTCACGGATTTTGAGACCTTGGCCAAGCACCTGATGGAAGTCCCGCTCGCGCTGCCCGCGTACGAGGCAACGCTAAAAGCGGCCCATACCTTCAACATGCTCGATGCGCGCGGTGCGATTAGCGTGACGGAGCGTGCCGCCTACATCGGACGTATCCGCAACCTGTCACGCGCCGTCGCGAAGGCCTATTACGAATCTCGCGAAAAATTAGGGTTCCCCATGTTGCACGCCACACAAGGGGCTCAGTCATGATCATGCGTCCCCTGCTTGTTGAGCTCTTTACCGAAGAGCTCCCACCCAAAGCCTTACCCAAACTCGGCCACGCTTTTGCAGAGGGTCTTTGCGCCGCACTGGCTCAACATGGTCTGGTTGGAAAAGACAACACCGTCATCCCGTTTGCCTCACCTCGACACATGGCGGTCCGATTGACCCAAGTCCTAAGCGAGGCGCCAGAGCAGGCGTTTTCTGAAAGGCTCATGCCTGTCAAAGTTGGCCTAGACGCCAACGGAGTCGCGACACCTGCCTTACTTAAAAAACTCGCATCTAAAGGCTGGGAGCAGCTAGACGTGAGTCAACTCGCCCGCGAGTCAGACGGCAAACAAGACTACTTAGTCGCAAGCGGAACAGCACCAGGTGCCAAACTTGTCGACGTATTACAAGCCGCAATTGAATCAGCGATCGCCGACCTGCCCATCCCCAAGGTTATGAAATATCAATTGGCCGATGGACACACCTCAGTCAAATTTGTCCGTCCTGCACATGGTTTGATCGCACTATTCGGTGACGAGGTGATGCCCGCCGAGATTTTGGGTTTGACAGCAGGACGCATCACGCACGGACATCGCTTTTTACATCCAGGACCACTCAGCATCACCACTGCCGACAGTTACGAAACTCAACTCGCCCAGACGGGTCATGTCGTTGCCTCCTTTGACGCGCGACGCACCCAAATTCAGACGCTACTGGATACGCAAGCGAAACAGCTTGGTGTGTCGCTCGGCGAGGATCCAGAGGTGCCGGCGTTGCTTGATGAAGTGACCGCCTTAGTCGAAGCACCTGTAGTCTATGTTGGCACCTTTGAGGAGCGTTTTCTTGCTGTCCCTCAAGAGTGTCTGATTTTGACTATGCGTCTCAATCAGAAATATTTCCCGCTCTTTGATCCAACGAATGGCAAGCTCACGAATCAATTTTTAATTGTGAGCAATATGCCTACTGACAAACCAGTGGCCATTATTGAGGGCAATGAGCGTGTGATCCGCCCTCGCTTAGCGGATGCCGAATTCTTTTTTGAAACAGATCGTAAGATGCCGCTCGCGGCACGCGTTGAAACACTCAGCACCATCGTGTATCACAACAAACTCGGTACCCAGCTTGAGCGCACGCATCGCGTTCAAAAAATTGCCTCGTGGTTAGCACACACGCTTGGTGCGAATGTTGACGAATGCGCACGCGCAGCCTTGTTAGCCAAGGCGGACCTCAACACCAATATGGTCGGCGAGTTTCCGGAACTGCAAGGCATTATGGGTGCCTATTATGCGCGTGCAGATCAAGAGTCTGCTGGTGTCGTAGAAGCCCTTGCCGGTCAGTACCGCATCCGCATCGATACGCCCGTCACCACTGCGCAACTCACTGCAACGGTGCTGTTTATGGCTGAGCGTGCGGAAACGCTTGTAGGGATTTGGGGAATCGGACTCGCACCCACTGGCGAGCGCGACCCCTTTGGCCTGCGTCGTGCTGCACTCGGCCTGATCAGTGCTTTCGAGCAACTTACGGCCGGCGCAGTCCTGCATATTCAACAAGACGGTCCCCTGACCCTTCAGGGACTCTTGCAGGCAAGCGCAGACACCTTTAAGACCGGCACACTTCAACCCGATACCGTCGCCGAGGTGGGGACGTTTATTGTCGAGCGCTTACGCAATCAACTCATCACCCTGCATGACCGCAATGCGGTCGAAGCCGTCCTGGCGATCGCCCCTCCCTTGCATCAAATCCCCGCACGCGTTGCAGCGGCTGAAGCCTTCGCACAAAGTCCTGACGCAGCAAGCTTAGCAGCCGCCAACAAGCGCATGGGTAATCTCTTGAAAAAGACTGAAGAAGCCCTGCCCGCATTGAATCCCGCGCTCTTGACCGAGCCTGCAGAACAGGCACTCGCGCGCAGCATTGCAGCGGTTGAGCCACTGGCGCAGCAACAGTTTGACGCCGGTGACTACAAAGCGGCCTTGGCAACTCTGTCTCAAACCCGATCCGCTGTCGATGCCTTCTTTAACGACATCATGGTGATGGCCGATGACCAGGCGGTCCGACTAAATCGACTGGCGCTGCTTGCCCAGCTCCATCGTTTGATGAATCAAGTCGCTGATATTTCCAGACTGGCGCCATGAAGCTCATCATCCTCGATCGTGACGGTGTAATCAATGAAGATAGCCCGGACTTCGTCAAAGGTCCGGACGAATGGCATGCCATCCCTGGCAGTTTGCAGGCTATCGCACGACTGCATCAAGCAGGATGGACCGTTGCGATCGCATCGAATCAATCTGGCTTAGCCCGCGGCTTATTTGATATCTCCGCGCTGACCGCCATTCATCTCAAGCTTCGTAAAGAGCTTGCGCAACTCAACGGTGTGGTTGATTCTATCTTTGTCTGCCCGCACGGTCCTGATGATGGCTGCCTGTGTCGCAAACCTCTACCAGGGTTGTTTCACGATATCGCCCGACGCTACGACGTTGACCTTACGGATGTCCCAACGGTAGGGGACTCCTTGAGAGACATCCAGGCGGGCGCAAGCGCGGGCTGTCGCCCCTGGCTTGTGCAAACGGGCAATGGCCCCAAAACCCTTCAACAAGGGAAACTTCCTGAAAATACGCAGGTGGTTCAAAACCTCGCGGAAGCGGTTGAACACATACTCTCTCATGCCCAATAAACTATTTCTTACCCTCCGCGCAACGCTCTACACCTTGTTTTTGGTGGTCACGGTCATTCCCTATGCGTTTGCTTGCATGGCGTGGTCACCACTGCCCTTGCACTGGCGCTACAAGCTCACCATGGGCTGGCCAAGACTGGCGGTCTGGGGTGCAAAAGTCATTTGTGGCGTGCGCTGGCAGGTAAAAGGCTGGGAAAATCTACCCAACGGCCCCGCAATCGTTTTATCCAAGCACCAGTCTGCTTGGGAAACCTTGTTCTTACCTGCCTACCTCCCGCGCGAAGTCTGCTTTGTTTACAAGCGTGAATTGCATCGCGTCCCCTTTTTCGGCTGGGGTTTGGCTCTACTCGCCATGATCCCAATCGACCGAAGCAAAGGTAGCGAAGCCTTCGAACAGGTTGTCAAAATCGGACAACAACGACTTGACGAGGGACGTTGGCCCATTCTGTTTCCCGAAGGGACGCGGATCGCGCCAGGTAAAACAGGACGCTTCAAAATGGGCGGCGCCTTGCTTGCCATTCGAACCGGCGCACCGGTCATTCCTATCGCGCTTAATGCGGGTGAATGCTGGCCGCGTAATGCCTTTATCAAAAAACCTGGCTGCATCACTGTCTCTATTGGACCTGCCATTGACTCGACTGGCCTCACTCCCGAAGCCCTCAATGAGCGCGTGCAGGCATGGATCGAAGCCGAGATGCAGCGCCTGAACCCAGAGCGATATCCTAGTCAACCATGAGTCAACTCGAGCTCGTGCTTTCAGATGCGGACACCCCAAAACCGGGCTGGACGCTTGCGCCTGAAACCATGCCGCTCGGCGCCAAATGGCGAATTGTCCGTCACGGTGACCAGGCGGTCGGCTTTAGTTTGTTGCGCTCACGTCGACGCAGTATTGGTTTTGTGATCCAAGACGAAGGTTTGCGGGTGACGGCGCCCAACTGGGTCACGCTCACTCAGATTGATGAAGCCGTGATCGAAAAAATGCCGTGGATTTTAGCCAAGCTCCAAGACTGGCAAGCGCGCAAAGAACGACTGGCGATGGCGCATACGCGCTGGCAATCAGGCGGAGAACTCCCCTACATGGGTTGCAAAATCATCTTGCGCAGCGGCACGCCTGGCGCGCAGGTCGCCCATGGCAGCGCGTACTTTGAGGGGAATGCCGATGCGCCCGAGCACGGTCAATTCCTTTGGCTACCCTTACCCAATGATGCCGATACCCATCGCATCCGTGATATGACGCAAGCTTGGCTTCAAGGACGCGCGCGCGTATGGTTTGAACAGCGCCTCAAGCACTTTCTCGACAAGACAGGCTTGTCCATTAGTCGTTGGCGCTTATCATCGGCGGCGACACGCTGGGGCTCATGCACCAGCGACGGAAGCATTATGCTGAACTGGCGATTGATTCACTTTTCTCCCATGGTGATCGACTATGTGATCGCCCACGAGCTCGCCCATTTGAGAGAAATGAATCACAGTCAAGATTTCTGGTCCGAAGTCCAGCAACTCTATCCAGACTATCAGCAGGCCCAGAAAATATTAAAGAAGCACACCCCGGATCACATTCCTGAACTCTGAAGCATCGTCACCATGCATTGGTATGATTGAAGCATCAGAGTCAATTTACATTTTCCAATTGAGGACAAATCATGAGAATTCTGCACACCATGCTGCGCGTTGGTAATCTCGAACGATCCATTGCGTTCTACACGAATGTACTTGGCATGCATGTCCTGCGCAGCACTGAATACCCCAGCGGCCGCTTTACCAACACCTTTTTAGGCTACGGGGAGGAAAGTGAAGGTGCGACCTTGGAGCTCACCTACAACTGGGATACCTCATCCTATGATCTCGGAACCGGTTATGGTCACATCGCACTTTCCGTGGAAAATGCCTACGAAGCCTGCGATCTCGTCCGCGCACGTGGCGGCAAAGTCACGCGCGAAGCAGGTCCGATGAAACATGGCACCACGGTCATTGCCTTTGTTGAGGATCCAGACGGTTACAAAATCGAACTTATCCAAAAAAAGACAGCCTCCTGATCGTATGAAAATAGTCATTGCCCCTGACTCTTTTAAAGAATCTCTCTCCGCACCTGCTGTGGCCGCAGCGATCGCGCAGGGACTGCATCGCGCCTTGCCAACGGTTGACTGCGTCTGCATTCCCATGGCGGATGGGGGTGAAGGCACCGTCGAGGCGATTCTTGCCGCGACCAAGGGTGAAAGACGTGTCAATACGGTGCAAGATGCTCTGGGACGACCCATTCAAGCGCATTGGGGCTGGCTCTCGGGCAAGGTCGCCATCATTGAAATGGCGTGTGCTGCAGGCCTGGAACATATTGCCGTTTCTGAGCGCAATCCTTTGTGCGCAAGCAGTTTTGGCGTGGGTCAGTTGATTCGCCACGCACTCGATCTGGGGGCTGAAAAAATTGTCTTAGGTCTCGGTGGCTCTGCGACCAATGACGCGGGAGCGGGCATGCTTCAAGCACTTGGGCTTGTCCTGTTGGACGACCAGGGTCATACACTGCCTCCAGGGGGTGCCGCGCTTGCGCGCCTTGCACAGATCGATCGCAGCCACCTTGATGCCAGACTAAATCACGTTCAATTCACCATTGCGTCGGATGTCAATAATCCACTATGCGGCCCTAAGGGCGCCTCCGCAATTTTTGGGCCTCAAAAAGGGGCCACACCCGAGCAGGTGCAGACCTTAGACCATGCCCTCGGTCACTTTGCGGACCTCTGTGCCAAGACGCTCGGACAAGACCATCAAGACGCGCCAGGTGCTGGCGCAGCGGGTGGCGTGGGATTCGCCGCACACGCATGGCTGCACGCCCGGTTTCGACCAGGCGTCGAAGTTGTGGCAGAGCTCGGCGGCCTTGCGCACGCCATCGAAGGTGCCCAACTCGTCATCACTGGCGAGGGTCGAATGGACGCGCAGACGCTACATGGAAAGACGCCAATGGGTGTTGCAAAAATTGCGCAAGCGGCAGGCGTTCCCGTGATTGCCATCGCAGGATCGCTCGGTGAAGGTTATCAAGCACTGTATCAAACCGGAATTGTGGCGGCGTTTAGCCTTGTCTCTGGACCGACTACGTTGGCGCATGCCTGCGCACACGCAGAGACACTGTTGAGCGATCGTGCACAAGATATTTTGAGGTTGTGGCTCTCTGCGCGAGCCTAACGCACGCCTGCATGCCACAAGGCATCCGTCATACCGACAAAGCCCGCAACAGATACCTGCTCTGCACGCCAAGTGGGCTCGATACTCAGCGCTTGCCAGGGAATCAACGCGGTCCACTCCCCCATGACGCCACGCAACATTTTGCGACGCTGAGAAAAGGCTCGCTGTACCACCTGCGCAAACAAGATGTCGCTTTGTGCACGCAAACGCTCAGCCCCTAGGGGAATCATCCGCACAATCGAGGAGGTCACCCGTGGTGGTGGATCAAACGCATCTGGGGAAACATCGAACAGCTTTTGTATCCGATAGCGATATTGCAACATCACAGACAAGCGGCTGTAATCAGACTCACCAGCACGTGCGACCATGCGATCGACCACCTCTCTTTGCAACATAAAGTGTTGATCGATCACCCGCTCTGCGCTCTCCACCAAGGCAAACAACAAAGGACTTGAAATGTTGTAGGGCAAATTGCCCACAATCCGAAGCTTGTCGCCAAATTGAGAAAAATCAATCTGTAGGGCATCGCCCTCAACAATATTGAGTTGCTCGGCCGGGAAACGCTCGCGCAGTCGCTGGGCGAGGTCACGGTCGATCTCAACCACGGACAAGCGATCAAGACGCTCAAGCAAGGGTGCCGTCAGCGCAGACAAGCCCGGTCCAATCTCGACCATATTGTCTTGCGACTGCGGCGCAATCGCGCGAACGATCGACTCCACTACCGCAATATCGACCAGAAAATTTTGGCCAAAGCGCTTACGCGCTTGGTGCACTTGATGCGCTTGATTGAAGTGGCTACTTACCACGCCTTAGCGCCCAGACTGACGTTGGCTTTTTTCAAGTCTGTTATCGATAAAAGAGTTGGTACGCACTTGCTGCAACCACGCATCAAACGCAACGCCTGAACGCTGTTGGAAAATTTGTTGACGCGCCTGATTTCTCAGGAACTGGTCCGCCATATCTTGCGTACGACGTCCATCCACAATGATCAGGTGCCAGCCAAATTGGCTTTGCACAGGCACGCTGACCTCACCCTCTTTGAGTGCGTTCATCGCCTTTTCAAAAGGAGGCACCGTTTCGCCAGGATTGATCCAACCTAATGCACCGCCTTGAGGTGCAGAAGAGTCATTAGAAAAGCGTTTAGCCAAATCGGAAAAAGATTCTCCGCCTTGAACGATCCGCTGTCGAATCTGCTCCAACCTCTGACGGGCGCTGTCGTCCGTCACGACCGCGGAGGTCTTGATCAAAATATGTCTAGCCTGTGTTTGCTGAACCGGCATAGGCCCTTGGGGAATTGGTCCACCGGGCGTTCCAGGCGCAGGTGCAGCTTGGGGCTGAGGCTTAGGAGGTGGAGGCGGCGCTCCGCCGGCGCGACCAATCACTTTTAGGATATGAAAACCGTTCGGACTTTTAATGATGTTGCTGATCTGTCCATCGGGCACGCCCGCCACGCCTTTTGTAAATAAGTCAGGCCAATCCGTCGCTAGTCTTACACCCATGTCTCCACCGCGGCTGGCTTCTGGACCATCCGAGGCAGATTTAGCCACCGCATCAAAACTTTCGCCGCGTCGCACACGTGTGAGTAATGCTTGCGCCTTGGCGCGCAAAGCTTTGACTTGCTCTTCAGTAGAGTCTTCGGGTACACGCACCAAAATTTGCGCGAGTCCCATAATGGCAGGCTTCACCGCCTGAGGCTTCGGCGGCGGTGGTGGTGGCGGGGGTGGTGGCGCGGGACGAACCGACAATGGCAGGTTGCCCTCTTTACGCGCTTTTTGCTCCCGGAGATAAGCATCCACATCCGCATCGCTGACAAAAATTGTGCTGTCTACAACCTTTTGTCTAAGCTGCTCAACCATCAGCTCACGGCGAATCATGGAACTGTAATCGGACCAGCCAATGCCAGCGCCCTCAATCTGTTTGCGCATGCTAGCCACTGTCGTATTGTTGCGTTTTGCAACAATTTCGAGTGCAGCGTTCAACATTGGATCTGTAATTTCAATCCGCTGACGACGCGCTTCTTGCTGCTCAAGCGTTTCAGTAATCAGTCGTTGCAAGACCTGGGGCTCAAGCACCGCATCAGGGGGTGGCTGAATCCGCTGGGCGGCGAGCTCGCGCTTTGAAATACGCATACGGGCATCCAGCTCGCGACGCGTGATGATGTCTTTGTTGACGACCGCAACAATGCCATCCGCGTCGCGATCGGTAGGGGCTTTTTGTGCCGTATTTGCGCGCGCGGGAGCGGGTGCACCCAGCTGTGCCGCAGTCGGCATCGCGAAAGTCCCCAGTCCCATCCATGCCAAAAAGGCCAGACAACACCGCAACTTATTTGCACTTTTCCTGGAACCTGTCATCGCATTCGCCTTTGAGCTTACCCTTACGCTTGCCATCATTCGTACCTTTCAAATTTACTAATGCTTGGAACGGGAGGATTGATCGGCTGATAATCAGGGATACTTCGTCCAATCACCCCCATTGGATTCTGGCCTAAATTGCCCAGTCCACCAAGTTCGAGCTGAAAAAATATAGCTGTGTTGGTTTGATCGACGCTCACGACGTAGCGCTGCATGACGACGCGACCTGTCCAACAACAATCGCCTTTGTACTCCAATCCCATGACCGCTTGGGTGACTTTGGGCACACCTTTAATCGTAGAAGGATCAATCAGGCTAGGCGCTGTGGCATTGTTGAGAGAGTAATCCAGGCGGCCGATCGAGTACCACTTATTGGTGAGCGGCCACTGAAAAGCTGCACTGACTTGATTCTGACCTTGAGACTGATAAAGACTCAAGGTGGGTGGATTGACCTGATACCTGTAGGACAAGGCGAGCGTGGCAAGCCTTTGCGGGCGCCAACGGGTGGTCACCTGCGCACGACTGATCTGGCTAGCGTAGGGGTTGTATTGCACCAAAGAAGTCAGATTGAGCGTATCAGTAAGCGCCGCACTGCCACCAAACAAGAACTGAGACTTGGTATTGGTGCGTGGAACCTGAAAGGGTAAAGTGACCTGCTGATCTTCAAAATAAAACTGCTGTGCGACGCTCAGTTGCAAACGCTCAAAACCAGAGTTTGCATCGAGCCAACGGGTCGTCAAGGCAAAGGTTGCTTGGTTGGCGTTTGCGATGCGGTCAAAGCCTGCGAAGATGTTTTCCTGGAAAGCGGAAGAAAAACTAAAGTCTGCCAAGGTAGTGTCATAAACAGGGTATTGAGACTGATCCCGATATGGCACACGCAGATAGTAAGCACGGGGCTCCAAAGTCTGCAGTGCACCTTTTCCAAAGAAAGTCGTGTCACGCTCAAACGTCATGCCCGAATCAACGGACATGATGGGCAGAGCCCGCCCGTTAGAGGCCTGACCATAGCCCAAGGTCTTTTCTAAACCATACCAGTTGGTCTGGTACTGAGCTAGACTCATTGCAACTTTAGGAGTGATGTACCAACCGGGACGCACGATTGGATAGGCAATCGAGTTGTAAGAGAGCAGACGCTGGCCATCTGGACGCCAGCGTAAACTGCCATTCGGACCATAAGCAAAGCGCCTGTCGAGCGGCGCTTGAAACTCCGTCACCGTATTCAAACTCTGCACGTCAAATCCGCCAAAATCAAACCGTGCAGCGTTCAACGTGTACTCGGGTAATTTGTTGTACTGAGGGATACCCGACAATGTTTGAAAGGTGGAGGCTTGAACGCCGGTGTTGATGTACTCGTTGCCCCAACCGCCTCCGACAGTCCGCGGCAACGCACTGATGACAGTTTGGTTGATGCCTAAACTCGCAAAATCATCAAAGTATTTGCTGTCAGACACACCATTGACGTTATAGGCACCGAAAAACCCTCGGCCAAAACTCTGACTATGTTGGGCACTGTAGAGCCAGCGATCCTCACCCGTTTGGAGATCTTTTGACAAATACGTGCCGGCCATCTGGCCCTTGTAACTTTCGCCTAAATATCGAAACTCTCCCCCAAGCTGAACCCCACGCTTGGACATCGCGCGCGCCTGCAATGTGGCATCGTAGTTGGGGGCGATATTAAAATAGTAGGGCTGCGTGTAATCCGCGCCAGTCGTAGACGTATTGCCAAACGTTGGCAGCAAGAAGCCAGACTTTCTTTCCTTTTTAATAGGAAAAGTGAGATAAGGCGATGCCAAAATCGGAACATCTTTAAAGTACAACACGCCATTTTTGGCGACGCCTTCATTGGCCGCGTAGTCCAAATCAAGCTTTTCCGTCTCGATATACCAAGACGGCTGCGGGCATGGACAACCGCTGTACGTCACATCGGTCAGGCTCATCTGATCGCGGCTAAAGACATCCGCCCAGGAACCGACCCCTGCACCGCCGTTATCCACCCAAAAATTAGGTTGATCGATGCTCGCTGTTCCGTCCTCGGAGTTGTAAATAATACTCGTGCCGGTAATGACGTTGCCATCCCTGATCAAGCGCGCGTTGACCTGCGCGTCCATCACGCCCGTGCGTTTGTTGTAATCAATAATATTGGCTTTGAGGACGGCATCCTGACGCCTGACGGACGCCTTGCCACGCAGTTTTGCGTTGCCCTGGCCATCGCCCTCCATTTGAATGCCTTCAAGGAAAGCCGGCATCTCTTTGTCTGGTACCGTGCTGCGCTCAAGTAACGGTGAGACACGCAGTCCAGGGCCTACAATCGCTGGAGTCACGGCAATAGGGCTAGGTTGAGCATGCGCTGCCGCAATCCCTAGTCCCAACAACACCCAAAGCGAATGAAAGAGTCGCACGTTCTAAAAAGTCACCTTAATACATACACTTAGCAAAAACAAACTTCTTTTGCTTTAAAAAAATCTTGAAAGACAGGCCTAATTCAGCCGCTATTATAGAGAAGCGCCTCATCTTTGCTTCGATCCTTTTCAACGTTTGCTTAAATCACCTTTTCATTCAATTTTTACGCTCATGTCAACCTTTAATTCAGAACCTAGAATAGCAAGTCTTCTTGAGTGGCTTGGCACGTGTCCAGCCGCTCTGGGGCTCGATCTCGCCAGTCTCGCTCCCGCCTCTAGTGATGCGAGCTTCAGGCGCTATTTCCGGATTGCAGCCGCCCAGGGCACACTGGTCATCATGGATGCACCACCGCCCCAAGAGGATTGCCGTCCCTTTGTCGACGTGGCGCGCAGATTAGCGGCTGTTGGCCTAAACGTACCCGCTATTCTTGCGCAAGATCTGGCTAAGGGATTTTTACTGCTGACCGATTTAGGGCCTACCACGTACTACGACAGCATTCAGTCCGGTCTCACTGACGCAAATTTGCAAGCCATGTATCGGGATGCGCTTGCAGCGCTCGTGCAAATGCAAGCGGCGGATGCAACGGGACTGCCTGTCTACGACGCTGCCCGCCTGAAAGACGAGCTGGGTCTCTTTGTCGAGTGGTACGTATCCGTGCATTGCAAGGTGAATTTGGAGCCCGCTGCTCTAGAAGGACTCAATCAAGTTTTTGACTTGCTCGTGACACGCAACGCCGCGCAACCTCGCGTGCTGGTGCACCGGGACTTCCATTCCCCCAATCTGATGCGTTGTGTGCGCCCAGAACATGGTGCCAACCCCGGCATTTTGGACTTTCAGGATGCCGTCTCAGGTCCGATCACCTATGACCTCGCTTCCTTGGTCATGGACGCCCGTACGACCTGGGAAGAGCCACAACAAATAGACTGGGCGATTCGCTACTGGGAGCTTGCGCGCAAAAATGGATTACCTGTGCCCACAGATTTTGCAGATTTCCATCAGGATTACGAATGGATGGGGCTACAACGTAATCTGCGTATCCTAGGCGTATTTGCCAGACTCAACCACCGCGACGGCAAAGCGGCCTATCTGGCGCATATCCCCCGCGTTAATCAATACGTCCGTCAAGTCGCCGGACGATACATCGCTTTCAAACCTTTGCTGCGTGTGCTCGACGTGCTTGATCAAGTTCAAACAAAGGTGGGGTACACGTTCTGATGCGCGCGATGATTCTTGCCGCCGGGCGAGGCGAACGCATGCGCCCACTCACGGACACGTTACCAAAACCTTTGATACCGGTCGCTGGCAAGCCGCTGATTCAGTGGCATATCGAAAAGTTAGCCGCTGCAGGCATCACTGAGATTGTGATCAATCACGCGTGGCTCGGCGCGCGTATTGAGCAAACATTGCGCGATGGTCGCCAGTGGGGCGTCAATATTCACTACTCTGCTGAAACTGTTGCGCTCGAAACCGCGGGCGGGATTGCCACGGCGTTACCACTTTTAGGAACGGAGCCATTTTTAGTGATCAATGGCGATATCTGGTGCGACTGGAATCCTTTACAAGCTTTACAAATTGGCAAACATTTGATCCAAGGCGAACATCAAGCTTGGCTGCTACTCGTCCCGAATCCCGCGCATCATCCAAACGGGGATTTTGGGCTGTCGGCTGACGGGCTGGTCACCGACACAGACATTCACGCCACCTCTAGTATGACGCCTCCCACGCCCAAACACACCTTCTCTGGTATTGGGGTGTACCAACCTTCTCTTTTTTCTCATACCCCCGCGCATCAGCCCGCAAAACTTGCACCCCTTCTGCGGGAGGCGATTGCATGCGCGCGCATCGTGGGGCAACTCCACCATGGCGCATGGATTGACGTCGGTACCCCGGAGCGGCTCAACACGTTAGAATGCATGCTTAAGTATTGAGGTCCGCTTGCGGAGAAAGAGATGGTCATACGTGTTCAAGCCAAACGCGCAATTTTTAAGCCCGCACCGTACGATACCCGGCGTGGCTCACGCGGCTTGCCCGGTTGGTTAATCCTGTTTTTATTAGGTATCTTGCTCGGCGGTGGTGGTGTTCTTTTTCTGCAAGCTAGTTATGGTGAAAAGCGTCTGTCGCTCGCTGAAACACAAAAACTCACCGAAGAGCTTAAAAATCTTTCTGTTGAAAAACAATCCCTTCAAACTCGCGTTGATGCGTCTCAAAAAGTGCTCGACAATGAAGTGCGGGTGCGCGATGCACAAATCAATCAGCTTAAAAGCAGCTTATCAACGGCCGAATCGCTGATCGGTCCCCTGCGCGAACAACTCAATGTATTTGCGCAGACCCTCACCTTCGATCCGCGCTATGGTCCGATCGGTGTGAGTACCAGTACGTTTACCCAAGAAAAAAACGCGACCAAACTTTCTTATCTGGTGTGGTTATTACAAGAAAATGCGCAAAAACCAGAATTCAAGGGCTGGCTCGAATTGTCTTTTGAAGGGCGCTATGCCAATGGACGTGTCGAGACGATTGCAGTGCCTCGCATTGCGATCAAACTCAACCACTATCTGCATGTGTCAGGCACCTTTGATCTCCCCGCAGGCTTTACCGCAACCCGTGCCAATGCCAAAGTTGTCACAGAAGATGGCAAGCGACAAGTGACATGGCGCGTCATGCCTGTCCAGATCAAATAAACCGGGCCATTCATCTCACGTGCAAACCCACGATGCCCGTTACGTTGCCAGGTCCCCAACGCTCATCAACCTGACCCGTTTGTTGCTACTGGGCGTATTGATCCATTTTGGGTTTGGTGTGCTGCTGACCCTGTCCGTCGACGAAGCCCATTATGTGCTGTATGCGGCCAAGCCCGATTGGAGTTATTTCGACCATCCACCCATGGTGGGCTGGATTCAATGGCCCTTAGTCGCCGCAGGCGCGCCGGACAGTGTGATCCGTCTGATTCCACAAGCACTTTGGCTGGTGTCGAGTTTGCTGGCCAGACAGTTGGCCATGCGGCTGTTCGACCAACGCGCGCCTGAACCGGCATCCGTTGTCTCGCAGACCCTCAATCGCGATACCGTCGGGCTCTGGGCCGTCGGGCTGGTCTTACTGGCCCCTGTCATACATGTTCTGGCCGTCGGTCTATTGCCAGACAGCCTGCTGATGGTGTGGGTGCTGTTGCTGATGACGCTTACGCTTAATCTGGCATCCGCCGACGCACAACAGCGCCAGTGGCCACAATGGTTTGCACTCGGCGCCCTGCTCGGACTGGCCGGGCTGTCCAAATACACCGCGGTGTTGCCTGCTTTAGCCGTGCTTGTGACGCTCTTGGCGGCACGCGGGGTTCGCGTGCTGTTGACCAGCGGACCCTGGTTCGCAGCCATCTTGGCGCTTATCCTCATTAGCCCCGTGCTGGTATGGAATGCACAAAATGAGTGGATCTCTTTTGCCTATCAACTCAAACACGGCAGTGGTGGCACGTGGCAAGCGAAAAGACTCGCGGCGTTTATTGGGATACAGCTTGTAGCGTATGGCCCCTTGCTCTTCTTGGGTGGGTATCTCGCCACACGCCAGATCATCCAAGCACGTCAATGGCTTTACGCGGGCCTGCTGTTGTTTTTCTTTATTCCCTTTGTGGTGACGGGTCTGATGTCGGGCGGTGGCGGAAGTCTCCCCCACTGGACAGCGCCCGCCTGGCTGGCAATGACCCCTTTTGCCGCCCTCGCGCTCGCGCAACGCTGGGCCAGCGGACGCAAGGCGCTTATTTTGGCGTTTATCCGAGCCCAGGTCGTTATCTGTCTGATCGCCTTTGCCGCCTTATTTTTCGTCGGGGTCCCCGGATTATCAGCGGAACATCCCTTGGCACGTAAAAATCCGCTCGCCGACCTATGGGGCTGGGATCAGGCGGGCCTGCGCGCACGCGAACTCGCTTCAACGCACGACCTCAAGTCACTTTCTGTCAGAAACTGGACACTGGGTAGCCGCCTTGCCTGGTATGCCAGACCTCTACCCGTTCATGTTCTGGACAGCCGTTTCGATCAGTTTGACCTCTGGTTTGGAGATATTGCGCCCGGGTCGGACAGTCTTTTTGTAAACTGGTCACAAGTGAAGTATGACCTACCGACCAAGCCGGGAGAGTTTGAATCGTGCCGACTGATTGGCACCTTTGAAGCGAAACGCTTTGAGCGCCACATCTCACGCTTTGATTTCTTCCATTGTCGTCACTGGGGTTCCACCTCAGGCAATACTCAATAAAGCGCTTGCCTTGAAACAAATTTTTAAAAAACTCTGGCCGTATATCCGTATCGTTCTTTCTATCGCACTGCTCTGGCTCGCGACACGAAGCATCGACTGGCAGGCACTGAGAGACACCAAGATTGCCATCCAGCCTACCTGGTTTGTACTGGCGTTGGTCCTGCTTGTACTCACCAACCTGTTAGCGGTCTTGCGTTGGGGCTGGCTGATGCGCAGTGTCAAACTGTATCGTCCCGTGCAGGACTACATCACACTTTATTTTGCCGGCGGCCTGATCAATCAGGGACTGCCCAGCACAATCGGGGGTGACAGCTATCGCGCAGTTGAAGGGAGTCGACCATATCATGCCAAGGCCAATCGTCATTCAGACCCGCACAGTTCGGTGCAAGATCAGCCCCAAACCCTTCAGCAAGAGCTCCATGACCCTGTCGCACTCGATCGTGCCCCCCCTCGCTTGCGCTTGGGGTTTTTTAGCGTCGCGCTCGACCGCGGGCTCGGCTTACTGGCGAACAACATAGTGGGCGCGTGCGGCCTGATTATAGGAGGGGCGATGCTGGCCCCTTGGGGACAGTCTCTGGGTTGGTGGATACTCTGCGCCATGTTGGGCGCCGCAGCCGCAGCCGCAATCTTATTAAACGTGCGCATCAGCCGCGATCTGATTCAGCAGATACTCAACAAACTTGGCATGCCACAAGCCATGTTTGCGCTCAATACCGGGCTAGGTTGGCCCACCGTTTTTCCTCAACTCCTTATTTCTGTCGTGACACATGTTTTAGCGCTGTCCAGTTTTTGGTGCTGCCTCAAAGCCTTTGGCGTGAGCGCCCCCTTTTCTGCGCTCATGATTGGTATGCCGGCACTGGCTCTGCTCATGATGCTGCCGATCAGTATTTCTGGTTGGGGATTGCGTGAGGCGACACTTTCCGCCACGTTAGCGCTATGGGGAATCGACAGCGGCATGACCGTTCTCGCCTCGGTGAGCTTTGGTATCGTCACCCTCGTGACCTACTTGCCGGGCGCCCTGTCACTCTTGAGGCGCAAGCGTGAAGATGTGCGTCGCACGGCATAACCCTACTCAAAAATTCTTTAAAATAACCAGCCTATGAGCCTCAGTGTCGACACCATGCGCACCATCGACCATCGCGTCGGTGTGCCGCTTTGCGCCTTATTTACCCCGCTTGTGATGCTCATCGACTGGCTCACGCGTCTATTTGCGGGACCGAATGGCGCACCGCGCAAAATCTTATTTATCGAGCTTTCCGAAATGGGGAGCGCGATCATCGTTGATCCCGCCATGCGCAATGCACAGGCACGCGGTGCTGAAATTTTCTTTTTGATTTTCAAAAGCAATCGTGCCAGTTTGAGTTTGCTCAATACAGTACCTGTTGGAAATGTGTTTACGATTGATTCAAGCTCGGTTGTTTCGCTCGCACGTGACACCCTTAAATTTCTATTCTGGGCGCGCGCCCGCAGGATAGACACTGTCATCGACTTGGAATTGTTTTCACGTTTTACCGCGCTCTTAACAGGTCTTTGCGGTGCACGCCGTCGCGTCGGTTATCACATCTTTCATGGTGAAGGCTTGTGGCGCGGCAATATGCTGACGCACAAAGTGCATTACAACCCTCATATTCATATCGCTAAAAACTTCTTGTCACTGATTCATGCGGCCTTTGCGACCGCACAAGAGACACCCTTTAGCAAAATTCATATCTCTGACGAGGCGATCAAGATTGCACAAGCCGTTATTGAGCCGACCGTGCGACAAACGGTGCTCGCACGCATCGAACAGCTCGCCGCTCAAGCGCGATGCACCTTCACGCTCGGGACTCAGCCTTTGTTTTTGGTCAATCCCAATGCCAGTGAGTTATTAGTCCAGCGACGCTGGGCACCGGAGCGTTTTTCTGCGTTGATTGTCGAACTCCATCGCAAATGGCCCGACAGCCTTATTCTCATCACAGGATCGCCAGCTGAGTTTGAATACGTTGAAAATGTTCGAGTAGGTGCCAATGTCTCTTGTGCACTCAATTTTGCTGGTCAAGTGTCTTTTTCTGAACTTCCTGCGCTTTACAGCCTTGCCGATGTCATGGTGACAAACGACTCGGGGCCCGGTCACTTTTCTTCTGTCACCCGTCTGCATACTGTTGTGTTGTTTGGGCCTGAAACACCCGCGCTGTACGGTTCGCTCGGCAAATCCATCCCGATCACGGCTCAACTCGCTTGCTCGCCTTGCGTGAGTGCGGCCAATCATCGCAAGACACCGTGTTCAGACAATGTCTGCATGCAAGCGATCTCTGTTCCTCAAGTCATGGAAAAAGTCGAGGTGCAGTTTGAGGCGGCCCGCGCATGAGTCAGGATGACTTTACTCAGCAGGGCACCGCCTCAGCGCGCCCCATCCAGACCGTATATGCCAAAGACTTTCTTTGGTGCCTAGTCCCCCTCGCCGTCTGGCTTGGCTTATGGTTGTTTGCGCCAGAACCTCAATTATTTCTTCAGCTCAATCGCGTCGCGCATTTTTTGCCAGAAATTTTTTGGGCGAGTTTTAATATGCTTGGTAACGGTTGGGGGGTATTCGCGTTGGCGTGTCCCTTATTGGTGCTCGCACCTCGCTTACTCCCTGCTGCGCTTGTTGGTGGTGCGATCTCGGGCATTCTCTCGAATGTGTTGAAACAAACATTAGAAATGCCCCGCCCTGCTGCGATATTGGATCCGTCCAGTTTTTATATTATGGGCAAAACGCTGACGTATTTTTCAATGCCTTCCGGCCATACGCTGACGGCTTTTGCGATTTTGACGGCCTTTTACTTTTCGATTGATGTACATAAACGTAGCGTCTATCGCTGGCTATTTGTAGCCGCGACGCTGGCTGGCTTGGCGCGTATTGCAGTCGGTGCGCATTGGCCTGCCGATGTATGCGCAGGTGCCGCTGTGGGTCTATTTAGCGGAATCGCCGGCGCCAGACTGACACAATCCATCCCTGCCCGCGCCTTAGTCCCGCAAGCATGGCTGATGCGCATCATCAGTACAGCTGGCTTGGTCGGCGTCTGTGTTTTGTTGACCACGACGATTGATTTTCCACAAACCAAACCCGCACAATGGGTCGCGGCAGCCGTTGCAAGTATCAGTATCGCCTGGTTTACCTGGCGCTCTTTTGGTCCTGCGCAGTCTCGCAGTAAAAGCGAGTAGACCGCGACCATAAAAAAGGCCTGCATCAAGGTGCAGGCCTTTGTACTGACTGAAAAAATCAGACCAATTATTTCTGACCTGTTTCAGCCTTGTAGCGTGCCAGGTTTTCTGCATTGGGCGGATACAGACCCGGTAATGCATGGCCTTTTTCAACCTGACTCATGATCCAGTTTTCGAGTTGTTCCTGAGCGGCAGCGCTGCTCACTACATCATCGAGCAAGGCGGCTGGGATCAGGACTGCGCCATCATCATCTACCACCACGACATCACCTGGGAACACCGCCACGCCACCACAACCAATGGGTTGCTGCCAATCCACAAAGGTCAAACCGGCAACCGATGGCGGTGCTGCAGCGCCTGAGCACCAGACTGGCAAGCCTGTACCAAGCACACCCGCCAAATCACGCACCACACCGTCCGTCACAAGAGCTGCGACTTTCTTTTTTGCCATGCGTGCGCACAAGATATCGCCAAAAATACCGGCGTCCTGCACACCCATCGAATCGACCACAGCGATACAGCCTTCGGGCATATCTTCGATCGCACCACGTGTGGATTTGGGTGACGACCAGGACTCAGGTGTCGCCAAGTCCTCGCGGGCTGGCACAAAACGCAAGGTAAACGCACGCGCCACCAAACGAGGCTGACCGGCACGGATGGGCTTCGTTCCACGCATCCAAACGTTACGCAAACCTTTCTTGAGCAAAATTGTTGTCAAGGTTGCAGTGGAAATTCCAGCAAGGATATCTCTAACCTTGGGATCAATATGCATATCTACCATGAGTACTCTCCGGGTCACTAAGCGTGAGGTAATGTTTTAAAAAATAAAAGCTGTGGGCAATCAACCCAACGCTGCGAGTCTTTTCTCTTGTCTGGAAATGAGGCGTGCGATATCAGTCAAGTCGAGCGCTGAAAGCTTGGGGCCTGGCTTTCTGACGGCTGCAGAGGCAATCGCACCGCGCTGTGCCAAGATGTGCTTGCGCACGGCCAAGCCAACGCCGGCCTGCTGTTCGTATCGCGCCAACGGCAAATACGCATCAAAAATATCGAAGGCACGATCCACATGACCTGCCTTGTAGGCATTGCAGACGTCGACCATCATCTCGGGATAGGCAAAACCCGTCATTGCACCATTGGCGCCACGCACCAACTCTTCGGGCAGAAATAATCCGCCGCCATTGCCCGTCAAAATCGAGATTTTGCGCAACTCGCCTTTTTCCATCGCGTTACGCACAGCCGAAAGTTTGGCCAAACCAGGGAAGTCCTCGTGCTTGAGCATGACGCAGCTGGGCGAATTTTTCAAAATGCGCAACACCACGCCTGGGGACATCTGCACGCCAGTTGAGGTCGGGTGATCCTGCAAGCACCAAGGGACGTCTGGTCCGAGCGTCTCGGTGACCATATCAAAATAACTGCAAATCTGATCATCCGTCCGAACGCTTGAGGGTGGCGCGACCATCACGCCTGCTGCGCCCATATCCATGACACTTTTGGTGAGCTCACTCATTGGCGCAAAGCCGGCCGCCGAGGCACCGACCACGACAGGCACTTTACCCTGCACGCGGGCAAGGACTTGGCGCACAAACTGACGAGACTCCTCAGCGGTCAGCTTGGTCGCTTCGCCCATGATGCCCAGAATCGTCAGACCCGTCACGCCGCGGTCTAGACAGAAATCCACCATACGATCGGTACTGGGCAGGTCAAGCTCACCATTGTCCTTAAAAGGCGTCACGGTGATCAGATAGACGCCTTCGGCGGTCTCGTTAAATGTATTCACATTATTCCTTGTCTCTTAGCGAACCAGTTGGAAAATTTGGTTAAACAATTTAGTTAATAAATTCTGTTTACGTTAGCACAAAGGAAGCTTTAAAAATGGCTTGCGCCAAGCCTCTAAAACCAATAGTCTAAGCGATACCAAAAACCGTTGCTCAGGCTAATGAAGCGCTAGCTGATTACCAAGCAACACGGAGACCCATATGAAACTATCTAAACTTCTGCCCAGCGTTGCACTTTCAATCTGCACCTTGGGCTTAGCCATCAGCGCGCCAGCCCAGGCACAAGACTTTCCAAAACAGCCGATCAAGCTCGTGGTGCCTTGGGCGCCAGGCGGTAACGTTGACATTACCGCCCGTGGCGTTGCCCCCACGATGTCCGAGCTGCTCGGTCAGCAGGTGATCGTAGAAAATAAGCCTGGTGCGGGTGGTTTTATCGGTAGTACCGGCGTCGTGAAATCGAATCCTGACGGCTACACCTTGCTCTTGGGTTCGAGCGGCTCGATCTCCATTGCGCCTGCGCTCACACCGACCTCGCCCTATAACCCTGTGACCGACTTAGTGGCGATTGGACCGATTCATGCCGTGCCGATTGTGTTGAGTGCCTCGGCTAAAGGCCCGATGAAAAATTTTGCTGATTTTGCCGCGCGCGCCAAGACAGATAAAAACCCAATTTCTGTTGGTTCGGCTGGTAACGGCTCGACCCAGCACCTTGCGCTCGAATTGCTCGCGCTAAAAATGGGTGTCAAGCTCAACCACATCCCTTACAAGGGTAGCGGTCCAGCGCTCATTGACGTGATCGGTGGTCAAGTCGACACCATGATGGATCAGTTGACCGCTTCGCTCCAGCATATTAAGAGTGGCGCACTGATTCCGTTGGCGCAAACAGGCAAGACACGCTCACCCTTGCTCCCCAACGTACCAACCTTTGAAGAGCTCGGCGTCAAAGACTTTGACATGATGACTTATACCGGTATCTTTGGCCCAAAAGGCATGCCACAGCCTGTTGTAGACAAGCTGACCAAGGCCTTGAAAGACACGCTTGAGCGCGACAGTGTGAAAGAACGCTTTACGGCACTCGGTGTGGAAATCATCCCCATGGACCGTGCTGCGTTTCAGGAATATGTCAAAAAAGACTACGAGACGAATAAAGCAATTGGCAAAGCAGCCAATATCGTCCTCAATTAATCAGTCCTCATGAACACACACGCCACACCGCTGCCCCCTGTTTTAGATTTGCGCGCACCCAAGCGACAATTGCCAGCTGGCACGATTGATTGTCACGCGCACATCTTTGATCAGGTGGACCGCTATCCCATGGATCCCAACCGCAAATACAGTCCACCTGTCTGCACGCGGGAATCCTGGCTCAATATGCATCGCATCATGGGGGTGCATCGTGGCGTGCAGGTTCACGGTTCGATTTATAGTTTTGACAATAGTATTACCGAAGACTTTATCAAGACGGATCCAGAGCGCTTTCGCGGTGTCGCCGCGATTGCGCCTGGCACACCCAAAGCGCATATTCAGCGTCTGCACGATGCGGGCTTTCGCGCTGCGCGTCTCATGGACCAATATCCCAATGGTGCCACGACACGCGACCTCGAAGCGATTGCAGACCTCATCGCTGATTTTGGCTGGCATATCGAAATCAACATTCTGAATGGTACGGATTGGACCGGTCTGGAAAAGCGTCTGATGGCGTGTCCGGTCGGCTTGGTGTTTGATCACCTCGGTCGGGTCCGCGGTAGTCGCGGTGTCGAGGCCGAAGAGTTCTTGGCCCTGCGACGCCTGCTAGATCAAAAATCGGATACGTGGGTCAAGATCTCTAGCTTGTACCGGATGTCTGAGGTTCCCGCACCCGCGATCGGCATGCCGCTTTATCCTGACATCAAGCCTTTTGCAGAAACCTTGCTCACACACCACGTCGATCGTTGCGTCTGGGGAACGAACTGGCCTCACCCAGGTATTCACACCCGCATGCCTGATGACATCGACTTGATCGATTTGTTGGAAACGTGGATTCCTAACGACGCCGCACGTCAAAAACTATTTGTCACGAACGCCGAACGCCTTTACGGCTTCAAACCATATCAACGCTGATCCCGACACGCCAAGACGTACACCTATGAGCAACGACAACCATCCACAGAGCAGCAATCAAAGCAAGATCGATGCGCTCGAAGAAAACTACAAACATATCCTGGGCTTTGTACCTGACCGCATCCATTCGAGAATCACGCTTGGGGTGCAGACTGCCCCTGAGATGACCGAGGGCGTTGAGCGTTTGCGTGCACAACTACTCGAGCCTGAAGCACTGGATTTAAAAACCAGTCAGCTCATGGCGTTTGGCATGTTGTTAATGAACCTTTCGCAAGCAGCAGAAAACCATGCAGTCGCTGCACTGCGCGCAGGCGCTTCTGTGCAAGAGTTGCAAGCTGTTGCAGGCATTGCCTTTGTCTTTCGAGGCATCCCTGCAATCAACTTGTCTGGTGATGCAATTGCTGGCGCACTCAAAAAAATTGAGGCGCTCAACAAAGCGGGTTGAGTACCTCAGGCCTTGGACAAGCGTTCCAACAAAGCTTGACCAGTTTCTTTGGTGCCGAGTTTGCCACCAATGTCTGAGGTTGACTCACCGGCTGCAATCGCCTCTGCCATCGCCGTTTCCATCACTTGTGCTGCCATCACAAACTGTGGCTTATTTTTACGCTGACCGTACCAGTTCAATAACATCGCAACTGACCACACCTGTGAGAATGGGTTCGCGAGGTTTTTGCCGGCGATATCAGGTGCGGAGCCATGCGCCGCTTGAGCCATGGCATAGTGATCTCCGGCATTGATCGAACCCGCCATCCCCAGACTACCAGACAACTCGGCAGTCAAGTCGGACAAAATATCGCCAAACATGTTGGTGGTCACCAGCACGTCGTAACGCTCAGGGGTACGGACAACGTGTGCCATCATGGCATCGACAATAATTTCTTCGATTTGAACCTCAGGAAAATCTTGACCAATTAAGCGGCAAGAATCGATGAACATGCCATCACCAAGCCTCAAGACGTTGGCTTTGTGCACCACGGTGACATGCTTTCTGCGGGTCATGGCGAGCTCGAACGCTGAACGGGCAATTCGCTCGCAACAGAGACGAGTGATACGGCGCAAGGAAACCACGACGTCCGGCGTAATCAGCATTTCGCTGCCACCCGACTCGATGTTACGGTCTGCGTAAAAGCCTTCGGTGTTCTCACGCACAACGACGAGATCTAGCGGCTTGTGTGCAGTGCCGCAACCTGGGAAGGTCTTGGCGGGACGAATGTTGGCGAAGAGATCCAAGCTCTTACGGAAAAACTTTGATGGGTTGATCTCACCTTTGGATTCGTCTTTGAAATCGTAGGTCGCCATCGGGCCCAGAATCAAACCATCGGCATTTTTAACCGACTCGAGTAAGCCCGCATGAATCGTGGTGCCGTGCTTGATCAGACTCTCGTGACCAGCGATATCGTGTTTAAGCGACACGTCGAGCTTGAATTTTTTAGAAATGAACGCTAATGCGTCGACTGCGACAGAGACTGTTTCCACACCAATGCCATCACCTGGCAGCACAATAATTTTCATCTTGGATCTCTAAAAATAATAATGATTATTCAACAACTAAGAACTAAACAATTAACTAAGAACTAAACAATTTAGGTAGTTTTTAACCAAATTTCAACGCATCATCCGGCCCTTTCAATGCACGCAGCCTTTCTTCAAAGCCCTCCTTGGTTGCGGGCACTGAACGCCCCTCTGCAGCCAGATAATATTCCCAAAATGCGGTCGTTATCTCGCTCACACGCCCCCACAACAAACGATTACCTTGTTCGGTCACTTTGATGTCGCGACTAAAGCGCTTGGGGTCCACCTCTTCGCCTGCAAAGCTCATATGGTCAGCATCGCGTAACTTGAGTTGAAGCTTTTTCCCCGCAGGAAGATGAGCAAACACCGATTCACGATTGGCCAAACTCACGCCAAGCTGTATGGCATCTGCATCTTTTTTAAAGGTCACAAACTGATCATGATCACCGGTGATACAAAAGAAAGGGATGTCAACCTTGGACATGGACTTTGCACGCTCAGGAGAAGTGGCGCCGGGCGAAAACGCGATCACTGCCTTGATGCGTGGATCCTTTAAGGTACTGGCACCCAGCGGCTGTCCCGCAATCGTTTGCGCTGTGAGTGCCCCATATGAATGACCGGCCAAGCCAATCCTTGCTGGATCGATGTAGGGTGAGAGTTGTGCAGACTGTAAACAGTGGTCTAACGCGAAACTACAGTCGGACACGCGGAGACTATATTGCGGTCCGGCGAGTGCAAGTTGCATGCTGGCTTTGAAACTCTGCTTCTCACTGGTCCGCCAAAGGGAATCATCGGTCACAGGGTGCGCAAGCGTCACCACAAGGTAGCCTGCTTGACGCCAGACCTCGCACCACGCCTCACCATTTGATACGCCACTGCCTAAACCAGGCGAATACAGAATCAATCCTGTCGGGCCCTGCTCTCTGGGCAGGCGTGCACGAAACTTGATCGAACGGCCTGTTTTAGGATTTTTAATGGTGACGACAGCAGGGTCAGAGGCTGTGGCTTTCTCTTTTAGGTCTTGACGGGCTTGCGCCATTGCGTGCCGCGGATAACCCAGCACACTCGCGCCCGTGATACCAACAACACCGAGCGCGCCGAGCAAACGACGTCGCTTCACCCTCACATCGCAACCGTTTTAAACTGACCTGGCAATACGATCTCAAGTACTTCAAAATCATCCGAGTGACTAATTTCGCGATGACGGATATTAGGGGGTTGATGCACGCAGGTCCCTTCAATAAGCTTGTGTTCGCCGTGACCTTCGTATTCAAAAATTGCCCAACCCTTGAGCACGTAGACGAGTTGGAAATCCAATTCGTGACGATGCCACTCCCCCGTGGCGTTACAGCCTTTGGTCGCACGGATCACATGCATCCCAGCTGCGCCCTTGGTTGCATCAAAAATGCCAAGATCGCGATAATCAAAATACTCACGTAAACCATCGTGTGTAAAAGATTTGTCTTTTGCGTGTTGAATACTGAATTCCATTGTCTCTACCCTTTAGTGTATTTTTTGAATATAAATATTTTTACAAAACACCTGCGTGTCTGGCCACACGGAGCACATCTGACAGTGTATCTTCTGGCAATAGCAGACCTTGTTTTCGATTTTGAATGTCGGCCAATTTTTCCATCTCGCCTGGGTAATAAACTTGCGCCTGCCCTTCAGCCAATGGCACATCTTTTAAAGAGCGGATATACGCATCGATGCGTTGCTCAAACTCGCTTAGTGGCTGGAAAGCCGCGACATTCATCGCCACCATAAAGTGACCCGCACCGCTACGATTAGTCGGATCGTAGGGTCCGTGAACCGTATCGAGAAACTGGCTCCCCGACAACACACCAGACAGAATATCCACCATCACGCCCATGACGTAGCCTTTGTGGCCCGCCATGGGGAGAATGAACCCTTCTAATGCTTCCTTTGGATCGGTGGTGGGTCGTCCACGCGCATCGACCGCCCAATAATCCGGGATCGACTCGCGGCGTTTGTTGGCAAGATAAATCTTGCCGCGCGCCACGCCCGAGTTGGCCATATCCATCACCACAGGACCATACGCCCCACCGGGGACTGCGATCGACCAGGGATTGGTACCGATTTTCTTTTTCAACCCACCCCAAGGCGCCATATTGGGACCCGCATTACTCATCAGCATCATGATGCAGCCCTGCTCCGCTGCCAGCCGTGTGTAATACATGCAGGTACCAAAGTGATTGGAATTGCGAATGGAGACGATCCCCACACCGTGCTTACGCGCGCGCGATACGGCCTCGTCTACAGCACGTCGCGTGATGACCTGCCCCACACCATCGTGTCCATCCATCACCGCTACCGCACCTGCATCAACTTCGAGCGTTGTTAGCGTTTGCGCTTTCATGGCGTCCGACTCGAGACGCGCGTAATACCAACCTAAGCGCAGCATCCCGTGCGATTGATGTCCCCACAGATCGGCTTGGACCAGCGTATCCGCGGCCAACCAGGCCTCTGCCTCGGGTACGCCAATGCTGCGATACACCGCAGCAGCAAGGGCATGCATGCGCTCAGGATCGATGGGCTGGTTGGATGTGAACTCTTTTGCGTCTAACTTCATGTGGATCAGTTCACCAACGCTGAATAGACAAGCGTTTTATAAAGCATACGACTTTGAATTTTATGCGTCGGCCCTTGCGTCAAAATCAAGGCAGTGAGGTTTTCTTTGAAATCCAGCCAGAAGCTCGTGCCCCATATACCAGACCAGAGCGACTCACCGACAGAGCCTGGCACCCAGCACATGCCCTGATTGAGTCTGACTGCAAAACCGAGTCCAAAACCATAGCCTGGTCCTGTGTTGGCATGGGTCGAGCCTGTCATACCCACGGTGTGCTCCGAGCACATAAACTCAACCGTACGGCGTGACAAATAGCGTCGGCCCTCTAACTCGCCCCCACGCAACATCATTTGCAAAAACCGCATGTAGTCTGCAGCCGTACCGAGCAGACCTGCACCACCACGCAGATAAGTACGTCCAACTGGGTTGGTCGTCTGGCGATACGCGAGGAGCATTTTGGCTTTGAGAGGATCAGAGTCAGGTGCCTCAGCGAGTCTGCCCAAACGTTCAGGCTCCACCCACCATGTGGTGTCTTTCATACCTAAAGGCTTAATCAACAACGCATTGAGAATCTCTTCGAGTGTCTTATTTTCAACACGTTCAAGCAAGAGACCTAACACGTCGACGGCAATGGAGTACTCCCAATGCGCACCCGGCTGACTCGCAAGTGGGATTGTGCCCAGATTTTTGAGCATCTGATCGCCTAGGATGTCTCGTTTATTCGCTTCAATCTGCAGTTCGTCATACAGCTTTCTAATACGAGGTGACTGGGCACGATCACCATGCACAAAACCTGCGGAGTGTCGCATCAAATCTTGCACAGTGATGGGACGTATCAGTGGCACATCTCCCTCAGGCGTTTCTACCTTCAGGTCTTTGAGTTCAGGCAGCCAGTTTGTAATCGGGTCATACAGATTAAAGCGCCCGCGCTCAACCAACATCATGGCTGCAACTGTCACCAGCGGCTTGGTCATGGAGGCCAGACGAAAAATTGAATCTGTTGCCATCGGAATCGTACCTGCGGCGTTCTGATGTCCATACGCCTCAAAATGCACGCACTCGTCATTGCGCATCACCATAGTGACTGCGCCAGGGAAAATGCCCGAGGCGATTTGCTCTTCGATCGCGTGTCCCAGACGATCCAGTCTGGGCTGAGAAAAACCTTGACGTACATGCGCTTCGTATTCCGGGCCAGAGCGTACGGGAGTTGAGGGAGTTGAGGTCATGGTGGTCCACTAAAGTGAGTCGGGTTCAGTTACGGCATAATCTTACGTTAAATCAATCCAATCTCCTGTAGGAATCTGTTGTATGTCCAAGCTTCGCCCCACAGTCACTGTCGACGAGCTCAATCTGCGTAGCGGGGAAAATCTCCCTGGCCTCATGGGCGTCGAAATGCTGGCGCTCTCAGAAGGTACGCTCCAGAGTCAGATGAAGCTTCGCAAAGTGCACTTTGCACCCAACACCTACTTACATGCCGCAAGCGTCATCGCGCTTGCCGACACCACCTGTGGCTACGCAACGATTGCACACTTGCCCGAGGGCGCACTATCCTTTACGACTATTGAGCTCAAAAGCAACCATTTAGGCACAGTGCGCGGGGAAGGCTCAATCATTCGCTGCACTGCAACAGCGCAGCATCTGGGCGGTAATACCCAAGTTTGGGATGCCGTCGTCACGGATGCCGCAACAGATAAAAAAATCGCGATCTTCCGATGCACACAAATGGTGCTTTGGCCTAAAAAAGACTAAACACGGCCAGCCATGCACACTCCGTTGATCGTCTTGACCGCACTACGACCTGAGCTAGATCCTCAGAGCATGCCCGAGGGCGTTCAGATTTTTTACACAGGGATTGGCAAGATCAATGCCACTATCACGACGCTCAACGCCATCGAGCAAGCACGTCCAGCGTTGATCGTCAACTTCGGTACGGTTGGCGCAGTCAGTCCCCACGTATCAGGTCTGCTTGAAATTTCACGCGTGGTGCAGCGCGACATGATTGCCGAACCCCTTGCTCCCAGAGGAAACGTACCTTTTTGCGAACGTCCTCATGAATATTTTTCCGTAAAAGGGGCGTATACCTGTGGCACGGGCGACAGCTTTGTGACGTCCAAAGACCCTTGGCTCGAAGCGCAAGGCATTGACGTCGTGGATATGGAGCTTTTCGCGATTGCCGCCGTCGCACATGCGCATGGGACGCCATGGCTTTCCTACAAGTATGTGACCGACTTTACCAATGATGCCTCTGGCCAGGACTGGCAAGAAAGGGTCAACCACGGCGAAGTGTTATTTTTAGAGAAGCTGCGCGCACTTCAGCAAGCAAAGGCGTAACACCTCAGCAACTCAAAGCACCCAGAAGTGATGCGTGCCATCCCGACCGAGTTGTTCAACTAAACCGAACTCCCAGTCGAGATAGCCCTGCATCGCTTCACGGGCATTATTCGTGCCCTCATAAGGGCGCTTGTAACGATCAATGGGCGGCGAAACCAAATGGGTGGGACCCTTTTCTAAATCAAGGCCTGCATCCCGCCAGGCTTGCGTGCCCCCCGCTAAAACATACACTTCAGCGGTATGTTCACGGTCGCGCAATGCTTGGGCGCATGCATCAAAAGCAAAACGCGCCATCACACCATCAGGACAAGTCAGCACGTAGCGGGGTGCAGTCGGCAAGCGCGTCATCGCGTCGTTGAACTGAGAGCGCAACACGTAATGCGCAGAAGGAATATGACCCTGCACGTACTGCGCATGGCGGGCGAGATCAATGACAATTGTTTCTTCTTTTATTGCGGGCGCTTGCAACCAAGTCTCAATCGTTGCGAAGTCTATCGAAGGTACCTCAGGCACGAGGGGCAGCTCAGCCTGCCAAGCGCCCGCAATGTTGAAATCTTTTGATTCCACATCATCCAGCACATAGACTTCCCAGGCCATTTGTGCGAGCCATGAGGCAGTCATGTTGGCACGTACACCATCGGTATCTGCCAGCACGATCCGCGCACCCCGCACGGGCGCCACCATCTCGGTCTCTTGCACCAGTTGCCCACCAGGCGTCGAACGAAACTCAGGCAGATGACCCGCAACAAACTCCTCTGGATTCCTTGTGTCAAAAAAATAAGTCGTCCTTGCAGACTGTGAACGCCAAGCCTGAGCCTGCACAAGTGACGCACGCTTGACGCCCGCTCGGTCCGCCACATTACGCGCGCGCACCGCTGCATTTTTCGTGGTCGAGGCAGAGACGTCAGAAAATCTTCTCGTCTGTCCTTTATCTAGCGTCTGGTCAGCCAAGGTCCACCCAATCGTCCCGTTACGTAACGCTGAAACTTTGTTAGGGATGCCCGCATTGATCAAGGACTGCGTTCCGATGATGCTACGCGTTCGGCCGGCACAATTGACAATGACGCGCGTCTCCGGACGGGGTGCCAACTCGGCAATGCGCAACACGAGTTCTGCACCGGGACAGCTGATGGCCGTCGGAATACTCATGGTGTTGTACTCGTCAAACCGTCGAGCATCCACAATCACGACATCAGCCTTTTCGTCAATCAAGGTTTTAACTTCTTGCGCTGACAAGGAGGGCGTGTGCTTATGCGCTTCGACAAACTCTCCAAAGGACTTACTCGGGACGTTAACGTCTATAAATAACTCGCCGCCCGCAGCAGACCATGCACGCACACCGCCCTTAAAGACGCTGACGTTTGTGAAGCCAAGAGCCATCAAACGGCGCGCGGCATACATGGCATCGGAGCGCTCCAGAGGAACATCGCCCTCATCCAAGGTCACAATCCAGACATCGCGTCGCGGCAACTTGCTGTACGCATCGAGCTCAACGCGCGACAGGGGAAAATTGGCCGCAAACAAAGGATGGGACTGGGCATGCGGATCTTCTTCACGTACATCCAGAAAAGCAATCTCACGTTTATCCAATAACGCTTGACGTACCGCCAGATAATCACAAAACTGAATATCGACAGGTGAATGAACTGAGGGTGTGCTCTGCATCTGACTTAATTCCAAAGGTTGGGGACGACATCGTTGCTGTAGCCCGAGACAAAGGATTTTTCTTGACCGGACACCGCATCAAACACATGACGATGGATACGTCCGATATTTCCACCATAGACATGAATGCTGATTGAGGTACGATCTGCGTAATAATTGGCAACTTCATGGACATCGTGGGTAGCAGGTGATACCGAGCCAATTTGTCCGGGTAGTAAAAGCGAACTTTCACCGCGTCGATAGTGGCCGTCGGCTTCCTTGAAATAATGGGTATCGATTTCTTGACCGCGCAACATTCCAATCAGCCCCCAAGTCATATGATCATGGACAGGTGTTTTTTGTCCCGGGCCCCAAACAAAACTCACCATTGAAAAGCGTTCCAACGGATCGGCATACAAGAGATATTGTTGGTAATACTGTGGATGCGGTCGCGCAAACATTTCAGGCAACCAATCATCGTGTTTGACCAAATCTGCCAGCAAGGCCCCACCCTGCTTCAAAATCTGTGGCTCCTGGATATGCTCCTCCAGTAGACAGCTCATACCTTTTACAAAAGTCAGCAGTCTTTCATTTTTCATGGTGTTGTCTCAGCAATTGATATTTTTAATGTCTTTGAGTAATGATAAACGGCAATCTGGGGATAGAATGGGTTTCCAATCCCTTTTTAAAGGTGGACTCGACCATGGCTTTTGCTCTGAACAAATTACGTGTTCCGATTATTCAAGCACCCATGGCGGGTGGCGTCAACACACCGGCATTGGTGGCTGCGGTCAGCAATGCTGGCGGGCTTGGCAGCTTTGGCTTTGCCTATTGCACGCCTCAAAAGATCAGCGATGAGTTAGTAGCCGCCAAACAGCTGACTTCCGGACCGATCAACGCGAATTTTTTTATTTTTCACGCAGTCCCGACTCCGAGCGTAGAGCTTCAACACCAGTCTATTGCCGCGCTCAAGCGTCTACCTATCGCGCAGGATCTCCGACTATTGCCTCCTGAGCCTCCTTATTTTCCAGACTTAAGCGCCATGCTTGAACCCGTTTGGTTACATCAACCCGCGGTCCTGACTTTTCATTTTGGTCTGCCCACGCCCGAAGTGCTTGAACATGCCAGGCTCTTGGGCATCTCCGTTGGCGTCAGTGCGACGTGTTTGGCCGAAGGGCGGGCGATTGAGGCCGCGGGTGCCGACTTTGTGATCGCTCAAGGCATTGAGGCGGGCGGGCACAGAGGGACGTTTGAACCCGACATGCACGATGATGACCTTCCCACACTCGCTCTTGTCAAACAACTCTCAACAACCTTGCGCATCCCTGTTGTCGCGGCGGGCGGCTTGATGACAGGCGGTGACGTCTCGCTCGCCATCGCGGCAGGTGCGACAGCCGCACAAATGGGGACTGCTTTTTTGGTGTGCGATGAGTCTGGCGCGACCCCTGCACACAAACACTTTCTCTTGACCAAGCCCACGCGCGGCACTGCATTTACGCATGCGTTTTCTGGTCGACGTGCGCAAGGTTTGCGCAACGAATTTATCGATGCAATGCAGGGGCAACCTCATCTGCCCTTCCCGCTTCAAAACACGCTGACTGGCCCTCTGAAACAACTGGCAGCGCAGCATAACGACGGCGAACACCAGAGTTTATGGGCTGGGCGTGCCTATGCCCAAGCCAGACCCATGAGTGCCCAACGCCTGATGTCGGTATTAGAAAAAGAGTATCTTCTAAACATCAAATCTAGGGAAAACCCTTAATTCAAACAATTGCGCGACGCTTTCCCTGCCCATTTGAGCGTCAAATTGAAATACATCTATCCGGTACTGTGCAGTTTATCTATACTGCCTGCGTGCTGATCTGACGTGAAGAGCCGTGTTGGCTTGCAGTTCGAAGGCGCTTAACGCAGGTAATTCAGGATGTGGATTGTTCGGATAGCACTTGATAAGCCATACACGTTTATCGTGATGGCTTTACTTATTCTGCTTTCCGCACCTTTGGCGATCATGCGCACGCCGGTTGACGTGCTGCCCGAAATTGATATTCCAGTCATCAGTGTGATCTGGAACTATCGTGGTCTCTCCGCAGAGCAGATGGGCAATCGGATCGCCCAAAACCACGAACGCTCGCTCACGACGACGGTCAACGATATCGAACACATCGAGTCTCGCTCGCTCGGTGGCATCACAATCATCAAAATTTACTTTCAGCCAAAAGCGAATATTCAAACTGCTATTTCACAAGTCGTTGCAATATCCCAGTCAGCATTGCGACAAATGCCCCCAGGGGTCGCTCCACCCCTGATCATCAAATACACGGCATCCTCAATTCCTGTTATTCAAATTGGGATGTCAAGCAAGACGCTTTCTGAAAAAGAGCTTTTTGATGCCGCGCTCAATATCGTACGGCCTCAACTTATTACGATTCCAGGCATTGCGGTCCCCTTCCCCTATGGCGGCAAAGTCCGTGCCGTCTCGGTCGACATCGACCCCGAAGCCTTACGTGCCAAGGGCATGACCTCTTCGGATGTGATTAATGCCATTACTGCGCAAAATCTGACACTACCTGCGGGCTCCGCAAAAATTGATGATGTCGAATACAGCATCGCGTTAAATTCTTCGCCGAATACGATTGCAGAGCTTAATAACATTCCGATTCGAACCGTGAATGGCGCGACAACCTTCATGCGCGAAGTCGCGCACGTCAGAGATGGCTTTTCCCCTCAGATCAATATCGTTCGACAAAATGGTGAACGGGGTTTGATTCTGACCGCGCTTAAAAATGGTGGCGCTTCGACCTTAGATATCGTCCGTGAAATCAAAGAAAAAATACCCTCCATCCTGCCTCTTTTACCTGAGGGCATCGATGTCCGTCTATTAGGAGATCAATCTGTTTTTGTTGAAAAAGCGCTCGCGGGCGTGATTCATGAAATCCTGATTGCAGGCGGTCTGACGGCCCTCATGCTCTTGCTGTTCTTGGGCAACTGGCGTACCACGTCGATTATTGCGATCTCGATTCCACTGTCGATTTTTTCCTCGCTGATTGCACTCTATCTGCTTGGTGAGACCATCAACATTATGACGTTGGGCGGTCTAGCACTTGCCGTGGGTATTTTGGTCGACGATGCTACCGTCACCATTGAAAATATTGAACGCCATATCCATATGGGCAAGGATCTTTACCAAGCCGTACTGGATGGTGCAGGAGAGATTGCCGTCCCGACCTTTGTAGCCACCCTCTCCATCTGTATTGTGTTTGTCCCGATGTTTTTTTTAGGCGGCGTGGCACGGTATCTGTTTGTCCCCCTCGCCGAGGCGGTGAGCTTTGCGATGATCGCCTCCTATATCCTTTCACGCACACTCGTGCCGACGCTGGCGTATCTCATGCACAAGGATGCAGGACGTCCTGGACTGGTGGGACGATTTATTCATGATCTGCATGTCCGCTTTAATGCCCGCTTTGAGATTTTCCGTCAAAGCTATGTCTTGTTTCTCGGTCATCTCTTAGTCAATCGTAAAAAGTTTATCGCTGGATTTCTGACTTTTTGCCTACTGTCTTGCAGTATCTTTTTCATCCTCGGACGCGATTTATTTCCGTTCGTCGACACAAGCCAAATCAAGCTACACATGAGGGCGCCGACGGGTACCCGTGTCGAACGCACCGCGATTCTGGCGGACGAAGTCCAGAAAGTTATCCGCGAAGTCATTCCAGAAAAAGATCTGGAAGGCATTTTGGATAACGTCGGCTTACCCAATAGTGGCATCAACCTTTCTTACAGCAGCTCTGGCACCATTGGCTCGTTTGATGCAGACATCATGGTTTCTCTTAAACCTGGACACAAGCCAAGTTTGGAGTACATGGACGAACTGTTACCCATCCTTCGGGAAAGATTTCCCGGCATTGAATTCTTTTATCAATCCGCAGATATCGTCACACAAATTTTAAATTTCGGCACACCTGCCGCAATCGATGTTCAAATTGTTGGTAACAACTATCGAGCGAATCATCAGCTTGCTGCAAAACTAGTAGGAAAAATCTCAGCCGTTCCGGGCGCCTCGGACGTGCACATCCACCAACGCTTGGATCAACCCTCTATCGCCTTAAAGATGGACCGCACACGTATGCAAGGCATGGGGCTCACGCCTCAAGACCTTGCACAAAACGTTCTGTTGCCACTTTCAGGCAGCGCACAAACCACCTCATCATTCTGGCTCAATCCTGCTAACAACATCAGCTATCAGATTCAAGCACAAACGCCGCAATACAACATCGACTCTCTTGATGATTTGCTTAGATTGCCGGTCGGCCCCACCAACGCCGCGGCCTCTGCAACCTCAGCCACTGCAAATGCAGCGGCCAATCGTGGCACACAATTGATTGGCAATCTCGTGAGCTCGACGCCCACCACAGAGTTTGCGATATTGACGCGCTATAACATTCGCCCCTCCATCAATATTTATGCCAACGTGCGTGGCCGTGATCTCGCAGCCGTAGCCATGGATATTCAAGCCATCATGGACGAGGCGAAACCAGAATTGCCACGCGGCAGCGCGATGACCATGCGTGGCCAGGTTGAGACCATGAAGCAATCCTATGTCGGTCTTGGTATTGGTCTGCTTGGCGCTGTGCTGCTTGTGTATCTATTGATTGTGGTGAATTTCCAATCGTGGCTGGATCCGTTCATCATCATTGCCGCGTTGATTTCTGCGCTAGCAGGTATTGCATGGATGCTGATTATTACGCGCACCAATCTGAGCGTACCTGCTTTAACGGGTGCCATCATGACCATGGGGGTCGCAACAGCCAATAGCGTACTGGTCATCTCTTTTGCGCGCGAACGTCTCAAGGACGGGCTCTCTCCCCTCGCCGCAGCACTCGAGGCAGGTGCGACCCGCATCCGTCCCGTACTCATGACCGCGCTGGCGATGATTATCGGCATGATTCCCATGGCGATTGGTTTTGGACAAGGCTCAGAACAAAACGCGCCACTCGGACGCACCGTCATCGGTGGTTTATTGCTTGCCACGGTCTCAACCGTATTATTCGTGCCAGTTCTTTTCGCAAGTTTGCACGGCTGGCTCGACCAGCGTCAAGCCTCCAAGGAAGCAAAAGTATGAAGGACACGCTCCACGACTCACATGGTCTACCACTCGGACATCCTGACAACCCCGACTCGCAGATTAAATTGAAAAAATCGCTTCGCTCGGTCAAGTTTGTAACGGTCGTCATTGTTGCGTTGATGCTGCTCGGTTTGGGCACCGCACTCTTTGAGCGCTGGTCTTATGCAGAAGTGTTGGCTAAACGCGCAGAAGACAGTGGCGTCATGCATGTGCTGGTAGTCAAACCCACGACACCCGACAAAAACAATCCCAATATGAAGCTGGTGCTTCCCGGTACGCTTCGGGGCATTAATGAGGCGCAAATTCATTCGCGTGTGACGGGTTACGTCAAGCAATGGTTTAAGGATCTTGGCGATACCGCCAAACAAGGTGAAACACTCGCGACTATCGATATTCCAGAAATCAATCGCCAAGTTGAGGAAGCCACGGCAAATTTCAAGCTCGCCAAAACGGTCTATGACCGCTGGAAGCGTTTGCGCACTGAGGATGCCGTTTCCCAACAAGAGATGGATGAAAAAACAGCACTCTATCGTCAAAGCGAAGCCGTGCTCAATCGTCTGAAACAACTGCAGAGCTTTGGCACCGTCGTGGCCCCTTTTGAAGGACGTATCACGCGCCGCAATGTCAATCTGGGTGACTTAGTGAATGCTGGCAACGTAGGCAATGCGCAAGCCATGTTCTCCATGGCGCGCACGGATAAACTGAGTGTCTACGTCTACCTACCCCAAGACCGTACTGCGCAGGTCAAAGTCGGTGATGAGGTTTCGGTGTACCAAACGAATGCGCCAGAGAAAATCATCAAAGGTCGCATCGCGCGGACGGCCGGTGCGATCGACATTAATACCCGGACACTTCAGGTCGATGTAGAGATCCCGAATGAGAACAATGCGCTCTTGCCAGGCGCTTATGTCGAGGTCGCCATGACAATCGCGCTGGGCAATAGCTTGATTGTGCCAACCAACACCTTGATTTTTGGCTCGGGCGGACCTTTCATCGCAGTTGTCAAAGACAATCGTGCTGAAAAGAAAAAGGTCACCCTCGGCATCGACTTTGGCAATCAAGTCGAGATTCGCAGTGGTCTCGCGCCGGACGACCTGATGATTTTAAATCCCATGGACTCCTTGGTGAACGGACAAGCCGTCGTACCGCAAGCACCTGCGCCGCGCGCACCTGCACCAAGACGCGGCTCCTGAACGCATGATGAAATCAAGCCTCGCTCTCAGTGTCTTGGTGATTGCCTGTGTCGGCTGTTCGCCGATTGGGCCTGACTATGCACGACCTGTCGTCGACTTTCCTGAAAACTGGAAATCACTCCCGAGTGCTAACCCAGCGCTTTGGAAAACAGCAGTACCCGCGGATGACGTCCCGAAAGAAAAATGGTGGAAAGCCTTTGGAGATCCAACGCTGGATCAATTGGTTGAAACCTCTCTTGCCAATAACAATACGCTACAAGCCTCTCTCGCCCGCCTGGATCAAGCAATCGCCCAGAGCGAGGCACGAGGCGCGGCTCTGCTTCCCACGGTTTCGATAGGGGCAACGGGTGCACGCACAGATACCTCCGCCAATCGTCCAGGCGCCAACTACAACACGGTCAATCAGTCCACTACGCAAAACAACTTCCGTCCTGTCGCCGTTATGACGTACGAGATCGATTGGCTGGGCAAAGTCCGCCGTGAAGTCGAAGCCTCGCGCAGTACGGCAGAGCAAGCCGCAGCCGATACTGAAAACGTCAAGCTCCTACTCACCGCACAACTTGCCAATAGCTATTTTCTCTTGAGACAGTACGACGAAGAAATTCGCGTCCTCACTGGGATTGTGCAGATTCAAGACAAACTTTTGGGTCTCATTAAAAAACGCTATGACATGGGCGCCGCGGGACGCACAGAGCTGTCACAACAGACCGCCTTGACGCAATCGAGTAGTGCACAACTTGAGCTACTGCGATCGTTGCGCAATATCCAGGAAAATCTGCTGGCGACCTTAACGGGTACGCCCGCCTCAGCGTTTAGCTTGGCGCCAGGAAAGTTACCTGTACAACTGCCCGCTTTTCCCGTCGGCCTACCTTCAACCCTACTGGAAAGACGGCCAGACGTTTCAGCCGCAGAGCGGGCGATGGCAGCGGCTAACGCACAGATCGGCGTTGCCAAAGCCGCATACTTTCCCACGCTGACACTGGCACCTGCCTTTTTGGGTGGTGAAAGCTCGATTTTGAGTTCGATTTTCAATGCGCCTTCGCTTATTTGGTCGATTGGCTTAACCGCGACGCAAACTGTGTTTGATGGTGGACGTATCAGTGCCAACTATCGCTTTGCACAAGCAGGCTATCGCGTGACGTTGGCCAACTACCGTCAGTCCGTGATAGTTGCTATCCAAGAAACTCAAGATGCGATGAGTTCGCTTCAACAACTCGATCGTGCTCGGTCGATGCAAGACGCAGCCGTGAGCAATCTCAATCGTGCCTATCAAATCAGTGCGATTCGTTACCGCGAAGGCTTGGATACTGCGCAAACACTCGCCTTAATTCAACAGAATCAGCTCACCGCACAACGCATCAAGTGGCAGATGCATGGTGGACAATTTATCGCGAGTGTGGCGTTGGTCAAGGCGCTAGGCGGTGGTTGGCAAGGATTTGCCAAACCAGAGGCTACACAAACAGGGCTTGAGGAAAAGAATTAAGCGCTTAGCTTTCAGCGCTTAATTCTTTTGTAAGCGCTGTAAGCTTTGTTGATCAAGTCTGGATACATTGCCCTGAGCCAAGCCTTTGGACATCACATCGACCTGTTTCTCTCCCAAAAACACTTTGGCAGCAGGCGCATTGCCCAAAATCATCGTACTCACATTCGCGAGCGGGATCGAAAAACTCTCGCCTTTCTTGTAAATGCGATCTATTTTTTTGCCCTCCGTTGTCTGCACCGACATCCAGCACTCTGCATTGAAATCAATACGCATCGTGCCGGAACCGCTAGGCGCGGCTGCTGAAGCAGCCTTCTCATTTGGCGTAGTCTTTTCGGCAACAACCGGGCTGAGTGCGGGTTCTGCTTGCGGGAGAGCTTGTGGTGGTGGAGCGCTTTGAGTCGGCACAGGCACTTCAGGCTGAGACACCACTAAAGCAGGCGTAACAACTGTCGGTGTGCTAGCACTCGCACTCGCACTCGTCTCAGTCGTCATTGCAGCGCTTTGTATAGACGTGCTAGTGACGACCTCGTCGTCGCTGCCCTTGAAGGGCCACCCTACTGAAATGACAAGCACAACGGAACCTAGAACAAGCAAAGCCAATCCAACATACACATAACGAGGATGACGTGACGAGTAGGGCTTTGTGTTTGCAGGTGTCGCAGCCGCGCGATGTAGTTGGGCGACACCGGCCGCGGGCGAGGCGCGCAGAGCCTCAGCAGAGCATTCCTCGATTTGCTTGAGAAAGCTCTCGACATCCATACGGCTATGTAGTCCTAAATAAAATACATAGCTTTTGATACCCTGAATATAACGACGCTCGTGGTGAAAGCTAGCGGACTCGCCCGACTCGATCGCGAGCAACTGTTGCTTGGAAAGCATCAAGCGACGCGCGACATCGACCACGTCTTTTTTCTGACTTAAGCGCTCACTCATGAGAATCTCGCCTAACTGTCTGCGTAAGACAATCATGGTTGCGTCTGATCCAACGCTCGGCTGATCGAGATTTTCCATAATTTATCCGATATCGCGCGCAAATAACTTGGATACATAACCTTCGGGACGATCCATTTCGTGTAAGACGGTGTAGTGATTTAAGCCAGGCAATACATGCAAGCCTACCTGACAGCCTTGCGCACGTAAGTGTGCGGCCATGCGCTCTGACTCACCAATCCAATCCTTGGGTTCTGCGCCACCTACGATCACCTCGTATTCAACGTTTGCGGAAAACGGATGACGAATTGGACTCAACTCTTGTATATCGCTAGGCTTGAGTTTGACTTCTTCATTCACCGTAATTTGCAAGACAGGCTCAACATCAAAGACACCACTAATTAAATAAGCCTTTTTTATATTGTGATCTTTAAGCTGAAATGCTGCGCCAGTGTGTGCGAGCGTCGCGGCAATGATGTGCGCGCCGGCTGAATGACCAGAGACGTAGATCTGACTGGGATCGACTTGCCAGTTTGACACTTGTTGAGCAACCCACTCCAGTCCACGCTTGGTTTGCGCCACAATCTGTTGCACAGTGACTGTGGGACACAAATCATAATTCATCACTACCACAGAGCAATCAAGTGGCAAGACGCCATTCACTACAAAGCTGTAATCCTTTTTGTCACGAGCACGCCAATACCCACCGTGAAAAAATACCATCAGAGGACGATTGGGTTTGCCGCAATAAAAGAAATCTGCGTTCTCTAACGGGCCATCACCAAAACGCAAATCGTAACGTCCAGCGTATTTTTGGCGGGCCTCCTCGCTGAGGCGCGCACCGAGCGCACTGAAATGTGCTAACTGCTCAGGCGTTACTGTTGTGCGGGGGTTATATTGTTTTTCTATCGCTTCATTCATCGTGTCATCCTCTAGTTATTTCGACTAAGGCGTCGGCTTATTCCAGCCGCCACCCAACGCCTTAAATAAATCCACTCCCGCCTGCAATCGCAGGGAACGATTTAATACAAATGCCAGGTTCGCTTCGTTTTGCACACGCTGCGCCTCAAGCACATTCAAATAATCAACATAACCCGCCTCATACCGCACGGTTGCGAGCTCTTGTGCCTTGGTCGCCGCGGCAACTTGTTCCGTTAAAAAAAGCTCGGTTTGGAGTGTTTGATGCACTGACACCAGCGCATCCCCCACTTCGCCAAATGCATTTCTGACAACTTTAACGTAATTACCCAGGACTTCCTGCTGCTGGGCCTTGGCGAAGTCTAACCGCGCCGTCAAAGAACCGCCCGAAAATATAGGTTGGAGCAGCCCCAAACCAGCAGACCACACCACGCTTTGCCCAGAGAGAAACGCGCTGAAATCTACGCTCTGCGCACCAAAGACGCCCGTCAACGAAAGGGTTGGGAAAAAGTTTGCAGTCGCAACACCAATCCTGGCGTTCGCTGCAGTGAGCTCTTGCTCCACCCGATTCACATCTGGGCGACTCTCCAACAAAGTCGAGGGAATACCTACGGGAGGGATGGGCGGAATCGGTAATCCCCGCAAATCAACCGGTGCAAGGCGCAGTTGCAGCTGCCCTACCAAAATACCAAGTTGATTCTGAACGATTGCGCGTTGACGTATCAATTCCGATAATGTGGCCTCGGAGGCAGCCTTTGCCGCACGCGCCTGACTCACATCAATCGGCGACACCAACCCCCCATCGAGCTTGGCCTGCGCAACGCGCAAGGAGTTTTCGCGGGTATCGACCGAGTTGGTCACCACGGATATCTGCGCATCTAAAGCACGCAAACGTAAATACGTATTGGTAACTAACGCAGAAATAGTGAGACGAATGCTGTCCTGCTCATACTGGCTGGCGGTCGCCACCGCAGTCGCAGCTTCGATGTTGCGCCGCACGCGGCCCCACACATCCAACTCATACGAAGTCACCAAGCCGACCTGCGCGGTGTTGGTCTGAAAGCCGACGCCTGAAGGGGATACCGCGGTACCGGTCGAGGCTCGCGTCCCGGAGGCCGTCAGATTCAGTGTCGGATACAGTGCGGCCCCTGCTTGCCGGGCCAGTGCCTGCGCCTGACCTAAGCGTGCCACCGCGATCTGAATATCTGCATTATTCTTTTGGGCATTCGCAACAAGGTCGTTGAGAACGGGGTCGTTGAACAGGGTCCACCAATCTGCCAGCGCAACTGCAACGGGCGCAACACCCACGGCACTCGCAGGCGCACTCGCGATCGGAGATGTCGCCGTTTGCGCATTGAAACGCTCAGGCAAATCAACCGGGGGCCGCTGGTAATCAGGGCCGAGCAAACAGCCACTCAACGCACCACTGATGACAAGTGCGAGCAATGTGCGTACCCATGCACGCATGCCGGATGAAAAAGGATGCGTCATCATTTTTTTCTGGATAACCACGTAAAGAACATCGGTACGAAAATAGTCGCAATGAAGGTCGAGGCCAACATGCCACCAAATACGCCCGTACCCATGGATTGACGTGCCGCAGCCCCTGCCCCCGTAGAGATCACTAAGGGAAACACACCCAGGATAAACGCAAGAGAGGTCATCACAATGGGTCTGAAACGTTGTTTTGCCGCCGTTAAGGCCGCATCTCTCGCACTCATGCCCTGCGCACGTTTTTGGGACGCAAACTCAACCACCAAGATTGCATTTTTCGCAGAGAGGCCAATCAAGACTAGCAAACCAATCTGAAAATAAATGTCATTGGGCATGCCACGCAACAACACCGCGAGCAAGGCACCAAACAACGCAAACGGCACCGCCAACAATACGGCAATCGGTAAAGACCACCGCTCATACTGTGCCGCCAGAATCAGAAACACCATCACGATGCCAAACAAAAATGCCAAGCCAGAGGCGTCGCCTGTGCGGATCTGTTGATAAGCTTGTCCAGCCCACGCTAATTCATAGCCCGCAGGCAAAGTCGCACGCGCTGCTTCCTGCACGATATTGATCGCATCTCCGGAGCTCACGCCCTGCACGGCACTACCCAACACCTTGGCCGCCAGAAAACCATTGAACCGTTCAAGTTGCTCTGGGCCGACCACTTGGTTCACCGAAATCAGAGCAGACACCGGGACCATGCTGCCATTATTCGCACGCACGTAAATCTGACCCAAATCCGTTGGCTCAGTACGATATTGAGAATCCGCCTGCATCTGTACGCGGTAGGTGCGACCATTTAAGTTGAAATCATTGACATACAGCGCACCCATCGTGGCCTGCAAACTGAGGTAAACATCTGCCACGGGGATGCCAAGCGACAAGGCTTTTGCTTCATCGACCTCAACGTAAAGTTGGGGAGCCGTGGGCCTAAAAAAGGTATTGATGCCCGTCAGTTTGGGTTGCTTTTTAAGCTCCTCTGTAAAGTTAGCGACCACCTTCGCCAACTCCGTGACTGAGGGCTCACCCTTGGACTGTACGTAAAACTCAAAACCACCCGCAGAACCCAAGCCACGAATGGGAGGCGGGTTAAACACCAGCGCCATGCCATCGGGCAAGCTCATCCCCACGCCGGTAAATTTCTTGGCGAGTTGTTCAGAGGAAGCGGTCCGTTCATCCCAATCTTTGAGAGGAATAAAAATCGTACCGGCGTTCGCTTTGTTGCCGCCACCAATAATGTCTCGGCCCGCGATCACAAATACACGCGCGACAGCAGGGTCCTGAACGATCCGCTTTTGAAAGGTATCGCCTGTTTCTTCGGTACGCTGCAAGCTGGCGCCATCTGGCAGTACCAAGGCGCTAATGAGATAGCCTTGATCCTCGGCCGGCACAAAGCCACCAGGCACCATCCGGAACATCACAAAACACCCAACCAAAATCGCTCCGAACACCGAGGCCCCAAGTACGCGGTGATGCAAGGTTGTGTTGACAAGCTTGGTGTATTGGTTAGTGATGGTTTCAAAGCTGCGGTTAAACCAGCCAAAACCTTTGGGCGCATGCAGCCCTGGCTTGAGTAACAATGCACACAAGGCAGGGGTTAAGGTCAAGGCGACGATCCCAGACAAGACCACTGCGAGCGCGACGGTGACGGCAAACTGTTGATAGAGCGTGCCGGCGATCCCACCCAAGAACGCCACGGGGATAAACACGGCGGAAAGCACCAGCACAATGGCAACCACCGCACCCGACACCTCACGCATCGCCTCATAGGCGGCCTCTTTTGGAGAAAGATTGCGCTCCGTCATCAAACGTTCGACGTTTTCCAGCACGACGATCGCATCATCCACCACAATACCAATCGACAACACCATCGCAAACAGTGTCAACGTGTTGATAGAAAAGCCAAACATCCACAAACCCGCAAAGGTTCCGATCAGTGAAACCGGCACTGCAATCAGCGGAATTAACGTCGCTCGCCAGTTTTGCAAAAACAAATACACCACAAGGGCAACGAGAAGCATGGCTTCGAATAGCGTTTTAATCACTTCATTGATCGAAGCGGTTACAAACTTTGTCGTATCAAAGGGAATGACATAGTCGATGCCTTTGGGAAATTTTTTCTCCAACTCTTGCATCCTGGCACGCACACTTTCAGCAACTGCCAGTGCATTGGCGCCCGATTGCAAATAAGTGGCGACAAGTGCGACGGGTTTACCGACTAGCTTGGTATTGGCGTCGTAATCCGCCGCACCAAGTTCAATCCGTGCAATGTCTTTGAGTCGAAGTGTGCCGCTCGCGCCCTCTGAGCGAATGACAATATCGCCAAACTGCTCTGGCGTGACCAGGCGCCCTTTTGCAGTCACGGTATAGACGAGCTGTTGCCCCTGTGGCGCAGGTTCCTGACCAATTTTTCCAGCAACGTTTTGTTTGTTTTGTGCCCCAATCGCCGCTGCAACATCTGGCGCCGTAATGCCGAGCTGTGCCATACGGTCTGGTTTGAGCCAGATGCGCATGGAATAGTCCTTGGCACCCAAAATCTGTGCATCCCCTACGCCTGGGAGCCGCTTGAGCTCATCGACAATATTGACGAGTGCATAGTTGGACAAATACAGATTTGAAAACTCCTCTGTCGGCGAGGTAATGGCCGTCACCAATAAAATATCGTTTGAACGCTTTTGAGCGGTCACGCCAAATTGACGCACGATATCCGGCAGTCTTGGCTCGGCGATCTTGACGCGGTTATTCACGTTGACCGTGGCAGTGTCAATATTGGTGCCCACCTCGAACGTCGCGGTAATCACCAGTGAACCGTTCGACTGTGCACTCGAGTTGAAATACAGCAGATTTTCAACGCCTGATAACTGCTCCTCGATCGGTCCCGCCACCGTGCGTGTCAGCGTTTCGGTTGAGGCGCCAGGATACGTTGCCGTAATAATGACAGTCGGTGGCGCAATTTGAGGATATTGCGCAATCGGCAAACCGCGTGCCGCCATCAGTCCTGCGATCACAATAGTGATAGAAATCACCGCCGAAAAAATCGGCCGACCAATAAAAAAGCTAGACACACTCATCGAGCGTCCTTCTGGGCCGCAGCGTTCTTTTGCGCGCCAGCGGTTGGTGCCGAACCAGACGCAGCACCAGGCGAAGCCTGATTAAGCGGTACTACAGTGGGCTTGACCACCGCACCCGGACGAATTTTGATCAGTTGATCCGTAACAACTTGATCGCCCGGCTTTAAGCCTGACAACACAATCCAGTTTTTGCCAGACCATTTGCCCACCTTGATAGGCGTCGGCACCACCTTGCTTTCAGGGCCAACCGTCCAGACCATAAAGCCACGCTCGCTCTGAACCACTGCAGCCTGAGGAACCAGAAACACATTTTCCTGCATCCCGGTTGTTATGCGAATGCGCAAAAACTGACCTGGCAAAATTGCGCTGTTGGGATTGGGAAATTCGGCCCGCATTTGCTGAGTACCGAGTTTTGGATCAATAAAGGTCGACTGGAAATTAAGCTGACCTTTTTCCGCATAGACCTGTCCATTGGGGAGCAACAACTCGATACTGGTGTTTTGCTTTGGATCAAGACGACCACTCGGTAACTGAGCGGTATCGCTGCTCGACAAACCAAAACGTACCCAGATCGGATTGATCTGATAAATGGAGGTGAGGAGACCTGCATCGCCTGTATTAGAAATCAGATTGCCCTCGGATCGGAGTGAACGACCCGAAATGCCATCCACGGGCGCAGTCACTGTCGTCCACTTGAGATTGAGCTGCGCCGTTTTCAGCGTGGCTTGCGCGATTTCGTTTACGGACGTCGCGTCATCAAACTCTTTGCGACTGACCGCCTGTTTACTAAAAAGCAACTTTAAACGTGCAGCTTCACGCGCTGTTTGCTTGGCGCGTGCCTGGGCTTCTTCGAGGGTGATTTTGAAAGGTTCGGGATCGATTTGAAATAAAGGCTGACCCGCTGTGACAGGACTCCCTTCTTCGTATAGCCTTTTGAGCAAAATACCATTGACGCGTGAACGGACTTCAGTTTCTTTAGCGCCCTCGGCTTGAGCGGTGACTTCGAGCACATTGGGAATATTCGTGGACCTCGCCTCAATCACCGAAACGGGTAAAGGACCTTGGGGACCCGCAGGCTGCGCATGCAGCATACCTGTGGAACCTAACCATACCGCCGACATTCCCAACACAACTTTGAAAACATGCCGAACAAAAAGGCGTCGCACATTTTTCGTTAAATAGCTTGATCCTGCTGGATATACTGCGCCGATCATGAGGGATTCCCGAACATTCAACCAATCCTTCGATTCTATACGGGTCAACCCCATCTATATAAGAAAACAGGTCATTTTTAATATGAAAACTGACCTAATGTGCATTTAAAACTAAATATTATTTATTGTTTTCAATTCGTAGGCGCACGCGACCTCAGCAATCTACCTAAACATTCGCGCTAAGATTCAGCCTCAATTATCACGATCAACTTTTCGGCTGGAAAGATTTTGGAAGATATCAAAGCAGGCGTCGACACCCTTTTTATTATGCTGGGTGCCATCATGATTCTGGCGATGCACGCTGGTTTCGCTTTTCTCGAACTCGGTACGGTTAGAGAAAAAAATCAGGTCAATGCACTCGTTAAGATCCTGGTCGATTTTTCAGTGTCCACCATCGCGTATTTTTTTATTGGTTACAGCTTGGCCTATGGCCTGAATTTCTGGATGGATGCAGAACAGCTGGCCACCAAAAATGGCTTTGAATTGGTCAAGTTCTTTTTCTTACTGACCTTTGCCGCTGCGATTCCAGCCATCGTTTCAGGCGGCATCGCCGAACGTGCCAAATTCAACCCACAACTCCTCGCCACTTTTTTGTTGGTCGGCTTTGTCTACCCATTGTTTGAAGGTATGGCATGGAATCCCACCCACTTCTCTGGCTTTCAGGTGTGGATCAAATCGTTCACCGGTGAGGATTTCCATGACTTTGCAGGTTCTGTCGTGGTGCATGCCGTCGGTGGCTGGATTGCGTTACCCGCGATCATCTTGCTCGGTGCACGCAGTGGACGTTACCGCAAAGATGGAAAAGTCTCCGCCCATCCGCCCTCAAACGTTCCCTTTCTAGCCTTAGGTGCCTGGATTTTGACTGTGGGCTGGTTTGGCTTCAACGTTATGAGTGCACAAACGATCGACAAAATCAGCGGACTGGTTGCGATCAACTCCTTGATGGCCATGGTAGGCGGCACGCTCGGCGGTTGGTTCTTCGGCAAGAATGACGCCGGCTTTAGTTATAACGGACCACTCGCGGGCCTTGTTGCCATCTGCGCAGGCTCAGACTTAATGCATCCCTTGGGTGCGCTGTTTGTTGGCCTGTCCGCGGGTGCCATGTTTGTCTTTGTCTTTACCCTCGAACAAAACCGCTGGAAAATCGATGACGTCTTGGGTGTCTGGCCGCTGCACGGACTATGCGGTGTCTGGGGTGGTATTGCCGCAGGCATTTTTGGTCAGCAAGCCCTGGGCGGTTTGGGTGGTGTCAGTCTGATGGCACAACTCATTGGCACTGCGGTCGCGGTCATCATTGCGTTGTTAGGCGGCACAATTGTGTATGGCGCGCTTAAACTCATCATGGGCTTAAGAATGGATCCCGAAGACGAATATGCAGGCGCTGACCTCAGTATCCACCACGTCTCCGCCACCCCTGATTCGGATAAAACATGGTAATCAAAATTGACTACGTCTCGGATATCGCATGCCCCTGGTGTGCGGTTGGACTCGGTGGCCTCGAAATCGCACTCAAGAATATCGGTGACACCATCCCCGTGGAAATTCATTTCCAACCTTTCGAGCTCAATCCCCAGATGCCACCAGGCGGCCAGGAGGTGTTTGAACACCTGACGCAAAAATACGGCAAAACAGAGGCCCAGGTTCGCGTCACCCAAGACAGCATCAAAGCGCGCGCGGCTGAGGTCGGCTTTCCCTTTCATCCCGAGGGCCGCAAGCACGTCTACAACACCTTTGATGCACACCGACTGATTTATTGGGCTGGGCTTGAGTACGACCCCGCGGCACAACATCGCCTCAAGCGCGAGTTGTTAATCACCTACTTTACGCTCGCCGTAAATCTGGACGACAAGAGCAATCTCGTCGCAGCGGTTGAGCGCGCTGGGCTTGATACCGTGCGCGCCAAAAAGATTTTAGAGACAGATGAATTTAAAGCTGAGGTGCGTGCGCAACAGCAGAAATACACCAGCATGGGGATTCATTCTGTGCCCTCGATTATCATCAACGATCAATATCTGCTGCAGGGTGCGCAACCTCCCGAGGCGTTTGAGCAGGCCTTGCGTCAGATCGCAGCAGAAACCGACGATAAAAATTAAATTAGTCACATTATTTATTTCATAACAACTCGATCACTAAGATTTCGAGTCATTCAGGACGGAGACATCGCATGGACTTACAACTTAACAATCGCGTCGCATTGGTCACAGGCGGCTCACAAGGCATCGGTAAAGCGGTTGCCATGAAATTCGCCCAAGAAGGCGCAACGGTCGTGATCGCCGCGCGCGGTCAAGCTTTGCTGGACGAAGTCGCGGCAGAGATTCGCGCAGCCGGTGGCAAAGTGACCACCATTGCAGCGGACGTTTCACAAGATGCAGAGTGCACACGCCTTATCCAAGAAATCCTCAAGACACACGGACGTCTGGACATCTTAATTAACAACGCCGGCACATCGGCGACAGGCGAGTTTGAATCCGTGACGGATGAAAAGTGGCAAGCCGACTTTGATTTGAAATTGTTTGCCGCGATTCGCCTGACGCGATTAGCCATCCCAGAAATGAAAAAGAACAACTGGGGTCGCATCATCAACGTGACCAATATCGGCGCCAAGCAGCCCAAAGAAAAATCCATGCCCACCACGGTTACACGTGCAGCGGGTCTCGCAATGACCAAGGCCTTGTCGAAAGAGTTCGCCCCCAACAACATCTTGGTCAACAGCGTGTGTATCGGCCTGATCAAAGCCGGACAGCATGAGCGCAAGGCTGAAAAAGCAGGCGTTCCTGTTGAGCAAATGTACGAGACGATGGGTAAAAATATCCCCTTAGGTCGTGTCGGACGTGCAGAGGAAGTCGCCAATGTCGTCACCTTCCTCGCGTCTGAAGGTGGCAGCTATGTCACCGGCAGCAGCGTCAACCTCGATGGCGGTTTATCCGCCGTGATGTAATCAGGGAGCACATGCCATGTCATCACTTACTTCCACCGTCAAAGCCATGGTATTCGATACGTTCGGCTCCGTGGTCGACTGGCGCGGCAGTATCACGCGCGACCTGACTCGCTGGGGTCAAGAAAACGGCTTTGAGGCTGACTGGACCGCCTTTGCTGTCAAGTGGCGCGGCATGTACCAACCCTCGATGGAAGCCGTGCGCAGCGGCAAACGTCCCTGGACCATCCTCGATGTGTTGCACCGTGAATCGCTCGAAGTCCTGATTAAGGAATTCGGTCTCGAGGCGATGACCGAAGCACAGCGCGTGCATGTCAATAAAGTGTGGCACCGACTCGATGGTTGGCCAGATGCAGTGGGTGGCCTGACGCGTCTCAAAAGCAAATACATCATTGCCCCCTTATCCAACGGCAATATCTCCTTGCTGACCGATATCGCCAAGTACACCGGTCTGCCCTGGGATCTGAATCTCTCTACCGAAGTTTTTCATGCCTACAAGCCGCAGCCACAGTCCTATTTGGGTGTGTGTGCGGCCTTGCAACTTGAGCCCGGCGAAGTCATGATGTGTGCCGCCCACAATGATGACCTGCTAGCGGCGCGCAATGTGGGGCTCAAAACAGCGTTTTGGCCACGCCCGACTGAACATGGCCCTGACCAGAAAACCAATCTGGTTGCCGCCCACGACTGGGACATCGTCGCAAAGGATATTCGCGATCTCGCGACCCAGATGGGCGTTTAATTTGATCAATGGCTGGCTTAGCGCCAGATCTGCTGCTCAAGCGTGATCTGGCCTTTGTCTGAGGAAACAAAGAGCTCGCTGTCCTGGATATTGACGTGCACGGTCATCGTGCGCTCGGCCCAGGCGGCAAGCGCTTTGGTTTGTTCGGAGGGTAGACATACGACTTTAAGGTTGCGAGTGCGCGCCAGTTTGTTCTGAATGGATTCCCACCAGATTTTGCTGGTGTGACCGCCATAGCAATAAATCACAACCTCAGTGGCTCGTCCGCAGGCTTTTAAAATACGTCGCTCGTCAGGCTGGCCCACCTCGATCCAAAGATCGATGGCCCCCGTCAAGTCTTTGCGCCAGAGGTCAGGCTCATCGGCATCGCTAATGCCCTTGGTAAACACCAAGTCCTCTTGGGCATTCAGGGCGAACGCCAAGAGGCGGACCATCATTCTTTCATCCGTTTCGGAAGGATGACGCGCCAGGGTTAGGGCGTGGCTCTCATAATAGTGACGGTCTGAGTCCGCTACATTGAGTTCAGCTTTATAAATCGTTGCGCGCAGGGCCATAATTCGTCTTAAAGTGCAGTCAAACGCTCGCGCGCCACGACGGGAAGAACTGGATTATCCTTGATTACCCACTCATTAGTGAAATTTCATGACAAACCCACAGATTGATGCCATTGCCCAGACCTTGTTGACGGCTCGCCGCAACCAGACACCCGCTGACGCGACCCCGTTTGACGGGCAGCTCCAGAGCACCGCCGAGGCCTTAGCCGTTCAGGATATCGTGCTCGCCGCGCTCGCCCCCCAACAAACGCCCATTTCTCGTCACTGGAAATCAGGTGGCCCTTCGCGCACAGGTGAGATTTTAAATACGCCGTTGCTTGACACTGGCATTTGGAAAAGTCCTGCTCGAGCCGGCGCGCACCCTTTTAATCTTCGGCTGATCGAAATCGAGATTGCTTTTAAAACCAAACATGCCGTGACACCTGCTCAGGCCCTTAATATGACCCAAGAACAAGGTCATGCCCTGATTGAGGCCTTTACCGTCACCATTGAGGTGGTTGACTCGCGCTGGCAGCAAGGCAACGAGACCGCCGCACTGTTAAAGCTCGCTGACATGCAATCCCATGGCGTACTCGTTGTGGGCCAATGGCAACCCTATGGCGACCAGGAAGCGCTCCGCGATTGGTCAAAACAGCGTTGTACCGTCAAAATTGGTGAACGAACGCCTTTGGAGTTCGTGGGCACCCACTCCATGCAAGACCCTCGCTGGGTCATTCCCTCTTGGGTCCAACATGCCACAGCTGGCGGTCAAACCTTGCCCGCAGGTGCGATTGTGACCACGGGGAGTTGGTCAGGCGTGCCCGCCGCTCAGGCGGGTGATCTCGTCATTGGACAGTTTGACGGAATTGGGTCCGTTTCCGTGCAACTCTGACGCTCAAGCAGGGGTGTTCATGCCGGTCATGCCAAATTTTGTGTATCGTTCACCTTATGATCCACATTACCGATTTACGCTTACCGCTTGAGCACGACGAGGACGCCCTACGCGACGCTATTGTTGAGCGGCTCGCCATCACGCCTGCCCAACTGCTGTCCTTTGAGATTTTTAAGCGCAGCTACGATGCACGTAAAAAAAGTGCACTGACTTTTATTTACACCATCGATGCTGAGGTGACTGAGCCCGAGGCGCTTTTAAAAAAATTCAAAAATGATCCGGACATTAGACCTACGCCGGACACAGAATACAAATTCGTCGCGTCCGCTAACCATGACACCAAGCAGACACATCCGCGCCCTGTTGTGATCGGTTTTGGTCCCTGTGGGATTTTTGCTGCGCTCTTGTTGGCGCAGATGGGCTTAAAACCAATTGTGCTGGAGCGCGGCAAAGCAGTGCGCGAGCGTACCCAAGACACCTGGAAGCTCTGGCGTAAAAATGTACTCAATCCCGAATCAAACGTGCAGTTTGGCGAAGGCGGAGCCGGGACGTTCTCTGACGGCAAGCTTTGGAGCCAGATTAAAGACCCAAAGTTTTACGGTCGCAAAGTCATCCGGGAGTTTGTCAAAGCGGGCGCGCCCGAAGAAATTCTCTATGTCGCCAAACCGCACATCGGTACCTTTCGCCTGGTCGGTGTGGTTGAAAAAATGCGCGAGGAAATTATTGCGCTTGGAGGCGAGATTCGTTTCTCACAAAAGGTTGTGGGTTTCGAGATCGCGCAGCAACAAATGCGTGCCGTGCAACTCGAAAGCGGTGAAGTATTGGCGGCCGATCATGTGATCATCGCACTGGGACATAGTGCCCGAGACACCTTTAAAGTATTGCATGATGCGGGTGTCTTTATGGAAGCCAAACCGTTTTCAATCGGTTTTCGGATCGAGCATCCACAATCTTTGATTGATCGCGCGCGCCTCGGACCCTACGCAGGCAACACGCTGATCGGCGCTGCGGACTACAAGCTCGTGCATCATGCCAGCAATGGTCGAGCCGTCTACAGTTTCTGCATGTGCCCGGGCGGCACCGTGGTCGCAGCAACCTCTGAGACTCATCGTGTTGTCACCAACGGGATGAGTCAATACTCACGCAACGAACGCAACGCCAATGCGGGTATTGTGGTCGGCATCACCCCCGAAGACTATCCAGGTGGCCCCTTGGCGGGTCTCGATTTTCAACGGCAGATTGAGTCGCATGCTTATGTCCTAGGCGGCAGTACCTATGAAGCGCCAGGTCAACTCGTGGGTGACTTTTTAATGGGTCGCGCGTCCACGGAACTCGGTAGTGTGACTCCCTCCTACAAGCCAGGTGTTCACCTGACAGACTTAGCAACCAGTCTGCCAGACTACGCCATCAAAGCGATACGTGAAGCGATTCCCGCTTTTGAAAAGCAAATCAAAGGGTTTTCAATGCACGATGCCATCTTGACGGGCGTCGAAACCAGGACCTCCTCCCCCTTAAGAATCACGCGTGGCGCAGACTTCCAAAGTCTCAATGTCAAAGGTCTGTATCCCGCAGGTGAAGGCGCGGGCTATGCAGGAGGTATCTTGTCTGCAGGCGTGGATGGCATCCGCGTCGCAGAGGCGTTAGCGCTCCGCTACGTATCCGCTTAAGTGTGCGCTCAGTCATGAAACGTGTCGTACGACGCGCGGATTTTGATGCCACGCTTGGCTACGAATACCCCACACACTTACGTGACAGCATTTCAGACCTGCCCACGACCCCAGGGGTATATATTTTTCATGGCGTGTCGGGTGATCTGCCGCTATACATTGGAAAAAGCGTCAATATCCGCTCTCGCGTCATGTCTCATCTGCGGACCGCCGATGAAGCGCGCATGCTCAAACAAACTGAGAAAATCACCTATATCCGTACAACGGGTGAAATCGGTGCGCTGCTACTCGAAGCCAGATTGATCAAAGAACAACAACCTCTCTTTAATCATAAGTTACGGCGTAGTCGACAGATGTGCTCGCTCCGAATCGAGGGCGACACACCCGAAGTGGTGTATTCCAATCAAATCGACTTTTCTAACACCCCTGATTTATATGGTTTGTACGCCAGTCGGCATTCAGCACTCGAAGCACTCAAGAGCATTGCAGATGAGCAACGGCTCTGCTTGAGTGTGCTGGGACTGGAAAAACTCTCTGGTGATCGACCGTGCTTTCGGGCGATGCTCAATCGCTGTGCGGGGGCCTGTCACGGTCAAGAAACTCATGATGCACATCGCGCACGATTACTGGAAAGCTTGTCACATCAGCGCCTGATCTGCTGGCCCTATCCGGGTGCAATCGGCTTGATCGAAACCTTGGGCGCAGAAACACAGATCCATGTTGTCAAAAACTGGTTTTACCTTGGCAGTGTAGCGACCCTCGACGAGGCGCGGATGTTGCACCTTACAGCGCCCGGCTTTGATAGTGATAGCTACAAAATTTTGTGCAAGCCCATCATGAATGGTTCTGCACAAATCGTTGCGCTTTGATTAAAGCTCTGGTGTCAATGCAACGTTATTGAGCTTGTTGAGCGTCTCTGGCCACTGACGTTTTTGTGCGGACTGTAACAACACGCGACCCCACGACATCCAGCCATCCCAACCGATACGCTTATCCCAAGAATTGCCCCAGCATGACGCCATTTGGACACCTGCCTCGGCATACTGACGACCCAAATCAAAGTTGCGCTCCGTCATATGCAATTGCGACAACACCATATAGGGTTCTGCGACCCAGGGATTCAGTTTGATCGCTTGTTCCAGCACCGATGCCGTGGCGGCAGAGGACATGAGTGGCTGACTTTGCTGCATGACAGACCAATACAATGCCGCTGCAGCCGCTTCATCCCCAGGCGCCATGACTTGACGTCCGTGATCAAACACAGGAGGCTGTGGCAGTTGATTCTTTAATGCTGGGTGTTGCAAAAAATGACCCAGACGAGAAATCTGACCCCAGCGATACGTCGTCGGACGCATCGGGCCAGGCCACAGCGCCGCTGCCCAATGTTGTTGAGCAGGCTGAGCTTTGTAATCAGGGTAACCCATGTAAATATCGTCTTGCCAGCTATACCACTGCTCGCAAATATCGGCCATGCTCACGACAATGAATGCTGCCACATCTCGGGCAGGCAGAACAAAAGGCGCACCTTGAAGCGTAATGGTCAAACTACCATCCTCCTTCAAGTTACCTTTGAACAACTCGCCTAAAAATTCAATGCGCGACATCACACAAAATAAATAAATTAAACGCTCAGCATCCTCACCGACCGCTTCTTGCAGACGACCACGTTCGCTTTTTGGATCGAACTTCATGAGATCGACGTGTGCGTTTCCATACACACTGTGCAAGAGCCCCAGATGGCGCACATGCTTGGGCTGCTGCCATAAGGTCAAGGTCCGCGCCACACCGATCAAATGATGCCTAAACGTACCGGCCTTATGCCAGTCTTGGCCGACACCTCGACCCAGCACCAAAGGCATCACAGGACCCAGGTCGGGGTCGTGCTGTAACCACTCCTCATCCAGCAGGCTGATGGCCCGAGCAAGTTGAGACGGGTCGAGTGTGGGCAAAAGCGTGGTCATGCGTAGCGTCCTGAGATATGTCTATGAATCAAGCGGAGAGGAAGGCTCAGTGAGCCGCGGCTGGCCGCGACAACACACGACCGGGTCGCGCCCCAGTGGCCTTTCCCTGATCCCAAACAACTGCACCATTCACAATCACCGTATTGATCCCGCGCGCCATGGCGATTGGATTTTCGTAGGTCGCAACTTCGTCGACGGTTTCTTCGTTAAACAAAGTCAGGTCGGCATACGCGCCTTCTTTCAGCACACCGCGATCCGTCAAACCAAAGTTCACCGCCGTGAGTCCCGTCATTTTGTGGACAGCCGTCTCAAGTGAAAAGAGACCCAGGCCACGCCGATAATGGCCGAGCACCCGGGGAAATGTTGACCACAAACGCGGATGCGGCGAGGCATCGTGTGGCAGACCATCCGAACCAATCATCGTGGGGCCAAACTGCATGATTTTCTGGACATCGCCCTCATCCATACGGAAATAGATCGCGCCGGCAGGCAACAGACGCTCAACCGCCTCTTCTTGGGTGACCCCCATTTTCTCGGCAATCTTATCCAGATCCTGACCGGCATATTCAGGCAAGGTTTTCGACCACGTCACGATCACGCGCGCAGAGGTAATCGCCCGACTCATCGACAGCACCGTGGAGCCCGCTGTGTAGGGATAACAATCCAGACAGATCGGCTGCTTGGCCATACTCTCACGGATGAACGCCAGCGTCTCATCTGAACGACCATAGTTTTTCGCACCAATAACCTTGTGGTGTGAAATGACGACCGGCACATCCACTTCGCGACCAATGCGAAACGTCTCTTCTAGCGAGTCCATCACGCCATCCGCTTCATCGCGCATATGCGTGCAATACAAACCGTTGAACTCTTTTAAAGGACGACAAATTTCGATGACTTCCTCAGTGGGTGCGGCGACGGCAGGCTCGTAAAACAAACCCGTTGACACACCAATCGCACCGGCCTGCATCGCCTCTACGACCAACTCGCGCATCTGCGCAATCTGAGCAGGTGTAGCGGGCTTTTCCAAATCATCCATGGTTGCGACGCGCAAGGTCGTATGCCCCACCAGCATGGCGCGATTGGTTGTTGAAGGTTCGGCGCGCAATGCATCCAAATATTCTTTGAAACTGCGGTATTTAAACCAATGCCCCACATCATCCAGTAAGTTCAGTGGAGGCGTGACAGGGTCAGGAATGGGACGTGGCATCGGCGCGAGCGAAACGCCACAATTACCGCCAATGATCGTGGTGACACCTTGGCTGACCTTTGGCGTCATTTCAGGACTCGAGAGCATCATCCGATCATCGTGCGTATGCGCATCAATGAAACCGGGCGCCGCAACCTGACCCTTTAAGTCGATTTCCTGCTTGCCCGTGCAGCCTGCAAGGTCACCGATTTTTGCAATACGATCGCCGTTAATCCCGATATCGCTTGTGAAGCGGTCCGCACCGGTGCCATCGATCACTGTTGCATTTTTAATCAACAAATCAAATTGTGTGCTCATCTTTTACAACTCCAGATAGATTGAAACCTGCGGTGCGATTGCGATGATCTCTCACGCTGCGATCTTGGCGCCTTTGTCACCCAGATCCCAAAACAAACCCGCCATCAATTGCAGCGACTCGCGGGCGACGGATCCCAGCATATGTTCGTTTGGCGCATGCTGCGAACAAGCCGCATAAGAATGCGGCACCCATACTGTTGGGAGACCCAGAATTTTAGAAAACGCATCATTGGGCAAGGTGCCGCCTAAGTTTGGCAAGACATCGACTTCTTTACCTGTTGTCTGCGTAATAGAGGTGGCCGCCATTTTGACCCATGCGTTATCGGGATCGAGTCGCGTCGCCTCGGCGGCCTCTCCACGACTAGGCAACGCCTCAACATCCGTAAAGCCATGCGCATCCAAGTGGTCGCGGATATGCTTGAGGAAATTTTGATTATCACTGCCGACGACATATCGCAGCTGACAGTATGCAATCGCATAGCCAGGGATCGCGTTGACTGGGGCATCGGGATTGCCCGTTTTAAACGCCAAGGTTTCAAACGTATTCCAGGCAAACACGCGCTCAGTGGGGGTCAAGCCGGGCTCAGCCCAGTCCGTATCGATCTCGGGATCGTTCGGACCTCCGCCCACCTGAATGCTGGCTAAGGCGCGACGTACATTGTCAGGCAACGAACTTGGCAATAATTTAGGCACCAAAATCCGTCCCTTAGGATCAACGATCGAGGCAATCGCGTGGGCGAGGCGGATACCGGGATTTTTGAGCAAACCGCCCCAGTTGCCGGAGTGGTGGCCGCCCTGACGCACATTCAAGCGCAATTCAAAATTAAAGGCACCCCTCGAACCCAAGAACAGTGTTGGGCGCGATGAAGAGACACGCGGACCATCAGAGGCGAGAAATAAATCGGCTTTGAGCAAATCACTATGCAAGGTGCACATCTCACGCAAACCAGGTGATCCCATTTCCTCACCCATTTCGATCAAAAACGTCACGTTGTAGCCCAGCTTGCCTTGACGGGCCGTGATGACTTGCTCGAGTGCTGCGAGGTTGATCGTGTGCTGTCCTTTGTTATCGGCTGTGCCGCGGCCATACCAACGATCGCCACGAATACTCAAATTCCACGGCGACAGTCCCTCGAGCCATTGTGGGGCATAACCACGTACGACATCGCCATGACCATAGGTCAAAACTGTGAAGTTTGCTTCAGGCTCTGTGCGACTCGCCACCAGGAATGGGGCGCCCCCCTCGATCGGGTTCGGTACGATTTTGCAGTCAAAACCAAGCTTGACCAGCAGCGGTGAGATTTCTTCGGTGAGATAGGCAGTCAGGACGGGAATTTTTCCGGGCTCCTGACTTTCAGTCGGAATCGCGACCCGGCGCTCAAGCGTCGTTTGAAATTGACCCTCATCAAAAAAGGCGGTGGCTAAATCAATGGCTTGCTGACGACTCATGGTGGGCTCACAGGAAAAAGTGTTGCACAAGCTTAAAGCTTGGCACTGAATCGCACAACCTCGACTTGAGGAGGTTGTTTCGAGTCATTTAACGTGGATAATAAGGAAAAAATAACCCTTAGACAGACAAGACCCACGCATGTCCTCTCGTATCTATCGCGCCGTCAGCGTCACTGGCGCGGGTCAAGTGATTGCTAGCGCCGGCGCGCACTATCTCCCCGCCGTCATTGCCATCCCCGCCAGCAGGGAGCTTGCACTGTCGCCCGCCATATTATTTGCTGGCTTTTCTATCGCCCTAGGCGTGTCGGCTCTTGCGGGACCGTTTGTAGGAAAAATGGTCGATCGCTTTGGTGGACGACCTGTTTTAATGTCCTCCAACCTGATCTTCGCCCTGGGACTGACCTGCCTTGGCTTTTCCGAGGGCATGTGGAGCGTGCTCTTTGGCTATGCCATCTTGGGACTGGGCATGGCAGCAGGCCTATTCGAAGTAGCTTTCTCAGCCATTGTGCGCCTCTTTGGCAAGAATTCGCGTAACCCGATTACCGGTGTCACACTGATTGCGGGCTTCGCGAGTTTGGTGGCGTGGACCGTTTCCGTCTATGTGGAAAGCAAATTTGGCTGGAACGGGGTGTGCTGGTTTTGGGCCTGCGTCCACATATTGGTCGGCCTGCCCCTCAACGCCCTACTGCCTAGCCCGCTGAGCACGAGTGCTGTGACCACTGCCGTCTCAAATACCCCCTTGCCCTCAGCCTCAGCCTCTTCAAGTTCACCCCCCATCACAGATCCGGCACCCATCCCGAGCAAATACACCGCTTTCCTGCTGGCTTTTGTCTTTGCCGCCAACTCTTTCGTAGGTATGGGGCTGATGATCCACATGCCGCGTATGCTTGAGGGTATGGGGGTGCCGCTTGCCGTGGCCTTTACGATTGGCGCCTTGGTCGGTCCCTCTCAAGTCTTGGGCAGGTTGATTGATTTCTTTTTTATGCGACGTTGGCATCCACTCGTGAGCACCCGTCTTGCCGCACTGACCCACCCGATTGGTGGTGCGCTGTTATTAGTCTTTGGCGCTCCTTTTGCACTGGCTTTTGTCATTTTGCACGGAATTGGTAACGGAATCCTGATCATTGCCCGCGGTACCTTGCCACTCGCGATTTTTGGTACAAAGGGGTATGGACAGCGACAAGGCTGGCTCATGATGCCGTCAAAATTTGCGCAAGCTGCTGCACCCTTTTTATTTGGGTTGGCGCTGACAGATTGGGGATCAAACGTCCTATGGCTATCATGGAGCTTGGGCTTGAGCGTCTTTGTGGCCTTGTGCATGATTTCTACAAAGTACCGTCCCACTTAATTCAACCCCTTAGATCATTGCGATGAACGAACAGACTGCAGAAACACCACGCGCAGGCCCACTTTCAAAAAGCGATTTCAAATTTTTTGAAATGATTACCTTGCGCTGGGCGGATAACGACTCTTATGGGCATATCAATAATGCCCACTACTATTCATTTTTTGACACCGCGGTCGATGGATTTTTATTGCATGTCAACATGCGCTCCGTGTTAGCCGGTGAGTATCAAACGCTTGTTGTGGCCTCAGAGTGTCGGTATTTTCGTCAAATCTCGTCCCCTGGCGTGATTCAAGTTGGCGTGCGGATCGGTCGCATGGGACGCAGCTCGATCGCCTATGAGGTTGCGGTATTTAATGACGAATCAGACGAGGCGGCTGCACAAGGTCAGTTTGTACACGTCTGCGTCAATCGTGCAACGCAACGCCCCGTTGCTGTTCCTGAAAACTTTCGCCTCGCGGCCCAAACCTTTTAATTCATTGTTGGAGACCTTTCAGACATGACGACTGTTGTCACAAAAGAAGACGCGCGCAACGAACGGCATCATTATCGTTTGCCCAATGGCACAGACACCTGGATCTCGTCCTACGTGGGGATCAACTCTGTGGAGCGTCGTGCAAAAGGCTTGCCCGCACGCACACCCGAGGCGTTTCCGCCCCCGCTTGAACCGATTGCCTTTTTAGTTGAGCAAGGCGCCAACAGCATGATTCCTGGTCACTATCATCAAGCAGACCAGTTTCAAGTCTTTATGTCCGGTGAAGGCAAGTTTGGCATCAAACCCATCGAGGGTCTGACGGTGCACTATGCCATGGCCTTTACACCTTATGCCCCCATTCATGCCGACAGTACAGGTGTGGAGTACCTCACCCTGCGCAACGGCTGGGATCCTGGTGCACGCTGGATGCCAGAGCATCGCGAGGCACTCAAAGGTCGCACAAAGTCCTATCGTCACGGCCTCGGCGCGATTCCTCCGATGATTGGGGATGCGGACGGTCCAACCCATATCCAGGGTGTGCTGACACAGGCTATCGTGCCCCAAGAAGAGGACGGTTTGGTGTGTACGCTATTCCAGACAACGGGCGAGGCTGCCATTGCAGGGCCTTCACCAGCAGAGGGCCGGGGACAGTACTGGCTCGTCATGCGGGGGCAGTGTCAGATCAATGGACAAGCTGCCACAGAACGTTCGCTGGTTTTTGTCGCGCCCGCTGAGCCTGCACCCACCATCCGCGCGAGCGCAGATGGTGTTGCGATGATGTTGATGCAGTTCCCGAAAAGAGAACTTGCATAAACCTCGGCTGTCTCTCAACAGCCGCTGTCTGATCAACGACCTTTAAATTGGGCGGGTCGCTTTTCCATAAAAGCGGCGCGTCCTTCTTTAAAGTCCTCGCTGGCAAAACAGATTTTGACCATTTCCTCCGCACGAGGAATATCCTGTTCGCCGGGATGTGCGCACACTGTACGGACGATGAACTTGCTGGCTGCCACGGTGAGTGGTGCATTGTCGGAGATCGCCTGTGTGTACTGCTCGACCACTGCGTCAATTTCCTCAACAGAACACACGCGTGACACAAAACCCATCCGCAACGCATCGGCCGCATCAAAGCGACGCGCTGTCACAAAGATGTCTGTGGCATTGGCCAAACCAATCACGTCAGTAAACCGCTTGATCCCTGTGTGTCCATAACCAAGACCCAAGCGCGCCGCAGGCATCCTGAAACTCGAGTTGTCAGAACAAATCCGGATGTCACAGGCCGCGGCTAAACCCAAGCCTCCACCAAAACAAAAACCGCGAATTTTCGCGATGATAGGCTTGGAACATTCAAGCGGTGCAATCATCGAGTCCGCTACGGCGTCTTCGTAATCTTTTTGTGTCTGCGGCGAACTGCGCAAGGTGTCGAACTGAGAAATATCCGCACCCGACACAAAAGCTTTTTCACCCTGACCCGTAATCACGATGACACGCACCTCGGGATCTGCATCAAAAGCGCGAATGGCTTTTGGAAGATCCATCCACATCTGCACTGACATTGCATTCATCTTATTGGGATTGGAGATCGTAATCGTGCCAACCGCTGCATTTTTGGTGATCAATAACTCAGCCATGAAAATCCTTTGTAGTAATCGTTGTCTTTTATCATTTTAAGCCCCCTAGTATCTCTTGCAATAATTCTCAAAGCAACATATAAAACAGACAGTCCAATATTCAACACTGATAAAAACCTATGTCTAAAATCCAGGCTTCTTCCGCACTCTCCAATCTTCGTGTACTTGATATGTCTCGCGTTCGTGCGGGTCCAAACTGTGTGCGCCTACTCGCAGACTTTGGCGCTGACGTGATCCGGATCGAGCCTCCAAAAGGCGTTGATCCTAACGAAGGGATGTTTGCGGGCAATCGTGAAGGCGGAGACTTTCAAAATCTCAACCGCAACAAGCGGGCGATGACCCTCAATTTGAAAAAACCCGGTGCGCTCGACATCATGATGCGCCTGGTCAAAACGGCCGATGTCGTGGTCGAAAACTGGCGCCCAGATATCAAAAAGAAACTCGGCATCGATTATGAGTCATTGGCTAAGGTCAATCCTCGCATCATCCTGGCCAGTATTTCTGGCTTTGGACAAGAGGGCCCCTACGCTTCACGCCCAGGCTTTGACCAGATCATGCAAGGCATGGGTGGTCTGATGTCCGTCACGGGTATTCCGGGCCAAGGCCCCGTGCGTGCAGGCCTTGCGGTAGCAGATATGAGTGCGGGCCTTTACGCCGGCATCGGCATCCTGACGGCGTTGCTGGAGCGCGAGCGCTCTGGCAAAGGCCAATGGGTCCATGCTTCACTGTTGCATGCACAAATCGCGATGATGGACTTCCAGGCCGCGCGTTACCTCAACGAGGGCGATGTCGCAGGCCAAGCGGGCAACGATCACCCCACCTCCACGCCAATGGGCTTGTTCGAGGCCAGCGACGGTGCCTTTAACCTTGGCGCTTCTGGCCAAGGCAACTGGGTACGTTTGTGTGAACTCGTTCAGCATCCCGAGTGGATTGCCGACCCAGACTTTGCCAACGAAAAATCACGTACCGTCAACCGTGTGCGTTGCAACAAAATTCTGAATGAAGTGTTCCGCACCAATACTGTCGAATATTGGGTTGAAGCACTCAACGATGCAGGCGTGCCTGCAGGTCCCGTTTATAACGTGCCGCAGATGTTTGCAGACAAACACGTCAAGCAAGCGAACATTTCGAAGATGGTCAAAGACAAAGCAGGGAATGAAAAAGGCTTTATTACCCAGCCTGCAACCTTGAGCCGGACTCCTGCCGATGTCGTGACCACTGCACCTCAATGGGGTGAGCATACCCAAGAGGTTTTGTCAGAGGTTGGTTACTCGGCCGATGAAATCGCCAAGTTTCAGGAACAAGGCGTGGTCTAACGGCCAAGCGTAATAAGCGCACGTAAAAAGGAGACACCATGAACTGCACCCCAAAAGTTGGACACTCATCCAACTCTTGGGGTGTTTTTCATGACGAAGTACGACGAGGAATTTAAAAGATCAGTAGTTCAAGACTACTTAGCGGATGGCGGAGGTTGCAAAGCGCTTGCTGCCAAGTATGGTGTCC
>JAMNXR010000004.1 GCA_023653055.1 Burkholderiaceae bacterium | reverse complement strand
GTCATCTTGCTCGGCATCGAACGCCAGCAATTTGGAGAGGGTGACTTCAAACTCAGGGTCGCGTGAGTCCAGACGTGTGATTGTGCGCATCATCAAAGAGCCCCTCTTTTGAAGGGGTCATCAAAACAAGTAGATCACTATCATGCCACAGAGCTTGCGCTCGCACGCTCAAAGGCATCCAGTAAAGGCTGTAATTCGGCATGGCGGGTTTTAAGGGCGGCGCGGTTGACGACCAGTCTGGAGGAAATCGGCATGATGTCTTCTACGGCCACTAAGTCGTTGGCCTTAAGCGTATTGCCAGTAGACACCAAGTCCACAATTGCGTCGGCCAAGCCGACCAAGGGCGCAAGCTCCATGGAACCGTAGAGCTTAATCAGGTCGACATGCACGCCTTTTGCAGCAAAGTGATCCCGAGCAGCAGCCGTGTATTTTGTTGCAACACGCAGGCGAGCACCCTGTTTGACCGCCGCAGCATAGTCAAAACCGTTGCGAACGGCTACGGCAAGGCGGCATTTGGCGATGTTAAGGTCAATGGGCTGATACAGTCCGCCCGGATGCTGAGCGGTGTGCTCGATCAGTACATCCTTGCCAGCGATTCCGAGGTCTGCTGCACCATATTCGACATACGTGGGCACATCGGAGGCGCGGACGATAATGAGGCGCAAGCTCGGGTCACTGGTGCCGATGATCAGTTTGCGCGACTTTTCTGGATTTTCACTGACGGTAATGCCTGCCGCTTCCAACAAGGGGAGGGTTTCTTCAAAAATACGCCCCTTAGACAAGGCCATGGTCAGTGGGCGCGTGCGTGCGTCAGTGCTCATGCATGTTCCTTTAGCGAGAGATTCTTTCAATTTGCGCACCAAGCGCGCTGAGTTTGTGTTCCATCCGCTCGTAACCGCGATCAAGGTGATAAATCCGTTCCACCACGGTTTCGCCTTCGGCAGCCAGGCCGGCGATCACAAGACTGGCAGAGGCACGAAGGTCTGTCGCCATCACCGTTGCACCGGATAGCCTGTTGACGCCCCGCACGACGGCGGTATGACCATCGATATCGATGTTGGCACCTAAACGCAACAGCTCTTGAACGTGCATAAAGCGGTTTTCGAAAATTGTTTCAGCAATCACCGAGGTACCGTCAGCGATGGTATTCAATGCCATCAGTTGCGCTTGCATATCCGTGGCGAAGCCCGGGTATTCATGTGTACGGAAGTCGACGGCTTTCGGACGCTGATGCATGCTGGCTTGAATCCAGTCTTTGCCTGTTTGAATCGTGAGACCCGCTTCTTGTAACTTGGATAAGGTGGCGCCCATAGTGTCGGGGGCGACGCGTCGCAGCATGATGTCGCCACCAGCGGCACCCACCGCACATAAAAAGCTGCCAGCTTCAATACGATCAGGAATGACGTCGTGGCTTACACCGTGAAGAGCTGGAACGCCATCAATGATGATACGGTCAGTGCCGTGACCCTTAATGCGCGCACCCATTTTGATGAGTAGCTCGGCGAGGTCGACGACCTCAGGTTCGCGCGCAGCATTTTCTAAAATCGTCTGACCCTCGGCCAATACCGCAGCCATCATCAGATTTTCTGTTCCTGTGACGGTCACCATATCTGTGCGAACGAGAGCACCTTTGAGTTTTTTGGCCTTGGCGACGACAAACCCGTGCTCGATCTTGATGTCGGCACCCAATGCTGCCAAACCTTGAATATGTTGATCTACGGGCCGCTGTCCAATCGCACAACCACCAGGCAGACTCACGCGTGCTTCACCAAAGCGCGCCAATAAGGGACCGAGTACTAATATCGAGGCGCGCATCGTTTTGACCAACTCATATGGCGCTTCGAGTGCAGTGAGCTGGTCTGCCGTGATGCTCACGGTATCGTCGCTGGCGCGCTCGCAACGTACACCTAACTGTCCAAGCAGTTTGAGTGTTGTCGAGATGTCATTGAGCTTGGGAACATTGGTGAGTGTGACAGTATCCGCTGTGAGCAGACCGGCGCACAAAATAGGTAACGCCGCGTTTTTAGCACCCGAAATATTGACTTCACCTTTAAGCGCACGTCCACCCGTAATAATGAGCTTGTCCATTTAGCGGTTTCCGTTGAACTCTTCGGGGGTGAGGGTGCGCATAGAGAGTGCGTGAATCTCTTGTTTCATGCGATCGCCCAACACACCGTAGACGAGCTGATGCCGCGCAATCGGTCGTTTGCCTGCAAAGGCGGCGCTGACAATGACGGCTTCGAAGTGTGCGCCGTCGCCCGTGACCTCAAGATGCTCGCAAGGCAGCCCAGCAGCAATGTAGGCACGGATGTCTTCTGGAGTGGGCAGCATGATGAAATCTTTCCTTGGTCTAAGTGTAAATACGCGTCAGTCGTAAATGTTTGCAGAACGTGTCAGGTTCTGAGCTTGTAGCCCGTTCCAAGTAGGCGAAGGGCAAACAGAGTCAGGAGAATAAAAACGCCACCCACCACGGCTAGGCTGTGCCAAGGGGAAACGTCGGCTACGCCGAAAAAGCCGTATCGAAAACCATCAATCGTATAAAAGAGTGGATTCCAATGGGAGACGTGTTGCCAAAATGGTGGAAGCGTATGTATGGAATAAAACACGCCGGATAAAAAGGTGGCCGGCATAATGAGAAAGTTTTGGAAGGCGGCAAGTTGATCAAATTTTTCAGAAGTGAGACCTGCAATCAATCCCAAGATGGCCATAATGCCACAAGAAAGTACTGCAAAAATAAACGCCCAAACGGGCTCTTTCATACCCAAGGGTACAAAATATAAAGAAACGAGCCAAACACACGCGCCAACGGCAATGCCCCGAAAAATGCCAGCAAGCATATAAGCGCTAAAAAACTCCCGGTGTGAAATGGGCGGCAGCAACACAAAGACGAGATTGCCCGTCACACGGCTTTGAATCAGTGATGAAGAGGGGTTGGCAAAAGCATTTTGCAACATGCTCATCATCATGAGGCCGGGAATGAGAAAAGCCGTGTAAGGCACAGAACCGTAGACCTGTATGCGGTCCTGCAGAACTTGCGCAAAAATAACCAAGTACAGCAACGCTGTGATGACCGGTGCGGCAATCGTTTGAAAGCCAACTTTCCAAAATCGCAGCAGCTCTTTACCTAAAAGCGTAGGAAAGCCAGAGCCCGCGCCGGGACGTGCAGTCAGTAACGCGCGGCTCATAGCTGGTTCTCCATTGAATGGCCGGTTGGCGTGTTCATGATTTGCACAAAGGCTTGTTCAAGGCTGCCACCTGTGCGAGCAAGGAGTGCCTGGGTCGACTCGAGTGCAACTATTTGTCCGCGTTTGAGCATGGCAATCCTGCCGCAAAGTGCTTCGGCTTCTTCGAGGTAGTGTGTTGTCAACATGATCGTATGGCCTTCGCGATTCAGTCGGGAAATGAACTCCCAGAGACTGCGACGCAGATCGACATCTACGCCTGCGGTGGGCTCGTCGAGCACAATCACAGGGGGACGATGGACGAGTGCTTGTGCTACCAATACGCGACGTTTCATCCCGCCAGAAAGTGCACGCATGTTCTCATCAGCTTTGTCGGAAAGGCCAAGATGCGAAAGGATCTCGTCGATCCAATCATCATTGTTTCGAAAACCAAAATAGCCGGACTGAATACGTAGCGTTTCCCGTACTGTGAAGAACGGGTCGTAGACCAGCTCTTGCGGCACGACGCCGAGAGAGCGTCGAGCGGCCTGATAGTCTGTCACCACATCATGACCACAAACGCTGGCTTGCCCAGTGCTTGCGCGACACAGTCCAGCTAGCACGGAAATTAGGGTGGTTTTACCTGCGCCGTTGGGGCCAAGCAAACCAAAAAACTCACCGTGTTCGATGGTGAGCGACACATCGTTTAGCGCCTGAAAGCCTGGACGGTCAGATTTTTTAAATAACCCTGCCCAACCGACCGCGCGCGGAGGAAAAATTTTTGAAACATGTTCGAGCGAGACGGCGGACATAATGTTTATTGGGCTCGCTTGTTAAGTGCAGCGATCAACCCATCAATACCGTTTTGATTAATCTGTTGCGTAAATTGGTTGCGATAATTTTCAATCAGCCACACATTTTCGACATTGATATCGTAGATTTTCCAGCCCTGAGGCGTTTTTTCAAGACGGTAGTCAAGATTAAAGGGTTGTGAGTTTGCGTGTTGAGTGACTTGGGCCCTCACGACGACATCGTTGGCATTGGCATCGCCCCTGAACGGAAGTGTCTTAATGCTCGTTGCCTCATTCACGCTGGTCACTGCACCGCTGTAGGTGCGCGCGAGCGTCCCGCGAAACGCATTGCTCAGGGCGATCTTTTGCTCAGCCGTTGCGTCGCGCCAATTGCGACCTGCTGCAAGGCGAGTTGTTTTTTCAAAATTAACGTAAGGCAGGATCATTTCGTCCACAATCTGATTGATCCGTTTGAGATCACCCGCACGCGCGGCCGAATCATTTTTGAGTGCGATTAAAAATTGATCTGCAATTTGTTGCACAAACTCATTGGGCGATGCGCTTGGATTTGGCTTTTGTTGTGCCTGGGCGCCAAGAGATACACCAAAAACGAGGGCCAGCATGAGATTGAAACGCGCGATAAAAACTAACATTTTTTAATGCTCTCTTTAATTTTTAGGAGGGAGACCGAGCGCCTTGCGATCTGCTGGTTCGGCCTCAAAGTCTTCGTAACTCGGCAAGCTTTCTGCGTCAGTAAGTGGGCCATTGACTTGAACTGACCGACGTTTTAAATAGGCGTCCCGGATAAAGCTATATCGATCGAGTGCAGTGCGATCAACCGTATCGCTGACGGTAAGGAGAGCTTCGCGGCGCTGTACGATTTCGAGGCCGTAAATTGAATTGCGGACGGCGATGTCGTGCACTTGTTGTCCGTAGCCAAACTGATTGACATAGGCGTCCACGAGCATGCCAGAGCCGTCGCGTAGAGTACTTGCGCCAATAATCGGTAGAACGATGTAAGGCCCTGAGCTGATCCCCCAGACGCCAAGTGTGACGCCAAAGTCATTGGGAATACGCTTGGCTCCTGTCGTGCTGGCCAGGTCAAAACATCCGCCTACACCCAACGTGGTGTTGAGCATGACACGGCCGAAGGTATTGATTGCATCAAGATGTCGGCCTTGGAGCGAACTATTGACGCCTGCCCAGATGTCGCCGATGTTTAAAAAGATGTTGTTAACGCAAGAGCGCACGGGTTGGGGGGTGAAGTACGCGTAGGCACGTGCGACGGGTTTTAAGACAGCTCGGTCAATAGTGTCATTCAAGTCAAATACAGTGCGGTTGGAGCTTTCCCATGGGTCTGCCGCAATAGGCGTTGTCACAGACTGGGTGGCACAGCCACTCAGTATGGCGAGCAAGCCGATCAGGAGATGTTTACAAAAAATATGCGTTTTCATAGGGGTATACGTGATTAATTTTTGGCCTGATCCGGCGCAGGCGCGGGGGGCGTCTCACTACCCTGTTTTTCAGCAGTATTAAAGAGGAACTTACTGATGAGGGTCTCAAGCACAATGGCACTTTGTGTGAACTGGATCGTGCCATGATTCGCTAGGTTGGTTTCGTCGCCCCCCGCTTCCAGACCAATGTACTGCTCTCCCAATAACCCTGAAGTCAGAATTTTCGCAGAGGAATCCAGCGGGAACTGAAAGGCTTTGTCCATATCAAGGATGACAACGGCTTTGTAGGTTTGCGTATCCAGCGTGATAGAAGATACTCTCCCCACTACAACACCTGCGCTCTTGACAGGGGCTCTAACCTTGAGCCCACCTATGTTGTCGAATCCGGCCGAGAGTGTGTAAGTTTGTGCGAAAGAAAAACTGCTGAGATTGGCTGCCCGAAGCGCCAAAAACGTTAAGGCAATTGCACCTAACAGCACAAAAAGCCCAACCCACCAATCTGTTTTTTCAGTAGACATTTTTATTCCGATATCAGTTGCTGAACATTAATGCGGTCAGCAGAAAATCAAGCCCCAGTACAGCAAGCGAGCCTGCCACCACAGTGCGCGTCGTGGCGCGTGCGACACCCTCAGGCGTTGGACGGGACTGCCAGCCTTCGTAAAGTGCGATCAGGGTGACAGCCACGCCGAAAACAAAGCTTTTAATCACGCCGTTCATAATATCTTTCCAGACGTCGACGCCGCTTTGCATTTGAGACCAGAATGCGCCGGTGTCGATGCCAATCATCAATACCCCTACAATCCAGCCGCCCAAAATGCCGACCATAGAAAATACAGCTGCCAAGATTGGCATGGCAATGACGCCACCCCAGAACCGAGGCGCCAGCACTCTGCGTACAGGGTCAACAGCCATGACTTCCATCGCCGCGAGTTGTTCTCCTGCTTTCATCAAACCAATTTCGGCCGTTAAAGAGGTGCCCGCCCGGCCGGCAAACAGAAGTGCCGTGACAACAGGTCCTAGCTCACGGGTGAGCGACAAGGCCACCAGCAGCCCAAGCGCTTCTTCGGAGCCATAACGATTGAGCGTGTAGTAGCCTTGCAGGCCCAAGACGAAGCCGACAAAGAGCCCGGACACGGCAATGATGAGTAGTGAATAGTTGCCAATGAAATGAATTTGCTGCGAAACAAGACGAGGCCGAGACAGCACGATGCTGCTGCGTTGAAGCAGTAGCCAAAAAAATCTCGCAAACGTCCCAAGTCCGCTGATACGGGTGCGCACGCTGCGACCGAGGGTTGATAGAGAGGTAGACACGCTCATCTCTTTGCCTCTTGCAGTGATAACCAAGCATCGAATTTCTGCGAGTTTGGATAGTCAAAGGGCACAGGGCCGTCAGAGTTGCCCTTTAGAAATTGTTGGACATAGGGGTCGGGCGAATTTCCCAGCGTCGCGGGCGTGCCATGCGCCTTGATGACGCCTTGACCCACTAAGTAGACATGATCTGCGATGGCAAATGACTCAGTAATGTCATGCGTAATGACGACGGAGGCACAGCCCAAGCGATCTGACAGACTCCGAATCAGGCGTGCGGTAATACCTAGGGAGATCGGATCCAAACCTGCGAAAGGTTCGTCATAGAGCACGAGCTCAGGCTCAAGGACGACGGCACGCGCTAGCGCGACACGACGCGCCATCCCGCCGGATATTTCGGATACTTTGAGGTGTGCGGCAGCACGCAAGCCAACGGCCTCAAGTGTGTCGAGCACGCGGCTCAGTAATGCAGGGGCCGCTAGCTTGGTATGTTCACGAAGAGGAAACGCAACGTTTTCGAAAACGTTGAGATCCGTAAACAGTGCGCCTTGCTGAAACAGGACGCCCATTTTTTGGCGTAATGTCTGAAGCTCGTCAACGTTGACGTGAGCAAGATCCTTACCAAACAAAAGGACTTGACCCGCCTGCGCTCTAATTTGTCCGGTTGCGGCCCGAAGCAACGTGGTTTTGCCCGAACCTGAGCCTCCCATCAATGCAACAACGTGCCCACGTCGTACATCAAGAGAAATCTCTCGTAGGATGTTCACGTCCCCATAGCCTAACGACACACCAGTCAGGCGTAAAACAAGATCGTCAGGGGCGGAAGAAAGCGAGGGCATGAGAAAGCCGGTCAAGTCATCGCCAAAAGGCTAGGACGGGTAACAAACACCCGGAGCCTGCATTGTAGCGCTCGCTGTTCACAGAACGTAACAGTTTGAATCCTCGAGACAAACAGAAGCTTAATTTAGCTTGATGTCAGCAGATTGAATGACTTTTGCCCATTTAGCTGTTTCTGAGGCAATAAATGCACCAAACGCCTCGGGTGTGCCGCCTACCGCTTGGCTGCCAGCACTTGAAATCGCGTTGGCAACGTCTGGATCTTTGAGGATTTCGTTAAACGCTTGATTCAGTTTGGTAATAATGGGGGCGGGGGTTCCCGCTGGCACAACGATGCCTTGCCAGTTGTAAGACTCGAACCCTTTGACACCGAGCTCTGCCATGGTTGGAACCTCTGGAAGTACGCTAATACGCTTTGCTGAGGTGACCGCGATAGGACGCACGCGCCCGCCTTGAATGGCTGGAAGTGCGGCATATCCCATTTCAAACATCATGTTGAGATGTCCGGCCATGAGGTCTGTCGCCGCAGGCGAACCGCCTTTATATGGCACATGGGTAATGTCGATCTTGGCCGCGTCACGAAACATTTCACCTGAGAGGTGGTGAGCCCCCCCCACGCCCGAGGAGCCATAGGTGAGTTTGCCTGGTTCCTTTTTAGCGAGTGCGATGAGTTCTGCCAGTGATTTCACGGGCATATTGTTTGAGACACTCAACACGAGCGGACTATTTTCAATCAAAATGACGGGCGCTAAGTCCCGCGAAACGTTGTAGGAAATCTTTGGCATCAGTGTCGGGTTGACCGACAGAGGCGCCAGATTGCCTGAGCCGAGGGTGTAGCCATCAGGTGCAGCCTTGGCAACCATCGCTGTACCAATCACCCCACCCGCACCGCCTTTGTTTTCGACCACCACTGGCTGACCGAGCTTATCGGACAGTTTGCGCGCCAACAAACGCATTCTGGTGTCGGAGAACCCACCAGGTGCGTAGGGAACAATCAATGTCAGGCCCTTGTTAGGCCAGTTTTCCGCTGTTTGAACTTGTGCTGTAGCAGGCGCAAGCGCGAAAGCAGTGAGCAAACCAGCCGTTAAAGCATGTAAGAGGCGTGACATTTTTTTCATATGTATGAACAGTTACCTAATTAGCGTGGAAGTTCGCTGGAACCCATTAAAAACGCATCCACGGAACGTGCGCATTGACGCCCTTCGCGAATCGCCCAGACGACGAGGGACTGACCGCGTCGCATGTCGCCTGCTGCAAACACCTTGTCTACGCTGCTCTTATAGTCATCGGTATTGGCACGGGCATTTCCGCGTGGGTCTTGGTCGATACCAAACGCCGTCAACACATTGCGCACTGGGGCAACAAAACCCATTGCCAGCAGTACCAGATCAGCTTGTATGTCGAACTCCGAACCCTTGACTTCTTGCATGCGCATCTGACCTGTGGCCTCGTCTTTGATCCACTCTACGCGGGCCGCGACCAGTTTCTCGACTTTGCCATTTTTGCCAGCCAGCGATTTACTTGTAATCGCCCAATCTCTTTCGGCACCTTCTTCGTGGGAAGAGGAGGTACGGAGCTTGGCAGGCCAATAGGGCCAGGTCATGGCTTTGTTTTCGCTCTCTGGTGGACGTGGCATCAGCTCAATCTGAGTGACGGACTTGGCGCCATGACGGTTACTGGTTCCTACGCAGTCAGAGCCTGTGTCACCACCACCAATGACAACAACATGCTTACCTTTGGCCAAGACTTGGTTGCTAAGCTTGTCGCCTGCAACGACTTTGTTTTGAGGGCTCAAGAAGTCCATGGCGTACATCACGCCATCAAGTTCACGGCCGGCAATAGGTAAGTCACGTGGAGTTTCGCAGCCGCCCGTCAGAACGATTGCGTCGAACTCTTTTTTAAGCGCTTCAGGCGTTTTAACGGTCAGGCCTTTGTCACTTACATCACTGGCTTGGCCCACATAATGTGAAGGCTTGAAGGTCACACCTTCGGCTTGCATTTGTGCAATGCGCTGGTCAATCAGTTTCTTTTCAAGTTTGAAGTCTGGAATGCCATAGCGCAGCAAACCCCCGACACGGTCATTTTTTTCAAAGACCGTTACGTCATGACCCACACGCGCTAGTTGCTGTGCACAAGCCAGCCCAGCGGGGCCAGAGCCAATCACAGCGACTTTCTTGCCCGTCTTTTGAGTGGGAACTTGAGGAACGACCCAGCCTTGTTCCCAGCCCTTATCAATGATTGCGTGCTCAATGGATTTGATGCCAACGGCATCGTCATTAATATTGAGCGTACAAGCGGCCTCGCAAGGTGCTGGACAAATACGTCCAGTAAACTCGGGGAAGTTGTTGGTGGAATGCAATACATCCAAAGCGCCGCGCCAGTTCTGGCTATACACCAACTCATTCCAGTCTGGAATGATGTTGTTAACGGGGCAACCATTATTACAAAAGGGAACGCCACAGTCCATGCAGCGGGCAGCTTGTTTGCCCGCCTGCTCGTCACTGAGGTGAAGCACAAATTCTTTCCAGTGCTTGAGTCTATTTGCGGGAGGCTCGGAGGCCTCTTGCAAGCGTTTAACTTCGAGAAATCCAGTAATTTTTCCCATGATGATTCCTTAAGCTGCTTTAGGCTGGGGGTTTGCGGCGCGCCACATTTCGCCGAGGGCGCGCTTGTAGTCAACGGGCATGACTTTGATGAATTTACTGCGGGCGCTTTCCCAGTTGCTGACGAGTTCTCGCGCGCGGAAACTGCCTGTGTAACGGAAATGATTTTCAACTAAGCGCTTCAAGATCGCCTCGTCTGTTTCGCGCTCACCGCTGCGTGTCATGCTGTGCCAGACATCGATCCCTTGCTCTTTCGTTTGCACGGCAGTGGACAAAACAGGCTCAATCGCCACCATCGTCATATTGCAACGTTCAGCAAAAGTACCTTCAGGATCCCAGACGTACGCGACACCACCAGACATGCCCGCTGCGAAGTTACGGCCTGTTTCTCCCAGCACCACGACTGTTCCGCCGGTCATGTATTCGCAACCATGGTCACCGGTACCTTCTACGACAGCTGCTGCGCCGGAGTTTCGGACCGCAAAACGTTCGCCCCCTACGCCGTTGAAATAGGCTTCGCCCCCAGTCGCACCGTACAAAACGGTGTTGCCAATAATGATGTGATCGGGTCCAAAACCTCGGAAATCATTGGGAGAGCGAACAATGATGCGTCCGCCCGACAAGCCTTTACCAACGTAATCGTTTCCTTCGCCGACGAGATCAAGCGTGATGCCACTTGCTAGGAAGGCGCCAAAACTTTGACCCGCTGTGCCATTGCACTGAATGTGAATCGTGTCATCTGGCAAGCCTTCGTCGCCGTAGCGTGAAGCCACGCGACCAGACAACATGGCGCCAATCGTACGGTTACGGTTGCGAACCGGTACGATGAATGAGACTTTTTCGCCGCGCTCGATCGCGGGAAGACTGCGTTCGATCAACTGATGGTCCAGTGCAGCATCCAGGCCATGATCCTGCGTCTCGGTCTGACGGCGAGGACTCTCAGTTGTGGGCTGGTAGAAGACGCGCGTAAAGTCAAGACCGTGTGCTTTCCAGTGCTCGATGCCAGAGCGTGTGTCGACCAAATCAACGCGGCCCACTAAGTCATCAAAGTTGCTGATACCGAGTTGCGCCATGATCTCGCGAACCTCTTCTGCAACAAAGAAGAAGTAGTTCACAACATGCTCTGGTTTACCTTGGAATTTCTGACGCAAAACGGGGTCTTGTGTTGCGACGCCGACAGGGCAGGTGTTGAGGTGACATTTACGCATCATGATGCAGCCCTCAACGACGAGCGGTGCCGTAGCAAAACCAAACTCATCCGCGCCGAGGAGCGCACCAATCACCACGTCACGACCTGTCTTCATCTGGCCGTCCGCTTGTACGCGTATACGGCTACGCAGCTGATTGAGCACCAGGGTTTGCTGTGTTTCAGCAAGACCGAGTTCCCATGGTGTGCCGGCATGTTTGATCGAGGAAACGGGTGATGCACCGGTGCCGCCGTCGTGTCCTGAGATGGTGACGTGATCAGCCTTGGCTTTTGCCACACCCGCGGCCACGGTGCCCACGCCTATTTCTGAAACGAGCTTGACAGAAATCGAGGCACGATCATTCACGTTTTTGAGATCATGAATCAGCTGTGCCAAGTCTTCGATTGAGTAGATATCATGATGGGGCGGCGGCGAAATCAGACCCACGCCCGGTACTGAGCAACGCAGCTTCGCGATGTATTCGGAAACTTTGTGACCAGGCAGTTGACCACCCTCACCAGGCTTGGCGCCTTGGGCCATCTTGATTTGGATTTGATCTGCGCTGGAGAGGTATTCGGCGCTGACTCCAAAACGGCCAGAGGCAACCTGTTTGATCTTGGAGCGCATGGAGTCGCCCTCTTGCAAGGGTACGTCCGCAGCAATGCGATCTGCGCCGAGCTCGCTGGCTAAGGTAGCGCCTGCTTTGATGCCACTCTTGCCCGTACGTAATTCACTACGATAACGCAGCTCATCCTCACCGCCTTCGCCGGTGTTGGACTTGCCACCAATCCGGTTCATGGCAACCGCGAGTACCGAATGCGCCTCTGTTGAAATTGAGCCAAGCGACATTGCGCCAGTCGCAAAACGTTTGACGATTTCTTTCGCAGGCTCCACTTGATCCAGAGGGATGGCTCTGGCTGGATCGACTTTAAACTCAAACAGTCCGCGTAAGGTCATGTGGCGACGGCTTTGGTCGTTGATGAGCTGTGCGTACTCTTTGTAAGTGCTGTAGTTATTCGCGCGAGTCGCATGCTGCAACTTGGCGATCGAATCAGGGGTCCACATGTGCTCTTCGCCGCGCACACGGAATGCGTATTCTCCACCGGTTTCAAGCGCATTTGCCAACACGGGGTCGTTACTAAATGCTGCGCGATGTGTACGAAGTGCTTCTTCGGCTACTTCGAAAATGCCGATGCCTTCGATTGTGCTCGCCGTACCTGAGAAATATTTGCTGACGAGATCTGTACGCAAGCCGACGGCTTCGAAAATCTGTGCGCCACAGTAAGACATATAGGTCGAGATGCCCATCTTGGACATGACTTTGTTGAGACCTTTGCCAATTGCTTTGACATAGTTTTTCACTGCTTTTTCTGGATCTTTGCTGATCGTAGCAATGCTTTCGATGGCCAGGAAAGGATGAATGGCTTCGGCGCCATAGCCTCCAAGCAAGGCAAAGTGGTGAACTTCGCGCGCGGAGCCAGTCTCAACAACCAGACCGGTGTTTGTGCGCAGACCTTCGCGAATGAGGTGCTGATGCACAGCTGAAGTCGCAAGTAGTGCAGGAATGGCCACGTGCTCGCTGTCGACATTGCGATCAGTTAAAACTAGAACGGTGTAACCACTTTTGACAGCATCCACTGCGCGAGCACATAACGCTGCGAGACGCGCCTCAATACCGTGCGCGCCCCAAGCTGCTGGATAGCTGATATGGAGTTCGAAACTACGGAATTTGTTGCCAGTCAGTTCGGAGATGCCGCGGATTCTTGCCATTTCTTTGTCGTCCAGCACGGGCTGATTGACTTCGAGGCGCAGAGGCGGATTGACGTTGTTGATATCGAGCAGGTTAGGCTTGGGGCCGATGAAGGACACCAAGGACATCACCATCTGTTCACGGATCGGATCGATCGGAGGATTGGTCACCTGAGCAAAAAGCTGACGGAAATAGTTGTAGAAGGGCTTTGCTCGGCTCGATAGCACCGCAAGTGGTGCATCATTACCCATTGAGCCGATCGCTTCTTCACCTGTTTCAGCCATCACATCAAGCACGAACTTGAAATCTTCTTGGGTCCAGCCAAAGGCTTGCTGACGATCAAGCAAGCTTGTGGTGACAACAGGAAGTTTCGAGGTGGCGGGTGCAGGCAAAGACTCAAGCTTGACGCGTACGCGATCAATCCATTGACGGTATGGGCGAGAGTTTGCAAGTTGCGACTTGATTTCGGCGTCGTCAATGATACGGCCTTGTTCAAGGTCGATCAGGAACATCTTGCCAGGCTGCAAGCGCCATTTTTTGACAATTTTGTTTTCTGGAATCGGGAGTGTGCCGGCTTCGGAGGCCATAATCACCATATCGTCATCCGTGATCAGATAGCGGGCAGGACGCAGACCATTTCTATCAAGCGTCGCACCAATCTGACGGCCATCTGTAAATGCGACTGCAGCTGGACCATCCCAAGGCTCCATCATCGCAGCGTGATATTCGTAGAATGCACGACGACTTGGGTCCATGTGCGTGTGTTGTTCCCAGGCCTCGGGAATCATCATCATCATGGCGTGCGCAAGCGAATAGCCTGAGTTGACTAAGAGTTCAAGACAGTTATCGAATGTTGCGGTATCGGATTGACCTTCGTACACAATCGGGTAGAGTTTTTTGAGGTCGTCACCCAGTACGGCGGATTGCATCATGCCTTCGCGGGCGCGAAGCCAGTTAAAGTTGCCTTTAACTGTGTTGATCTCACCGTTGTGCGCAATCATGCGGTAGGGGTGGGCAAGCGGCCAGGCGGGGAAGGTGTTGGTAGAAAAGCGCTGGTGCACCAAGGCAACCGCTGAAACAGTGAGTGGGTCCGCTAAATCGCGATAGTAGCGACCGACTTGATCGGCCAGCAGCAAACCCTTGTAAACGATGGTACGTACTGAGGCGGAGGGTACGAAATATTCTTTGCCATGGGCGAGTCCCATGGCCTGAATGGCGTGGCTCGCAGTCTTGCGGATGACATAAAGCTTGCGCTCTAAGGCGTCTGGAACCATCACATCGGCACCGCGACCAATGAACAGCTGACGGATGACGGGTTCGCATGCACGCACAGCGGGCGACATTGGCATATCGGCATCAACAGGAACGTCACGCCAGCCGAGAACGACTTGACCCTCGGCACGAACGGAACGCTCAAGTTCTTGTTCACAGGCGAGTCGTGAAGCGATTTCCTTGGGCAAAAACACCATTGCCACACCGTATTCGCCAGGAGCGGGCAATGTGATGCCCTGCTTGGCGAGGTCCTCGCGGTAAAAGGCATCAGGAATCTGAATCAGAATGCCGGCACCATCGCCCATCAGCTTGTCGGCACCGACCGCACCCCGGTGGTCGAGGTTTTCGAGAATTTTGAGGCCTTGCTCAATGATCGCGTGACTTTTCTGGCCCTTGATGTGCGCAACAAAACCTACACCACAGGCATCATGCTCATTCGCTGGGTTGTAGAGCCCCTGCGCTTTCGGGAGGCCGACAGCGGGCACGGAAGGCGCAGATGAGGCTTTGGATGGATGAAAATTTAGCGGAAAAGTCGACATTTCGTGCTCCAGGGACTGGACTGCTATGTTGCAGCGCAAGGGCGTAACAATACCCGTGAAAACCCGAGCATGCAAGAAAATAAAAAGGGGTGCGTCCCCATTTAAAAGAGCCCGCTCATTACGCACGATTAAATGGGGACGGATCAGCCTTTTGGACGCCCGCGTGCGCCCGGACTGACACGTCGGGTCGCCGTTTTTTGTAGTTCATCGATAAACGCTTTGTCGCCGAGCGCCCATTGTCCTCGCAATGAGGAGGCAATATGCCGCTCAGAGGACCCCGGCAGGGCCGCAGACAATATTCGGCGGTAATTTGCTTGACGATCAAAAGGCGTATTGCCGCATCGCCAATAATCGGGATGAGGCGTAAGCCAAGCGAGGGTTGGGCTAGACAAGCCGGTGTGTGTGCGGGCAGAGGACCATGGCCAAGTCTCGGCATCATCGACTAAGCGTTCACGTAAAGATTGCTGTTCTAGCCAGATTAAGCAAGGCAACACCCACAGATTGGGTTGCGGAATCGTAGAGTGGTATCGGCCTGAAAACACACTCCCAGACTGAAGCTGAGCCGCAAACTTGCGTCCGAGAGCCTGAACCAATGCGGGTAGACTTGCCTCGTGTTCGGGGGTCGCGAGAATATTGAATAAACGCGGGCTAATCGACCAGCCATGGATGGCGACCTGACAGGAGAGCGCCGCTTGGCCAAGCCATGTCAACAGATCGCGATAGGGAGGCTCGGGAGATGTTTGGAAGGAACGCTGAGCGGACTCAGAAAATTCGATGCTGACAAGTTGGGTATAACCCGCTGCATATAGCCGGGGCTGTCTAGCCATGATCGTCCATCATGCTAAATGTCAGGGCTTTTTAAGCCGGTAAAAGAGGTTGGGTTCGCTCACGATATACAGATTACCCGCATCATCTGTTGCGATGCCTTCAGGGCGCGGCATCGGTTTGAGTCCTTTAGCAGATAGCGAAAGCATGCCGCGACCTTGGCCGCTGTCTCCATCTAGCTGCACAATCATTTGAGACTCTTCACTCAAGAGGTAAACGCGCCCGTTGACAGGATCGACCTCTACAGAAGACAAGTCCGTAGCAAAAGGGATCTCATCTAACCAGTAGCTGATGTTCTCAATCCTCAGGCCGCGCGAGTCAGGTGCTTGGAGATAATTTAGTCCGCTCACGCGGTAAAGCGCTCTTGGGCTATGTTCTTTGGAAATATAGAGTCGATCGCGTTTGAGGTCGTAACCAAGGCCGTTAAAGCCTTGGTTGGCGTCCTCACCTTCACCAAAACGTAACAGCAGAGCAAAAGCGCGCGTGACATCAATGGCTTGTGGCGTAGTGGGAATTTCTGTCAGCACCACTCGATTGCGCTTACCGTTCACAAGCGCAATACGGTTGCCGCCCATCCAGACAATACCATTCACATCAGAGATACCCTTAATCGGATAGGTCGCAAGCAATTGACCGTCCGTCGAGATGGAAACAATGGCAGCTGGTTTGTTGACAACGCCTAACAGACGTTTTTGAAGCGGATCGTAGGTCAGCCCGGAAAAGTTACCTTCCATCCCCGAGACGGCGCGAGGCTGATCGGGAGTCAAAAAACCCGTCAGGGTGTTGCCGCCTTCAGCGGCAATCTTCTTTTCCCACTCAGCCTGTTTGGCTGCAAGCCCTGAAATCCAGCGATATGCCACCTGCTCGGCGTGGTAGTAACGCACGCCGATGTAAGTCGACCAGCCCACAACAATAACGAGTAGGCAGGCAAGCAAAATTTTGGAAAGAAACTTGACTAAGTCGGACATACCCAGATCCAGGGACAAACCATGTGGCGAGAAACGAGTAAAAGCCACCTAAAAACTACCCCTCAGATTAACACTCTGGAGAACATTACGGAACTTTTGACTTGTAAACCCGTCATATTGGCACTCGCAGCGCTCGAGTGCTAAAATCAAGCATCAAAAGGCGCCTCGAAAACAGGAGTCTATGTTCATGACAAATATGGCAGCTTTAACTTTGCAACCAAGTCAAATCGCAATGGCCATTTCCAATCCTGGCTCGCTAGGAACGATTGAGGCCTACATTTCGACAGTCAATCGCTTGCCCGTGCTAACGCCGGAGCATGAGAGTGCCCTTGCCCGTCGTTTACGAGATGAGCAAGATATTTCTGCTGCGCGGGAGCTTGTGCTCTCGCACCTCAGGCTCGTCGTGTCCGTGGCCCGCCAATACCTCGGCTACGGCCTGCCGCATGCGGATCTGATTCAGGAAGGTAACGTCGGCCTTATGAAGGCCGTCAAACGCTTTGATCCAGAAAGAGGCGTCAGGCTGGTTTCGTTTGCCGTCCATTGGATTAAAGCTGAGATACACGAATATATTGTGCGCAATTGGCGCATGGTGAAGGTCGCGACAACAAAAGCGCAGCGCAAGTTATTTTTTAACTTACGCAGCATGCGACCAGATGGTCAGACGCTTGACTCAAAGCAAGTTGATGAAATTGCTGCGCATCTGAACGTGCGGACCGAAGACGTCAGAGAAATGGAAGTGCGTCTTTCTGGTCGGGAGATGTCTCTCGAAAATCAGGATGATGACGAAGATTCCTACGCTCCGATTGCTTACCTGTCTGATGAGGGGCGAGCTGACCCAACGCAGGTCCTTGAGCGGCGCGCAGAAGATTTAATGCGGGGTGCCGGCTTGGATCGAGCGCTTGATGGACTCGACCCACGTTCGCGTCGCATTGTTCAGGCGCGCTGGTTGCAAGACGATGGCGGCGCGACACTTCATGAGTTGGCGGCTGAATTTGGCGTCTCTGCAGAGCGCATTCGTCAGATCGAAGTCGCTGCGATGAAGAAAATGCGCTTGGCGCTCGCAAACTAAAGTCAAAAATACTTCAACATCCCTTACCATAAGGTTCTGACGGAATCTGACGGTATGGATATCAACTCATTTGTATTTGGACTCACGGGGCTTCTTGCCCTCGTGTGCTTTATGCCGCCCCTGGCAGGGCGGGTCAAGCTCCCCTATTCAGTATTTCTTGCTATCGCTGGCTGCGTGCTGGGTTACGTCTCTCACGTCCATCAATGGGCACCCCCGGTACTAGGCGAATTCCTCACCATATTGAGCACGTTTGAGGTCTCTTCGGAGACCTTTTTGGTCGTGTTCCTGCCGATCCTGTTGTTTGAAGCGGCGCTTGCGATGAACGTGCGCAAACTACTAGACGACTTAGGGCCCATTTTAATGATGGCAGTCGTTGCAGTTATTGTCAGTACTGTATTAGTAGGCGCAGTGCTCTCACAAGTTTCTGGTTTTAGTTTGGTGGCGTGTTTGTTGCTGGGTGCCATCGTCGCGACGACCGACCCCGCCGCAGTGATCGGTATTTTTAAAGAGGTGGGCGCACCTCCTCGGCTTAACACGCTGGTGGAAGGTGAAAGCTTATTAAATGATGCGGCAGCAATTGCGCTGTATGCAGCGTTGGTGGGGGTATTGTCACACTCAACGGAATTAAGCTTTGGTTCGTTATCACAAAATTTTCTATATTTATTTATAGGCGGTGGAATAACGGGGTTTGCCATTGCGCGTTTAGCTTGCCTGTCTTTTCCATTGCTGCGAGGCTGGCCCGCCGCGGAGATTTCTTTGACGATCTCCGTAGCCTACCTCTCTTATTTTGTCTCCGAACATTACCTTCATGTCTCGGGCGTGGTGGCAACTGTGGTGGCCGGTTTAGTCGTAGGCTCTACAGGTCGAACCCGTATGGCACCTACGACTTTTGTCACGTTGTCGCAATCCTGGCACCAGTTTGGTTTTTGGGCAAACTCCTTGATCTTTTTGTTCGCTGCGATGCTGATTCCAAAAGTGATGGAGCAAGCGACTTGGACGCATCTTTTTTACGTGCTGTTAGTTTTTATTTCGACGTTATCCGCACGTGCAATCGTTGTGTTTGGTTTGGTGCCCTTACTTTCTTTTTCGGGCTTGGGCGCCAGAATCGGCACCCGCTTCCGAGTCGTGTTGTGGTGGGGTGGCTTGAGAGGAGCCTTGTCACTTGCGCTTGCGTTGGCTGTCACAGAGCGCACCAGTTTGCCCGTTGAGGTGCGCGAATTTATCGCGATCACGGTCACCGGTTTTGTTTTGGCGACTCTCTTTATAAACGGAATCTCTCTTCAGCCCGTAATCAAGATGTTGGGGCTCAATTTACTGACAAAAAAAGAGCGTGCGTTACGCAATCAGGCAGTCATTGTGGCGACGGCAATGATTCAGCAAGAGACGGATGAAATTGCGCGCATGGAGCAGGTTTCCGCGGCTGTCCGCGAAAAAGTGCATGCCGCATTTGATAAAAGTATCGAGGAGGATCAAGAGCTACAAATCGAACACTTTTCTCTTAATGAACGCATCAATCTTGGACTAACAATTTTGGCGCGCAGAGAGTATGAGCACTACTTTGATGTGTTGAAACATCAAATCATTGATCGCAACATGGCCGAGCGACTGCTGGGACGTGCAGAGCGGCTTGAAGAGTCTGTGCGATTAAGGGGTGTGAGAGGATTTGAGTCAAGTACTGCGCGTGCCATGCGGTATCCACGGCGGTTTCGCCAAGCGATGCGGGTCTATGAAATTTTTGGCGTGCAGCGTTGGCTTGCCTTTGAGCTGAGTCAACGTTTTGTCGCCCTGATGTGTATGCGTTCGATCTCTCAACAGTTACTAGATTTTGTCGGTAAGAAACTGCCCGAAATTTTGGGAGATGAGGCGTGTGCGCGGATTACGGAGTTGCATGCGGAGCGTCTCTCGCAAATTCGCGAGGCGTTGCAAGCCCTCGCGTTGCAATACCCCAATTATTCACTTTGGATGCAGGAGCATTATCTTGGTCGAATCGCCAGGCGGTTGGAACGTGAGCGTTATGGCGAAATGTTTGACCAATCGCTCATTAGTGGTGAAGTCTATGAAAGCCTGTCCGATCAAGTGACGCGACGTTGGGCTTTTTTGGATCATGATGCCCCCCTCGATATCGCAATGGACGCTTCCGAACTCGTTGCGCGTGTGCCGCTATTGAGTGGCTTGCCGGCCGATGCGCAGCGGGCAGTGACCAGGATGTTGACACCGCGTTTGTTTTTGCCAGATCAGCTGATTTGGGGCAAAAAAGCGCCGCCCTTTGGTCTGTATGTAGTTGCTTCTGGCGCAGTGACTATTTTGTTGCCCGATGGCACGCATGTGGAGCTGGGCTCTGGAGAGTTTTTTGGGGAAATGTACCTACTTAACCACGATTTGCCGGAAAGCTTTGAAGTCAGGTCCCTCGGCTACAGCAAAGTATTGTGCTTACCCGCCAAGGACTTTGATCAACTGATGCTGCAGGATCCCGCGATTAAGGAGGCGATCGAACTGGTTGCCAAGCAGCGTTTACGTGCGCTCGAGGTTTGGCGTGCTTACCAGCCTAGTCCGCCGCCCGACGTATCAAGTCTTCAGTGATGACGATGGATGCTTCAAGCGTAAAGGCATCTTCTTTGAGCAGGCTGTAAAGCGTCTCAGTGTCGAGTAGCTGTATTTCCATGACTTCGCCATCTCGGTTACTTGGCTTGACATGAGGGGCAAGCACGCACTCGCAGGTGATGACAGCCTCTAGCTGAAAGCCCTCTGGGAGACGGCGTTTCATGTGCGCAATGGTGCGCAACGGAGTGCGCGCCACGATGTCAGGGGCATCGAGCCCCGCTTCTTCGTCGGATTCACGCACAAGCGCAAAGTCCGGTTCCTCGAAATTCCCTACGAGTCCACCCACGAGCGTATCCCACATGCCGGGGTCGGTTGCCTTGGTGAGCGCGCGTCTGGCCACCCATAGGCGACCGTCCTCAGACCACCCGCTGAGATGCACGGCTTGTGTCATCAGTCCCAAGGGGCGCATGACGCCGCGTTCAATCGCAGCAACGCGTTTGGTTGGGGCGGTTAAGTGATGTTCTTCTTGGGACCATACGTCCAATAGCTCATTTCTCCAGCCGGGCGTGCACCCTGCTGCCCTGAGTTTTAAAGCAATTTCAGCTAAATGCGCGTTAAGTGGTTCACCCAGAGGGAGATTTTCGCCAAAATGAGCAGCGTTTGAAGTGAGCTGCACGTCAGCCAGGCCTGACAAGGCTTGAGCCGCACCAGGGAAAAGCCACCCGCAACGATTTCCCCCTATAAATAAAGGCAAAGAGCCTTCGAGAGGTGTTTGCGTGGCGCGCTCAAGAAAGCCGTCTAAAAGAGGTCTAAGGCTTTGGCGAGATAAAAAAAACGCTGACTTTGTCATGGTGGGCATACGCCTGATATGGTAAAGGGATTGTAGTGCAGCAGGAATGGCAAGCCTGCGCTACAATCACGAACGTTTCTTTGCGATACGTGCTAATCCTAAAGGGTTTCCTCTGGTGGTTAGCCATACAATAATTTTGCGCAAGGCGGTCTAGCAAGCAGTGACTTTTATCTGCCTTGTATTTGATTCGTCTACCGTGCGATGTGTTTAGAGGTCAGCATGAAGAAGTTGAGAGGGTTTCTGGGCGTCTGTGCCATGCTTTTCATGGGTATCGCAAGCGCGCAAGTACAAGACATGCCTGGTGGGCCGCGCGTCAATCAGCTTAATCTCTCCGAGGGAGTGACGCAGATCGCACGCGATGTGGTCTGGCTGCATTGGTTCATGTTGGTCGTCTGTATGGTGATCTTCGTGGCGGTGTTTGGCGTCATGTTTTACTCAATTTGGGCACACCGCAAATCACGCGGCGCCAAGCCTGCGACGTTCCACGAGCACATGGGCGTTGAGGTGGCTTGGACGGTGGTGCCTTTCCTGATTGTGATTGCCATGGCTTTGCCTGCTACCCGCACGGTTGTTGCCATGAAAGACACCAGCGGCGCGGATATGACGGTCAAGGTCACGGGTTATCAGTGGAAGTGGGGCTACGAGTACATTGATGGACCTGCCACGGGTGTCAAATTCCTCTCCAACCTATCAACGCCTCGCGCGCAGATTGAGAACAAAGAGCCCAAGGGTCCTTTCTATCTGATGGAAGTCGACAACCCGCTGGTTGTCCCCGTTGGTAAAAAGATTCGTGTTGCTGTGACAGGCGCTGACGTGATTCACTCTTGGATGGTGCCGGACTTAGCGGTCAAACAAGACGCGATTCCCGGTTTCATTCGTAACGTCTGGTTCCGTGCCGAAAAAATTGGTGAGTACCGTGGACAGTGTGCCGAGCTATGCGGAAAAGATCACGCTTATATGCCGATTGTTGTAAAGGTTGTTTCCGAGGCCGATTACCTCAAGTGGGCGACAGAGCAAAAGAAATTGCTTTTGGCCGCGGCGGATGATCCAACTAAAGAGTGGACGGCAGCCGAGCTCGTTTCGCGTGGCGAAAAGGTCTATGCGGCTAACTGCGTAGCCTGCCATCAAGGTAGTGGCAAGGGTGTGACGGGTGCGTTTCCCGCCTTGGATGCGAGCGTCATTGCGATGGGCCCCAAAGGACCCAACATTGAAATTCTGCTGAAAGGCAAGCCAGGTACAGCGATGGCCTCATTTGCTTCTCAGCTCAATGACGTAGAAATTGCATCGGTGATTACGTATACGCGTGCTGCTTGGACCAATGCAGGCAAGGGTAAAGACCCTGTGATTTCGCCTGCAGAAGTTAAAGCGGCTCGTTAATTTGTTTAGTGTGTTGTGCGCTTTTTTGTAGTCAATCGGATTAATTCGTATAGATCATTGCTCTCGCTTATCAAGTGAGAGCGACCTAAGCAGGATAGGAGTTCGCCATGAGTAGCATTCCAGCAGATCAGATTGGTGGCCACGGCCACGGCCACGACCACGGTCATGACCATGATCACGACCATGATCAAGACCACCATCACGGTCCATCGTTGCATGGTTGGCGTCGTTGGTTGTACGCCACTAACCACAAAGACATCGGTACGATGTATTTGATTTTTTCTTTTACGATGTTGCTCGAAGGCGGCCTCTTGGCGCTTTTGCTGCGTACGGAGTTGTTTCAGCCGGGGCTTCAATTCTTCCGCCCTGAGTTGTTCAACCAGTTCACGACGATGCATGGTCTGATCATGGTGTTCGGCGCAATTATGCCGGCCTTCGTGGGTTTTGCTAACTGGATGGTGCCGTTGCAAATTGGTGCTTCAGATATGGCGTTCGCCCGGATGAACAACTTTAGTTTCTGGTTGTTGCCGGTTGCCGCTGTTTTGCTGACGGCTTCCTTCTTTGTGCCAGGCGGTGCAACGGCTGCGGGTTGGACGCTTTATGCACCCTTGACCTCGCAGATGGGACCCGGAATGGACTTGGCAATTTTTGCCATTCACATTATGGGTGCTTCGTCGATCATGGGTGCAATCAACATCGTGGTGACGATCTTGAACATGCGTGCCCCCGGCATGACCTTGATGAAAATGCCTTTGTTCTGTTGGACATGGTTGATCACGGCGTATTTGTTGATTGCGGTGATGCCTGTGTTGGCAGCTGCGATCACAATGGTGTTGACTGACCGTCACTTCGGCACTGGCTTCTTTAATGCAGCGGTCGGTGGCGACCCAGTCCTTTACCAGCATATTTTCTGGTTCTTTGGGCATCCAGAGGTCTACATCATGATTTTGCCGGCCTTCGGCATTGTCTCTGCGATCATTCCTGCATTTGCCCGTAAGCCGCTGTTTGGCTACGCTTCAATGGTGTACGCGACAGCATCTATTGCGATTCTGTCCTTTATTGTTTGGGCGCACCACATGTTTGCCACAGGGATGCCTGTGACCGCTCAGCTTTATTTTATGTACGCCACGATGCTGATTTCAATCCCAACAGGTGTCAAGGTGTTCAACTGGGTCGCGACAATGTGGCGCGGTTCGATGACCTTCGAAACGCCGATGTTGTTCGCGATTGGCTTTGTTTTCGTGTTTACGATTGGTGGCTTTACCGGAATGATCCTGTCCATGGCGCCTATCGATATTCAGGTGCATGATACGTATTATGTAGTGGCACACTTCCACTATGTGTTGGTGGCGGGCTCCTTGTTTGCCTTGTTCGCTGGTACCTACTACTGGTTGCCAAAGTGGTCTGGCTACATGTATGACGAGCGCCTGGGCAAGTGGCACTTTTGGATGAGCATGATCTCGTTCAACATCACTTTCTTCCCCATGCACTTTATGGGTCTTGCTGGGATGCCACGTCGTTACGCGGACTATGCAGCTCAGTTCACCGACTTTCACCAGATCGCGACCCTTGGTGCATTTTGGTTCGGTTTGTCGCAGTTGCTATTCCTCTACATCATTCTGAAAGCTTATGCGGGTAAGGGCGAACGCGCTCCCGCGAAGCCTTGGGAAGGCGCAGAGGGCTTGGAGTGGACCGTTCCATCCCCTGCACCCTTCCACACATTTGAGACCCCTCCACAGGTCAAATAGGATTTTCGATGACACCCGAACAACGTCGCAAGAACAAGCGAGCAGGATGGATTTTTCTAGTGCTTGTCCTTGTGATGTTCGGTTGGACAATCGGAAGAAAAATTTTAGAAGCATGATATTTCCTGATTCAACTATGGCGGTAATGTAATGACTCAGGATTTAAAGCAGCTGTCCCAGAGAAAGCTAAACTTTTTTCAAACACTCAAGGCCATTGCATGGGCCATGTTGGGAGTAAGAAAAAGGAAGGGACAAGAAGATGATGTCGCCAAATTAAATCCCGTTCATCTTGCCGTGGCCGGATTGTTATTTGGTGTGATATTTGTGGTGAGTCTTGTGCTGATTGTTCAATTGGTACTTGCAAACCTCAGCTAGAATAATATTTGATTACTTGTAGTCTGGAGAACAATATGAGTGCACCCCACTCTGCACACGTCAAAGAGGCACCTTACTATTACGTGCCTGCGGATTCATCGCACCCCGTGAGTGCCAGCATTACTTTGCTGGTGGTCATGCTGGGAGCATCTGCTTGGGTCAATGGTATCGAAGTCGGTAAATGGGCTGTGTTTGCTGGTTTGCTTGGTTTGTTTGTGGTGTTGTACAAGTGGTTTGGTGACGCGATTAGCGAGTCCCAAGCGGGCCTAAATAGCAAGCGCATTGATGCTTCCTACCGCTGGAGCATGAGCTGGTTCATTTTCTCTGAAGTGATGTTCTTTGCTGCGTTTTTTGGCGCGCTTTGGTACACACGCGTTGTGACCATGCCCTGGCTCGGCGACTTAGATCACAAGCAATTGTTGTGGCCTGATTTCAATGCCGTTTGGCCAAATCTTGGACCTGCAGGCGTGGTCGACGCCTTTGAGACGATGGGTCCTTTCTGGTTGCCTACGATCAACACCGCATTGTTGTTGGCTTCGGGTGTCACGCTGACGATTTCTCACCATGCCTTGCGTGAAAATCATCGCGGCAAGTCAATTTTCTGGTTGTTCGCGACTATTGTGCTCGGCTTTATCTTTGTTGGCTGCCAAGCCTATGAGTATATTTATGCTTACTCGTCATTGAATCTTCGCTTTGATTCGGGCGCTTACGGCTCGTTGTTTTATATGCTGACGGGCTTTCACGGATTTCACGTGCTGCTCGGCGCCACAATGTTGACTGTGATTTTGCTCCGCATGCTTAAAGGACACTTTACGGCGGATCACCACTTCGGTTTTGAAGGCGCCGCATGGTATTGGCACTTTGTGGACGTGGTTTGGCTCGGACTCTACATTTTTGTATATTGGTTCTAAGTTACGAGACGGATGAATAGAGACGGATGAATAGAAAGGCGACAAATCATTGTCGCCATTGAAAAAAAGGGCCAGCGTGATGCTGGCCTCTTTTTTGGCTAAACAAAATAGCACCAAATCGATCAGCGCTTAAAGCCTGTTGTCTCGATCCAGCCCATCCAGTGCGAAAACAGCAGAAACAGGAAGAGTAAAACGGACAAGCCAATGCGGACCGTGAGTGCATTGACCGTTTTATTTGATGTCCCTTTATCGCGCATGAGATAGAACAGCGCTGAACCAAGACTGCCTAAAATACCGACGAACGCGAGTATGACCAAAATGCGCATGACAACCCTCATTGAAAGACGAGATTATCGCAGACATGACAAAAGTAGCATCAAATAGACTTACCCTAATTGCACTCATTCTGTTGGGGGCGGTTGCGTTTGTGTGTCTCATGCTCGGGCGCTGGCAGCTCGAGCGCGCGGAGGTGCGACGACAAGCCGCCGCGACTCTAGAGGCTGGGAGGCGTGCGCTTCCACTGAAACTGACGCCAGTGGTCTCTGCCACTGAATTACAAGCATGGCGACCTGCGACTGCGGAAGGCGTATGGCGCAGTGAGTGGAGTGTCTTGTTGGAAAACCGCAATATGGATGGACGTCCAGGTTTGTGGCTCGCAACACCACTGATGCTGGATCGTGATACTGCCGTATTGGTGTTGAGGGGCTGGCTAGAAAGGCCAATTGCCAGCCGTCCTGTGCCCACCATCCCCACCTCAGATGGTACGGTCAGTTTGGTGGGTGAGTTAGCGGTGCGTGTACCCAGATTATTTGAGCTGTGGACGAGCGAAACAAACGCTGCAGCAAACCTGCCCCAAGGCTGGAAGGGGACCCCACAGCCGATTGCCGGACTAATCGACCCCGTTATTTTGCCGAGATTACAAAATCTAGACCTTGAAAGCTATGCAAAAAGGACAGGGCTAAAACTTTTACCCACAGTGCTCATGCAAAGCGCGGGTCAAGATGAAGAGGGGCTGAAACGTGTGTGGCCAGAGCCTTCGATTGATTCGGATAAAAACGTCGGTTATGCGATGCAGTGGTTTGGTTTTGCAGGCATTTTATTAGTGGCTTTTTTGGTCATTATTTGGCGCCGCTTTCGTTCGCGCCAATCACCCTAAACCTGTGCTGCTTTTCTTGCTGAGGCTGAGAAACGCAGTAAAGTGCTGCTTAGAGATGAATAGATGACTGAAAGATGGAATTGTTGTGACTGAACCTACCGAAAACATGATGACACCCACTCAAATCGCACCTGAGCAAAAAAAACTGCGCTCCAAGACGCCTCTGGTGATCATTGTATTGATGAGTTTCGCACCATTGATTGCAGCACTATTGGTGTATTTCAATCCGGAATGGCGTCCTGAAGGGAGTTCTGCGTATGGCCAGCTCGTGCAACCTCAGCGACCGATGCCTTCCGCGCAAAACCTGCCTTTAACGACATTGGATGGCAAGCCTTTTGATTTGAATTCACTGAAAGGCAAGTGGGTCATGCTGACAGCGGATGGGGCGGAGTGTCCCGAGACTTGTGCGCGCAAACTCTACATTATCCGAAACACCCACGCCAGCCAAGGTAAACACGTCGAACGCTTAAGTCGTGTGTGGTTGATCACCGATGATGCGCCCGTACCTGAAAAGGTATTGGAAGCCTACAAGGGTGCGGTGATGGTGCGCGTCAATCCCGCCGTACTTCAGGAGTTTTTGCTTGGTGGCGCAGCCGGGTCGATGACGCCTGAGCAGGCACGCAAAGCCTTGGCGCCACTCATTTGGGTGATTGACCCGAACGGCAATCTTATTTTGCAGTATCCGTATATTGAAGATCCTGAAATGTTCCGTAAGGACATTCGCAAACTGATCCAGAACTCTAGGATTGGATAAATCATGTTGGAAACGCTCACAAGCAAACGTTATCGTAGGATCGTTTTTTTGACGTGGTTTTTGACGTTAGATCTCATTATGTTCGGTGCGTTTGTTCGCCTGACAGACTCTGGGCTGGGTTGCCCAGATTGGCCAGGCTGTTATGGAAGTGTCACGCCCATTGGTGCGTTGGACTCCATCAGACAAGCGGTTCAAGTCATGCCAGATGGACCTGTTACGTTACCTAAAGCATGGATTGAAATGATCCATCGCTATGTGGGGGCGCTGCTGGGTTTTCTGATTATTATCATCTCGTGGATGGCCTGGCGTCATCGCAATAAATTTGAGTATTCGCCCAAATTGGCCTTTGTGACCCTGGCTGCGGTGTGCCTGCAAGGCGCTTTTGGCGCCTGGACCGTCACCATGAAGCTGATGCCCCTGATTGTGACTGCTCACTTGCTGGGAGGAATATCGCTCTTGGCCTTGATGACTTGGCTGGCGGCACGTGAGCGTGCGTATCCAGCCGTGCTGCTCGCATCTTTGCGTTTTAAGCCGTGGGTTGCGGTCGGTCTGGCTTTGCTGTTTGTGCAGATCGCTCTGGGCGGGTGGGTCAGTACGAATTATGCGGCGCTGGCCTGCATGGACTTTCCGACCTGTAATGGCAGTTGGTTGCCACCGATGGACTTAAAAAATGGTTTCTCATTAATCCGTGGGCTGGGTGAAATGCCCGGCGGTGAAATGATTTCTCAAACGGCGCTGACGGGAATACATTGGGTGCACCGTAATTTTGCGTTTGTGATCTTTGCATTTATGGGGCTTCTCAGCTGGCGGTTGATGAAAGATCCGGGCTTAAGGGGTCCCGCACACCTTGTGCTTGCTCTGCTCGTGGCACAGCTTTTTACGGGTTTGACCACAATCTTCTTTCAGTGGCCCCTATTGATCGCCGTTTTACATAACGGTGGCGCGGCAGGTTTAGTCCTGGCGACTGTGACATTGTTATTCCGCCTTGGACATACCGCCCGAACAGCAGTCGGCGTACAGGGATAGATTTTTAGCGCGAAGCGGCGGCCGACCATTGAATGGCTGCCCTATGCGCCCGCTTGCCATTACAATGGCGTACGTTTCATTTAAATAGTGACTATGTCTAGTTTGACTGCCACATCCCCAAGTCTATTGCGTCAGTACCTTGTGCTGACCAAGCCGCGCGTGACCCAATTAGCGGTCTTTTGTGCGGTGATTGGTATGTTCCTGGCTACACCGACACTTCCCGACATGCAAAAAGTCATTGCAGGGACGATTGGTATTTGGTTGCTCGCAGCCGCAGCGTTTGCAGTGAATTGCCTGATTGAGCAACGCATTGATGCGCGTATGTTGCGCACTGCGCGTCGCGCCACTGCCACGGGCACCATTTCTTCTGCGCAGGTGATGCTGTTTTCAGGTGTGCTCGGTGGTTTGGGTATGTTGGTGCTGTATCGCTGGGTCAATCCTCTGACTATGTGGCTGACCTTTGCAACCTTTGTGGGTTATGCCGTGATTTATACGGTGATTCTCAAGCCGCGGACACCACAAAATATTGTGATTGGCGGATTGTCTGGCGCGATGCCGCCGGCATTGGGTTGGGCAGCGGTGGCAGATGCCGTGCCTGCCGAGGCCTGGCTGCTGGTCTTGATTATTTTTATTTGGACGCCACCCCATTTTTGGGCACTCGCCTTGTACCGCACGCGTGACTATGAAAATGCGGGCTTGCCGATGTTGCCTGTGACGCACGGACAGCAATTTACACGGCTACACATTTTGCTCTATAGCATTGCCCTTATGGCGACAACGGCCTTGCCCTATGTAATCGGCATGAGTGGCTGGCTGTATTTGTTGTGCGCGATGGTGCTGGGTGCGATGTTCGTTTGGTACGCATGGAAACTGTATCGTCACTACAGCGATGAGCTATCGCGTAAGCTTTTTAGATTTTCGATTTTGTATCTCTCGCTACTCTTTGCCGCCTTGCTTGCGGATCATTGGTTGATCGTGGTGGCGCGTTAAATGAGAGCACTACTTTTTGCCTTGTGCGTATGGATGTTGACGGCCTGTAGTGACGCGGGCGACATCAAATTTAAAGGCAGTGACATTACGGGAACCAAGCTCGGTCAGAGCTGGACCTTGGTGAGCATGGATGGCAAAACGGTCACGCCAGCGAGTTTTCATGGCAAGGTGACGCTTGTTTTCTTTGGTTTCACACAGTGCCCTGACGTGTGTCCGACCGCTTTGGCAGAGCTGGCACAGGTGATGAAGCTGCTAGGCGAGCGCGCAGCTCAGGTGCAGGTGCTGATGATCTCGGTTGATCCTGAGCGCGATATACCCGAGGTATTAAAGGCGTACATTTCTGGTTTTGATGCGCGTTTTATCGGTTTGACAGGGTCTGCGGAGCAGATCAAGGCTGCCGCGGGCTCGTTTAAAGCGTATTACGCTAAAGCGCCAGGCCCAAAAGGCACTTATTCAATGGATCACAGCTCTTCTTTTTATCTATTTGATAAAAAAGGCGAGGCGCGCGCCATGTTGAACAGTACGATCGGTGCGCCAGCTGTGGCGCACGATATCGAAGCGCTTTTACGCTAAGGTCTATTTGTGCTGTGCGGCGGCAGCGTCTCGCCAAGTCTGCAACGCAAGCTGCGCTTTTTCAGACATTTTAGAAATCTCAAGCTGAGATTTTCTCTCAATAATCATGAGTGCATACGGGGTCGCGAGGCTAGAGGCTTCTTGGCACAAACGTAACTCCTCCCCAACGGAAGGACTGCGTTGACGCCAAAAGTTGATGGCGGATTCTATTTCTGGGAGAGTAATGAAGCTTTGCATACCGCTATTGTCCCAGAATATTGGTGGGACATCCTAAGAAGTCCCGACTTTTATCGGTATATGCTTGCATCGCCTGAGGGTGCAGGATGCGAGTAATATGCAAGGGTTCTCCCCCTTAAAGAGCTCGTGATGACCGCGAATTCAAACAATCCATTTATCTTGCCAGGTCTGGGACAGACGGGCGAGATGGCGTCCAATCCATTGTTCGCAAGCCTAGAAATGATGCGTCAGACATTTAGCACGTTGTCGGGTGCAAATGGTTTGGCAAAGGGGCTCGTGATGCAGCCAACGCTGGATCCCGCTGAACTTGAAAAGAAAATTAGTGAGCTCAAGTCAGTGGAAAGTTGGTTAAAGCTCAATCTATCCATGCTGAGCAGCACGATTCAGGGAATGGAAGTACAACTTGCCACCATTACGACGCTGCAGCAGTTTATGTCCGCCAATCGCGACGTTGCCAAGCAGGGCTGGCCAAATCCTTCCGCCACGCCTTCAACCACTTCTTCACCATACTCTGCCCCACCTGCACCCTCCGCGCCTGCAGCACCTGCGCAGACTCAAGCATCAGAGGCTCAGGCTTCACCCACACCAAAAGCGCCGAACCCAGATACGCCGAATGCCGAGGGCGCGCAAGCATGGTGGAATATGTTGACGCAACAGTTTGGTCAGCTCGCTGCAGCTACGACAGCCAGTATGGCTGCGGCACCTGGGGGGAAAACCGCTGGTGCTGCAACAGTTGCACGTGCTGTTAAAAAGGAAAAGTCGGCAGGCACAAAAACGGCTACCCGCACACGCAACGTTTCAAAAAAACCCGTCACCCGTTCTGCAGCAAAGAAATAAAGAACCTGTTTTACTATTTCGACTCATTGATATCGCTTTCGCATCAAATATAAAAATATGCTCAACATCGTGATTCTCGCGGCCGGTCAAGGCAAGCGCATGCAGTCCAACCTTCCTAAAGTGCTTCATCCTATCGCTGGTCGCGCAATGTTATCGCACGTGCTGGATGCGGCCGAGTCGCTTGGTGCCCAAGGGATCGCTGTCGTGGTGGGGCATGGCGCAGATCAAGTACAGAAGGCGTACGCGGAACACTCCGGATTACAGTTTGCCTTGCAGCAGCCCCAGCTAGGGACAGGACATGCCGTATTACAAGCCGTCCCGCTCCTGCAAGAGGATGGCGATCACGATGTGACCATTGTGCTTTATGGCGATGTGCCACTGGTCCAGCCAGAAACCTTGCGTGCACTGCTTGCTGCGCGCGGAGAGGGCTTGGCTGTATTAACGGAAATTCTCACGGATCCAACAGGCTATGGGCGCATTGTGCGTAATGCGCAGGGGCAGGTTTGTGCCATCGTTGAGCACAAAGATGCGAGTGCAGAGCAGAGAGCAATCAACGAGGTCAATACGGGCATCGTGGCGGCGCCGACTCATATGCTCAAAGCTTGGCTTTCTCGGCTGACCAATCAAAACGCGCAAGGCGAGTACTACCTGACAGATATTATTGGTATGGCGGTTGCAGAGGGCTTGTCTGTCAATGTCGCGCATCCTGCGGCTGCGTATGAAACGCTAGGCGTCAATAGTCGCGCTCAACAAGCGCAGCTTGAGCGACTCTGGCAAACGGAGTTGGCGAAACGTCAGCTTGAGGCTGGTGTGACCTTGGCCGATCCCGCGCGCTTTGACGTGCGTGGGACGCTTACGTGTGGGCAAGATGTATTCATTGATGTGGGCTGTGTGTTTGAAGGGGTCGTGACCTTGGGAGAGGGTGTGCGGATTGGCCCACATTGCGTACTCCGTAATGTGACCCTCGGTGCGCGAACACGCATCGAAGCCTTTAGTCATTTAGATCAGACGCAGGTAGGCGCGGATGCACAGATTGGTCCCTACGCACGTCTGCGACCCGGTGCCGTATTGGCAGATCAAACGCATGTCGGTAACTTTGTAGAAATTAAAAACTCTATGATTGGTAAAGAAAGCAAAGCCAATCATTTGGCCTATATCGGTGATGCGGATGTGGGTGAACGGGTCAATATTGGTGCGGGAACCATTACGTGCAATTACGATGGGGCCAATAAGCATCGCACCACGATTGAAGATGACGCTTTTATTGGCTCTGATACACAACTGGTGGCGCCTGTTCGAGTAGGACGTGGTGCGACGTTAGGGGCGGGCACGACGCTGACGCGAGATGCGCCCGCACATCAACTCACGGTAACGCGCACCAAGCAGACCTCGATTGATGGTTGGAAGCGCCCCGTTAAAAAAGTAAAAGCATGAGCGAAGTAAAAGTAGATAAGCCCGCAGAAGCGATTGAGGGTTTGCCGCCAAGACGGCGTGCCCTAGCCGCGTTGGCGCTGGCACTTGGACTCATGTTGGCGGTGTTGGATGCCACCATGATTAATGTGGGGTTGCCGTCTATTGCAGAAAGTCTAAACGAATCGGCCTCGAATATTGTGTGGGTGGTCAATGCCTACAGCCTCACGGTCGCAATGACCTTGTTGCCGATGGCCGCGATAGGTGAGCGCATCGGTTTTAAACGCTTGTTTTACTATGGGTTGGTGACGTTTATTTTGGCGGCGCTTGCGAGCGCACTCGCGCCGAATTTACCTACCTTGCTGATCAGTCGAATTTTTCAAGGGCTCGGTGGATCCGCCATCATGTGTTTATTTGGCGCGCTCGTGCGTCATATTTATCCACCTCATTTGATCGGCCGTGGCATTGGACTCAATGCATTGACGGTTGCAGTGTCCTCCGTATTGGGACCCACCATCGGGTCGTTTATTTTGTCACTGACGACATGGCACTGGATCTTTTTCTTTAGCGTGCCGATGGGGCTACTGACCTTGTTAGGTGTGCGCTACTTGCCTGATGTGGCCCCAATCCAGTCGCGCTTTGATTGGCAGGCGGCCATGCTGAGCATGACCACCATCGGTTTGTTTATTCTAGGCATCGATTATTTGATCGACGCGACTTGGCACGGAATCGCCCTGATTGCGATTGCCATCCTTATTGGAACGGCCTTAGTCCGTCGCTCGAGTAAGCAAGCTGCGCCACTGGTGCCGGTGGACCTTTTTCGGATTCCAGCGATGCGTTATGCGCTTGCCGCATCGGCCAGTACCTTTGCCGGTCAGATGGCGACTCTGGTATCGCTGCCTTTTTACTTGCAGATCACGCTCGAGCGCTCGCAATTATCCGTAGGATTTTTAATGGCTGGCTGGCCAGCGGGCGCGGGGATCATCGCATTGATTGCCGGACGTTTATCTGATCGCTATTCCGTGGCCTTGCTCAGTGGCCTGGGTGCGGGAACGATGGCATTTGGTTTGCTGTGCGTGGTGCTGATGCCGGCATCGATTGCAGACGGGTGGTTATTTACCGCGATGCTGATTTCAGGGGTGGGATTTGGTTTTTTTCAGACCCCTAACAACCGTGTACTGATTGGTGCGGCGCCTCGGCACAGAGCGGGCGCGCTAGGTGGTTTGCAGGCGACGACAAGAGTCTTTAGCCAGAGTTTTGGTGCGGCGGTTGTGTCGTTGGTGTTTAGCTTGGGGCTGATCTGGGGACCGATGCTCGGACTCTTAGTGGCGATTTTCTTTTCGCTGATTGCCGTCACGGTCAACATCGTTCGTCATTACCTGGTGCCCAACAGTAAGCTGGGTTAATCAAGCGTAAGCCGGGTATCGAACTTGCTCCGGTGTACTGAAAAAAATGTGCGGACATTGCGCACGTTTGCTGCGGCGGTCAGTGTGCGATGGACTAGTGCATGATACGCCGGCATGTCGAGTACATGCGCGATCAAAACAAAATCCGGACCCGTCGAGACGCGATAGCACTGCAAAATCGCGGGCTCGCGGGATACGGTTTCTTCGAACGCCTGCAGATGTTCAGCCGATTGAATATCGAGTGTGACCTCGATGATGGCGGTCAGTGTGCTGCTAAGCTTGGAGGGATCCAAGATCGCGACTTGCTTGGCAATCACGCCAAGCGCGGTGAGTCGACGCACACGGCGCAAACAAGTGGGAGGTGAGGCGTGTACCCGCTCGGCCAGCGCCTGATTGGTCAGACTGGCATCGTGTTGCAATTGATTGAGGATGCGTCGATCGAGGTCGTCCAGAGTGTCGAGCGTCATGATTGCGCCTATAAGGGCTAAGCAATAGATAAGTGTATGAAATTATATTTCATAATTTAAATAGATAGTATTTATATTTCATTATTAGTTATTAACTGAAATAATATTTCTATTCAAATTGGGCACAATAGATCATTCTCAGGAGAACGTCTATGTGCGGCATTGTTGGCGCCGTCGCTTCGCGCGATATCACCCCTATTTTGGTCGAAGGTCTAAAGCGACTTGAATACCGTGGCTACGATTCTTGTGGCGTAGCGGTGTATGAAAACGGTGGCCTTCGACGTGCACGCAGCACCGAGCGCGTCGCTGAGCTCGAAATAGACATCAAGGCTCAGCACATCGCCGGGTTTACAGGCATCGCGCACACGCGTTGGGCCACACATGGCGCGCCAGTCACACGCAATGCACATCCGCACTTTTCTTCGCTGGGCAAAGAAGAGCCAAGCATTGCACTTGTACACAACGGCATCATTGAAAACCACGAAGAATTGCGCGCTGAGTTGCAAGCGGTCGGCTATGTGTTTGAAAGTCAGACAGACACTGAAGTGATTGCGCATCTCGTGCGTCACCTCTATGCAGGTGATTTACTGGAGGCTGTGCAGCAGACGGTACGCCGTTTGCATGGCGCCTACGCGATCGCTGTATTTTGTCGCGATGAGCCGCATCGCATTGTGGCGGCGCGCCAAGGTTCACCACTCGTCATCGGACGAGGCAAGGGTGAAAATTTTCTGGCCTCGGATGCGCTCGCGCTCGCTGGTACGACAGATCAAATCATTTATCTCGAAGACGGTGATGTTGCGGATCTGCAATTAGGCAATGTCTGGATCATGGATCAAGCAGGAAAGCCTGTTGAGCGTCAGATCAACACGGTACATGTGCATACGGGTGCGGCGGAGCTTGGGCCCTATCGTCACTATATGCAAAAAGAAATTTTCGAGCAGCCGCGTGCCGTCGCAGATACGCTTGAAGATGTCGAGTCTATTACGCCAGAGTTGTTTGGTGATCAGGCGTATAAAGTATTTAAAGACATTGATCGTGTACTAATTTTGGCGTGTGGCACGAGTTACTACGCGGGATTGACCGCAAAATACTGGATCGAGTCGGTTGCAAAAATTCCGGTCTCTGTCGAGGTTGCGAGCGAGTATCGCTATCGAGATAGCGTCCCCAATCCTAAGACACTGGTAGTGACGATTTCGCAGTCAGGTGAAACAGCCGATACACTCGCGGCCTTGAAACATGCCCGCAGCTTGGGGATGGAGCAGACGTTGACAATCTGTAACGTCTCTACGAGCGCGATGGTGCGTGAATGTAAGCTGTCCTATATCACGCGCGCGGGTGTGGAGATCGGTGTGGCCTCAACCAAGGCATTTACGACGCAGCTCACCGCATTGTTTATGTTGACCTTGGCGCTTGCACAGGTGCACGGCCAACTCACCGAAGAGCAAGAAGCCGAGCACGTTAAAGCATTGCGACATTTACCTGTGGCAATCGGTGCGGTGCTCGCACTCGAGCCCCAAATCATGGCGTGGGCGGATCGGTTTGCGGCGAAAGAAAATGCATTGTTTCTTGGTCGTGGTATGCACTATCCAATCGCACTTGAGGGTGCACTCAAGCTAAAAGAGATTAGCTACATTCACGCTGAGGCCTATCCAGCGGGAGAGCTCAAGCATGGCCCCTTAGCGCTTGTCACAGATCAGATGCCTGTGGTCACGATTGCACCGAATGATGCGTTGTTAGAAAAACTCAAATCAAACATTCAAGAGGTGAAGGCACGTGGCGGCGAGTTGTATGTGTTTGCCGATGCGGGCACCAAGCTGTTGAATAGCGACGGCTTGCATGTGATCCGTATGCCTGAGAACTATGGTTTGCTGTCACCGATTTTACATACGGTGCCGCTACAGTTGCTGGCGTATCACACGGCGTGTGCACGAGGGACGGATGTGGATAAGCCTCGAAATCTGGCGAAGAGCGTTACGGTGGAATGATAGCGGGAGAATCTCTCTTTAACGGGTCCTAGATATGAAGTTATTGCGTGGGTTTATAGGTGACTACCAAACAGCAGTTCAATGATAAATCCATGAAAATACAACGAAGCGTTTTATTTCTATTACTAATATCTATTTCCGGAGCGTTAATTGCTCAGGAAAAAAGCAGCACGATGAGCGAGGCCGCTCGAGAAGGCCAGAAGATGCAAAACAAACTGTATCCTCAGACGTAACTTCCCTTTGCTTATAACTACAACCAAAAAATCGGCAGTAACAACGGGGTGCAGCAAAGTGAGTTTGCCTTCCAGCCAATTATCCCTGTCAAGCTTGGCGCTGATTTTCAGTGGTTATTAAATCCAATGTTGACCTTTAATCGCAATATCAATTACCCGCAGGCGATTAATCAATTACAGACGGTACAGCTAGCCACATTTTTTGCGCCAAGATTTACAGGAGATTGGTATGCCGGTATTGGCCCTTATTATCAAGCACCCGCTTCCAATAGTTTGAATGGCTCTAGGCAAACGGGATTAGGCGTTTCTGCAGGCGCTTTTTATACGCCTGACAACTGGGTCTTAGGCGTTGCAATGTATAACTCCTGGGGAATAGGCAGCGATTTGTCTGGTGGTTCAGCTAATGTCTTGAATGTTCAGCCAACGGTTGCATACACAAGCAATGATGGGTGGACTTACAATTTATCTAGTCAACTTACTTATAATTACACGGCTAGCAATACGATAAATCAACTCACATTGAGCGGTGGAAAAACGATCAAAGTGCTGGGGCATCATTGGCAGTTTCAAGTCGGCCCGACGTATATGGTCTCCGCGATTCCTTCGAGTGCAAAAGGCTGGGGCGCCTTTTTTAACCTAACAACAAGCATCCCTAACTAACCGTCGATGTTATTTTTAAATCGAAGGCGCATGCTAAAAAGACCGAAGATATGAAACGCATTTCAGACGAATAAATTATTGAAATACAGAGATAAAAGTGAACACGATGACGGCAGAAGATCTGAATCAATTTGTAGAGCAACTTGTCCGTGATGCAGCCTTTGGGCTGGGCATTTTTGCAATCGTACTTGTTTCAAATGCCTATTTATTAGTTCAAATTTACCTTTGGTTCGTTAAAAAGTCCGCAAGTCTTGTTAACGCGCCGCCTTACAAATTAATTTTTCTCTTCGTTGCCTCGATCTATGTCATGTCGCTTGTTCAGCTGGCGTCCATATTGGTTTGGGCGGTTGCCCTCTATGCGAATACATTAATCGATGATCTTCGCCTCGCACTGCTGTTTGCTGGCAGTAGTTATACGACACTGGGCATCTATTCAGATACGCTCCCAGTGGGCTGGAAATCTGTTGCGTTTTACATTGCATTCTCAGGTCTATTCTCCTTTGCGATTGCGACTTCATCCATGATGTCCATGCTCGCGATGATTGCAAGGAGACTCTACAAACCGAATGCTCATGGATGAGGGGTTAATGTAGCGAGCTCAAGGTGGTTTATGATCAAGAGTCTTACCTAACACGCGACATGATGACACCAGAAGATCAGCGGCTTGAGCAAGCGCAGTCCCTGTTCAGGGCCGGGAAATTAGAGGAGGCTAAGGCGCTCTTTTCGGCTATTGCCGCCCTGAATGCCGAGTGTGGCGTGGCTTTGCAGGGTCTTGGCTACGTCGCGGGTAAGCAAAACGAATACGAACAAGCCGTTCTGTATTTGACTCAAGCGCAACAATACTTGCCTCCCTCGCTTGAGTTGTTTTTGCAACTAAGCTATTTGTGTAAGCTTGCTGGACGTCATGCAGAGTCACTATCTTGGATTGATCAGGGCTTGACTCTTGTCCCTCAAGATTATGAAGCCTTGTCATTTAGGACAGGCATTTTGATAACGCTCGGACGATACGACGAGGCCTTGATGCACCTGAGAGGGATGATCAGCACGTATCCTCAGGATCCGCAGTTGTATTTTCAGGTTGGACAAATTTATGGCGTGATGGGCTGTCTAGAGGATGAGATCAGTGCGTATCAAGATGCCCTCGCACTTAAGCCGGACGCTTTGCAGGTGCGTGTCAATCTGGGCGTCGCCCTAAGAGATCAATTTAAATTTACAGAAGCGCAGAGCCAATTTAATCAAGTCATCAAGCTGGACCCTGATCATGTAGGGGCCCGAACGAATCGGGCACAACTGAATCTACTTTTAGGGAAGATGGCGCAGGGGTGGAAGGACTACGAATGGAGATGGTTAGACGGCACCGCTTCACACGGGATTGAGGGGCCTCGCTGGCAGACGCCAAAATCTGTCAAAACGTATAAGGCTGTCCACGTGTTGGTGCATGCCGAACAAGGCTTCGGTGACACGTTACAGTTTTCAAGATATGTTGGGTTGTTGAAAAAACTATTTCCGAAAATCGATATTACTTTTCGTGTTCAAAAGGAACTTGTCAGTTTTTTAAAGCCCAACTTTCCGCTTGTGAACGTTGTTTCGGAACAGGACGCTTTGGTGGCCTATGATGCACACCTTCCTCTACTCAGTGCGCCCTTTGCGCTAGAAAAATATATCCAGAACATTCCCAAACTTGATCAGACCTACTCTGTATCGCAGATCAAACAACAGGAGTGGAGTGATCGGCTCGGCGTAAAAACTAAACCAAGGATAGGATTGGCGTGGAGTGGTCGGCCGACGCATTTAAATGACAAAAACCGGAGTATTTCGCTCGATCAATTTAGCGATTTGTTATCGGAAGACTGCGACTTTTATTCTTTGCAAAAAGAAATACGTGCGGAGGATCTAAAAGTGCTGACCAGAGAAAGCAGGCTGAAATCTTTCAGCGATGAGATTGTAGATTTCTCTGACACGGCGGCGCTATGTCAGCATATGGATGTAGTCATCAGTGTTGATACGAGTGTCGCGCACTTGGCAGCCTCACTGGGACGACCCACTTGGGTTCTGTTGCCGCACATGCCTGATTGGCGCTGGCAACTAGAGCGAATGGATACTGACTGGTATGAGTCTGTGCGTTTGTTTAGACAAAATGTAGCGGATGAATGGCCTGAAGTGATCGCGCGGATGCAGCAAGCATTAAGGCAATTTATTCAGGTAAACACTCAGAAATAGTGTGCAAGATTGTCTTTTTATACTTTATATTTAATAGAGTTTAGATTGTGACTTTATTGGAATAAAAATGACGAGTCCTTTATCTCCCCTGCGTGCCTCAGGCTTGACGGCCCATGATACCGGTGCGCATGCGGTCGTGCGTGCGTTAAAACGCCACGGCGTCGATACGATATTTGGTCAGAGTTTGCCAAGCATGGTGCACCTTGTCGCGGAGAAGCAAGGCATTCGACAGATCGCATACAGAACTGAAAATGCCGGCGGTTATATGGCCGATGCCTACGCAAGAGTGAGCGGCAAGATCGGTGTGGTGACCGCGCAAAACGGACCGGCTGCGGCGCTATTAGTGCCTCCCCTCGCTGAGGCCTTGAAAGCTTCGATTCCAATCTTGGCTTTAGTGCAAGACGTTAGCGCCGAGCATACCGACCGTAATGCCTTTCAAGACCTTGATCATATCGGGATGTTTACGGCCGTCACTAAATGGGTACGCCGCGTCACAGATGTATCACGCATCGAAGACTACATTGATCAAGCCATGACGGCCGCATGCACAGGCAGACCTGGGCCTGTCGTGCTGATGTTGCCTGCCGATATTTTGTTGCAACCCTACGGTGCTGCTAAGAGATCATATGCACTGGGTTACTACCCCCTTGATCGCGTTACAGCCTCAGCTGAACGCATTGCAGAGGCCGCTGAATTGCTGGCCAAGGCAAAAAATCCAATCGTTATTGCTGGTGGAGGTGTGCATTTATCTCAGGCGCATCAAGCACTCGCAGCATTGCAAGAGCAGTGTCATTTGCCCGTCGCCACAACGGTGATGGGCAAAGGCGTTGTCGATGAAACGCATCCGCTTTCGGTGGGTGTCATGACATACTTTTTGGGTCCGAATGGTTCTGGACGTTTTCAACGTCCGCTCATCGAACATGCAGATGTGGTGTTGTTGGTGGGAACCCGCACGAATCAAAACGGTACGGACTCATGGAAGCTCTATCCAAAAGGGGCGACGTTTATTCATCTCGATATCGATGGTAACGAGGTGGGCCGTAATTACGAAGCGAAGAGACTGGTGGGTGATGCAAAACTGACCTTGTCGGCACTGACGGATGCGCTCAAGGTGCTCAACAGCGCAGTCAGGAAAAATGCGCGCGCAACGGTAGAGAAAAAAATCGCTGACGGTCGTGCGGCGTACTTGAAAGAATCTGAAGCGGTTAGAACATCCGATTTAGCACCGATCCGGCCCGAGCGGATCATGCAGGAAATCCAGTCTCAGTTGACTGCGGACGCCATCGTTGTCGCAGATGCGAGTTACTCCTCAATATGGATCGCAAACTTTCTGGTTTCGCTCAAAGCAGGGATGCGTTTCATCACCCCACGAGGGTTGGCAGGCTTAGGCTGGGGCTTTCCTATGGCGCTTGGCGTAAAAGTTGCACAACCACAGAAAGAAGTATTTTGTGTGGTGGGCGATGGTGGGTTTGGTCATGTATGGTCAGAGCTCGAAACGGCTGCAAGAATGGGGGTAAAGGTCACGCTGATCCTCATTAACAATGGAATTTTGGGCTATCAGAAGCATGCTGAAAATGTGAAATTCGGTGACCACACGTCGGCCGTACATTTCACACCTGTTGATCACGCGGCCATTGCGCGAAATAGTGGCTGTAACGGCATCAGAGTGACAGATCCGCGAGAGCTAGCAGGCGCGCTTGCGCAAGCAAGGAAAAATTCAGGCACAACCCTGATCGAAGTGCTGTGCGATGAAAATGCGTTCCCACCCATTACTTTCTATACGCCAGATGCAGCGGTGATCAAATGACGCACAAGCGAATCGCAGTGGTGACCGGTGCGCGACAGGGCATTGGGCTTGAGACATCGAAAGCATTGTTAAGCAGTGGACATTTTGTTGTCATGGTGGACCGCCAGCAATTTGACGGGGCTGCGCTTGTGGGCGCTGATCATGCAGCAAACATCTTGACGCATACCCTAGATGTCACGGACGACAATGGTATTGCCAGCTTGCATCAAACAATCAATGCAACGCTAGGCAAAGTATCGGTGCTTGTGAATAACGCAGGTATTTCACCCAAACAAGCCGATGGAAGATCAAGTGGGATATTGCAACTCGATCCCAAAGAATGGGCGAAGGTAATCGAAGTCAACCTGACCGCTGTGATGCGGATGTGTCAGACGTTTATTCCAGATATGCAAGCACTGAAGTATGGAAGAATCGTGAGTATTTCATCGCTTGCGGGACGTTCTAAGTCAGTTGTTGCGGGCCCAAGTTATATGGCGTCCAAAGCAGGCGTGTTGGGACTGACACGTGCGATTGCTGCGGAAATGGGACCTTTCGGTATCACGGCAAACTGTGTTGCCCCAGGAAGAATTTTGACTGAAATGGCATTGCAAGCCGGCGAAGAGGTCAATCGTCGTTATGCGGAGCAGATTCCAGTCAAGCGAATTGGCACACCTGAGGAGGTTGGTCAGGCTGTCGCTTTTTTATGTGCGGAAAGTAGTGGATTTATTAATGGCGCCACGATCGATATCAATGGTGGCTTTTTCATGTCGTAAGCGATGACATACATCGCAACACTTATAACAACGGAGCAAACATGATTCAGAAAATGAAATTAGCGTTAGGTGGGTTCGCATTGTGCGCCAGTGCGGGTATGGTGAATGCACAGAGCTTTCCGCAGCGCGAGGTGACACTGATCGTTAACTTTGGTGCAGGGGGTGCGACGGATGTGGCCTCGCGCGCTTTAGCGCAAGGCATGGAGGCACCACTTGGAAAGCCTGTGATCGTGCAGAACAAACCCGGTGCGCTCGGGACATTAACGCCTGCATATATTGCCAAACAAAAACCTGATGGTTATCAAGTCGGTGTTGTGACGTACTCAACCGTTGCCATCATGCCGCATTTGATGAATCTGACTTACACCATCAATGATTTTGAGTTTGTCGCCGGCTTTGGTCGCTTCCGTTATGGCGTTGCCGTACGCGCCGATTCACCCTATAAAAATTTACAAGACCTCGTCGCTGCAGCGAAGACAGGTAAGGGCATTTTCTTTGGTGCTCCTTCTGCACCAAACAACCTCGCCATGTTTGAGTTAGGCCGCGTCGCGGGTGGAAAGTTTGAGCAGATTAGTTACAAGTCTGGGACTGAAACGGTGACGGCTTTGTTAGGTGGTCAGGTGGAAGTGATTGTCCAAAATCCCTCGGATATTTTGCCGCATATCACCAGCGGCAAGTTACGCCTGCTCGCTTCCGCCAGCCCGATGCGTTGGGTTGAACAGCCCAATGTGCTGACAATGAAAGAGCAGGGGTTTAATGTGGAGATTGACTCATGGATGGGGCTCGCTGTACCAAAGGGCACGCCCAAAGACGTGGTCGATAAGCTTCAGGCTGCTGCACTCGCTTCGGTTAGAAATCCAGATGTCGCAAAGCGCTTAGAGGGTCTTGGTGTCGACCCCTCTCCCTTAACGGGCAAGCAGTATGAGGAGACGTTACAGACAGGATATGTAGAGATGGGTAAGGCGATTAAAGCTGCAAACCTTCCACGTATCAACTAAGCACAACTCACAATCAAATTGTTCATCTCAAGCTCTGCCATATCGGTCATCTTGAGAAGGTTGTCTGCCAGCTCAGATAGTTCCTGAGCGCTGAGTGCATCGCGTTCTTCCATATTGACGATGTCGGTGTACATCTGGACAAGCTCTTCGAGAATATCCAGACTGTCACCGATATCTTCATCAAGCTCCAGATTTTCTTGGTCTTGAAAAAAACCAGTTAAAAACGCATCGAGTTCTTCGCCACGTAATTGCGCATGCGCTTTAAGTTCGTTCAAGGAGCATGCTTTTTCTAACGGGGTCAGGCTGAAAGGATGTTCTGCATCTTCTTTGCCATGTGCCGCGAGTACGCCCCAAAAGTCTTCAAGAAACGTTTTGGTGACTTCGTCGAGTTTTTCTTGCGACGGCAGTTCAGGAAACTCGCCGTCCCACAAAGCATTTAATTCAAAGAGTGGGTCGACGACATAGGGGCTTGCGATCGCCCCCATGAAGGCCGCCCGCACCTCATGAAACTGATAAGGACACTGATACTCGCTCAACAGAGACTGAACGTGTTGATGAATAGAATCTGCTGAGTGTTGCATCATGTGTATCCTAGTAACCGACGGCTTCGCCGTCACGGCGGTGATCAGAGCCTGCGACATAGGCATAGGGTGCTTGGTTGCTGTCACCATCTAGGCGCGAGATCAATTGGGCGCTACCGAAGTCAAGGCTGTCTGCAGGGGCGACGATAGGCTTGTGACCCATGGCGCGTAACGCATCGACAACGGCAGGGCTTACCGCGGCTTCGACAGTCAGATCGCCCGCGTCGTTGATGCGCCAGCGTGGCGCGTCCGAACAGGCCTGTGGGTTGTAGCCCTCAGAGATATGACGCAAGACCATCTGCATGTGTCCCTGTGCTTGCATGTTGCCACCCATCACGCCAAATGCCATTGAGGGCTTGCCATCACGTGTGATGAACGCGGGAATGATGGTGTGCATCGGACGCTTGCCACCCCCCACGAGGTTGGGATGTCCGGGAGTTGTAACAAAGCCCCAACCACGGTTCTGTAAGGCGATACCCGTCTTGGGGACAACCACGCCTGAGCCAAAGCCTTTGAAGTTTGATTGGATGTAGGACACCATACGGCCTTCGGCATCCGAGGTACACAAGTAAATGGTTCCGCCTGAGGGGGGCTGGCCTGGGCCATAGGTGCCAGCTTTGTTGGGGTCGATCAGTTTGGCGCGCTCTTTTGCATAGGACTTGCTGAGCAAATCTTTGGCGGTGACTTTCATGAACTCAGGATCGGCGACGTGTTCAAACAAGTCAGCAAAGGCGGCGCGCATGCATTCGATTTCGAGGTGCATACGCTCGGCTGAGCCGGGCTTGGTTTGTGCGTAGGGTAGGTGCTCAATCAGGTTGAGGGCGAGCAACGCGGTGAGACCCTGACCGTTTGGCGGGATCTCATGCACGTCAACGCCTTGGTAGTTCGTCGAGACGGTGCCGACCCAATCACAACGGTGCGCAGCCAAATCGGCTTCGTTGAGCACCGCACCGTTTGCACGGGCAAAGTCAGCGATCATTTTTGCTAAGCGACCACGATAGAACGACTCACCTTTAGTGCGCGCAATATCTTCAAGCGTATCGGCTTGATCTGCGAATTTCCAGATTTCGCCAGCAGTGGGGGTACGGCCATCTTTCATAAAGGCTTCTGTGAAGCCAGGCTGGACGTGCAACTCAGCGGCCTGATCTTTCCACTGACGCGCAATCACAGGACTGACGGGAAAACCTTCGCGTGCATGACGGATCGCGTCTTTGAACAGATCTTCGAAGGGCAAATTGCCGAACTTGTTTGATAACTCAACCCACTGTGACACGACGCCAGGAACAGTGACGGACTCCCAGCCGCGATGCGGCATGGTGGCCAGGCCCTTGAAGCGCTCAGGTGACCACGCTGCGGGTGCGCGACCGGAGGCGTTCAGACCATGCAGTGCTTTACCATCCCAAATAATGGCGAAGCCGTCACCACCAATGCCATTCATCGTAGGCTCGACCACGGTCAGCGTGATCGCTGCGGCGAGCGCAGCATCAATGGCATTACCACCGCGCGCGAATGCAGCAGCACCCGCCTGTGAGGCGAGCGGTTGAGACGTGGAGACAAGATTGCGTGCGAGGACGGGTTGACGACCGGATTGGAAGGGCAGTTGCCAGTTCATGAGACGAGTGATTCCAAAAAAGAGAGAGTGAGGAAATTATAAAGGGGCGCTCGAGGCGCCCCTTTGCTTGTTACCGCCTGAGTTAGGCGGTTTCGTGCAATGCTTTCTTGACTGTTGAGAAGATCTCTTCGAGTTGACCTTCGCTGACGATCAGTGGAGGGGAGAAGGCCATGATGTCACCTGTGAAGCGGGCTAACACACCTTTTTCCATACACTTAAGGAAGACGTCGTAAGCACGCGCTCCTGGTGCGCCGTCGCGCGATTCCAACTCAACTGCGCCCATCAGGCCGAGGTTACGAATGTCTTTGACATGAGGCTCGCCGCGTAGCGCATGGATTTCTTTTTCAAACTTCGGTGCAAGCGCCAAAGAACGGTCGAACAGCTTTTCACGACGGTAGATGTCCTGGGTCGCCAAGCATGCAGCCGCAGCGGCAGGGTGGGCGGAATAGGTGTAGCCGTGGAAAAACTCAATTGCAGTGCCTGGACCGGCGTTAACGATGCTGTCGTGCACTTGGCGGCTGACTGCAACGCCAGACATTGGAATCGCTGCGTTGTTCATGGCCTTGGCCATTGTGATGATGTCGGGAGTCACGCCAAGCAATTCGCTGGCTGTGGCTTTGCCCAGGCGACCGAAGCCAGTGATGACTTCATCAAAAATCAGCAGAATGCCGTGCTTGGTGCAGATCTCGCGCAAGCGCTCGAGATAACCTTGTGGAGGAACCAGAACGCCCGTTGAGCCGGCGACGGGCTCCACAATCACGGCTGCGATGGTTGAAGGATCATGCAATGCGCACAAACGCTCGAGGTCGTCAGCAAGGTGCGCGCCCCAAGCGGGTTGACCCTTGCTGTAAGCCATTTCGGCCAAGTTGTGTGTGTGTGAAATGTGATCCACACCAGGAATCAGTGCGCCTGAGTAGGCTTTGCGGTTGGCCAAAATGCCACCCACTGAAATGCCACCAAAACCGACGCCACTATAGCCGCGCTCACGACCAATCAGGCGTGTACGTTGTCCATCGCCACGGGCACGGTGGTAGGCCAGAGCAATTTTCAGCGCAGTGTCAACGGCTTCTGAGCCAGAGTTTGCAAAGAAGATGCGATCAAGCCCTGCGGGCATGACGGCTGCAATAGCCTTGGCTGCCTCAAAGGCGATAGGGTGTCCCATCTGGAAGGGAGGTGCATAGTCCAGTTCCATCATCTGCTTGTGCACGGCTTCAATAATTTCTTCGCGGCAGTGGCCCGCATTGACGCACCAGAGGCCCGAGCTCGCGTCGAGGATTTTCTTGTCATCGACAGTCGTGAAGTACATGCCCTTGGCACTTTTCAGAATGCGGGGAGCCGCCTTGAACTGCTTGTTGGCAGTAAAGGGCATCCAGAAATTTTCCATATCCACTTCTTTGGACAGGCTGACGTTTTCGGTAATAGTGTTCATGGAAATCTCCAGTTAGTGCGCGAATATCTCACTGTAACGGTTATACAGAGACAAGTGCCAGTACAGTTGCAGCGATTTGTGGCAAACTGTATTGAATTTCGGATGTATCCGCCCATAACTGTACTGTTTTGTCACGGAATAACCGGCATGGCCAATACTTTTTCTCTCACGATCGATCGCCAGTCTTCCCGAACGCTGGTGGAGCAAATTGTGGAGTCGGTCAACGGGGCGATTGAGCGCCGCACGTTGCGAGTCGGCGACGCCTTGCCCTCGGTGCGCGCGCTGGCCGCAACGCATACCTTGAGCGCCTTTACCGTAGCGGAGGCGTATCAGCGATTGGTGACAGCAGGACGTCTCAGCGCCCGCCGAGGCTCTGCCTATCGCGTCGCGGATGTGCGCCCGGCGTTGCCAACGGCATCCCCGGTCTGGTCCGCTCCGAGCCTCAATGCGGCTTGGCTGCTGTCTGATGTCTTTGCGGACCACTCTGTCCCCACCAAGGCGGGTTGTGGCTGGATACCCGGAGAATGGATTAATGAGAGTGGACTGCAGCATGCGCTGCGTGCGTTGAGTCGTGTGCCGGGCCCGCGCTTTGGTGGATATGGGCACCCCTATGGGATGGCGTCATTACGCGAACAAATCGCCACGTCGTTACGACGCATTTCTGTTCCGGTAGAAGCGTCCAATATCTTGTTGACGCAGGGGGCGACGCAAGCGCTGGATCTGGTCGTGCGAACGCTGTTGCGGCCAGGTGACACGGTGATAGTCGAAGACCCATGCTATTGCAATCTATTACAGATCTTGCAGTTGGCGGGTCTCAAAGTGATTGGTGTGGCACGCACGGTGGATGGTCACGATTTTGAACAGCTCGAGCGCGTCCTGAAAGAGTCGCGGCCTAAAGCAATGTTCATCAATACCGTGTTGCAAAATCCCTCAGGCTCATCTTTGTCTGCGCCGAATGCCCAACGCTTGCTGGAGATGGTCGCGCGAGAGGGCATGTGGGTCATTGAAGACGATATTTATCGAGAGCTCGCGCCGTCTGAGGCGCCATGTCTGGCGGCGATAGAAGGTTTAAAGCGCGTCATCTATATCTCTGGATTTTCGAAAACGATCACGCCTACCCTGCGCGTGGGTTATGTCGCGGCTCATGCAGAGGTGTTGGCAGATCTGGCGCGTACCAAGATGGCGGTGGGTTTAACTTCTTCGGAGGTGACAGAACGCATCGTGTCGAATGTCTTAAGTGAAGGCCATTATGAACGGCATCTTGATTTTTTAAAGAACAAGCTTCACGCCGCGCACACCCATGTTGTAGAAAAAATGCAGTCCCTGGATATGGAGATTTTTCAACAGCCGGGGGCGGGACTGTTTTTGTGGGCGCGGCTACCGATTGCAGCAGAGCAAAGCGCTGGAGTTGCAACGCGCGCCTTAAAAAAGGGCATCTGGCTTGCACCGGGTTCTTATTTTCATCCTGGCGACCGACCTTCAAACTGGTTCCGCTTTAATGTCGCGACCTCTGATAATGCGGTCCTGTGGGAGTATGTCCAAACGCTTGAGCGGGTTTAGCGATCCACGGCTAGGTAAAGGGTCTCTTTAATTTCTTCCATCACAACGTAGCTTCTGGACTCGGCAGAGCCCGGTAGACGTTTAAGAATTTCGCCAAGCAATTGTCGGTATTTATTCATTTCGGGGAGTCGCGCTTTGATGAGGTAATCAAAGTCGCCGGAGACGAGGTGACATTCCATCACCTCGGGCACATAACTGAGCTCTTTCTTTACTTTTTCAAAGACATCGTCAGACTTGGCTGAAAGCTTAATCTCAAGAAATACGAGTAGGTTTTTCCCAAGCGCAGCTGGGTTGACCCGGGCGTAATAGCCCATGATCACGCCCTCGCGCTCGAGTCGGCGGACACGCTCGGAGCAAGGCGTCGCGGATAAATTGACGCGCTCAGCGAGGTCGGTCATGGAAATGCGACCATCGCGTTGCAGGACGTCTAGAATCTTGAGGTCAATACGATCAAGTTGGCGCATAGTGCCTCCTAAGAGCCTCTATTTTAGTGATTTTCTCTAGAAACCTGTCAAAATTAAGTGTTCAGTTCTTTAATCCCTTTCTTTACCCAGAGAGCGCCCATGTTTTTCAAAAACGCCCCCGAAGTCAAAACCGCTGAAGTCTTTACGGAAATGCCCGCCGACTTGCGACGAACGGGTGTGCGTTCGGAGTGGGCCGATATCAACCGAAATGGTGCGGCCATGGACTCCTTTTTGGAGGGGCCGGTATTTGATCGGGCGGGCAATCTCTATGTCACCGACATTATTTTTGGCCGCGTATTTCAAATCGATACCAAAGGAACATGGACGCAAATCATCGAGTACGACGGCGAGCCAAACGGGATGAAATTTTTGTCCGAGACGGAATTGCTCATTACGGACTATAAAAATGGTCTGATGCGGCTGAACATTCAAACGGGCGTCATCAAGCCCTACCTGACCAGACGTAATACAGAGGGCTTTAAAGGGCTCAATGATTTGACGTTTGATTCGCACGGTAACTTGTACTTTACCGATCAGGGACAGTCAGGATTGCATGATCCAACGGGCCGCGTCTATCGCTTGCGCCCTTCGGGTCAGCTTGATCTGCTACTCAGTAATGTGCCCAGTCCCAATGGTTTAGTGCTCTCAGTCGATGAGAGGGTGCTTTATGTCGGTGTGACCCGTGGCAATTGCGTCTGGCGAGCCCCGCTCATGCCTGATGGGGGTGTGGCAAAGGTGGGTCAGTTTTTTACCTCCTATGGGCCAACGGGTCCAGATGGCTTGGCGATGGATGCCGCAGGTAATTTGGTCGTTGCCAATCCGGGCTTGGGATATGTTTGGCTCATTAACCCAAGGGGTGAGCCGATCGCAGTGTGGTCGAGTCCTAAGTCCTCCGCCGTCACGAATATCGCTTTTGGCGGAGTGGACCATCAAAGTCTCTTTTGTACAGAATCAGAGTCAGGCTCTATTTTGATGATGCGGATGCCTTATCCAGGTGCGAAAGTGCATCAGCCCGGATAGCCACATTTTTTCTACGTTTGTTTGTCGAAAGCATGCAAGCTTTTTAGTGCGCCTGTGCGAAAATAGAGATTCATTTTTTCATCCTATTTTTCGTCGCTGGCAGCATATGAACATTGATCTTTTTTTTCGTCGATCCTTAAGCTTCTGCGCCATCGCAACCGCTGCCTTTTTAGGGCAGGCACCCGCGGTGTGGGCAAAAGCGGATGCGCCCATTCTGGTGTTGAACTCGCTGAATGCGGATGTAAGCGTCATTGATCCAAAGACATGGACTGAGATCAAGCGCGTCCCTGTTGGCAAAGAGCCCCACCATCTTTATTTGACGCCAGACGACAAATCCGTCATGGTGGCCAACGCAGAGGGCGACTCCATTACGTTTCTGGATCCCAAGACTGCGCAAGTGCAGCACACCATGACGGGGATTGTGGATCCGTATCACTTACGTTTTTCGCCTGATATGAAATGGTTTGTGACCGCAGCGAACCGCTTGAATCACGTCGATATTTATACGTGGGACAATAAAGGTGGGACCTTCAAACTCAACTTGGTCAAGCGGATTGCAGCAGGCAAGACACCGAGTCACATTGCGATCGATAGCAAAAGCAAAATTGCTTACATTACGTTGCAAGATAGTCACGAGCTCACCGCGATTGAGTTAGCCACTCAAAAACGTCTCTGGACGATTAAGGTTGGTAAAACTCCTGCCGACTTGTATTTGACGCCTGACGACAAAACTTTGTTGATTGGTTTGACGGGTGCGGCCGGGGTCGAGGCGTATGACGTGTCCAATGGTAAAGCGGTACTCAAAACGCTTATTCCAACGGGTAAGGGTGCCCATGCTTTTCGTTCGCAAGGTGACAAGCAGCACGTTTTTGTGAGCAATCGAACGGAAAATACGATCAGCCGTATTAACTGGAAAACGCTCAAAGTGGTGGATACGTATCGCACCCCAGCAGGACCAGATTGCATGGAGATGATGGCGGATGGAAAAACGCTGTTAGTCACCGCCCGCTGGGCAGGGCGTTTGGCCGTCATCGATCTTGAGAAAAAAGCCGTCGTCAAACAAATCCCAGTCGGTAAATCTCCGCATGGCGTGTGGACCTTGAATCATGCGAGCCGTGATTAAGCATTTTTTGTCATGGCTGTGCATGGTGTTGTCGAGCACAACTGCGCTGACAGTTGTCGCACAAACGGAGCTTGAGCAAGGTCACGCATTCGTGCGCGAACCTGTAATCGAACCTGAAATCGAGACTGTAACCGAGCCTTTAGAGGCGCCTGCTGTTTGCGCAAAGCCGTTGTACCTGACGTTCGATACGGGGCATATGGAAATTGCTCCTTTCGTTGAGGAGGTGCTCTCCAGACACAATGTGCGTGCGACATTTTTTTTGGCAAATGAGCGCACGCGCACCGGAGGCGGTAGTCTCGATGATGTATGGGCGCCTTGGTGGAAAAAGCTGAGCCAGCAGGGCCATGTGTTTGCTTCGCATACGTATGACCACATTTACTGGCAGGCGGATTTACCAGACGGTAATTTTAGAGTGCGAGCCAGCGCTGGCCCTCTTGAGGGAAAGTCGCAAATTTGGTCGGCTCAAGATTACTGCCGCGAGTTAAAGCGCCCTGCTGAGCGGTTTAATCAAATCACAGGCCAAGAGATGTTGCCGCTCTTTAGGGCTGCGGGCGGACGGACTTCACCTGCGTTACTTAAGGCTGCTGCAGAGTGTGGGTATACCCATGTAGGTTGGTCGCCTGCAGGGTTTTTAGGGGACGAACTGTCCAGCGAAAAGTATCCTAATCAACAGTTGCTAGAGCAAGCGTTGCGCAACATTCGCAGCGGCGATATTTTGTTGGCGCACCTAGGAATCTGGTCACGTAAAGACCCTTGGGCGCCGGCGGTCCTTGAGCCTCTTATTGAAGGCTTAAAAGAAAAGGGATTTTGTTTCGCCACGCTCGATGCGCATCCATCCTACCAATTTGTATCGAAAATACCTGAGCTCAAGCAATGATAAAAACTGCCGAAGATCTATTTGACTCCGCCCACCAGTGGTTATTTGAAGCCATTGTTCAGCCAGTATTGTTTGATTTAGGCCTGAGCGCTTTTCTTGAGGATGCGTTCGATGGCTCGATGTGGCTACTCATCGGTGTACTGCAGATCATTTTAATTGCGGTGGTATTTGGAAGCTTGCAACGCTGGCGGCCTGCAGAGCCCGTCGTGGACAGACAGCAAATCAGGATTGATATTTTTTATACGCTCATTCACCGACTGGGTTTATTTCGACTGGTATTGTTTTTTTCGATTCAGCCGATTTGGGATTTTTTGTTTGGTCAGGCAAGCTTGCATGGTATCTCGACCTTCCATGTCGATCAGATTTGGCCCGGCGTAACCGATATCGCATGGGTGAGTTTGATTATTTATATTTTAATCTTTGACCTGGTTGATTATTTTTATCATCGGGCACAGCATCGCTTTGCGTGGTTCTGGAGCTTGCATGCCGTTCACCATAGTCAGCGACAAATGACGATGTGGAGCGACAACCGTAATCACCTATTGGATAGCGTTCTGCGCAGCACCGTTTTTGTACTCGTCGCTAAACTGATCGGTGTGCCACCGGGTCAGTTTGTCTTAATCGTCGTGCTGACGCAATTGGTTGAAAGCTACTCGCACGCCAATATCCGCCTTTCTTTTGGAAAAGTGGGTGAGCGTTTTCTAGTGAGCCCAAAGTTTCACCGTTATCACCATTCAATTGAGTACAACGAGTCCACAGCGGGCCCTGCGCGCGGCCATAATTTCGCCGTACTCTTTCCTATTTGGGATATCTTGTTTGGCACTGCACGCTTTAACACCGGCTATGCCAAAACCGGGATCCATGATCAAGAGCCCGATGCGGGCAGTAGAGATTACGGACGTAGTTTTCTATCCCAGCAGTGGCTGGGTTTGAAGCGTATGATTGGTTCTAAGACGGCTGGATTTTAAAAAAAATCGCTGCATAAAAAAAGCTCGCTGCGTAAGAAATAGACGCAGCGAGCTTTTTCTATTGAGCGGGTTTTACGCTAGATCAGTCAGACCCTAACGAGAGCTTGTTAGGCATACGCTTCTCAATGGAAGACTTGAGGAGTGCTGCGCAACGGTAAAAGCCGTGTGCAAACTTGCCGTAAGGCATGGTGAGAAACAAGGCCATCACGACACCTAAGTGGATCGCTAAGAGCAACGCCATCGCACCGGTGTCGCGCCAAACCAATAACGCTAAGCCTGTCAGACTCGTCCAGAATAATAGGGCGATGAAGCCTCGATCCATCGGCTGTTGCGCTTTGTCTCCATGCAAGGGGGAGCGGTTTTTGTTAAGCCAAAATAAACCTACAGGCCCAATCAAAAGACCAATGCCGCCAAGGGTGCCAAGAATTACAGGCAAGCTGGTGTAGCCATAGGGCGCTTGCCATCCAAAGACGTAGTGATAGAGCGTGGCCACTGAGGTGGCAGCGAAACACAGCATGAAGCCATAAAACGTAAAGTGATGATACATACGACGCCGCAAGGTGAACTTGTCGTCTTCATCATTGCAGCCCTCTCCGTGACCGCCGTCGAGATACTTAAGTTTTAGTGCGTAATGGGCGGCCTCACCAACCGCCACGCCACTGACTTGTCCGGGTGTGATTTCACGCCAAAAGCGGACGACGCCTATTAATATTGCAAGAATCGAAAAGCCAAATACCGAGCCAAACAGCACAACTAAAGTGTTATGTGGGAAGACTGCGTAAAAGTTGCCTGCCATCGGCTCATGCCAAAGCGAGCCTGTCGATAAAAGGGCAAGCACCAAAAAAAGTGCCAGACCAAAAGCCGTCGCCATCGCGACTGTCAGTCCGTTACGTTTGTATAAAGCGCCCATCGCTGCAGGCCAAGCAAAGTCTGTATAAGTCTCCAGACGGACTTTAGCCATTGCTTGCGGGACGTTGACCATAAATTCGTGAGGCGGAGCATATTGACAGGCATGCAGACACGCGCCGCAATTGTGACAAAGGTTTGCCAAGTAGTTTAGGTCTGCCTTGTTGTCGAACTGTAGACGAAGGGTCATGGCAGGAAACACTGCGCAGAAACCTTCACAGTAACGACAGGCGTTACAAATTTGCATTTGACGCGCGAGCTCAGTTTCGTTTTCACTGATGCCTTTTTTGTGCCATGTCACGGAGTGCTCAGACGCACCCGCGAGGTTCTGTGCTTCACGGGTCAGTGATTCAAGCTGCTGCATGTTGTGATGCTCCTTCTTTCATTTTTTGTGCGGCGAGTGCGGCTTGCGTGCCAGCGATTCGACCAAAGGCGGTGCCAATCGACATGCCGACGCCGGCTGTGTAACCCTTGCCGAGCACGTTACCTGCATTGATTTCGCCCGCTGCAAACATATTGGGGCTGGCTTTGCCACTAAAGAACACGCTGGCTTTTTCGTCAGTCGTGAGTCCGAAGTACGTAAAGGTCACGCCAGGGCGAACGGCATATCCATAAAAGGGGCCTGTATCAAGCGGGCGTGCCCAGTGCGTTTTTTCCGGAGTAATGTTTTCTGTATGGCAGTCATCCTGAATCGTATGGTCAAAGGTCCCGACCTTGCAGGCTGCGTTAAAGCCATTGACCGTTGCCATAAAGGTATCAACGTCAAGACCAAGTTTGCTCGCCAGTTCTGGCAGTGTGTCGGCTTTAACGCCATCAAACACGGGCGGCATAAAGCGACCTACAGATTTTGCATCAATAATGGAGTAGGCGATCTGTCCGGGTTGTAAGGCAACCAGACGGCCCCACAGCGCATAACGCTTGGGCCAGAAGTCTTCGCCTTCATCGTAAAAGCGCTTGGCATCGCGGTTGACGACGATGCCGAGCGAGACGCAGTCAATGCGCGTGCAGATGCCGCCATCATAAAGGGGCGAGCGTGCATCAATGGCCACGCAATGCGCTTGAGTCGGATCACCCATCGTGTCTGCACCTTCGCGCATCATGACTTTGATGACTACGCCCATGTTGTAACGGGTGCCGCGAATCAAAAAATTATCAGCAGGCCATTCGCCGTTTTCATTTTGGCCCCAAGCTTCACGGAGCCATTTGCGATCGGATTCAAAACCTCCGCAACCCAGCACAACAGCATGACCTTCGTAGCGTTTGTCACCCACACGCGCAGCGATAAACTTGCCGTCTTTGATTTCGAGGTCATCGACGGGGGAGTCATACAAAATATCGATGCCGAGATTTTCTGCGCTGCGGAAGTAGGCATTAATCAAGGCCTTGCCGCCGCCCATAAAGAAAGCGTTGGTGCGCGCGACGTGCAGGGTGCCAGACAATGAAGGCTGAAAGCGTACGCCGTGCTTTTCCATCCAGGGCCGACAGGTTGAGGACTCGCGAATGACTAAGCGGGCGAGTTTCTCGTTGGTAATTCCACCGGTGACCTTAAGCAAATCTTGCCAGTATTCTTCTTCTGGATAGGCTTCTACCAATACATCCTGTGGCTCATCATGCATACAGCGCAAGTTGCGTGTGTGCTGAGAGTTACCGCCTCGCCATTCTTTGGGAGATGCTTCAAGGATCAATACGCTTGCACCGGCCTCTCGGGCCATCAAAGCGCTACACAGGGCGGCGTTACCACCCCCAACTACGACTACGTCCCACATGTTCTTGCCTCGCGGTGTTTTTTTGTTCGCGTTGAGATTGAATAAAAACGTGCCACATTGTAGGGGAATGTGGGGGTGTCGGGGAGGGGGGCTTTTGGGTTTTGGGGTATTGGGGTATTAGGCGAAAGCAACCCGGCGCGGTTTGTTGCATGAGCGGTGGCGGACGGGTGGGCTTTGCCCACTTCCCTTGTCGGAAGCTTGCTGGCAGATCGGCTCCGAACTCGGCCCTTTGGGCCTCAGACAGGCGGAGCCGATTTGCGGCCAGCTGCTCTTCCAACTCGGCCTTTCCTGGACACCCCCCACGCAACAAACCGCGCCGGGTTGCCCTAGAACTCTTCACGGCAGGGGCACATCAGGGCGAGCCTCAAAATATGGCTGCATACGCATGATCGACTCCGCCTGTTTGAGGCCCAAAGGGCCGAGTTCGGAGTCGATGCGTCTGCAGCCATATTTTGAGGGAAGTGGGCAAAGCCCACCCGTCCGCAGTGCCCCTGCCGTGAAGAGTTCTAGGGCAAACTACACAGAGAGATGTTTGCGCACCATCTCGCTATCCATTTCGGAGCGATCGCCCGAAGCCACGACTTCACCTCTGGACAGCACCACAAAACGGTCGGCGAGCTCCCGAGCAAAGTCGAAATATTGCTCACACAACAGGATCGCAATATCTCCACGGTTACGCAATAGGTTAATCACACGACCGATGTCTTTGATGATGGAAGGCTGAATACCCTCGGTAGGCTCATCAAAGATAATAAGTTTAGGATCCGCAACGAGTGCCCGAGCGATGGCGAGCTGCTGTTGCTGCCCACCCGATAGATCTCCGCCCCGACGATTCAGCATCGTATGTAAAACAGGAAATAAATCAAAGACCTCATCTTTGATGTCGCGCGCTTGACGACTAGGTTTGGTTGCCATGCCCATGAGGATATTTTCTTCGACAGTCAGCCGCGCAAAAATCTCTCGCCCTTGAGGGACGTACGCCATCCCGAGTTTCGCTCTGGCATGCGGTGGCAAGGCGTCAATGTCGTGACCTGCAAAAGAAATAGAGCCAGAGGAGATGCTTTGAACGCCCATCAGGCATTTTAAAAGCGTTGTTTTACCGACGCCGTTACGACCCAGCAGCGCCATGCATTCGCCCTGTCTGATCGAGAGAGATACGCCTCTCAAGGTGTGGCTGCTGCCATAAAACTGATTGATGTTTTGAGCATCCAACATAGGGCTACCGTCCTAGATACACTTCGATGACCCGCGGATCCTCTTGCACTTGTTGCATCGTGCCTTCTGCGAGCACTGAGCCTTCGCACAGCACAGTGACTTTGCCGCCTTGTGCAATTTGTGTGACAAAGTCCATATCGTGCTCGACAACAACCAGTGAATGTTTGCCGCGCAACTCGTTTAAAAGCTCTCCTGTCCTTTCTGTTTCCGCATCCGTCATGCCAGCGACTGGCTCGTCAAGTAAAAGCAGTAAAGGCTCTTGCATGAGGAGCATACCGATTTCGAGCCACTGTTTTTGCCCATGCGACAGAAGTCCAGCTGATCGATTCTGCTCGGATGTGAGGCGGAGCATTTCAAGAGTTGTGGCAATTTTGTCGCGCTCTGTACTGTTGAGTCGTGCGAAGAGGGTTGATTTGACACCCTTGTTAGCTTTCATCGCGAGCTCTAGATTCTCGAATACAGAGTGATGCTCAAAAACGGTTGGACGTTGAAATTTCCTACCAATCCCGATATCGGCGATTTGTGATTCGCTGAGCGTGGCAAGGTCGTAGTTTTGTCCAAAAAAGGCGGAGCCAGAGGTCGCGCGTGTTTTGCCGGTAATGACATCCATCATGGTAGTTTTACCCGCACCGTTTGGTCCAATAATGCAACGCAGTTCGCCTACACCAATATCGAGTGACAAATTATTAAGTGCTCTGAAACCATCAAAGACAACGCTAATGGCGTCTAAATAAAGAATGGCGCCATGTGTCGTATCAACGCCGCTATTCTTGAGGCGACCATAAGAAACATTACCGCCCGCGCTCCCTTGTTGCAGTGCTTGCTCTTCGGTTATGGCAGCTGTCTGAATAGTCATGCTTTCAATCCTTTGATTCGCTGTCCTATTTGCCGTGCCAGACCAACAATGCCTTGTGGCAAGAACAACGTCACCAAAACAAAAATAAGACCTAGGGCATAAAGCCAAAACTCAGGAAATACACTGGTAAACCAGGTTTTCAGGCCATTGATTGTGCCCGCTCCGATGATCGGGCCAATTAAGGTGCCTCTGCCGCCAGTCGCGACCCAGATCACCATTTCGATAGAGTTTTCCGTCGACATTTCGCTGGGGTTGATGATGCCGACTTGCGGGACATACAAGGCACCTGCGATGGCGCAGAGAATGGCCGAGACCGTCCAGATGAACAGTTTAAAACCGAGAGGTTCATACCCTAAAAATCGCAATCGATTTTCCGAGTCGCGGATGGCTGTGAGGACGCGCCCTAGCTTTGATTGCGTAATGGCACGCGCAACGATGAGTGAGGCAAGCAGCACCGCCAAGCTGACCCAATACAAAACTGCACGCGTGTCCGCCGCGGTAATGTCGAAGCCAAGAATTTTTTTGAAATCGGTAAAGCCGTTATTTCCGCCAAAACCGGTTTCATTTCGAAAGAACAGCAGCATGGCAGCAAAAGTTAAGGCTTGAGTGATGATTGAAAAATAAACACCTTTGATGCGTGAGCGAAACGCAAAGTAACCAAACAGAAAGGCAAGTAAACCAGGGACAAGCACAACTAACAGCATGGCATACCAAAAGTGCTCGGTAAACGACCAGAACCAAGGAAATGTTTTCCAGCTAAGAAAGCCCATAAAGTCAGGCAACATCTCTGGAGAAGATTTTGCCGCACGCATGAGGTACATGCCATGGGCATAGCCACCAAGCGCGAAAAACAAACCATGGCCTAGTGACAAAATGCCGGTATAGCCCCATACGAGATCAAGCGCGAGTGCGGCAAGTGCGTAGCATAAGAACTTGCCAATCAACGCAATGGCAAAGGACGAAATATGTAAGGCATGTCCTGCAGGAAATATCAAATTTAAAGCCGGTAGGCTGGCCAATACAATGACAACGATGGCAATACCTAGCCAGGCATTTCGAGAATACAAGCCGACAGATTGAGGGATTGTTGGGTGCGTGTTCACAGTATTCATTCTGCGCTCCTACCTTTTGGAGCAAAGAGTCCTTGAGGGCGCTTTTGCACGAACAGAACGATAAAAAGCAGAATTGCGATTTTGGCGATCACTGCGCCCCAGAAGGGTTCGATTATTTTATTGAGCACACCCAAACCAAGTGCCGCTACGACTGTTCCGGCGAGCTGCCCCACGCCACCTAAGACCACCACCATAAAGGAGTCGACGATGTAGCCTCGCCCAAGATCGGGGCCGACATTACTTAGTTGTGACAGTGCAACCCCCGCTAACCCCGCAATGCCGGAACCTAGGCCGAAGGCCAGCATATCGATGCGACCCGTTGGTACGCCGACACAATCAGCCATGCGCCTGTTTTGTGTGATGGCACGTACAAATAAACCGAGACGTGTGAAATTCAAAACCAACCAAACGGCAATCACAACACAGAAGGCAAAGCCGATAATGACGAGACGGTTGTAGCTGAGCGTCAGGTTTCCCAAGACCGTGATGCCGCCACTCATCCAGCTAGGATTGGCGACTTCGACGTTTTGCGCACCGAAAATACTCCTGACCGCTTGCATCAACATTAAGCTGATGCCCCAGGTCGCGAGTAAGGTCTCAAGAGGGCGACCGTAGAGCCATCGAATGACGGTGCGCTCAAGCGCCATCCCTACGAGAGCTGTGATAAAAAATGCAACGGGTAATGCGGTCAACACATACCAGTCGATCCAGTTGGGCAGCCACTGTTTGAACAAACTTTGTACGATATATGTCGCATATGCGCCAATCATTAGCAGCTCGCCATGCGCCATATTGATCACACCCATTAAACCGAACGTGATTGCTAGACCCAGTGCAGCCAACAACAAAACGCTACCTAGGCTCACGCCAAAAAAAATGTTTCCTACCCAACTGACGAGTGTTTGGTGTTGCTCAATTTGAGAAAGCGCTTTTTTAGCAGCGGCTCGGACAGATTCCTCAGGCTCATTAAATTGGCCAGTACTGTCGGGTGTGAGGAGCCCAAGTAACGCAGGTTTAAATGCGGCATTTTTACTGTTTCCTAGCGCACTGACGGCGCTAAGGCGAATGGAAGGCTCGGGACTTTTTAAAGCGGCGCTGGCTAACGCGACTTCAAGCGCACGCCTAATCCCTGGGTCTTTTTCTAGAGTGAGCGCACGCTCAATCACAGCGGCACGAGAAGGATCTGACTCTTTTTGAAGCCTTTGTGCAGCCACGAGTCGCACATTGGGTTGTGGGGAAAATAATTCCGAACTGGCAAGCGCAGATTGCAAGGCGCGTCTTAAACGATTGTTGAGCGTTAGAGACTGTGCATCGCTGGGTGGTGGGACGAGGACGCCAGTGACGGGGTTCAGCGCTTGCTCGCGATTGCGAGCAAGCAATACTGTTCCGTCAGAGGTAATCAGAACGCTGCCGTCCCCCAGAGCAGCCAACACTTCGGCTGCGCCAGGAGTCGATAGAAGCCCCAGTGCAGTAATGGCTTTGGACCGATCTTCGTTGCTGTCGCTCGCTAAGCCGCTGAGCACTTGCCGATCGATTAAGTCTGCGGCAAAGCTCAACTGCAGCGGTAACGCGAGCAAAACAGTCAGCAACCATCTTTTCCAAGAAGGATAATTCAAAGCCATAGTGGGACATTCTCATATTGTTAAATTAAAGCCCTTGTTTGCCTTCATTGCCTGCAATGTATGGGCTCCAAGGTTGCGCGCGAATAGGCCCCTTGCTTTTCCAGACCACACTGAACTGTCCATTCGCCTGAATTTCGCCGATATAGACGGGCTTGTGCAGGTGATGATTGGACTTGTCCATTTCAATCGTGTAGCCGTCTGGCGCAGCAAACTTCTGGCCCGCCATTGCCGCGATCACCTTGTCTGTGTCGAGGGACTTTGCTTGTTCGACGGCTTGCTTCCACATGTGAATGCCGATGTAAGTGGCTTCCATTGGGTCGTTCGTTACTGCCGTAGCGTTATTAGGCAGGTTCTTTGCTTTCGCATAGGCTTTCCATTTTGCGACAAAATCTGCATTCACTGGATTTTTGAGGGACTCAAAATAGTTCCATGCGGCAAGGTGACCCACAAGCGGCTTCGTGTCGACGCCCCGAAGCTCTTCTTCACCGACCGAGAAGGCCACAACGGGTACATCGGTCGCTTTCAAGCCCGCATTGCCAAGTTCTTTATAGAACGGTACGTTTGAGTCACCGTTGATCGTGGAGATAACGGCTGTTTTACCGCCTGCTGAAAATTTCTTGATATTGGCAACGATTGTTTGATAGTCGGAGTGACCGAACGGTGTGTAGATTTCCTCGATGTCGCTGTCTTTGACACCTTTGGACTTCAGGAAGGCACGTAAAATCTTATTCGTTGTACGTGGATAGACATAGTCCGTGCCGAGCAGAACAAAGCGCTTGGCACCACCGCCGTCCTCGCTCATCAAATACTCAACAGCCGGGATCGCCTGCTGATTTGGGGCTGCACCGGTGTAAAACACATTTTTCTCAAGCTCCTCACCCTCATACTGAACTGGGTAGAACAAGAGGCTATTGAGCTCTTTAAACACGGGCAGTACCGACTTGCGTGACACGGAAGTCCAGCAGCCGAACACAACGGATACTTTATTTTGAGCGATGAGCTCTCGTGCTTTTTCAGCAAAAAGTGGCCAGTTTGAAGCGGGATCCACAATCACGGGCTCGAGCTTCTTGCCCATCACACCGCCTTTTGCGTTGATCTCCTCGATCGTCATCAGCGCCACATCTTTAAGCGATGTTTCTGAAATCGCCATGGTTCCCGACAACGAATGCAAAATCCCGACCTTGATCGTGTCTTGCGCAAAAGCGGCAGGCATCCAGCCTGACATGGCTAAAAGGCTGACGGCGGTAAGTTGCTTGAGTGCGATTCTGCGTTGCATCTTTAAACTCCTGGTTCTGTTCGTGCCGGGATGGCCGGCGATTAGGGAGAGCTGCATAACGTCCAAAGGCGGGCAACTATGCATAAGCAATCAAAGCAAGAGTCGTGCCAGCTAGGATTGCCTAGCGTTTGAGCGTTTGTTCAGGATTGCTTCGGGGGGAGGGTACTGGGTAAGTGCATCAGGACGAGCCGAGCAAAGCACCGCTCACGTGCAAAATCGGCTCCGTCTGTCTGAGACCCTTTAGGGTCGAGTTCGGAGACGATGCACGCGAGCGGTGCTTTGTGAGGGTAGTGGGCAACGCCCACCCGTCCGAAGCGCTTACCCAGTGCCCTCCCCCCGAAGCGCTCTTCCACCGTCATCGCCACCACAATCGAACCAACCGGAGGCAATAATGCAAGCCAATGAAGCATCAATGCCCTTATTTGGCGCATTGGCAATAAAACCGTGCACGGTATTCAATGGCGTAACATAAGCACACCAAGATCCACTTAATAGAAAGCCACGCAGCATGCACACAGACCACTCCCAGCCTAAAGGCGTGAACGACGCAGCCACCACCGCGATGTCAGAGCGGATCGGACACATCAAGCAACGTATGGCCCAAGCGTGTGCGCGCGTCGGTCGCTCGCCAGAAGAAGTCACACTGCTCCCCGTCAGTAAGACCTTTGACGATCAGGCGATTCGGCGTGCAGTCAGCCTTGGATACAAACGTTTTGGAGAAAATCGTACACAAGAGATCGGACAGAAAGCACCGCTCTTGGCAGATTGCGATGTCCAGTGGGTGGTCATCGGTCAGCTTCAAACCAACAAGGCAAAAGAAGTCGCACGTCTCGCTCATGAACTACAGTCTTTGGATCGAATGGAGCTGGCTGAGGCGCTAGACCGTCGACTTCAACTTGAAGGACGTGCAATTGACGTCTTGGTTCAAGTGAAAACCTCGCCAGAGGAGACGAAAGCTGGACTCGACCCCGTTGAGCTCATTCCATTTTTGCGACAACTCAGTGGCTATCAAACACTGCGTGTGCGTGGGCTCATGACGATGGCGATTTTGTCCGAAGATCAAAGTGCTGTGCGCCGTTGTTTTGCACAATTGCGTGCGTTACGTGACCAGGCTCGGCAAGAGGGTATTGCAGGTATCGAACTAGATCGTTTGTCGATGGGCATGAGCGGAGATTTTGAGCTTGCGATCGAAGAAGGCTCAACAGAAATCCGTGTGGGCTCAGCGATTTTTGGCGCAAGAGATTACCCGGCCTAACTCCGCAGGCCTCGGCGCGCACGCTTTACTTAAGAACAATCACGCCTCGCATCACCGGAGAATGGCCGGCGAACGTGCAGACAAATCCGTAACGCTCGCCCGGTACCAGTTTTGCCACGTCAAACATGACAGATGCTGACTCTGCGCCACCCACCACACTCGTGTGCGCGAGAACGCGCGCATCTTTTGGATCGACATAATTGTGCTCGGCTCCTGCGAGCATGCCCGTTCGTGAGACGCCGTCGAGGTCACTGAGCTTTGCGAGCACCCAGTTGTGCCCCATGGCCAATTTGGGGAGTCGGCCGGTATGTTTAAGCGTTACCGTAAATGTTTTACACGCAAGAGGAATTTCGATTTTTTCTGGCTTAAAACGTAGCGCATCGTCGCTTTCAATCGTAGTCGCGCAGTTTTGCGCAGCGGCTAGGCCACCCGCGAGAAAAAGGATGAGAGCGGCTAAACCGCCTCGCCATATTTTCGACTTGAAAAAAAGAATAGGCATAGGTTGAATCACTTGTTTAGGACCGTCGGCGCGTTCGAACAATCCGACCATTGGGTTGACGCGCAATATCACCATTTAACTCAAGAGAGAGCAGCTCGCATTGCAAAAGTGCAGGCAACATATTTGTCCGCTGTTGGATTGTGTCCTCTGTAACAGGATCGTAGCCGATTGCGTCCCAGACAGGTGAGCGCGGCTCGGCTTTGGATGCAGCATCTGCTGTGAATGCCGTTGTGAGCGTTTGGGGTGCGGAACGCTTCGCGAAGGTAAATGCTGGCGGACTGAACGTGCTGAGCTCCTCCAGAATGTCCTCGGCGCGCTCGACGAGTTTGGCGCCTTCCTGAATGAGGGCGTGCGGTCCACGCGAAAGGGGCGAGACAATCGACCCTGGAATCGCAAACACTTCTCGGTTCATTTCTACCGCCAGCTTGGCTGTCAGGAGGGAGCCACTTTTCAGTGCTGCTTCGACCACCAGTACACCGTGCGAAAGTCCCGCCACAATCCGATTGCGGCGCGGAAAGTGATGTGGCCGCGCTGGCGTGCCGAGAGGAAATTCCGTGAGCAGCAGACCGCGTGTATTGAGAATCCTACGTGTGAGTTCGGCGTGCTGGCGCGGATAGACAACATCTGCGCCGGTGCCGAGCACTGCGATCGTGCCACCAACCGTCAGACCCGCGTGGAGCGCCCCTCGGTGCGCGGCGGCATCTATTCCTTGCGCCAAGCCGCTGACGATGCACCACCCGTGGTGCGCAAGCGTGCAGGCAAAGTCGTGCGCATGCTCAAGCCCGTCTGCGGTGGCATTGCGTGCACCGACGATGGCGAGTGCGGGCTGCTTTAAGCGGGCGAGGTCGCCTTTTGCATACAGCACGATGGGTGCATCTGCGGTGTGCTGCAGTTGTGCGGGATAAGCGCTCTGATCAGGCGTCAGAATGAATTGGTCCGGTTCGAGCGCCCACTTGAGTGCTTGGTGAATGTGAAGCGTGACCGCCTCGCCTCTGGCCACCAGCAAGCCGTCATAAATCGCTTTTGGTATGCGGGCTGCGAGTTGTTGAGGCGAACATTGTTCGACTGCGAGTGGACAAGAAAAGTGACTAAGTAGACGTTGCGCTGAAATAGGCCCCAGTCCAGGGGTCATACTCAGGCGTAACCACGCTGTGAGCATTTCGGTCGATAGTGTGTGAGGCATGTGCCGAGTCTGACACAGACCGAGACCATCAGAAGGATAAAAGTGTCCCAGAAATCCCACTTAAATCATGCGGAATCATGCGTGATCATGCGGGTTACATCGAATTTTTGGCGTTATTAATTTAAAATAATAATAAGTTGTGTAAATACATGGTTATTCGCTATGGCTCTGCTTAACATTCTGAACTATCCCGACAAGCGCTTGCATACGGTTGCTAAACCTGTACGCGTGGTGGACGAGCGTATTCGCAAACTCGTCGTTGATATGACTGAAACGATGTACGAAGCACCTGGTGTGGGTTTGGCTGCGACCCAAGTCGATGTGCACGAACGCGTGGTGGTCATTGATGTCAGCGAAGATAAAAGTGATTTGCGCGTGTTGATTAATCCAGAGATCTTGAGTTTTAGCGACGAAAAAAAGAGCTACGAAGAGGGCTGTTTGTCGGTGCCTGGTGTCTATGATGAGGTGGATCGTCCGGCGAAAATCCGTGTGCGCGCCCTCAACCTGCAAGGTGAAACATACGAATTCGATGCCGACGGGTTGTTAGCTGTATGCGTTCAGCATGAGTTAGATCACTTGAATGGCAAGGTCTTTGTGCAGCACCTGTCTCTCTTGAAGCAGACACGCCTTAAAGCCAAGCTGCGTAAAGAGCAGCGCGAACTGGAGCGGGTATAACCCCCAAATGCATACTGAAACCCTTGGCTACATCGCCGCATTTCTGACAACGGCAGCCTTTTTTCCACAAACGATTAAAACAATTAAGTCACGCGATACCGCATCGATTTCTTTAGCGATGTACGTCATGTTTACGACGGGCATTGCTTTGTGGTTAGGATACGCATTTTTGATCGAATCGATGCCGATGATCATTGCCAACATCATTACCTTTGCACTGTCTGCGACGATTTTGGTGATCAAACTGAGCGAGAAGCCGTCGACCACCCGGCAATAAATACCGAGACGGGCTGACGTTTACCACCGGGTCGCTGTAACGCTAACAAGCGAAGTATTCCCTGTCCTGTGGCGATATCGATGCCATCAGCACCGACGTGTAAGACGTGCGCAACACCATCTTTTTCCAACGGGGTAGTCGATCCGTGGTGGGGTAATGCAATGGCCTCCCAGACTTTAACCGGCTCGGTAATACCAGGTAGTTTGACCGTCGCGCCCGGTACGGGGTTAAACGCCCGGATGCGGCGCGCCAGCAGTTCCGCGGGAGCCTCTAAATCCAAAGCAGCTTCGGCTTTATCGAGCTTGGAGGCATACGTTACGCCGTCCTCGGGTTGCGCTGTGGCGGTGAGTGTGCCTGAGGGCAAGTCTTTTAGCGCTTGCACAATCAGACGTGCACCTTGAACGGCAAGTTTGTCGTGTAGGCTGGACGCGTTGTCGTGCGCCGCGATCCCCAAGGACTCGACTAGCAACATCGCACCAGTGTCGAGACCCTCGTCCATTTGCATGATGGTGACGCCCGTCTGCGGATCGCCGGCTTCAATCGAACGTTGAATCGGGGCCGCACCACGCCAGCGCGGCAACAGACTTGCATGGATGTTCAGACATCCGTAGCGAGGCGCTTGCAACACCCAGGACGGCAGGATGAGACCGTAAGCGGCGACCACCAGCACATCAAGCTGCGCATCTTGCAGTGCACGTTGCGCCGCTTGCGCATCCTCGGGGTATTTGCCGTCAAGGCGCAGACTGCGGGGCTGGATCACAGTGATCTTGTGCTCGAGCGCGAGTTGCTTGACCGCGCTTGGGGTCAGTTTGAGTCCGCGTCCTGAGGGACGGTCTGGTTGGGTGAGTACGAGTGACACTTCAAACCCTGCGTTCAAAATGGCATGTAAGGCCAATTTTGAAAATTCAGGTGTTCCAGCAAAACCGACGCGCATCACATCAAGACCCAATCTTTTCAGCCCACAGATCGTATTCGTCTGAGTCCGTTACGCGCGCGCGGATGAGATCGCCGGGTTTGAGAGGAGTGTCGCTTTCGACGAATACGCTGCCATCAATTTCGGGGGCATCGGCGCTTGAGCGTCCCACAGCGCCGTCTTCGTCGACCTCGTCAATCAGGACATCGATTTCACGTCCTACACGTTTGGCCAGACGTTCGGTCGAGATGGCTTGTTGGTGCGCCATAAAGCGCTCCCAGCGCTCTTGTTTGATTTCGTCGGGCACGGCGCCGTCGAGTGCATTGGCAGGAGCACCCTGGACGGGTGAATATTGAAAACAGCCGACGCGATCGAGTTGTGCTTCAGACATCCAGTCCAGCAAGTACTGAAAGTCGCTTTCAGTTTCGCCGGGAAAGCCCACAATAAAGGTTGAGCGCAAGGTGATGTCTGGACACTGTTCGTGCCAGCGATGAATACGCGCCATGGTTTTATCCTCAAAGGCGGGACGTTTCATGGCTTTAAGAATGCGTGGGCTGGCATGCTGGAAAGGAATGTCCAGGTAGGGCAGGATCTTGCCCTCGGCCATTAAGGGGATGACCTCGTCGACATGCGGATAAGGATAGACATAGTGCAGACGTACCCAGATACCGAGTTCAGACAGGGCTGAACACAGCTCGGTCATGCGTGTTTTGACGGGACGTCCGTTCCAGAAGCCGCTGCGATATTTGACGTCGACACCGTACGCACTCGTGTCTTGTGAGATCACGAGTAACTCTTTGACGCCGGCTTTGGCGAGGCGCTGCGCTTCGTCCAACACGTCACCGACCGGTCGGCTGACCAAGTCACCGCGCATGGAGGGAATGATGCAGAAACTACAGCGGTGGTTGCAGCCTTCGGAAATTTTTAAGTACGCGTAATGGCGAGGCGTGAGTTTGATGCCCTGTGGGGGCACCAGATCTAAAAAGGGATCATGCGAGGCGTTGGGTGGAGCGGCCTCATGGACCGCGCGCACGACCTGCTCGTATTGCTGAGGGCCTGTCACCGCCAGCACACTTGGGTGGACGGCTCGAATCACAGATTCTTCGACGCCCATGCAGCCCGTCACAATGACGCGACCATTTTCCGCAATGGCTTCACCGATTGCATCGAGCGACTCCGCTTTGGCGCTGTCAATAAAGCCACAGGTATTGACCACCACAACATCGGCGTTGTTGTAGTCGGGCACGATTTGATAGCCCTCTGTACGCAACTGCGTGAGGATGCGTTCTGAGTCCACAAGTGCTTTGGGACAACCGAGACTGACAAAACCGACTTTGGGCGAAGACATAAGGAGTGACCTAGCGGGTCGTGACCCGCGTTAAACAGGACGTTATTTTACCTTGCACGGTGACTAAAACCGGCTTTGCGACAGAGGATAGGGTCTGACCACCAAACAGACCCTCCAAAGCCCCTACAATTGGGGGATGAATCCAGTCACACCTGCTTTATCTCACTCCTTGCTGGCTGCAGCCAGTTCCGTTGCTGCTGTCGAGTCCGGCCAGTCCCTGACCGAAGCGCTTGCCGACGTCCATCCAGATTTGCGACCTGGCGCGCAAGCACTCGCTTTTTATGCCATGCGTCACTGGGGCTTGGCCAAAGCGTTACGGCGCACGCTGGTTGACCGTGAACCGCCCAGTGCCACGATGTATGCACTGATTGGTCTGAGCTTGTTGCTGTTGGATGCCTCCATGCGTGCCCAGGACGAGTCGCCCGCCGAAGGCACGCCGATATACGGTGCGCATACGCTTGTTGATCAGGCAGTACAGGCCACGCAATGGCATCGCTCGACCGCTTCGTTTAAGGGCTTGGTCAATGCAGTATTGAGACGATTTCAGCGCGAGCGTGTTGATATTTTGGCGAAAGTTGCCAACGATCTTGAAGCAAAGTGGAACCACCCTCGGTGGTGGATAGAAAGCTCACAGAAAACCTATCCTCAGGACTGGCAGGCCCTTTTAGTGGCGGCCAATACACATCCGCCGCTGACCTTGCGTGTTAACACGCGTGCGACAACCCGCGAGGCTGTTCTTCAAGCTTTTTCGGAACAAGGTATTGAGGCAACGGCTTTTGGCGCAGCTGGGCTAGTGTTGCAGGTGCCGCGACCGATTACGTCCTTGCCTGGCTATGCGCAGGGTTGGTGGTCTGTTCAGGATGCGGGGGCTCAACTGGCTGCCCCCATGCTGGACGTTAAAGACGGCATGCAAGTACTAGATGCGTGTGCAGCGCCCGGTGGCAAGACCGCCCATTTGCTGGAGTTGGCAAAAGTTGACTTAACAGCGCTTGATGTCGATGCGGTGCGTCTTGAGCGTGTCCATCAAAATCTCAAACGCCTAGGCTTAATGCGGCGCGGCATTCGCTTGGTCGCCGAGAGTGCGATCAAAACCCACGTTTGGTGGGATGGCAAACCTTTTGACGCGGTGTTGGCGGATTTACCCTGCACGGCTTCGGGCATTGTGAGCCGGCACCCTGATATTCGGTGGTTGCGTCGCGCACAGGACGTTCAACAGACCGCAAAGCTCGCCAGAGAAATTTTGGACTCGCTCTGGAGTGTGGTCGCGCCGGGTGGCACACTATTGATGGTGACGTGTTCGATTTTTCCTGAAGAAGGTGAACTGCAAGCGCAAGCGTTTGCGGCCCGTCACGCGCAAGCCGAGAGACTGAGTGCGCCGGGACAGCTCTTGCCCCATTTACCTGATGCGGAGCATCCTGCGGGCTACGATGGTTTCTTTTATGCGTTGTTTACTCGAAAAGCGTAGGCATTGAACAGATGACGGCTGAAACGAGGGGTTTAACTTTTTTAAGGTGGGCATTTGCGATGCTTGCCTTGATGGGTTGCACCCTTATTTTCCAAGCGGCCTCAGCCGCAGAGGCGAAGATCAAGCGCATCGAACCGCTCATTGGCGAGGGACACCTCACCATGGATTTAGATGTCAACCTGAAACTCAGCCCAATCGTGATTGATGCGGCTGAGCGCGGTGTGCCGCTTTATTTCACCTTGGATGTCAAAATTACTGCACCTCGCTGGTGGTGGTGGGATCGACAGATTGTCGAGACTTTACTGACCCGCCGCCTGTCCTACAACACCCTGACGCAACAGTGGCGGGTCGCGACGGGGGATTTGTTTTTACCCGTGGGCTCTCTACAAGAGGGGGTGGCCGTATTAGAAAAAGTCAGAGGCTGGCCTGTCGCGCCGCTAGATCGCTTTGAGCCCAACACCCAATATGAGGGCGCGGTACGCATACGACTGGATACCTCTCATTTAGCGAGACCGTTGCAGCTTGATGCCCGCAATCGAGGGGCCTGGTCGTTAACGAGCCCTTGGACGCCATTTGACTTTTCTGTTCGCAAGGGCGAGGCGACGCAATGAATCCTCTCTTGCGACTGATTTCTGGCATCGGCATTATCAGCGCAGTGGTGCTGTTTATTCTGTTGGCGTGGTCGACGGGTAATGCATCCCTTTTGGCGCAGTATCAGACCTTGCTACTTTGGCTCAACGGCGGTTTGGCACTGAGCTTGTTTGTATGGGTCGTGTGGTTGACGTTTCGCCTTGCAAGACAGTTTGCGGTGAGGCAATTCGGTTCGCGCTTGACCGCCCGATTTGCCTTGGCATTTACGTTGATTGGCGTGTTACCTGGCGCGCTGATCTACACCGTATCGCTTCAGTTTATGTCTCGCTCTATCGAGTCTTGGTTCAATGTGAGGGTTGATACGGCGCTTGAGTCAGGCTTGGCACTCGGACGCGCAGCACTTGATGCGCAATTGGCGCAGCTCGATGCCCGCGCCCGTTCGATGACACCCGACCTCAGCAACACGCCTGATCCTGAGATTGCGGGCGTTTTAACGCGTCTGCGGGAGACAAATAGCGCAGTGGATGCGATGGTTTTTACAACAAGCGGCCGACTGATTGCTTTTTCAACCGACAATCTCGGTACGCTGTTGCCCCCCTTACCGCCGGCGCCGGTGTTAAATCAATTGCGTACGGCGCGAGGTTATTCGGCGGCAGACTCTGATGATCCAACGGCTAATTTGGGCGATGCGGGACTTCAGTTGCGCGTGATTGTGCCCGTCGGATCACCTGAGCGCACTGAAACAACCTTGGGTGTGACTTCAGAGTCGCGGTGGTTGCAATTGACGCAGCCGGTCTCAGACAAGATTGCTCAAAATGCCCGTGAGGTACAGAAAGGCTATCTTGATTATCAAGAGTTGGCACTCTCGCGTCAGAGTTTGCGCAATTTGTTCGCAGTGACCTTGACCTTGGCATTGTTACTTGCCGTGTTCGCATCGATTGCAGTAGCGTTATATCTCTCTAAAAAACTGGTGCGACCTTTATTGACTCTCGCGGCAGGGACGCAAGCGGTGAGCATCGGAGATTTTCGAGCACTTCCTGAGCCTCCAACAAAAGATGAGGTGGGTCAGCTCACGCGTTCGTTTAACGACATGACACGTCAGCTCGAAGAGGCGCGACGGATGGTGGAGACCAATCGTGCTCAGTTAGAGCGCTCCAACGTTTACTTAGAAAGCGTACTGTCAAACTTGTCTGCTGGTGTACTGGTATTTGATCAGCAGTTTCGCTTGACGACCTTTAATCAAGGTGCTCAAGCGATCTTAAGCGTTGATTTACGAGCCGCTCCAGGGCGCCCCCTTGAAACAATAGAAGGCATGATTGATTTTTCCGGAATGATCCGTCAGGCTTTTTCGCAGCATGCCGCAGTGGGCTCTGAGCGGACCCACTGGCAGGAGCAGTTTGAACTCAAGCTTCCAGACTTGAGTGACGACAAAAAGTTCTATACCTTAACGTTGCTGGCGCGTGGGACTCAATTGTTGATTGATGGTCGAGACAACGGGTATATGGTGGTGTTTGACGATATCACCGAGGTGATGTCCGCCAATCGAAGCGTGGCCTGGGGTGAGGTGGCGCGACGTCTGGCGCATGAAATCAAAAATCCACTGACCCCTATTCAGTTGTCCGCGGAGCGTTTGGCGATGAAGCTCGCCCACAAGCTTGAGCCCTTGGACGCGGCGCTCCTCGAAAGAGCGACCAATACTATCGTCAATCAAGTCAGTTCGCTCAAGCATATGGTGGATGATTTTAAAGAATATGCGCGTAAGCCTGCTCTGCTAATGGTGCCGGTTGACTTCAATGCGTTGGTCGACGAGGTGCTTGGTCTGTATGGTTGGGATCCAATAGATGGTATGGTGAGAGATGAGCGTCACGCTTGGCATCTCGAGGTCTCTCTTGATCCTGCTTTGCCGCACGTGTTGGGAGATCCCACGCAGTTGCGCCAAGTTGTTCATAATCTCTTGGCGAATGCGCGAGATGCGTTGGTTGAACAATCAGATGGCGGCGTCATTGAGGTAACGACTCAGCTTATCCATGCTGGAAGTCGGGAAAATACGGAAAGTCCGGACAAGCCCGCATTGAGATTTACGGTGTCGGACAGTGGTCCAGGTTTCGGGTCGCAAGTATTACAGCGTGCTTTCGAGCCCTATGTGACGACTAAAGCGCAAGGGACGGGTCTCGGATTGGCGATTGTTCGTAAGATCATTGACGAGCATCAGGGTCGAATTGACCTGTCTAATCGCCGTGAGGGTGGTGCAAAAGTTTCGATTTTGTTGACACAGTTGGCGCAACCGCTAGACGGTTTGCCTCAAGACAACGATAATGTTCTGACGTAAGGGGTGGTGAAAGATTTATGGCCAGGATTTTGGTTGTCGACGATGAAGTAGGCATTCGCGAGTTACTCTCCGAGATTCTCTACGATGAGGGGCACACAATTGAGCTTGCAGAAAATGCAGCGCAAGCGCGTGCTGCGCGTTTGCGCGGACGTCCCGACCTCGTTTTGCTCGATATCTGGATGCCTGATACTGATGGGGTGACGCTTCTTAAAGAATGGGGCTCACAGGGCTTATTGGATATGCCAGTGATTATGATGAGTGGTCACGCCACCATCGACACAGCAGTCGAAGCGACACGGATCGGCGCCATCGACTTTCTTGAAAAGCCCATCACTTTGCAGCGTTTGTTAAAAACGATTTCGGCAGGGTTGGCGCGCGGTCGATTGCCTGTTGCCAAGTCTGCGAATGGAACGTTTGTGCCCGTTGCGGTGCCAAGCAACGCAGCGCCTGTGCTGGCGGAAGCGGCACCCATCGCAGAGACCGTTGCCATTTCTGAGGCTGTTGATCAAAGTTTGTTGGGGGATATCACCCTGGATCAGCCTTTGCGCGAAGCGCGTGATGCGTTTGAGCGGGTGTACTTTGAGTACCATCTAGCACGCGAAAATAACAGCATGACGCGCGTGTCAGAGAAAACCGGACTTGAGCGCACACACCTTTATCGCAAACTCAAGCAGTTAGGCATTGAGTCTCGCAAGCGCAGTATTTGATTCAGTGTTCCTGCTGACCGCGGACTCAACGTGCGGAGGTGGGCGGCTGGCTGAGTCCACCGATGCGTTCGTCTTCGAGTGTCCGCCTCACTTGTACGAGTTGAGCGCCGACGGCGACGGCGATTTCAGCGGGCGTGCGGCTACCGATTTGTAAACCCACAGGGCCGTGAAGTCGATCGACCTCTTGGGCCGACAAATCAAAACTCAGCAGTCGTTCACGCCGCTTGGCCTGATTGCGAACAGAGCCTAACGCTCCAACGTAAAAAGCGGTTGATTTCAATGCCTCGAGTAACGCCATATCGTCGAGCTTTGGGTCGTGCGTAATCGCGACAATCGCGGTGCGAGCGTCTGTTTGAATCTCAAGTACCGCGTCGTCAGGCATCCCGGCTTGCAGAGTGACACCCGGCATATCCCAGTCTGCGGTGAACTCTTCACGCGGATCGCAAATAATGACCTGAAACTCCAGCATTGTGGCGATTTGGGCCAGTGCTTTCGCCGTCTGGTTCGCGCCAATAATGAGTAGGCGCCAGTGTGGGCCATAGACGAAGTGGCAGCCGTCTTCTTTGATCTCGGTTAATTGACCAGGCCGCGCATCGGTGAGCGTAGATTGTCCTGACGACATATCTAACCAGCGGCCAATCAATTGCTGTGATTCAGTCGCGACCACAACGGGCTCAAGCCAGTCGCAATGGGTGACGGGCTCGATCACAAGGCGCAAAGTGCCGCCGCAAGGCAGACCAAAGCGGGCCGCCTCATCTTGAGATACGCCATAACGCGCCCATTCAGGCTGGAGCGGCAATCGGCCTTCTTGCGCGCGCGCAATCAAATCGTCCTCAATGCAGCCGCCCGAGACTGAGCCTACCACCCGACCATCTTGACGCACGGCCAGCATTGAGCCCGCCTGACGCGGCGCAGAGCCCCATGTTTTTACAACGGTGGCGAGATGGACAATATGGCCGGCCAATACCCACTCGCGGGCTTTTTTTAACACTTCGGTATCAAGAGAGTCCATGCTGCAGTCTTTTTAGAAATTTGGTGGGAGCGGGCACAGGGGTGATCCAGTTAGTATACTGATCGACTTTCCCATCGTCGAGATCGAGTGTCACCTCATGGATCCACTATTTATCCTAGCTCTTGCCATTTTAGGCTGCGTCACCGGTTTTGCAGCCGGTTTGTTAGGAATTGGCGGCGGTATGCTGCTTGTCCCATTTTTAACATTGCTACTGACATGGCAGGGTTTGCCCCTCGACTTGATCGTACATGCAGCCATTGCGACGTCGATGGCCTGTATTTTGTTCACCTCTGTCTCTAGCGTGCGTGCGCACAATAAAAAGGGGGCTGTCCGTTGGGACTTGGTCGCCACATTGACGCCTGGTATTGTGGTTGGGGGATTGATCGCGAGTGCCGCGTTGTTTTCTTTTCTCAAAACGAGCTGGCTCGCGCTCTTTTTCGCTGTATTTGTCGGTTATTCAGCCTTGCAGATGTTGCTAGATAAAAAACCAAAGGCGACGCGCCAGATGCCCGGCAAGGTCGGTACAGCTGCTGCGGGAGGCACGATTGGTTTTGTCTCCGGCCTGGTGGGGGCGGGTGGTGGCTTTATCTCAGTGCCGTTCATGGTGTGGTGTAACGTGCCCCTGCACCAGGCCGTTGGTACCTCTGCCGCCCTGGGATTTCCCATTGCCTTAGCCAATACGATTGGTTATGTGTGGTCGGGCTGGCACAAAGAAGGACTCCCTTTTGAAATGGTGGGCTACATTTACTGGCCAGCGTTGATCGTGTTGGCGATTGGAAGCGTATTGACGGCGCCGATTGGCGCGCGTGCCGCACACAATTTGCCCGTCAAAACACTCAAGCGTATTTTTGCGTACTTGTTGTTTGGCTTGGCGGCTTACATGGCGCACAAAGCGTACGTTTCATTTTTCGGCTGATTTTCTCTGAATCGCGCTCACACTGATGCGCGTTTCTCCTGCCTGGCCGCGTCGCGTGGCGCTGCGCCAGGCATGACCGTAAGCAACTTCGATCGTTAAGTGCAGCCGGCCATCAGGGTGGCGCTGTTGCTCGAGTGCCTGCAGCAAGCGCTGATGCCAGTGCCGAGAGGTCAGACTCGCACGTCTTCCCAAGCTGGGGTTGCCCCCAAGACTTTTTACATCATGTAAAAGTTTTTCTGGCGTCGCGTACGTGAGCGTCAACACCTCTTGATCCATCACGGGATCTGCAAAGCCCTTTTCAATCAGCAGGTCACCAAAGTCGTGCATATCGACAAAACCAGGTGTGGCCGTGACGAGATTTGCCGAAGCGACGGCTTGACGGAGTTCCTGCATCGTCCCGGGACCAAAACAAGAAAAAAAGACTAAGCCATTTGGACGGATAATGCGTCCCCATTCTTGTAAAACCTCGTGTGGAGCAGGGTGCCAATGTAGGGCGAGATTGGACCACACCAGGTCAAGAGATTCGGGCAATAGACTGGTATGCGCCAAATCAGAGGTGAGCCAAGAGACCGGTGCAGGTCGGCCGCGTAAGCGACTGATCCACGCGCGCAACCCGTGTGGATAAATGGTGCGCGCGCGTTGTTGAGCGCGTTTGATTAAGCCTGCATTGTGATCTTGACCAATCAAATGTGCGTCGGGGTAGCGTGCGTGAAGCAACGGTATTTGTGCCCCCGCACCACAGCCTGCATCCAGCATGCTTTGAGGTGCCAAGCGCACGAGTCTGAGACGTTCGTCCATCCGGCGCGCGACCTCTCCATACAAAAACTGCGCATCGTTGAGATCGCCCCGACGATTGAACTGGCGCAGTACATGGTCTGAATGGATTGGCAGGCGATCGGGGGTGGCTGTTGTTGTCATAGTGATAAAAAAGGCACGCGCGACTAAGGGAGAATGTGCGCTGGAGGTATGAAAATGTACTCTATTCGAGAAAGAATTCGACGATTACTCTGCGCACCGTGTCCCTTATGCGGCTTGAGGGCGCGGGGTGGAGACCTTTGTCAGGCCTGCGAAAATGCTGTCAGGTTCGACGTTGAGGCGCAACGGTACTGCCCGAGGTGTTTGTATCAGGACTCGGACATGGCACGTGGGTCCATATTGACGGCGCAGTCACTCTGCGCCACCTGTGTGCTGCGCCCCAGAACCTACACGCGTGCGATTGCGGGGATTTACTTTGCTGCGCCGGGAGATCAGCTCATGCGTGGTTTTAAAGCCAAGGGTCGTCTCACCGAAGCCGGGCTATTTGCCAGGCTGCTATGGCGCAATATGCAGCGAGTGGCCCCACCGTTACCTAAGCTCGACGCCTTGGTGCCCATTCCGTCGAGCCGCGACGCCATTTTGAAGCGCGGGTTTAATCCGGCAGGTGAGATTGCCCGCGAATTGGCGTGTTTAAGTGGTGTGCCGTTGCGGCGGGCGTGGTGTGAACGGACGCGTGAAACTTCTAGTCAGAAAACATTAGACTGGCGCACCCGCCAGCAAAGTGTGCGCGGTTTGTATGCAGCGCAGGTACCTCAGGCGTGTGGTTGGGTGGGCTTAGTCGACGACGTACTTACAACCGGCAGCACGCTTGAGGACGCTTCAGAAGCGCTGTTGCGCGCCGGTGCCCAAGGAGTGATCGCTTTGGTCGCAGCTCGGACTCTGGCAAAATAGCGTCCATGTTTGATGTCATCCTCGTTCAGCCCGAAATTCCGCCCAACACGGGCAATGTGATCCGCTTGTGCGCCAATACGGGAGCACGCCTTCACCTTGTGCGCCCACTTGGTTTTGAAATCGATGACACGCGCCTCAAACGTGCGGGTCTCGATTATCACGAATGGCAGCCGGTCAAAGTGCACGATACCCTTGCGCTTGCGATCGCGGCGACGGGGGCGCCTGCAAATCGGGTTTTCGCGATGACTACCAAAGCCACACAGCTTGTGAGCGAGGTCAGCTTGCAAGAGGGCGATGTTTTTGTGTTCGGTCGCGAAACGGCGGGTCTTTCAGCAGAGCAGATGGCGCTCTTTGATCCCGCTCAGCGCGTTCGACTCCCTATGTTGGGAGGGCAGCGTAGTCTCAACTTGTCGAATGCGGTCGCGGTGGTGGTCTTTGAGGCGTGGCGTCAGCAGGGATATTTGGGCGCGGTTTGAAACGTGATACGTGCCACGCACGCATATTTAATCAAGAGAAAGTTTCAGCGTCTCAATCACAGCATCCCATCGGCGCTGCTCATCTTGAATCAATTGTTTGAGTGCAGTTGGGCTCGAGCCGACAACAGAAAAATATTGAAGTGCAAACTTATCCCGGATTTCATGGCTGTTTAAGAGTGCAACGAGTTCGGTATTGAGGCGCGCCAAGATTGCTGCAGGCGTACCAGCAGGTGCGAGCACGGCGTTCCATGAAATCGCCTCAAACTCAGCAAAACCTTGGTCTGAGAGTGGGGTAATGCCCGGCAAGGAATCGATTGGTTTTTTACTTGTGATCCCTAGGGCTTTGACCTTGCCGCTTTTGACTTGCGCCATTGCGATGGCAGGCACCATGAACGCCGCTTGGATGTCTTGTGCAAGTACAGCCGTCGTCACTTGCGGAAAGCCGTTGTAGGGGATATGTGTGAGATCAAGTGCAGCTTGTTTTTTAAAAAGCTCCATGGCCAAGTGGGACGCGCTACCGGGCCCCACTGAGCCATAGTTCCAGCGCCCTGCTTGCTGCCCAGCCTGTTGAACAAAATCTGCGACAGTATTGCCCTTAAAGCCCGCATGGACGATCAACACATTTGGACTGGTTGCGACCAACGTAATCGGTGCTAAATCTTTGACGGGGTCATAGCCAAGTGTTTTTTTATAAAGCGTTGGTGCCGTCACAAGTGGGCCATTGATGGTGTAGAGCAGCGTGTAGCCATCCGCGGGCGCGCGCGCCACAAAACGCGTGCCGATGTTGCCTCCTGCGCCCGGTTTGTTTTCTACAACGATGCTTTGGCCGAGTTTGTTGGCAAGAGGCGTCGCCAACGTCCTTGCCAGCAGATCCGGTGAAGAGCCGGCAGGAAAAGGGACGATTAAATGAATCGGTCGCTCAGCCGGCCAGCTCGGTTGCGCAAGAGCGGGACCGGTAAGCAAAATGGACAGGATTGCGAGTAGAAGGATCAAGCGGTCACTCTGTCGTGGCGACACGCGAAAGGAGACGCGAGACGGCGTCGAAAGGTGCAACGCCCTCGAACAGCACTTCACATACGGCATGGGTGATGGGAAGCTCGACACCAAGTTGCGTTGCCCGTTTGAGCACCGCCTGTGCGCAACGTGCACCTTCCGCTGTCAGGCCTGTCGCCAAGACTTCGTTCAGGGATTGACCACGACCGATTGCGATACCCACCTGACGATTACGCGACAGGTCGCCCGTCGCGGTCAAGACAAGATCGCCAAGACCGGTTAGACCAGAAAAAGTCGCACTCTGCGCGCCGAGCGCCTCGCCAAAGCGAGTCATCTCCGCTAAGCCGCGCGTAATAAGCGCAGCGCGAGCATTCGTCCCAAGCCCAAGGCCTTCACCAATGCCACAGGCGATGGCCATGATATTTTTTAGGGCGCCTCCTACCTCAACACCGAGGACGTCTTGACTGGCATAAACGCGCATCGAGCCGCCGTGCAGTGCTGCGATCGTTGCGCGTCGCAAGGCTGCATCTTGACTGGCGATCGTGAGCGCAACGGGTAGTCCTTGTGCAACCTCGCGAGCAAAAGAGGGTCCTGAAAGCACACCTGTGGGGATGTGCGGCACGTCGCGGAGGGCTTCGAGTGCTATTTCGCTCGGGAGCTTGCCACTTTCAGCCTCCAGGCCTTTGCAAGTCCAGACAATGCCTGCAAGTGTTTGGGTGGTTGGAGCGTGTTGCGCGGGTAGATGCTGAGAAAGTTTTTCGCTGAGCGCAGTGCATAGCGAACGAAGACCTGCGAGCGGTACACCCAGGATTAATAAGCCGGGTGCGCCAGCGCCTGTTGACTGCGCATGCGCGAGTGCTTCATTTAAGCTGGCGGTGAACAAGAGACCATCAGGCAATGCGATACCAGGTAGGTATTGCCTATTTTCTCTTGCAGCACGAAGCTGATCTGAGAGTAAAGCGGTGCGCGCCCACAACATGGTAGAGCCATGACGGCTCGCTGCGCACGCAAGCGCAGTTCCCCAGGCCCCTGCTCCCAGCACCGCGACAGGACGCGGTGGGTGTTCAGTTTTTTGCGTGGGCATCGCTTAATCGAGCCGCCAGAGATCCAAGTGTGAGGGCCACTTTATTGGCGGGTCACGCCGGGAGGCAGAATCAGACCCGAGTCTTCGGGAGCTGAAGCGGCTTCTTGGGTCGCTTGTGCCACGCGTTGCTCATAAAGCGCTTGAAAATTGACTTCAGCTAAATGCAGAGGTGGCAGCGATGTACGCGTGATCGCATCCGCGACGTTGGAGCGCAGGTAAGGGTAAAGCATCGTGGGACATACGATGCCCATCAACGGGTCGATTTGTTCAGCAGGAATATTGACCATTTCGAAAATCGCGGCCTGCGTGGCTTCGACCAGATATAGCACTTTGTCCTTGATGCGGGTCGTCACGGTGACGGTCACAGTCGATTCAAACACGGTCTCAGCCAAAGCCTGGCCGCCAATGTTGATTGAAACCTCGACTTCGGGGGCTTCTTGTTCGAGGAAGATGGCAGGAGCGTTTGGCATCTCAAGTGAAAGGTCCTTGAGATAGACGCGCTGCATATTGAATGAAGGGGCGTTGTCAGCTTGAGAATTTTGTTCGGCCATGAAATTTTCCAGTAGAGGCTTGAAAAAGCGATGAGGGTGTAATGCGAAAAGGTCGCCAGAAAGCGCAAAAGTGCGTGCGCTTAGCCGTTGAGCAGGGGGAGTAGTTTGCCTTCTTTATCCAACGCGGATAAATCGTCAAAACCGCCGACGTGCGTTTCACCAATATAAATCTGAGGGACGGTGCGCCGTCCGGTTCGCTCCATCATGAGCGCGCGTTGCGCGGTGTCTTCGTCAATGCGAATCTTTTCAATTTCAGTGACGCCACGTTGCGTGAGCAACATTTCAGCGCGGGAACAAAAAGGGCAATAGCCTGTGGTGTACATCACGACTTTATTCATGTGCAGGACTCCGGGAGAAATTATTTAGTGGTGAGCGGCAAGCCGGCGGTTGACCAAGCGCGCATGCCGCCACCCAGCACACTTACATCGGTAAAACCGAGCGCGCGTAGGCGAACCGCTGCGGCGCCAGACGTCCGGCCGAAATCACACACCACAATTAAGGGTTTGTTTTTGGGTAGGTTGGCCGCTTTTTTCTCGATGTCTGCGGCAGGAATGCTCCGAGCGTGCAGGATATGGCCAGAACCAAAGGCCTCAGTCGGACGAATGTCGATGGTGATTGCGTGTTGATGATTGAGCATTTGGACCGCTTGGGTGCAGGTAATGCTCGCGCCCGCGCGTTTGCTTTGAATCATGGGCCACGCAAGGGCGAGACCAGAGACGAGCGCCACGCCAATTAACAACAGGTTATTTTGACTAAGAAAGAAATCCACGGTGTATCCAGAAAGGCAATTACACCCCTAAATTGGGGTGGGTTATGAGATATGACTCAGACAATTATAAAATGATGCTTTATCCACACTTTAACCTGTGTCTGCCATGTATAAAATTGTATTGATGCGTCACGGCGAAAGCCAATGGAACCTTGAAAACCGATTTACGGGCTGGACTGACGTTGATCTGACCGATCTCGGTCGGGATCAGGCGCGTAAAGCCGGTCAATTGCTCAAGGAACAAGGCTACGAATTTGACATTGCCTTTACCTCTGTGCTCAAGCGCGCCATCCGCACGCTTTGGATTGCCTTGGACGCCATGGATGCGATGTATTTGCCTATCCACAACAACTGGCGACTTAATGAGCGCCATTATGGGGCGCTGCAGGGGCTGAACAAGGCAGAAACGGCCGCACAATACGGCGATGAACAGGTATTGATCTGGCGCCGCGCCTATGCGATCGCCCCCAATCCCCTTGGCTTGGATGATCTTCGGCATCCAAAGTTTGACCCGCGCTATGCCCGTTTGACTGCGGAGCAGTTGCCTGCAACAGAATGCCTGCAAGACACGGTTGTTCGTGTGTTGCCTTTTTGGGAAGAGACCATCGCTCCCTCAATCCGGGCCGGACGACGGGTGCTGGTTTCTGCGCACGGCAACAGTTTGCGTGCATTGATTAAGCACCTTGATAACGTCTCCGAAGAGGACATCGTTCATCTAAATATCCCGACTGGGCAGCCTTTGGTCTACGAACTTGACAAGGATTTGCGTCCAATTCGGCACTATTATTTGGGCGATCCCGCTGAGATTGAGGCCGCTATGGCTGCTGTTGCGGCGCAGGGCAAGGCCAAAAAGGACTAGCCGCATGCGTCTGTGGGTCCGTGTGTGGTGCGCATCGCTGGTCTGGTTGACGGGGTCGGGCGCACTCTTGGCTGCACCCGGTGCCGCCGACTTGGCGGACCAACGCAGCGCTGCGGAGCAACAGCGGGCTGACTTGCGCACGCGGATTCAGACGCTACAAAAGGAACTGGATGCACGTGAGATTGTGAGAAAAGAGGCTTCAGATGCGCTTAAAGCCTCCGAAGTGGCGATTTCTCAGACTACACGACGATTAAATGAGCTTGCGACTCAGCTTAAACAGGCGCGCACCGAGCTTGAAAGTTTAAAAAAGCAGATTGCGCGACAGCAGGCTACCCTCGTGCAGCGACGCGATGAGCTGTCCGATCAGTTACGCAGGCAATACGCGAGCGGCTTATCTCCTTGGACGGCCTTGCTGTCTGGGGATGATCCTCAGGAGCTCAGCCGAAATTTGGCCTATCTCGACTATGTGTCGCAGGCGCGCGCCAAGGCTGTGGCCGCACTGAACGTCGAAATCGAGCGCTTAGCGCAACTTGAAGCGCGTTTGGATGCGCGTCAAAAAGAGGTCGCGCAGCTTGTTGAGGAAACGACGGAGCAACGCAACCTGCTAGAAGGTCAAAAAAAGGAACGTGCGACGGTGCTCGCACGCATCGAAGGGCAAATTCAGGCGCAGCGTTCCGAGGCGGTCCGTCTCGGCCAGGATGATCAACGATTGGCGGGTTTAATCGATGGTCTGGGTGCTCAGATTCAGGCCGCTCAAAAGGCTGAAGAGGCCCGCCGTGCGCTTGAGGCCAAGCGTGTTGAGGACGCCAAACGCGCCGAACAAGCGAGAGTGGCAGAGCAGGCCAAACGTGCTGAGGAGGCCCGCCGAGCCGCTGAGCAACAGCGTAGCGCCCAAGCGCTCGCTGCCCAAGAAGAGCAGCAGATTGAGCGTGCCCGTCGCGCGGCACAAGAGCGGGAGCGCTCGCAGATGGCACGTTCATCAGAAGCCATTTCGACACCGCAGTATGGAGAGGGACTTAAAAAAGGGTTGCGCTGGCCATTAAGGGGGAGTGTGATGGCGAGATTCGGGACGGATCGTCCCGAAGGTGGGATTTGGCGTGGCATCCTCATCAAGGCGAATGAAGGCGCAACGGTTCAGGCAGTGGGGGGCGGATCCGTGGTTTATGCCAATTGGCTCCGAGGTTTTGGTAATCTGCTCATTGTGGACCATGGCGAGCAATATTTGAGCGTTTATGCCTACAACCAGAGCTTGCTCAAACAGGTCGGTGATGCGGTGCGTCCAGGAGATACTATTGCACTTGCTGGGAGTACGGGTGGCCAGGTGGATTCGGCCCTATACTTCGAAATCAGGCATCGTGGCGCAGCCATCGATCCCTTGATGTTTTTGTCTCGCTGATGATTTGCGTAACGGGGGATTGCTATTCCCTGCGCAGACCATTACGCTTTCTGTAGTTTTGTTTTAGTTTGATCGACATTCAACTCGGGAATGTGCATGAGCACTCGCAAAATTCGTAGTTTAGGTCTGGTGTCCGTTGGCGTCATCGCAGGCGTGCTATTGAGCGTTGGAATCAGCGCCGTGGCACAACGCGGCTCGCCCTTACCGCTTGACGAGCTCAGACAGTTTTCTAGCGTTTTTTCTGCGATTAAAAACAACTACGTCGAAGCTGTGCCCGACAAAAAGCTGATCAGCGGAGCGATCTCAGGCATGTTGTCTGATTTGGACCCCCACTCTGCGTACCTGGATGCCGATGCCTTCAAAGAAATGCAGAGTGCCACCCAAGGCGAGTTTGGTGGGTTAGGGATTGAAGTGGGCACCGAAGATGGTATGGTCAAAGTCATCTCCCCGATCGAGGACACACCTGCTGCGCGTGCTGGCATTCGTGCGGGAGACGTCATCACCAAAATTAACGATACCTCTACAAAAGGTCTGTCGCTGAATGACGCCGTCAAGATGATGCGTGGTCCAGTCAAGACGCCTATTACGCTGACGATTGCGCGTCAGGGTCAGGCGCAGCCCATCGTCATCAAAATCATCCGTGACACGATTCGTGTGCGCAGTGTACGTAGCAAGATGTTGCAGGAAAATATCGGCTACATCCGAATTGCCCAGTTTCAGGAAAAAACGGGTGTCGACTTGGTACGTCACTTGAAAGAGCTAGGTGAAAAAGGTGCGCCGCGTGGCTTGATTTTAGATTTGCGTAATGATCCAGGTGGCTTGCTGACCAGTGCGATTGGCGTATCTGCCGCATTCCTTAAGCCCGATACGCTTGTCGTGTCGACGGACGGACGTGCACCTGATTCGAAGCAAAAATATTTGTCCAACCCCGCAGACTATGCGCGCGGCGAAAATGATTATTTGGCTGGTTTACCGGCATGGGTAAAAACAGTCCCCATGGTCGTCTTAGTGAACGTTGGCTCGGCTTCCGCATCGGAAATTGTCGCAGGTGCTCTACAAGACCATAAGCGCGCCACGATTATGGGCAACCGCACGTTCGGAAAAGGCTCCGTACAAGTGATTTTGCCCATTTCTGACACCACAGCCATCAAGCTGACCACCTCGCGCTATTACACCCCGAAGGGTCGCTCGATTCAGGCGACAGGCATCATGCCTGACGTGGTGGTGGCCGATACGGCGGAAGGCGACTTGTTCCGCATGTCGCGAGAGGCGGATCTTAAGCGTCACCTCAGCAATAACCGTAGTGGTCAGCCTGGCGCCGATTCAAAGGCAAAAGAAGAGGAGCCGCCTCTGGCCGATACCGATAAGACTTTCCAGTTTGGTACACCAGAAGATTTTCAACTGAATCAAGCCTTGAACTTCTTAGAGGGCAAGCCCATTCAAAAGGCTGTGCCACGGCCAAAGACCGTGAGCGCTGAGCCTGCTGGGGGTGCTGTAAAAGGCAAATGAACGACAACCAATTGCTAAGGTATGCCAGGCATATTCTGTTAGATGAGTTTGGGATAGAGAGCCAGGAAAAACTGCTGGCTGCGCGGGTGTTAGTGATTGGGGTAGGAGGTCTTGGCTCTCCTGCCGCCTTGTACCTTGCTTCGGCAGGTGTTGGGCACATTATCTTGGCAGACCATGACACCGTCGAGTTGAGCAACCTGCAGCGTCAAATCCTCCATACAGATGCCCGGATCGGTCTACTCAAAGCCGAGTCTGGGCGTCAAACAATGCTCGCACTCAATCCGGATATCGTGGTCGAGGTGCGTACCACCAGGATGGAAGCCGAAGATTTAAGGTCTGAGATTGCAACCGTTGATGTTGTGCTGGACTGTACGGACAATTTTGCTACGCGGCACGCGGTCAACAAAGCCTGCGTTGAACATCGCAAACCGCTTGTTTCGGGGGCCGCCATTCGTTTTGACGGGCAAATCAGCGTCTTTGATCCGCGAGACCCAGAGGCGCCTTGCTACCACTGCTTGTTTCCAGAAGCAGAGGATGTTGAGGCCTTGAACTGTGCAACAACAGGGGTGTTTGCGCCTCTTGTCGGCATCATTGGCAGCATGCAGGCGGCAGAGGCCATCAAGGTGATCGCGGATGTCGGGAAAACACTCAAGGGACGCTTGTTGATGCTAGATGCATTTGATATGCAATGGCATAGCGTGCGCGTCAAACGTGATCCTGCCTGCCTGGTGTGTGCCAGCCGAACTTAAGCACGTGGATCGAGCAGGAGTCTGAGCTGCGCATGCATATGTGTCGAGGGTGTTGCTTGCCAGCCGCTTTGTGCAAACCGTAACCAGCTTCCCAACACAATATGCGTTAATGCCGCAGCAAGTGGCGTGATTTCTACGGAAGGAATGAGGGCGCCTGAGGTGACGGCCTGTCGAAGCGATTGTTTAAAGACAGCCTCGATACGGTCAGTGATTTGCGTGATGCGACCTTGGAGTCTTTCGTCTTCGGTGACCAAGGCATCTCCCGATAATACGCGCGTCATCCCCTTGTTACGCTCAGCAAAGGTCAACAGCATGATGGTAATTTTGCGTGCCTGTTCGACCCCATTGGGCTCGCTGGCAATGATCTGGTTGACGAGGGTAAAGATGGTTGTTTCGATGAACTCGAACAAGCCTTCAAACATCTGAGCCTTGCTGGCAAAGTGTCTGTAGAGCGCGGCCTCGGAGAGCTGCATTTTCGCAGCAAGTGCAGCAGTCGTGATGCGTGCAGCTCGAGGCTGCTCAAGCATCTCTGCGAGTGTTTGCAGAATCTGGTGTTTGCGTTCGCCCGTTTTAACCGACATACACGTTTGTCCAGAAGGAGCGTTAAGATTGAGGTGACGAATGTGACACGAAGTGTCACACGCCTTGTAGTGTGCGCTTTTGAAGCAGCAAGTCACTCACGCAGTTTACCCGCAAGTCTACGTAGTTGGGACGTCCTCGCTTGCCTTTTGCAAAAGGTGTGCCGGGGTGAAAAACATGGACGGTCCGTAATCCCGCATGTCTGGCGCCGCGCAAATTAGCCTTGGTGTCTTCGACCAAGACTGCGCGTCTTGGGTGAATACCCTCGTGCGCCAATATATGACGCATCAGCGCGACAGACGGTTTGGGGCGAAAGTGTCCATGGAGTTGCATGTGCTCGATGCCCCAAAAACCGTCAAAGCAGCGCAAAATTTTTAAATGTTTCATCACCGCCCGCGCGTATTGCATCGGCGCATTGGTGACGAGGATTTTGCGTCCAGGCAGACGGCGAAGTTTCTGCGCTAAGCCGCGCTCAGCTTTGACTAAAGGTGCGACATCAAAGTCGTGGCTGCGATGGAGAAACTGATGTGGGTCGACACCGTGATGGCGAACAAGGCCGATCAGGGTGGCGCCGTAACGCTTCCAGTAGGTTGTGCGGAGTTGACTGGCGGTTGCCTCATCGACTGCAAGGCTTTCCATGACAGCAGCCGTCATCCCTAGATTGATCTCACGAAAAATCTTGTGTGACGTGTCGTGAAGTGTGTTGTCCAGATCAAAGAGCCAGACGCGCTCCTTGGCCTGAGTGATGCGTGCGGAGCGCGCAGGCGTGTGTATGCGTGCGCGCCGCGTGCGAACAGGGGCATGGGGCGTAAAGCGTTTGTGAATCACTCTGAAGTGATCATTGTGCCGACACCGCGATCCGTGAGAATCTCGAGCAGCAAGCAATGTGGCACACGACCATCCACGACGTGAACAGATTTCACGCCATTACGTGCTGCATCCAGCGCAGAGGAAATTTTTGGCAGCATGCCACCTGAGATTGTGCCGTCGGCAAACAACGCATCGATGGTTTTAGCGGACAGACTGCGCATCAGTTGACCATCTTTGTTGAGTACACCAGGGGTGTTCGTCATCATGAGCAGTTTTTCAGCGCCCAACACTTCTGCCATTTTTCCGGCGACAACATCGGCATTGATGTTGTAGGCTAAACCGTCCTCACCATAGCCGATTGGGGAGATCACAGGAATAAACTGGTCGTCCTGCAGGGCTTTCACCACAGCAGGCTCAACGTGCGCAATATCGCCGACATAGCCGATATCCAACGGACTGGCGGGATCATCTTTGTTTGGCATCATTTTTTTATGTGCCTGAATGAGGCAACCATCTTTGCCGGTCAGTCCGACTGCTTTGCCGCCTGCCTCATTGATCATTAAAACGATGTCTTGTTGAACTTGTCCGCCAAGCACCCACTCCACAACCTCCATGGTCTCTGCATCTGTGACACGCATGCCTTGGATGAAGGTGCCTTTTTTGCCGATGCGTCGGAGTGCTTCGTCAATCTGCGGGCCGCCACCGTGTACGACGATCGGATTGAGTCCGATCAGTTTGAGCAGAACAACGTCATGCGCAAAGCTGCGTTGAAGGACTTCTTCGGTCATCGCGTTGCCACCGTATTTGATGACAATGGTTTTGCCATGAAAGTGTTTGATATACGGAAGGCTCTCAGAGAGAACTTGTGCAACGATTTCTGGAGGCAAGGAGGCAGGAGGGGGCTGACTAGTCATTTGGCTGAGGCAATAGTAAGTGGACGTTGAAAGAGGAAGGTATTTATATTGTTCAAAAAGGAAAATTAACCCGCTAGCGCTTTTTCAATCGACTGACGCAATTCATTTTTGTCATAGACACCCAAATAGCGCTTGATGATATTGCCATTTTTATCAATTAGGAATGCCATCGGGGTAAGTTTGACGTCGCCGAAGGCTTTTGCGGCCTTGCCCTGTGTATCCAGCGCAACAGTGAACGGGAGTTTGCGTGTTTCAACAAAGTTGATGACGTAATTGGCGGGGTCGTATTGCATGGCCACCGCAATGATGTCGAATCCCTTGTCGTGGTAGTCATTGTAGTTGGCGATGTTGTCGGGCATCTGGGCGACGCAGCTGACACAGCTCGTTGCCCAGAATTTAACCAACACCACCTTGCCGCGCAGTTCTGAGAGCACGATTGGTTGACCCGAAAGCGTAGCAAAAGTGACCTCGGGCGCAGGCGTCGAGCGGGTGCTGACAAACCATCCTGTCAGCCCTCCGACGGCCACCAATAAAACCAGAGCGACTAGCTTTTTCATTGGATAGGCATGACCTGTACACCACCAGCAGGAGGGGTGTCCCCACTCATCCCACCCGCAGTGTTTGATGTATTTTCACCCAAGGGTGTTGTGGGCTCGGTGCTAGTGCTGCTGCCAATGCGCGCCGCATCGTCTAGTCGTTTTGCATCGGCGGGGGTAATGATTTGGAATAGTTTTTCAACACGTTTGACGCCGCTTACTTGCGAGGCTGCTTTGGCCGCTAAGTCGCCTTCGTTCTGTGTCACAAGCCCCATGAGATAGACCACACTACGATCTGTTGTGACAACAATCGTGCGTGAAGGAATGTCTTTGGTGGTGGCCAAGATCGTCATGACTTTGGAAGTGATCCAGATGTCGTTGCTGACGACGCTAAAGGGGGCCAGCTCTTTCACAACGGCGATTTGATTGGAGACCGACTTGACGTGTTCGACTTTACGCGCAATCTCACCCGCTTTTGTTTTAAATTCGTTGCTGATCGTGTCTCCGGTCAGGAGAACCACACCATCGTACGCGGTGACCGTGTAACGGACGGCATCACCAAAGTTTGTACGAAATTGGCTGCCGATCTTGAGCTCGATAGACTTGTCTTCGACCTGTTCGCCTACGGTGCGACGGTCCACTACAGCCATACCCGTAGTCGCCGCGGCGCCGCCGATGATCAGCGGGATGCAAGCCGTCAGTGTGGAGCCTGCGCCAAGGAGTGCTGCGCATACCATCAAAGGACGGAAGAATTGTCGAGTTAGACTCATGCGGGGTCTCCGAGTAATAGGGTGTCGATACCGTCACATAAAATGTGTAACACCAAGATATGAACTTCTTGTATGCGCATCGTGCGGTCATGCGGAACACACAGGTGAATGTCGTTGTCGAGCAATAGTTCTTTGATCTGACCACCGCCTTTGCCTGTCAAGGCAATGACGCGCATTTCACGTTCGTGTGCAGCTTGAATTGCGAGTTGAACGTTGGCTGAGTTTCCGCTGGTGGAGATCGCAACCAGCACATCGCCGGGTTGTCCTAGCCCGCTGACCTGGCGCGCAAAAATCTGATCAAAACCGTAGTCGTTTCCGACAGCCGTCATGATGGAAGTGTCGGTGTTGAGTGCGACGCCCGCCAGGGGTAAGCGATCGCGCTCAAAACGGCCTACAAGCTCAGCGATAAAGTGCTGAGCATCTGCGGCAGAGCCGCCATTGCCACACGCTAAGATTTTTGCATTGTTGGTGACACAGCCAAAACAGACGTCGACAGCACGCGAGATCGGCTCAGCGAGTGTTTCCATACTGCGACGCGTCGCGGCAATGTTGTCTTCAAAATGGGCTACAAGTTTGTTGGCAAGATCCATGGTGATCAACAAGGTTAAGATTCATTATTATCTCACTTATCTTGGCTCAGGCGCACGGCGTCTCGGTGCCATGTCAGGGTGTCCTGCTCGAAAGTGGCGAGGTCAATACGGCAAAGTGGCATTTTGCCCGCAAAGGCTGCTTTGACCATCTTGGGCAGCCACCAGTCAATCGCTTTCATGAGACGCTTCTGCTTGGCACGTGTAATGCTCGCGGCAGCTCCGCCAAAGCGCTGGCTGGCACGATAGCGTACCTCGACAAATACGAGTGTCTGCCCGTCACGCACGACGAGATCGAGCTCTCCCACTGGGCAGCGGAGCTGTTTGCCAAGCAGGCTGCACCCCGCCTGGCTGAGCGCTTCCCAAGCAAGGGCCTCATAGCGGTCCCCGATTTGTTGACTCGGGCTGCGTTCGGGTGGAGGGGTGAAAGAGACGAGGTCGTTCTTGGGGCGGTCAAGGGCAATGCGCCGTTGTTTGCGGTGTCTGGCACGGATTGCGCGCTTTTGGGCTGCTTGTGCAAGCACAAAGGGAGTCTGGTCAGTGAGGCAGGGATGGGTCATGAGGCGATCTGAAGCGTGACGGAGGGTAAGTTAGCGGTCTACACTGACACAATGAATGATGTCAGCCAATCCGGAATGTCCGAAAAAAACCTCCCTGATGCGTCTCCCGATGCATGGGGTCGCGTGAGCGAGCGCATGGAAGGTCAGCAATGGCCCACCCATACGCTTTACGTCGTGGCAACACCCATCGGCAATTTGGGTGACCTGAGCTTACGCGCCTGGCATGCCCTCAGCAGGGCAGACGTCATTGCCGCAGAGGACACGCGCGCGAGCAGAAACTTGCTAGAAGCCTGGGGCATTGGGACACCGCTGATGGCGGCGCATCGCCATAATGAAATGAGTGCGGCCTCAGACATTGTCAGTCGTATTCAGGCTGGGCAGCGCGTCGCCCTCGTGTCAGACGCTGGCTCACCTGCGGTGAGTGACCCAGGCGGTCTAGTGGTGCAAGCCGTTCGCAATGCGGGACTGCGCGTCATTCCTTTACCTGGCGCAAGCGCATTGGTGACGGCGCTGATGGCGACAGGCGTGACGACGGATGCCTCGCCCGGCTTTGTTTTTGCGGGCTTTGCGCCGACGAAATCCTCAGCCAGGCAGCGTTGGTTCCGGCAATGGACGCAATTGCCCGCTGCAACCGTTTTTTATGAGGCGCCCCATCGCATTGTTGCTAGTACAAGCGATGTGCTGGCGGTCGTGGGTCCGACGCGCCTCGTGACGTTTGCGCGTGAGTTGACCAAGCGCTTTGAAGAGCTTGCCACGATGCCGCTTGCAGAAGCCGGAACGTGGCTGGTGGCAGACCCGCACAGAGAACAAGGCGAGTATGTGGTGATTATTCATCCTCAGGCGGTGATACAGACCGAAGCGCTCGACGTAGAGGAGAGCGCATCGGTGGACGCCTGGCTAGATGCGCTGCTGGAAACGATGTCGGTACGGGATGTGGCGCGCGTTGCCGCGAAAGCAACGGGACAGCCACGCGATGCGTTGTATGCGCGCGCCTTGGCGCGCAAAGCTCAGCGCGAGTAACACTCAGCTTATGGTGCAGAAAGTGTTGTCGGTAATCCTGCGCCGTCTCTCAGGCGGTCGCTCGCTTGAGTTGCAGCATCTCTGCTCGTAAATGGACCAATGCGAACGCGGTACAAGCTGCCAGAGCTTTGTTCGATCTTGATCGTAGCGCCGAGATCCGACGGGACTTTTCCAGTGAGATCCGCAGCCATGGATTGTGCGCGCGCAGGATCGCTGAAGGCGCCAGCTTGTAAATAAAATCCTCCGGAGCTGGCGGTGCCGACCTCTGCGGTTGAGGCGGCCATTGCCACAGCAGCTTGAGGGCGTACAGGGACCGGAGCGGGCGGGGGCGATGCAGGCGCCGTCGTTTGTGTCTGGGGTGTGGCCATCGGTGCGGATGCAATGGCGGGCGGTGGTGCCGCTGTGGGTGCCTGAGCGCGCCAACCACGAATTTCCTCCGGCATGATGCGTTCGACAATCACTTCTGCACTGCCGGGTGCCAACACGCCGAGCTTGTAAGCTGCAACGTAGGATAGATCAATCACTCTACTGGCGATAAAAGGACCACGATCATTGACGCGCAACACAACGGTTTTGCCCGTGGAAACGCGGGTGACGCGAACGTAGCTTGGGATCGGTAATGTCGGATGTGCCGCTGTCATGCCGTACATGTCGTAGCGTTCGCCATTGGAGGTCGGTTTGCCATGAAATTTGCGACCATACCAAGAGGCACGGCCCTGCACGCGATAGGGGCGACCGCTGATGTCAGGGGTGAAACTTTGACCTAGTGCTGTGTAGGGACGGTTGGGACCACGTGCCAGGGGTTCAATTTTTGGCACAGCATCCGGGACACGATCAAGATTCGCTGGCGGATTGTCGCCCGGCCCATCATCTTTATAGTACCCCCCTCCCTTACGTGCGCCACACGCTGCGATCAGTCCGCAAAGCAAACAAATGCTCAGCACACGCAAGAAGTGGGACGTGCCTGTTGTCATCCAGAAATCTCGGGTTGATGGCGGTGACGAACGAGCAGGTGTTGCTGAGACGCAAAGCGTTTGGCGAGCGATTCGACGATATAGACCGAGCGGTGTTTGCCGCCCGTACAGCCGATCGCTACCGTGAGATAGCTGCGCGTATCCTCAGTGTAACGAGGGAGCCATTTGCGGATAAAGCCCTCGATGTCCTCAATCATATTCTCGACCTCCGCAAAACTGTTAAGCCAGTTTGCGACAGGCTGATCTTTACCGGTCAAGGGTCGTAAGGCGGGATCGTAGTGCGGGTTGGGCAGACATCGCACATCAAACATTAAGTCTGCATCACGCGGCACACCTTCCTTGAAAGCAAAGGACTCAAACGTCAGCAGGAGCGGAGTGCGGTCGGCGCGAATGAGATCTCGGATCCAGACGCGCAGCTGCCCGGGCATGAGGCCGGAGGTATCAATGACGTGACCTAAATCACGCAAATCACTGAGCTGATCCCGTTCCAGTTGGATGCATTCCTCGAGGGAGGCACTCAAGCCTTTTTGCGTGAGTCGCTCTGACAATGGATGACGTCTGCGCGACTCAGAGTAGCGATGCACCAGTGTTTCGTTATCGGCGTCCAAAAATATCAAACGAAACTCGGTGTTCGCCATTTTTAATGTATTAATCACTGCTGGCATTTCTGCCAATTCTCCTGGAGACCGGATATCGATTGCGACAGCGATATGCTTTGCCGCATCATCACGCATCGAAGTGATGAATTCTTGGAGAAACTTGAGCGGCAAATTGTCGATACACACATAGCCAGCGTCTTCAAGCATACGCAGCGCAACCGATTTGCCTGAGCCAGAGATTCCCGTCAGTAAAACGACTTTGAGTTGTGGCATTTCAATTCTGACCTTGGGCGATCGCAGCGGATTGGCGCTCCATAAATTCGGCGAGCGTATCGATGCCACGCAGCTTAAGAATTGTATTGCGGACGGCAGCTTCGACGAGCACGGCCAAGTTGCGGCCTGCTGCAACCTGAAGCATCACCTTGCGAATCGGACAGCCCAACATGTCTTGGGTCATGTCTTGTAGCGGCAGACGTTCAAATTTGTCTTGTGCTGTGGCGCGTACGAGATGCACGATGAGCTTGAGTTTCATCTTGCGCCGCACAGAGGTTTCACCAAAAATTGTCCGGATATTCAGTAGCCCCAAGCCGCGCACCTCGAGCATGTTGCGCAAGAGTTCTGGACAGTGCCCATCAATCGCGTGGGGTGCGGTGCGTGATAACTCGACGGCATCATCCGCGACCAAACCATGGCCACGCGAGATCAACTCTAGCGCGAGTTCGCTTTTGCCTAAGCCCGACTCCCCCGTAATGAGTACGCCGAGCCCCAGCACGTCCATAAAGACACCGTGTACGGTCGTGGTGGGTGCAAGTCGTCGGCTGAGATAAATCCGCAGCAGGTCAATCAGTGCGGCGGCGTGAACTGACGTGGATAAAAGGGGGACGTGACTGTTTTCGCAGTTTTGAATGAGGTCTTCTGTGGCGGGAAGATTGTCGGCCAACAGGATCGCGGGCACGCCGCCCGCAAGTAGTTCTTCGAGATGGTGCACCCGTCGGCGGCTATCAAAGCGGGTGTAGTAGTCCATTTCTTCGCGGCCAAATACCTGGATGCGAGAAGGGTGAATCAGGTTGAGGTGACCGATCAGGTCCGCCGCCGCCATGCCGTTGTCAGGGATCAGGCGATCTGCGGCGGACTGTCCAGCGACCCATTTGAAACAAATGTCATCGACGTTGTCATTTACGAGGTCCTGCACCGTCAGCATAGCGACTCCAAAGTGGTAGGAAGAGGCGGACCAGAGGGTCGATCAGACTTGGCCCGTTGTCAAAAGCTGTTGCACAACGCTTGGATCGAGTTCTGTTAGCAGGTGTTCTCGCAGGGATGGTTCGGAAAGGCGCTGGGCAACTTCTGCCAGTATATCGAGATGTTGTTGCGTTTCAGCTTCGGGCGTCACGAGAAAAAGTAATTGGCTGACAGGTTGACGATCAGGCGCATCGAAGGCAATTGGTTGCGCGAGCCTAAAAAAAGCCGCAGCGGAGTGCTTGATCCCTTTGACGCGGCCATGTGGGACAGCGATGCCGCCTCCCAATCCTGTCGAGCCTAGACGTTCGCGGTTGAACAGGCTCTCAAAGACAGCCGCCCGTTCGATCCCGTTGTTATTTTCAAATAACAGGCTCGCCTGCTCGAAGGCGCGCTTTTTGCTGGTGACCACGAGATCCAGCACGATATTGCGTATAGGCAAAATGCGTGACAAAAGTTTCATGCGGACAATTATATGCTGCGGTGCGGTCTAAAGAGGCGTGCTTTTTTGGGGTGTCCAGTCACAAAAATGCCCACCGCATGGGCAGGCATTTGACTGAGACTTAGGGTGTGTCACACCTAAGATTTATGCTGTTTCAAACACCTGTCGCTTTGCTGCGAGATGATGGTGATTTTGCGTGCGATTTTTGTGCTGAAGGACCTTGCGATCCACCTTGTCAATGAGGAGGTCGATTGCGGCGTAGAGGTTGTTTTCAGACGCTTCGCAATGGATGTCTTTGCCAGGAATGTGGAGCGTAAGTTCCGCTCGGTGCTTGAGTGGCTCGAGCGACAGGATGACCTGTGTGTCGATCACGTGATCAAAGTGCCGCAGAACGCGCGTCATCTTTGTTTGGATGTATTCCCGGATAGCTGGGGTGACGTCAAGATGGTGACCAGTAATATTTAGGTTCATTGCGTACTCTCCATAAAGGGATCTAGCTATGTGCATAGACATACAACAGTTCTATCGTCGGCAACTCCTTGTGTAGTTTCAATAGTTTCAGTTTAGTGACTTAGGGATAGAAATCAAGGGGATAAATCCCTATTTAAGGGGTTGAGCCCATCATTTCAACGCTGCGGTGCAGCAGGAATGGCTGAACAAGGTGAAGTCATTTTCTAATTGACCTACATCTTGAAATGTTCACCCAAATACACACGACGAACGGAGGCGTCATTAATAATGTCATTCGGTTGCCCTGTTGTCAGGACTTTACCTTCACTGATGATGTATGCGCGGTCGCAGATACCTAGCGTTTCACGGACGTTATGGTCTGTGATGAGAACGCCAATTCCGCGGCTTTTGAGAAAACGCACAATACGCTGAATTTCAATCACGGCAATCGGGTCGACGCCAGCAAAGGGTTCGTCCAGCAGGATGAAGCGCGGGCGGGTCGCCAGCGCGCGCGAGATCTCAACGCGCCGCCTTTCTCCGCCTGACAGAGACAGGGCACTGTTGCGACGAATATGTGTAATTTGTAGTTCTTCGAGCAAGGCATTGAGTTGCTCTTCAATTTTCTGTGTTGAGAATTTTTTGCCGTCATGATCAATTTGCAGCTCAAGCACGGCACGAATGTTTTCTTCGACAGTGAGACGACGAAACACGGAGGCATCTTGAGGTAGATAGGACAGTCCTAGCCGTGCGCGTTTGTGAATCGGCATACTGCTGATGACGGTATCGTCAATTTCGATTCGGCCCGCATCGGCTGCGACGAGCCCCACAATCATGTAAAAGCTCGTAGTTTTACCTGCGCCGTTCGGACCAAGTAGACCGACCACTTCGCCACTTTTGACGGAAATCGAGACGTCTTGCACCACCATGCGGCCACCGTAGGACTTGCGCAGGCCTGTCGCAGTCAGTTGCCCGGGTGTAGCGAGCATGTGCGAGTCAGGGCTGGACGAGGCGTGCGATGTTTGCATAAGGTAACTTTTAACGGCGAGGGGAAACAACAGGAGGTATCGCGGGCGTCAAGCTGGGCGCTGGATTTGTGGCCTGAGCCGCTTGACAGGCTGCGATGGCAGCATCGGTTCGCGCCTTCGGTTGCGCAACGGAGCGGACACGACCATCTGGATTGAATGAGTCTGGGCCAGAAAAGGCCTGGTACACGTCAGTTTTTTGGTTGTAGCGCACTTGCTGGCCACTCACCGTATCGAAATGCTTGCCGCAAATGTAGCGGGTGACAACAGCTTGACCTATTAAATCAAAAGTCTCATTTTTACCGTCATAGTTTGCTTTGAGTCCAACGCCTTCGAGGACTTCAAAATTTTCGGGACGAACTTGACGAATAAACACGCGCTTGCCTGCGTCGGCAGTGGCAACGCCATACTGGTGGCCCTCACTATCTTCTCGCATGGAGAGCGTGTCTGAACTTAGCGTCAACAAACCGCGTGTCATGACTACTTTGCCCGTAAAGGTGCTTTCACGCTTGGTATCGTCGTAGCGCAGCGTATCGGAGAGAATGGTCGTACTGGGCTCTTCGACAGGAGTAACAGGCTTGGCCGTCGGCGTTTGTGCGTGCGTACACCAGCTAAGACCGAGCAGGCTCAAGGCGATGAGGCTGCGAAAAGAGAAGGAATGACTATTAAAAATCATGGGTTGGCTCGTTGTGCGGGAGGTTCCGTACCCTCTTGCTGGTCTTTAGGGGCAATGTCGACATCGGTTGATTTGAACACGTCCAGTTGCTGCGTGGCATTGTTAAAACGCATGCCCACGCCATTCATCCTTGAGCGACCACTGGTCGCCACCGCGGGGAGATCTGTGAAAGCCACGTCTTGGTCCACCAGTATCGTGATTTCATCGCTTTGAAAGTTGAGTGGCTGTCGTTCAGCGTCGCCCAGTCTCACTAACACCGCATCGCCACGCATTACGATTTTGTCGCCTTCATCATAAATGAAGGCGACTTTTGAGGTGGCAACGGTCAGTGGGTTTTCTTCTCTGAGGGTATAGGCCCTTGGCGCGTGAAGTTCGTAGGATTTGTCATCGGGAAAGTGCTCCATGAGGTCACCTTCGAGGCGGTGGATCACGATCCCTTGTGGGTCGGTGCGCACCAGCACTATTTTTTTTGCCCACGTGTCGCGCTCATGGGTCAGGCGGCTAGGAGGATCAATCTGGACGGCGCGCTGCGAATACTCAGCTGCCCACCATGTCCCCATCACTAAAAGTGTGAGGATGAAAATCGAGACAACAATGGACGCGCGTTCTTTCATGGAGCTCGATTTATTGGATGACGCCTGGACCGAGACGGCCAGGCTGGAAAAAATGACCTAACTTACCTTGAGAGGCCAGAATCAAGTCGCAGCACTCCCGCACAGCACCTTTGCCGCCTGATTTTGTGGCGACCCAGTGTGCAGCTTGCGTCATATAGGCAGGTGCATCCGGCACACTTGCTGCAAATCCAGCGCGCTGCATGGCCGGCAAGTCAATCAGATCGTCGCCCATAAAGCCTGACTCCTCTAGGGTCAGATGATAACGGGCCACTAATTCTGTCAGGACTGCACCTTTGTCGCGCACATTTTGAATCACATCACCTAAGCCGAGTTCGGCAGCACGACGATCTACGATTGGGCCTTCACGACCGGTCACGAGCGCGACTTTGATACCACTGGTCGCAAGCATTTTTAACCCGTGCCCGTCTAGCGCGTTAAAGCGTTTAAGCATTTCGCCATGTTCACCGTACCAAAGGCTGCCATCTGTCAACACACCGTCCACATCGAAGATCATCAACTTGAGCCGCGCAAGACGCTCACGCAGTGCGGCAGGGGTTCGGGCAAGTACCAGTGATTCGGCAGGATGGGGGATCAGGTTGGGTCGATTCATCGAAGGGTCTCAGACAACTTTGGCGGCCATCAGGTCATGCATATGCAAGGCGCCGAGTAGCTTGCCACTCGCGTCCGCCACTAACATCTGGTTGAGTCGGTATTGATCCATCAGCGCCGCCGCGTCGACGGCTAAGGCTTCGGCGGAGATGTGTCGAGGATTGCGACTCATGCCCTCGGTGACATTTAGGCTTCGAACGTCACCTTTGCGTTCAATGAGTCGGCGCAAATCACCATCGGTAAATATTCCGATAGCAGATCCATAGACGTCGAGTACGGCTGTCATGCCCATGCCTTTGCGCGAAATTTCCTCTAAAGCCTGAAATACAGTGGCCTCCGCTACAACGGTTGGCACGGCGGCGCCGCTGCGCATAACATCTGAGACGCGCATGAGCAAGCGTCTGCCTAAAGCACCGCCGGGGTGCGAGCGGGCGAAGTCTTCATGACCAAAGCCGCGCGCTTCGAGACAGGCAACGGCTAGCGCATCACCAAGTGCCAGCGCGGTCGTCGTGCTGGAGGTCGGTGCAAGATTTAAAGGGCACGCTTCTTGAGCAACGCCGATGTTGAGATGGATCTCGGCCAGTCTGGCGAGCTCGGATTGATCATTTCCTGTCAGGGCGATCACCTTTACGCCGAGTCGGTGCGCCGCAGGCAAGATGGTCAGCATTTCCTGACCCGCCCCCGAGTAAGAAAGTGCGATAAGCACGTCTTGACCGCCGAGCATGCCAATATCGCCATGAATGGCTTCGGCCGCATGCAGAAAAAACGAGGGGGTCCCGGTCGAGGCAAACGTGGCTGCAATTTTGCGGGCGATATGTCCAGTTTTGCCAAGTCCGCAAACCACAACTCTGCCAGGGCAAGCCAGAATCAGATTGACGGCCTGTGTAAATTGGTCGTCCAAGCGGTTTCGAAGCTCAAGAATCGCCTGCGCTTCGAGTGCAAGCGTGCGCTGAGCGGAGGCAAGCGCGGCTTCGCCGGTCAGGGCGGAGTCGGACCCGACGCAACGCGCGCTGGGCGCTGGGGAGGTCTGGGTTTTCAAAGGAGGCGTAGAGGACATCTTCTAAGTTTAATCGTTTCGGCAGCGCTATGCGGCTTTTCGCTGCGGTTGCGTCGGGTTGCGCGCTGTGGCACATTGATGTCTCTTTTATGTGTCCCTTGCTTTGGATTCTCCATGACAACGCCTATGAATGTCTCTTCGACATCCCCTGCCGCAGCGCTCGCGCCGTATGCCGCTGTTTTTGCCACCCCTTTGTCGGGTGCCGCACTCAGGGTAATGCTGCTGGGTGCCGGTGAGTTGGGCAAAGAGGTCATCCTGTCGCTCCAGCGCTTAGGGGTTGAGGTTATCGCGGTAGATCGGTATGCCGATGCGCCTGGGCAACAGGTGGCGCACAGGGCGCATGTGGTGGCGATGACGGACAAGGCAGCCTTGCGTGCTGTGATTGAAAAGGAACAACCTCATCTGATCGTGCCAGAAATCGAGGCGATTGCGACGGACTTGTTGGTGGAATTGGAGGCGGCAGGCACGGTGCGTGTCACCCCGACTGCGCGTGCGGCGCAGCTCACTATGAATCGAGAAGGCATTCGTCGTCTCGCCGCTGAGACGCTGGGTCTGCCCACCTCGCCCTACCAGTTTGCGGACTCCCTGACTGCTTTGGCTGAGGCGACTACCGTTGTAGGCTTTCCCTGCCTGGTCAAGCCCGTCATGTCTTCGTCCGGAAAAGGACAGTCGGTATTAAAAGGTCCCGAGGATATTGAAACTGCCTGGAATATTGCCAAAGCAGGCGCGCGCGTCGAAGGCAGCCGGATTATTGTCGAAGGTTTTATTGATTTTGAATACGAAATTACCTTGTTGACGGTGCGCGCGCGGGGGGCAGACGGCATGGTGGCGACCCATTTTTGCGAACCGATCGGGCACTTGCAGGTCGGGGGTGATTATGTCGAAAGCTGGCAGCCACAGCCCATGTCGGCGCAGGCACTTGCACGTGCGCAACAAATCGCCCGCGCCGTCACCGACAACCTCGGTGGACAAGGATTGTTTGGAGTGGAGTTATTTGTCTCGGGCGATCAGGTCTGGTTTTCGGAGGTCAGCCCACGTCCGCACGACACAGGCTTAGTCACCTTGGTATCCCAGGTGCAAAGTGAATTTGAGTTGCATGCGCGGGCCTTGCTCGGTTTACCTGTGGACACCTCATTGCGTGCGCCAGCAGCAAGCAGTGTGATTTACGGAGGGATTGAGGCAAAAGCAGTCCGATACGAAGGCATTGCAGAGGCGTTAAGGGAGCCCGGGACGGATTTGCGTTTGTTCGGCAAGCCCGAGTCCTTTGTCAAGCGTCGGATGGGGGTGGGCTTGGCGACGGATGTGTCAGTGAGCGCAGCCCGAGCAAAAGCACTGCGCGTTTCTGGGGCCGTTCGGGTGAAAGCCGCTTAAACTATTCATTCTTGTAAACGGATCACCCCATGCGGAGCGACACCCAATGATTATGCCCATCATTCCCCCCTATCAGGATTCGATGGAAGTCGTGCGAGGGCTGATCAGGACAATTCCAGATTGGCCCAAGCCAGGTGTGATGTTTCGCGACATTACGCCGTTGTTACAAGACCCCAGAGCATTTCGGGCGCTGATCGATATTTTTGTTTATCGTCACATGCGCCAGCGCATTGACTTGGTGGTCGGGATTGATGCCCGGGGATTCATTTTTGGCAGTGCGCTGGCGTATGCGTTGGGGGTTGGTTTTGTGCCGGTTCGCAAAGAGGGTAAGTTGCCACACAAAACCGTGGCGCAAGCCTACAGCCTCGAGTATGGCGATGCCACCGTAGAGGTGCATCAGGATGCGGTCAAGCCCGGTCAGCGTGTGCTGCTGGTCGATGATTTGGTCGCGACGGGTGGCACGATGCTGGCCGCCATCAAACTGCTGCAATTGCTGGGCGGTAATGTGGTCGAGGCCGCCGCCATTATTGATCTGCCAGATCTTGGCGGGTCCGCAAAAATCGCCGCCACTGACACACCGTTTTTTAGCGTGTGTCGATTTGGCGGCGACTAATTGACGACGGCGTGTTGGTGACCAAGCGCAGCGGTTTTATAAAAATAATTTATAGGCTGGGTTTTCTGACTCGTTCCAGTGTGGGTATCCAACCTCTTCAAGAAAAGCTTTAAAGGCCTTTTTGCTCCCAGCAGGAACCTGAATACCAATCAAAATCTGGCCGTAATCCGCGCCCTGATTTCGATAGTGGAATAGGCTAATGTTCCATTCGGGTTTCATCGAGTTTAGAAATCGCATCAACGCACCCGGGCGTTCGGGAAACTCAAAGCGGTAGAGCAACTCATTGCCTGCGAGGTTGGAGCGCCCACCGACCATATGTCGCAAATGGGTTTTTGCCATCTCGTCGTGCGTCAGATCGAGCGTGTCAAAGCCATGCTTGCGAAAATTGTTCGCGATTTTGTTGGGCTCGGACAAACTGGATACTTGAATGCCGACGAATACATACGCAGAGGTTGCGTCAGAGATTCGATAGTTGAATTCAGTGACATTACGGTTGCCTACGAGTGCACAAAACGTTCTGAAACTGCCTCTTTGCTCGGGCAGGGTGACCGCAAAAATAGCTTCGCGTGACTCACCGACTTCGGCCCGTTCCGCGACAAAGCGCAGTCGGTCGAAGTTCATGTTGGCGCCGCAGGCAATCGCGACCAGCGTTTTGCCTTTGAGCTTGTGCTCGCTAGCGTATTGTTTGGCGCCAGCCAATGCTAATGCGCCAGCTGGCTCGAGCACGCTGCGTGTGTCTTGAAATACATCTTTGATGGCAGCACAGATGGCGTCTGTGTCCACCAGTACATAGTCGTCCACGAGCGCACGTGTCAGACGAAAGGTTTCAACACCCACTTGTTTGACAGCGGTGCCATCAGAAAAGAGGCCCACATCCGTCAAGGTGATGCGGCGACCCGCTTTGACGCTTCGCACCATGGCATCTGAGTCGACTGTTTGTACACCAATGATTTTGATTTCAGGGCGGATTTGTTTGACGTAGGCGGCGATGCCACTGATGAGGCCGCCACCACCAATCGCCACAAAAATTGCCTCGATGGGCTCGGCATGTTGACGCAAAATTTCCATGCCGATGGTGCCTTGGCCCGCGATGACATCTGGGTCGTCAAAAGGGTGAACAAAGGTAAGGTGCTGTTTTTTTTCTAACGTCAGCGCGTGACCATACGCGTCGGTAAAGCTGTCGCCGTACAGAACTACTTCGGCACCGAGCGCGCGAACAGCGTCGATTTTGACGCCTGGAGTGGTGGTGGGCATGACAATCACGGCCTTGCAGCCCAGTCGCTTGGCAGACAGGGCAACGCCTTGCGCATGGTTGCCCGCTGAGGCCGCGATGACACCTCGGGCGAGAGCCGCCTTTGGTAAGTGGGCCATCTTGTTGTAGGCGCCACGGAGCTTGAAGCTAAAGACGGATTGTGTGTCCTCGCGTTTGAGCAAAACGGTGTTGCCAATGCGTAGGGAGAGCTGTGGGGCATATTCCAATGGTGTTTCGACGGCAACGTCATACACTTTGGAAGTAAGAATGCGTCTGAGATAATCCGTGGTCATAGGGTTCCTGATCTGACATGCGTACTGATACGCCATTATCCCACGCGGGCTTTTAAACAAAGGAGTGTGTTCTGGACGGTCCCATTCAAGACTTTCTTGCCTGGCTGGCGTTGCCAGGCATCGGCTTGCCGGCGCTCTTTGTCGTGAGCCTGCTGGCGGCGACCATTCTGCCCCTTGGCTCCGAGCCAGTATTGCTAGGCTATTTGTCGGTGGCGCCCGAAATGTTTTGGGCGGCAATCGGGCTGGCCACTTTTGGGAACACACTCGGTGGCATGGTCAGCTACGCGATGGGGGCGGGCGCCCAGGGCTTGTTTGGACGCTGGCGGCAGCGGCAACGCAATCGTGGGCCAAAATCGGCAAATGAGGACGAATTTAGGCTGGGGAGCGCCTCAACGCTCACGCCTGCGCGCGCCAGGGCTGAACTATGGATCCAGCGGTTTGGCGCGCCCGTCTTGCTGTTGGCGTGGTTGCCGGTGATCGGTGACCCGTTATGTGCGGTGGCTGGCTGGTTACGCCTGCCCCTCTGGCAGAGCATCTTTTACATGGCAATCGGTAAATTTGGCCGCTATTTGGTGCTGGCGTGGGCGTTTAATTGGGCGCTTGCTCCCGTTTAACCGCGCGCAGGACCCTTTGCCTAAAGGGTTATTGGGTTTGCCCTGCTGTGATGACTTAAAATAACGCTTTAAGGGCAACTAAACGAGTATGAGCCTATGAACGCCCCGTTTCCAAGTCATCTTTTACACGCAGAGCCGGCACAGGACGCGCAGGCGCGCTTGCGCGAAATTCCCTACAACTACACTTCCTTTTCTGATCGAGAAGTGGTGTGCCGTCTGTTGGGTGATGACGCGTGGACTTTGTTGTCAGATTTGCGCGGCGAGCGCAAGACAGGACGTTCCGCCCGCATGCTGTACGAGGTGCTGGGCGATATTTGGGTGGTACGGCGCAACCCCTATTTGCAGGATGATTTGCTGGACAACCCCAAGCGGCGCAAGCTGCTGATCGAGGCACTCGAGCACCGATTAAATGAGATTGACCATCGCCGCATGGCTGATGATGCAGACCGCGATGAAAAAGTGGCGAGTTTGCTGGAGGGCGCGCGCTCGGCGGTGCGTGCGTTTGAGGAAGAGTTTGAACGCACTGCGCGTTTGCGTCGCCAAGTACAAAAAGTGCTGGGCAAGATCACCGCCAAGGACAACATCAAATTTGATGGTTTATCGCGCGTCTCACATGTGACTGATGCGACCGACTGGCGCGTTGAGTATCCTTTTGTCGTACTGACCCCCGATGACGAGCATGAGATTGCCGCGTTAGTACGCGGCTGTATCGAGCTGGGACTGACCATTGTGCCGCGAGGCGGTGGCACGGGTTATACCGGTGGCGCGATTCCACTCACGTGGCGTTCTGCAGTCATCAATACGGAAAAACTCGATACGCTTGGTCGCGTGGAAATGAGCACCTTGCCTGGCGTAGATACGCAGGTCGCGACGGTTCGCTCGGGTGCGGGCGTTGTGACGAAGCGCGTCTCCGAAGCCGCTGAGGCTGCGGGCTTTGTATTTGCCGTCGATCCAACGTCTGCGGATGCTTCCTGTGTCGGCGGCAACGTTGCGATGAACGCTGGCGGAAAAAAAGCGGTGTTGTGGGGTACGGCGCTCGACAATCTGGCGTGGTGGAGAATGGTCGACCCCGAAGGCAACTGGTTAGACGTGACGCGTCTCGACCACAACCTTGGGAAAATTCATGAGGCCGGTCAGGTCCGCTTTGAATTAACGTGGTCGGACGGAAGCGCGCCAGCAGGAGAGCGGGTGTTGCGGACCGAAATCCTTGAAGTTGAGGGTGCCCGTTTCCGTAAAGTGGGTCTGGGCAAAGACGTGACAGACAAGTTCCTCTCTGGTTTGCCTGGCGTGCAAAAAGAAGGCTGCGATGGCTTGATCACTGCGGCGCGTTGGGTGCTGCATCGTATGCCGACGCACACGCGTACGGTTTGTCTGGAGTTTTTTGGACAAGCCCGCGATGCCATTCCTTCAATCGTCGAAATCAAGAGCTATCTGGATATTCAAGGCCGTGCGCGGGGCGCATTGCTTGCGGGGTTGGAGCACTTGGATGAACGCTATTTGCGTGCAGTGGGTTACGCCACAAAGAGTAAACGTGGTGTGCTGCCAAAAATGGTACTGATCGGCGACATTGTGGGCGATGACGAGGCTGCTGTCGCGCACGCCACGAGCGAAGTGGTGCGCCTGGCAAATACGCGCCATGGCGAGGGCTTTATTGCGGTGAGTGCGGATGCACGTAAAAAATTCTGGTTGGACCGTGCGCGCACCGCTGCGATCGCTCGTCATACAAACGCCTTTAAGATTAATGAAGATGTGGTGATCCCGCTTGAACGCATGGGTGAGTACACCGATCACATCGAACGCATCAATATCGAATTATCGACACACAATAAGCTTAAGTTATTAGACGCTTTGCAGTCCGCGCTCGCAGGCGAATTGCCGATCGCAAAGCTTGATCGTGGTAGCGAAGAAGGTGCGCTACTCGAGGAGTCTCTTGATGAGCGTCGTCGCAGAGCCGTCGAAAACTTAATGCTGGTGCGTTCGCGCTGGGTGTGGGTGCTCGAACATCTCGATATGCCTCTCAGCGAGGCCTTGACGGGCTTGTCTGCACATGGACTGACTGTACTGGAGCCCGCGCTGAAGGCGCGCTTAGCATTACAACCTGACGCACGCCTGTTCGATGTGGTGCAGGATCGTACGCTGCGCATATCTTGGAAAGACGAAGTGCGCAACGATCTGGCCGGTTTGTTTGGCGGCACGGATTTTGCGCCTGTCATGACTGAAATGCAGGCCATTCATGATCGCGTGTTGAAAAGTCGTGTGTTCGTTGCTTTGCATATGCATGCCGGTGATGGCAACGTGCACACCAATATCCCCGTGAACTCCGATGATTATGAAATGTTGCGTGAGGCCAATGCAGCGGTCGTACGCATCATGCAAATCGCCCGCGACTTAAATGGCGTGATTTCTGGTGAGCATGGGATTGGTTTGACCAAACACGAGTTCCTGACTGAAGCCGAGTTGTTGCCGTTTCAGGATTACAAGCGACGCGTGGATCCACACGATCACTTTAATGCTGGCAAATTGATGCCTGGTGCAGACCTGCGTAATGCTTGGACGCCAAGCTTCGGCTTGATGGGACACGAGTCTCTGATTATGCAGCGCAGTGAGATCGGTGCAATCAGCAATTCAATCAAGGACTGTTTGCGTTGTGGTAAATGCAAGCCAGTGTGCGCGACGCACGTGCCGCGTGCAAATCTTTTGTATTCGCCGCGTAATAAGATTCTTGCGACATCGTTATTGATTGAGGCGTTTTTATACGAAGAGCAAACGCGACGTGGCATTAGCTTAAAGCACTGGGAAGAGTTTGAAGATGTGGCCGACCACTGTACGGTCTGTCACAAGTGTTACAACCCGTGTCCTGTCGATATTGATTTCGGTGACGTTTCCATGAACATGCGCGGGCTGTTGCGCAGCATGGGACGCAAGTCTTTCAATGCGGGTACTTCGACTGCGATGTTCTTTTTGAACGCCAAGGATCCCGCAACGATTAATGCGACCCGCGTCGCGCTAGTGGGTGTGGGATACAAGATTCAGCGTATGGCGAGCGACTTGTTGTCCAGGTTCGCCCGCAAGCAAACGGCTAAGCCGCCTGCAACAGTAGGTAAGGCACCCTTGCGTGAGCAAGTGGTGCACTTTATCAACAAGAAAATGCCGGGCGGTCTACCCAAACAGGCCGCGCGCAAGCTGCTGGACATCGAGGATGCAGACTACGTGCCGATCATTCGCCCGCCTCAAGCGCCTGCCGATACTGAGGCCGTGTTCTATTTTCCAGGCTGCGGCTCTGAGCGTTTGTTCTCTCAAGTGGGTTTGGCGACCCAGGCGATGTTGTGGCATGCCGGTGTGCAAACAGTCTTGCCCCCAGGCTATTTGTGTTGTGGTTACCCGCAACGTGCCAACGGCATGGATGACAAGGCCGAACAGATCATCACGGACAATCGCGTGCTCTTTCACCGCGTCGCGAACACGTTGAACTATCTTGATATTAAAACCGTGGTGGTGAGTTGCGGAACGTGTTACGACCAGTTGGCAGGTTACGAGTTTGAAAAGATTTTCCCCGGCTGTCGTTTGATTGATATTCACGAATATCTGCTCGAAAAAGACATCAAGCTCGATGGCGTTCAAGGCACGCGTTACATGTATCACGACCCTTGTCACACACCAATGAAGCTGCAGGATCCGATGAAGACCGTGCGCTCCTTGGTGGGTGATACAGCGATCAAGACAGATCGTTGTTGTGGTGAATCAGGCACGTTAGCTGTGACACGCCCGGACATCTCGACGCAAATCCGTTTCCGCAAAGAAGAAGAGCTGGTCAAGAACGATGCGACCTTGCGCCAAGATGGTTTCGATGGGGAGATCAAGGTCTTGACCTCGTGCCCTTCGTGCCTGCAGGGATTGTCGCGCTTTGAAGCGGATAGCGGTGCTAAGGCCGACTACATCGTCGTGGAAATGGCCAAGCACATTTTGGGTGAAAACTGGCTTGAAGATTACGTCAAGAAAGCCAATGATGGTGGCATCGAGCGCGTCCTTGTTTAATTGAGGCTGCGCAAGGAGAGGTCCTGAGCCGTGTGTCGAAAAGAGGTCGTCTTTGGACGACCTCTTTTTCATGGGCAGATTTTATTTACACGCCGACTTCAATACCTTTGGCACGTAAGGCTTCGCGGATGGCTTTGGCAAAAGTGACTGCACCAGGCTGATCGCCATGAATACAAAGCGTATCCGCACGCACGTTGACGATGGTGCCGTTGTTCGCGGTTAAGGTGCTAGTCTCGACCATTTGCAGCACTTGCTTGATGGACTGCTGGACGTCCGTGATCATGGCGTTGGGTTGGTTGCGAGGGCTCAGGGTGCCGTCGGGCGCATAGTTACGGTCACCAAACACTTCGCTCGCCACGCGCAGGCCAATTGACTCGGCAATAGGAATCATCTGACTGCCAGCCAGCGCAAAAAAGACGAGCTCTTTATCGACATCGTAGGTGGCTTGAGCCAGTGCGCGTGTGAGACCTTCGTTTTTAACCGCCATGTTGTAGAGCTGACCGTGTGCTTTGACGTGGCGCAGGCGCCCGCCTTGTGAGGCGGCTACGCCGGCGAGCGCACCGATCTGAACCACCATCATGTCGTAGGCTTCTTGATCCGTGATCGCCATATTGCGTCGGCCAAAGCCTTGTAAGTCGGGTAGACCAGGGTGTGCACCGATGGCCACGCCGTGCTTGATCGCAGCGGCGACAGTTTTGCGCATGGTGGCAGGATCTCCGCCGTGAAAACCACAGGCGATGTTTGCCGAAGAAACAAAGGGGAGGATTTCTTCGTCGTTACCCATTTTCCAGGCGCCAAAACTTTCGCCCATATCGCAATTCAAATCAATACGTAGTGCCATGATTGAGGTCCTTAGTGATTAAGCAGTAATGTTCGCACGGGCGCGAGTGCTCGCGCAAGGTCGATGAATGCACGTGCCCGAGCCGCGTCAAGCGCTTGCGCCGCTTCGAGTGAAACGAGTTCAAACTGCATGATATCGCCAGGCCCCATTTGCGCAAGCAGCGGGAGATCGACGGTCGCAACATAGGCGATTTTTGGATAACCCCCTGTGGTTTGCCGATCGGCCATCAGCACAATTGGCTGGCCCCCTGCAGGGACTTGTATTGTGCCAAACGTCGTTGCCTCAGAAATCATTTGCCGTGGCGTGGTCATTAGAATGTCTGGGCCTTGTAAGCGATAGCCCATGCGTTCTGAGTCTGGGCTAATCCGATAGGGCTGGCTGAGGAGTGCCTCGTGACTGGCGGGTGTGAACTCCTCCCATTGCTGACTTTTAATCAAGCGTATTTGCGCCCGCGACGAGCCTGCGATCGTTCCCGGCAAATAGAGTTTGATCGACCAGAGAGCTTGTGCAAGTGCCTCCAGTCCTTCGCCATTGCTACCAAATTCTTTGAGTGGGTGTTGTAATGGAATTTCATCGCCACGTTTGAGCGCACGCCCGTACCAGCCTCCAAAGTGGCTGCGCAGATAGGTACTTTGGCTGCCCAGCACGTCAGGAATGGCAAAGCCACCATGCACGGCCAAATAGGTACGTGTACCATTTTTTTTTGCGCCAAACTGAAGTTCGTCTTGCGCACGGATGATCAGGGGGCGATTCATCGCCACAGGTTTGCCGTTTAAGGTTGGGCTCAGATCCGCGCCGCATAGGGCGAGACAACAGGCTTGGGTAAATTGTAGTGTGGGCCCCGTGATGGTGATTTCCAGGCTCGCGCAGTCAGTTTCGTTACCGACCAGTATGTTGGCCAGTCGATGTGCACGCTGATCCATTGCGCCGACAACCGACACCCCGAGTGGTTGGTGCCCCGTTCGTCCTTGGTCCTGAAAGCTCGAAAGCATGCCTGGCTTGAGGATGCGCATCGTCATGCTGTCACCTGCGCAAGTTGAGCAGCAAGGTGGTCATACTCTTGCTCTGAAACAGCGATAAAGCGGACGTGATCGCCAGGTAATAACAAAGAGGGTTGCGCACGGTTGAGATCAAAAAGTTTGAGGGGTGTGGCGCCAAGTATGTGCCAGCCTCCGGGCAAGAGTGTGGGATAGATTGTGGATTGGCAGTTGGCAATCGCAACGGAGCCCGCCGGCACCGCAGTGCGTGGCACATCGCGTCGCGGCAGCGCGAACAAGGCATCGTGCACGCCAATATAGGGGTGCCCAGGCGAAAAGCCCAGGCCAAACACCATGCTGCCAGGCCGAGTGTGTATCTGAATCACTTCTTGCTCGGAGATGCCGATTTTTTTTGCGACCTCAGCGAGATCAGGGCCGTGTTTGCCACCGTAGCATACGGGGATATCGACCTGGCGAGCAGAAGTTGTGGCTTGAATGAGTTCTGTATTGAGCGTTTCGCGCACTTGCGCGCAAAGCGTGCCAAAGTCGGTGCCGCCAATCTCTACGCCAGGCGTGTAGTAAAGCGCGACGGCGGTGTAAGAGGGCACAATATCCGTCACCCCTTGAAGCTGTGCGCGCGCGAGCGTGGCGGCTGCAGATAAGCAGAGTTGACCGGTCTCTAAGCGGATGGAGTGACCAAAGTCGATACTGAGGCAGCGATCGCCTTGGGGGCGCAGTGTGAAAATGTTAGGGGACATGCGGTTCGTTGTGTGCGGTTGCGGTGTGACGCCTCTTGGCAAAGTGTAAGCAGTTTATGCCTTTTATCGCTGCAGAGGCGATTGACAGATTAAACTGTCATTTGCATGATTTTGAGCGAATGACGATGTCCCAAGAAAAGACGCACTTTGGTTTTCAAACAGTTGAAGAGTCCGAAAAAGCTGGCAAGGTTGCCCAGGTTTTTCATTCTGTTGCGTCCCGATATGATGTCATGAATGATTTGATGTCGGCAGGACTGCATCGGGTTTGGAAGTCATTTACCATTGGTCGTGCAGCTGTCAGGCCGGGCATGAAAGTGCTCGATATTGCCGGAGGTACCGGGGATCTTGCACGCGCTTTTGCCCAGAAGGCGGGCCCGCAAGGCGAGGTATGGCTCACAGATATCAATGATTCAATGTTACGCGTCGGGCGTGATCGTTTGCTCGACGATGGGGTGGTGCTGCCGTGTGCGGTATGCGATGCGGAGCACTTGCCCTTTCCAGACAATTATTTTGACCGGGTGACCGTGGCGTTTGGCTTGCGGAATATGACGCATAAGGATCGCGCTTTGTCAGAAATGACTCGCGTACTGCGCCCAGGCGGAAAATTGTTGGTCCTTGAGTTTTCTCGCATCTCCAAGCCTCTCGCCCCCGCGTATGACTGGTACTCGTTTAACGTGCTGCCCTGGTTGGGCAGCAAAGTGGCAGGGGATGCTGAAAGCTACCGCTACCTGGCGGAGTCGATCCGCATGCATCCGGATCAAGAAACGCTTAAGGGCATGTTGGAGCAGGCGGGCTTGTCCCGTGTGCAATATTTTAATTTGTCGGCGGGATTGACTGCTTTGCATGAGGGCATCAAGATGGGGTGAATGCCCCCATCGTTAAAATTTGTTCAGCTTTTAGTCAGATTCAGTTAAAATTCAGTTTGTATTGAACTTTTGTTTTTTACTTTCAGGCGTCCATCGCCTAGGAGCACATAATGTCCCGTCCCATGATTCGTTTTTTTGCTGCTGCATTAGTGGCATTGAGTGGATTTGCCCTCACCGCGGTGACCTTCGATGCCGAAGCGGCTCGCGTGGGTAAAGGCAGCAACTCAGGCCGTCAGTCTAGCAACGTCACTAGCCAAAAGGCTGCCCAACCTGCCGCAGCTTCTAGTGCTACGCAGAAAACTGCTGCGGCACCCGCCGCCGCAGGCGCTACTGCAGGTGCGGCTTCTGGCGCGTCAAAATGGCTAGGCCCCTTGGCGGGCATCGCCGCCGGCCTAGGCATTGCAGCGTTGTTGTCGCATTTTGGTTTGGCTGGAGCCTTCGGCGACATGTTGGTCATGGCGCTGATCGCCGGTGTGGTGATCTTTGGCGTGATGTTCATTTTGCGCAGAATGCGTGGTCCTCAGCCCGCTACTCAAGCTGCGGGCGCAGGGAATGCCTCAAACGGTGCGCCATTCGGTGGCAACACGTCCAACCCTTCAAACGGCATGATGCGTGAAAGCATCGAACCGGCCGCACAGGCACCCGTGACATTGCCCGCCTCGGCAACGGGCTCCATGTCCGCAGCCGGTTTTGGCTCAGATGCTCCGGCCCCCGATCAAAACTGGTTTATTCCAGTGGACTTCGATACGCAGCGTTTCCTGTCCGAAGCCAAAAAACAGTTTATTTCGATTCAAAAAGTATGGGATAGCGGCAATATCGCTGAAATGCGTACTTTCCTGACAGACGATCTGATGAAAGAGTTGCAGGCGCAACTGTCTGATCGCATCGAAGAAAATCACACAGAGGTTGTGCTGCTCAACGCCGAATTGCTTGGTATTGAAAAAGTCAGCGACGGTCATCTGGCAAGTGTGCGCTTTTCAGGTATGTTGAGAGAGCAGGCGGGTGCCGAAGCCTTCCGTTTTGAGGAAGTCTGGAATCTGTTTAAGCCAGAGCAAGGTGGTTGGTTGCTAGCCGGTATCCAGCAAGTACCAGTGACTCAAGCGAGCTGATCGCTTAGTTTATTGAGGTGAATCAAGCAAAACGCCCGCAAACGCGGGCGTTTTGCTTGGGATGTGGTGCGAGAGCCGTTAAAATAGTAGATCGAATTTAGTCTGAACAAGGTGAACCGTATTTCCGCCACGCTTTTTGGTTTTTCTCCAATCCACCCAGTCCAAGCAATGGCTGTGGCGCTCAACACCCTGACTCGACAGCAGGTTTGGGCTGCGCAACGTTTGGCGCAGCATGCGGGGAAAACTGTCCGAATTTGCGTCGGGGGCTTTCAGCTTGACTGGAGCATTGGGTCAGACGGTCAGTTGGTACACGCTTCAGAACATGCGGCACCCGATGTGACACTCGAGGTTCAACTCGAAAAATTGCAGCCTCTGGCTTGGATCAATGCCCATAGTCGTCCAGACATCGCCGAGTATGTGCATGTGTCTGGTCAAGCGGCTTTGGCGCAAGTGGTGTCTGAGCTCGCACGCGATTTACGACCCGATCCTGAGGATGCGTTGTCGCAATGGCTGGGTGATGTGCCCGCTCGACGCATCGTACGTGGTGCGCAGCAAGCGTTCGTTGCTGCGCAAACGCTAGGTAAAAATTTGACGCAGAACTTAGCTGAATACTTATCTGAGGAAACGGATGCACTTGTGGGGCGCCCTGCGATGACATCCCAGAATGGCACCCAGTCTCAATTGTTAAGCAAACTGGAAAGCCTCGAGCACATGCAAACGAGACTTCAACTGCGTATTCAAAAGCTTGAACGCTCCAGGGGTGCATCCAAATGATGTCCGTACCGCGTTTAATACGGATCATCGCGATTTCTTTTCGCTATCGGCTGGATGAGTTGGTGTTGTCCGGTATTAGTCATCCGTTTGCTGCGCGTCTGTTGTGGCTGGTGAGACTGGGTTCTCGTCCAACAATGCCAAGAGGGTTGAGGCTAAGGCTTGCGCTGGAGTCCCTTGGTCCGATTTTCGTGAAGTTTGGCCAAGTCCTCTCTACCCGGCGGGACTTAATACCGCCCGATATTGCGGATGAACTCACGCTTTTGCAGGACCGCGTCGCACCCTTTCCCTCTGACCAAGCTGCGGCCATGATCGAGGCGGCGCTTGGCGCACCGACCTCCACGCTTTTTGCCCAGTTTGATAAAGACCCTGTCGCCTCCGCCTCAATCGCCCAGGTGCACTTTGCAGTCTTGCATGACGGACGACATGTGGCGGTCAAAGTGCTCAGGCCAGGGATGCTCGAGGTGATTGATAAAGACCTCTCATTGATGCGTGTACTGGCCGGTCTGATTGAGCGGCTTGCACCCGATGGACGTCGTCTCAAACCGCGGGAAGTTGTCGGAGAGTTTGACAAGCATTTGCACGACGAGCTGGATTTGCTCAGAGAGGCTTCAAACTGTAGCCAGTTGCGGAGAAATTTCTCTAGCGAAGGTCCGCGCCCCAATCTCTTGTGGGTGCCCGAAGTGATGTGGGACTATTGCGCGACCAATGTTTTTACGATGGAACGCATGTATGGCGTGCCGGTGAGTCAGATTGAGCGGCTGCGCGCGCTTGGGGTAGATATTCCAAAACTGGCACAGACTGGCGTTGAAATCTTTTTTACTCAAGTGTTTGATGACGGTTTTTTTCATGCGGATATGCACCCCGGCAACATTTATGTTTCGGATCGGCCAGAAACGCTTGGTCGTTATATCGCGCTTGATTTTGGCATTGTGGGATCCTTGTCTGAGTTTGATAAAAACTACTTGGCTCAAAACTTCCTTGCTTTTTTTCAACGCGATTACCGACGGGTCGCGCGGCTGCACATTGAATCAGGCTGGGTGCCACCGACCACGCGTGAAGAGGAGCTCGAAGGTGCGGTGAGAGCCGTCTGCGAGCCCTATTTTGACCGGCCATTGGCTGAAATTTCCCTGGGTCAGGTGTTATTGCGACTATTCCAGACATCACGGCGGTTTAATGTTGAAATCCAACCTCAGTTGGTTCTTTTGCAAAAAACCCTTTTAAACGTAGAAGGACTTGGTCGGCAGTTGGATCCGCAGTTAGACTTATGGAAAACGGCCAAGCCATATTTAGAGCGCTGGATGCATGAGCGTGTTGGGTTGACGGGTATTAAAAAGAAGGTCCTCAAGGAAGCTTCACAGTGGTCGCAGTGGTTGCCTGAGTTTCCACGTTTGTTGTATGCGCAACTCTCCCGACCCGATGTGTCGTCTGAGGTGCTCTCTGAGTTACAGCGTTCTCGCAAAGCGCGAGAGCAAAGTAACAGGTTGTTGGTTGCATTAACGGGCGTAGCCGCCTTGGCATTGGGTGTAGCGCTTTGGGCGCTCATTCGATGAGTTTGTTAGTTAAACCTTTGGCGATCGATCACTCTCATTGTGCATGAACGGTCTGCGCTGAATCTTTAAGGCAGTAAATGATGCTTTACACAGAGCTTTTTAAGTCCATGGAGTCCGTGCGCTGGAATATGGCTACCGATATTCCTTGGCACGATTTCGATCGCAGCAAGCTCACCGATGAGCAGGCGCAAACGATCAAAATGAACGCCATCACTGAGTGGGCGGCTCTGCCCGCAACAGAAATGTTTTTGCGGGACAATCGCGATGACAGTGACTTTTCTGCCTTTATGTCGGTTTGGTTTTTCGAAGAACAAAAGCATTCTCTCGTGCTGATCGAGTATTTGCGTCGCTTTGCGCCGGATCTGGTGCCAACCGAAGAGGAGTTGCATCGTGTCCGTTTTGAGTTTGATCCTGCCCCCCCACTTGAAACGCTGATGTTGCACTTTTGCGGCGAGGTGCGTCTCAATCATTGGTATCGACGTGCGGCAGACTGGCATACAGAGCCTGTTATTAAGGCGATTTATAACGTGATTGCCCAAGACGAAGCACGGCACGCGGGCGCGTATCTGCGTTATATGAAGCGAGCGTTGACGCAACGTGGGGGCGAGATTGCTTCGCAGGCGCGTATTGCCTTTACAAAAATCGGTGTGTTGATGGCCTCGGCGCATCGTACCCCTCAGGCATTGCATCCGACCAATCTTCATGTCAACAAAGACATGTTCCCTGACGACACCGTGCAGTCCAAGTTGCCAGAGCCAGGTTGGCTTGAGCGTTGGCTTGATACGCAAATTCATTTTGATAAAGATTGGGAAGGCAAGGTCAGTACGCGCATTTTGCACAATATGTCCTTGCTGATGGATAACTCATTTAAAACGGTTCAGGATCTGAATCGGTATCGCAAAGAGCTGCTGCGTGCCGCCCCCATGATTGCGCCAGGCGATGCGCCCGCCGCGGCTTAATGCGCGAGAGCGATTGATGCGTGCCCGTTTCGAAGACAAGATCCTTTCGCCTGAGGTATGTGCACAACGCATTTCCTCAGGTGACTGGTCGGGTCCCGTGGTGTTTACCAACGGCGTCTTCGATATCTTGCACCGTGGTCATGTGACCTATCTGGATCAGGCTGCACAGCTGGGTGGGACGTTAGTGGTGGCGATCAATACCGATGCTTCTGCGCGTAGATTAGGCAAGGGGCCAGATCGTCCTCTCAACACTGCGCAAGATCGCGCCGCATTACTCGCATCGCTTGCCTGTGTATCAGCAGTAACTTTTTTTGACGAAGATACCCCCGTTGCATTGATCGGCTTGCTCAGGCCTGACATCATTGTCAAAGGGGGAGATTACGATATGCAGGTATTACCAGAGACCGCGTTGGTGGAGTCCTGGGGCGGTAAAGCCATCGCGATACCGTTTGAATTTGCGCGGTCAACCACCGCACTCGTCACTAAAATCCGCCAGACCTAGCGCGGAATCAAAATTTGAACTTAGACGGACAATGCCCGCTGAGAGGTTTGATCACGGTTTCAAATAAGGGCGTGGTTTCAAAGCTCGCCGCCGTGGTGCGCGTGATGCGATAAGCGGTCATTGCAGGGGCTTGACCCACGACGACCACCATACGTCCACCTTCGCAGAGCTGATACTTGAGCGCATCTGGTATGGCAGGCAGTGCGCCTGTGACCAAGATGGCGTCATATTCAGTCGTACCCCAACCGTTACTGCCGTCCCCAGTCTCAACTGTGACATTACTGATGCCCGCTTGTTGGAGGTTGAGTTGAGCAAAGGCGGTTAGACGTGGGTCGATTTCAATCGAGGTGACGCCACGCGCAAGATAAGCAAGCAGTGCGGCTTGGTAGCCAGAGCCTGTGCCAACCTCTAAGACGCAGTCGTCTTCTTTTAATTGGAGCAACTGTGTGAATTTGGCTTCGAGCTTGGGTGCGAGCATTGTTTGATGCGTCTCACCCGCTGAAATTGTCAGTGGGATGTCAAGATCCGAAAAGGAATGTGACCGATAAGCCGAAGGAACAAAGAGTTCGCGTCTGACGCTAAAGAGCGCCTCGAGCACCGTGCTGTCAGAGACGTCCCAAGGACGAATCTGTTGTTCGATCATGTTGTAACGCGCGCGTTCGATATCAGGCAAAGTATTGGCTTTCATAAGATCAACGGGGCGACAAGTCGGTCGCTCAACAATGGCACATTGCGGAAAACCCTTATTGTAAGGGTTTTCCTGCCCATAATTTGTGAAAGTGATGGACAGGACCATGACCCTGACCGACTTGAAGAGAATCGGCGTGCAAAATCGCTTGGATTAAGTAATCTTTTGCCATTTTTGTGGCGATGGGTACGCTTTCTGTCTGAGGCAGGAGGGCTGTCAGGGCGGACGACAAGGTGCAGCCCGTCCCATGTGTGTTGCGCGTCGGAATGCGATGTCCGGGCAACTCAATCATCTGGTCGCCATCGTGCAGGATGTCGATGGTGTCATTGCCGGGTAAATGTCCCCCTTTGACGAGTACCCAACGGTGACCACCATGGGTCATCAGGTTGCGCAAACGCTCGGCAACGCGGCGCATTTCGCGAACGGTCTCAACACTCCGCATTTCAAGCAAGACGCCTGCCTCTGGGAGGTTGGGCGTGATGATCGTGGCCAGCGGAAGGAGTTGCTCTCTCAGGGCACCGACGGCTTTTTGTTCGAGCAGCAGATCCCCACTTTTTGCCACCATCACGGGATCTAGGACGATATGTTCGGGTTTGAAATGCCCCAAACGATCTGCCACGACTTCGATGACGCCTGTCTGGCCCAGCATGCCGATTTTGGTGGCATGAATGGTGACATCCGCAAACAACGTATCAATCTGTGCGCGGACAAACTGTGGATTAACCGGCGAAATATCAGTAACGGCTTGTGTGTTTTGAGCCGTGAGTGCTGCAACGACTGCACAGGCATAGGCACCCAAGGCACTCATTGCTTTGACGTCGGCAAGAATGCCCGCGCCCCCCGAGGGATCCATGCCGGCGATCGTCAGTGTGTTGGGAATGGGGCGCGGTGCCTCAGCTTGACTCATGAGGCGCTCTTAGGCGTGATCAAGCCTGTCGTGGGTGAGCTTGGCGCGGCCTGATAGGTTTTACGGGGAACACGCCCGGCGAGAAAGGCCTCCCGGCCAGCTTCAACGCCTTTTTTCATGGCACTGGCCATCAAAACAGGTTGTTGGGCCCCTGCAATGGCCGTGTTCATGAGGACGCCGTCGCAGCCAAGCTCCATGGCAATCGTTGCATCTGACGCTGTGCCAACGCCGGCATCGACCAGAACGGGCACACGCGCCTGATCAATAATCAAGCGCAGGTTCCAGGGATTGAGGATGCCCATGCCAGAGCCAATGAGCGAAGCTAAAGGCATGACGGCAACGCAGCCAATATCCTCAAGCATGCGGCACTGAACAGGGTCATCCGTGCAATAGACCATGACGTCAAAGCCGTCTGCCACAAGCGTTTTCGCGGCAGAAAGGGTTTCGGGCATGTTCGGGAAAAGCGTGTGCGGATCGCCGAGCACTTCGAGCTTGACCAGGCGGTGTCCGTCGAGCAACTCACGGGCTAGACGCAATGTCCGCACAGCGTCTTCTGCGCTGTAGCAGCCGGCTGTGTTGGGTAGCAAGGTGAATTGGTTGGGAGGCAAATACTCAAGCAGACTCGGCTCTTGTGCTTTTTGTCCAATGTTTGTGCGTCGAATGGCGACGGTGATGATCTCCGCCCCGCTCGCGTCGATCGCTTGACGTGTCTGTTCGAAGTCTTTGTATTTACCCGTGCCGACCAGGAGTCGAGATTGATAGGCTTTGCCAGCAATCATCAGCGGATCTGTAGGGGCGTTCTTCATAAGCATTCTCGGTTGTATTGCGTCACTCGCTATTTTCGGGCTTGTTCAATGATGCTGCAAATCGCTTTTGCGGCCTCAATCAGTCTTGGGCCGGGTCGATAGAGTACATCCGAATCCATCACATAGACGCGTCCTGCCCGTGCGGCCGGTAAATTCAGGCGTGACCAGTACTGTTGTGTGGCGGCGTCTGCGGTGGGTGTTGCGGGGCCCCCGACTCTGCCGAGCAAGACAAGCGCCGGACGTCGTGCCAACACACTTTCATCGCTTATTTTAGGCGCGATTGCAGCGGAAGCTTCAAAAACATTGACGCCGCCACAGGCCTCGACGATTTGAGAGAGTAGGTGCGATCGATTGAGAGAGTAATCGGGGGGCTCACCGACTTGTAAAAAGACACGGACAGGCGGGCCGGAAAAGGACGTTTGATTGAGTTGATCAATCTGTGCCCTGAGCGCGGAGGCGCGAGATTGCGCGATGTCCTGCGTATCAAGCAGTGCACCAAATTTTTCAATGGTGTCCGGAATATCGCTGAGTGTCTTGGGGGCGCTTAAAAAAGAGGGAATGCGCAGGGCATTGAGTGAGGAAAGTTGTGAAGCTTGCCATCCAATCAACAAGTCTGGCATGAGGCGCAACACGATCTCGGGTTCTGGCTGGAGGCCTTCGCCTACTCGGGGGAGTGCGCGAGCGGCGAATGGAAAATCGCTGGCATTGACGGTTGCAACAATATGAGCGCCGCCGCCCGCTGCAAAGACCAACTCTGTTGCGTGGGGGGTGAGTGTGATGACGCGACGAGCAGGTGCTGCAAGTTGAATGTGTGCGCCGCGATCATCGGTGACGCGTATTTGCGCGTGGGCGTGGGGCATCCAAGCCAGCGATGCCAACACGCTTACACACGTCACGACCCACTTTTTCAACACAAATATTTACCCTAAATATATGGCACTACATTTTCATTGCGAGATTGACAAAGACGTTCGATCCTGGCGTGGCGTAGCCCTGCACGAGCGTGTATTGTTTTGCAAAAACGTTGTTCCAGCGAACCTGTATATCGGTATTGTCGGTGAGGGGATAGCTGCCCACTAGGTTCATCAGCCCGAAGCCGCCAAGCGTATCACTCGTGAGTGCATCCCGGCGTTGGCTTGTGACGAAAAACTCTCCACTCAGCTTTGCGCGGCCGAGGTTTTGGTCGACCGCCATTTTGAACACGCGTTGCGCCCGTTGCGGCAAAAGTTCACCCGTATTGGCATTGCGCGGATTAGACCAGTCAACGCTTCCTCTGACCAACGTGTTGCGCCCGATTCTCTGTGAGCCCGTGAGCGTAACGCCTGTGATCAGTGCGCGATCAATGTTTCTTGGTGTGTAGGGCGAATAGACATCACTGGGAATAGAGGGTTCGTTCAAAATCAGATTATTGATGTTGTTGCGATAGAGCGTGAGACCGAGTTGCGTGTTGTCCGTCGTGTACTTGAGGCCCGCTTCAAGGTTTTGCGAACGCTCGGGTTGCAGCAGCGGATTACCCACAAAGAAGGGCGTCACCGGCCAGTAGAGTTCATTGAAATTAGGCGCTCTAAAGCCCGTGTTCGCCCCGATGCTGGCTTTCCAGCGCGGAGTGAGCTCGAGGCCGTAGGACAGGCTGCCCGTCGTGACATTGCCAAACTGAGAGTTGTTGTCATTACGTACGCTTGCTTGCACGGATTGCGGACCCCAGGTGCCACGATAAATCGCCAATAATGAATTGGTAAAGCGTGCGGTTTGCTGGTAGTTCACCACGCCTGGGGAAATGTTATTCACCAAGGCGCCATCAACACTTTGCTCAAGCCTCTCGTAGGCAAGGCTCACAATCTGAGTCGGTGAAAAAGTCAGATCATTTTGCCAAACATACTGACTCTGATTGGTTTTGAAATGCTGCTTGCCATCTGGCGTGTTATAGAAATTTTGACTGGCATCCACGTTGATCGTTTTGTAGAGGTCTGTTGAAAAGCCTGCCCGCAGCGTGCTGGTCCAAAACGAGGAAATCACATTTCGACTCGTCAGGATGTTGTTGCTGAGGGTTTGAATCCCACGATCTCCAAAATAAGGCGCGCCGGCATCGTAGCTGCCGTTGACTTGTGACTGGTAGGTTTGCAAGGTCAGTGTTTGGCCAGGTTTCCAGGTATAGCCGAGTGCGCCACCGATATTGCTGCGGTAGTACGAGTCCTTGTCCGGGTTTTGGTAGTAATTGGAGCGTTTCGTGGCGTTAAAGCCAGCGCTTTGACCGTAGCCGCCAAACAAGCTGTAGCTCCAGCCGTCTTTGGCCCCCGAAAAACCCGCATCGTATTGGGTGGACGCATAGGTGCCAACGCCTGCATTCGCATACGCGGAGAAGGGTCTTTCCGTGTCGCTGCGCGTGATAATGTTGACCACGCCACCAATCGCATCGGCCCCGTAAAGACTGCTACTCGTGCCGCGAACAATCTCAATCCGTTCAATGCTATTGAGCGGAATGGCATTGAGCGGCGGCAGACCATTGGTGGCGTTATTGACCCGCATACCATCGATCAATACGAGAGACTGATTACTGTTAGTACCGCGAATATTGATGGTGCTGACGGTTTGTGGGCCGCCGAGGTTTACGCCCTCAATGCTGTGCTCGCGGATCAGTGCATCTGACAATGTTCCGTTGGGGAGCGTATCAAGCGTTTCCCGCGTGATCACACTGTTGTCACCCAGGGTTTGCGACAGCGGCTCTGGCGTGCGAGCCGGCGTCACAACGATCGTGGCGAGTTGTGGCACGGGATTGGCGGCTGGAGCAGCAGCGATTGCAGGGGGAGTTGTGACGGGCGTGGGCTGAGCCAGCGCGCGTGTTGGAGTAATGAGGTTGAGGCCGAGTCCGGAAACAAAAGCGCCGGAAATGACTAAAGTAATAGAAATGCCACCGGATTTGAGCCGGGCAAGAGAGTGATTCATGAGAAACCTCGTAGTGACGTGCGTCCCCGCACATCCTGAACGTTCAAAAGGACGGGTTTTAACGCACCCATCCCACACAAACTGGCCGGTATCGGGCTGGCGTCAGGCGGGCTTCACTGTTGAAGGACCGGACGTTGACCGTTGCGGGGGCAGCACAGGCACGAGGATCCGTATGGATCGATCTCCCTGTTTCCCGTTTAACTTTACCAATGCACGATTTTGCTTATGGCAACACCGGTTTTGCATCGAAAGCACCAATTCTGGTATTACTGTATCACGGCCCCTCTTTTGTTAAACTGAACAGCTATTTTGCTGCGCATTGTGTGAAGAGTTTTGCTTACCGGCTCAATTCTTTTAGCAACCGAGTCTTATGCTCCGGACTTCACGTTTTTTTTGACTCATCATGACCTACCCAACATTGCCCTATCCCATCGATCGCTACACCAGAGGCGCGGCATTTGCCCGTTTATTGGCTGAGCGCATCATGATTCTCGATGGCGCGATGGGTACGATGATTCAGACGTATAAATTGTCCGAGGCAGATTTTCGCGGTAGTCGTTTTGCAGACCATGGCAAAGACGTCAAAGGCAATAACGAGTTGTTGTCACTCGTACGTCCCGACATTATTCAGGCGATCCACGAGCAGTACTTCGAGGCGGGTGCCGATGTGGTCGAGACCAATACCTTTGGTGCAACGACCATTGCGCAGGGTGATTACGACTTGCCTGAGCTCGCCTATGAGTTAAATCTGGAGTCGGCGCGTTTGGCGCGCGTGGCGTGTGACAAGTTCAGCACGCCTGAGCGTCCGCGCTTTGTTGCGGGTGCGTTAGGGCCGCAACCCAAGACAGCCTCCATTTCTCCTGATGTGAACGATCCGGGCGCTCGTAATGTGACGTTCGACGAGCTGCGCATTGCGTATATCGAGCAAATTAATGGCTTGCTTGATGGCGGTGTGGATCTGATTTTGATCGAAACGATTTTTGATACGCTGAACGCCAAGGCCGCAATTTTTGCGGTCGAAGAGGTGTTTGAAGCGCGCGGTGAACGCTTGCCTGTGATGGTCTCCGGGACCGTGACGGATGCTTCAGGCCGTATCTTGTCTGGTCAAACGGTCGAGGGCTTCTGGAACTCGGTGCGTCATGCCCGTCCAATCACCATTGGCCTGAACTGTGCCTTAGGCGCGGCGCTGATGCGCCCCTATATCGCTGAGCTGGCCAAGATTTGCGACACCTATGTGTGCGTGTATCCGAATGCGGGCTTGCCCAATCCGATGAGTGAGACCGGGTTTGACGAGACGCCCGCGGATACGTCGGCATTGCTGGAGGAATTTGCGCGTTCGGGTCTGGTCAACGTTGCGGGTGGCTGTTGCGGCACAACACCTGAGCACATTAAAGCGATTGCGGACAAGGTACGCAGTCTGCCAATTCGGAACGTACCCGAGATCCCCGTCAAGACACGCTTGTCTGGACTAGAGGCGCTCAACATTGATGGTGAGACCTTGTTTGTTAACGTGGGTGAACGCACCAACGTGACAGGCAGCAAGATGTTCGCGCGTTTGATTCGCGAAGAAAAATATGACGAAGCGGTTGCTGTTGCACGACAGCAGGTCGAGAGCGGCGCGCAGATTATCGATATCAATATGGACGAAGCCATGTTGGATTCGGCCGCGTGTATGCATCGGTTTTTAAACTTGATCGCGTCCGAGCCGGACATCGCGCGTGTGCCGATCATGATCGACAGTTCCAAGTGGTCCGTCATCGAGACGGGTCTCAAGTGCGTGCAAGGCAAGTCGATCGTCAACTCGATTTCCCTCAAAGAAGGCGAAGAGCCTTTCCTCAAGCAAGCGCGTTTGTGTCGTCTTTATGGTGCGGCTGCGGTGGTGATGGCGTTTGATGAGAAAGGTCAAGCCGATACGCTTGAGCGTCGCCAAGAAATTTGTACGCGCGCTTACAATTTGTTGATCAATGAAGTCGGTTTTCCGCCTGAAGACATTATTTTCGATCCAAACGTTTTTGCGATTGCAACCGGTATCGAAGAACACAATCATTACGCGGTCGACTTTATCGAGTCGACAAAGTGGATCCGCGCATCACTTCCGCATGCCCGCATCTCAGGCGGCATCTCTAACGTCAGCTTCTCGTTTCGTGGCAACGAAGCCATGCGCGAAGCGATCCATACCGTTTTCTTGTATTACGCTATTCGCGAAGGTCTGACGATGGGTATCGTCAATGCGGGACAGTTAGGTGTGTACGCAGAACTCTCGCCTACGCTGCGTGATCTGGTTGAGGATGTGGTGTTGGATCGCCAACAGCCTGTCGGGTTGACTGAGGCGAACGACACGCGCACGCCGACCGAGCGCCTCGTGGCGTTTGCAGACTCCGTTAAAGGCAGTGGTGCCAAACGTGAAGAAGACTTGACCTGGCGTGAACAGACCGTTGAAAAACGTCTTGCACACGCCATGGTGCATGGCATGACGCAGTTCATCATTGAGGACACCGAAGAAATTCGCCAGCAAATCGCTGACCGTGGTGGCCGCCCGATCGAGGTGATCGAAGGCCCACTGATGGATGGCATGAATATTGTTGGAGACTTGTTTGGCGAAGGCAAAATGTTCTTGCCGCAGGTGGTCAAGTCCGCACGCGTGATGAAACAGGCGGTCGGTCATCTCGTGCCGTTCATCGAAGAAGAAAAAAAGCTGATTGCCGCAGCTGGAGGCGACGTGCGCGCCAAGGGCAAGATTCTGATCGCGACCGTCAAAGGCGATGTCCACGATATTGGTAAAAATATTGTCACCGTGGTGCTTCAATGTAATAACTTTGAAGTCATCAACATGGGTGTGATGGTGCCCGCTGCCGAAATCCTCAATCGCGCCAAGGCTGAAAAAGTGGATATTGTCGGCCTTTCTGGATTGATTACGCCCAGTCTCGAAGAAATGGCGTATGTGGCCAGTGAGATGCAGCGTGACGAGTATTTTCGCAGCCGCAAGATCCCCTTAATGATTGGTGGTGCCACGACCAGTCGTGTCCATACTGCCGTCAAGATTGCACCGCATTACGAAGGCCCTGTCATCTACGTACCCGATGCAAGTCGCTCGGTGGGGGTTGCACAGAACCTCGTTTCAGAGACCGCAAATACCTATCTTGAAGAGCTGGCGGTAGAGTACGAAGACGTTCGCCGACGTCACGCGAACCGTCAGATCGCACCGTTGATGTCGATGGTGGATGCGCGCGCGGCTAAGCCTAAATTTGACTGGTCAGCGTATCAGCCACCACGTCCCAAGTTTATTGGTCGACGCACGTTTAAAAACTTTGATCTTTCAGAACTCGCTCGCTATATCGATTGGACCCCCTTCTTTCAGACATGGAGCTTGTTTGGGCAGTATCCCGCGATCCTCGATGACAAGATCGTAGGTGAGCAGGCGCGCAAGGTCCATGTCGACGGCTTGGCGATGATCAAGCGCATCATCGATGGCCGTTGGTTGACGGCCAATGGCGTGGTCTCTTTTTATCCTGCCAACACGGTCAATGATGATGACATCGAAATCTATCAAGACGAGACGCGTGAAAAAGTGTTGTTTACGTGGCGCGGGTTACGTCAGCAAGGCATCAAGCGCGAGGGCGTTGAAAATAAATGTCTGGCGGACTTTATCGCACCCAAGTCTTCGGGCGTGATGGACTACATCGGCCTGTTTGCGGTGACTGCAGGTATTGGCGTCGATAAGAAAGAAAAAGAATTTGAAAAAGCCAACGATGACTACTCTTCCATCATGTTTAAGTCTTTAGCAGATCGGATGGCTGAGGCTTTTGCTGAGGCGTTGCATGCACGCGTTCGGACGGATCTTTGGGGTTATGTACCTGACGAATCCTTGACCAATGAGCAGATGATTAAAGAGGCCTATGTCGGGATTCGACCTGCACCGGGCTATCCGGCTTGTCCTGAGCATGTGGTCAAACGTGAAATGTTTGAGGTGCTCGATGGTGCAGATATCGGGATGATGCTGACGGAAAGTTACGCAATGCATCCCGCAGCGAGTGTGTCAGGCTTTTACTTTAGTCATCCGCAATCACAATACTTTAGCGTGGGGCCGATTGGCGAGGATCAAGTCGAGGACTACGTCAAGCGTTCAGGTCGGACCGCGGCAGATGTTAAGCGGACCCTGGCCCCGAACCTTGGATAGATGAGTGGGGCGTTGTGCAGTGCAGTGCCAGATCGCGGCTTCATCTACTCATCGAGCGTAAGACTCGAGCGCTAGCGTCGTCAAAACGCCCGTGAGGAGTAGGGCGGTGGTAGGGTTCAGGCCAAGCACACCAGGGCGGGACTCTACGAAACGATAGAGCACCGCACCGCCTGCAATAGAGATGGCCACGGCGACCACGATACCAAGCGCATTGATCATAATGCCGTTCGGAAACCATACGCTCCAGACCGCATTGACGCCGATGATCAACCCATAGTGAATTAAAAAGATCGAATAGGAGCGCTCACCTAGCCAATGCAAACTGGCGGAGCGTGGCCATTGTTCTAGCCAGCCGCGCGCACTGGCAATGCTCAGTATCAGCGCGCTGACCGTTGCCGTCACGACAGACTTACGAAACTCGATACCGAGTGCGACCAGACCCAGCAAGGCGATGAGGATCAGAAACCAGCCTTTGGCGGGCGTACGCGCTGCCCAATACGCCAGCATGCCGAGTCCGTAATACCCAAAGAAGTAAGGGGCCGCGATCTCATAGCGCGCGTGCAGACTGAGCTGCCACAGCGACCATGCGGTGAGCGCCACAACCACAATAGGGAGCAAGCTGTGCCAACGTGCGGGCAACATATGAATGAGCGCAATCAGCACCGTGGTGAGGGCAAACAGCTGGAAGTCCACCGCCACATACCAAACCCCGGCGGATAGCGCTTCTAGGCCGATGAGGTCATAGATTAAAAAGAGGTGTGCGAGGAGCTGGCCGATCGTGGGTGCTTGCGAAAGTGAAGCGTGTTGAAACCACGGACGGACAAGGGCTGTGATGAGAGCCGCGAGCGTGACAGCAAAAAGAAAGGGTGTGATGAGACGCTTATAGCGCTTCCAGACCAGAGGGCCTGGATAAATGGATGTGGTGAGCCCGTTGGGTGCAAATTGTGAGGCAACAAAATAACCCGCCACTACAAAAAAGAGTTGCACGGCTAAGCGACCATAGATAACGAGCGCATCGATCAGTTGAGGATACGCGGCACCGATGACTTCAGACATCGGGCCGTAGACCGCGAGATGATGCACCACGATGACAAGACAGGCGATTCCCTTTGCTGCATCAATGAAGGGGAGCCTGCGTGTCATGGTCGGTCAATCTCCAGATCAGGTTTTGTGATAAATCTCAGAACCTTTTTTCACAAACTCGACCGCTTTTTCCTGCATACCAACCTTGAGCGCTGTGTCGTTTTCCACGCCAAGCTTCTTGGCATAGTCACGGACATCTTGTGTGATCTTCATGCTGCAGAAGTGTGGGCCGCACATTGAACAGAAGTGTGCGACTTTCATGGAGTCCTTGGGCAAGGTCTCGTCGTGAAAGTCTTTGGCCGTATCGGGGTCTAGGCCCAGGTTGAACTGGTCGTCCCAGCGGAATTCGAAACGCGCCTTGGATAGCGCATTATCTCGAATCGCTGCGCCAGGGTGGCCTTTTGCGAGATCCGCAGCATGCGCGGCGATCTTGTAGGTGATGATGCCGTCTTTGACGTCTTTCTTGTTGGGCAGTCCCAGGTGTTCTTTTGGGGTCACGTAGCAGAGCATGGCGGTGCCATACCAACCGATCAGCGCCGCACCGATACCAGAGGTGATGTGATCGTAGCCAGGCGCGATGTCCGTGGTCAACGGTCCGAGCGTATAGAAAGGCGCCTCATCGCAATGCTTGAGCTGCATCTCCATGTTTTCTTTGATGAGCTGCATCGGCACGTGTCCGGGACCTTCGATCATGACCTGAACGTCATGCTTCCACGCCACCTTGGTGAGCTCACCCAATGTTTTGAGCTCGGCAAATTGCGCTTCGTCGTTGGCATCAAAGCCTGAGCCTGGGCGCAGACCATCACCCAGCGAGAAGCTGACGTCATAGGCCTTCATGATTTCGCAAATTTCTTCGAAACGCTCGTACAGGAAACTTTCCTTGTGGTGCGCGAGGCACCACTTGGCCATGATCGAGCCACCACGCGAGACGATACCGGTCATGCGGTCGGCAGTCATCGGAATAAAGGGCAGACGCACACCAGCATGGATGGTGAAGTAATCCACGCCTTGTTCTGCTTGCTCAATCAATGTGTCACGGAAAATTTCCCAGGTCAGGTCTTCGGCTTTGCCGTCGACTTTTTCCAGCGCTTGATAGATGGGTACTGTCCCGATTGGCACGGGTGAGTTACGCACAATCCATTCACGTGTTTCGTGAATGTGCTTGCCTGTGGACAAATCCATCACGGTGTCACCACCCCAGCGAATCGACCACGTCATTTTTTCGACTTCTTCGGCAATGCCGGAGCTCACGGCGGAGTTTCCGATATTGGCGTTAATTTTCACCAGAAAGTTACGACCAATAGCCATCGGCTCGACTTCGGGGTGATTAATGTTGGCGGGGATAATCGCGCGACCGCGCGCAATTTCCTCACGGACAAATTCGGGTGTGATCAAGTGTGGGAGTGAGGCACCAAAGGACTCGCCTGCATGTTGACGCAACATACGCTTGACCATCTTTTCGCCTTCGGGACCTGTGGCGCGCAGACTCTCGATGTATTGTTCGCGACGCAGATTTTCGCGGATCGAGACATATTCCATTTCTGGAGTGATGATTCCGCGACGGGCATAGTGCATTTGCGAGACGTTGGCGCCCGCTTGCGCGCGACGCGGATGGCGCTGCAAGTCAAAGCGCATGGCGGTCAGTTTTGGGTCGGCTAAGCGCTCCTGTCCATAGGTGCTGCTTGGGCCGCTCAACAATTCAGTGTCGCCGCGCTCTTCGATCCAGGCGCGACGCAGCTCTGGCAAACCGCGACGAATATCAATTTTTACTGAAGGGTCTGTGTAAGGACCGCTCGTGTCGTAGACGGTCAGAGGAGGATTTTTTTCTCCACCGAAAGACGTGGAGGTGTCTTCTTGCTCGATCTCGCGAAACGGGACACGGATATCGGGACGAGAGCCAATTTCATAGACTTTGCGTGATTTTGGCAGGGGGGCGACCGCGGCGGCATCTACTTCAGCAGTTGCAGCAAGGAATTTAGGAATGGCATTCATAAAAAAGCTCCAAAAATCGATTGGAGCCGAATCGGGATAGACCCCGGGGTCATCCGGGATGCGCTCCCAGCATCGGCATTATCCGTACTGGTACGAAGGGACTCTCTCAACCTGGCATATGCCAAGTACCCCCGCATTCATGTGCAAAGTATAGGGCAGGATGGTCTGGTTTGGCAGAGATGCCCGCATCAATCTCAAAGAATGATGAGATTATCCCTGTGGACTAACTCTTCTTCAGTCATCGCGCCAAGAATGTCGGCGATTTTGCTGGAGGGTTGACCCATGATGCGTCGTGCATCCGAGGAGGAGTAGTTGATCAGTCCGCGGGCACATTCTTTGCCTGAGAGGTCGAGGCAGGCCACGACATCGCCAGGCTCAAAGTCGCCTTCAATGCTGCGAACGCCCACAGGCAGCAAACTCTTGCCATCAACCAAGAGCGCTTGCAGCGCACCCGCATCGAGGAAAAGCTTGCCCGGTAAGCGAAGATGGTCGGCCATCCATTGTTTACGCGCCGATAAGACGGGCAGTTCGGCGCGTAGCTCTGAGCCAATGCATTCGCCCGCCGCCAGGCGAATCATGACGTTATCTTCGCGACCTGACGCGATGATGGTATGGGCGCCGCTGCGGGCTGCCCGTTTCGCGGCTAGAATTTTTGTCAACATGCCGCCCTTGCCGATGCCACTGCCCGTCCCGCCCGCCATCGCCTCAAGGCTCAGATCGCCGGCTTTGGCGTGCGATACAAAGCGTGCATCGGGATGCTTGCGCGGATCCGCCTCGAATAGGCCGCGTTGATCCGTGAGGATGATCAGCGCATCTGCTTCGATTAGGTTGGTGACGAGTGCGCCTAGCGTGTCATTGTCGCCAACCGCGATCTCGTCAGTGGCGACCGTATCGTTTTCATTGACGATAGGCACAACACCTAGGCGTAACAGTGCAAAGAGTGTGGAGCGTGCGTTCAGATAGCGTTGGCGATCCACGAGATCCTCGTGGGTCAGGAGAATTTGGGCGGTGCGTAGGTTGTGTTTGGAAAACTCGACTTCGTAGGCTTGGACGAGTCCCATTTGGCCCACTGCCGCAGCGGCTTGCAGATCGTGCATGGACGTTGGACGCTGAGCCCATCCCAGACGCGCCATCCCCTCGGCAATCGCTCCGCTGGAGACCAGCACCACTTCTTTGCCTTGGTTGCGCAAGGCAGCGATTTGACTCGCCCAGTGAGCAACGGCTTGTCTATCCAAACCTTGACCGTCATTGGTGACGAGAGAAGAGCCTACTTTCGCGACAATGCGCGAGGCGGAGGCAATCACGGAGCTAGGCAAAGTAGTGCTGTTCATGGGTGTTAAACAAAGCAAGTTCTGTGGAGGATGACTAGTGTGTGGCGACTCTTTGGATTATGGCGCAGGCTTATCGGCCGCGCTGCGCGTCTCGTCAAAACGAGGGTCTTCGGCGACATAGGTACCATCCGCCTTGTCTTCGGCAATGTTGTCGATTTGACGATACGCATCAATCGCGTTTTGCAGATCCCAGATTAATTGTTGGGTGCCGTCACCGGACAGAGCGGAAATTGCATAAACAGGACCTGTCCAGCCATATTCCTTGCAAAAGCGTTTTTTCACTTCTTCGGGATTGGGGACCACATCAAGCTTGTTGAGGACGAGCCAGCGAGGCTTGTTGTAGAGTGTTTCGTCATACAGGCGCAGTTCTTCGACGATGGCGCGTGCTTCGCCCAGTGAACGTGCGACTGAATCCTCATCAGGATCTTGCGAGGACACATCAACGATATGCAACAAAATGCGGGTGCGTGTCAGGTGACGTAAAAACAAGTGTCCCAGGCCGGCACCTTCGGAGGCGCCTTCAATCAAACCTGGAATATCTGCAACAACAAAGCTGCGAGACTCGGAAGTACGCACCACGCCCAAATTGGGGTGCAGTGTTGTAAAGGGGTAGTCGGCAATTTTGGGGCGTGCATTGGAAATACGGCTGATCAGCGTGGATTTGCCCGCGTTGGGCATCCCTAGCAAGCCAACATCGGCCAGCACTTTGAGCTCCATGCGCAACTTGCGTTGCTCGCCTTCTTTGCCGGGGGTCCATTGCTTAGGGGCCCGATTGACGCTGGATTTGAAGTGCACGTTACCCAGACCACCTTCGCCGCCCGCAACCAAAATGACCAGTTGATCGTGGCGGTTCATATCGAATAATTCTTCGCCTGTCTCGGCATCGTAAATAATCGTGCCGACAGGAACGCGCAAGGTAATGTTGGGCGCTGCTGCGCCGTACATGTCTGAGCCGCGACCGTGTTCGCCGTTTTTCGCAAGATGTTTGCGCGCGTAACGATAGTCAATCAACGTATTGATGTTGCGATCCGCGACTGCAAAAACGCTACCGCCTCGGCCGCCATCGCCACCGTCTGGCCCACCCTTGGGGATGAACTTTTCACGGCGAAAACTGTGCGCGCCGTTACCGCCCTTTCCGGCAATGACTTCGATGGTGGCTTCGTCGACGAATTTCATGAGTGAATGATACCGTGAAAATAAAAAGCCCTGCCGCTTGCGACAGGGCTTTTTGGAAAAACAGGCAAATTACTCAGCCGAAATAATCGAAACTGTCGACTTGTTGAGCTTGCCGCGCACTGAGAACTTAACGTGACCGTGGGTCAATGCGTAGAGCGTATGGTCTTTGCCAATGCCCACGTTTGTACCTGGGTGAAACGTTGTACCGCGCTGACGCACGATGATTGAACCAGCCGGGATCAGCTCGCCGCCGTAGGCTTTCACGCCTAGACGTTTCGATTCTGAGTCGCGACCGTTGCGGGTAGAGCCGCCGCCTTTTTTCTGTGCCATTTTTTAATCCTGGTGCTTTCCGAGATGTTGAGAGGATGAATCGCAGCAATTAAGCTGAGATGTCGCCAATCAGAATCTCAGTGTAGTTTTGACGGTGGCCTTGACGCTTCTGATAATGCTTACGACGACGCATCTTGAAGATCTTGACTTTATCGTGGCGTCCTTGCGCAAGAACCGTTGCTTTAACCACTGCGCCTGCCACAAGCGGGGTACCAATTTTCAATTGGTCGCCTTCGCCTACGGATAACACCTGGTCTAGCGTAATTTCTTGCCCAATGTCTGCCGGTATCTGTTCTATTTTAAGTTTTTCACCAGAAGCAATGCGATACTGCTTGCCTCCAGTTTTTATGACCGCGTACATGGGTTAACCTCTTGTTTTAGTGCAAATGGGATCCCGGCTAAGATGCCGAGCCAGAAATAATAGCGTGTAACCACTTGAAAGTCAAAAGAAAGTCACTTGCATAAGCTCTCAAACCTCTTAGCCCCCGTGGCGCAGGACATGGAAACGGTCGATGCCGTGATCCGGTCCAGACTCAATTCCGACGTCGTGTTGATCAGGACGATCGGCGAATACATCATTGGCGCAGGGGGAAAACGCATGCGCCCGGTTCTATTGTTGCTGATCGCCCAGGCGCTTGGTTACAAGGGAGCACATCATCATTTGATGGCTGCTGCGGTGGAATTTATTCATACGGCAACCCTTTTACATGACGATGTGGTCGACGAATCTGACCTCAGGCGCGGTCGCGGGACGGCCAATGCGGTGTTTGGCAATGCTGCCAGTGTACTGGTCGGGGATTACCTGTACTCGCGGGCCTTTGAGATGATGGTGGACGTCGACAGCATGCGGATTATGCAGATTATGTCGGGGGCGACCACAGTGATCGCCGAGGGCGAGGTCCTCCAATTGCTCAATATTCATGATCCGGATGTGTCTGAGGCCCGGTATTTGCAAGTGGTGCGCTTTAAAACGGCCAAGTTGTTTGAGGCTGCGGCTGAGGCGGGAGCGGTCTTGGCGGGGGGCTCGGCTGCCCAGCTACAGGCCGCGGCAGCGTATGGGCGGCATATTGGTACGGCTTTTCAGCTGGTCGATGACGTGCTGGATTACAACGGCGACGTGAGCGCTTTGGGTAAAAATGTCGGGGACGATTTGCGAGAAGGCAAGCCGACTTTGCCGCTGATTCGGGTCCTTGAGGTCGGGACACCAGAGCAAAAACAGCTCGTGCGAGAGGCGATTGAGAAAGGTGAGGCGGATTTTGATGCGGTGGCGCGCGCGATCCAGGAAACCGGTGCGCTCGAGCATGCGAGTCAAAGTGCGGTGGCTGAGGCAGCGCTCGCCCGTCAAGCGATTGAAATTTTGCCTGACTCACCGGCCAGACAGGCCTTGATTGATTTTTGTACGTTTGCGATTGAGCGGGATCGTTGATTTTTCAAAAGCGACAGACATGTGCGGGTTAATACCAATCAATTATTGATTGTGCGGGACATCGGCTAAGCGTCTAATACGGACAAACAGACTGACAAAAAGAATTTAAAACTTTAAATATATTGTCAGCAGGGATAAGCGCAGCGTATTTCGACTTTAAGGAGTTGAGGATGTCTATTTTGTCTTCTAGAAGAAAGTTTTTCACAGCTGCAGCTGCAGGCTCCGCTGCAGTCTTGGGTGCGCCAATTGTTAAAGCTCAAACCGCGCCAATCACATTCCGTTTTCAAAGCACATGGCCCGCGAAAGATATCTTTCACGAATACGCGCTTGATTATGCAAAAAAAGTAAACGATATGGCGGAGGGGCAGCTCAAGATTGAGGTGCTGCCCGCCGGTGCAGTAGTACCTGCGTTCAATTTGCTGGATGCCGTCTCAGCGGGCACGCTGGATGGCGGCCATGGCGTGTTGGCCTACTGGTACGGTAAAAATACTGCTGTCGCGCTCTGGGGTTCCGGTCCTTCGTTTGGTATGGATGCCAATATGTTGTTGTCGTGGCACGAGTACGGTGGCGGCAAAGAGTTGCTCGTTGAAATCCAGAAGGCGATGAACGTCAACGTCGTGTCTTTGATGTACGGCCCCATGCCAACGCAACCTTTTGGTTGGTTCAAAAAGCCTATTTCAAAAATTGAAGACGTCAAGGGTGTCAAATTCCGTACCGTTGGTCTGGCCATTGATATGTACACGGCCATGGGCGCGGCGGTGAATGCACTGCCAGGCGGCGAGATTGTGCCCGCCTTGGACCGTGGCTTGCTCGATGGCGCCGAGTTCAATAACGCCTCTTCAGACTTGCTGCTCGGCTTCCCCGATGTGTCAAAGGTCTGCATGTTGCAGAGCTTCCACCAAAGCGCCGAGCAATTCGAGATTTTGTTTAACAAGGCAAAATATGATGCCCTGCCTAAACATCTCAAGAGCGTGTTGGCCGTGGCCTCTCAGGCGGCGAGTGCCGATATGTCTTGGAAAGCGATCGATCGCTACTCCAAAGACTACGAAGTTTTGCAGAAAGATAAAGGTGTGAAGTTTTACAAGACACCAGATGCAATTTTGCAAAGACAGCTTCAGATCTGGGATCAGATGATCGCCAAGCGCTCCGCAGAAAATCCTTTGTTCAAAAAAGTGTTGGACTCGCAGAAGGCGTTTGCCGAGCGTGCCGGTAAATGGTCTGGCGATACGAATGTCAATTTCCGTATGGCCTACAACCACTTTTTCGCACCGAAAAAAGGTTAATTCTTTTACGGTATGTGACGCACAAGATGGCATCTATTTGCTTAGATGCCATCTTTTTATTGGATGCAAGGTCAGGTTCACTGACTGGATGAATGTATGAATAAATGGCTTTGGCGTATAGATGCGATGTCCACGTTTATGGGCAAAACATTCGCATGGTTGATTGTGGTGTTAACGCTGCATGTCTCTTGGGAAGTCGTCGCCCGGTATTTGTTTAATCAGCCAAGCTCTTGGGCCTTTGATTTGCAGTCAATGTATTACGGCATCATGTTCATGATGGCGGGCGCCTACACCCTCGCGAAAAATGGTCATGTGCGTGGCGATATTCTGTATGGATATTTGCCGCCTAGAGGCCAGGCATGGATCGACCTCGTGCTTTACATTGCATTTTTTATTCCTGGTGTGACGGCCATGGTGTGGGCAGGCTGGACGTTCGCGGCTGATTCAATTTTGATCAACGAGCATTCCTCTTTGATGGCAGATGGCCCACCCGTTTATCCTTTTAAGGCGTTTATTCCCTTCGCAGGTTTTTTCTTGCTGCTACAAGGCTTTGCTGAAATCGCGCGCTGTGTCATGTGCTTGCGAGAGGGCGCCTGGCCCGAGCGTGAGGCCGATGTGCAAGAAGTCGATGTGGAAAAACTAAAAGAACTTGTTCACGTAAAAGACGAAGACATTCAGTCCCTAGATAAATATGTCGTTGGCAAGGAGCACACTAAATGAAATTGCCAAAGGCGATATGGTTTGGATTTAGTTGCATTGCAATTGTTGTAATGCTCGTTATCTTTTTAACCCCTTGGTCCGCGATTACAACGGGGCACATTGGCTTGATTATGTTGGCGCTCATCGTAGTCGCCATCATGCTCGGATTCCCGACAGCCTTTACGTTGATGGGCATGGGCGTTATTTTTACTTTTCTAGCTTACATGCTTCAAGCGCCTGAGATGACAGGCAAAGCGTTGAATCAGACATTGACACTCATGGTCCAGCGCACCTATGCCACCATGACGAATGATGCCTTGATTTCGATCCCCTTGTTTGTGTTTATGGGGTATCTGGTTGAGCGCGCGAATTTGATTGAGAAACTCTTTCGCTCATTACATCTTGCACTTGCCCGCTTGCCTGGTGCGCTTGCGATTGCGACGCTGGTGACTTGTGCAATTTTTGCGACGGCAACTGGAATTGTGGGTGCTGTGGTGACGCTGATGGGATTGCTTGCAATGCCAGCCATGCTTAAAGCGGGATATAGCGTTCGCTTAACGGCAGGTGTGATCACTGCGGGTGGATGTTTGGGTATTTTGATTCCACCTTCGGTACTTTTAATTGTGTACGGTGCCACGACAGGTACTTCGGTCGTGAAGCTTTATGCGGGTGCGCTGCTTCCGGGTATCGGACTGGCGGTGTTGTATGCGGCCTATGTGATGATTGTGGCAAAGATTTGGCCTGATATGGCCCCCCCGCTTTCTGCCAAGGACCGTGAGATTGCCCTGCCTGCTGGTTCAGAGGCGATCAAAGCGCAAGGATATACGCTTGCCGCAACGGGTCTATTGTCAAACTTTTTTAAAGGACCTAAAAATCCTGTTGTCACGCGTCAGTACATGAACCGTAATGCGTTGGCCGTGTTGTTACCTCTTTTGATCACGGTATTTTTATCGCTTGTGATTTTCAGGATGGCAACCGAACCAAAAGTTGTGTACGACATTCCCGCAGAGTTACAGCTGTCTAGTAACTTGAGTGGTGGAGGATCTGGGCTGGCGGAGCCCCCCTCAGGTTTAGCAGAGCCCCCGTCGAGTGAGCCTGTTGCGCAATCTGTTGCAAGCTCCGCATCGACCGTTGCGTCAAGCACAGAGGCTCCAAAGGATGCGTCCGCTAAAGAGCGATTGCCTACGCCTACGGGTTATTGGATTTACCTTGGGATCGCAGCGTTGATCATGCTGGTGTTTTATGTAACGCTCACTTGGGCGCGTCTCGAAGTCTTCAAAATGCTGATGGGTTCGTTCTTTCCCCTGTCGGTATTAATCGCGGCCGTGCTGGGTTCGATTGGTTTTGGTCTCGCGACGCCAAGTGAGGCGGCAGCCATGGGGGCGCTGGGTGGTGCCTTGTTAGCCTTGGCCTATGGTCGGCTCAATATGAATGTCTTGAAAGAGTCGACCTTTCTGACTGCCAAGACCAGCGCAATGGTGTGTTGGTTGTTTGTGGGATCCTCTATATTTTCAGCGGCCTTTGCCTTACTGGGCGGACAGAGGATTATCGAAGAGTGGGTTTTGTCTCTGGGATTAACGTCTCTTGAGTTCATGCTCCTTGCGCAAATCCTGATTTTTGTACTGGGCTGGCCACTCGAGTGGACTGAGATCATTGTGATCTTTATGCCGATCTTTGTGCCCTTATTGGCACAGTTCAATATTGATCCGTTGTTCTTTGGTTTATTGGTCGCCCTGAATTTGCAGACGGCCTTTTTGTCACCGCCTGTAGCGATGGCGGCTTTTTATCTAAAGGGCGTATCGCCGCCTCATGTGACGCTGAATCAGATCTTTCTGGGTATGCTGCCCTTTATGGGCATACAGATTTTTGCGATTTTCTTGCTTTATATGTTCCCAGCGATTGGGTTGTGGTTACCTGAAGTTCTGTACAAATAAATATGTTTGAAACGATTGAAGTGACTCGCGGCCCGCGCGTGACTGTCATTTGGTTAAATCGACCAGAAGTGCACAACGCGATCAATGCGGTGATGGCAAGAGAATTAATGCAAGCCATCACGGAGGCAGCGCACAGCACGGAAGTCTGTGCGGTTGTCTTGGCCTCTCGCTGCGATGCATTTTGTTCAGGTACGGATCTGAACTGGTATCGGAGTGCATGGGATGCGGACGACTCATCTCAAGATGCGCCTGATGCGGCAATGTTCAAGCTGTTGAACGTCATCGATGCGTCTCCTGTCCCCGTGATTGCTCGCGTGAATGGACATTGCGTTGGGGTGGGGATTGGCCTAGTAGCCGCTGCGGATATCGCCGTGGCGAGCCATGCTGCTGAGTTTACGCAGTCTGAAACGTGTTTGGGGATGACGCCTCACCTGGCTGCGCCTTATCTCACGCGGGCAATCGGCGCGCGCAGTGCGGCGCGATGGCTCATGACGGGCGAGACATTTAGTGCCGCTGAAGCGTGGCGACTTGGGCTCGTTCATGAGATTTGCGATGCTTCCGAACTTGATGCCCGGATCAACGAAATATTGGGTCATTTGATGACGGCTGAGGCAGGCGCCGTGAAGTCGACGCGACGCATGGTCAAAAAAATGGCTGGGGCAAATGAGTCTAGCGCGGCCGCCTCGGGCGAGAGCGATGTGCCACAGTTGAACGGCGAGCTAGCCAAAGAAGGTGTCTCTGCTTTCCTCGAAAAAAGGTGGCCGAGCTGGGCCCCGGACGAGCTCAAGTAGTTGTCAAAAGGCTTTTGAGCAGACGATCAACCTAAAAATTTATTTTTTGGACGCATGCACGGACGATTTTTTTGGTCGTAAACTAGTGCCATCGATCATCTACAAGCCTTGTGGAAATCGAGTTGATCTGATCGAGATACTCCAAGGAGTCAAAGATGAAGAAGTCTGTCACACTGGTGATTGCAGCTGCGGCTTTGGCTGTATCTGTACTTGTCCCCGCTCACGCAGGGCCGAATCAATATCGTCATGGTAATCAATACGGCTATAAGCACCACCACGGCTATAAGTCCAACAACTTCAACGCTTGGAATGCTGCGGCACTCGGAGTGGGTGTGGGCGTCGTGATTGCCGCGGGTAGTCAATACAACCGCTACGTAGCACCCCCTCCAGTCTATCCGCAGGTCGTGAACGTGTATCCGCCGGCAGTCCCGCCCTATGGCCAGTTTTATTCGCTGCCGGTTCCTTGCCGTACAGCACAGATTCCTGTTTATGATCAGTACGGTCGTTTAGTGCAGTATCAACAGACGTGCGTGAATTAAAAATTAAAAATTAAAAACAGGAAGAGGCAATGCAAGCAGCATGGTATGAAAAAAACGGCGAAGCTCGTCAGACGCTGTTTGTGGGCGAATTGCCTCTGCCCGAAGCGGGCCCCGGAGAAGTCAGAGTAAAAATTCACGCCTCTGGCGTCAATCCTTCTGACGTCAAGTCTCGTCGTAACCGTCCCATCAACGATCCGCGTATTGTGCCGCACAGCGATGCGGGTGGCGTGATTGATCAGGTCGGCCCTGGTGTGTCCAATGATCGTCTGGGTGAGCGCGTATGGCTTTGGAATGCACAGTATCAAAGGCCGTTCGGAACTGCAGCACAGTATGTCGCACTTCCTCAGGCGCAAGCCGTTGCCTTACCTGACCATGTGGATTTTGATGGTGCTGCCTGCATGGGTATTCCTGGTTTGACGGCCTTTGAAGCCGTCAGGCGCTGTGGTGATATCGCTGGAAAAACTGTCTTGGTCATTGGTGCCGCTTCGGCCGTCGGACATTATGCTGCGCAAATGGCTACGCTAAAAGGGGCGCGCGTGATTGGCACGGTCAGCTCTGAGGCGAAGGCTGCGCATGCTCGCGCTGCGGGTGTCAAAGAGACGATCGACTACAAAACCGAGGCGGTCGCTGAGCGCGTTAAAGAGCTGACAGGCGGTCGTGGCGCCGATGCTATCATCGATATGGATTTTTCGACAACAACGGATCTCGTGCGTGACGGTGCGCTTGCACCACACGGCACCGTTGCATGTTTTGGCTCCAATCGGGTTGAGCCTCCCCTGATTCCGTTTCGTCTTTGTTTGACGACAAGTTTGACGTTGCAATTTTTCTTGATTTACGACCTGACACCTGCAGAGCGTGACGTGGCGGTCAAAGGTTTGAATGCGTTGCTTGCCTCCGGCAAACTCAAACATGCAATCGGTGCGCGTTTTGCCTTGGCGGATATCGTTGCCGCGCACGAAGCCGTTGAGCAAGGAAAGGTACTGGGCAATGTCGTCATTGATTTGTTGAGCGTTTAAGTCTCAACAAATCCTTGCTTCGCTGAGCTTGTGTTTAGCGCGATGGTTGTAGATAGCGACCATCTAGCTTGCTAAAATCTCCACAGCCTATTTGCGTCAGAATTGCATCAATTTCTTTGCGCATGATGGCAAGCACTTGATCCGCACCATCCTGACCGAGCGCGGCGACCGCGTATAGCGTTGGTCGCCCAAAGATGCAGCTCTACGCGCCCAGGCATTTTGCAATCACGACATCCGAGCCGCGCCGTACGCCACTATCCAGCATTAAGGTCGCCTGATCGCTGACAGCTGCTTTTATTGCTGGCAACATCGTGAGTGGCGAGGGCGCATTGTCGAGTTGTCGTGCACCGTGATTTGAGACAATAATGCCTTGCGCGCCAAGCTTGACGGCTTGCGTTGCATCATCCGGGTGGAGTAAGCCTTTAATCACGAGCGGTCCGCGCCATTGTTCCCTGATCGCAGCAACGGTTTGCCAGTTGGTCATCGCTGCAGGCGTCAAGGTGCCATACATATCTGCAACTTCATCGGCCGAGGCGCCTGGTTTTGCATAGGGTTGCCAGTTACTCATCATCGGCATACCGCCTGCTTTTAAATACTCTATCACCCAGCCTGGTTTGGTGAGCGCGTCCAGCATGATGGAGGGTGTCATTCTAAAGGGGCGTGTAAAGCCATTGCGACGATTGCGCTCTCGATTGGAATTCACAGGAACGTCGACTGTAATCACGAGCACACCAACATTGGCGTCTTGCGCCCGCTTTACCAAATCATGGTTAATGCGCGTGTCGGTAGTGGCATACATTTGAAACCAGACATTATCTGGCGCGATTTTGGCAGCCTCTTCAATTTTTAAATTGCTGGCACTCGATAAGAGAAAGGGCACATTTGCTTTTTTAGCGGCAGCCGCCAACATGCCATCTGCACCCGTTCGAAACAGGCCCGCCATGCCTGTTGGAGAAATACCAATCGGACTTGAATATTGACGTCCAAAAAGTTCGACCGTCTGATCGCGCTTTGTCACATCGACCAAGTAGCGGGGGAGAAGCTGATGGGTTGAAAAGGCTTCACGATTGCGAATCATGCCGCGTTCGTCATCGGCGCCTCCATCGATGAAGTCAAAGGCAATTTTTGGAAGTCTGCGCTGGGCGAGTGCCCTAAAGTCGTGCAGATTGATCGGTGTTGGCATGCGAGATTCCTTGGACCATTCGGACGCTGATTCTTGTGTCAAAATTTACTACATACGATTCCTGTTTAGGGGATCAATTTTTGCTGCACAGCAGCAGTGCTGAGCATAGTGATTTTTGTAGTACAAATAGAGCGAAATTGTCCACACACCTATTAATCGGATGCTTTTATGAAAATTACCGCTTCAGGCGCAAGCCCCTATGTTCGTAAAGTGATGGCTTGTGCGATTGCACGAGGAATTGATCAGCAATTAGAAAAGTGGACGATTGCCACGACAGACCCAGTATTGTCCAACTCAAACCCGTTGGGTAAGGTGCCTACACTTATCAATGATGAAGGTGTTGCCTTATTTGATAGCCCCGTAATTTGCGAGTTTCTAGATAGTATCGGCAGCGCACCTGCCTTATTCCCCGCTGCGGGGCCTGCACGTTGGGCTGCCTTACGTTTGCAGGCGATTGGCGATGGTATCTTGGATGCAAGCCAGCCGCGTCGTCGTGAAATCGCTTTGCCCCAAGATGACGGTCGCGTGGGTTACATCGATTTGCAGCGTGGCAAAGTTGCACGCGCAATTGATGTGTTGGAAAAAGAAGCGGCGAGCTTGGGCGCGCTCAAGACAGTTGGCGATATTGCTGTCGCATGTGCATTAGGTTATTTGGACTTCCGCTTTGCGAATGAGCCATGGCGTCCTGGTCATCCTAAGCTGGAGGCGTGGTACGCGAGTGTGGTGAGTTTGCCACCCATGGCCAAGACAGCGCCAGTTGCTTGATGCGCTAATTAAAAAGCCGCGAACGTCTCGCGGCTTTTTAATGATGTGTAGGTCGCGCGGTCTAACTCATTTGATTGCTTAACTTTATGTCTTTTAACGTCAATCACCTGACGCTTGATCGGGATCAGTCCGCTGTATTAAGCGATGTCGACTTATCGATCGGGCCGGGTGAGCTCGTGGGTCTGCTGGGGCCAAATGGCGTGGGAAAGTCAAGCTTGCTGGCGGCGATGGCAGGAGAGCTCGCGTGGGTAACCGGCACAGTACAGATCGATGGGTTGAATCTCGCGCAACTCAGCGCCCTGGAGCAGGCGCAGAAACGCGCAGTGGTGACCCAGCAAGCGACCCTGAATTTTGATCTGCTGGTAAAAGATGTCCTCAGTATGGGTGCATATCCATTCCCACAGGTTAACCAAGAACAGATTGATCAATGGTCAACGCGTGCACTGTCACTCGTCGACCTATCGTCCCTGCAAGCGTGTGTGTATACCAAGCTTTCAGGCGGCGAGCAGCAAAGGGTACAACTCGCACGTGCACTCGTTCAATGTTTTGCAATCGAACATCACAACGGTGTGGCCTATTTGCTGTTGGACGAACCCCTTGCCAATCTTGATCCTAGGCATCAGGTTCAGTTTATGCAGGTCTTGGAGCAGCTTGTCTGTTCCGCTCAAATCGGGGTGTTGATTGTTGTGCACGACCTCAACGTGGCTGCACGCCATTGTCACAGACTTGTGTTGCTCAATGAGGGGCGTGTGATTGCGAATGGTTTGCCTCGTGATGTGCTCACCCCCGTGGCACTTAAACAGGCGTTTGGCTTGGATTGGACTGTCATCGCACATCCCAAGGATGTCAATCGCGTGTTGGTCGTGAACTAATCGTATGATGATGAAAATTATTCGTGTACGGAAATAAAACAAATAACTAAAAAGCAATGAGGAGCATATGAATATTGCGATCGTGGGTTCGGGTTTAGTCGGACAGGCATGGGCGATTGTTTTCGCTCGCGGTGGTCACTCCGTCAAAATGTGGGATGGTGATCCCAGTGCCGTGGGTGGTGCAGCGAAGTTGATTGAAAAGCAAGTGGCCGATCTTCAGGCGGCTGGGCTGATTGATGATCCTGTCGGTCTCATTTCACGTATCAGCGGGTGTGCCACGCTTGAAGAGGTCATGCTTGGGGCGGAATATGTGCAGGAGAGTTTGCCTGAGCGGCTTGAGATGAAAAAGGAGATCTTTGCGCGGATGGATGCCCTTGCGTCTCTCGCGACGATTCTGGCGAGTTCAACTTCTAGTATTCCGGCCTCTGCGTTCACAGAAGCGCTTGCTGGACGCGCGCGGTGCCTCATTGCGCATCCGGTTAATCCACCGTATCTCGTCCCTGTCGTTGAAATTTGTGGTGCACCCTGGACAGATGCAAAGGTTGTTCAGCAAACTTGGGATGTGATGGAAAGTGTCGGGCAAAAGCCTGTCAAGATTCATCGCGAACTTAAAGGGTTTGTCCTCAACCGTCTGCAAGGTGCCCTGTTGCGGGAGGCTTTCAGATTGGTCGAGCAAGGTTACGTCGATGCGGAAGGCCTGGATGTAACCGTTCGCGAAGGTCTTGGTTTGCGCTGGTCTTTTATGGGGCCTTTTGAAACGATTGATCTCAATGCGCCAGACGGACTGGCGGATTATGCAAGGCGCTTTAACGAGATGTATCAGTCGATTTCTACTGAACAGACGTCAACCGATCCATGGTCTGAAGCGGTGATCGAAAAGCTTGAAGCGCAAAGACGCACAATCTTGCCAAAGGATCAATTGCTTGCGCGGCGCTTGTGGCGCGATCGTCGGTTGATGGCGCTGGCCGCACATAAAAAATCAGCAGAGTAATTGTTTAACTGAATGCATTCAATCAAACGATCTTAATCAAACATAAAGACACGGAGACAGTATGGCCAGCGCGCGAAAAGTCATTATCACCTGTGCAGCAACAGGTGCGATTCACACCCCGAGTATGTCCCCCAATCTACCTGTTACAGCTGAAGAGATCGCCAAGTCTGCGATTGATGCTGCACAGGCAGGTGCTGCAATTTTGCATCTCCATGCACGCGACCCTAAAGACGGAAAACCCACACAAGACCCAGATTTTTTCCGTCCCTTTCTAAAAGAAATTAAAGCGGCAACGAACGCAGTGATTAACATCACGACGGGTGGCAGTCCTCACATGACGGTCGAAGAACGTATGCGTCCTGCGATGACGTTTCAACCTGAGGTCGCATCCCTCAACATGGGTTCGATGAATTTCGGTTTGTTTCCCATGCTAGATCGTTTCAAAGAGTTCAAGCACGAGTGGGAGCGTCAGCATCTTGAAAATAGCCGTGATCTCGTTTTTAAAAATACTTATAAAGATATCGAAACGATTTTAAGACGCGGCTCCGAAAACGGCACACGTTTTGAATTTGAATGTTACGACATTAGTCATCTTTATAACTTGTCGCATTTCGCGGAAAAGGGTCTTGTAAAAGGTCCCATCTTTATTCAGTCTGTGTTTGGGATTTTGGGTGGGATTGGCCCTCATCCCGAAGATCTGATGCATATGCGCCGCACGGCAGACCGTTTGTTTGGCGATCAATATCAGTGGTCGATCCTGGGTGCCGGTCGTAATCAGATTCCGTTGGCGACCATGGGTGCGGCAATGGGCTCACACGTTCGCGTGGGTCTCGAGGATTCTCTGTGGATCGGGCCTGGCAAGATGGCCGCGTCGAATGCGGAGCAGGTTACGCGGATTCGTACAGTCCTAGAAGCCTTGAACTGCGAGGTGGCGACGCCGGATGAAGCGCGCGCGATCTTGGGTCTCAAGGGCGGCAATAACGTTAACTTTTAATTGGATAGACAAAACATGAAACTGATCGACGCATTTGCAGACTACAGCCGCTTTATTAAAATCCGCCGCGATATTCACGCCCATCCTGAGCTGGGCTTTGATGAGCACCGGACTTCAGAAATCGTTGCAAACTTGCTCAAGGAGTGGGGGATCGAAGTGCACCGCGGGATTGCAGGCACCGGGGTCGTAGGTGTCTTGAAAGTTGGCGAGGGCGGTCGGACATTAAGCCTGCGTGCCGATCTTGATGCCTTGCCCTTGCAAGAGATCAATGAATTTGAGCACAAGTCTACCAACGATGGAAAGATGCACGCCTGTGGTCACGACGGTCATACCACCATGCTGCTCGCTGCTGCCTGGCACTTGTCGCAGACGCGTAATTTCAACGGCACGGTGAACTTTGTGTTTCAGCCAGCCGAGGAAATGGGTAAGGCGGGCGCGAAGAAGATGATTGAGGACGGTTTGTTTGAGCGCTTTCCTTGCGAAGCCGTGTTTGGTTTGCATAACTTCTCAATTGGTAACGTGGGTGGCTTTGCACTGAATAACGGTCCCTTTATGGCCTCAAGTAACACCTTTAAGGTCACGATGAAGGGGCAAGGCACGCATGCGTCGCTGCCTCATACAGGAACGGATCCCATTGCGCCGGCGCTTGAGTTTGCTCAGGCACTGCAGGGTTTGGTGGCGAAAGTCATCCCAAGTACTGAGCGCGCATTGTTGGCGGTGACGCAGCTTGAGGGATCCGTTGCACCCAACGTCATTCCGGATGTGGCGGCAGTGGGTGGCACGATTCGTACTTTTTCCGTTTCGGCGCTTGATCGGTTAGAGGAGCGTTTGCGGACCTTGGCGGTACAGATTGCACTCGCACATGAGTGTCAGGCCGAGATTTTCTTTAGACGCGCCTCACCTCCTGTGGTGAACCATGCCAAAGAAGCGCAGTTTGCCGCGCAGGTCATGCGGGAAATCGTGGGCCCCGAGATGGTCAATGACCAGTTTCCTGGTGTGATGGCTGCCGAGGATTTTGCCCATATGCTGATGGCCAAGCCCGGCTGCTACGCCTTTATTGGCAATGGTGAGGGGCATCATCGTCTTGAGGGGCATGGTGAGGGCGCTTGCGTGGTGCATAACACCTCATACGACTTTAATGATGCCATTATTCCTGTCGGGGCCAGCTATTTTGTGCGTTTAACCGAGCGCTGGATGGCCGACAAGGCCAATTAACACGCCATAGGTGGCTCTAGGGGGGTATTTACCCTTAGAGCCCTTGTTGTTGCTGCTTATTAGGTAAAAGCTATCTAAAAAGTAGATAAATTTAATTTCCTTTATTGATTTCCTCCGCATACACTAGCTCCAGAGTACAGATTTAGTCGGTATTTTTAGCGACATTCAGATCTAGACTCCACTTCTTCTCATTATTCTCATTTGTCAGGAGGCTATATGGCCCAGCTCAAAGGTTCAAAGACCGAACAGTGCCTGAAGGACGCATTCGCAGGCGAATCACAGGCTAACCGCCGCTACTTGTACTTCGCAAACAAGGCTGACATCGAAGGCCAGAACGACGTCGCAGCATTGTTCCGCTCGACAGCTGAAGGCGAGACAGGTCACGCCCACGGTCACCTCGAATTCCTCGAGGCATCTGGTGATCCAGCAACAGGCTTGCCAATCGGCTCCAGCCGTCAAAACTTGACAGCTGCTGTCCACGGCGAGACACACGAGTACACAGACATGTACCCCGGCATGGCCAAAATCGCTCGCGACGAAGGCTTTGACGAGATCGCTGACTGGTTTGAGACCTTGGCAAAAGCTGAGCGTTCACACGCCAATCGCTATCAGAAAGCTCTGGACGCACTGGTTGACTAAGTGCTTCTAGATTTCAAGCGGCTCACAACGAGCGTTGTGAGCCGCTTGAATTGCAATATCTGTGGCCGGCTATGCTGGTCACAATCATTTTAGTTGCACCCTTTCAGGGTGAAAAAATTAAGGATCCGCTATGTCAAACCGCGAAGGTAGTCTCGAGGCACCCACCCGTCATCCGCTGGACTGGACCAATCCAGACTTCTATGACGAGGAAAAACTGCACACAGAGATGGAACGTGTGTTTGATATGTGTCACGGCTGTCGCCGGTGCTTGAGCCTGTGTGGCTCGTTCCCGACGCTGTTTGATCTGGTCGATGCTACCGAGGACGGTGAGGTGCACGGTGTCGACAAAAAAGACTACAACAAAGTGGTGGATGAGTGCTTCCTCTGTGACGTTTGTTACGTCACCAAGTGCCCGTATGTCCCGCCACACCCATGGAACCTGGATTTTCCTCACTTGATGCTGCGTGCGAAAGCCGTGAATTTCAAGAATGGTGACGTTAAGCTGCGCGACAAGGTGCTCGCTTCGACCGATAAGTTAGGCATGTTCGCGGGCATTCCAATCGTGACGGAGGCTGTCAACGCAATCAATCGTACAGGCGCCATGCGTTCAGTAATGGAGTCCACACTTGGCGTGGACAAAAAGGCCTGGATTCCCGAGTACGCACCCAAGACTTTCCCACAGTTGGCGACAGTGTCGACCGCTTGGCCAGTTCAGGATGGTGCAAAGACTCCTGGCAAAGTTGCGATTTACGCAACGTGCTACATCAATTACAACGAACCAGGTATTGGTCAAGACCTGATCAAGATCCTTGAACACAACCAGATTCCTTATGAATTGGTCGACAAAGAAGCTTGTTGCGGCATGCCAAAGCTTGAGCTCGGCGATCTGGAATCGGTGGCAGCAAATAAAGACAAAAATATTCCTAAGCTCGCGAAACTCGCCCGCGAAGGCTACGCGATTGTTACGCCCATCCCCTCCTGTACGTTGATGTTTAAACAGGAGCTGCCTTTGATGTTCCCCGACGAGGAGGATGTGCAGCTCGTCAAGGAAGCAATGTGGGATCCGTTTGAGTATTTCATCGCGCGTAATCGTGATGGCTTGCTCAATACTGACTTTAAAGAAGAGTTGGGTCATGTGAGCTATCACATCCCCTGCCACTCTCGTGTTCAAAACGTCGGCAAAAAGACGGCGGAGACACTGAAGTTGGTGCCTGGCACCGAAGTCAATGTCGTGGAGCGTTGTTCAGGTCACTCGGGAACATGGGGCGTCAAGAAAGAGTTTCATGACACAGCAATGAAAATCGGCAAGCCGGTATTCAAAGCCATGGCAAATAACACGCCTGATTACATCAGCTCGGATTGCCAGCTCGCGGGCCATCACATCGAGCAAGGTATGGAAGAAAACGGCTTGGCGAAAGCTGAGATGGCTCACCCTCTCACCTTGATCGCCAAAGCATACGGTCTGTAAAGGAAACGAAAATGAGCAAAATTACGCGTGAAAGTTTGATGACCCTTGAGGCCTATCACAAGGCCCGCCCGGAAATGCGCAAGCAAGCGATCGAAGAGCGTCGCAAGCGCAGTGTTCGTCTGGGCGAGCATCTGAATCTGCTTTTTGAAAACGAGTTGTTGATGCGTTATCAAGTGCAGGAAATGTTGCGTGTCGAGAAGATTTTTGATGACGAAGGGATTCAGGATGAATTGGGTGCCTATAACCCACTTGTGCCGGATGGTTCGAACTTCAAAGCAACGATGATGCTGGAGTATCCCAACGAAAGCGAGCGCCGCTTGGCGTTGTCCAAGTTGCTGGGTGTCGAGCACAAGATGTTTGTCCAGGTCGAAGGTCAGCCACGGGTGTATGCCATTGCGAACGAGGATCTTGACCGCACGACTGCGGACAAAACATCGTCGGTACACTTTATGCGTTTTGAGCTGACCCCAGAAATGAAGAAATCGTTAAAAGCGGGCGCTCAGATGATGGTCGGTTGCGACCATAAAGAATATCCAATGCATGTGGAAACATTGCCTGACGACACACTCGCTTCACTGGTGAATGATTTAACGTGATGCTTCTTTAATTACGCGATGTCCACTAGACAGTTTCAGGCCCGAGCCATTAGGTTCGGGCCTGTTTCATTAGGGGGTCTAATTTCACTAGGTGGACGCTGTTTGCGCCCAGTGATGCCCAGGGATTAAAAAGCCTTTTGCTCCTATGAAGGCACACGGGTAATATGAACGGACAGACAAAACAAACAAAAGGGACATTATGTTTAGACTAGATGGCAAGATCGCGCTCGTGACAGGTTGCGGGACACTGGGCGAAGGTTGGGGTAATGGAAAAGCGATTGCTGTAGCGTTGGCTAGACAGGGTGCCAGTGTTTTTGGCTCAGACCTCAGTCTTGAGGCTGCCGAAGAGACAAAGCGAATCATCACCGAAGAGGGCGGCTCTGCGCATGTCATCGTGGCCGATGCCACAAAGGCAGAGGATGTCAAAAAACTTGTTGATGCGTGCATTGCACAATATGGACGGATTGATATTTTGGTCAATAACGTCGGTCGCTCAGAGCCGGGTGATCCAGTGTCTATGAGCGAGGAGACGTGGGACGATCAAATGGACGTCAACGTCAAAGGCGCTTTCCTTGCGTGCAAATATGTACTGCCAACCATGGCTGCACAGGGAGGGGGTTCCATTATCAGCATTTCCTCAGTCGCTGCGCATCGTTACATTGGCAAACCACAGGTTGGCTATGCTGCAGGTAAAGCGGCGCTTGAGCAACTGATGAAAACAACCGGTGTGATCTATGCAGACCGTGGTGTACGACTCAACAGCGTTGCACCAGGTCTGATGTTTACACCACTCGTAAAACGCTTGGCAGAAAAGTACGCAAAAGGTGATTTCGAAGGCTTTGTGGCGCATCGCCACAAGCAAGTGCCAGCAGGCTATATGGGCGAATCCTGGGACGTTGCACATGCGGTGGTATTTTTAGCGAGTGACGAGGCGCGTTACATCACGGGTCAGACCATCGTTGTTGACGGTGGCATCATCTCAGCGACACGTTAACCACTAGGAAAAGAGATGACAAATCAGACAGGTCGACTGGCCGGCAAGGTTGCAATCGTTACAGGAGCAGGATGCGTAGGTCCAGGTTGGGGTAATGGGCGCGCCATTGCCGTACGTTTTGCGCAAGAAGGTGCTCAAGTCTTTGCAGTCGATCAGCATCTTGCGGCCATGGATGAGACGCTTGCGCTGATTAAACAGTCGGGTGGTGACGTCACACCTTATGCTTGCGATGTCACGGATAGTGCAGCGATCCAGAAATTGGTCGCGGCTTGCTTAAAGCGTTACGGTACGGTTGATGTGTTGGTCAACAACGTTGGTGGACCGTCGCGAGGCGGACCGATCGAGCTTTCCGAAGAAAACTGGGATCGTCAAATCGACATTAATTTAAAAACAGTTTTTTTGATGTGTAAGTATGTCATGCCGGTGATGGAAGAAAAAGGAGCCGGTGCGATCGTCAATATTTCATCGACTTCAGGTATTCGATTTACAGGTGCGCCACAGGTCGGGTATGCGGCAGCTAAAGCAGGTGTCATTCAGTTTGGACGTGTGGTGGGTGTCGAATACGCAAAAAAAGGTATCAGGATCAACACGGTCTTGCCTGGTCAATTACACACGCCGTTGGTGGAGGCGACCCTCGCCGGAGCGCAGAGCGCAGGCGACTCAGAGCGCCTGCTCAAAATTCGTCAGGCACGTATCCCAATGCCATTTATGGGTGACGGGCGCGATACAGCTAATGCGGTGTTGTTTCTGGCCTCTGACGAAGCGCGCTTTATCACCGGGACAGAGCTGATCGTGGATGGTGGCATGAGCGCCAAGTGCGATTGAGTGAATTGCAATAAAGATTGATGTGTCCCTACATCTTAATAACAAGGAAGTCATATTATGAAAGCAGTCGTTGTCACAGCCAATGGTTTTGAAATCGCAGAGGTTGCCAAGCCAACAGCAGGTCCCGAGCAAGTGCTTGTAAAAGTGCATGCTTGCGGCCTCAATCGCGCAGATCTGGGTGTGCTTGCAGGCGGCGCACACGGAAAGGTCGGTGGCGCAGGCACGATACCTGGTATGGAGTGGGCAGGCGAAGTCGAAGAGGTGGGTGCGCGCGTGCGTGGTTTTAAACCAGGCGATCGTGTGATGTGTTCTGGTACGGCTGGGTACGCAGAGTATGCGGTGGCCGACTGGGGGCGTGTCATGGATATTCCAAATGACTCCATGTCCTATGAGCAAGCCGTGACCTTGCCAATCGCGATTCAAACGATGCACAACGCAGTGGTGACCGCAGGAGAGTTGCGCAAGGGTGACACAGTATTGGTGCAAGGCGCATCATCCGGTGTGGGACTGATGGCGATGCAGATTGCCAAGCTGATGGGTGCAAAGACTGTCATCGGTACATCGACTACGCCAGAGCGACGCGCACAACTCAAAAATTTTGGTGCAGATTTCGCCATTGATAACAGTGATCCACAATGGCCACAGCACGCGATCGAAGCAAATGGCGGTAAGGGTGTGGATCTGATTATTGATCAGCTCTCAGGTCCATTTGGCAATCAGAACCTTGAGGCCTGTGCAGTTTTAGGTCGCATCGTCAACGTCGGTCGAATGGCCGGACGTTTTGCAGAGTTCGATTTTGATTTACATGCACTCAAGCGCATTAAGTACACCGGTGTGACATTCCGCACCAGAAGCGTTGAGGAAGTACGCAGCATTACTTCTTTGGCCTTGGGTGATTTGGGTGCGTATCTTGAGTCGGGTAAATTGTCTTTGCCAATTGACAGCACCTTTGCTTTTGCAGATATTGCTCAAGCATTTGAACGGATGCGGACCAATAAACATTTTGGAAAAATTGTCGTGAAGTTGGGCTAGCAGCATGCAGATCGACACACTGGAACAACTGAGGGTGCTATACGCGGCACCAAAAGAGCGGGCAGTCAAAAAGCAGCTGGCTGCGTTAGACAAGCACTGCAAGCGTTTCATCGGCTTGTCGCCCTTTATCGTTGTGTCGAGCTTAGGCGTGGATGAAGTGCTGGATGCTTCTCCACGCGGCGGTGCACCCGGATTTATAAAGGTGTTAGGTGATGACACACTGTTGATCCCAGATTCGCCCGGCAACAATCGCCTTGATACTTTGGAAAACATTATCCATACTGGACGTGCCGGTTTGCTATTTCTCATTCATGGCGTAGATGAGACCTTGCGCGTCAATGGTAAGGCGTCACTCAGTATCGATCCTAGCGATATTGCGCAATGCACGACAGAAATACGTGCGCCAAAACTTGTGATTCGCGTGACGGTTCAGCAAGCCTATTTGCACTGCGCAAAAGCCTTTATGCGATCAAAATTATGGGATGGTTCTAGCCAGATTGATCGAAATCAGTTGCCGACGATGGTAGATATGATTAACGAACAAGCATCGCTTCAAGGTGTGTTTGAAACACACGAAGAGATGATGGTGCGTTATAAAAACGAACTATAAAAAACGATATAAACGATATCAATCGGATGAGACAACAATGACAGCACCGCTTGCAGGCATAAAGGTTGTAGAGATCAGCGTGGCAATGGCCGGTCCCTTTTGCGGCATGTTGCTAGGCGATTATGGCGCAGATGTCATCAAGATTGAGCGAACCGGTGTAGGCGATGATAGCCGTGCATGGTCTCCATATTTTCATGGTGCGATGGGCTATTACTATGCCTCTGCGAACCGTAACAAAAGAGGTATGGCGCTTGATCTGAAAACCGAGGAGGGTGTGAAGATCGCGCGTGCATTGATTGAAGAGGCAGACGTATTCGTGCACAACTATCGTGTAGGTGCCTTAGAGCGTTTGGGGCTCGACTACGAAAGTTTATCGCGTGTGAATCCACGACTTATCTATTGCGCCATTAGTGGTTTTGGTGCGTCGGGTCCGCTCAGCAAGGAACCGGCAAACGATTTGTTCATGCAGGCGTATGCCGGCTCGATGAGTATTACTGGTGATCCCGAGGGTAGCCCTGCAAAAATGGGTATGTCCGTTGCGGATGTTGGTGGTGGTATGTTCGGTGCAATTGGTGTGATGATGGCGCTTGAAACGCGACATCGAACAGGTCGGGGACAGCGTGTCGATACCTCGTTGCTCGAGGGCCATATGGCGATGCTGGCTCAGTTCTTTACCCGCTACTTTTCGAGTGGCGAAGTGCCTGGCCCAAGCGGCAGTGGCGCCTTAACGAGCCCGACGTATCGTGCCTATCAGGCAAGCGATCAATGGATTGTGATTTCTGCGTTTAATCAACGGATGTGGAAGGGGTTGTGTGCGGCGCTTGAGCAGCCAGGCTGGTTGGAAGACACACGCTTTAGCGATCCTCAGATGCGTGCCTTAAATCGCCCTTTGCTGATCCAAATGATTGGTGATGAGATTATTAAACAGCCTTTGTCATTTTGGGAAAGCCGCTTAAAAGAAAATGATGTGCCCTGTTCACCGGTCAATACAATCGATAAGGTTGTCACGCAACCGCAAGTGCAAGCACGGGATATGATTCAAGAGATCGAACTCGAAGGGCTCGGCATGATGTCGATGGCGGGCTTGCCAATCAAGATGGGTGAGTCACCCGGATCGATACGTTTACCACCACCGAGGCTTGGTCAGCATACGGCAGAGATCCTGACGGAAATGGGCTATGCACAGGAGCAGATCAAGACCCTGTCCGAACAGGGCGCGATTGGTCTCGATCCTGGTTGGGTCAAGGTAGAGGCTACTCCGAGCTCTCCGGGATAAGTTTTTTCACTTTAATACCGAACACTTTTGAAAATAGGGCACGTAGCGGCTCGAGTAAAAGGACAATGATCACAACTGACCAGATCCCAATGGCGATCGGGCTGGTATAAAAAACAGATACGTCGCCCAAACTCATAAATAAGCCTTCGCGTAAATGTTTTTCAATGAGGGGTCCCAATACGACACCCACCACCATGGGCGCAAGTTGGAATTCAAGTTTGCGTAGCGCATAGCCGATCAGGGCGATCACCCACAACATATACACATCGACCATGCTGTTGCGCACGCTGTAGCAACCTACAGTGGCCACCATCAGGATGAGGGGTAGGAAGACATGATTGGGTACGCGCAAAAGACTGACCCAGACGCCAATCAGCGGAATATTCAAGATCACTAACATTGCATTGCCAATCAGCATGGATGCAATCACCCCCCAGAATACGTCGGGATGTGAGGTCATCATCATCGGACCAGGCTGCACGCCATGCACCATCATCGCAGCCAACATCAATGCCGTGACGGAACCAAAGGGAATGCCCAGCGCGAGCAGTGGCACCATGGACGAAGTCGCTGCAGCATTATTGGCGGTTTCAGGTCCGGCGACACCTTCAATCGCGCCTTGTCCGAGCTGCTCCTTATGTTTGGACACCCCCTTTTCTAAACGATAGGAGGCAAAGCTTGCCATCGTCGCCGAGGGGCCAGGGAGCAAACCCAGCACGAAACCAATCGCAGTGCCTCTGCCGTAGGGTGCCCAAGAGCGGCGCCACTCGTCACGCGAAGGAAACATTTCTTTGAGTTTGACGGAGATGGGCTTGCCTTGTTTTTGCAAAGACTCAACGACGGACATAATTTCTGTCAGTCCGTAGAGTCCGACGACCAGTGCGACAAGTTCAACCCCGAGGGTGAGATCCTGTACACCGAAGGTAAAGCGATCTGCACCCGTTACCATTTCTTGACCCACTGTACTGAGCATGAGTCCAATCGCCATTGGAAAAATACCTGCCGCTAAGGTGCCGCCAGAAATGCGTGAAAACAGCAACAGGCCGCCAGCGGTTAAAGCAAAAAATTCTGCAGGACCAAAGAGTAAGCCTAGATTTGCGAGTGCGGGTGCAAACAACATGACACCGAGTACAGAGAGGCCACCACCAACGAAAGAGCCGATTGCAACGATTGTGAGGACCGCACCGGCGCGTCCCTTCTTTGTGAGTTTGTAGCCATCGATACAGGTAATGACTGAGGCCGACTCACCAGGCATATTAATAAGAACAGCGGTTGTAGAGCCGCCATACATCGCACCATAATACATACCTGCCATCATGATCAGACCACTGGTTGGATCGAGTGCGTAACTGAGTGGCAATATCATCGCGATCCCCGCTGTGGGACCTAAGCCAGGCAGAACCCCGATCAACGTTCCGGCTAGCGCGCCCACAAGTGCTGCGAGCAAGTTGTTCCACGTCAATGCTACACCTAGCCCATACAGCAAGCCATCAATCGCTTCCATTTCAGCTCCTAAAAAGTGCGATGAGTTCGCCGGACGGCATGGGAACCTTGAGGATCGAAATAAAAATAATATGAATCGCGGCAGTCATCAAAAAGGCATAGAGTGCGCTGCGCCACCAAGTGAGTTCTGAAAGTAAGCGAATCAGTGCCGCGCAAAATAAGATGCTGCTGAGCGAAAAGCCTGCCCAAGGAATCAAAAGAAAATACACCAAGAGCAGTGCGATCAGTTTGAGTAACCGAACCCGATCTGAGCCCTCTGGTAGATCAAGTTTTGGACTGTGGGCGCGATGATGCCATCCCTCCCACAAGGATGAAATGCTCGCAACGAAAAACACGCCGGCGACCAAAAGAGGAAAGACACCCGCACCTGGCTGATCTATTTCTCCCATTGGAAGATCGAGTGTCATGTGCAGATAACCTGCCGACAACAGAATACCGACAATGCCTGCACCCATATACCCAGTACTTCGACTGATTGTTTGCAAAGCGTTCGCTCCTTACCCTGTGCGGTAGTCTTGATCGACAGCGATTAATGTTTTTAACGCTAACATTGAGGCGGTATCCATCGTTCCGGATATGCCGGGATTGGTTGGCGTGTCACTCAGCACATTAGATGCTTTAAGCGCTGCAATTTGAGCAGGGGTTTTCCCGAGAATGTCGCGCAGGATATTGTCGTTATCCTCGCCAAAGCGGGGACCTGGTTTTTTAATATGTGCATCACGAAAGCGCAACTTATAGGGCCGGCCAATGATAGGCCGCGGGCCAATGGGTTTGGGGTGTTGGACTGTTTCGTAAAACTGACGGTGCTTGAGATGAGGGTCGCGTAATAGGTCGCGGCTGTTTAATACGCGTCCAGCCGCAATGCCGTGTGTCTGAAGCTGATCTAAAAGCGCTTGGGCGTCTTGCGTCCGACACCATGTTTGAACGATGGCGTTGACGGACTCTCTGTTGGCGCGACGCCCTTCGGCACTCAGATATCGCACATCCAAGGCAAGTTCCGACTGTTGCATCAACGTTGCCAACACTTTCCATTGTTGATCTGTTTGAACAGTCAGGGCGAGCCATTGATCCTCCCCTGCAACTTGGTATAAGTTGCTCGGGACGTGTTCGGCGTGCTCGTTTCCCATCCTGATAGGCTCTGTACCATCTAGTTGTTTTTGAAGCAAGGGCTCGGGCATGAGTGCGGCGCCAAGTTGGTACATGCCGACATCAATCCACTGACCCTCGCCTGTTTTTCTCATATGCGCAATCGCGGCCCATAAACCATTGAGTCCCGCCCAGCACGCAATGAAATCGGGATATGACTGACCGACTTTCCAAGGCTTATCATCGCGATAGCCTGTGTAAAAGGTAATCCCCATTGTGGCTTCTAAGGTCGTGCCTTGACTTGGAAACGAGGACCACGGTCCCGTTGAGCCGTAGCCTGTGTTGGACAGCATAATGAGCGAGGGTTTGATTTTTTTAAGTTCATCATAATTTAACCCCCACTTGCGCATCACACGTGGCGTATAGTTTTCGAGCACGATATCACTCTTAGCGACGAGATCTCGAAAAATTTCCTGTCCTTCGGGTTGGCTTAGGTCCATGGCAAGCGAACGTTTGCCACGATTCACGACATAAAAGATACCAGAGCGATTCCAGGGATCCTGGGCAGGATCGTTGTCCAAATATGGACCAAAGGCACGACCCCGTGTTTGATCGAGCTTATGGGGTGCTTCGATCTTGATCACCTCTGCACCCAGGTCACTCAACAGGCCTGCCATATACGGGACGGCAAACACATAGGAAAGATCCAGAACGCGAACGCCGGTCAGTGGCAGGGTGATTTGTGTCATACGGTCCCCTTGAGTTGCGCGAGTATTTCATGACGATGCTCATCAAGTGTTGGCGAGCGACGGCGGACTGAAGAAGGTGTGACAGAGAGTTTGGCTAATTCGGCAGGAAAACGTATAGATGTTTCTGTGGATGGGTGTTCGAGTTCAACAAAGGCGCGACGCTCTTGAAGATGTTCGCATGCCAATAATTCCTCAGCGCTCTGAACAACACCGAGGAGTAAGCGTTTTTTTGCGCCAGCTAGAAATATTTCTTTGGCATCACGATTTGCTACACACTCTTCGAGCAGTGCCTTGACTTCGGGGACACGTTTTTCACGCTCCGGTGGGCTTGAAAATCTCTTTTCTAGAAACTCAGGTCGATCAAAGAGTTCTGCAAGTGTTTCAAAGGGTGCACCGCCGCCCGTTTGAAAGGCAAGATACCCCTTGCGGGTGGCAATGGGTTCGCCCGCGAAGGGATCCTGTACTGTCGCACGTCGACCTTGAACAGCACCCAGGAATGCATAATACGATTCGTTGAGTACCAGTTCTGAGGCGAGACACTCATGAATGGATACGTCGACATGTTCGCCAAACTGATCCGCTTGTGCTGCGGTATACGCCATGATGGACGCATAGGCTGCTGTTAGGCCGGCACAGTAAAAAGATTGAGACAGGCCGTGTTTGAGGGGTGCCCGATCGACTTGGCCACTAATTTGCATGATGCCACTCATGGCTTGGAGTGTGAGATCGCTCGCGGCATACTGTGCGTAGGGGCCCGTTTGTCCATAATTGGTAATAGAGGTCACAACAAGATTAGGTTTCCAATCCAGAAACTGGTCTACGCCTAATCCCCAATCTTGGAGGCGCCCGGGTCGAAAGCTTTCAATGACGATATCGCTTTGTTTCACAAGACGTTCGATCACAGCTCGATTTTCAGCCAGTTTTAAATCGAGCGCGATACTGCGCTTGTTCCAGTTGAGATACTGAAACAACAGGCTTTGCTCAGGGAAGGGTGCGTCAGTCTTGAGTGGTGCAAGTGTGCGTGCAAAATCTCCCGAGACAGGACGCTCGACCTTGATGACGTCAGCACCATAGTCGCCTAATAGCCGTGCAGCAAAAGGCCCGGCAATGCCGTGACTCAGATCAAGAACACGTAGCCCGGATAAGGCGCCGTCTGGATAGGTCTTTTCCATTCGCGCGGCCTCTTGGTTAGGGTGTGTTGATGGAGGACACTAGAGTTTTGGGGGCACAAACGGGTATGGAAGTGCTGCGCCATTTTTGTAAGGCAGGGCAACAGTCGCGGTGCCTGGCGTCGATTCTTTTCCTTCGTTGTTAACAATCCCCAGTTCAATATCGATCAGACCAAAAGCTGTCCCTTCGCGTTTACCTGTCACACGACCCCAAACGCGCACTGTTTCCTCAACGAGGTTCATTGCCCGAAACTGAAAGCCCGCTTTCCAAGCCCAGCCTTGTGGCCCCGCCCAATCTGCCAGCATTTGCATCACAAATTGCTGCTTGAGCGAGCCATTGATCAAGAGGCCGGGTAATTTGTCGTGCTCCATTGCGAAGGGTTTGTCATAGTGAATCTTGTGCCAATTTTCCATTGCAGCGGACCAACGCATCAGATGCGCGGTCGTCAACGGCCCTTTTTCAAGTCCAGGAATGTCCGCGCCAATGACGACATCCTCAAAGTAAGGTGTTTTGCCAAGTGCCATGTCATTTTCTCCGGATCTGTGTGCGACGTGTACGGATGAGTAAGTCACCTTCACTATTGCGATATTCAGACTCAGTCACCACTAATACGATGGGACCTTTGCTTGTCTCTTTCTCAGTAATGTCTGCGTAACGAGAGGTCAACTTGATGGTCTCTCCGTGACGGGCGTAACGAAAGAATTCGATTTCCGACCCACCATTTAATAAGGCATAGCCTGCCAAAGGTTCGATGGCAGGCAACCCTTGCGAACTCGTCGCGGCAACAATGCCATCAAAATCAGGATTCTTGGCATTGTCTTGAATAGGATCGGGTTGACCAAAAGCACGACGAAACATATGCGTCGGGAATAAAGGTGGCGCGACAGGGCCACCATAGCGTGTATTGTTTTCAGAGGGTGCGCCAAAGATAGGGTCTTCGTACATGATGGCTTGGGCATAGCGTCGAACGGCACCAGATTCGACTGTATCGCAAGCGATCTCAGTTTCGGATTTCAACCCGATGTACTTTTTAAGTGAGTCGGAAAGAGCAGACATGCTGAACCTCTTTGTATGAATGCTAAAAATAGTGGAAAAATCGTATGAGCAGAAATCGTTGCTTGTGAACGGTAGAAATTAGTTGAGCGTGACTTTGCCGTCCGTCACAATCTTGCGCCAACGTTCAATATCAACTTTGACAAATTCTTTAAATTCATTGGGTGCTAACGGCTTTGTCAGCATTGGGTTACCCGCCTTGATTAATTGATTGCGAATGTCAGGCGTCGTGACAACGTTCACAATTGCACGATTGAGCTTGGCCAGCACGGCAGGCGGTGTCCCCGTTGGCGCACAAAAACCATTAAAGCCCGTTATTAAAAAGCCAGGAAGCGTTTCTCCGATGGTTGGGACATCAGGAAGCTGTGATGCACGCTCGGACATGACCACACCAATCGCCCTCAACTTGCCAGAATTGATTAAGGGTAACGCGGGTTGTAAAACAGCAAAGGACATCGAGGCCGTTCCTGACATGACGTCAGCGATGGACGGCGAGCTACCTTTGTAGGGGATATGCAGTAGATCGACACCGGCGAGTTGCTTGAATAACTCACCTGCAAGATGGCCCGGTCCTCCTGCACCATACGAGGCATAGGTCAATTTGCCAGGCTGTGCTTTAGCGAGTGCAATGAGTTCGCGAATATTGGTTACTGGGAGGTTTGGATTGACGACCAACACCAATGCGGCACCCATGTACATCGTGACAGGATCAAAATCCCGTACCGTATCAAAAGGAAGCTTGTACATACTGGGGTTGGTTGCAAACGCTGTTGTACAGACTAGAAGGGTGTAACCATCTGGAGCAGACTTTGCAACATACTCTGTACCAATAATGGTGTTGGCACCGCCTCTATTTTCAACAACAACAGGTTGGCCGAGTTGTTCGGTCATGCCTTTCGCAATGACACGCGCAACGCTATCAGAACCGCCACCGGGAACAAAAGGGACAACAACTTTGATGGGCTTGTTGGGAAAGTCTTGAGCCTGTCCGAACGCTGGTATGAGTAAACCATTCATGACGAAAAGCATGCCTGCCAGCAGCGCAGTACAGATTCTATTGTTGAGCTTCATCTGTTGTCCCCCCTTTTGTGTCTCGACTATTTTTATTGAGCGTTTAGGCGTATGTTTTTGTATTATGTAGCGTCATCGTCGGGATCTCGTTTAAGACCAGGCTTTGTCTGCGACAGCATTGCGTGCAGCAATACGGCCAAAGGCAAAGCATTCGCCGATATTGCCAGTGCCTTGATATAAATAGCTAAAGATCGAGCCCAATTCGCCCGCGCTATAGAGCCGTGGAATCGGCGTGCCATCGGGTCGCACAATCTGGGCGCGGGCATTGCGGCGTGGACCGCCCTGTGTGTTAAGCATCGAAGGTGAGAGTTCAACCGCATAGAAAGGACCTGCACCAAAAGGCTGGATCATTTTTTCGCGATCGAAGTCCGCGTCTTTGCCCGTGGCGCATTGCGCGTTCCAGCGCTTGACGGTGCCCTCAAGGCTACCCTCTGGCAAATTCAGATTTTTGGTGAGCGCTGCGAGTGTCGGTGCCGTCTTGATCCAGCCCTTCGACAACTCGGCCTTATTATCCGGACTCCAGCTATAGCCACTCATGATCTGCGTCCAGCCATGGGTAGGCTTGCCATCATAGAGGGGACCATCATCAAACATCGCCTGATCAAAGATCATGTACATCGGACAGGGGGTACGCATGGCATACCACTTGCCATTTTGTTCGACCTTGCCATGACGTGTTTTGTACTTTTCATCTGTAAAACGCTTGCCATCTGGACCCACGACCACCATACCGCCTTTGGGTTCGTGAGAAAAATGGAGGGCGATCATTGAAAACGTTGTTGGGTATTCGGGCGTTTTAAGCGCCATAGAAGGGCCGGCAAAGTTATTCATATGCCAGAGGTCAGCGCCAAGCTCCATGGCCATTCGCACGCCATCGCCTTCGTTGAACGGGCTGCCGGAGGTGTAGCAATAAGGAATGCCGGTCAGATAGTTGCGAATCATTTCTTGATTATTTTCAAATCCGCCACAGGTGAGCACGACTCCTTTTTTAGCTTTGAAGTTAAGGGTCTTACCCTGATGGATTGCCTGAACGCCGAGCACTTCCTGCGTAAGCGGATCTTGAATCAGCTTTTGTCCCGGACATTCGTAGCGGATATCAATCGGGCGTGATTTAACAGCCTCAGCCAGCATTTCCCAGGTTTTTGAGTAACCAAGAATGTCACCGTGGTGAAACTTGTGGACACAATCGGAGCCGGGAAGTTCTGGAAATTCAATCCCTGTGCCATGCGTGCCATGCTGGTGCTCTTGAGGATCTCCACCAATCGAGGTGAGCCACTCGTTATTCAGGCACATTTCTTTTGCCCAGACTTCGACCATGTCATCCGGTACGGTATAGGGCCCGCAAAGCGCCTTGAGGTACGTGGCGGCGCCTTCGGGTGTGGAGGTGTTCAGGTAGCCTTGCGCTGCGACGCGTGTATTGCCGCCTTCTTGTCCCTCGGGCGCTTTATCCAACATGATGACCGAAGCACCCGCCTCGCAAGCGGTGATGGAGGTCGCTGCACCTGCGCCGCCAAATCCAACGACAACCAGGTCTGCTTCGGCATCCCAGACAAACGACTGGGAATTTTTTTGATTCATTTGCTTATCCATAGTGAGAGAGTTATTTCATGACGCCTGCGTCTTGAAAGTACTTTTTATACCATTCGATCTCGGCGGGAAATTTAGATTGAACAGATTTACCATCTTCGTAGGCATAGTCGAGATTATATTTTTCAAGCAGCTTTTTAAATTCTGGTGTTGCGGACACTGTCTTAAAGGCAGCTGTGAGCTTTTCTGCTACATCATTGGGCAGTCCGGCAGGGGCGACCACAATCATACCGTTAGGGGGATTTGTCGGAGGGCAACCGATATCCTTCATCACAGGAATATCTGACCGTTTTGGGTCACGTGCGTCAATGTGAAAGGTGACAAGCTCTCTAAAAGCGCCTTGTTGAACCAATGGAATATGCGAGCCAGAGCCTGCGATGAAATCAACGTGTTTACCCATTAACGCAGTATTGGCTGCCGAACCGCCTTTTGTCGGAACGTGTTTAAAGGTGAGACCTTTGCATCGAGCAAAAGACTCAACACCAATTTGTTGTTGCGTATTGGGCCCACTTGAAGCATAAGTCATGCCAGGATTTTTCTTGGCATGTGCAACAAAATCATCTACTGTTTTCCAAGGTGAATCTGCAGGTACGACTAGTCCACCAATATAAAAAGAATATTGCATAAGAACTTGAAAGTCCTGAGGCTTATAGGCAAGCTTCATAAGCAGTGGGCGAACGGTAATCGATCCTGTTGACGTAACAAGTAGCGTATAGCCGTCAGGTTTTTTGCTCGCGAGCAAGCCGTTAGCAACTGTTGCACCCCCACCTGCTTTGTTTTCAACTGCGATTGGCACGCCTAGAATTTTTTCAGCACCTTGTGCTAGAGCTCTTGCAGTCAAGTCTGTTGTTGCGCCTGCGGCAAAGGCAACATAAAGAGTGATAGGTTTATCAGGGTATTTTGCAAAGACCGTGCTGTGAACGAGTAAGCCCGTTGAAAACGTTGCGGCGATTGTTGCAAAGCGAAATTTTCTTGTTAGTTTCATGACTGTTTCCTTTGAGGGATAAAAGCGCTTAGGCATTGTCATCAGCCGTTGCGACTAAAGCACTTCTTTTTTTGCGGATGCTGGGAATAACTGCTGTGATCAGTAATGCAAGTGAAACAAAAAGAAAACCTGCTGCGATGGGGCGCGTGATAAAGATGCTCATGCTGCCACCGGAAATAATCAAAGACTGACGTAAAGAGTCCTCGAGAATATTCGTCAATACGAAGGCCAGAATAAGAGGGGCGGGCTCATAGTCAAACTTTCGCATCAAATAACCAATCACACCAAAAAACAACATCAAATACAGATCCATTTCGCTGCCATTGATGACGTAGGCACCAATCAAGGCAATAAAGAGAATGAGTGGGAACAGGACGGCATAGCGTACACGCAGTAATTTGACCCACAAGCCAATTAAAGGAAGATTCAGGACCAGGAGCATGATGTTGCCGACGTACATGCTGGTAACCGTTCCCCAAAATAACTCGGGATTTTTTTCAATCATCATGGGTCCAGGTGAGATGCCATGAATCATTAGTGCGCCTAGCAAAATGCCCATCACAGCGTTGGCGGGAACCCCCAATGTCAACAGTGGAATAAACGCAGCCTGTGCCGCAGCGTTATTCGCCGCTTCGGGTCCTGCGACACCTGCAATCGCACCATGCCCAAATTGCTCAGGTGTTTTAGAAACGCGTTTTTCGACACCATAAGAAATGAACGACGCAAGCACTGCACCGCCACCCGGCAAAATGCCAAGGAAAAAGCCGGCGATTGAACCTCGCGCGATCGGCATGGCAGAGTCTTTCCAGTCTTGTCGACTAGGCAGTAAGTTTTTGACCTGGCTGACCACCACACCTTGTTTGATTTTTCGTTCGACGTTTAACAAGATTTCTGACACACCAAATAAGCCCATCGCCAGAGGTGCAATGCCAATGCCGTCTAATAGATCTGGCACATCAAAAATAAAGCGCGGCATTCCTGTCATCGTATCCATGCCGACCATGCCTGCCAGCAAACCAACGCCGGCCATCATCAAGGATTTCACCATTGATTTTTGTGCAAGATAAGTCAAAATGACTAAGCCCATAATCATGAGTGCAAAGTACTCAGGTGGACCAAACTTGAGCGCGACCTTGGCCAAGGGTGGGGCCAACAACATCAAGCCGATAATGCCAATCGTGCCAGCGATAAAAGATCCGAAGGCGGCGATCCCCAGCGCAGGTCCGGCTCGCCCTTTCAAGGCCATTTGGTGTCCATCCAGCATCGTGACAACTGAAGCGGCCTCTCCCGGAATGCCGACAAGGATGGAGGTCGTGGATCCCCCGTATTGCGCACCATAATAAATACCCGACAGCATGATGATGGCAGTCACAGGCGAAATGCCGAACGTAATGGGCAATAGAATGGACATCGCACCCACGGGGCCCAAGCCTGGCAGCACTCCAATGAGCGTACCAATCAGTACGCCAAGAAAACAGAAAAATAAATTATGCGGTTGAAATGCAACCGAGAGACCAATAAGAAGATTGTCAGCGATATCCATGTGTCCGATGCTTCCCTCAGAATCCGAAAATTCCCGCGGGGAGCGAGATATTCATCATTTTTTTAAACACCAGATAGGTGGTGACGGTTGCAATGGTGGGTACGAGCAAACACATTTTCCACTCAAGACCCTCAAGCCAGCGCATGATGATCACGAGCAGTAAAAAACTACATACAAAAAAACCAATCGTTTCAAAGGAAAAAATAAAGAGAAGAATGAGGCCGCTAATGGCGAGTGCCCGCCACCACATGACGCCTTTCCACAGATCGCTCACGCGTGCTTGCGCAGCAGGATCTCCACTAAAAGATTGAATGACGATCAGGATCGCCATGAGTGCGACGAAGCTGCCGGCGACAAAAGTCAGAAACCCTGAACCAGGTTCCTCCATGGTGCCTAAACCTAAATCGAGTCCGCCGTATGCGGCAGTGCAACCAAACAAAAGCCAAAAGAGGCCTCCGACCCTTTCGGCATTCATCGAACTGACCCCTTGGTGCAGCGTGGCATGTGTGTCTCCCGTCATTGTGTATCGCTGAGGCCTTAAATGGATTCAGTCGTACTTTGTTATCGTCACTATCCTAGGTGGTGGCGATAGCCTTGTCAACACACTGCGTTTCCGCATAGAGGACGTGCCGTTGACATGAGATTCGTGCTGGGTTTACTCTGGCTGAATCGTGCGCCCCATGGGCACATAAGACCGCGGTAGTTAAAAAACACAGGAGCAGACATGTCAGACTTACCAAAGCGCGTTCGCATTCTCGAAGAGGGTCCTCGTGAGGGCATGCAAATCGAGAAAGGCCCGATTGCAACATCACGCAAAATTGAGTTGATCGATAGCTTGTCTGAGACAGGTCTCGAGCAAATTCAAGTCACTTCTTTTGTTAGTCCGAAAGCCGTGCCTCAAATGGCTGACGCCCCTGAGATCGTTGCCGGCTTTAAGCGTAAACCCGGAGTGCGTTACACCGCCTTGTGGCTGAACGACAAGGGTTTAGAGCGCGCGATTGCGACTGAAAAACTCGATATTCGCGGCTCACTTTCACTCACAGCTTCTGAAAAGTTTTTATTGCGCAATCAAAAGCGCACCCTTGAACAAAACGTAGAGGCTGTTCGTTCAATGATCGGCATGTTCAAGCACTACAACGTGACGATTAACCGCGCCAGCATCATGGCGGTATTTGGTTGTAATTTTGAAGGCGATATCCCAGTATCTCGCATATTGGACATGATTCAAACTTTTTATGATCTGTCGGCTGAGCATGACTTCAAACTCGAGGTCTTGTCATTAGCAGATACGATGGCATGGGCAACACCTGGATCGATTCGTAAGGTCGTGGGTGCAGTGCGAAACAAGTTCCCAGACCTCCAGCTGTCCTTGCATCTTCACGATACACGTGGCATGGGTATTGCCAATGCGTATGCGGGTATGGAAATGGGTGTCGGCATTTTTGATGCGGCCGTTGCAGGTTTAGGTGGTTGTCCTTTTGCTTCGCATTCGGGCGCTTCGGGTAACGTTTGTACTGAAGACTTAGTGTTCATGTGTAATGAAATGGGCATAGAGACGGGGATTGACTTGGAAAAGCTGATTGAGTCTGCTTTGTTGGCCGAGCAAGTGGTGGGTCATCCGCTGCCTGGCTCTGTCATGAAAGGGGGATCGCTTGACCGTTTGCGTCAAAAGGTCAAAGAGTCTTTGGCTACTGGCGCGTAAAGGACTGCACAATGACCCACCTTACCCGTGATCTGGGGACGTTTGCTGCCACCCTCCAGTTTGATCAAATCCCAGCCGCAGCGCTTGATGTGATTCACACTGGCTTTGCTGATTGTGTAGGGGTCATGCTAGCGGGGCGCGATGAGCCGCCCACGCAGATTCTGACCCAAGTACTGGCCCCTCCAGCAGGACCCGCGACGTTGGTATTTGGCTCAAGAACGGCCAGTGCAACCGATGCTGCCTGGATTAATGGTGTCGCCGCACATGCACTTGATTTTGATGATGTGGCCATCAAGGGCCATCCAAGTACGGTCTTAGTGCCTGCTATTTTGGCGGAGGGGCAAGCGCTCGGCTCCACAGGCAAGGAGATGATGGTCGCCTATGCCGTAGGCTATGAAGTGTGGGCGGAGCTCGCCCGTCGCGATCCAGAACACTATCATACGAAGGGTTGGCACCCGACGGGTATCTTGGGTGCGATTGCTGCAGCGGCGGCCTGTGCTTCGCTCAACAAGCTCAATGCAGAACAATGTGCGATGGCGATTTCATTGGGCGCGTCGCAAAGCGCCGGCATCATGGCGAACTTTGGCACGATGACCAAGCCCTTTCATGCGGGACGTTCGGCTCAGTCTGGCGTGTTGGCTGCGCACCTTGCGAAAGCGGGCTTTACTGCCTCGCTTGATGCGCTGGAACACCCACAAGGATTCTTGTCAGCCGTATCGCCCGGAACGCGTTTTGACGTGACCTCGCCGGTAGAAGCTGGAAAGAAGTGGAAATTGACGGTGAGTAAGTTATCAGTCAAAAAATATCCATTGTGTTTCTGTACCCATCGCGCCCTTGACGGCATGTTGGATCTGGTTGCAGAGCAGTCTTTCAAGCCAGCAGATATCGAAAGCATCAGTGCTCGAACAAGTTTTCGCAATACGAAAGTCTTGCGTAATCACAATCCGCAAACAGGACTTGAGGCGAAGTTCAGTATGGAATTTGCGATGGCCTCGTGTGTGATTGCACAACGTGCTGGCTTGACTGAATTAGTGGATGACTTTGTGCAGCGGCAGGACATTCAAGACTTGATGAAAAAAGTTTCTGTCGAGGCAGATGAGACAGAGCATCCTGACTTGCCAGGCTACTCACCTTTTGATCAGATCACTGTAAAAATGAAGAGCGGCGAGGTGATTAAGAGTCGAGAGGTGGTTGCGGTGCGTGGCGGACCAGATTTACCCTTGAGCCGCGAACATTTGTGGACCAAGTTTGAAGACTGCGCGCGCGTAGGAAAGATTGAGTTTTCTGCGCTAAGTTTGTTTGATGCACTGATGTCACTTGAGACGGTAGCCAAGGTCTCGGATTTGCCCGGGTTGGCTTCTGGGAATAAGTGACCTTACTTCGTCAGCATTTCAAATGAAGTGAAATGAAAAAGGGGCAGATGCCATTGCAATCTGCCCCTGTACTATCTGCAGTCAAATATTTTAGCCAACGTATTTTCTGATCATCTCGAGCGTGCGCGAACGTGCGAGCTTGGCAGCGTCTGCGTTGTAAGAGCCGCGATGGTCACAGTTGAAGCCATGATCAGCGGGGTAGAAAAATGCTTGCTCGTTTTGATACGCAGCGACAACAGCTTTAGCTTTTTCCATGGGAATGGACTGGTCTGTTTCACCGAAGTGGAACATCACCGGGCAGAGTGGCTTTTCTGTCAAAAAGTTTGGAATGCCGCCACCGTAATAAGGTGCGGAACAGCTAAAGCCAGCAACGCGACTGGCTGCGAGCCAAGCGACGACACCTCCCCAGCAATACCCAACAATCGCAGCTTTACCGGCAGACTTGCCAAACTCAAGCACAGCGGCTACGTCTAGCATGGCATGGTCAAAGCTCATTTTCTTCATGACCTCAACGCCTGCCATGATTTCAGGCTGCGAATAGCCTGTGTCGTATTGGCGTTGAACACGGTCAAACAACGCGGGTGCGATGCTGAGGTAACCGTCCGCCGCATAGCCGTCAGCAACGGACTGAATATGTTTGTTGATGCCGAAGATTTCCGGCGCAATCACGACGAGGCCGCGTGGCTTGCCGGCTGGCTCTGCGACGTAGGCGTCGAACGCGTGTCCGTCGGAAGCTTTAAGCTGAATTGTCTTACCCATTATTGATCTCCTGTTTGAAAAAGCAATTAAATTATATGCAATTAACTGCTAGTCTTTATGACATATTCAATATGATTAACGGACCGGAGTATCCAGCATGACTGAGCGATTGACGCATCTTCTCGCCCCAACAGGTCGCTTGAGGGTTGGCTTGTATCCGGGAAGCCCTGGCTCACTGATTGTGGGTGAGACGCCTGAGAGTAACAGGGGTCTAGGATTTGAGCTGGGCCGTGCGTTTGCAGTGTATCTGGGTGTGGCGTTCGAACCTGTCATGTTTGCCACAAATGGGGAAATATTAGCGCAGGCAAAAGTTGAGCAATTAGACTTTGTGTTTGTCAATGCTACACCTGTGCGTGCTGAATATCTCGCGTTGGCTGAACCGCTGCTCTTTACCGATCAGACCTATTTGGTCGGTCCGCAATGTTCAGTGCAAAAGATTGAAGATATTGATGCACGAGGGATACGTGTTGGCGTATCGGCGGGCAGCACCTCCGAAGCGACACTCCCTACGCGGCTGAGTCAGGCAAGCGTGGTGTCAACGCATAGCCTGGAGGAAGTCATTCGTTTGTTGTCGTCTGGCGAGATTGATGCCTTTGCGACCAATAAAGCCATTTTGTCCGAACTCGCAGACAATATCCCGGGGGCTAGAATCCTTGAGGGGGCTTGGGGTCGGGAGAGCATTGCGATCGGTATCCCTAAACGTCGTGTACAGGCCTTGTCAATCGTGACTGCGTTTTGTACAGAGGTCAAGCAGAGTGGATTATTGGCTGCAGCCGTGCACCGCGCGGGGATGCGCGGCGCCCAAATCTAAGTCATCTCAATGAAAGAATTAAAACGTTTTGGTGAGTGAAATAAGGAAACCGCCTTTGCCGAGGTTTTGTAGTTGTGGATTGATGTAAGAACCGTCTTTTGCATTGGTGCCAACATATGCCATCGATCCTGAGAATCCGCTGCCAAAGTCCTTGGTAACACCCAGTTTCCAGTCTGTGTACGAAAACAGGCTGCTATTGGACATGCCACCCCCAGCAATCTGACCCGCGACATATTGATAGCCTACATGAGCGTTCAATGCTAAGCCCCATACACCAGTATCGTAGTTGACGGTCAAGTCTGTGTAGTTTGAGCCCGCGCTATTGGCTGTGCCAAAGAGTGTCGAGGCCGCCCATGAAAATTTCAAATAACCAGTCACAGCATCGAACGTAAAGTTCTGCGCGGCATAAATTTCAGTCGTATTAGGGTTTGCTGCGAAGGCAGACAAATTAGTCGTGGGATAGTAGTACTGCAAGATACCCACATCTGCTGTAAAGCCCTTTGACCATTCATACTTGAAACCACCATAGAAATCCATTTCTATGGGCGCTGAGGCATTGTTACCTGCCAACGATGCGGAGTCGGAAATCCAGCTAATCGAAGAGTTCCAGTTGCCAATATAAAGGCCACTAGAGTGGGCATAGTCAAAGCCGCCCTGAATCGCGGGACGGAAATTCGACTGTGAAATGCCGCGGTAACGATAGTCGTTGGTCAGGGTTAGGTTGGCGGTAAAGGGACCTGACGTCACGACCGATACTGGCTCGGCAGTGGGTGTTGCGCTTGTTTGAGCCAATGCGTTTGTCATGACGCTTGTCGTCATGATCGCTGCGGTCAAGCCCAAAGCGGTAATTGTGCGTGAATGACTCATAGTGCCCCCGTAAATGGAAAGTCGAGATGAACCCTCAACTAAGCAATATGCGTGCCAAGCAGGTTATGAATGTCATGAGTGCTGGATTGTGGGGTGAGGACAGCATTCGATCGGATGACTGATGCGTAAGTTGCGCTAAAAGCGGGAGCACTAGCGCATCAATATGGTGCTTGAGTTTATGTGGACATAAAAAATGCTGCCAGAAAATAAAATCTGACAGCACTGAACAAATAAAGTCAGGTATTAGCCTGACGAACGGACGCTACATTTAGTTCGCGGTCATCTTTGCACGAATGATGACGTCTTTCCATTTCGCTGTTTCAGATTTGATGAAAGCAGCATACTGCTCAGGTGTGCTGCCAACAACTTCTGTGGCAGAGTCCACGATACGCTTGTTGACATCTGGCATGGCCAGGACTTTGGCGACGTCTTTCGACAACTTGTCGATAATGGGCTTGGGTGTGCCTGCAGGTGCCATGAAACCAAACCAAGCGGTGATCTCAAAATCTTTGACACCACTTTCAATCATCGTTGGAATCTGGGGCTCAGCGGGTGAACGCTTGTCGCTTGTGATGGCGAGAGGACGCAGTTTTTGTGCACGAATGTGTGGCAACAAAACAGGCGTGTTGTGAATCAAAATTTCGATCTGACCACCCAAGCCGTCTGTCGTCATTTGTGCGCTAGATTTGTAAGGAATTCCGACAAGCTGAATTCCCTCAACCAAGTTGAGTAATTCGCCAGTCAGGTGTTGGGTCGTACCTGGTCCAGCAGTGCCATAACGCAACTTGCCCGGATTTTTTTTCGCCAAGGCAATCAACTCTTGAATGTTGTTGGCGGGTACTGAGGGGTGTACGGTAATCCAGTTGGGTGTTTTGGTGGCTAAGCTGACGGCGACCAAGTCCTTAGATGGACTGTAAGGCAGCTTACCAGGACCCATCAAGCTTTCCGCAACGGCGATCGGTCCAATCGTGTTGTACAAAAATGTATAGCCATCAGGTGCAGCTTTTGCCACTTTGTCGGCACCGATAATGCCACCTGCACCCACGACGTTTTCAACAACAACGGGCTGTCCCCACATTTCCGAAAGTTTTTGGCTGATTAAGCGAATCTGTCCGTCTGGTGCGCTGCCAGGAGGTGCGGGCACTACCATGCGGACTTGCTTGTCTGGCCACTTGGCTTGTGCTTGCGCGGAATCGGGGGACACGAGGCCGTAAGCCATCACTGTGGCAAGAGCAGCTGTCAGGCTACGTTTAAAGTTCAATTTCATTATTGTCTCCTAATGTCGTAAATAGTATTAACGCTACATTCTAAACAAGTCAAAGGCTGGTTTGTCCGATCGCTTTCCCTAGTCTGGTAAAAATCATTCGTCGCTCATCTGATTGAAACGGACAATCGTTCAAGCAGGTCTTGAAGCTTTTTATAGGCGTCAGCGCGTGATTCCGGATGGGGGCCGACGTGAACCCCCTGACCGGGATTAACCCCGTTTGGAACTTCTTTGCGTAGACGTACCTTGCCTGTCGGACTATCAAAGCCGTGATGGGCGTCAGGGTATACATAGACTTGCGCGCCTAAGCTGTGACCCAGATCGATACAGGGTTGCGGAGGCGTCCAGTCATCCTGCCCGCCAATAAAAAGCGTCAGTGGAATCTTCGTACGGTAATGGCGTGCGAGTTGCGCAGAACAGCCGGGATAAAAAGCGACGGCCTGATCAATCAACATTGCGAGATTGTCGGATGTATCCATGCCATCCGTTTTCTTTGGAGATTCAATCGTTTCTAACACTGTCGAGCCGCCATTGGACCAACCTAAGAGCACGGTGTTGAGCTTCGGTTGTGGAGCGTTCGCTAATGCTTGAGGCGCCCAGTCTTGCGTTTTGACCCATTGCGCTGTGGCGAGAGCATCCGCTTTGCGTTGGGGTTGCTTGATCGTGCGCTCAGAAAATTTTTGTGTACAAATTTCGCGACGGCCCCGCGTGGTGAAGCTATCTGGAAAAACAGCGACCCAGCCAAGGGCATTGGCATATTGGGCCATTGCTGCATGGCGAGACGAAAGCTTGTCGCCATTAGTTGTGTTTGTCGACAAAAGCCCCCCACAACCATGCAGGGCGATGAGTACGCCTTTTGGCGGATTCGGAGGGGTAAAGACATGCACTGAAATGTCAGGAAGGCCAGCCACTGGCAATGTCACTTGATAGGCCTTCTCAGCCCCGAAAACAGTAGTCGATGTGGCTAAAAATAAAAGATTGAGTGATAAAAATTTGTGTTTGAGTTTTGACAATTGTGTTCCAATTAAAAGGAAAGATTTGCCTTGTTATTTGCCTTGTTATTTTTAAATCAGAAGCAAGTTCCGAGCTTCGGAGATCAAATATGAAATTTACGCTAAAAAAGAGCACCTTGGCGCTTGCGATGGTTGCTGGTGCACTCATGTCAACGCAGGCCTTGGCACAAAAACAACCCAATATTCTCATCCTTTGGGGCGACGATATTGGTCAGTTCAATATCAGCGCTTACAACATGGGCATGATGGGCTATAAAACGCCCAACATTGACAGCATCGCCAAGCAAGGCGCACTGTTTACCGATTGGTATGGGCAGCAAAGTAGTACAGCAGGACGTGCGGCGTTCATCACCGGTCAGTCACCGATTCGGACGGGCCTGACAAAAGTCGGTCTGCCCGGTACGCCAGAGGGCATGCGTAAAGAAGACCCCACCTTAGCGACGCTGCTTAAAGCGCGCGGCTATAAGACAGGACAATTCGGTAAAAATCACCTCGGCGATCGCGACGACATGTTGCCTACCGCGCATGGCTTTGACGAGTTTTTTGGCAACTTGTATCACCTCAATGCCGAAGAAGAACCAGAGAACCCCGACTATCCGAAAGATCCAGAGTTTAAGAAAAGATTTGGTCCGCGTGGCGTCATCCATAGTTTTGCTGGCGGTGCGATCAAGGATACAGGTCCGTTGACACGTAAACGTATGGAAACGATTGACGACGAGGTCATGGTCAAGACGCTCGACTTTATGGAGCGCTCCAAGAAAGAGGACAAGCCCTTCTTTATCTGGTGGAACTCGACCCGTATGCATATCTTCACGCACCTCAAGGAGGCCTCCAGAGGCAAGACCGGTCTTGGCGTGTATGCAGATGGCATGGTTGAGCATGACGGTCATGTCGGTCAGATTTTGGCTAAGCTAAAAGAACTCGGCCTCGATGAAAACACCATCATCATGTATTCCACGGACAACGGTGCAGAGACCTTTACCTGGCCCGACGGCGGTACAACGATGTTCCGCGGTGAAAAGAACACAAACTGGGAAGGTGGGTATCGCGTGCCTGCCATGATCAAGTGGCCTGGTGTGATTAAGCCCGGCACGGTTAATAACGAAATTGCGGCGCACGAAGACATGTTGCCCACCTTGGTGGCTGCGGCAGGGGATAAGACGGCTAAGCAAGACCTTCTCAAGGGACGCAAGATTGGTCAGATCGAATACAAGGTTCATCTGGACGGCTACGATCTCGGTCCTGCCTTGAAGGGCGAGCAAAAAACATGGCCACGTCGTGAGTTTATCTACTGGACAGACGATGGTAGTGTCGCTGCCCTCCGCTACGACAACTGGAAGGTAACCTTCCTCAAGCAAGAGGCAGAAGGCTTGGAAGTCTGGCAAAAGCCGTTCACTGCGCTGCGTGCTCCAGCCTTAACGAACCTGCGCATGGATCCCTTTGAGCGTGCCCAGCAAGAGAATGCCATGGGCTATCAGCGTTGGTATCTTGATCGTATGTTCGCTATTGCACCTGCCGGCGCTTATGTCGGTAAGTGGCTGCAGAGCTTCAAGGAATTCCCACCCCGTCAAAAGCCCGGTAGCTTTAACCTTGATCGCGTGATGGAAGCAGTGACCCGTTCACAGCAAAACTAAGCGTGTTGAAAGGGTTGGCTCGCAATGAGAGTCGGTGAGACGAACTCCGCCCTAAACAGGCGGAGTTTTTTTGAGCTTAATTGGGGCAGGAGTTTTCTATGCGGTTAATGATTGTTGGACTGATGTTGTTTGTCACAGTCAACACCTTCGCGCAGGGCTTGTTGCCTTCGTGGAATGAGGGTCCAAGCAAACAAGCCGTCTTGAGCTTCATTGAGAAAACGACCACGCAGGGAAGTCCTGACTTTGTGCCGGTAGCGCAAAGAATCGCTGTCTTTGATAACGACGGTACGTTATGGAGTGAGCAGCCTATTTATGTTCAGTTAGCGTTCACCATGGATCGCGTCAAAGCACTTGCGCCACAACATCCAGAATGGAAGACGACTCAACCTTTTCAATCGGTACTCGAAAATGATTTAAAGGGTGTGCTGGCCTCAGGCCACAAGGGACTTTTTGAGTTGATCGCGGCTACCCATGCAGGGGTCGATCACGAGACGTTTAGAAATACCGTAGAGGCGTGGCTTAAAACAGCCCGACATCCACGAACAGGCCGGCCTTACACCGAGATGGTGTATCAACCCATGTTGGAGCTCTTGGCGTATCTTGAGACGCGAGGCTACAAGACCTATATCGTGTCGGGAGGCGGAATTGAGTTTATGAGACCTTGGACCGAGATGGTGTATGGCATCCCGCCTGAACGCGTAATCGGTAGTTCAATTAAAACCAAGTTTGAAATAGTCGCAGGACAGCCGCAACTCATTGGTTTGCCTGAGCTTCAGTTTATAGATGATGGGAAAAATAAGCCGATCGCCATTCAGGAGCGTATTGGTCGTCGTCCCGTGATGGCTTTTGGAAATTCAGATGGCGATCGAGAAATGTTGTGGTGGACGAGCGCGGGTCAAGGACCACGCTTTGGGATGTTGATTCGACATACCGATGACGTCAGAGAAGTGGCCTATGATCGTCAGTCGTCGATTGGTCGTCTCGATCAGGCACTGGATATGGCACCGGAAAAAGGGTGGGTAGTCGTAGATATGAAACGCGATTGGAAAGAGATTTTTCCACCTAAAAAATAAAGTGCGCTGTTAAAAAGTACGCGCTGAAATCTTTATTCTGGCAGACGCCCAAGATGCTTGAGAATTCGCACAACGTCAGGGCCAATATGATCATAGAAATGATAAAGCCCAGAACACAGGTAATTCATGCCAACCTCACCATCGCGACTTTTGATGAGTCTGTTTTTGGGACACTCACCCCAACAAAGCTGAAGGTAATCACAACTGCGGCATTGCTTGGGTAAGGTGTCGCGCTTATCCATCCCAAACTTTTCCTGCTCAGCGGAAAAAGCCATGTCACCAAGATGCTTTTGAGAGATGTTGCCCAAGCGATACTCTGGGTACACAAAGTGGTCGCAAGAGAAAACCTCGCCATCGTGCTCAACGGCTAGTCCTTTGCCACAAAACTCAGCCTGTGTGCAAGTTTGAGCAGGCAGGCCACTTGCTTGTGCGATCGCTGTCTCAAACAGATTGACATGAATACGGCCAAAGTCAGTCGCAAGCCATTCATCCCAAACACCAGCTAAAAATGTGCCATAGTCATCTGGATCGACAGACCAATCTGTCACGATAGAAAGTGGATGACCTGGTTTGGCACGCGCAGAATCTTGCAAGGGCGCGCTGGAAAAGTCCATTTTCCCTGGTGCATTTTCTTTGAAGGTTCGGGGCTCAACCGCAGGGTTAAATTGCACGCGCCAACTCCCGACCTCATCGACTAAAAATCGATAGACCTCTTTGGGATACTTTGCATTTGCTCGATTGACGACACACAAGGCCGCAAAAGAAACATCGGCTGCTACGAGCTTGCGCGCAGCACTCATCACAAGATCAAACGTTGGCTTGTTATTGCGTGTCTTGCGGTAGCGATCATGCAGCTCACGCGGACCATCGATAGAGAGCCCGACATGGAAGTTGTGTTTTTTTAGAAAAGCAATCCATGCGTCGTCAAGCGCAATGCCATTTGTTTGTAAATCATTTTCAATACGCTGACCTAGTTTAGTGTACTTGGCTTGAAGTGCTACGACACGTTCATAAAAAGGTAAGCCCATTAATGTGGGTTCGCCACCTTGCCAAGAAAAAATAACTTGCTCGCCTGTCTGACTTTCGATGTATTGACGAATATGCTGTTCAAGCGTCGGGTCATCCATGCGAGCGTGAGGCTTGTGCTCGAGCAAATCCGTCTTGTGCAGGTAAAAACAATAGTCACAGTCGATATTGCATTCCGCGCCAGAAGGCTTATTCATCGCGTGAAAGCGATAATGCCTCCCGGCGGGGAGTGAGGGTAGTTTGAGCTCGGGTGATTGCACAGACAACTTTTACAGTTTATTTGCTGATCTTTGTGATCTTGTTGCCTTGAATGCCGATGCCGGCCATGAGTCCTTTCTGGCTAAAGACAAAGGCGTAGATATCTTTTTGCATTGTTGTTGTTGTGGTCGACTTGCCCATTCCTTGGTCAATCACCACAATACTCGGGCCGACACCCACCTCAAAACCCTGTGCAAGATCCAGGGCCTTGACGGCATCTTCTTTCATAAAAAAGAGGGCATAGCCATATTCTTGGGCGCCCGCTTGGAAGCCAAAGGATGCACCGCCAGTGTTGTAAAACGCAGTCGCTTTATCACCGCGCCAAAGCACACCTTCACCATATTGTCCGGCAATCATCAGTCCTGCTTTTTTGACGCTTGGAAACACTAATACGGCAGCAGCTTTCGTGCTGAGCTCTCTTGCCGTTGCATTTTGTGCAATCAGTGTGTTGAGCGCAGCGCGCGAACTCCGCTCAAGCGCCTCGCGCGACTCGGCATGCGCGCTCGTGCCAAGCATTGTGGCGATTGATACGGCCAACAGGGCGAGGATGTTTCGTAATGAGAGTTTCAGCATGATATATATGGTCGATTAGTTGAAAAAGGGTCGCTCAGGCATAAAAGCCTGCGGCCGATTGTAGCGATACTTTCAAGTCTTTCGTCGCTTCAGTAAAACGATTTTTCATCAATAGATAAAAGTGGAAAGGCACTCAGTGCACCCGAAGGCTCAAGCGCAGTAGCGGCGCTCAGGTAACTCTGGTCCAGCTCTTGCATTGTGTTGACGCCAAGCAAGCCAAGGCAAATATTGACCTCAGCTTCAAGCAGCTCAAGTGTACGCACTAAGCCAGCGGTGCCATCGGCTGCCAGTCCAAAGCATTGCATGCGACCGATCCCCACCATATCAGCACCGGCAGCAATGGCTTTGACGATATCGCTGCCGCGATTGATGCCGCCGTCTACGATGACGGTGGCACGTTTGTTAACGGCTTGAACGACTTCCGGAAGGACGGCCATCGAGCCAAGGCCGTGATCAAGTTGTCGTCCACCATGGTTTGAGACATAGATCATGTCTACGCCGTGATCAACGGCCATCGCAGCATCTTCAGCGGTCGCGATCCCTTTCAAGATCAGCGGAATATTCAACTTTGATTTGAGGCGGTCGACATCTTTCCACGTCAGTTTGGGTTGGTGTTCGCGCCCTGGTACGGCGCTACGTCGAATATTTCGCTTGGCAAGATCTCGTTCGCGTCGGCTATAGATCGCCGTATCAACGGTCAGGCAAAACGCAGCATTACCAGCAGCTTGCGCACGGGCAGCGATTTCATCGACCCAGGCGGCATCACCATGCACATAGAGTTGAAATAAGCGCATGGCATCGGGAGCCGCTTGCTGCACGGCTTCGATGCCAGGCTCACAAACCGAGCTGAGCATATGCGCCACACCAAACGCTCCTGCAGCACGCGCAGCCGCCGCACCCGCCTCAGGGGCAAAGAGCTCTAAACTGCCAACAGGCGCGAGAATGACTGGCAGCCGCAAGGCCCGCCCTAAAAAGGTGGTGCCGCCGGTGACGTGGCTGACGTCTCGGAGTACCCTTGGGCGAAACGCAAGGGCGTCGAGTGCGGCTCTGTTGCGGCGTAAGGTTGTTTCTGTTTCGGTTCCGCCGACAATGTAGTCCCAGTGGTCGTGATTGAGCTTTTGTCGGGCCTTTTGGATGATTTCGTGAAGGGTGAGAAAAGTCTGTTGCGCTGCAGGTGTGGGGGCGTTTGTTTGGGAGGTCATTTTCGAAGAGGCTAACTTTCTTTTGTGGATGGTTTACCATCAAGTTAGGCGGGGCAATCTCATTTGTCAACCTCGCCATAAAATCAGCTAAACGTAAGTGATTGCAATTTTTTGGATGAATAAGATGAGTAAAGTATTACTTTCACAGATCGCGCCGACCGGAACGCTTCGGGCAGGTATCAATTTACTCAATTTCTTGCTGGTGACGGGTAAGAGTGCAGAGGGTCTGCCCGAAGGGGTGGCCCCGGATATGGCTCGCGCGATTGCCAATAAACTCGGTGTGCCGTTGGAGCTTGTGCCGTATGCGACCCCTGGAGAGTTGGCAGATGCAGCGTTAAATAATGTGTGGGATATTGGCTTGATTGGTTCTGAACCCGCCCGAGCTGAGAAAATTGATTTTTCGACAGCCTATGTAGAGATTGAGGCAACCTATTTAGTACCAGCCGGATCGGCGCTGCGGCACGCCTCCGAGGTCGATCAGCCTGGCAATCGGATCGCGGTGGCCTCCCGCAGTGCTTACGATTTGTGGCTGGTTAGGAATATTAAACATGCGACGTTGATGCATGCAGAGGGTTTTGATGCCACCCTAAAGTTGTTTATGGACCAAAAGCTCGAAGCCATGGCGAGCCTCAAGCCAGGTTTGCTCAATGATGTAGAAAAATTGCCCGGCTCAAGAATCCTTGAGGGGCAGTTTACTGCGGTGCAGCAATCGGTTGGAGTGCCTAAGGGCCGCACAGAAGCAGCACGTTGGCTGCAGGATTTTGTCCAAGAGGCAAAGGCGTCCGGTTTCGTGGCGGAGTTAATTGCCAAACATCGGGTCAGGGGGCTATCTGTTGCACCTTAGTTATAGAACACTATAACTAATTGCTTAGAGACATAAGTACTGAACTTGTATTTAATGAAAGCGTGTCGTTCACGAATGGAGAGCACTATGAGACAGACTAAAACCGTTGTGCCAGAACCCTCCGCACAGGAAAAGTTACTTGAAGGGATGAAATCTGCGTTAGATGAAGCAGAGAACTTTCTTAAAGAAGCCGCTGCCGCGAGTGGGGACCAAGCAACCGAACTGAGAGCCAAAGCAGTCGAGTCTTTGCGCGCAACACGCGAAGCCCTTCACGACACCAAGTTGTCGGTCGTCAAAGAAGGCAAGCGCGTTGCACGCGAGGCCGACGAGTACGTGCATGACAATCCATGGCAAGCAATCGCAGCGGCCGGTGTGATTGGTTTGGTGGTTGGTTTATTAATTAGCCGACGTTAAGCTGACATGAGCGTCCGAGAAAACCTGAGTGTAGTGGCGAGTGACATCGTTGCGATGCTGCGCACTCGCGTCGAACTCTTTAGCGCAGAAGTCGACGAGCAAAAACATCGCCTTTTTACAATGGCTGCCATGTTGTTTGCGGCGGGATTATTTCTGCTGCTTGCGATCGTGGTGGCATCGTTCTTGGTCATTGCGTTTTTTTGGGCGACGGAATACCGTTACTGGGCCATTGGCCTGCTGTCGCTTGCATATGCTGGGACTGGATTGATGTTGATCTGGACCGTATGTCGACGGGCTAAAACCGAACCTGCCCCTTTTGCAGCGACGCTTGAAGAACTCCACCGAGACTTGGTGGTGCTGGGTCAATTGCGCGAATCCTTTGTTGAGGGCGTGCGTGATCAAGGGACGACCGTGGAGACCTCTACAGAGACTGCTGCGAGCGCGCATATAGATCAACAAAAACGGGGGCACCATGAGTGAGCGTCGCAGAGTGTTGCCTGCAAGACAGGCGCGCATTGAGTATCTGCGCACGCGCGCAGCGTACGAAAGGCAAGCCCTTTCCTTTCATACTGAGCAGCTTGGGCGCGAGCTTAGTCCAAAAAGATGGTTGGCGGGTTGGCTGCATCCTAATACCTCTGCGGGCACCGTAGAGGGCAATGGTGTGGGTCATTTTCTCGGCAAGGGATTTACCCTAGCGGCGCAGTACCCCTATCTGACTGCAGCCCTATCTTCTATGCTGGTGGGAAAGCGCTGGCGCTGGGTCAAACTAGCAGGCATCGGCATTGGATTATGGCGCGCATATGTAGGATCCAATACGCATCAGCCATAATTTCCCTCTCAGGCGATTTTTGCAAAACCTTGTTGAATTTCTTTGATGCGCTCGAGTAATAAATCACCAAAAATTTCGGGTCTGCCTTTAAAGAAAATATCTACCTTGCTTGGTCCAGATAGCGTTTGACTGAGCTTGACACGCTCTTCATGATTTTCTACTAAACGAACGACTGCCTGAATGTATTGATCTACAGTTTCAGTGATTAACCAGTCTGGTAGACCTAATCTTTCAAATAAACCTTGGTCGATGTGTTCATGTACCTCTGGCCCTGTTTTGCATACCCCAACTAAGCCAGCACTCACCGTATCAATAATGCCGTTGGTATTTCCAAACGGAAACGGATTAATAAAAAGATCGCACTGGTTAATGACCGCCATGTAATCCGCATAGGATTGGTGTGGGTAGACCGTTGCGTTATCACCAAGGAACATTTGAATGACACGACGCACATTCGGAAACACCAAGCCCTGAGCCTGTCCTACCAAAAAATGAAAACGAATGGGGACTCGTGATTTTTCTACAATTTGTTTACAAGCTTGTAAAAATGTTGGATTGAGTTTCATGGTGGTTGAGCACACTACAATTTGAACTACCTCGGGACATGAGCGCAATTCTCTAGGTGCTGGCAGATCCTTAGCGGAGGCTGAAGGTCGGTAGGGCATCCCATCTTTAGGTAGCTTCAATAGCTGTTCACTAAAACAGGCCGCATCGCCAACATAGTCTTCCTCCACCACAACATAATCGATGGCATGGGCATGTGTAGTGGCGGGGTGCCCTAGTGCCATCAACTGCAAAGGAGCCACCCGTAAATTAGCTAACCACATGGTCAAAGGGAACATGCCCACACTTGGCATATAGCAAACAGCGGCACTGCTCTTTGTTGCCTGGTCTTGAATTTGCAGCAGCTGATCTATTATGCTGGCGTTTTGAATCGGAATAAACGCATCAAAGACTTGTTTGGTCGTTTCATCAACGCAGTTTTCATAGCCCATTGCGATCACATGAAAGTGACGGCGCGCGGCTTCCATCGTCCGTGAATGAGTTCGATAAATGGAATGCGAGCTGCCAAACCACTCTAACACTACCAGCATCACAGGTTTTTTAGTATTGACGATATCTAGCGCTACAGATTTTGAAAAGTCTGTGTCAAATACTGAGTTCTGCGCTAACTTTCGTCGAATTAATGCATTAATTGGCTTTTTAATATCATGCTTATCTGTCCGATCGGCATAACTACAATGCATATAGAGATCATGTAGTACGCCCAAAGGTAGTTGCTCGATGTCATCTAATTGATCTAGTCTGGCAGCGAGCCACGGCAAAATTTCTTCCCGTTTGCTGTGCGCAATCGGCGACCCTAAGAAACGTGGCGAAATCAGTACCAAACTCAAGCTCGCCGCCAACACTTTATCAGCTTCCCAGAGCGCATTTAATTCCAGATGTACCTCGGAATCAGGAGTAAACAACAAACAGAATTTCAGTAGATCTTCTCTTGCAATCTCTAGGTTCTTTAGGTCTGAGCTGTCTTTCTTGATGTTGAGCGTTCTAATGACATGATCTGCGGTATGGAATGGGGTGGCAGCAAATAACGCCGATAGCCAACGATGCAAATTTAAAACATTTCTTTGCCATTGCTCAGTAATAAAAAGTTTCTTATTTGCCAGTAAACAGGAGGCGGCAGACGCGATTCGTGTGTAGGTGTGTTGCTCAATCTCTTGTTGCGATAGGGCTTGCAATGGCTGTGCCTCAAATTGGGCTCCTACGCCACCAAAATTCTTATCCAACTCCTCTAGTAGGGCCATGAGCTCACGCATACCCATTTCTAGATCACCACTAAAGGCATAGGCCTCAAATTTTTCTAATGAAAAAGTCACGTTATAAATACCTTTTGTTGGTCGGTGTGAGTTGAAGATCTGCCTAGAATTGACGTTAATTATCTATTCAAAGAGATCATTGGTACGTTAGGAATAGCGACGTCTCCACCAGGACCTATCGCGACAGAAACGGCCGCCTGTTCCCCACCGGAGGAAGTGCTCTGCGTACCCTCGGTTGTCGTTGAGCCTGCAGTGCTTTGTGAGGATGATTCAGAGCTGGTGGTTGTCGATTCAGAACCGCTAGTTGTCGACTCGGAACTGCTAGTTGTCGAGCCAGAACTGCTAGTTGTAGAGTCAGAGCTGCTAGTTGTAGAGCCCGACGTTTGCTGAGTAGTACTGCTAGTGCTAGTGCTGCTAGTACTACTCGTACTAGCGCTACTTGAACTGGCGCTACTTGCACCCATCGTTGTCATGCCTTGCAATGCATAAGCTGAAGAAGCCGTAGCAGTCGCAATAGTTTCAGCAGCTGATTGCGGAATTATCTCTGCAGCGATTACCTGGACGCTTTCACTCGTCGGAGCACTGCTAGCACTTTCAATTGTCGGAGGAGTACTGGCACTAACTGGCGTTTCGATGGTGATCTCCGCTGCGAATCTATTGCTAGCCTCGGGCACAGGACTGGTATTTACAAGATTTAATGACCCACTTGCAATAGTTACGTTACCGGTTGTATCAGCCAATAAACTAACGTTGGTAGTAGTGTTGGTAGTAACTGTGCCAGAGACAGTGCTGGTTGAGCTATTAGATACAGTAGTAGTTGGCATTGCTAAGACAGAGTTCAATCCCCCTTCTTGCACGCCTGCACCAGTAGTGCTACTACCACTAATATTAAGCACGCTGCCAGCAAAAGTGACATTACCTAAGTAAGCGCCAATACCTGAATTACTAGTGCCTACTAAAGAGGGGTCACTTCCGCTACCCACAACGATGAGGTTAAGAGAAGGGCCAATCTGAGTGCTACTGTTAGTTGTGGTGTTGCTACCACCAGCAGTGCTATTTACAGCAGAGGTATTGGTGTTAGTTGTTTGAGTAACGCCGCCCAGTTGCACGCCTTGGCCTGAAGTACTTGTGCCATTTAAATTGAGTGAACCATTACCACTATTATTGAGCGTGACATTACCGCCAGCTAGATATACACCAGCGCCATTGGCAGAGCTACCGACAAAGGTGACATTACCAGCGCCTAAAAGATTTAGTGCGGTAGAAATACTTTGATTCGAAGTAGTGTTGGTGGTGTTAGCCCCTGTAGTAACACTTGTAGTATTAATTTGCGAGCCAGCTAAGCGAACTCCAGAGCCCTGCGCTCCAGAAATTGAGCCGTTAAGCACTAAAGTGCCAGAAGTGACATTAAGATTGGTCAGGCCTACTACGGCAATACCAGTTCCGTTTACAGAATTCCCGTTGATCGTTAAATTATCACCATTAGCCACACTGAGATTAAAAGCATTTAAGGCAGTTGTGTTTGTAAGAACACCATTAGTAAATGTAGAGTAGTTGCTTGAATTAGTTGCGTTTACCGCCGTAGTCACATTCGTCCACGAACCAGTGGTAGTGTTAAAGGTATTCCTAGTGCCCAGCGCAGTTTCTGGCCCCAGAATAACTCCGCTACCATAGTTACTGCTGCCAGAAATATTTAGATTACCGTTGGTTTGGCTAATATTGCCGTATATCAACACTCCATACTCATTACTGCCAGTCCCAGTCATTCTCAAAGTACCATTAGTTTGAATGACATTACCATTGGTATTAATGGCTATCCCTGCAAGACCTATTCCAGTGATATTTAGAGTACCGTTATTTTGGGTTATGGGGCCAGTAATAGAGCTTTGTAAATATACAGCTAGCGCAGTGTTAGATGTGCCATGGTAATTTAAATTTCCACCATCTTGAGTTACCATATTTTTCATTCGGAGACCAAAATAACTGTCTGATGTACCGGTAAGGTTCATCGTGCCGCCGGCTTGGGCAATAATGCCAGTGTTCATTTGAAGCCCAGTACCTATAACCGACACTCCAGTTAAGTTTGTGCGTCCGCCGCTTTGGGTCATCCCTCCTGAGCCGGTCCACGAAATTCCATCATTTCCGTTTTGTGCAACAGGTGAAGCTGTGGCTGTAGATGTCCCGTTAATGTTGATGCTGCCATTAGATTGAGTAATGGTGCCATCCAAAAGAACACCCCTGTTACCGCTACTACTCCCATTGATATTTAGACTGCCATTATTTTGGATAACTTTGGTTGTTGCACCAAAAAAAATACCATTAGCTGCACTAGCATCACTAGATCCTGTGATATTTAAAACGCCATTGCTATTACTAACTGTTTGAGTGATGTTTCCAGATATGGCGACGCCGTTACTAAGTGTTGTGCCAGTGCTGTTGCCAGTAATATTAATACTGCCGTTGTTTTGGGTCAGACTGCCACCGAGAGTAACTCCGTTTCCCGTACTATTAATATTGTTACCAACAATGTTGATGACACCATTATTTTGGGTTAGGTTGACACTAGTTTGAATAACTCCACTACCTGAGCCGTTGGTATTGGTGCCAGTGATGTTTAGAGTGCCATTGTTTTGGGTCAGGTTGCTAGATAGAGCGACACCGCTGCCAGTGTTACTGCTTGACCCCGTCAGGCTTAAGCTGCCGTTGTTTAGTGTTAGGTTCCCGGTTGTATCGGCAGCCAAGCTGACGTTACTTGTGGTGTTAATAACAGTAAATTGTGGGTAAGTAGTAGCAGTACTCGTCGAGAGATTAAGCGCGGTGGGCATGGCCAAGGTGGAATTCAATCCACCGACTTGCGTGCCTTGGCCGCTCGTGCTGCTGCCGCTGATGTTCAGTGTGCTGCCACTGAAGGTGACGTTGCCCAGATAAGCACCGATACCAGAGGTGCTTGTGCCCGACAACGAAGTGCCATCGCCAGCCACGGCGAGGTTCAGATAAGAGCCCTCTGTGGTGGTGCTCGTGATTGTAGTGTTGGTCGTATTAGTATTTTGAATATAACTATAGGTCGTGGCGGTGGTAGTGCTTTGCTGCGCTCCACCAAGCTGCACGCCTTGGCCTGCCGTGCTGGTGCCATTAAAGCGCACTGAGCCTGTGCCACTATTATTTAAAGTGACATCGCCGCCAGCAATATATACGCCTGAGCCGTTCGCGGAGTTACCGTTAAACGAGACATTCCCAGCGCCTGGTAGATTGACGGTGGTCGCAATAC
>JAMNXR010000022.1 GCA_023653055.1 Burkholderiaceae bacterium | reverse complement strand
TTAATTTAAACTCGGCGCTGTACACGACATATTTCGTTTGCAACCCAGAAATACCATGCTGTTGATACGCAGATACCCATCTACGTATCAGAGAATGCTCTAACCCATGTTCTCGGGCAATAAACTTTAAGCCGTCAGTACCAGACAAATATTGTTGAACTAACGATAGCTTAAACTGCTTAGAATACTTACTCATGAAAAAACCCCAAAAGGCTGGACGGGTGTCCAACTTTATGGGGTCAGTTCAGTTGGTGCTTTTTTGTTGCCTTATGTTTACCGCACCGCATTCCTAGGCAACGTCATCGAAATCAACCCCGCCATAATCAATAACCCGCCCGACATCCCAAACGCCACCCAGTGGGTGCCGAACGTCTCGAACCCCCAGCCACCAAGCCAAGAGCTAAACGTTGCGCCAAACTGGTGTCCAAGATACGCCAGACCATACAACACACCCACCAGCCTCACGCCATACGTATCGGCCAAAATCGCTGAAGACATCGCGATGCTGCCCGCCCACACCAATCCGCCGACGAAAGATGCCGCGAACAGCTCTACGTGCGTACCCACCATCACCAAAGCAAAAAATCCAAGCCCGCGAACAAAATAAATCACAGCCAAAATACTGCGACGCTCGAGCTTGTCCGCCAATCGTCCGAGGATCAACGTTCCAAAAATCGCCACGATACCGATGATGCTAACTCCCAGCGCACTGGTCGCCGAATCAAAGCCATGATCCATCAGCATTGGCATGCCGTGTGTCCCCAGGAGATTCATACTAAAGCCGCAGACAAATAATCCAAGGCAGATCTTCCAAAATACGACCGTACGCACGGCATCAGAAAAAGTCATTGCAGAGGCTGCAGCGGCTCTCTGTTTATTTTCAGCATTGATCTGTGAGGGCAGAAGATCCGAATTTTCCGGCGCCTCATCACGGATGATGAAAAGCGCGGACGGAATGGTCAGCAACGCAAACACAATCGCAAAGCCAAGCAAGGTCGTCTGCCAGCTATAGGTCTCAATCGCCCAAGTCATCAGGGGCGTCATGATCGCGATCCCTGCCATTGATCCTGTGGAGAGATAAAACAGCGCCATCCCGCGCTGACGTGTAAACCAGCGACTGATCACGGGCGTCAACGCTACGGGGCTGGTAAATGCCAGCCCCACTGACATCATTACCCCGAATGACAGCATGAACGACCATGGCTCACGCGCTACGATCGCCCACAATACTGAGCCCATCACGATCGCCGTCCCAACCAACAGAACAAAGCGCGTGCCATAACGGGCGACCAACACTCCCGCAACCGGCATGCCGATGCCATAAAAAAGCATCCCCACGGCAACAATCGTCGCAAGCAACGTCCGGCTAAAACCCAGATCTTCGGCCATCGGAATAAAAAAAGGGCCAATCCCCAGTCTCATTCCTACCGTGAGTAAGGTCACAAACGTCGCAGCCGCGACAATATTCCAACCGAAATACCATCTACCTGGTCTTGCCTGCACTTGAGTCAATCTCGTCCCCTCTAATTTTTATTAGGATACCCGCAACGCTCAAACTGTAACGCTTGAATGGAACGTCCTGCGTGGTCGGCAGCAGGCAAAGGCAGATCCTTTCCCTTTAAACGCGCCCACAGCCAGGGCAGTGCAGTGGCGACATCCGGTCTCTGACCGACCGCGCGCGACACAATCGCATCTGTTCCCTCACCCACCTGCCCCACATCAAAACGGAAAAAATAATACGGTTCCTGACCCATACGCAGATCCATCACGGTCAGACGCCCATCTTGTTGGCCAAGGCTATAAAAGCCATGGCTAAATTTTGCGATCGCCGCAACACCAGCATTGTCTGAAGGATCGCGCATCAACGCGTCGCATCTCGGATAGCGACGCCACGTGATATGCGGTTGCGCATCCAATAGCGACCGAAAGCCTTCGTAGTAATAGTCAGACGTCATCGCCACCATCCGCCATAAGACTGAATTAAAAGCAGTAGGATTGACTAACAGTCTTTCAGCTTGAATACCGGTTTCTTTTAAAGAGGCAAGCGCCAGGTTTGTGATGTAAATCTGCACACCAAAGCCCCACATCAGATACAAGGTACTCAACGCGAGTCCCACTTGATTCCATCTCAAACCACGCGATGATTTCAACAATAACGCAGCACCGAGACCCAACAAAAGCGGCAAGGTGTAAAGCGGATCAATAATAAAAACACTCCCCACACCATAGGGGTGATCCGTAAACGGCAGCAATAGCCGCGTGCCATACACGGTCATCAAATCCAGCAACGGATGGGTAAAAAGTGCTAACCACAGCGCCAAGGTCCATCTTTGCCACAACGCAGACTGCAACGCTTGGCCTGGCACTTGCAGACGCGCCAACCCCCACCCGAACAGAGGCGCAAGCAAGCTCAAATACAACAGGGAATGACTCTCCGCCCGATGCTTCACCATATTTAAAATGGCATCACCGTGATTGATCACAACATCAAGATCCGGCAACGTCCCTGCCAGCCCGCCCCATAGCGCGGCTTTCCATACTGCTGTGCGACGGCCCATCACCGTGACGCTCAGCGCAGCGCCCAAGGCAAACTGACTTACCGAGTCCATTTAGGCCGCCACATCAACAACACCAATATCAACGCACAGGTCGAGCTAAAGACATACAGCATGTTTGGTCCACCGGCACGCATCAAGGCACCGGCGATCATCGGTCCGATCGTGGCCCCCACACCGTAGGTCATTAGTACGACCGCGGCAAGTCCCACGCGCTTTTCAGCACTCACACGATCATTGGCCAGATTAGAGGCCAGGGTATAAAACGTGAACTGAATCACGCCAAAGACCGCGGCAAAAATCAACATCACCCAATAAGGCCAACTCATCCAGCCCCACATCAACACAGCGATCACAGTAAAGACCACGGCATTGTTTCGAATCAACTTCGCACGATCCGTACGATCAGACAGCCACCCCATCGGCCACTGTGCGACAAGGCCCGCAATCACACTCGTCGCGGTATAGAGCGCGATCTGCGGTGTACTCAAGCCTTGCCCAAAAGCAAACACTGCCGCCAAACCATAGAATGATGCTGAAATATTGCCAGCTAAAAATACGGTGAACAGCGCTTGAGGTGCGGCTTTGAAAAAATAAGAGAAATCAACGGGAGCGGGAGGCTGAGGAATCGGCAGCTTGCGCTGCGTTAACACAATGGGCAGTAAGCTCAGCGCCTGACAGACCGCTACAAAAATCAGTGGACGCAGATCGAGTGTCGGATAAAACGTGATCGCCAGTTGTCCTAGCGCCGTACCGGAACCAGACATCACCATATAGACGGACATCACACGCCCACGGTGGCTATTTTCTGTTTGCTCGTTGAGCCAACTTTCAACGACGATGTACTGCACCGACATCGCCACACCGACGATTAACCGCAAACCGATCCAGATGGGTAGAGACTCATACAAGCTTTGAGATAAGACGGCGCAGATCGACACAATGGCAGCCGTCGCACAGGCGCGGATATGACCCACACGGATAATCAACCGATGTCCGATTCGCGCGCCAAACACCAGGCCCAGGTAATAGGCTGAAATCAGTGTCCCGATCCAAAAGGCGCTCACAGAGTCTGCAGACAATTTCAACGCGATATACGTATTGAATAGTCCGGTACTGACCAGCATCAATAAAGTGGCAAGGTACAGCGAAGGGAAAGAACCAAGGGTTGAGATCATCTGAATATGAAAACATCCCGTCTATGCAGGACACAGATCCTAAATAGACGGGATGAGAATACAACGTGAGTATGACAATGCGACCGCCTTACTCAGTCTAAAAGAAAATCAGCAAAAAAATCTGCAGGCTTAGATCGCCTTGAGCATCGAAGCGGCATCGCTGATCTCGTACTTACCGGGACCTTCGACGTTTAAGACCTTGACCACACCATCAACGATGTAGGCGGCATAACGCGTTGAGCGTGTGCCCATACCGCGCGCGTTGAGGTCCAACTCCAGACCGAGTGCTTTGGTCCACTCAGCAGAACCGTCACCCATCATGCGAACCTTGCCAGCGACTTTTTGATCACGGCCCCAAGCGCCCATGACGAACGCATCATTGACTGCGACACACCAGACTTCGTCCACGCCTTTGGCTTTGATGGCATCGAAATGCTCAACATAGCTAGGCACGTGTTTGGCGGAACATGTAGGTGTAAAGGCACCGGGCAAGGCAAACATCAAAATCTTTTTGCCTTTGACCAGGTCAGCGACCTGGAAAGAGTTGGGGCCAATGGTGCAGCCTGCTGTTTCAGTTTCGATAAATTCTGTGAGTGTGGCATCGGGTACTCGATCGCCGACTTTGATAGTCATATCCGCTCTCCTGAGGCTTCACGGGCAGCGACGGCTGCCGCACTTGAACCTTGCGTGAGCTCTATCATAAGCCAGCAGGCGCTTAAGCGGGAGCGCAAATTGAAAACAACCATACGCCTGAGAAAAATGCCCATACAAGGCGTATGGTTTTAATCGACTGCGTCAGATCCTACTTTGCTGCTTTAGGTTCGTCTTTGACTCGATAGACCAGCACAGCAGTATGCGTGAGCGCCAAGACTTTGGTCGTCACACTACCCAGCAACAGACGTGTCAAACCGCTACGTCCATGACTCCCGATAAAAATCATATCGCATTGGTAATCCGTTGCGGCCTGAACAATACCGTCTGCAATATTAAAGTTGGACACAGCATGCGCAGTCGCTTTCACACCAGCAGTCTCAGCGCGGTCCACGACACCTTTGAGGTATGTTTTAGCCTGCTCTGCATTGGCTTTGTCATAATCCTCGTCGGTGATCGCATACGCGGCCGACATACCGTCAAAACCCATCGTTGCCGCAAAAGGCTGCGACACATGCAATGCCACTACTTCGGCACCCGTTGAGCGAGCAAAGGAAATACCCGCATTCGCGGACTGCGCTGACATTGCAGAACCATCCGTCGGAATCAAGATTTTTTTAAACATCATGGTATTTGCTCCAAAGAGAACGACATGACTGCATACTAGACCTTAATCTGCGAAAGCCAAACAAACTTTGAGCGAATAATTGATCCAGATCAAGAATTTCCAGTTGCAGCGCGATACAACACCGTACAACGCGTACCAGAACGGCAGTAGGCCAAAATTGGCTTAGGCATCGTAGCCAACAGCTCTGTAAAACGCGCAACGTCCTGCGCCGTCATCCCACCACTCACTACGGGCTGATACTCGACCGCGAGACCCGCAGCGTGAGCCGCTGCACTCACCTCGGCCGCTGTTGGCTGACTGGGGCCCGCTTCGTAATCCGGACGATTAATAATCACACTTTTAAAACCAGCGACGGCCACCGCAGCCATATCGCTCGGTTGCAACTGAGGTGCAACGGCAAAATCGGAATTCAAGGCGCTAATTGGCGTGGACAAAAATATCTCCTAAATTTTCAAATAAACTTGCAGCGAGCTTAGTATACGCAGCGAAAACCAATATAAACCACGTAGACATCCTCGGGTTTGTATTGCATCCCCTCCACACGCATCTGCGAAGGGCCGTACCACCAAGAGCCTCCCGCGGTTAAATGGGTCTTACCCTGTGAGTCTAATAACCACTCCCAAGCATTCGCCCCCATATCGAACAGTCCGTTCACCCCCGCACGGGTGCGACCGACCGGTGCGTGCGTCTCCCAACCGTCCGCACCACCCTTCACATTCGCACCCTCGCCCGTATCTCCAGTGGGATATTCGTAGGTTTTGCCCTTTACAAAAGGTGCGGGCGGGTTCTGACGCTGCTCTGTGTAGGCCGCACGCTGCCATTGCGCCTTGGTAGGCAAATCTCCCCCCGCGTCTTGGCAAAAGGCGCGTGCCTCAGACCACTTCACCTGTACCGCGGGTTCGTCGGGTTGTGCGGGCGTGCCAAAAGGTGTGCGCCAGTTCCAGCCTTTGCGCTTTTGCCAACCCATGACGTATTCAAAACCTCCGCCGCTGCGCTCGGCCTCCGTCACGACATTTTTACGTTTTGCATACTCGGCAAAGCGACCAATACTGACCTCCGTCAGATCGATCTTGAAGTCTCCCAGGTCGACCCTGGGGCTCTGCGCGGCAGGTTGGGCCAACGCGCACGAAGAAGCCGTCAGGGCGATCATGAGGGCAAAACCATTCAGTTTTGAGTAAATGGCGTTAGAACGCATCGTGATTTTCTGAGTCATATTTCCAGTCATCTTTGGGATCTCTTGGTGCAAGGACAAATTTGAGCGATACTCAACTGTAAATCAATACAACACAGCAATACATAACATCCATACACAACGGAGATAAAAAATGATTTTGGTTGGCCGCTACGTTTCCCCTTTTGTACGCCGTGTGGGCGTCGTTCTGCAAACACTTGGCATCCCTTACGAGCACAAAAGCTTGTCGACTGCCAAAGATGTCGAGGCCATCAAGACGTTTAATCCGATCGCCAAGGTCCCCGTCCTGGTGCTCGACAATGGCGAACACTTGGTTGAGAGCTCCGCCATCATCGATACCCTGCTTGAAATGAGCCCCGGTCAGAAACTGCTGCCAGCGAGCGGTGCAGAACGCCGTCATATTCTTCAGCATTGCGCCGTGATGACAAGCGGTCTCGACAAAGCGATTCAGATTTTGTACGAACCCCTCAAGCGTCCTGCCGAAAAAGTGCATCAGCCTTTTATTGATGGCCTGGGTGCTCAAGTCCACGCCAGCTTGGTCGTGCTCGAAGCACTCGCAGCCAAAAATACCTTTCCTGGTGGCGACAAAGCACGCCTAGACTGTTTGACCGTCTCGGTCGGTTGGTTCTTCCTCAATAAAATGATTCCAAAGGTTGCCGTGGCGGCCGATTTCCCTCACCTCGTCGCCCTGACAGCACGTTGCGAAGCATTACCCGCGTTCAAAGCCTGCCAGCTCGAGGCTTAAGCACGTGCAGCACGCTTCACCAACCATGAAACAAAAAATTTTTCATGGCTGGTGGATGGTCGCAGGCTGCATGGCGATTGCAACCGTCGCATGGTCCTTTGGGCTTTACGGACCCAGTGTGTATCTGCACACCATCAGTCACATGCACGACTGGTCGATTGGTCTAGTTTCGTCTGCCCTGACGCTCGCCTTTCTGGTGAATGCATCGGTTTTAAGCTTCGTTGGCAGCGCCATCTCCAAATACGGTCCACAACGTGTCATGGCGTTGGGTGCCGCTGTGATGGCGAGCGGCTTTATTGCCATGGGCGGCATCTCTCAGGTCTGGCATGTCTATGCGTGCTTTGCCTTGATGGGCTTGGGCTGGTCATGCCTCTCCACCACCGCCATCACCTCTGCTCTTGCCCCCTGGTTTGATCGTCATCAAGGTCGCGCCGTCTCTACAGCGATGTTGGGTGCGAGCATTGGCGGGATGGTGGGGGTCCCTATCTTGCTCATCCTGATTGGCTCGCTAGGCTTTTCCAGTGCCATGCTGGTCGTCGCGCTGATTGTCCTCGCAACCGTCTGGCCGATTAGCGTGTTCATTTTGCGACGCCGTCCGCAAGATCTGGGACTTCTCCCAGATGGCCTTTCAGCAACAGACGCCAAACCCTCCACACCTGCACGCACCTGGACGCGCTCGGCAGCGCTCAGCACCACCATGTTGCGAACCGTCACGCTGGCCTTTGGTCTTGCACTGATGGTACAGATCGGGTTTCTGACGCATCAAGTATCACTCCTACTCCCCGCAATAGGTGCTTCCGCCACGGCGCTATGCGTCACACTCGCCGCCGTACTGGCCTTTTGCGGTCGAATTTTGCTTGCACGCTTTTCCGATCATCTGGATGTCCGCTTGATTGCCTGTGGCGTGCTGCTCAATGCCGCGATCAGCTTGGGCGTGGGGGCTCTGTTTCATGACTACACTTGGGCACTTATCATCGCCGTGCTTGGTTTTGGACTGTCTGCCGGCAACATCACAACGCTACCCCCACTAATTGTGCGCCGAGAGTTTGGTGCAGCCTCCTTTGGCATCATCTTTGGCATTGCCGCAATGCTCATGCAGCTGATGTCCTCGCTCGGCCCTGCATTTTTCGGCGTGCTATACGATCTCAGCGGTGGCTATCAACTTCCACTGGGCTTGGCTGCTGGCCTAAACTTTTTTGCGGCCGCCGTCGTCATGCGCGGTCGTCACACATCTACCAAGGAGATCTCATGAGCTGGGCTACCACCAAAGACAATATTCGACTGCACTACGAAGAAGCGGGCCAAGGGACACCGATCGTATTCGTGCACGAGTTCGCCGGCGATTGGCGTGCATGGGAACCGCAAATGCGACATTTCTCACGTCGCCATCGTTGTATCACCTATTCCGCGCGCGGCTACACCCCTTCCGATGTACCCAAGGATGTCAGTGCCTATTCTCAGGAAAATGCAGTGCAAGACATCCTGGCGGTGATGGATGCCGCCAAGATTGAACGTGCGCACATTGTCGGCTTGTCGATGGGTGGTTTTGCGACCTTACATTTTGGGCTAACCGCCCCCGAACGCGCCTTGTCCCTGACCGTCGCAGGTGCAGGCTACGCCGCTGAAAAATCGACCCAAGAACAGATGCGTGCCAAATCACGCGCAACCGCGGATCAGTTTGAAAAAATTGGTGCCAAAGAGCTCGCTAAAACCTATGCACTGGGTGCGACACGCGTACAGCTTCAAAATAAAAGTCCGCGTGGCTGGCAAGAGTTTGCCACCCAACTTGGTGAGCACGACAGTCTAGGTGCGGCTAACACCATGCGCGGCGTTCAGGCCTCACGTCCATCGATCTACGATTTTGAAGCGCAACTCAAAAACATGCAGGTTCCCACGCTCGTCATTAACGGCGACGAAGACGACCAATGCATCGCACCTGGTATCTTTCTCAAAAAGACAATCCCGGCCTGCGGTCTGCTGATGTTGCCCAAGACGGGGCACACCATCAATCTCGAAGAACCTGACTGGTTTAATCTATTTTTAGCGGACTTTATCGCAACGGTCGAAGCAGATCGCTGGTCCGTGCGTGATCCTCGCTCAATATCCCACGCTTGAGCATTCACCCACACGAGCAGCACATGCACACTCAGCCACCCATCGAGCAACGTCTAACGGATCTGGAAATTAAAACCGGACTCGCCGACGACATGCTCGATCAACTCAATCAAACCATTTTTCGTCAACAACAAATGATCGATGCCTTAGCGCGGGAGGTCAACGCCTTGCGTCAACAGTTGCCCCAGGATCGCAGCGCAGGTTTACCCAACTTGCGTGAAGAACTGCCACCGCATTATTAATTACTTGGCCATAATGCGTGTGAACAGGTCGCTTTCTACCCAGCCGCGCAGCCACTGCCGCGTCGCTGGGTAAGGACTTGTCTCAAACCACGCCGTATCGACTGCAGCAAACTGTCGGACGAATGGAAATAGCGCGACATCACTCAAGGCCGCGGTCTCTCCCCCTAAAAAAGCCTGCTGAGACAAGCGTTGCTCTAACGGATCAAGCTGACATGTCAAGGCTTGCTCACGATAATAGGCTGAAGCAAACTCTGGATAACGCTCTGCATACTTGTAACGATCGAGCCAGTATTTAAACGTTGTGTCATTACACGCAATCAGAGCCTCTTGTTGCGCATACTCTTCTGAATCGACCGTCCAACGCAACCAATGCAAGGGGTCGTTTTGCGCAAGCGCCCAGCGCATGATGTCCAAACTCTGCTCGATGACATGACCATCTGCACAATGCAATACGGGCACCGTTCCCTTGGGAGAAATCGCCAGCATCTCGGGCGGTTTGTCGCGCAAACTAATTTCACGTATTTCGACGGAAATCTCGGCACAGCGCAAGGCCATCCGGGCGCGCATGGCGTAGGGACAGCGTCGATAAGAATACAAAATCGCTGACACGATCCCAGTCCTCACTCAGGTGTGACAGATAAACGGTACGCCTTAGCTGCCGTACCAAACAACAAAGCATGCTTTTCTGCAGCCGTATAAGGCATCGCTACACGTTTAAAGGCATTCCACAACACGTGATACGCGACAGAGTCACGATCGGGTGGAAAGTTACTCTCAAACATACAACGCTCGGGACCAAAAGTTTCAATACAAAAATTGAAATAAGGACCCCATGCCTGTGATAGGAGTTTAGAGGTGGGGGGATGCTCAAGCTGATCCATGCCAAAACCAAGATAAGGCATCCCTAAGCCTCCGAGCTTGACATATACATTGGGACAGCGAGCCAGCACGCGCATCGAGTCTTGCCAGTGCGCCGTGGCTTCGGCTTCATGCTCACGATACGTTCGAGTCTTGGCGATCAAACCACCAATGTGATTGAGGTTAATCGTCGTGTCAGGAAACGCATTTGCAAGATCTGCCAGCTCCAACAGCTGCGGGTGATAGACCATCGCATCAAAACTCAACGCTCTCGCTTTTAGTTGCCCAAAGCCCGCGCGAAATTGCGGATGGCTCAACAAACCAGGTGGAATCACGTACCGACTATTGTTGAGCGCCTCGTCTGCATCCCATTTTGTAATCAAACGAATCCCGCGATACCGCTGAGGTGCCGTCGCCATCTGGGCCTCGAGCAGCCCAGCGATCTCTGCCCCAAAAGTCAAGTCTGCGCCACCCACAATCCCAGCCGCCACAAGCGTGTTGCCATACGCCTGACTGTCCGCGACCGCCGCCATGCCATTGGCAAACTCAACCTCGCCGAGATGCTTCATCATCTCCGGCACACTGTTACCGTAATAAGATCCGCCCTCGATGTACACCGTTCCACGTATATTGTGGCCTGACTGCGCATCTGCAAAAAACTCGCGGATCAAATACGTCTGACCTGGCTTATCCCATAGGTGATGATGCGGATCAATGATCGGACGCTCAGGCTCGATGATCTCTTCGCTTAGCATGCCCCGCCAGGCCGCATTATCTTTGAGAACATGCACGGCAGCGGGTGAGCCGTCTGGATTTTTATTTTGTCTAACCTCTAATACTGAGGGCATGACTGCGTTCCTCTTTAAAAAGTCACGTCTAGCGCATCAAGCGCGCGACACCGAAAAAGGCGGTACCGTCACGAACTCCTCATCCCCCGAAGTATTATCTCGCCACATAAAAATATTAAATTTTCCAGGGGCATCAAAAACAGTGAGCCCGTGATGCCAAACATTTGGTTTGTACGTAATGCCCTGCGAGTCATTCGCCAGAAAAGCTTGTACACCGTCCATGTCTGGCTTGCCCTCCGCATCATGAGGTGCAACCACAATCATCCAGACCGCCACCTCTGCTGGCATAAAGCTCTGAGAGGAAAACTCATGACGCTCTAGGGCGGTGATCTGAAAAGGCAAGGCTGGACTGGGCTCTTTATACGTCGTTGAAATAGACGCTGAAGCATGCGGGCGCAGATTGCCAAGCGCCTCTTGGAAATATACGCGGCTCGGTGCCTTGGGCATATCCAACACCTCGCCAAACGGCGCGAAATCTTTTGCATTTAAAGGTTTGGCAATGATGGTTTTCAATTTGAGGCTCCTTTGAAAAAATGCATCAACTCCGCTGAGGGTGCGTAAATCGGCATGTATCCGCGCATGTACACCTGCGTGTTGCGTGTGTAAGCGGCCCAAGGGATCGAGGCGCCTTCGTCGGACAAAGCCCCGCAGATCCGAGCGCGCAATATTCCCGCGGGATTTTCCATATCGACGACGATTTCTCGTTCTTCATTTGAAAACGCCTGCAGATCATGCGCGACCTCATGGGCCACTGTACCCGGGAGCAAACACGCCGTCGCTAGGCAACAACCGCCCGTAACTGCGAGAGAGTTGTGCGCCGACTGAGGGGTGAAATACCTGACCGTGATGTGTCCAGCGTGCTTGGGCGGTGAAACCATACAAATTTTGGGAACCGTTTCACTATTTTCCAATTCGGTGCGCGTCATCAACTCGCCATTGCGCTTCTTGAGTCCCATTTTTAGGCCAGCTTCGACCCATATTTCACGCAAGCGCGCTTTCAGTACGTGGTCCTGATTCAACGCCTCTATTGTTTCATCTCCGAGCATCCCCAGCTCCGCGGCATTCACAATCACCATCGGCACAGCGACATCCAAACAGCTCACCGTCACACCCGCAAACACATCTTTGCGATGACCGGTAGGAAAAAGCTTGCCCGTCTTGGCACCAATAGGCTGCCGCAAACTGAGCTCTACACCAGGAAATTCGCCCATCACACCAGGAATCTCCGTATCGGCAGGCACCATCAAATTGCCCTCTGGCGTACGCAGGCGCGCATCGGTAATCACTTTTGTGTTGGTATTAAAAATCCGTAGTTGTGTCTGCGGGTTTTGCGCCTGAATTAAGCCGGTTTCTAAAGCGTAAATTGGCAAAGCCGAAGACATGTTGCCGCAATTCACGCTCCAGTCGATCGCGGACTTATCTGCGGCGAGCTGCGCCAGTGTGCTGCTGAGGTCCGCGTCAGGACCCTCGTAAGTATTCAACATAAATACTTTATTACTCGTCGCAGGACCGCGACCGAGACCGCTAATTTGCTTGTTGCCTTTGGTTTCACCCTCGACAGGCACACCCATCACGCGTCGGATCAATTCTTCTTTGAGTTCCAACGACTGCGGTAAGTGTGGCTCCCAGATGACAACACCTGTGGAGGTACCACCACGCATGTAATAAAGGGGAAAATGGGCGACACCGTGAATCAGTCTCGGTGAGAAACTTTCAAAACCCGGGGGCTTGGGCGCATGCGTCACGGCAATGGATGCCTGATTATTCGACATTTTCAGCTCTATACAGGGGCAAATTTGTAAGAAAACTTTTGCCCATCATAGCTGCTGGTCTAGGCCAGCGCTATTGCGCCAGCCTAGAAATACCCATTACCTAAGAATAATGGCCTTGATTTCTTCCATTGTCACAAAACCATCGTTATTTACGTCGATTCTCTTAAAATTGGCGGCAATACGCGGCATACCTGCTTTGGCTTCCTCTAGTGTGAGCTTGCCATCACCATTCTTGTCTGCAGCAGTAAATCGTTCCTGTGCTTCTTTAATCTCATTTAGTTGGTTGGCAGTGGGAGTTTGTGCGTTGGTTACCGAAATAAACGCAAAAGCAGCGACAGCAACAATACTTGAAATCATTTGACGGTTAATCATGAGATAAGTCCTAGTGAAGTAATCATAAAAAGCGCGGTTTCAGTTCAACTTTAGCACCAGCATTACCTTAGACTGATCAATTTACTCACAAATACTGACACTTAATCAAATCTACCCCGATTACCCAATTTCCTTAGACAACCAAGGCAACACCACCCCAGCCAATTGTTCTGGCTCTTCCATCGGCATCATATGGCCACAGTGCTCGAGGACCACAAGCGGTGCGCGCGCGGCCTGCGCCATTTCCTCGGCCTCTTGCATAGACCGCAACCGATCCTGATCCGCAGTCACCACGAGTACGGGACACTGAATCGTGTGCATATTCTCAAGATCTGACTTTCTCTGCAGCGCAGACAATCTGGCAAATATCTCAGCACCCAGGCGCTCACCCATATCTTTGAGTCGTGCGATCAGGGCCTCGTCATTTTCTCGATCTACATGAACGGCGCGTTTGAGTGCACTGCGACTCATGCCCCGAAACATTTTGGCGGCTGGCCCATCCGACACGGGCGGCGCTGTTGGTCGCGTCGAGGTCCCAATCAATATCAAGGCCTCCACCCGCTCAGGTGCCTGGTACACCATATGACGCGCGATGTAGCCCCCCAATGAGAAACCAATCAAAATGAAACGCTCAGGACAACGCTTAAGATTACTCGCGGCCAATTCCTGCAAAGTGGTCCCTTCTCGAAAGTCCGCATAGATGACGTTGTAATCCTTTAAAAAAGGAACAAAATCACTCCACATGTCGTAGTCGGTCATAAAGCCGGGGGCCAGCATAATGGTGGGTTTAGTCGTTGTGTTCACGTTCATGCCTCGTCCAATACCTTTCGAATCGTTTCAATCATGAGCGACATATCCGCATTGGGATTGGCTGCAGTGTTGCGTAACCATTTGTCTTGCCCAATTGTCACGGTCGACGTCATGCCGCCTGGCAAACCTTTTATTAGGCGCTCAAAGACCGGCTGACTGCGTGCACGCCACACCACGATTCCTGTCGTGGGTAAAGCAAACAGCTCCAGTCGCGCCTCGTTGGAAATATATTCAGCCAGCTGCTCTGCCAAGTCCATACATCGCTCAATACGAAGCGCTACGCCCGCGCGGCCCCAACTCATCAGCATTGCGAGTAACGGAATCGCGGTTGCACCATGCGAGCCCAACAGACCCACGTTTGGTTCTGTCAAATACGCGCCACCAAAACTGATGGCTTCAGTCGAATTGACCGCATCGCGAAAAAATACGAGCGCGGACTCTTTAGGTTGGAACAACCATTTGTGCGAAGACACCGCAACCGAATCTGCCCGCTCAATGCCGGCCAATCGATCCGCGTAACGGGTCATGCGCAGCGGTCCGCCCCACGCGGCATCCACATGCGTCCATGCCGCTAAGCCAATTAGTGACAGGGGATCCAGTGCGCCAACACTCGTGGTCCCAGAAGTCAAGACTAAAGCCGTACGCGTCATGTCCTTGGGCAATGCCTCCACACTCAACACACCACGCGCATCGGTAGGAATCATCGTAAAACGCAAACCCAGGATGTGCGCAGACTTTTTAATGGATAAGTGTGCCGAGTCTGAAGCCACCACCTCCGTGACACCCGCACATTCGCGTGCAGCCCAAAGCGCCGTGAGATTCGCCGCAGACGAACCAGGCGTCATATGACCGCCTGTCATACCGAAATACGGACTCAGCCACGCAATCACTTTTTCTTCAAGTGCGCGCGCAACGGGAGCCGTGGCAGGATGCAACAAGTTTTGATTGAGCGAGGCGTTCCACAGCGTGGTGGCCCATGTGACCCAAGGTGTGGGCGGATCCTTGTGTGCAAACGCAACTGGCGAGCCTAGGCGCGCAGCTTGGCCGAGCACGACAGGGGCAAGCTGATCCAAGGTCGCCAGCGACCCCATTCCGGTCTCGGGTAGTGTTGCACCCAGTGACACCGCATCGCCTGCGACGAAGGTCTGCCCCATTAATGCAACAGCATGCTCTAACGCCCGGGCATCAAGCAAAAATTCCTGATCAAGCTCACGTGACACGTGTCATCCGCCTTAAAAGTACATATGTTTATACACATTCAATTTTAATATGATCGCCGAGTAAGGTCAGCGCTCGCTCAACCCTATTCCCCGGCGCAGCTTCTCTGACCTCTGTTATCCTTTCAGTATGGAAATTCTTCAAATCAACCTTGAAAAAGGCTGGCGTGGCGGCGAGCGACAAACGCTTTTAACCGCTTGCGCGCAACGCGATCTCGGCCACCACGTCGAATTCATTTGTCGGGCAGGTGCTGAGCTCTCTCTCAAGGCCCGCGAAGCCGGCTTTACCGTGCATCATGCCCGCAGTGCTCTTTCCCTAGCCAGTTGGCTCGCGTTTAATGGCGCACGCTTTGATATTTTGCATGCGCAGACAGCGGGTAGCGTGACCGGAGCCGTCTTAAGCAAACCGCTCCACCGACGACCCATTGTCTTCTCAAGACGAACCGACTTTCCAGTCAAGACTGGCAAGTTTTTGACCCGGCTCAAATGGCAGTCCGTGGATCAACTCGTAGCAATCAGTCAGGCTGCTGCCTCTGAGCCACGCAGATTGGGCATCACGACCCTCATCATTCCGAGCGCCACACTCACCATCTTCCCCGATACCGACAGAATCAACAGCCTACTCTCCACACACGCACTCACGGGTAAACGACTCGTCGGCACCAGTGCAGTACTCAAGCCTGAAAAAGATCCGTTCACCCTCATCCAAGCCGCTGCTCGCGTCTGTCAAACGCATCCAGATGTTGTATTTGTTCATTGGGGCGCCGACGGCCCCTCCTCTATGGCTGCGCGTGCCCGCATCGCCGAACTTGGACTTGAGAAAAAATATCTTCTTTTGGGCTTTCAAAAAAATCCCGAGCAACTCTATCCTGCGCTAAGCGCCTTTGTCCTGTGCTCAATCTCTGAAGCACTGGGTAGTAGCCTCCTAGATGCTATGTCCCTAGGTATTCCCGTGATTGGAACGAATACAGGCGGCATCAAAGAAGTTCTGGCTGAGGGGCGGGGTCTGCTCGCGCCAGTCGGTGACGCCGCAGCCATTGCACAACATATTGAATGGTTACTCAGTCATCCAGCATCGGCCCAAGAAATGGCGGCCAATGCTAAACAATATGTCATGTCAGAACATGATGTGCACAAGATGGCGCAAAAATATCTAATGCTTTACGCCAATTTAAGTCGCTAGTGCTTGCTGGATAAACTGCTCAAGCGAAGCGGCGGGCAAGGCACCGCTGACACGATTCACTTCTTTACCGCTCTTGTAGGTTGCAAGTGTTGGAATCGAACGAATATTGAGACGTTGCGATAACGCCTGATTTTCTTCGGTATTGATTTTGATATGCAATACCCGATTGGCGTGTTTGGCAGCACTTGCCTTAAAGGTTGGTGCAAACATCTGACAAGGGCCACACCACACTGCCCAAAAGTCCGCCACGATCGGTAATGGCGACCCTGTTAACAATTCATTAAAAGTCTGCTCATTTACGTCTACTGGAGCCGACAGTAGATCTTGTTTACATGCGCCACAAATTGGCGCACTGGACAACCGCTCAACAGACAGTTGATTGATTTTCTGACAGTGTGGGCAATTCATTCTCATGCGTTTCTCCAAAAGCGTAAGGTGAACTAAAGCCTCTAACAACTTCATCACGTCATGCAGATCACCATGATACGTGCATTTCTAAATTGGAGGTGTTTCTTACCCTTCCCACACATTCTAGCGATCTTACGCAATAAAATTGATGCATAATGTTCATTATGGTAATCATTTAGATATAACTTTTTTGCCATACAGAGAAAATCTAGGAGATTGAAAAATGAAAGTTGCATTGACTGTTTGTGCTGCGATAGCCTTGACCATTTCGTCCGTAGGTATTGCTTCGGCCCAATCAAAAACAACCTATCGTGATGCGTCAGGACGGACCACGGGGAGTGCGACGACCAATTCTTCTGGCAAGACAACATACCGCGATTCGTCGGGTAGAACCACTGGGAGCGCATCCACAAACTCCTCAGGCAAGACAACCTATCGCGATGCCTCTGGCAGGACCACCGGCACCTCGACCAGCAAGCGCTAGCTCCTACTGTCTTGTATCCAGGCCCTCAGCTGATAATAAAGCCGACCGATCCACTCGCGCACCACCATATCCGTTAAACCCAGCGCGCGTGGATCGGGTAAGAAATCCATGGGTGTGAACGCTTTTCCGCGCACTTTAAAATCCACTGGAAATGCACTCACCTCAAAGCCCTGACGTTCAAACTGTTGCTTGGCGCGATCCATGTGAAAGGCCGAAGTGACGAGCAATATCTTTGAATCCGTCAACATTGCTCTGACTGCAACCGCTTCTTGTGAAGTGTTTTGTGCCTCACCCGACACGCCAATACTTGCCTCCGGAATCCCAAAACGCTGCGCATGTGCTTTCAGCACTGCACCCTCAGTTTGCGAGGTTTTTTCCCAAGGCAACAAGCCTCCAGTAAAAATCAAACGTGGCGCCTTGCCTGCTTGATACAGCTCAAGACCCGCAAAAAAACGATCGGCATCGTTCCATTCAGTAACCGGTCCTGCAGCACCCTGTACGTGCGTCATCGTCCCGCTGAGCACGACAATCGCATCCGCGCGAGGTGCATCCTTGGCCTCAATTCTCAAATCCTGCCCTTCCAGTTTTGCAAACAAAAAATCCGCAATGACAAAGGTACTTGAGGCATAGAGCAATACTAAGCCCGCTACGCTGTAGCGTTTATTATTTTTTATGACTCCGTATGCCACCAATAACATCGTGACGATGAGCGGCGACAAAATTAAAGGTAGGATTTTATGGAAATAAATCATGTCTTCAATTGTTATTAGTCATACGCGAATTTACAAAGACTGGTTACGCCACGATCCTAGCCGACCTAACTTTGGGTCAAACTGAGAGCCGCGTGGCAATACATGCAACCTGATACCCGAGGCACCTACCGAATCATTATCCTCGTTCACAATATATGCACGCCTAGCATCATAAATCTTGATATGACCGTTACCTAAGACTTCCCACTTGCCATCTGGGCGAACAACCAAGGCGGTCTCCTCATCAATACCGACCCCTAGCAATTGAGGGTTATCTAAAATCGCACTCACCAACCGATTGTCACGTGACCGTCGACTAAAGTGTTGATCGATAATCGCACCAGGTAACAGACCAAACCCTGGCGTGACAACAGTACTGCGTAACGCAACCGCGTTAGGATCCTCGTTGATGCGGCCACTGGCTGTCCGACGTTCCCCCGTCAGCATGGTGGCAGTCATCACGGCCGCTCCTGCTGAGGTTCCGCCGATCACGGCGCCTTTTTCATATTGAAATTCAATTGTTCTCAAGGCGCGCGTGTCGAGTAACGAAGCGGCCAATACATTTTGGTCACCCCCTAAAAACCAATAGCCCGTAAATCCCGTCAACACCTTTTCCATTTCTCTGGATTGCGCTTGCTCTCGATCCATATTCAGCAGTACAGCATCTGCACCTAACCATTTCAACTCAGCGAGGACTTCTTCAGCCTCTTCGTCATACTCGGTTGCAGCCATTGGAAAAATCGCGACTCGCGCGCGTCCGGCCCCACCCGCCAACTCTACAAATCGTTTTTGAATCGTATAAGGTGTATCGCCCCCACCGACAATGATGAGTGATCCACGCTTATGCTTCTCTACGCTAACTTCGGCGTACCCTTGAGGCGTAATGAGTACCCCAATACAGATCACGATGCATATGAACAAAGTATGCACATACTTTCCAGAGGACACTTTATTTCTCATAGGTGGCGCTTCAATTCCTTGCGCATGTGAAGCTTGAATTCAGTCGCAATGGGCGACAACTTCTTGCTGGCAGGATGCACGATATGCCAATTAGAGAGAATCGGAAAGCCCAATAGATCAACCACTGCGACACCGTGCTCTTTTTGCTGACCATGTAAGGAATGACGAGAAACGATTCCAATCCCCAGCCCCCCTGCCACAGCCTCTTTGATCGCTTCGTTACTGCCGAGCTCCATCCTGATATTCGGTCTGAATTTATTTTTTTTAAAGTACTGGTCAACACCCATTCTCGTTCCAGAACCCTGCTCTCTGAGGATGAAGCGCTGGTCACCTAAACTTTTTAACTCAACGCCCCCTTGTTTAACCAATATTGATCGCGACGCAGCGATTAAGACAAGCGGATTTGCCATAAAAATCTCATCACTCAAATCCAGATCAATGGGGGGCTGAGACATGATGTACAGATCATCTAAGTTATCGCGCATCCGTTGCACCACACCATCACGGTTGAGGATTTCAAGCGACACATCAATCTCTGGATATTTTTTACAAAACGATCCAATTAAACGGGGGATAAAGTATTTTGCCGTGCTGACCACTGCAACCCTCAGCTTGCCACGTGCGAGCCCCTTCACATTATCGACGCCCTGTTCAAAGGCCTCCCATGTCTGAACGATTGCGCGTGCCGTTTGTGCGAGTTCAAGCCCCATGTCGGTGAGATGCACCTTTTTAGAAATCACCTCAAACAGAGGAATACCGATAGATTGCGTGACCTCTTTGAGTTGCATCGAGGCTGTGGGTTGAGTGACATGCATCGCCCGGGCGGCCGCACTCACACTGCCCGTCTCTGCAAGTGCAAGGAAAAGCTTGAGTTGTCGAAAAGTAATATTCATAGATATTTATCTATACATTTATATACAATAATCGATTTTACAATAGATGGTATGTCGCTCTACCATTGCATGAAAGGACGCACATGCAAAATCTTCTCGACCCTGCCATTCTGTTTTTCATCTTCGGCGTATTGGCTGGTTTTGTACGCTCCAATTTAGAAATTCCTCCTGCTATTTCTCGCTTTTTATCTCTTTACCTATTGATGGCGCTTGGCCTCAATGGCGGCTTTGCGCTCGCGCAATCTGGGCTCACTGCCGAAGTGGCAACGAGTTTGGGTGCTGCGATCCTGTTAGCAATTGTTGTTCCTGTGCTTGGCTATTGGATACTCAAGCGCTTTCTCTCAGGTTTTGATGCAGCAGCCATTGCTGCCACCTATGGCTCTGTGAGCGCAGTCACCTTTGTCACCGCCATCCAGTTTCTAGAAAATCAGGAGATCGCATTCGGCGGCCACATGGCGGCAGCGATGGCGCTGATGGAGTCACCCGCGATTATTTTGGCCGTCATCCTTGCAAACTCCCTGCGTCAGCAAAAATCGATCCCGATTGGGAAAATTTTGCATGAATCTTTTACGGATGGCGCGCAACTCCTTTTGCTTGGGGCCATGTTTGTTGGGCTGTTAACGGGTGACGCGGGGCAAGCCGCCATGCAACCCTTCTCAGGCGATCTGTTTAAAGGCATGTTGGCATTTTTCTTGCTCGACATGGGATTGATGACCGCACGCAACTTGCCACAATTTAAAAGTATCTCACCCGCACTGATTCTCTATGCTGTACTCGGGCCTCTGCTACATGCCTCGATTGCGCTCGGTCTGGCGCTCTTGCTCAATTTATCACCCGGCAACGCCACGCTGCTGATGGTGCTCGCGGCTAGTGCGTCCTATATTGCTGTGCCAGCCGTGTTGCGCTACGCCGTGCCTGAAGCCAATCCAAGCCTGTATTTTGGCTTGTCGCTTGGGCTGACATTTCCGTTTAATTTAATTATCGGGATTCCGCTTTACGCGAAAGTTGCTGAACACTTTTTAGGCTGATACCTCATCCTGTTAAGATCTTCTCTTTCACCACTCTCGGCTGCGCCAATCACCGGCCCAGACCTCCATGGAATCCCTTCTTTTATCAACGGGCGTTGTCGCACTCGCCGAAATCGGCGATAAAACGCAACTTTTAGCGTTCATCCTCGCCGCCCGTTTTAAAAAACCCGTACCCATCATTCTCGGCATCTTGGTGGCGACCTTGATTAACCATGGCTTGGCCGGTGCCCTCGGTGCCTGGATCACCTCAGCAGTCACACCTGAAATCCTGCGCTGGGTGTTGGGTATTTCCTTCATTGGCATGGCAATCTGGACCATGATTCCCGACAAGATCGAGGATGAAGAAACCAAAGTTGCGCAAAAGTTTGGCGTCTTTGGTGCCACACTCATTACCTTTTTCCTCGCCGAAATGGGTGACAAAACACAGATTGCAACGGTAGCCATGGCCGCCCACTATGCCGCCCCCCTCTTAGTGGTGATCGGCACCACGCTCGGCATGTTGATTGCAGACGTCCCTGCGGTCTTTCTTGGGGATAAATTAGCCAACAAAATCCCAATGAAACTGGTCCATTCGATCGCTGCTGCGATCTTTGCCATCCTAGGCATTGCGACTTTGTTTGGTGGGGGTGCGGGGTTTGGGTTTTAGAAAAATCATTTAAATCAGGTATATAAATGACTTTTGACCTATAATTTACAATTATAAAGTTGAAACTTGGATTTGTAAATGATCCCTCGTGATGCAGCACATACCCTGACCCGCCTCGCCCAGGGATTTCCCGTGATTGCGATTACCGGACCTCGTCAGGCGGGGAAAACTACGCTTGCACGCAATCTTTTCAAAGACAAACCTTATATTTCCTTGGAAAATCCAGATGAGCGAGAGTTTGCGCTCGCGGATCCAAAACGTTTTTTAGCGCGTTTTCCACAGGGAGCGATTCTGGACGAGGTTCAGCGCTGCCCTCAATTACTGTCCTGGCTACAAGGTTTAGTCGATGAGCGACAACGCATGGGCGATTTTGTCCTGACAGGTTCAGCGCAATTTAGTTTGATCGAAAGCATCACGCAAACCCTTGCCGGTCGTGTCGCCCGCGTTGAATTACTCCCCTTGAGCGCTTCCGAACTCGGACATGTCAACAAACTCCCAGACACGCTCACTCAGATGCTTTTCCAAGGAGGATATCCAACACTGTATGACCGTCCTGTCAGCCCGCAAGACTGGTTCAGCAATTACGTTGCGACCTATGTCGAGCGCGACGTGCGTCAGTTGATCGCCGTACGAGATTTAGGTCAGTTTCAAACCTTCGTCAAAATGTGTGCGGCTCGGACGGGACAGCTCCTCAACCTCACTGCACTCGGTGCAGACTGCGGCATTAGTGCCGTCACGGCCAAACAGTGGCTAACCGTACTCGAAAGCAGCTATATCGTCACCTTGCTGCGGCCGCACTTTCGCAACTATGGAAAACGACTGGTCAAAACGCCAAAACTTTATTTCTTAGACTCAGGTTTAGCAGCATGGCTCATGGGCATACGCGATGCCACAACCTTAGAGACACATGCAGCACGAGGCGCACTATTTGAAACCTGGGTTGTTAGCGAGCTTTACAAACAGCGTCTAAACGCGGGTCTCGTACCCGATCTCTATTTTTGGCGAGACAACTCAGGCCAGGAAATTGATGTCTTGTGCGAAACAACGCAAGGGCTTCAAGCCATCGAAATCAAATCAGGCAGCACCTACGCTTCAGACTGGACTCAAAGTCTTAAAAAATGGCGATTACTCTCAGAGGCTGAGTCTCTCAACTCTACCATCCTATATGGAGGCACAAACAACTTCGACCGCGATGGCATCAATGTATGGGGCTGGAAAAATGTCGCGCAAGCCTCACCGCTGCCACGGATCGCTTAATCGCTCATCCTTTAAAAAACCCTCATCCGTGAGCGCATGTAAAAACGCGATCAGGTCTTGCACCTCTTGTTCGCTCACCTGAAACCCTACTAACAATTCGCTTCGCATTGGATTCGGTCCTGAGGCTTGTCCACCTGCCCGACCCGCACGTGCATAGTGGTTACGGATCACTGCCGCAAGCGTCGGTACTGAACCATCATGCATATAGGGCGCTGTTTTGGCAATATTTCGCAAAGTCGGCGTGCGGAACTTACCCATATCCGAGGCTGCACCGGTCATTTCTTCGATCCCCGTCTGACCTTTTGGATATGCGCCTTTTCCATCTACGTTGTAGAGGCCTGTATTGTGAAAGCCTAGCTCCGGAAAAGGCAGGCGTGTGTGTTTAATATTGTCGGTAAAGTTCAAGCCACCGTGGCAGTGATAGCACTCCATTTTTTCACCAAAAAACAAAGCCTCTCCACGTTTGGCCTGTGGACTCAAGGCGGCCTGATCACCGCCATAGCGAAATCGATCATACGGACTATCAAAGGACAACAAGCGTCGTTGAAAACTTGCCAGCGCCTTGGTCACTGTCGAAAGGGAATACAACGCAGCCTCCCCGCTTTGTGCCTCCTCTGGAAATGCCTCTCGAAATAGGCCTTGATAGACCCGCTCCTTCTTTAGGCGCTCAAATAACAATTCTTCCTTGCCCGCCATGCCCATTTCAACCGGGTGTTCGCCAAACAATGGGATCAGCGCCTGTACCTCCAAAGAACTCAGAGAAGGGTTGGACCATGTCAATACGGGCAAATACGCGACATTCGCCAGCGACATCGTATTGCGCATCGCAGGTTGACCGGTCAACCCTCTCGAAAACACACGACCATCCGTAAACGCTTTTTCTTGGTGATGACAGGTCGCGCACGACATCGTTTGATCTGCCGATAAGCGTTTATCGTAAAAAAGATGACGCCCTAATTCGACTTTTTTATCCGACATAGGATTGTCGTGAGGGACAACGGGCGCGGGTACCCATGGTGGAATTTCCCGCTGATAGGTCTGTGCAAGAGCGTTAAAAAATACAGCACTTGCCATGATGCCCAACAAGGACATCATGACGCGTGGCAATGCGCACACTTTCATCGATTTACCGCTTGATGATGAACTGCTGAGTGCCAGATGGGGCTTTGCCGTCATAAGCCAACCCCAAGGCATTCATGATTGGCGGGCAATCTGAATCCTTTGGAAAGCTCATGCACCCCGGTGACGTGTTGGGTGCATTGATATCGACATTTGCGCCCGCCAATACTTTTCCAATATCCACCACGACTTGATTCTTTTTGATATCAAAATCAGTCAATGTCACATCAATCAGGTTGGGATTCTGACAGGCGGATGGGGCTTGTGTACGCGCTGGAGCAGCACAAAGCGTGCTCCCTAAGTGCACTGAAAAACCAGACGCATTGGCACCCCCATGCGCCGCTGACTGCACCGCGTGCACGGGACGACCTGAAGTGGCTGCATCAAACTTAATGAACTTGTACCCAGCTTGCCAGGTCCAGAACATAGCGGTCGAACTCAAAGGCGCAGGCGCCACGGTTGGATCCCCATGGTTCCGCTCAAAGGGCACACCCACCTTAAATTTGACACTGGTATATTGTCCTGCAGGCACTGTGCCACGGACCACCGTATTCATTGCTGACGTTCCATTACCGCAAGGACCCTGCGCATTTTCAAAATCCAATAAGGCAATCGCATCCAACTGCCACGCTTTATCTTGAATCAGCTGAACCGGCACCGCTTTTCCCTCTGACGTCAGTAACTGCACCTGACTGACAAACATCCGGAAATCGGTAGGTGTCATCGTTGAGCGTGTCGTGCCAATATTTTTATATGACTGACCACATTCAAACGCCTGACCGTTAACCTCCGCCATAAAGCGTAACTCAACGGGCTGAGTGGCAGTCTGCTGCGAAGGCACGGTCGAACATGCGACCAAGAGTGACGTTCCAACTAAAGCTAAATAGTTTTTCATTTTTATTCCTTAATGTTTGTGATCGTGCTGAGGCGCTTGTGCCCCTCTGGGTGTCTGCACCCAGACCATGACTTTCATTTCCCCAGCATGACGAAACGTCAACCAGAGCGGGAAGCGATCGCCGTTTTTCAAGGGAGCGTTAAGATTGACCAATAACAAGTGATAGCCATTTTTGGCGTCGTGCCGGAAAGAGGGTCCTTTACCGCTTGGCAGACTCACTTCCTTGACGACCCGATCCTCCGCAACGCCATCCACCACAACTGAGCGCCGGATCTCAACGCGTTCAGCAATATCTACTCGCGCGCCAATCAGTTCATCGGCAGTTTTTCCAACGTTATCAAACGCGCGAAAATACACGGTGCTGACTTGTTCCCCAGCGGGAGTGGGCGTCGCGTAGGGGTGATCGACTTTTAAACTTGCGGCTTTATAGGTGTGACCATGGACCACACCCATCGCAAAAGGCAAGGTCGTGATGCAGAACAACAATGCACGACGCACGAATTGAATTCGGCTCATCATTTCTCCAAATACATAAATGCAGTTCCCCACGCCCAAAGACGAGAGGATCTCTAGATTTAGAATTTAGGAGAGGACGGGCGGCGCGCGAGCGCGTTGAGGTGCCCAGGCAAACTGGGATTTAGGTGCTTGATAAAAAAGCGAAGGAAAAAACGCAAGGACAGAGACGCTTAGAAACGTCAACGCCGCAGGGGGAACAGCTTGGGTGGATTGAAGATGGCAATAGGGACACTCCTCAGCGTGCGCGTCATGCTCCCCGGTCGGCTGTTGCGCGCTCAATGACGAATCCGAAAAGCTGATACGTTTAACACCCTCAGCCGTACAAATCTCAATCAATGCAGACTGTGACGTATCCATCACGATCACTTTGGAAATCGTGGGCGCAGAAACGGCCAGCAACATCACCGCGAGGAGCGCTGAAGCAAGGCGTTTAAGTTGAGTGAGCGTAAACATAAGGGATAATTTTACTGCAATTGAACACTCATGATTTTCCCTTGAATGGCTTGCCTGGCAGCCCAAAGTCATCCCCATGCTGTATAAAAGCATTTCTTACAAAAATACCGGAGATTGACATGCGCATTATTTCGACCATGACCCGCGCCCTCGTCGCAGGCGCCGCCCTTGTCGTACTGGCGCACGGCACCGCCTCGGCACAAGCTGACTATCCAAGCCGTCCAGTATCCGTAATCGTGCCCCAGGCCACAGGCGGCGCCAATGACACCATTGCACGGATCATTGCCGCCAAGCTGAGCGAAATCCTCGGCCAACAATTTGTGGTTGAAAACCGTACGGGTGCAGGTGGCAACATCGGCACCGCCGCCGCGGCAAAAGCTAAACCAGATGGCTACACACTGATGCTGACGACCAATGGTGCTCAGGTGATCAACCCCTGGCTCTACAAAACCACTGGTTTTGACCCTATCAAAGACTTTACGCCTGTGGGCCTCGTGGCCAGTGCAGGTTATGTACTCGTCGCCAATGCGGCCTTTCCAGCCAATAATGTCAACGAACTGATTGCTCAGCTTAAAGCCAACCCAGGCAAATACAACTATGCCTCCGCAGGAAATGGCACGCTCAATCACCTGATCATGGAAATGTTCAAACAGCAGGTCGGCCTGAACATACAACACGTACCCTACAAAAGCGCGTCAGCCGCTGCAACAGACGTCGCAGGTGGAACAGTCCCCATCTCGGTACAAAGCGCACCTTCCTCACTTGGCCTGCTCAAGGCTGGGAAGATCAAAGCTTTGGCTGTGACGAACGAAAAGCGTATCGGCGCTCTACCTAACGTCCCTTCCATCAGCGAGACGATTCCGGGCTTCGGCTCAACGCCCTGGTATGGCATTTTGGCCCCGACAGGCACACCTGTCGCCATCGTCAACAAGCTTAACGCTGCCATCAAAACAGCCTTGGCTGACAAAGATGTTCAAGAGCGTCTGCTGAAGCAAGGTTGCGAACCTCTTGAAAGCACCCCCCAGCAATTCGCCACACTCATCAAAGACGATTTGGCTAACTGGCAGAAAATCGTCAAAAGCTCAGGTGCAAGCGTAGACTAAATGATGCAAAAATTAGCTTGATCACGACTTGATGAAGCAATAAAAATGAGGCTGCCTCCCAAATGGATTGCAGTCTCATTTGCATTTAAAACTGTTTTGTCTGCACTCAAATTTTCAAACAGACATTTCCACATCCGACGGAACAATTTGCTCGCCGTACTTCAAAAAATTTTCTCGATGTCTTCTGTAAAACAACAGGCCTTCTTTTAAACTCGCAACTGTCGCACCCTGCTCCAGCATTTTGTCCCAGAGATTCCAATCCTCTTGGGGATGCCCAATATGCTCGAATCTCCTCTGGTATCCCACACGCTGACCGAACTCCGTGCGATACATCATCGAACCGTGATGCTGCGCTTGTCGATCCCAATACAAATCACCCAAATGTGGACGTGTCTCGCCAGGCACGCGCGTCAAGATTTCTTCTTTTAGCTCACCCGTCACAACGATGTCGTAGGTCACGATATCTGTTGTTGCGGTAGACAAGAGCTCGATTGAATCCGACCTGAGCCAATTATCTGCGCCAATAAAGAGCACATACTCAGTCTCGACTCTTGAGAGCATATCTTGAAAATTATTGACCGTACCTAAATTTTGAGGCCTGAGGATGTATTCAATATCTGGATACAAGCTAGGGAGATGGGCGCAATCCATCCCGCCATCATCCACAAATAAAATTCTCGAAGGGGGGCTGGATTGGGACAATAGCGATTCGATGCAATGTGCAGCGAGGTGCCCGTAGCGATAAGAAGCAATAACGACAGTAATCATATTGGTACGCAGTAGAGCATGAATATCTTCCTAAACGCTTGAAGACCACACCAAATATGTGTGTGGGCGGGCCTAATGTATTGACGTCAGTGCTTTTTACGTCAATGATTCATAGATAACATTCAAAAAACTGAGAGGAGCGACAAAATGAAAGAAACCATTCGCATCGGTTCAGGTGCCGCATGGTGGGGGGATCGCGTTGAACCTGCTGCCCAAAACGCAGAACTAGGCGATCTAGACTACCTATGCTTTGAAACCATGGCTGAGGCCACCGTCTCTGCCGCACAAGTTCGAGCCAGACGCGATAAGTCTTTTCCGGGCTACGACACCTATCTTGATGACCGCATGAAGGCCGTCCTCCCCGCCTGCATGAAACGTGGCACCAAAATCATCACCAATCAGGGATGGATCAATCCCGACGCTGCGGCACGACGCGTTGCTGAACTTTTACAAGAATTAGGTTACAGCGGTGTGAAAATCGCCTCTGTCAACGGCAGCCTCATCACCGAGCATGTCCTGGAAATGACCGACACAATCATGGAAACAGGTGAAAAAACCTCCACACTTCAGTCCACCCTGATCTCCGCTGAGGCCTACCTCGGCGCAGAGCCCATCGTCGAGGCGCTGAAAGCTGGCGCTCAAATCGTCATCACGGGACGCGTCGCAGACCCGTCTATCTTTATGGCACCCATGATGTTCGAGTTTGGCTGGGATCCCTTGGATCACGTCAAACTCGGCCAAGGGACAGGCATCGGCCACCTGATGGAGTGCGGCGCACAGGTTACCGGTGGTTACTTTATGGATCCGGGGTTCAAAGACGTGTCTGAGCCATGGAAATTCGGCTTCCCTATTGCAATCGTGAGCCGTGACGGTAGCGCCGTCATCACCAAGGTCGCCGGCACAGGCGGTGCGGTCACGTTGCAGACTGTGAAAGAACAACTCCTGTACGAAGTCCACGACCCCGCCAACTACCTCACGCCTGATGTCGTCGTGGATTTCACCACTGTCAAACTCGAACAAGTCGGCCCAGATCGTGTGCACGTGAGTCACATCAGCGGTAAACCACGCACACCCACACTTAAAGTTTCTATTGGCTGCACCGAAGGTCATATTGGCGAAGACATGTTTTTTTATGCTGGCCCTGGTGCCCTGCGACGCGCGCAGATCGCCAAAAAAGTACTCGAGGAACGCTTCAAAATCGTCAAGCTTCAAGCCGAAGATCTCCGCATTGATTTTCTTGGCTTGAATGCCATCCATGGCGATGCAACTCCGGCAGATGCCCCAGAGCCTTACGAAATTGCGGTGCGTGTCGCTGCACGAACAAAAACGAAAGAAGAAGCCGCCAAGGTTGGGCGCGAAATTGATGGCATGGCTGTCTCAGGCATTGCCCACACGGGCAAGCGCGTGCCGCACCAGGACCGTACCCGCGAAGTAATTGGCGTGTGGTCTTCACTCGTCCCGCGCGAAAAAGTCCCTGCGTCTGTCACCTACATTGAGAGCTAAGCCATGAAAGTCAAACTTCAACACGTCGCGCATACGCGCTCGGGCGACAAAGGCAACACATCCAACATTGCTGTCTTTGCTTATGCACCTGAGCTTTATCCCCTGCTCAAAGAACAACTCACCGAAGAACGCTTCAAAAAATTCTATGGTGGCGCCATTACTGGCACTGTGACGCGCTACGACGTCGACAATATTCATGCGATGAACTTTGTCTGTCAGGGTGCGCTCGGTGGCGGCGTCTCCAGAAGCCTGTGTCTAGACAACTATGGCAAGGCACTTTCCGCTGCAGTGCTAGGCTTTGAAATCGAAGTGCCCGAGCATTTAAAAGCTTTTCTAAAGGCCCCAGAACTGATTGCCTGATCTTACGCAATCCATACTGAACCGACTAAACCGATCATGTAATAAAAACCTCATAATAATCAGGAGACATCATGACTCATCCCACTCGTACTCATACACGCCGCACCACGCTCAAAGGCCTCGCACTCACGACGCTCCTCGCATGGTCGGCACTTGCTGGCGCACAGTCGACTGACAAAACCTTACGTATCGTCGTGCCCTACCCGCCCGGTGGCACAACAGACCTGTTGGCCCGCAACCTCGCACCCGGCCTACAGCAGCGCACCGGCATGACAGTCGTCATTGAAAACAAAGCAGGCGCAGGCGGTGTGATTGGCTCACAACAGGTATCCAAAGCAGCCCCTGATGGTCGAACACTTGTCATGGGCACGATCGCCTCCCACGGCATTATCACAGCGCTACAGTCGCCTCCACCTTATGATCCCACCAAGGATTTTGTGCCTGTGACCCTTGTCGCCAGCACGCCCAATGTTTTGTTGGCGAGCCCCGCGTTCCCAGCCAAAGATGTCAAAGAGCTGATTGCGTTGGCCAAAGCGAAACCTGGTTCGATTAATTTTGGTTCGACTAGCCATGGTGGCTCGCCACACATGAGCGGCGAACTGCTCAAAACACTTGCTCAAATCGATATCGCCCACATCCCTTACAAAGGCGGCGCGCCGATGTTGACCGACTTGATGGGGGGACAAGTGCAAATCGGTTTTGATAACTTGCCATCATCGATGAATCTGATTAAAGCTGGCAAGGTACGTGCACTGGCTGTTACCACTGATAAACGCTGGCCTGCCGCACCAGAGATCCCCACTTTGACCGAAGCGGGCGTCCCCGGTTATGACATGTCAGCATGGTTTGGGTTATTTGCGCCTGCGGGCACACCAAAACCACTCGTGGATGACCTAAACAAACACATTGTTGCGATTTTAAAAACGCCTGAGATGCAACAAAAAATGCTTGAGTTGGGCGCTCAACCCGTCGGCGACACCCCTGAGCAGTTTGCCGAATACGTCAGGACCGACAACAAAAAATGGCAAGAGGTTGGAAAAGCAAACAACATCAAGCTCAACTAGTCCTCAATCCTTTTAATTCCGTTGCCAGTCAGCGAAGAGTAGTCTTACCTTGTTCATATAGGACTCTCGCTGGCTGGTGACCACCAAAATTCTTTCTTTCTCTGGATCAACAGCCACGCGCTGCCCACCGTACCCTAACCACCAATACGAATCTCTTGGCCCATCTGTCGTGATCCAAGTCTGATAGCCATAACCCCGATGCGCCTGCCCAACTTTTCCACGGTTGACCGCCTGCTGAGTCGTCGCTTGTCGCATAAACGCCTGCTGGCAAGGCGTGCCATTTTTTAATAATGTGACGCTGTACATTGCCATGCGCGCCCAGTCACGTGTTGTCGCACTAAACCCCGCCTGCGCAATTGGTACATTTTCTCTATCGAGCAGCCAATATCCCGCCCCCTCCGCGCCAATCTTGCTCCAAATATACCGATGAAACGCTTGTAGTAAACCGCCATTTTTTTCGATGATATTTCCAAGCGCTAAGGTGTCTGTTCCAGAATATCGAAACTCCCGACCAGACTCAATGTCGCGTTCTTTGACAGCGTGAAGATACTCAAGTCCACTCAACTTTTGTGCACGCATCCGCTGCCAACCGTCGCAGTCCACACCCACTTCGCAATTTGACTGAACGACTAAATGATCACCACTGGCAATGGCGCGTCTCACCCCCGAGCGCATCGTAAGTAGCTGCCGCACGGTCGCCTCACCGTAGACCGTCCCTGACAAGTCTGCTGAGTATGTCTGTGCCGGCGTATCCAAATCAGGAAATTCCCCCTCGCAATGCATCATGCCCAAGGTATAGGCGGTCAAACTTTTACTCATCGACCAAGAAAAGTTTGGACGATCGGCGCGAGCGGGACTTTTATAGGCCTCAAAAATAATTTCGCCACGCTCAACCAAGATCATGCTCAGCAAAGGATTCTGATCCACGATCTGCTGCGCTTGACGCACAATATCAATTTCTCGACCCAGAGGCTCGCGCCTTGGCAAAGCGACAAAGCTCGGATCCGCAGCGTATTGGTGATTTTTAAATTCAGTCGCCATTCCACCTGCAGCCCGTCGTGGACTGACCTCGGCGACACCCTGAGCGTTAGCCGAGACATTAATCACCATCCACATCATTAGAAAAATTGAATACCGCATGGGGAGATTCATTTATAGCGTCTTGAGCCAAGCAATCACTTCTGCAGGTGCAACCTGAGGGGTGTCGATATGACCTGCATCAATCTCAACATATCGACTTTTCTTGTTTGCAGGCGCTCTGTCAAAGACATAGCCTCGACCCGCACTGACCAGTCCATCACGTCGCCCGATCACCCAAAGCATCGGCATTGAGGGTAACAACGAAGCATTCGTGGGCATGACGGCAGGGCCCTTGGGATCAAAAAAACTCACATAGGCCTCAGCCGTTGCGCGAGTATGAAATATTTTTCCTTGATTAAAGTCTGGATAGTTCGCAACCTCTTGCCCCTTTCCAGAGGACATTAACTGCTGCGCACTCGCCAGCGCTGTAGCAATCTCAGGCAATCTCACGCGCTCTGGCGTGTGACCCGCCGCCAATAGCACGATTCCAGAAATTTCCGCTCCATTTTTGGCTGCAAATCCCAATGCTGCATTGGCACCTAAGCTTTGACCCGCCACAAAAATCTTAGTGGCGCCTTGCGACTTGAGTTGTGCAATGGCACGATCGATTTCCAACAGCGCATTTGTATAAGACACGCTGTAAGAATCAGGCCGGCCTTTGGTGCCGCTCCACGCCATTTTTGGCATCACGACCAACGCACCTTCAGCCTCAAGCGCCAAGGCCATTGGCTGAATATAGCCACCAGGCTGCCCGCCTTTGCCATGCATGAGCACGATGCCGAAACCCGTCAGTGCTTTCTCCTGCGCGCTGGCGACAGAGAACGCTGACGAGAAACACAGCATCAAAATACATAGACTACGGAGGCGAGCAGCGTAATAAGTAAAAGTTGATGGCTTAAACATATGATCGCCTGACCTGTTTTAAAGATTTATTTACGCGGTGCAACCACACGAGAACCTGCTAGAAATGGGTAGCGTGCAAAAATTGAAATCATCATATTTTGAACCGTTGCATCAGAGGCTGTTTGCTGGGCATCACCGATCACCGAGGTGCCGACTCCCTCCCACACCATCTGCCTGCGCTTGGTATCGATCAAGTCGACCTTCATCGTCCCTTCGTTGTACTGAATGACATCGGGCCCAAAGGCATAGCCAGGCCAGCCACTATAAAAGCCCGCACCATAGCCAAAACCAAAACCACCCCCCCACATCATGGGGGGTGGGCCTACATACTCCGTGCGACTTTGCACAGTCGTCTGAAAATTAATCAATAGGTCAGGATTTTTTTCGTCTAAGGCATAGCCGCGTGATTCCATCTGCAAGGCCGCAGCGCGCTTGAGTCGTTCGGTCAGTAGAGTTGTATAGCCAGCACGATCCGTACCGAGTGGCTCCATAAAGGCAAACGTTCGATACGAAGCGAAATCAGCACGCGGGTCGTAATCGCTCCGCACAATGGGGGCATTGCTGCAAGCAGCCATCAGGCCGACCAATACCGTAGCGCCTAAGAAACGAAACATAAAAGTCATCATTTTTCCTGATGAATGGATTGAGCTGTAATAATGCTCAATCAAAATTGAAGCTTAATCCCCATATTAGCAGTGCCTAGTGCTGACAGTTCCTAATACGTAACCAAAGAAACCATTGACTTAGAAATACTTGCTAAAGTGTCGTCTACGCATTCAGTCTTAGGAAACTAGCATGGCTCAGCACCTCAAGCACAATCCATTAACGCCGACAGAGATCGAAACCTTTGATGATTTTTTGTCCGAGTGTCACGGCTCTATTCAGAGCTTTGAAGCGCTTGATGGACTTTTTTGTGCCTTGATTTGCGCGCCCCACTTAGTGCCACTCGATCAATACATCGAAGTCATCATGGATCAGACCGACGCGTTTAAGACTGAACAACAGTCCCGTGAGGTGATGGCATGGTTGATGCGTCACTGGAATACCATTGCGGACGAGCTCCAAAGCACCGTCAAGACCGATAACATTTACGTGCCTCCGCTCATCATGGACGAAGAGGGTGTGACCCTAGGCAATGAGTGGGCAGCAGGCTTCATGTTAGGCGTGTCCCTGAGCGACGACGGAAGTTGGTCAGACCTCATGGATGATGAAACACTCGGTCAACTACTCGTGCCAATGATGATGCTGGCTCATGAACATCATCCTGACCCCGAGATACGTTCCCCAGCCATACTCGCCGAGGCCCGTGAGGAGTTGCTCGAGTCAATGTTTGAGGGCCTGGCGAACCTGTACGCATACTTTCAAAAACGCCGTCGTGGATCCGGAATATGACCTCTCTCAATACCTCCGCACAATTACCCCCCGGCTGGCTAGGCGTCATAGGCGGCATGGGTCCGCTGGCCACAGCGGACTTTCTGAGCAAACTCACGCTGTCCACAACAGCGCAAACCGACCAGCAACATATCCCTGTTCTTTTATACGGTGACTGCACGACCCCTGACCGAACAGCATCTGTTTTAGGTGAAGGCCCGAGTCCGCTCCCGCAGCTGCTCGCAGCGGTCGACTTTCTGAACGCAGCGAACGTACAAGTCATTGCGATGCCTTGTAATAGCGCGCACTGCTGGTACGAGGACTTGGCTAAACGCGCGAACATGCCTTTTCTGCATATCGTGGATGCGAGTGCCCAACAAGTGCTGGCGCGCAACCCCAATGCAAATTCCATCGGTGTACTTTCCACCGAAGGCACTGCACACATGGGTATTTACACTCAACGTCTGACGGCGTTGGGTCTCAAGCCTTTAGTACCGAGTGAAGAGGATTTTCGTGAACTGATATCGCCCGGTATCGCTTTTGTTAAAGCGGGTGATCTGGAGGCAGGAGGCGCTCTGTTACGACAGGCTGCGGATCGGCTGTTCGATAGAGGGGCTGAATCTGTGATTCTTGGCTGTACCGAAATTCCGCTTGGCATGATCCACGAACTGGAAAATGACCCACTCCGGTTTATCGACTCCACACAGTCTTTGGTGGAGGCAACGCTGTTGCACTTGAGGGGCTAAGCCTCAGGTTTTCTGCTTGAATTCAGAATGAACACCTAAATAACACCATGGTCGATACCTACATGGATTTCTTAGAGATGGATTTTCGAGGCAAAAGTGCGGCAACGTTCACTCGATGAGCTCAGGGTTAACGGTCCCGGCCGCTACCTGCCGCTCAGAGCGGGACTTACCCACGTCATTGAAGAGGGTCAGGACGATCAAGCTACGATCCTGCTGGTGCACGGCGCCACGGTTCCGGCATGGGAGTTCGACCGACTGGTCCCGCATCTCCGAGCCGCAGGCTGGAGGACCATCCGATTCGACCTGTTCGGGCACGGGCTTTCAGACCGCCCTGCAGTCCAATATGACTTCAGCTTCTTTCTTGAACAGGCGTTGGAGGTCTTGGACGGCATTACCTCCCACCGCCCAATGACCGTGCTCGGTCATTCGTTTGGCGCGGCGCTCGCGGCTGCGATGGCCAGCCAGCGACCCGAGCGCATCGAGCGACTGGTGCTGGTCGCACCGCTCCTGGACTTCATGACGAACTCCTTCTGGGGCCAAGTCTTCTCGCTGCATGGCATTGGCGGCCTGATGATGCGCCGTGTCGGCCTTCCGGTACTGGAGCGTCGCCGCGCACGCAGGTACCAAGCCATTGGGGCCGAGGATTTGACCCGGCGCTTCGTCAGCGAGGCGCGTGCGCCAGGATACGCCGATGCCTTGGCCTCCATGTTTGCCAACCGAACGCTGGGCCAGCAGAGGGAGCACTACCAACGCCTGCAATCGAGCACGCATGAGATTTTTGTGGTGGCGGGCAGCGCCGACCGAGTCGTTCCCCTACGTGATGTGGCCGAGGTTCGCTCACTGTTGCCTATGCATGAGTACCGGCAGATTGAGAACGCGGAACACAATCTGCTACTGACCCATCCTGCGCTGGTGACATCGGTCCTTCCACCGCCTCATCTAGGGACTAGATGAGAAAGATCGCTCTTCGCGAATGCGGACGGCGACAATTTCAAGATAGAAAAAAAAGCCCCGCATTGTGCGGCTCTACATCATTAACGGGGGACAACGGTATTCATTAAACTTGTTTTTGCGAAGAAACACATTTAATGGAGCTAATACCGATGTCCCACATCGATTCTATCCTAGGTCTCTCAGGTTTAGCCGTTCAACACGTGGACCGCAAACTGG
>JAMNXR010000003.1 GCA_023653055.1 Burkholderiaceae bacterium | reverse complement strand
CCAGTTTGCGGTCCACGTGTTGAACGGCTAAACCTGAGAGACCTAGGATAGAATCGATGTGGGACATCGGTATTAGCTCCATTAAATGTGTTTCTTCGCAAAAACAAGTTTAATGAATACCGTTGTCCCCCGTTAATGATGTAGAGCCGAACAATCATTTAGCGCCTTTCGGGGCGCTTTTTTATTGCACACACCCCGCCACCCCTTACCAATTTCACCTATGCGTTAAAAAACCACCCGAATGAACTAACCCCAAAAAGTTGGGCATCACAGGAGGGGCGTTGAGGGGTTTAGTTATCTGGAGCGCTAAATGATAAGACATTATTAGGCTCTGTTATGTAATAATAAACTAAATGTCATTATTAAACTTGCCCTATTAAAAAACCTTAGGAGAGTACAGTGAATAAACTTGCACTTTTAACCCTGCCATTGTTCGTAACAGCCTGCGGCGGTGAAAGTGACAACGCTTCATCCTCTTTAGGACCAACCTTAAACTTAAACGCTGCCTATACGAGCTACGTTAAAGGAGGAAGCTCAGTAACGGGTGAGATTAGTGGCTACTGCCAAGGCACTAAAGTATGGACATTAAGCCCTACGTTCTCAGGAACAACTTTCGACGGTAAACCAGCACTCATTTCAAACGATACCCAATCGGATGTAATGGCTGCGAACTCTAATAAATTTTGTACGAATTTTTATAGTAGCAATAAGGGTGGTAAGGTTTATAAAATTAATTATGATCCAACGACTTTAGTCCCTATTACTAACGGCAGTAATCCACCTGGTACTGTCTACTCAAACCAAGTTCCCTTACCAACTTCAGTTAAAAATGGATCATCAGGCAACTGGTTTACTACTCTCACTTACGAAAACTCGGTACCTGTCATTGAAGGTGTCTTGACTTGGTCAGTTACTGCAGATACGCCTACTACCCTGTTGTTTACTACGCTCGACACCGCATATACGGTTGCAGGTAAATTATTACTCTTTAAAAGCTATACAACCTACCGCATAAATGCCGATAACACCCTAACAGATTTGCGTAAAAATATACAGGCAACGTCATTAGCTACAGGTGGACAAGGAGATCAGGATATTTATGAAGTTTATAAATAGCCATGACATGAGATTCAACGCTAGGTTTGATGTTCAAGGCGTGGGTGACCGACATCACCTACATACGCACACACGAGGGATGGCTCTGTATCGCGGTTGTTTTAGATCCAATTAAACGCCGTACATATCCAGATTTAGCACTGCCTTTGAATATTTAATCAGTGCCTTTTTTTTTCATCGCCACTATTAGATATGCAACAAATATCCACGCAGGGATTATCACGGTTGGAAATGGCTCAGACCTAAGTGCGAACGCCATATCATGACGAAAGTAGGATATCGACGCAACAGAGAAAATCAAGATACCTTCAGATATCTTGAGAAGTAATGTATTAGGAACCTCACCACTTTTCCTTTTTTTAGCCAGCTGATAAGCAATGCCGCCAAGAATCATCTGCACCCCTGAATCGATATAGACTAGTGGATCACCTCCTGAACCGATGATATACGGCCCTGCAACGATTGCCAGAACGCCCAAGATAATCGTCAATGTTGAGCCGATATGTTTCATGAATTACCTTTTTATACGCACATAACAAAAAAGGGAATCGAATTTGAGAGCTACTTTTGCATCCCAAAAATGACAATATCCCTTTGTTCAGGAGTTAGATTAATAAAGCCCGTATAAAACTTTACGAGGGCTGCACAGGCAACTAGACCTACATCAACTGTTGTAGCGTTGATGGCCGTAAGATCTTATGAAGTAATATTTTACGTCACAATTTTAATTAATTTCACATATCACTCTTCTGTGATTTCTTTTGGCAAAACCGATGTCAAATTTAAGGTGCCCGATAGAAAGTCTACACACGCTTTGGGTCCATACTTAGAAATTTCTATCGACTGATTTTTCGCAAACCCATCCGCCACCCCACGAAGGACGGGTACACACCACAAGTTTGCATAATTAGTATCAGAGCATTAAGAGAAGGAACACATTAAGCCATCAATTTCGTTCCTCTTACCGTGACTTAAACATACGCTGATGCGATTGCAATCATTGACGGGTTAGATATGAAACCAAAGTATTTCTTACGGCACATCATCGTTTCATCGATCATCATGTTTACCCTGGTGGCATGCACAAGCTTTGATATTAAAGAAAAAAACTTCTTTATGCCTCGACCAGTTATGTCTGCGGGTGAGCGACTAGAGGTACGCGGTCACGATGACACACTGTTAGTTGGTCGTTTGTTACGTTCGGATAATCCAAAAGGGACGATTATTTTTTTTAACGGGAACGCGGATCTTGCAATCCTTTCCGGCAAACGCTTAAAAAAATATGCCAGTTTTGGCTTTAACGTTGTGACTGTCGACTATCGCGGCTCTGGGGAAAGCGATGGCACCTTGACACTCGCCAATCTTAAATCTGATAGCCTAGCCATTTACCAAAATGTTGCTAGTCGTGAAGATTTAGGTACGAAAAAAATATTAGCCTATGGATGGTCATTGGGCAGTTTTGCAGCAACACATTTAGCAATGCATAAGCCTATAGATGGACTTATTTTGGAGGGGGCAGAAACGAATGTGCAAGAAACCTTGGACGCATGGACACCATGGTATGCAAAACTATTTGTGCGCTTTAACGTTGAACCAGGTCTCATCGCTGCGGACAATCTTGTTGCCCTGAAAGAGTACAAGGGCCCACTACTCATCATTTCAGGTCAACAGGACAAAATCTCACCGCCCATACTTTCTGAACGTCTCTATATGGCGTCAAACTCATCGTATAAAAACTGGGTCAACCTTAAAGCCAAGCATGACGATATTTTTGATGCGCCAGAATTCTCTCCTGCAATCGAAGTATTTAGTTCGTTTGTATTAACTGAAAACAAAACTGATTGACTAAGATCTTGGTAAGGTCAATGCTTATGTAGATCCTAATGGCAAAAGATTTTACTCATCCTTTCCGGCTGCAAATAATTGATTTGATGGTGGGGTAAAAATGTTTGGATTGGAGCTTTAACATAAGTGCCTAGGCTTTTAATTTCCCTAGCTTCCAGCTAAACGATAAATACTAGCCAATCAAAAAGCTATTTAATGTGCCCAAGGTTTGTACGGGGTTTGTCTCATCTTTGAGCATGACTCCGCTTAGCATGCGCTTATGCGCTTGAGTGATTAGATATCGTAATTTCATTGAGGCCTCAGTATCGCTCAATCCACCGTTGCGGATATTTGAAATGCAATTGCGACTCTCATCTGTGAGACCGACTTTGGGATGCCAAGTGAGATAGATGCCCATACTGTCTGGTGAACTTAATCCTGGCCTTTCACCAATCATGACAACCACCAACTTTGCTCGCAACAGTTCACCAATTTCATCGCCGATTGCTACACGCCCTTGTTCAACGACACAAAAAGGGGCAATGTTGAATTTTTCCGACTGTAGGTCTGTACACGCTAATTTCAGAAAGCGTAATGCATTCGATTCAATCGCCAGGGCAGACAATCCATCCACAATTACAAAGGCAATATCGTAGTCAAAGGTATTGAGTGTTTGATTGGTATCTATTGGGCTGCCCAAGAGACACTCTCTAGAAGCTAGGCTAAGCCTTTTGCCGTAGTCAGGCCTTTTCAAATAGGTTGTCCGATCAATTGCAGCACTGTGCAAGGCAATACACTTAGGATTTATGGACAAAAAGGTTTGTCTAAGCTCAGAACAAAGTTTTGATACATCAAGTTGGTAGTGAACCGCATCTCTCGCTTGAGCATGGGCAAGTTGGAATTTTAATTGCTCATGTGTCGGTAGACTAATTCCGGATCGACCTAGGGCGATGCGAGCAGAGGTCAGTTCTTTTAATCTCGCCCACGGATTTTCAGTAATACTGAGAGATTCATTATCAGAAGTATTCATGTTATCCGCTGCAAAGCTTTTGCAAAACCATTCGGCAAGTCATGACTAAGTGTAATGATTTTATTATCAGTGATGATGCCCATGCTTTGTAGCCATATTTCAAATTCTGGTGCGGGCTTCAGGCTCAGCACTCTTCTAGCATATAGCGCATCATGAAATGATGTCGTTTGATAGTTCAGCATGATGTCATCAGCACCTGGCACGCCCATGATGAAGTTGCATCCTGCGACGCCAAGCATCGTTAACAATACATCCATGTCATCTTGATCTGCTTCAGCATGATTGGTGTAGCAGACATCACAGCCCATCGGTAGGCCAAGTAATTTTCCGCAGAAATGATCTTCTAGGCCAGCTCTAATAATTTGCTTACTATCATAAAGGTACTCTGGCCCAATAAACCCAACTACAGAGTTGACAAGCAATGGGGCAAAGTGACGTGCAACTGCATAGGCGCGAGCCTCGCAGGTTTGCTGATCTACGCCTAAATTTGCTTGTGCAGATAAGGCGCTCCCTTGGCCCGTTTCGAAATACATGACATTGTTGCCAACTGTGCCACGTTTTAGAGAGGCCGCTGCATCACGTGCCTCAGCTAATAAATTCAAATCTATTCCAAAACTCCGATTTGCCGCTTCAGTTCCAGTAATTGATTGAAAGACAAGATCGACGGGCGCGCCAGATTCAATTGCCATGATTGTGTTCGTCACATGTGTCAACACGCAAGATTGTGTTGGTATCTGATACTGTTGAATGATTTCATCCAGCATTTTGATCAGCAACGATACTTGAGTCACATTATCGGATGCTGGGTTAATTCCGATCACTGCGTCACCTGCGCCGTTGAGAAGTCCGTCTAATATGCTTGCCGCGATTCCTACGGGGTCATCAGTTGGATGATTCGGCTGGAGTCGGGTGGCGAGTCGACCTCGTAAACCAATCGTGCTTCTGAACTTGCTCACCACCTCACATTTCTTGCTGACAATTACTAAGTCTTGTATCCGCATAATTTTGGACACGGCGGCCACCATTTCTGGGGTCAGCCCTTTTGACAATGCCTGCAAAGCAGTTGCATCTGCCTCATCACTCAGTAACCAATTCCTAAAATCTCCAACTGTAAGATGCGACACTGTTTTGAAAGCTTGCGCATCATGACTGTCAATAATGAGCCTTGATATTTCATCGCATTCATAGGGAATAACTAAATCATTCAAAAAGGCTTTAAGTGGAAGGGCTGCTAAAGCCATTTGCGCAGCGACCCGCTCTTGGGCATTCACAGCGCCTAATCCTGCCAGATAGTCGCCCGATCTTATTGGCGTTGCTCTAGCCAAAAGGTCTTTGATATCCTTAAAAATATAGTTGTGCTGCCCAATCGTATGGCGATAACTTGTCATAAATTTTTCAAACCAAGGTTTGTATGCATATGGTTTTACGCTAATCTAGTCATTAGAAAAACTGACTCAGAGGCCCAAATCGGTTAACAGCGATCATTACATATAAGTGAAACTTTACTTTCACAAAGTCATGCTACAGTTTTTTAAGCCTAATTTAACCCTCGATAGGATTTCCATGAAACAAAAAATCATCAAAAAGATCGTCGCAGCCTCTCTAGCAGCTACTTTTGCTTTTTCTCCCTTAGTGAGTCATGCCTGCACGAGCTTTTTACTCAAGGCCAATGATGGCGGCTTTGTCTATGGCCGCACCATGGAATTCGGTACGCCACTTAATTCTAAATTAGCCGTTACCCCCCGCAACTACAAAGCATTGGGCGTCGGTGTTGACGGCAAACCTGGCACGGGTTTGAACTGGACGACAAAGTATGCAGTGGCTGGTATGAATGCACTTGGTTTACCGGTGCTGGTTGATGGCATGAACGAAAAAGGCTTGGTTGGTGGATTGCTCTATGCACCTAATACAGCTCAGTACCAGGATGTCGCGCCTGCAGACTCTGCTAACAGTATTGCCTCGACGCAAATGTTGGTGTACGCGTTAACCAACTTTGCCACAATTGATGAAGTGATTGCGGGATTTAAAAAGATCAAGGTCAATCGGTCAGTCGTTCCATCTTTTCATAATCAGACTGTTACCGTACGGATGACCCTGCATGATGCCGCCGGCAAGAGTCTTGTGATTGAATACTCTAAAGGTGAGTTGCTTGCTACGGTTAACCCAACGGGCGTCATGACAAACGACCCGCTCTTTTCAGAGCACCTCAACAACATTGGTAACTATGCCAATCTCACCCCTGTTGAGAAAGCGCCCTTGGTCATTAACGGCACCAACTATGGCCCACCTAGTTCTGGTAGTGGATTGCATGGTTTGCCAGGCGATTACTTAAGTCCTAGCCGTTTCATTCGCGCCTTATTTTTGTCAAAGTCGGCTCCAACCAATCTGAGCTCTACTCAGCAAACAAATACTGCCTGGCATATCTTGGGTAGTTTTGACATTCCACCGGGTGCAATCTCCTTATCTGCCAGCAACCCTTATGGTGGCGGTGCGGGTGGGGTTGAGACGACCGAGTGGAGTGTTGTGGCTGATAATAAAAATATGATGTACTACGTCAAAATGTTTGCCAACACGAATGTTCAAGCATTTGACTTCAAAAAAGCTGATATGAATGCGAAAGAGATCAAGGTCTATGATTTAGATAGACCTCAGACTTATATTCAGCTTAATTAAATTAGTTTGTGTTTGATTTAAGAACCAGCTTCGGCTGGTTCTTTTTTTTCTAGCAACATCATAGATTTGATCTGACACCACACACTTGATCCCACTATCAGCCCAAGTCGAGAGAGCGCGTGTTGCGGCACGTGGCTCAGAATCATCTCTTGACCGCATCGCACACGCACTAATGCTTGCGAAGCAGATACATCAGGTTCGATCGTTTCGATCACTCCTTGCAAACAATTTTGGATCGTCGTGTCCTCATGCCTATAAAGGGAAAGGCTCACATCCCGTGCAAGAATCCGTAAGCGAACTGTTTGTCCCACAGGTAGAATATGGTCTGGCACCCAGACATGGCCACCGCCAAAGCGCACCCGCACTGTTTGGTCTTGGACCTCTTGCTCTGTGATCTCACCCATTGCAATGACGCTAGCTTCATCGCCAAGAAGCCGCGCCACATCGTTTGATCCTAGCACCTGCGAAATTGAACCACTGCCCTGCACGGCCCCCTTGTCTAACAGCACGACATGATCGGCCAGACGGACAAGTTCATCTATGGAATGCGTGACATAGAGAATTGGAATACGGAGCTCTTGGTGCAGCCGTTCAAGCCAAGGCAATACTTCCTTGCGTCTTGCGATGTCCAACGAAGCGAGCGGTTCGTCAAGCAACAGTAATTTTGGGCGTGTTGCCAAGGCGCGCGCTATCGCCACTCGCTGACGCTCACCTCCCGAGAGGCTGATCACCGAGCGATCAAGCAGATGAGCAATCCCGAGGAGCGCCACCGCCGCATCGAGATCTTGCGTCTGTTCAGCTCGGTCAATCCCTTTTACGCGGCGTAACCCGAAATGAAGATTGGCGCGCACATCCATGTGCTCAAACAAACTTGCTTCTTGGAATACGTAACCAATTTCGCGCTGCCATGTCGGCTTAAAGATATTGCTTGCGCTGTTTTGCCATATTTCATCTTTAAATGAAATGACACCCGTAGCCTGTTCAAGGCCTGCCAAGCATCGCAACACCGTCGTCTTGCCCGATCCAGAGGGACCAAATAAAACCGTAATGCCCTGCGCCGGCAAACGTTGATCGATATTGAGCGTAAAGTCTGCAAGACTCAAGCTCAACTGAAGATGAAAACCCGAGGTTTCTACTTGAGCGCTTGTCACGATATCTTTCATGGCATGACTCGATCACTGCGACGCTTGAGTCGCGATAGCGCCAACAAGACACCAAACGAAAAAACCACCATTCCAGCTGCGAGCCAATGGGCTTGGGTATATTCCATGGCCTCGACATGGCCGTAGATTTGCGTGGAGACGACGCTCGTCTGACCGGGGATATTGCCGCCGATCATTAGCACTACACCAAACTCTCCTACGGTATGTGCAAAGCTCAACACGGTAGCAGTCAATAAACCGGGTTTTGCTAAGGGCAAGGCAACTGAGAAAAATGCATCAAGCGGACTGGCGCGTAAAGTAGCGGCTACCTCCATCGGTCGCTTACCGATGGCCTCAAAGGCATACTGAATCGGCTGGACAGCAAAGGGCAGTGAAAAAATAATCGAACCAATCAGTAAACCCGTAAAGGAGAAAGACAAGACACCTAAGCCGAGCGTCTGCGTGAACTGCCCAATCCAGCCCTGAGGTCCCAGCACAACTAGGATATAAAAACCAAGCACTGTTGGTGGCAGGACCAATGGCAAGGTGACAAGTGCACTGATGGGTGCTCTCCACCGCGAATGTGTCTGAGAGAGCCACCACGCCAACGGTGTCGCGATCAACAGTAATAAAAGCGTTGTCAACGAAGCAAGCTTGAGCGTGAGCAATATCGCCTGCATCGCCTCAGGAGTCAAAGGTGAACTCATATTTTTATTTCGTAACCAAAATTTTGGATCACACGCTTGGCCGCGTCACTTTGCAAATATTGCATCAACGCGCGCGCTGCAGGATTATCACGACCAGGGTTGAGCAAAATCGCATCTTGCTTGATGGGCGAATAGAGCGACTTGGGCACAAGCCAACCTGAACCTTGCTTGAGCTTACCGTTTTCATAGACTTGAGAGAGTGCGACGAATCCTAACTCTGCGTTTTCAGAAAAAACGAACTGAAAGGTTTGGGCGATATTGGCACCCTCGACGATCTTGGGTTTGACTTGGTGCATGACACCCAAATGATTCAACACCTCGATCGCTGCAGCGCCATAGGGTGCGAGTTTTGGATTGGCAATCGCAAGCCTGGTAAAACTCCCCTTCTTTAAGATTTCACCCTGCTCATCTACGCGTCCAGGATTTTTACTCCACAGCACCAGCTGACCGATGGCGTAGGTAAACGTCGTGCCCGCCACGCCCAAGCCTTCTTTTCCTATCTTTGCAGGCGTCAGTTCATCTGCCGCGAACAAAATAGAAAAGGGCGCACCATTTCTAATCTGCGCGTACAACTGACCTGTCGCGCCAAAGGACAATACGGCCTTGTGGCCCGTCTCGCGCTCAAACGCCTGGGCAATGACTTTCATGGGCGCTGAGAAATTAGCCGCCACGGCCACGCTGACCTCCGCCGCCGAGGATTGGTTGATCCAAAACAGAGGAAGTGCGCAGCACACTAAATATCTCAGAAAAAAAGAACGCATCTTGAGTTTATGGACAGTCAGTCATTGAAATAAATACATAATTTAAAAGGGGTATGATCGCCCCCATTATTGAATAATCCCAGGAAATTTCATAATGAATGCCAAGAAACTGACCCGCAATATCGTGATCGCCATGGTATTGGGTATTTTAGTAGGTTGGCTGTGTCACGAGGTGGCCATCGACGCCGCAATGGCGAAAGACATCTCCGAGTATTTTAGTCTCGTGACAGATATCTTCCTGAGGCTGATCAAGATGGTGATTGCGCCGCTAGTGTTTGCCACACTGGTATCGGGCTTATCCAGCATGAGTGGTTCGGGTGCGGTGGGTCGCATCGGTCTCAAGGCCATGGTCTGGTTTGTGACAGCCGCCATCATCTCTCTTTCTGTGGGCATGTTTCTGGCCAATGCGTTTCAGCCGGGAGCGGGTCTCAATATGACCGTTCCGGTCGATAGCGTGAAAACTGGGGTTGAAGCAGCCGGCTTTAACTTGCGCACCTTTGTTGCGCACCTGGTGCCCACAAGTATTGCTGAGGCCATGTCAAAAAATGAGATCTTGCAAATTCTTATTTTTTCCTTGTTCTTCGGAATGGGATTGGCACACATTAAGAGCAAGGGTGCCACTACGCTTTTTCAAATGATCGACGAGTTAGCAAATGTGATGTTCAAAATCACAGACTATGTGATGCAATTTGCACCCCTCGCTGTTTTTACCGCGATCGCAGCCTCGATTACCGTTGAAGGTCCGGGTGTGCGAACCGCTCTTAGTGGCATTCGCGACAGCCAGTAGCGAAGCGGCATACCCTAAAACAATGGAAGCACTCGACAAGTTTGGGGTCAAGCAACGCGTATCTGGCTTTGTTTTACCTCTGGGCTATTCATTTAATCTCGATGGCTCAATGATGTATCAAGCCTTTGCTGTGCTGTTCATTGCGCAGGCTTTTAATATTGACTTGAGTTTTGGCCAGCAAGTCGCGCTGTTACTTGTTTTGATGGTCACAAGTAAAGGCATGGCAGGCGTTGCGCGAGGATCGCTTGTCGTGGTCGCCGCGACCTTGCCTTTATTTCATTTGCCGGAGGCTGGACTGCTTCTGATTATCGGAATCGATCAGTTTTTTGACATGGGTCGTACCGCGACAAACGTTGTGGGCAATAGCCTGGCCACTGCGGTCATCGCCAAGCAAGAGGATGACCGTGAGGCACGGTTAGGGACAACTTAAAAAAGGGGCTCTGTTTGCGCAGAGCCCCCCAACTTTACTCAGTCTGACCAATCACTCAACCATCAAAGCGATCCGCGTTCATGACTTTGGTCCATGCGGCGATAAAGTCTTGGACGAATTTCTCTTTGTTGTCATCCTGCGCATAGACTTCCGCGTAGGCACGCAACACTGAGTTCGAACCAAACACCAGATCAACGCGTGTCGCAGTCCACTTTGTCTTGCCTGACTTGCGCTCGACGATGTCGTAGCTGTTGCGACCTGTCGGCTTCCACGAATAGGCCATATCAGTCAGATTCACGAAAAAGTCATTGGTCAAACAGCCTTCACGCTCTGTAAACACGCCGTGTTTCGACTCGCCATAGTTAGTACCCAAGACACGCATGCCGCCAACCAAGACCGTCATTTCCTGGGCAGTCAGACCCATCAGCTGTGTGCGATCAAGCATCAGTTCTTCGACACTCACCGCATAGTGCTGCTTGGACCAGTTGCGATACCCGTCATGGATGGGTTCGAGCACGGCGAATGACTCAACATCTGTTTGCTCAGGTGTTGCATCACCCCGACCAGGCGTGAACGGAACCGTCACAGTATGACCGGCAGCCTTGGCAGCCTGTTCAATCCCGACCCCTCCCGCCAATACAATCACGTCAGCGATACTAGCGCCCGTTGATTTGGCGATGCCTTCTAAGACGCCGAGCACTTTAGCCAGACGCTTGGGCTCGTTGCCTTCCCAATCTTTCTGTGGCGCCAAGCGAAGGCGCGCACCATTGGCACCACCGCGCAGGTCTGAGCCACGGAAGGTCCGTGCGCTGTCCCAGGCTGTCGCCACCATTTCACTAATGGAAAGACCACTTGCAGCGATCTTGGCTTTGACCGCATTGACATCAACACTCTTATTACCTGCGGGTACTGGATCTTGCCAAATCAAATCTTCTTTTGGCACTTCAGGTCCGATATAACGGATTTTTGGACCTAAATCACGATGCGTGAGTTTGAACCATGCGCGCGCGAACACCTCGGAAAAGTAGGCAGGATCTTTGTGGAAACGCTCTGAGATCTTGCGGTATTCAGGATCCATTTTCATGGCCATGTCCGCATCGGTCATCATTGGGTTCAGACGAATGGAAGGATCCTCGACATCGACGGGCTTGTCTTCTTCTTTGATATTGATGGGGGCCCACTGCCATGCGCCGGCAGGGCTCTTAGTGAGCTCCCACTCGTAGCTCAAGAGCAGATGGAAATAACCGTTGTCCCATTGTGTGGGATGCGTGGTCCAAGCGCCTTCGATGCCGCTGCTGACTGTATCGCGCCCCACACTTCGCGTCGTATGGTTCATCCAGCCGAGGCCTTGTTCTTGGACGTCTGCGCCTTCTGGCGCGGGCGCCAAGTTTGCAGCGCTGCCATTGCCGTGCGCCTTACCAACGGTGTGTCCACCCGCGGTCAGTGCGACGGTTTCTTCATCATTCATCGCCATACGCGCAAACGTCAAGCGCACATCTTGCGCAGTTCTCAGTGGATCTGGCTGGCCATTCACGCCTTCTGGGTTCACATAGATGAGACCCATTTGTACCGCGGCAAGCGGATTTTCTAGCGTGGCACGATTGTCACCGTCGTAACGACTGGAGCCGAGCCAATCTTTTTCGGCTCCCCAGAAAATATCGATTTCTGGAGCCCAAATATCCTCGCGACCAAAGGCGAAGCCATAGGTTTTCAGGCCCATCGACTCATAAGCAACGTTGCCAGCCAACACGATCAGGTCAGCCCAGCTCAGTTTGTTGCCATATTTCTTTTTAATCGGCCATAGCAAACGACGCGCTTTGTCCAAGTTGACGTTATCTGGCCAAGAGTTTAAAGGCGCAAAGCGCTGATTACCCTTGCCTGCTCCACCGCGGCCATCCGCGATCCGATAGGTACCAGCTGAGTGCCAGGCCATACGAATCATCAAGCCACCATAGTGACCCCAGTCGGCTGGCCACCAGTCCTGACTATCGGTCATCAAGGCAGTCAGATCTTTTTTGAGTGCAGCGACGTCAAGCGTTTTGACTGCCTCACGATAGTTGAAACCTTTGAGCGGATTGGTCTTAGTGTCATGCTGGTGCAAAATTTCCAGCTTTAATGCATTGGGCCACCACGCCATGGGCGACTGGCTTTCGGTGGTGTTACCGCCGTGCATCACGGGACATTTACCTTGGTTCGACATAATTGACTCCTTAATCTGCTGAATACTTAGATTAAAGCTATTTAAAGTAAAAACCTAATTGTTTTTATTAATATTCGTCATAGCCACGTCACATCTTGTAGGTAATCGATTGATACACTTAGCTTGGTATAAGCACATTCATGGAGACAATATGAAAATCACTCAGGTCCTTGCAGCGTTTGCGATGACATTGCTGACCACTGCTGCGGTGGCACAATCCTATCCAAATAAACCAATCAAAATTATCGTCCCGTATCCCGCTGGCGGTAATGCCGACATCACAGGTCGCGTGCTGGCAAAAAAAATGTCTGACATTCTCAACGTCCCTGTTGTCGTTGAGAACCGAGGTGGTGCGAATGGTGGGATTGGCACAGATGCCGTTGCAAAATCAGCGCCCGATGGCTACACGCTATTGCTGACGGCAAGCGGACCCATAGTGATCAACCCCGTGCTTTACGCAAAAGTTCCGTACGATCCGGTCAAAGATTTACGTCCTATTAGTCAAGTCCTGACCTTTCAATACGTTTTAGTAGTGCCGACGGCCTCATCCATCAAGAGTATTCAAGATATCGTGACACAAGCACGCAGCCAACCCGGCAAGCTGAGCTATGGCTCAACAGGGATTGGTGGAGGCGGGCACTTGGCGGGTGAAATGTTCGCGCTGACAAGTAATACGCAATTTATTCACGCACCCTATAAGGGCAGTGCACCAGCTTTGGTTGATCTAATGGGCGGTCAACTGACATTCACGTTTGATACCGTGTTAACCGCTACACCACTGATTAAAGACAACAGATTGCGTGCCTTTGCCGTTTCAGGTCCAAAGCGAGCAAGCTCTTTGCCCGATGTGCCGACAATGGCTGAGGCAGGTTTCAAAGACTTTGATGTCACTCAGTTTATCGGCTTGTTTGCACCTGCTAAAACTGACACGGCTATCATTCAACAACTCAATGCTGCCGTGTTGCAAGCCGTCAAAGACCCTGAGGTCATACAGGCCTTGCAAACCAAAGGGGGTAACGATTTGGTCGGCAACTCTCCAGCTGAGTTCGAAGCGATTATCAGCCGCGAACTAAAAATGTACGATGCCCTAATTCAAAAAGCCAAAATTAAGCAAGAATAAAAGTCTGGCTCCCTTTCGGGCATAAAACTTGCTTTATTTTTAACGAACCCCTCAACTGAGGGCGTTGCTCTATCTTCAGTTCAACCTTCTTAAGGAACGCGCGTGAACGTCTTATCTAATGTTTTTAAACTGACTCTGGCTGCTGTGGCATTGTCATCCGCACTCACCACGACTGCCTCGGCTCAAGACACATATCCCAACAAGCCGATCAAAGTGGTCGTGCCCTTCCCCGCCGGTGGCGCCACCGACATTCTCACGCGTGCCATTACTGAAAAGCTTTCCCAGCGAATTGGACAGCCTGTCATCATTGAAAACAGGCCAGGCGCTGGCGCCAACATTGGCGCAGCAACAGTGGCCAAGGCGGCACCTGATGGTTACACCTTGTTGATGGGTTCAATTGGTTCACACTCGATCTCTGTCTCGTACCACAAGGATCCGGGCTACAACTTTCAAAAGGACTTAATGCCCATTTCAGCTGCGGGCACGCTCAGCAATATTGTCGTAGTAGGTAACGAAGTCCCTGCAAAAAATTTAGCGGAATTAGTGGCGTATGCAAAAGCGAATCCGGGCAAGTTAACCTGCGGATCCTCGGGTACAGGTGGGCTGATTCATCTAACCTGTGAAATGTTTAAGTCAACCGCAGGGCTTGATGTGCTCCACGTTCCCTACAAGGGCACTTCATTTTTAATGCCTGACTTGATCTCTGGTCGTGTGACCATGGCACTTGATACCCTCCCTCCCTACTTGTCCATGCTAAAGGACAAAAAAGTCAGAGCGCTTGCCATCACCACATCAAAGCGTTCACCCTTGATTCCCGACGTCCCAACGGTGGCAGAGTCTGGCTATCCAGGGTTTGAATCAGTCGCGAGCTATGGATTTTTCGCACCAACGGGCACACCAAAACCCATCATCGACAAGCTCAACAAGGAAATCAATGCGGTACTGCTTGATCCGCAGTTGAAAGAAAATCTTTTGGCTCAGGGCATTGATCTTGAAGGCAGCACACCTGAGGCCTTACAAGCTTTTGTCAAAGGCGAAATTGACAAGTGGGCGCGCGTGATTAAGACAAGCAATATCAAACCAGAGTAAACATCTGGTTTTAATTAGAGCGGCTCTGTATTGCAGGGCCGCTCTTTTTTTTGTAAGGCCATAACAGCAAGGGTGGTAAAACGAGTAACCATGCAATGCGTGTCTGATAACGATAATGGGGTTTGGACAAACCACCCGTAGCAAAGGCGTTGGCGAGTACACCGATCCAAATCATTGCAATCAAAGCCAATGCCGTCCAATCGCGCCTTCGCCAGGCCTGCATCAATACATAAATACTCAGCAAAAAACCAAGCAGTACGGTCGCTGTACCGACAGCACTCACAAAAGACACACGCTCAAGCATCGTGCCTTGAACTTGTTTAGCGTTTTTGTATCGCTCAAGCTCAGCGGACGGAAAAAACTTTTCAACACTTTTAACAACGGTCTGATCTAACCCGTTAGGTTGAATCGTGTCGACAAGCTTGACCATTGTGAGCTGAGTCACGGTGTTCTGCGTCGCAGACCACAAGACCTGCCAAGGCCGAGTGCGCACAGCCAAGGCAACAATCTCTGACGCCTCGGGTGCCAGTCCAATTGGACCGCCTGGATGGGTCCACACAGGACCGCTGGCATCCCACATAAAGTCATCACTGTCTTTGGCTAGACGATCTTTCCATGTACATAAATGCCACGATTTCTCAGGGCAATATTTTTCCAAAATGCTTTTGACGTTTCCGTCCGCAGACATACGCGCCAACATAAATACCGACCCAAAGGGAGACACTGAGACCTTGTTAAACATATACATGGTCGTGCCTAGCAATGCCACCAGCGCAATCACAAGGGGGAGCACTGCGTAGCCAAAACGTCGCCATCTCAACACAAGTACAACAAGTAGGCACGCTGCTGTGATCACAAGATGTGAGAGATGAACTGCAATCGCAAACGCTCCAAGCAAGCTGACCCACACGGTCATGGCTCGGGTCAGTCTGTTAGAAAAGCCCAGAATAAAAATACTTAATAACGCCATGCCAGAAAAAATGTCTGGCATTAAAAGTGATACAAACCAAGAGGCTCCAGTCAACAGCGACAAAACTAAACAGACAAGAAGGTGGCGCAGCGGTGTGACAGATCCAACCGTCTGTTGAGCCAGCCAGACTAACTGCGAAAGAAGCACACCTTGGACCAACACAGTTCCCCAAAGCGAATACCAAGCATGGGAAAGTAACATCCAAGGGCCGTAAATAAACGGTTTATCCCAATTGAAATGTCCGGGCGTAGGTTGGTTGATAAATACGTGCGTATCGGTGTAGAGGAGCGGATAGCCGTTCCACAGGGCCGGCCAAATCATCAGAACTCCGCCCAGCAGAATAACGATGAAGTTGACTGCGCGCGAAGCGTTAAAGAAGGGCACGCGTCTAGACCAAACGCTTAAGCCAGCCGTGGCGGTCAGGTTGGCGTCCGTATTGAATATCAGTGAGTTCCTGACGCAAGGCCATCGTGAGCTTACCCGCTGGCGCACTCTCATCGCCAGCAATAAAGCCGCGTCCTTTGAGTGCTGCAATAGGGGCAACAACAGCCGCTGTACCGCAGGCAAATGCTTCAACATAATCACCCGAAGCAATACCCTGGCGCCACTCGTCGATCGAAATTTTGCGCTCTTCGACCTGATGGCCACGATCTTTTGCAAGCTGGATAATGCTGGCGCGTGTGACGCCTTCGAGAATGCTGCCCGTCAAATCAGGGGTCACGAGCGTGCCATCTTTTTTAACTAAAAAGATGTTCATCCCACCGAGTTCTTCGAGGTATTTGCCCTCTTGGGCATCTAGAAACAAGACCTGTGAACAACCATTTTCATAGGCTTCTTTTTGGGGCAATAATGAGGCAGAGTAGTTTCCACCGCATTTTGCTGCGCCTGTGCCACCGTGCGCGGCACGTGAATAGTCCTCAACCAACCAGATCGAGACGGGCGCAACGCCCTTTGCAAAATAGGGTCCCACTGGACTGGCAATCACAAAATAGGCTGCTTTTTGAGCTGCGCGGACACCCAGAAAGTTTTCGTTGGCAATCATAAAAGGGCGCAGATACAAACTCATGTCAGGCGCCGATGGCACCCAAGCATGGTCGGTCGCTACCATTTGCTTGATCGACTCAAGAAACAAGTCTGTTGGTAACTCTGGCAACGCCAGACGATGTGCGGAACGCTGCAACCTTCCCGCATTGACTTCAGGACGGAACGTCCATACCGATCCATCTGCATGCCGATAGGCCTTCATACCTTCGAAAATCTCTTGGGCATAGTGCAGGACAGAGGCGGCAGGATCCAGCAGCAAAGGGCCATAGGGCTTGACCTGGGGATCATACCAACCGTCCTCGACGGTCCAGTCGATTGAAACCATGTGATCCGTGAAGTACTTACCAAAGCCAGGGTTCGCCAGAATGGCCTCGCGCTCAGCAACCGAGCGTGGGTTTGACGAGCGCGTTGCCTTGAAAACCAGAGATGTGTTCGTAGTCATGGAAGGTGTCAGAGGATTGAATATAGTGGTTGATTATAGCCACGCCCGGATAGGATGCTCGGAGCGAAGAGCGTCGCCGGCTTGATTACTCTTGGCGCTCCTGCAAACGCCTGAGCAGCGCCTCTTGTTCGCGCCGAGTCTCTTCGATTTCGTGCATCAGTCCGTCCATATCGACAGGCGTGGTATCCGCTTCAAAATGGCCAGTCAGGGCATATTCTGGTGTCAGCTGCCCAGCTTCGTACAGTTTCCAGATTTCTTTACCAAAATCGGTCGCCAGCAGCTCTGGTGCAAACTGCCCAAAATAAATCGCCAGGTTCTGAACATCTCGCAACAACATCGGTCGTGCTTCGTTGTTACCTGCGGCATCCACGGCTTGCGGCAAGTCGATGATCACGGGGCCGTCTGTGGCCATCAAAATATTGTATTCAGACAAGTCGCCATGAATAATGCCCGCACACAGCATTCTTACGACCTGATTGATGAGGTAAGCATGACACTCGCGCGCGCGCTCGGGGGTGAGCTCAACGTCATTGAGTCTAGGCGCCACATCGCCCTCAGCATCAGTGACAAGCTCCATGAGCAAGACACCATCCGTGCAAATAAAAGGTTGCGGCACACGCACACCAGCATTTGCCAAGCGGAACAAAGCATCCACCTCGGCGTTTTGCCAGAGCTCTTCCTGCATCTGCCGTCCATAGCGCGTACCCTTTTCCATGGCGCGCGCCTGGCGGCTATTTTTGACTTTGCGGCCTTCGGTATAAGACACCGCATTTTTAAAACTGCGCTGTTTCGCGTCCTTGTATACCTTGGCACAACGAATAGATTCGCCACTGCGAACAACGTATACGGTCGCTTCTTTGCCACTCATCAATTGGCTCAAGACCTCATCGACCAACCCCTCCTCTACGAGGGGCTTGAGTCTAGGAGGGGTCTTCATCGGTGCGCACTCAAAGCATCTTCGACGGCCAAGGCAACCGCAGACAAGCGCGCATCGTCCCCATGCACAGAAGACAGCATGAGCCCCACCGGCAACTCTCCCTCTCGGTGGCAAGGCAAGCTATAGGAGCATCCATCCAACAAGTTAATGGTGAAGGTATTGCGCAACATCTGACCATTCGCTTTAAAGAAGGCCTCATCGGAAGCAATCAACTTTTCAAGCTCAGGTGCTACCGTTGGCACCGTGGGGCACATTAATGCGTCAAAGCCCTCAATCGCGCGTTCAACACTGGCAATCCATGTGCGACGCTTGTCTAGCAGTGCAATGTACTGTTGGGCAGTGATTGGGGCACCCAACATCACACGGGCCGCCACACGTTGGTCAAACTGGGCTTGCGCACGCGCCAAACGCTCATGGTGCACAGCGTACGCTTCAATCGGTGAGAGACCACCGGGTGAGTTGACCTTGGGGATGTCTGCAAACTCCGTCAGCGGGATCTCGATAATCTGCGCACCAGCTTCAGACAAAATAGACAAACTACGATCAAACGCTTGCGCGACGGTGCTGTCCAAGCCATCGAGCACCACGGTCTGGGGGACGGCCAAACGCATTCCGGCAATCGGTCTGCGACGCACGGGCAACAGGGCACCCGAAAGAACGGCATCTACCGTGATGCAATCCTGAACACTGCGCGTCATGGCACAAACCGTATCCAGCGCACGGGACAGCTCTAACGCACCCTCTAAGGGCACACGGTTTTGCGTACTTTTAAAACCCACAATGCCACACAAGGCCGCTGGAATACGAATCGAACCGCCCGTGTCAGAGCCAAGACCTGCCACAGAAAGACCCAAGGCCACCGAAACACCCGCACCCGATGAAGAGCCGCCAGGTACGCGAGCAACCGTCTGATCAGTTGGATTGACCGGCGTGCCATAGTGAGGATTGATACCGATGCCAGAGAACGCAAATTCGGTCATATTGGTTTTACCCACAATCGCCGAACCTGCTGCGCGTAGGCGAGTCACGACAGGCGCATCCTGAGTTTGAACGGGTTCGCCCTTGCACACGATAGAACCCGCCATCGTGGTTTCACCTGCTACACCATACAAGTCTTTAATCGAAACCGGCAATCCTGCTAAGGGGGGCAAACGAACACCTGCTTTATGCGAGGCGTCGGCGGCACGCGCGGCGGCGAGTGCCGCCTCGGGGTAAAGCTTAGTAAAGACGCTCTTAGCTGCGGGCTGGCCCGCTGCTTCTAAGGCACCTGCGACCAGTGCCTCGCGGGTGATCTCACCGCGCATCAGGCGCTGATTCAATTGGTCGATTGTTTCTTGAATATGGATCATCAGACTAGCTCTTCGTTAGGGGGCGCTTGCGCGCAAGGTCAATTCGACAATGTAAGGAACACCGGGCGTGGGGTCAAGCAAGCTTTTGCGGATACTCAGTTCAAAAACGGGGCTATCCCCTAGCGCGATGGGTCTATTCGCACTTTTTTGATCATGTAAAGAGATAAAATTGAAGTCCGCATCGTCTGATGCAAACTCACACAGGATACGACCATGCAACCTTCACGTCGCCAGTTCATGATCTACACGACCGCCGGTTTGGCCTCAATGACCATGGCCAGTCAGGCGCAGGCACAAGCCATGCTCGGCGAAGCCGAACCCACTGCAATTGCCTTGGGTTACAAAGAAAACACCAAAACGATCGACAAAGCAAAATTCCCTAAGTTCGCTGAGGGTCAGCTTTGCTCAAACTGCCAACTCTATGCCAGCAAAACCGCTGACGCAGGCACCTGTACGATTTTCCCAGGAAAACTGGTTGCCGGCCCAGGCTGGTGTAATGCGTACATCAAGAAAGCCTAATGGCTTGAAATATCAGCTGAGAGCGTTAGCACCATCTCAGTTGGCATAAAAAAAGCTGCAACAGGACTTCTGTTGCAGCTTTTTTAATGACCAATACTCAATTATTGGGCAATCACACGTGCTTCTGTGCCTGCACCCTCAATGTAGACCTTTTGACCCACACGCAAGTTGCTTGTTGGCTGTGTAACACTCACCAACACGCCACCGCTTGTGCGCACAAAAACCTGCTGACCCTCGACAGGTTTGTCATAGTGTTTTTGGATTTCATTGCCGGCCACAGCGCCACCAATTGCGCCCAAGACCATTGCAACCGCCTTACCCGTACCCGCACCAATCAGTGCGCCCACCCCGAGACCACCCAAGCCACCGATAACAGCGCCAACGCCTGTTTCATGGCTGTTTTTGATCTGCGTTGCATTGATCTGCTCGACCACGCCAGAACGGATTTCCATCGGGGCGCTAGGGCCCGTTGGTGCACAAGCCACCAAACCCAAGGCAACCAAAAGGGATAACGCTACTTTAGAAATTTGTCTAAACATCATCATTCTCATTAAATTTGTTAAGCTTTGTTAAAAGCCGTTATCGAATTGTAACGCTAAGCGGGTGTTACTTACCACTTTTCCTGCTCTCGAAATGCGCTTTCCTCATCCACTATCAGGAGACTGAAATGAAATTTAAATTTGCCGCAGCAGGAGCCTGTGTGTTGTTGTTGAGCGCAGCAAACACAGCGATCGCACAAGCACCTAAATCGTCCTTCACATCTACCCAAGATTATGTGGCGATGTGCAACCAGAAAACGGATGTGGCCGCGCAAAACTTCTGTCATGGTTTTGGTCAAGGTGTGTTTGAAACTTACCTGATCACGCGTCACCCCAAAAGAGCGCCTGCTTTTATTTGCGCTGAAAACTCCAAAAATACACGACAGGATTACATTGATGGCTTCGTGAAATGGTCGGCCTCCAATCCTAAGTTCAATCAAATGTCTGCCGCTGACACGATCCTGCGCTTCCTAGCAGAGACATTGCCTTGCAAAAAATAAAGTCTATTTCAATATTTGAAACTGATCTCTTTTGAATTCAAGTATTCCAGGAGTACTACCATGAAAAAAATTCTATTGGCTCTTCCTCTTGTTGCAGCCCTCACTTTGACAGGCTGTTCAAACATGAATACCGAGCAACAACGCTTACTCTCGGGCGGTGCGATTGGTGCAGCAGCAGGCGCAGGCATTACGGCACTCGCGCATGGCAACCCTATCTGGGGCGCGATCGGTGGCGCGGCAATAGGTACGCTGGGTGGCTATGTGTATAACAAGCACGAGCAAGGTCAGTAAAACTTAAGTGCGTGTTTTACCCAAAAGCCTCGCTACTTGCGGGGCTTTTGATTTTTCCAGCGACGATGGACCCACCACCATTGCTCTGGATGACGAACAATCGAAAGTTCAAGCGCCTGGTTATACACGCGGGTATTTTTTATAATTTCCTGACCCACGTCATCATCCAGCACAGGAGCAAGCGCAGGAAAGAATTTGAGCACATGCGTACCATCGGGCTCTCGCCAAGAGGCAGCAGGAATCACCGGTGCACCCGTCGCCAAGGCAATAATGGCCATACTTTTATACGTACCCGCTGCCTGACCAAAAAACTCGACCTCAATGCCCTCTGGACGACGTGCGTACTGATCAAAGGGGAACACAATCGCATCACCTGACTCGATCGTTGAGACGATTTCTTCGAGAGAGCCCCGCCGACCTACTACACCGAAACCTGCTTGATTAAAGCGCCGGGTCAGTAAGTCGCTCAACCACTTCGGTTTGATCGGACGTCTCAAAAAATGGATCCGCCCTTTGACCTGGGGGAAATGCTCAATCCCGGCGACCGTGGACACCTCGAAATTTCCAAAGTGACCTGTCAGAATCAAAATCCCCTTGCCCGCCTCGAACGCTTGGATCATGCCATCGACGCCCTCGACCCTCACGATTGATTTTTTACGTGCCTCAGACAAAAAACGGAACTGAATCAGTTCTTTGAGTAGTGAGAGTAAATGGCTGTAGTGCGCCTGGGCGAGTAAAGCAACCTGCGAGGGCGCAACATTTGCGCAATATACACGATTGAGATTTTCTAAAATGACTGCACGGCGATAAGGCAACCAGCGGAAAATAAATCGTCCACCCCAAGAGGGCTTGATATTGCGTTGAATCCTAAGGGCCACTGCGGTCGCGGTTGTTTCACTATGGGTCAGCGAAATTTTGATTGTCTGAACTAAGTGACGACCCATCACGATTTCAGCGGCAGGTGTGACTGCAATATGAGGCGCACCGTATTCGTCTTTTACAACAGAAAAATCCATCGCTGTGATGATGTTTAGTGCAGTTTCGCGCGGAAATAATTTGAGGCAGGCCTCTTTGGCGGCGAACCGTGCGGCAAGACTGGCAGTGCGTCCTGGCCCCTCCCCCGCATCCTCGATTTCGCGCAAAGAAAAAAGCTTGTCGAGTTCGCCAGGCATCGCTTCAAGCAAGCGCGCCACACGCATAATTTCAACGGTATCGACTGCACAACCGTCTGGTAATGACGCACCTTCGAACGAAGCGTTCGGCTGTGCGTTCTGTGGTGCATTTTGCGGTGCGTTTGGTTGCGTCACGCCATTCAACGCTCGCGCGTAGCGCGTAACAGGACTGCCGCATTGGTGCCGGCAAAGCCTCGGCACAATACCAAGACGATATCGCTACGTGCAGGGCGATTTTCCCGGCTCACATTGAGACCAGCACATCCAGGTGCAAGCTGTTCAAGGCTTGCAATACCAGGCACAACATTCCTGCGGCATGCTTCCAATCCCAGCGAAACATCGATTGCACCAGAGGCTGCAAAAAGATGACCGATCGACCATTTGAATCCAGTGACGGGGGGCATGTCATTGCCAAATACACGCAACAAAGCTGCCGCCTCAGAACAATCAGAAGCTTGGGTCCCATTTGCGTGGGCCACAATCATGCCAACATCTGCAGGTTTGAGGCCTGCGTCAGACAGAGCGCATTCAATCGCACGGCTCAGGCCGTCACCATCTGCTCGTACATCAAAGATGCCCTCACCCTCTGAAGCATCGCCGCCCCCGAGGTATTCACCCAAGATGGTGGCGCCGCGCTCTTGCGCAGAAGCCTCTGTCTCTAGCACAAGCGAAGCAGCGCCCTCTCCGAGCAAACAGCCATTGTGTTGTACGTCGTAAGGACGCAGCAAGTCCTTGGAAATCAGGCCAACTTTGTCCAGATAGAGCAAAGTTTGTGGCTCGATCGGTGCATCATGACCAATCGCCACCACACGCTGTGCATCGCCTTCACGCAAGGCCCAGGCACTTTCAATGACCGACAATATCCCACTCGTCGTGTGATTGGTGATGCAGCCGTTAGGGCCTTTGAGCTGATTACGAATACTGACATGACAGAGTACGTTGTTCGGCAAGGAACGCAGCAGCCACATTGGATTGACCATGCTGGACAATTCCTGGCCGAACTTGGCTAGGCTACCGCCTGTTTCGGCCATCAAGGGGAAGTAGTCATAGTTGACCTCAAAGGCTCCACCCCCTGAGCCCACATAGCAACCTGTCTGGTCTGCATAATCATTGGCTATTTTTTCATCCAATGATTCGCGCCAGGCAGGCAGGCCTGCTTGCTCGATTGCCTGTGTCCCCGTATAGATGCCAAAGACATCTGAACGGCGAACTAATTTGAGCAATTTACGATCGCCCAACAGCTTGCCGCCGTTGTAATCCTTGACCTCGGCCGCCAAACTGCCGTTCCACTTTTCAGCGTCCCATGCAGCAATAGGCGCAAGTGCCGACTGACCTTGGAGCAAGGTGTCGATGATGCTGGTGGGGTCTTGGCCTGCGCCACAAATCGCACTATTACCAGTGATCACAATACGGGTCATAACTATTACCGTCCTGCAGCGATCAACGCCGCGGTTTCTTCGGGGTGCCTGAAAGCCAAACAACTATTGCTACCGCCAAAACCAAGGGAATTGGAGAGCGCCATGCCGATACGGGCTGGACGTGGCACATCGCGTACGATATCCACAGCACAATCGGGGTCAAGTTCACGCAGATTGGCACTCGGAGGCATCAAACCATCACGAATCGCCAAGGCGCAAAATCCAGCCTCAACGGCTCCGGCAGCGGCAATGAGGTGGCCTGTGACGCTCTTGGTGGAGCTCACGCCCACCTCCATCGCACGTTCACCAAAGACAGCATGGACAGCTGCACACTCGCTGCGGTCATTCATCGGCGTAGAAGTGCCATGCGCATTTAAATAATTGATATCGCTTTCCGTCCCACCGGCATCGTAAATCGCACGGCGCATCGCCTGAATCGGACCATCGCCCGAGGGATGCGAGTCGGTAATTCGGTACGACGACAGTGAATTACCATCACCCGCCAACTCAGCATAAATGGTAGCGCCACGCTGAACCGCACTGTTCCACTCTTCGAGGACAAGGAAACCCGCCCCCTCACCCAAGACAAAACCGTTACGCGTCAAATCGAACGGACGGCTGGCGCGGTCTGGTGCGTCATTGTCAGGCGAAACGGCAGAAAGCAAACAAAAGCCTGACAAACCGACCGGTGAAATCATGGAATCGAATCCGCCGGTCAGCACGCGATCCGCAACACCGCGACGAATCAAACGCAACGCCGTGCCGATGGCTTGACCACCTGACGCACACGCAGTGTGGACAGTCGACGCATAGCCGCGGATTCCGAAACGACGCAGCAGCAACGAAACGCCCGCTGTAGACAAGCTGCGGCTAAAAGCCATGACATCGCTAGCAACCGGCTCAGCCAAAATAGCAGAAGGCTCGAACTCACCTTGGGGTGCAGCAGCTTGTTGAATGGCCGCGATTTCGTCGTGCGCGACCGTCATCATGCCAGCGCCCACCACACAACCCCAGCGTGCAGCGTCTTGTTGCGTGGGTCGAATCCCTGCGTCTGCGATGGCTTGGTCTGCTGCGCCAATGGCGAAACGATGTGCACGGCTGGCGTATTTGAGCAGCTTGCGATCATCCAGAGGAGGCAGGTCGTCAAAGCCTTTGACCTCGGCCGCGATACGCGTAGAAAAACCAGAAGCGTCAAAAATCGTAATAGGACCTGCACATCCCTTGGCAGCTTTGATGCGTGCCCAAGTGGAGGCCACGTCCAAGCCTGCGGGTGTGACAAGTCCAATGCCAGTAATCGCTACGCGACGTCTTGCGGTCATGCGGTTTCTCCGGAGTCAGGGACAAAAAACATCTTGGCACCTGCAATCGTGCGGCCCTCAGCCTGAGCGCCGACTTTAATCAAAATAGGTTCAACGTCTGTTTGGCCAGGCTCGGCAGCCTCGGCAAACAACATCAGCGTTGCGCCAGGAGCGGTAAATGCACGCACCTTGACGTTTGTGATGCGCTGAACACGTACAGCACCACCTGCCAATGTTTCGGCCAGACGCTGAGCGAGTTGCAGTTGCGCATCCAGCATCAATGTCGCAGGAAAAACCGGCCGTCGTGGAAAGTGGTCTAAGAAAAATGCGGCCTCAGAGGGCACGAATAAATTCACCTCGAGTCGCTGACTACCCTCTCCTACGAGGTCGTGAAGCACGGGCATCGGTACACCTTTGAAGGCACCGGGCGCGCGGCCTGTTGAGGTCAATAATGCAAAATCTGCGCGCAAGGCGTTCGGTTCGTCAAACTCGAGAATGTCGAGCATAGAGCCCAAGGTATCACTCAGCTCTAAAATGAGTTGGCCGTCAACCAAAGCACGACCACGATATTGGATCGACTCGGCATCGCACGACTCAATGTCGACAATCAACTCAAGTGTGTCTCCCGCTCTGGGCGGGCGATGCATCCGAGTATCGCCCGCGAGTGCCGCAACAGGACGGTGTGTAAAACCCACGACCGACATCGCCACCCAGGCCGCGAGCTGACCGATTGCTTCAGCGACTAGGCTCACAGGGAAATGAGAGACTTCTGCTGGGATCGTATAGAAACCGCATACTCGGGACGTCCCTTCGATTTGGGTGATGCGATCGACGAATGAAAACGCCGCGAAGCGACAACCTAAGCCACCAGGGCCACCTTCAACACCCACAGCACCATCTGGCGAGGCCTCAGAGGCCTGCGCCATTGAGACAGCCATATCAGCCAGCGGCTTGTGACTCACGCTGTGCGCGGACCACGAGCTTGCAGAACGTTTCAGGTGTGTAAAGACGCGCAATGTGATCAACACGCATAGGCGTTTTGAAGCGTGAGGCGTCGATTTCGGACAAGTACTCACGCAAACGCGCCAAACCTTTTTCGGTCAGGACGCCGTTTTCTTCGAATTCGGCCACAGGCATATCGCCGCGCACGTCTTCGATAATCTTGCCACGCGGGACCTTGATTTTAAAGGCGCGCTCAAGGCGGAACACCATATCCAAAAAGTCGATTGACTCAGCGTCCAGACCCTCGATCAGAGAGACGTCTAACTTGATGTCATCCACATCACAGCCCAATGCATCGGCCATCGTTTTTTGGACAGTCGGGAAGACTGCCATGATTTCTTCTTTAGAGATGACTGCTTCAGCCATGATTTACTCCGTATATGTCAACGCGCGCTATTTTAACCCAACTATAGGGAAATCCCGCCTCGTGAAACTGCTGAGTCAGGCACGATGTCCCCTGTTTCAGCCCATTTTAAAGCCGCCATCGACGTAAAGGATCTGTCCGGTGACGTATCCAGCCATGTCTGACACTAAGAATGCTACTGCATTCGCAACATCTTGGGCTGCACCATACCGTTTTAACAGAATGTTGCCCTTTACCTCGTCTGCAGCCAAATCACGGACTTGTTGAGACATTTCAGTCTCAATGACACCCGGGGCGACCGCATTGACCAAAATCTTGCGCGGCGCCAGCTCAACAGCCATGGCCCGGGTGAGTGCATCAACGGCGCCCTTGCTCGCGGCATAATTAGCCTGACCGCGACCGGCTTTGGCCCCGGCGACCGAGGACAGATTGACGATTCGGCCTGCACGCTGGGACATCATATAAGGGATCACCGGCCGGGCAACGTTAAAAACGCCACCGACATTGGTGTTGAGTACGGACGAGATCTCCTCATCCTCCATGGCGGCCATCAAGTTATCGCGCACAATACCCGCATTATTGATCAGGATATCAATGCGTTCGCAACGCTCACCGATAGACTCAACCGCCGCCGCGCAGGCTGCCGCATCACTGACATCGACTTGCATGGCAGTTGCCTGCCCGCCTGCGGCGGTCACCGCTGCAACCACCTCTTCAGCAGCAGTTTGGTTGCCTTTATAAAAAAAGGTCACATTGACGCCCTCGCCTGCGAGCGTTTCAACAATCGCACGACCAATCCCGCGAGAACCACCTGTCACGATGGCCACTTTGCCAGCTAAACCAGATTTGAACGTCATAATTTTTAACCCGAAATGGCGAAACCGCCGTCTACAACCAAGGTGTGACCGTTGACCCACGCGGCCTCTGGCAAGCACAGCAGATACACCGCATCCGCTACGTTAGCAGGTAACAGGCTTGGGCCGACTGGGGTACGCGCAGCGAATTCAGCCAACACCTGATCCCGGTTGGGAAAGTGACTCAAGGCATCGGTGTCGACCACACCAGCAGAGACCGTATTGACGCGAATCCCGCGTGGACCGAGTTCCTGGGCCAGCGACCGCACGAGCGACTCGAGAGCGGCCTTGGACGCACCAATAAATCCGTAATGGGGCATTGCTCGCTGCGCGCCGAGGCTGGACATTGCCACGATACGACCGCCATTTTTCATCAAGGGAGCAGCGTGCTGCGCCAACAAATTCACTGCGAAGGCATTGGTCTCGAGGCACCAGCGGAAGTGCTTGAGCGTCATATCCATCGCCGGCTTGAGAACGCCCGAGGCGGCGTTGCTGATAACGATATCGAGATGACCAAACTCTTTGGTGATGACCTCAAACATTTCGGCCACGCTGTCTGGTACGCCAACACTGGCCTGGACGGCAATCGCACGTCTGCCCATGGCGCGGACTTCGGCACATACAGCCTCTGCTTCATCAGAGCTGTTGTAGTAGTTGGCGACAATATCGCAACCGGCAGAGGCCAATTTCAAGGCACATGCACGACCAATGCCGCGTGCGGCTCCAGTGACTAGGGCAACTTTACCGGACAGGGGCAGACTCATAATGGGGGATTCACTCCAAAGGAAAGCGAAAGTTTAACCAAGATCAAGAAAAGCGACCAATATCCGTCTCAGATACGGTCTGACCATCTTACAATGAAGGATTGATTGATTTCGCTTTCACGCCAAAGGAACACGTATGTCCAAGCAGCCTCCCATGCCTACTATCCCCGCTGTCGTCTCGCAATGGATTCACGGCAAAGCCGTCACGCACCCCGGTGCACGGAGTCAGGACGTATTTAACCCCGCGACGGGTCAGGCCACCCGCAAGGTCGAGCTGGCCAGTCTGGAGACCGTCAACGAAGCGGTTGCGAGTGCCCAATCCGCCTTCCCGGCCTGGTCAGATACCCCCCCGATCCGCCGTGCGCGCATTATGAACAACTTTTTGGCACTGCTTAACACGCACAAGGACGAACTCGCCTCGATCATCACCCAGGAACACGGAAAGGTGTTCACGGATGCTCAGGGCGAGGTCATGCGTGGCATCGACATCGTCGAATTCGCTTGCGGGATGCCCCAACTACTTAAAGGCGACTTCACCGACCAGGTGTCGACTGGCATTGACAATTGGACCTTGCGCCAACCGCTGGGCGTAGTGGCTGGTGTGACGCCATTTAACTTCCCTTGCATGGTGCCATGCTGGATGTTCCCTGTCGCGATTGCGGCGGGCAACTGTTTTGTCCTCAAACCTAGCGAACGCGATCCTTCGGCCTCAATCTTCATGGCTGAGTTGTTCAAGAAAGCGGGTCTGCCCGATGGCGTATTTAACGTCGTCCAAGGCGACAAAGTCGCCGTAGACGGTTTGCTTGAGCACCCCGACGTTAAAGCCATCAGCTTTGTAGGCTCCACACCGATTGCCCAGTACATCTACCAACGTGGCGCCGACCTCGGCAAACGCGTCCAAGCGCTGGGAGGCGCGAAAAACCATATGGTTGTGATGCCCGATGCGGACATCGAACAAGCTGTGGACGGGTTGATTGGCGCGGCCTACGGCTCTGCTGGCGAGCGCTGCATGGCGATTTCTGTTGCAGTACTGGTCGGCGATGTTGCTGACAAAATTGTGCCTTTGCTCGCTGAACGCGCAAAAACACTGAAGATTAAAAATGGTCTGGAGCTCGATGCGGAGATGGGGCCGATCGTGACCCGCCAGGCACTTGAACGTATCGAGGGCTATATTGATATCGGCGTCAAAGAAGGCGCCAAACTGGTGGTGGATGGACGTGGCATCAAGGTTCCCGGCCACGAGCATGGGTTCTTTACTGGTGGCTCACTATTTGATCATGTCACGCCAGAAATGCGCATCTACAAAGAAGAGATTTTTGGACCCGTTCTCGGCTGCGTGCGCGTGAAAGACTTTGCTCAAGCTGTGGACCTTATCAATGCACATGAGTTCGGCAATGGTGTGTCTTGCTACACCCGTGACGGTAACGTGGCCCGCGAGTTTGGCCGCCGCATCCAGGTAGGTATGGTGGGTATCAACGTGCCGATTCCTGTGCCGATGGCCTGGCATGGTTTCGGTGGATGGAAAAAGAGCTTGTTTGGCGACATGCATGCCTACGGCGAAGAGGGTGTGCGTTTCTACACCAAGCAAAAGTCCATCATGCAGCGCTGGCCTGAAACCATCGGCAAAGGCGCCGAGTTTGTCATGCCAACCGCCAAGTAATGTCGGGACTCGGTATGACAAAAAGAGCAGTGTGTTTGCTAAGCGGTGGTTTGGACTCGACCACCGTGCTCGCGATCGCGCAGGAAGAAGGCTACGAGGTGTTCGCCTTGAGCTTTCGTTATGGTCAACGTCACTCTGTAGAGCTTGAAAAAGCAACGAAATTTGCGCGTGCCCGCGGCGTCGCGAAACATGTCATCCTTGATTTGGATTTACGCAGTTTTGGGGGCTCTGCACTGACGGCAGACATTCCTGTTCCCAAGGGACACTCTGTCGACGACATCAGTGCTGGCATTCCAATCACCTATGTGCCCGCTCGCAACACGATCTTTTTAAGTCTGGCGCTAGGTTGGGCTGAGGTACTCGGTGCGCAGGATATTTTTGTCGGCGTCAATGCGATGGACTACAGTGGTTATCCGGACTGTCGCCCTGAATACATTGAGGCGTTTGAACACCTCGGCAACCTCGCGACCAAAGCAGGCGTCGAAGGCCATCAGCGTCTCAAGATCCGTGCGCCTCTGGTCAAGATGACGAAAGCCGATATCATCCGCCGCGGCATGGCGCTAGGCGTGGATTTCGCGGAAACTACGAGTTGTTATGACCCGAGCCCAGAGGGCGCCCCTTGTAAGCAGTGCGATTCCTGCTTGCTGCGTGCCAAGGGCTTTTCTGAGCTTGGCTTAGTCGATCCGCTCAACTTCAAGTTTCCCACCTGACCACAAGACATTCTATGGACACGCAAGCGCACTAGCGCGCTTGAAAGGCCAATGAGAATTCAGGCACGTAGGTCACAAGCATCAACACCACCAACATGATGGCAATGAACGGCCATATTTTTGAGGCCACCTCACCGAGTTTGAGCCCACTGATCGCCATACCCACAAACAAGCAGTAGCCGATTGGCGGCGCAGCCATTCCAATTGCAACGTTTGTCACAATAATGGCGCCAAAGTGAATGGGGTCGATCGCAAAGCTTTTTGCAATCGCAATCAATAGTGGTCCAAGCACCACCATAATGGCGATTTCATCCATCACAGCTGCCAACAAGAAAAAGGCAAGATTCAAAACAAGTAACATCACCCACTTTTCTTGAATATTTTGCGACAGCCATGCGGCCAACTTTGGCGCGAGCTGCTCTTGGGCAATCAAAATACCGAATCCGGCAGAAAAGACAATGATTGACATCACAATTGCCGTGATTTTGAGTGAGCGCCAAATAATGGGGGAAAGATCTGCAAACTTAAGCTGCTTTTCAATCACCATGCCCACAAACAGCGCGTACACGCAGCTGACTACAGCGGCCTCGGTCGGTGTGAACACCCCTCCGTAAATCCCGCCCAGCACAATCACGGGGGCTAACAGTGCCCAAATCCCCTCACGCAAAGCTTGCCCGATTTCTTTAAGACTTGCCCGTTTCTGCGTTGGTATTTTGTTCCGCTTGGCATGCCACCAACACACGACCATCAGACCAAAAGCCATCACCAAGCCGGGCAACACACCGGCACTGAACAGTCTCGAAATAGACTGTTCAGCAATCACGCCCCAGATGACAAACGCAATCGAAGGTGGAATGAGCGGTGCCAATACACCTGCACTCACGGCTAAGGCCGTTGCAAAACCTTTGCCATAGCCCCGCTCAGCCATCGCGGGAATCATGATTGCACCGATCGCAGCTGTCGTTGCGGGTGCCGAACCAGAAATCGCCGCAAAAATTGCGGCGGCCAAGACCGTGACATGCCCAAGACCGCCAGTCAGATGACGAACAAAAACGTCCGCCACTTTAATCAATCGTGCAGACAAACCACCGGCTGACATCAACTCACCGGCCAACATAAAAAACGGAATCGCCAGCAAAGAAAATGACTGCGTCCCCGCGAGGATCGACTGTGGCATCAGTAATGGCTCAATACCCGCCACAAGCAAGGATATGGCCACCACAATGCCAATCGCAAACGCAAAGGGCACACCAAGCAGCATCAACACACCAAAACCAGCGGACAACAACCACGCCACACTACTCATCAAGAGACTCCGCCCAAGGCATGAGCCTTTCAAAGGAAAATAAAGCAATCAGCACACCAAATGCGGGGGCTGCCGCGTAGAGAAACTCAATCGGAAAACCTACCGCAGCAGAAGTCGAGCCGCGTGTTTCCTGAAAATATCCCCAGCCCGCATACGCAATGAATAGACCCAAACCAAGCAGTAGTAATGCGATCAGCTTCTCTAACCACTTATGTAAAGAGGTGGGCAATATATTCAACATCAAATCCATTCTGGCATGTGTCATGCGTCGCACGCCAATGGCCGTCGTGATCACAACAATCCACGCGAAACCCAGCAGTGCAAGCTCCTCGCTCCAGCTCAGAGACTTGCCAAATACATAACGCAAAAATACTTGCGCCGCCAGAGCGAGAAGCATGAGCATCACAAGTGTGACAGCTGTCAGCTTCAAGATCCTTTCTAAAAAATCAAAATAACGGCGCATCTGTATTTCCTACTCATTACTTTTGATATTACTTAACTGAGTCGAGAGCCTGATTGACCATGGCTTCACCAACAGTCTTTTTAGCTTTTTCGTACATCGGCTGAACCGAAGCACGGAAAGCCGCAACATCACCCACTGTATTGACCTTCATGCCTTTGCTTTCAAGACCTGTCAGCAACGCTTTTTCGTTTTTGTTTGCAGCCAGACGCTGAATGGCTGTCGCTTGTTTACCTGCCTCAATCACCGCTGCCTTTTGTTCGGCATTGAGTTTGTCAAACACACGCTTGGAAAGAATCAGCTCGATTGCGGAGTATGTGTGGTTTGTCAAAGACAAGAACTTTGTCACTTCGTACATCTTGCTGCTGTCGATCACTGCGATCGGGATTTCCAGGCCATCGATGGTGCCTTGTTGAACGGCAGTAAAGGTTTCACCCCAGGCCATAGGAATCGCCGCACCACCCAAGGAAGTGAACATGTCAATAAACACAGGGTTTTGCATCACGCGATATTTCACGCCCGACACGTCAGCAGGTGCACTGACGGGTTTTTTGTTGTTAATCATCTGGCGGAAACCACCTTCCATGTAGCCCAACACCATGATGTTTTTCTTGACCAACAGTGCGGTCAGATCTTGGCCCACTTTACCGTCCAACGCCTTTTGTGCTTGCGCTTCGTTTGAGAACAAGAAAGGCAAGTCGTTAATCTGGAAGGCGGGCTCAATTTGTGCGATGACGGCATTGGTAATAATGGCTGAATCGACCGTACCAAAACGGACGCCTTCCATCATTTGCTTTTCATCACCAAGTTGGCGGTTAGGATAGAGCTGAACTTGCACTGTGCCCTTAGACAGCTTTTCGACCGCAGCTTTAAATGCATGCGCGCCAACCGCATAGGGGTCGGTCGGGCTATCCGCTGTGGTCCAACCTAACTTGAGCACGGTCTGTGCGCTCGCCAGTGTTGGCATGGAAAAGGCAAAAGCTGCAGTTACAACGGCCGTAGCGGCCAAGAGGTGACGACGTTTCATGTTTTATCTCCTAGATAGTTTGAAACTGATAAATAAAAGTCAAAAGTTGAATTTAACGACCTGCGAACGGTGCAAACCCATACAGCACTTCAGGATTTTTAACCAAAATTTGCTGACGTAACGCCTCCGTTGGTAACCATTTAAAAACGGTATCAGCGATCTCGCCATCATTAGGCATTGGCGCAGGAATATTGGGGTGCGGCCAGTCTGTTCCCCATACCAAACGGTCTGTACGCGTATTGAGCAACGCATCAACAAAAGGCTGAATCGCTGCCCACTTGTTGGCAGGATCCACGACCCGATATGCGCCTGACAACTTCACCCAAGCAGTCCCCTCTTGCACGAGTGCACACATATTTTTAAATCCGGCGTCATTGACGTCAGGTTTAGAGGGGTGTCCAAAGTGATCAAAGACAACAGGCACGCCTAACTTGGACGCCCAAGCAGGAATATCCGGCTGCGCAGCCACGTCGACCAAAAACTGGATGTGCCAGCCAAACGGCTTAATCCGGCGCGCCAAGGACTCGGCATCGCTGAGCTGACTACCGCCAGCAAACAAGATATTGACTCGCGTGCCGCGTGTTCCGGCCTGATGGAGTTGCTCAATTTCAGCGTCGGTGCTGTCTACCGAAAGAACGGCAACGGCGCGCAAACGATCGGCATGCGCACGCATCGTGTCGAACAAGGTGCCGTGATCGTGACCATACACAGAAGGGTGAACCAACACGGCACGATCCGCACCAATGGTATTGTTCATCGCCTCGAAAGCTGCCCAAGGTGCGAGCGAGGGCGTGTAAGAGCGATTAGCGGTATGAGGATAGATCGCAGGATCCTCAAACACGTGGAAATGGCAGTCAACCGTGCCTGCGGGTAAGCGATTCTTTGGAGCAACCAAAGGATCGAAAGGTAAATATTCTGATGTCATCATGGTGTCGTGCGTTGTCCCTAGTATTTTTTATTTATGACATATTAGTCTGACTGCAATTTAAGCACTTCTGGGCTAAGAATGCGATTGACGTTCCGCCCTGAGTTAACCTTAAAAGATTCGGGCGTTCGGGTTAACACCAATACGATGATTCATCGCCCATGTTCAATCAAAGCAGATGCATAATCAATTGAAAACAGCGTTAACACCAGTCATTTTTCAACAAGGATTCAGTTCATGAAAGCAAGTGTGAGATATATCCTTGCGCTTGATCAAGGCACCACCAGCTCACGGGCAATTCTTTTCGATGAAAACGGTTCTATCGTGGATTCGGCACAGAAAGAGTATGCGCAACACTTTCCCCAACCGGGTTGGGTTGAACACGATGCGAGAGATATCTGGGCCACACAGCGCGACGTCACACAAGCCCTCATCCAACGGTGCTCAAGCCCTGAAAATATTGCTGCGCTTGCAATCACGAACCAACGCGAGACCACCGTTTTATGGGATCGGCAAACAGGTCAACCTGTCGGGCCTGCGATCGTTTGGCAGGACCGTCGCACGGCGGATCAATGTGCCGCCCTGCGACAACAAGGTCTTTCGGACTTGATCCAGGCCAAAACAGGATTGGTACTTGATGCCTATTTTTCAGGGACTAAGCTGGCTTGGCTGTTAGATCACATTGACGGCGCCAGATCTCGCGCCGAGCGAGGCGAACTCGCGTTTGGCACGATAGACAGTTGGCTCGTCTGGAATCTGACGGCAGGTCGCAGCCACATTACAGATGTGAGCAATGCGTCGCGCACACTGCTGTTTAATTTGCACACGTTAGAGTGGGATGATGAACTTCTAAAGATACTGAATATCCCCCGCGAGGTATTGCCTCGAGTCGTGCCGAGTGCCGGTCAATTGGCGCAAACAGAGGCTTCAGTCTTCGGCCGGACGATTCCAATTACCGCAATGATCGGAGATCAGCAGGCCGCCACCTTTGGACAAGGATGTTTTGAACCTGGTATGGCAAAGAACACCTATGGGACAGGATGCTTTATGTTGCTCAATACGGGTTCTCAGCCTGTCACGAGTCACAATCATTTACTCACAACCGTTGGCTGGCAACGTGCGGATGCTAAGTATTCCGCACCCCACACGACATACTGCCTAGAGGCCTCAGTCTTTATGGGGGGCGCTACCATCCAATGGTTGCGTGATGGCCTCAATATTATTCAAACTGCGGGCGAGGTTGAAGCACTTGCGCAAAGCGTGCCTGATGTGGGGGATACCTATCTGGTGCCGGCATTCACTGGGCTGGGTGCGCCCTACTGGGATGGTCATGCGAGAGGCGCCCTGATCGGCATGACTCGGGGAACGACCAAGGCACACATCGCCCGCGCTTCGCTTGAAGCGATTGCCCTGCAAGTCGCGGATGTGTTTGAAGCGATGGAAAAAGATGCGGGCTTGACCCTGACGGAGTTACGTGTCGATGGTGGCGCCTCAAAAAATAATTTGTTACTCCAGATGCAGGCCAATATTCTCGGTGTGCCGGTTGTTCGTCCTAAAATCGTTGAGACCACTGCACTAGGTGCCGCGTATCTGGGAGGACTGGCAGTCGGTCTCTGGTCGGACACACATGTTATTTCAGCGCTGTGGCAAGAAGACAGACATTTTGAGCCACAGTGGTCGAATGCAGAGCGCAGCACCAAACGTTCGCGCTGGCATCAAGCGGTCGAGCGCGCCAAGTCTTGGTCTGAGGACTAAACTATCCCAATGATGCATGCACAAATAAACTCAGCGCACCACGCAGCACCCGCTATGCCAATTGCGACCGAGCGACGCACACTGCTGTCTCAACTCGAACGCGAAACGCCCTTTGATCTGGCCATCATCGGTGGAGGCGCCACAGGACTGGGCTTGGCACTCGACGCGGCCAAGCGCGGCTATTCCGTTGTTCTGATAGAAGCAGCGGACTTTGCCAAGGGCACGTCCTCGCGCTCGACCAAACTCGTCCACGGCGGCGTGCGCTATCTTGCGCAGGGCAATATCTCTTTAGTCTATGAAGCTCTGCACGAGCGCGCCACACTTTTGCATAACGCACCGCATCTTGCGCGCGCCTTGTCCTTTGTCATGCCCTGTTACCGTTTTTGGGAACAGCCGTTTTATGGCATCGGTTTGCTTGTTTACGATCTGCTTGCCGGCCGTCGCAGCCTGGGACGTACCCGTTTTCACGGGGTCGCCGCAACGCAATCCGAACTCCCTAACATCAACACTCAGGGACTCAAAGGTTCCGTTCAATATTGGGATGGACAATTTGATGATGCGCGACTCGCACTCGCACTTGCCCGAACCGCCGCCCAACATGGGGCAACCCTCATCAACTACTGTCGCGCAGTCGAACTCCTGCATGATGCAGAGAATCGGGTCAACGGCATTCTTGCCCAAGACGTAGAGACAGGTTTGCCCTACACCATTCAAGCACAATGCGTTGTGAACGCAACAGGTGTCTGGGTCGATGAAATCCGTCACTTGGATGATGAAGCACGTGGCGAAAAGACGCAGACGATGGTCGCACCGAGTCAGGGTGTGCACGTTGTCGTGGATCGTGATTTCCTCCCGGGGGAAAATGCGCTGATCGTCCCGCACACAAGCGATGGGCGCGTTCTGTTTGCCGTCCCATGGCTAGGCAAGGTGATCCTGGGCACTACAGACACACCCCGACAAGATCTCAGCGTGGAGCCCGAACCCTTTCAAGAGGAACTTGCCTTCATTTTGCGCGAAGCCGGCAAATACTTGCGCCGCGCACCAACACGCGCTGACATTAAAAGTATCTGGGTAGGACTACGACCTTTAGTCAAACCCCCGACCGACTCAGCGGGTAACACCAAGAAAATCAGTCGCGAACACACCGTGTTGATCAGCCCAGGCCAATTAGTGACCGTCACAGGTGGCAAATGGACAACCTATCGTGCCATGGCACAGGATGTCCTCAAGCACTGCACGGATGCCAAGCTTCTGAAAGAAAAAGCACCCTGCTCCACCGAACGGCTTACGCTTGTCGGCGCCCAATCAGGACAAGCTGTTTCGCACTCCATGCACGAGGCCCCTGGACTGGCTGCCTATGGAGATGAGGCAGATGCTGTTTCATCGCTCCCAGGCTCGGCACAGCACCTTGGAGACGGTCTAACGGCCGCCATGGTGCGTTTTGCTGTGCGTTACGAATACGCGCGCACGGTTGAAGATGTGTTGGCGAGGCGCTCGCGCTTATTGTTTTTAGATGCCCGTTTAGCGGGATCGATTGCACCAGCAGTCAGCGCCATTATCCAAGAAGAAACGGGTCGAGATCCGGAGCTCGCGGCGTTTCTGAGGCTCGCCGCGCACTACGCACACCTGCCAGACTAAGATCCTCAGGTCGCAGCCGCATCCGCCAAGATCAAGTCAGCACCACGCTCGGCGACCATCATCACGGGCGACTGGGTATTACCCGACACCATCGCAGGCATAACGGAAGCATCCACGATTCGCAGGCCTTGCAAGCCCTTAAAGCGCAATCTGACATCCACCACGGCCTGATCGTCCGAACCCATCCGACAGGTGCCGATTGGATGATAAATCGTCTGACCGTTCGCGCGGGCGAAATCTAGCCATTGTTCGTCTGTCTCCACACCCAGGCCCGGACTCATTTCAAAATCTATGAAATGAGATAACGCAGGCCGACTCACAATTTGACGCGCGACTTTCATTCCATCGATCAAGGTTTGACGATCCGCTTGCGTCGCTAAAAAATTGGGGCGAATTGCAGGACCTTGAGCGGGATCATTTGATTTGCAGTGAATACTGCCTTGTGAAGTCGGGCGCAAACCCGCGACTCCCATCGTCATCCCTGGGGCATTGTCCAATTTGCGAATCGCCGCATTTGCATAACTCGCATGCATAAAGAAATACTGCACATCAGGTGTCACACTCTGTGGTTGCGTTTTCACAAAGCCATGCACCAAACCTGTACCGAGGGTCAGCAGACCTTTTTTGCGCGTAAAGTATTGAAGCGCCGCAACGCCCAGCCGCCAACCTTGTGCAAGCTCGTTTAAGGTCTGCGTATTTTTGACACGCCAGTTCATCCGCGTGGCAAAGTGATCAATATAGTTTTCTCCAACACGCGGTGCTGCATAGACGAGCGGGATACCGAGTTTCTGCAATAACGCCGGATCGCCAATGCCCGAAAGCTCAAGTAACTGCGGTGTTTGTACGGCGCCAGCGGCGAGAATGACCTCGCGCTGCGCACTTACCGTATGCACTTCGCCCTTGTTGCGATAGGTTACGCCCGTACAACGACCTTCCGTCACATTGACCTGCGTCACCAAGGCGCCCGTGCGAATCGTCAAGTTTTTACGTTGGCGAACGGGGTTGAGATAACCCTCCACAACGCTCCAGCGCTGACCGTCTTTTTGGGCGACTTGGTAATAACCAAACCCTTCTTGGGTACGACCGTTATAGTCCTGGCTTAAGGGCTGTCCGTCTTGTTGCGCCGCTTGTAACAACGCATGTGCGAGCGGATAACGCTCACTAACTTGGTGAATGTGCATAGGGCCGTCTTTGCCGCGCGCCTCATCACCCGGCAAATAGGTTTCCATTTTTTTAAAATACGGCGCGACATCTTGGGCTGACCAGCCCGTCGCGCCAATGGCGGCCCAATGGTCGTAATCCTCAGGCTGTCCATGGACATAAATCATCCCATTGATCAGACTCGAGCCTCCTAAGCCTTTGCCGCGTGGAATCGCGATTTTTCGCCCTAGCGTGTTGTCCTCGGGCTCGGTTTCAAAACGCCAGTTGTAAATTGGATCATTGAGAAGCTTAGTAAAGCCCGCAGGGATTTTGATCCACATACTCTCGGGCTCACCGCCTGCCTCAAGCATCAGAACGGTATAGCGTCCATTGGCCGTCAAGCGATTCGCCAGCACACAGGCGGCCGTACCACCGCCGACAATCACATAGTCAAACTGTTCCATTATTTTGCGACTCCCATAAAGTCCGCCATCAATTCGATCTGACACTCAAGCATTGGCAATCCAAACTGTATGCGACACCCTTTTTCCTGGGCCACAGCCAGTAAGGGCGTCAAGGTCGGTGTCATGATAATTTCCGCAACGGTTTGATCTGCGCTCAACCCGCTCACATCAAAAGGAAATGGATCTTCTGGGCGCATGCCCAACGAGGTTGCATTGATCACCAAATCATAGCCAACAGGACTCGCACCTACAGCGGCCATTGCAACCATTGGGTATACGGCCTGCAAGCGCGCGATGATATCTTGTGCTTTTGCCTGAGTGCGGTTGTAAAGATCGAGACGTGCCACGCCTGCATCCGCGAGGGCAAAAGCGATCGCCTTGGCTGCGCCGCCAGCCCCACCCAGAAACACACGCAGACTCTTGGGCTCGATGCCGTGCTGACGCAAGCCACCGACAAAACCTTGGCCATCTAAAATATCGCCTGAAAGACTGCCGTCTGAATTGCGGCGGACGATATTGACGGCACCCACCATACGCGCGGCAGGAGTAATGTCATCGCACAAGTCTACCATCGCTGTTTTGTGTGGGACCGTCGCGATCATGCCGCCAAAATTCAAGACACTGCGTAAGCCCTGCACAAAGGCCGGCAAGTTTTCTGACGACACATGCATGGGAACCAACACACCATCCGTCCCTCTTTGATCGAAGACTTTACGCATCGTTTGTGGTGTCTTGACCTGCGAGACGGGGTCGGCCACGATGCCATACAGTCGCGTATTTCCTGTGATTTCCATCATAATGTCAGCGAGTGATTGATTTTCAGACTTTGATGCTGGAGTTTACCTATGAAACGATTCAAAAGACTCGCCTGCGTTCTGTCTATTGCGCTCTGGCCTGCGTTAGGTTTAGCGGCCCCCGTTCATCATCATACGTTTACAACGTCAGACGGGGTGCGTCTGCATTACATCGAAGCCGGACGTGGCGACAAAACAATTGTGCTGATTCCTGGCTGGCTCATGCCCGCAGCCGTATTTGAAAAACAATTTGAAGCACTCTCCTCCTCGTATCGCGTCTTAGCGCTCGATCCAAGATCGCAGGGACTCTCGGAGGTCACCACGCTTTCTCACGCCCCCAAACGTCGGATTCAAGATATCGCCGAATTTGTAAAAACGACCAAAGTGGGAGATTTTGTCCTAGCTGGCTGGTCACTGGGTGTGCTGGAATCGCTTGATTACGTCGCCAATTACAACCCTAAAGGTCTGCGGGGTCTGATTTTGATTGATAACTCTGTTGGCGAGGGCAAACCTCCTGCTGGGCGTCGTTCGAATTTTGCTCAAACAATGAACGATCCAGTTAAACGTGAGCAATATATGCGCACCTTTAGTCAGGACATTTATCGTAAAACACCCCCACCATTATTGGCACAAGCCGTCCTCGATTCCGCGCTTCAAGCTGCACCAAATGTCGCCATCCAGCTTCTCAATCAGCCCTACCCCCGCACCTATTGGAGCGAAACGCTTCAAAAACAACAGGTGCCTGTACTCTTTGCCATCCGGCCTTGGCTCAAAGAGCAAGGCGATGCGCTACAAAAAAAACGTGCACCAGATCTCATCACCATCGCAATGTTTGACAAGGCCGGGCACGCATTATTTGTTGATGAGCCTGACAGTTTTAATCAGGCCGTTTTAAAGTTTAGTCAGCAAGCCTTCGCGCGTAAAAAATAAACGCGGGGAACGATGCGCGTGAAATGATGCGCACTGAAATTAGCGCGGCATTCCTTAGTTTTGACGACGCACAACCTGGACGTTGCTTCGTTCGTTGGTTTTGTTGTAACTAAAGGCAAAGGGCAAGGGTTTAACGTTTGTCGACTCACGGTAGGCTTTTGCAAGCGACTCTTGCTTTTTACGATTAAACAACTCGTGTGGATACAAAAATCCTCCGTACAAATCTACTGGGCCAATCTCAGCCAAATAGGTGTAGTTCAGACCCGTCTCATCCTGCACCACCATGGTGGCGTTTGCCACCAAAATATCGCGCATTACAGAAAAATAGGTTTCCTGCAAAAGATGGGAAGCGGCTTTGATCAGCACGGGATTTTTAGCCTCGCGAGCAAGCCATTTGCGCATCGGTTCGTTTTGACTCAAGCTCGCATCTGACAAATCTAAGCTGACATAGTCCAGCGTGACAGGTTTGCCCGCCTTGTTGAGCACTAGCCGGACAGACTTCCATTGGCCCGTTGTACTTTTAACAAAGTCGCCGGACTGTTCATCGTACGCAATGGGATAAATGTCCATGACATCATATCCAGAGTAAAGGGCAAACGTTGACAGAATTGTCGTTACACCGATCGGCGCAAACTGGTCACGCTGGTCTTCATTTAAATCATCCGTTCGGAAAAAAGCCAGTCGGCTGAACTTCATCCATTCACGCATAAATTTTGCTTGAAAACCTTGCGCACGGGCTGGGGGCATCGTGGCGAGCGTGACCGGAGCATTTGCAGCCTGCATCGCCACCATGACGTAACGATCAGCGCTTGGAAACGCATGCGCAAGCGTCACAAAGTCTGGACCAGAGAACGGATAAAACACCGTACCACCCGCCTTGGGTGCGATTTCTGCCGCAGCAAAATTTGTCAGCGGCTGTCCAATTGTTTTTTGATAAAAGTCCCAAGCCCCATCTGCTTGTGTTTTGAGCGCACCTTGCAAAAAGGGAAAGGCTGGCGCAGGCTGCTGGGCGGTCGGCAAATAGAGCCCAAAACTTTGCGTGGCGGACGCACTACCGCTTGTCACAGACAATCCAAACAGCATTAAGGCTGAAGCGGTTATAAGTTTTTTAATTATGCTCATCGGCCAACACTTCATGTCGTAAGTACCCCATCAAAACGAAAGAAAAATCAGACAGACTTGAGCAGGCTCAGGCCACCCATGTAAGGACGCAATACTTCAGGCACCACAATACTGCCGTCGGCTTGCTGATAGTTTTCCAGCACTGCGACGAGTGCACGGCCCACAGCGAGACCGGAGCCATTCAGCGTATGGACGAACTCGGGCTTGCCGCCCTCAATGCGCGTACGGGCCTGCATGCGACGGGCTTGGAATGTTTCACAATTAGAGACCGAAGAGATCTCGCGCCATGTATTTTGCGCAGGCAACCACACCTCTAAGTCATAGGTCTTGGTGGCACCAAAACCCATGTCTCCCGAACACAACAACATGACACGATAAGGTAAGCCCAGAAGCTGCAAGACTTTTTCAGCATGTCCTGCCATGTCCTCAAGCGCTTGATAGGAGGTGTCGGCCGCCACGATCTGAACCATTTCGACCTTATCGAACTGGTGTTGACGAATGAGGCCGCGGGTATCACGTCCACCGCTGCCTGCTTCGGAGCGGAAACAAGGGGTATGGGCCGTCAAGCGAATCGGTAAATCGGCAGCGGGCACAATGGTGTCACGCACCATGCTGGTCAAGGTGATTTCAGAGGTCGAGATTAAGTATTGCTCCTCGCCCGTCACCACGTTGCCCTGCTCATCAAGCGTAGGCTCGTCCCCGCCACGCGTCACCCAGAACATATCGTTTTTAAATTTTGGCAACTGTCCCGTGCCCATCAGGGTGGACGCATTCACGATGTAAGGGGTGTAACACTCGGTATAGCCGTGCTGTTCTGTTTGGAGATCCAGCATGAACTGGGCAAGCGCACGGTGCAGGCGAGCCATCGGGCCACGCATAAAGCTAAAGCGCGCGCCAGAGAGCTTGGCCGCCACATCAAAATCTAATCCAATCGACTCTCCGAGTGTGACGTGATCTTTTGGCTCGAAACCAAGAGATTGAGGATCACCGGAGCTCGGATCGGGGTTGGGCACCCAACGACGCACCTCAACGTTACCCTCGCTGTCTGCGCCCAAGGGCACGTCTTCGTGGGGCATATTGGGGATCGACATCAGCATGTCGTTGAGCTGAGCCTGAATCTCTGAGAGGTCTTGTTCAAGCGCCTTGAGTCGAGCCGGAATCGCCTGAGACTCAGCCATCACGGCCGAAGCATCTTCGCCGCGAGACTTGAGCGCACCAATTTGCTTGGCAAGCGCATTGCGTTGAGCCTGTAGGTTTTCCGTCTCAGTCTGGACCGCTTTACGACGGGTTTCAAGACTATTAAAAGCATCCAGTGGAAAGGCAAAGCCGCGGCTGGCTAAGCGACGCACAACGGATTCGAGGTCTTTACGTAACAACGCTGGGTCAAGCATGATCTGTGCAATAAAAGACTAGTGAATCGCGTATTGTATCCGCCGCAGCAACCACGCTACCACTGACAAGGCCCCTACGCTCAACAACCAGATCAAGACCATCCATCCCCAGCGTTTCATGCCGTCTCCTAGTGATAATCGTGGGTGGGGCCCACTTTGCCACGAAAGACCCAATACGCATAGGCGCTATAAGCCAAAATAATGGGGATGAGAAATACTGCACCGACCAGCAGGAATTTCAAACTATTGTCGGGCGCCGCAGCTTGCCAGAGTGTGACCGATGAGGGCACCATATAGGGGAAAAAGCTGATAACGAGCCCGATGTAGGACAATATAAAGAGCCCCTGCACCGCTAAAAAGGACATCAGGGGACGGTTGGTCTGAAGTCCGCGGAACAAGGCAAAGGCACACACCAAGACGAGCACTGGGACTGGCGCCACAAACAACATCGCCGGCCAAGCAAACCACTTTTGCATGAAATGCACATGTAAAAACGGAGAAATAATACTCACCAGAACGATGAGACCCAACATCACGATGCCCAGACCCGCTGTCGCACGTTTCGCACGCGCCTCAACCGGTCCATCCGTCTTAAGCACAAGCCACGTCGCCCCCAGCAAGGCATAGCCGACCACTAACGCCAAACCCGTTAGTAAGCTAAAAGGCGATAACCAGTCCCACCAGCCACCCGAATAAGCACGGCCCGAGATTTGAATACCTTGCACGAGCGCACCAAGCGCGATACCTTGGGCAAACGTTGCAACGAAAGACCCTCCAGCGAACGCCCAATCCCAAACGTATTTAGTATTTTTACTCTTCCAGCGAAATTCGAAGGCTACGCCACGAAATACCAAAGCGAGCAACATAATGAAGATGGGTGCGTACAGGGCAGGCATAATGATTGAATACGCCAGGGGAAAGACCGCAAACAATCCGCCACCACCTAAGACGAGCCACGTTTCATTGCCATCCCATACAGGTGCGACCGAATTCATCATCAAATCGCGTTCTTGTTCCGTTTTGGCCCAAGGAAACAAAATGCCCACACCAAGATCAAAGCCATCCAGCACCACATAAGCCAAGACGGCGAAAGCGATCAAGCCTGCCCATATCAAAGCGTAATCGAGTGTCATGTCCGATCCCCTTGGGCACCATTCACACCTGTCTGGGTACTTTTAGCCGCCAGCGTCGGGCCAGGCACAATACCTGCGGCACGTATCGGCTCATGAATGGATAAACCCGCTGTGCCAGAATCCACGCTGGGCGCAGTCTTCATTAGACGCAAGATGTAGTAGACACCCGCACCAAACAAAGCAAAATAAACAATCACAAACGCCACCAATGAAAAGGCTATGGCCGTCGCATCAATTGGCGAGGCAGAGTCTGCGGTGCGCAGTAAGTTGTAAACAGTGAAGGGTTGACGACCCACCTCCGTCACGATCCAGCCTGACAGCACGGCAACAAAACCAGAGGGCCCCATCACCATCACCAACCGATGCATCATAGGGGTGTCATACAGACGACCCCGGTAACGTAGCCACAAGCTCCAAAGTCCTACACACAGCATCAGCATCCCGATACCGACCATCGAGCGAAAGGCGAAAAAAACAATGCCTAAAGGTGGACGATCCGCGGCCGGAGTAGCGTTGATACCCGGCACAACGCCATCAAAGCTGTGGGTCAAAATTAAACTGCTTAAATAAGGAATGGAAATCGCATAATCAATGCGAGATTCTTTGGCATTTGGAATGCCGATCAAAATAAGCGGAGCCTTACCCAACGACTCGGTATGCCCCTCCATTGCCGCAATCTTGGCCGGCTGGTACTCAAGCGTATTGAGTCCGTGTGCATCACCGGCAAAAATTTGTATGGGTGCAACAATCGCAGCCATCCACATCGCCATTGAAAACATGACACGCGTCGCCGCCTGACGGTCTGGCGCAGGCACAGCACCGGGTTGTTGCATCCGCTTGCGCTCTTTGAGCAAATGATAGGCCGCTACACCACCAACAATAAAGGCCGTGGTCAGATACGCCGCCAAGAGCATGTGCACTAAACGGTAGGGAAATGAAGGATTAAAGATGACCTCAAACCAGTCTTCGACAATGAACTGTCCAACGTCGTTGATCGAATAGCCTGCAGGTGTCTGCATCCAGCTGTTAACAGACAAAATCCAAAATGCCGACATGAAGGTACCGAGTGCAACCATTGCCGTAGCAAAAAAGTGCAGCTTGGGACCCACCCGTGTCCGGCCAAATAACATGACGCCCAGAAAACCTGCCTCGAGGAAAAAGGCTGACATCACCTCATACCCCATCAGCGGACCGAGGACTGGACCCGTCTTATCCGAAAAGACACTCCAGTTGGTCCCGAACTGGTAACTCATCACGATACCGGAGACCACGCCCATTCCGAACGCGACGGCAAAGATTTTTTTCCAATAATTAAACAGTGTGAGGTAGACCTCTTTGCCCGTCCAGAGGTGCAAACCATTGAGAACAGCCATGTAACTCGCCAAACCGATGGAGAAGGCAGGGAAAATAATGTGGAAGCTAACCGTGAAGGCAAACTGTATACGGGCAAGTGTCAATGCATCTAGCCATTCCATCACACTACTCCTTTTTGCTCTTGCGAGCGTGTAGATCTTTCTCACGTAAATACGTGAGTTTTTCGCCAATCTTTATTTCCAAACCGCGGGATACAGGCTGATACCACCCTGGCTCACGCATACCCTCTGGCAAATAAGACTCGCCTGCCGCATACGCATCTGGCTCGTCATGCGCGTACCGATAGGCATGACCATGCCCAAGCTCTTTCATAAGTTTCGTGGGCGCATTTCGCAAATGCATAGGTACTGTTGAAGAAGCATTATGCTTAACAAATGTGACAGCTTGATTGTAAGCCTGATAGCCCGCATTACTTTTGGCTGCCACTGCCAAATATAAGGTCGCTTGCGCGAGGGCCAACTCCCCTTCGGGAGAGCCCAGACGCTCGTAGGTCAAGGCCGCATCATTGGCGATTTGCATGGCGCGTGGGTCCGCTAAACCAATATCCTCCCACGCCATGCGAATAATACGTCTGGCGAGATATTTTGGATCTGCGCCACCGTCGAGCATACGTGTCAACCAATACAGTGCGGCATCAGGATTTGAACCACGCACGGACTTATGCAGAGCAGAAATCTGATCGTAAAAATTATCCCCCCCTTTATCGAATCGGCGCGCACTCATGCTCAGGGCATTTTCGACCAAACCAACATCGACGTGTGTCGTGCCGGCATTGTCCGCCGCCACACTTGCTTGCTCAAGCAGGCTCAAGAAACGACGTGCATCACCATCCGCGTAACCAATCAAGGTATCCAGCGCAGCGTCCTCAAAACTGAGTTCTTTGAGGACAGTCTGCTGAGCACGCAACAACAGTTCGCGCAACTCTGCTTCGTCAAGCGACTGCAATACGTACACCTGCGCGCGGGATAACAAGGCCGCATTCACTTCAAAGGAGGGGTTTTCAGTGGTCGCGCCAATAAAAGTGACCAACCCAGACTCGACGAACGGTAACAACGCATCCTGCTGCGCTTTGTTAAAGCGATGAATTTCATCCACGAACAAGAGTGTCCGGCGCTGATATTGATCCAGCGTTAGCTGCGCCTCATCCATCGCAGCACGGATTTCTTTGACCCCTGCAAATACTGCGGAAATTGCAATAAATGCGCAGTCAAATGCATTGGCGGTCAGGCGAGCCAGGGTCGTTTTGCCGACACCGGGTGGCCCCCACAAAATCATGGAGTGCGGACGTCCGGACTCGAATGCGACACGCAAAGGTTTTCCGGGTCCAAGCAAGTGCTTTTGTCCAACCACCTCTTCTAACGTACGAGGTCGCAAAGCCTCAGCGAGAGGTGCTTTAGGTGATGTTTTAAATAAATCAGCCATCGCAACAACAAATCTCTGAGGTGGCTGAGAAAGACATCATTGCATCCTGACGACGTCAGCCCCTTTGGGGGGAACAAAATCAAAATTACTCGTGGACAAGCCAGGATTGCGTATGAGCCCCGCGAGCTCTACGTGCGTGGTCTGACCAAACGCATCTAACAAAATAATGCGATGCGGAAGGCCGTCTTTGAAACCAAGATCGACATGCACAAAACCTGCATCGGCTTGCTTGGGCTTGGCACGTAGCCAAACCAACGCCTCGCGATCTGGAAGCGCCATCACCTCAAACGATTGCTCTAAGGAGCCTGAACCAAACAAAATCGCAGCGGGTGAGGCACCCAGCGCCTGATCGACCTTGCGCACGGTGACTTGATTAAGATCGGGATCAAACTGATAAATCTCACGCCCATTGGACACAATTTGTTGCTCGTAGGGCTTTACCACGTCCCACTTAAAGCGCCCCGGACGCATGAATAAAAATCTTCCGCGCTGAGGCGGCTTGGTCTGTCCCTGAGGTCCGACTGTGTATTGAGAAAAATCACCACTCGCAGATTGCACTTGGTCAACAAACGCTCTAAGTTGCTCGCGCGCCGTATCCGCAAACGCTGGTGCACCGAACCCAAAGCCCGCGACCAACAGCAGACCAGACAAAATCAGCACGCGTATTTTTGAAAAAAGAAACATCCGGATTATTCCTCGCGGGGCACATTAGGGGCGAGAATTTCACGATTCCCATTAGACTGCATCGTTGAGACTAGACCGGAGTTTTCCATTTGTTCGAGCAGGCGGGCTGCTCGGTTGTAACCAATACGTAAATGACGTTGCACAAGAGAAATTGAAGCGCGACGATGTTTCAGCACCACCTCAACGGCCTGGTCGTACATCGGATCCGCTTCGGCATTGGCCATCCCTGTCACGCTACTCACGCCATCGCCTGTTTCGCCCTCTGAGCTGCCCTCGAGCAAGCCATCGATATAGTCTGGTTCACCTTGCGACTTCAGTGACTCCACCACGCGGTGTACTTCCTCATCCGAGACAAACGCACCGTGCACACGCACAGGCAATCCTGTACCGGGTGGCATGTACAACATATCGCCCTGACCCAGTAGCGCCTCCGCACCCATTTGATCCAGGATCGTACGTGAATCGATCTTGGACGAAACCTGGAAAGCGATACGCGTTGGGATATTTGCCTTGATCAGGCCGGTAATGACATCAACGCTTGGACGCTGCGTCGCCAAAATCAGGTGGATCCCGGCTGCACGGGCCTTTTGGGCCAGTCGTGCGATCAACTCTTCGATTTTTTTACCCACCACCATCATCAAATCTGCTAACTCATCAATCACCACGACGATGGTTGGCAATTCTTTGAGAGGCTCTGGTGCATCAGGTGTTAGCGAAAACGGATTAGGAATAGGCTCCTCACGTTTAATCGCATCGCGAATTTTATTGTTGTAACCCGTTAAATTGCGAACACCGAGCTTGCTCATGAGGCGATAGCGTTTTTCCATCTCGCCGACACACCAGTTGAGCGCGTTCGCGGCTTGACGCATATCGGTCACCACTGGGGCCAACAAGTGAGGAATGCCCTCATACACGCTCATCTCGAGCATTTTAGGATCAATCAAAATCAGGCGCGTCTGCGAAGCATCTGCTTTGTAGAGCAGCGACAAAATCATCGCATTGATTCCGACGGACTTACCAGAACCGGTTGTACCCGCCACCAGAAGGTGAGGCATCTTGGCGAGATCCGCGACAACCGGATTGCCTGCGATGTCTTTGCCAAGCGCCATGGTGACAACTGAAGTACTTGAGTGATAAACCTGAGAACCCAGAATCTCAGATAACTTGACCATTTGTCGGCGTGGGTTGGGGAGCTCAAAGCCCATCAAATTTTTGCCTGGGATCGTCTCGACGACGCGGATGCTCACCAGGCTCAACGCACGTGCCAAATCCTTGGCTAAGTTAACGATCTGGCTGCCTTTGACTCCCGTCGCAGGCTCAATTTCATAACGCGTAATGACGGGACCTGCCTGTGCCGCGACCACCTGAACAGTGACGCCAAAATCAGCCAGTTTTTTCTCAATCAAGCGAGAGGTGTATTCAATCGTTTCGTCTGAAACGGTCTCAAAGGCCTCGCCGGGCTGATCCAGCAGACTCAAGGCAGGTAAGTCGCCCGTCACAGAAGGTTCAATGAAGAGCGATTGTTGCTTTTCTTTTTGCACACGCTCGGACTTTTCCACCACCACAATCGCAGGCTCAATGCGCACCGGCTGTTCATGGACGATTTTTTCATGCTTAGCCTCGACCTGCTCATGCCTGACGGCTTGTGCGACTTGACCCGCGCGGCGATCTTGTCTGGCAGCGCGGCCATTTTTGACCTTGAGCCAGATCCATTCGAGACCACCACCTACTTTTTCCGCGATCGCCAACCAAGAAAAACCAAAAAATAAACTGCAGCCGAAAACAATTAAGGCCAATAAAATCAATGTACTACCTGAAAATCCGACTGCGGAAGACAAAAAACCTGACCAGTCTTGTCCTATGACTCCCCCCGCACCACTAGTGAAATCGGTACGGGCGGGCAGCTTCATCCCCCAAGAGCTCAGACGATATGCCTCAAGCCCTACGGAACCAAGCATCACCATAAAAAATCCGATGCCTTGTTCCCAGCGAACGCGGGCAAGGGTTTCTGGCTCGCCACGCGTGCGAATCTGGTTTGCAAGGCGTAAATACCCTGCGCGGACCCGATGGAGGAGCAAAACAACCAGCCACCAGGCTGAAAAACCAAATAAATACAACAAGACATCTGAAATATAGGCGCCAATCAGCCCACCGCGATTATGGAGTTCTGTCGCATCTCGCCCAAAAGAATGAGACCAACCCGGGTCGCTACCGTTCCAAGTGGCGAGGACTAACGTCAACCAGGCGGCTAAGGCGGCGAATACAATCCAGCGCGCCTCCCGTAAGATTGAAAGCAGTCGAGTTTGCATCACCGAAGGCCCATTTCGGGTATTTCGGGTCGATCGCGAAGTCCGCGTAGTGGCTGGGGTCAGTATAGGCATAGTCGCCATTATAATTTGCTGCACAATATAGAGGGGTAAATCTGATGTCAACGCCAAAACATGCCAAAGTTCTCATTTTAGGCTCGGGGCCTGCGGGCTACACCGCAGCCGTATACGCTGCGCGTGCCAACCTTAATCCCGTCATGATCACAGGTCTTGCCCAGGGCGGTCAACTAATGACCACTACAGACGTGGATAACTGGCCTGCGGACGCCGATGGGGTTCAGGGTCCAGAACTAATGCAGCGCTTTGCCGCGCATGCTGAGCGCTTTAATACTGAAATGGTGTTTGATCATATCGCGAGTGTGGACTTTTCCTCGCGTCCCTTTCGCCTGACTGGTGACGGTGGCGCCCAATATACTTGCGATGCCCTTATTATTTCTACGGGCGCCTCGGCCAAGTACTTGGGACTGCCCTCTGAGCAAACCTTTATGGGTCGTGGCGTTTCCGGTTGCGCGACCTGCGATGGCTTTTTTTACAAGAATCAAGATGTTATCGTAGTCGGTGGCGGTAACACTGCGGTCGAAGAGGCCCTTTACCTCTCCAACATATGTCGCTCCGTTACAGTGGTGCACCGTCGCGATAAGTTTCGCGCTGAGCCCATCATGATCGACAAAATGATGGACAAAGTTGCCAATGGCAACATGAAACTTGCGACCTTCCGTCAGCTAGACGAAGTGCTCGGCGATCAATCTGGCGTTACAGGCGTTCGCTTGCGTGCAACAGATTCAGACAAAACAGAAGAAATTGCGGTCACAGGTGTCTTCATTGCGATTGGACATCAGCCCAATACAGGCATTTTTGAAGGCAAGCTGGAGATGGCCAACGGTTACATCGTGACACGCAGCGGTTTAGCAGGCCTGGCAACAATGACCTCAGTGCCTGGTGTCTTTGCCGCGGGTGACGTGCAAGACCACGTGTATCGACAAGCCATCACGAGCGCAGGCACGGGCTGTATGGCTGCGCTGGACGCTCAGCGCTGGCTGGAGAATGCGGAACAGTAAAGCGGGCTTCGCTGATCTCAAACGCCTGCATCAAACGGCGCTTGAGGAACAGCGTGCCCGCCAAGCGCGCGACCTAGCCAAGCTGCAAGCGCAGCAACGCTCTGCCTTGAAAGGGCCTGCCTCAGTGACTTCTGCCGAGGAGGTCAAACTGTTTGCACGTGCGATTCAATCAGTGACACCACTCAAATCGGCTCCGCGCGTTGCACATCGCCCAAGCGACGCGCAGCAGGCTGACGTGATGACACAGCGCCGGCAGCGCGCACTAGGTCAGGACAATCCAATACCCCCTCCTCTGTCTGATGGCTTTTCCCCTTTCGTCGATACGCAGGCCGATCTGGCCTGGGTCGTACCAGGCATCGGACCCGAGGTGCTCAGGCAGCTTCGACGCGCTTTTTGGCCAGTCGGCGCACATCTTGACTTGCATGGTCTAAACAGCGATGAGGCCAGGCTTGCACTCACAAATTTTATTGAAACAAGCCAAATACACGGTACGCGCTGTGTCAGGATTATTCATGGCAAGGGCTATGGTTCTGCGGATGGACAATCCGTTTTAAAAGCACGCGTTGCACAGTGGCTCACCCAGCTCAATGCAATCAGTGCGTTTGCTTCTGCCCCGCCTGCACATGGTGGCCAAGGGGCACTGCTGGTGCTGCTTCGCCCTCATCCGGCTCACGCAAATAATCCACCAACCGATCGGTGATGAGCGCTGGTCTCGGTGTGCATAGAGACACCAAGATGATGACAATGAAGGCGACAGGTGCACCAAACACCCCGGCTGCGATCGGCTGAATATCCCACCATAGCTCAACGGGTGTACTGCGTGGCACATTGAGCACCCACCCACGCAGCCAAGGTTGCGCCTGAACCATATAAAAAAATGTTGTGAACAAACCTGCCAACATCCCCGCTGTTGCGCCCCATTGATTGGCGCGCTTCCAAAAAATCCCCATCACCAGCACGGGGAAAAACGTAGAAGCCGCGATTGAAAATGCGGCGCCGACTAAAAATAAAATATCGGCGGGTGTCCAGGTTGCAGCCCATGCGGCGGTGAAGGCCACCCCCAGCAGCAACACTTTTGACAAGATCACTTGTCGCCCACCACGCATGCGCGATGAGACATCACGTAACAAGGTGTCATGAGACAAGGCATTTGAAAGCGTCAGCAATAAACCGTCTGCCGTTGAAAGTGCAGCTGCCAATGCACCCGCAGCGACAAGTCCAGACACCACATAAGGCAAACCACCAATTTCCGGCGCCGCCAAGACAATCACATCTCCGCCAATCTGCACCTCGGAGAGCTGAACAATTCCATCGTGATTGAGATCCAAAATACTAATGAGTGATCGATCGACTGCAGACCATGCACTCACCCAAGAAGGCAAATCTACAAATGGCATCCCCACCAGATTGTTATAAATTTCAAACTTCACCAAGATCGCAAGCGCGGGGGCTGTGAGATATAACAGCAAAATAAACAGCAAGGACCAAAACACGGATTGACGGGCATGCCCGACCGAGGGCGTCGTCAGTGAGCGCATCAAAATGTGGGGCAATCCTGCTGTCCCCAACATAAGACATAGCACTGTGGCAAGAAAGTTATTTCTCACCGCATCTGGTGACTCATCAGTTTTACTGACAAAAGGTTCAGCATGCGACATGGGTGGCGCTGCGCGCGCCGCAAAATCATCACGTGCTTTTGACCAGACCGTTCGGGCTGCCTCGACAGATTTTGGGTAGGTCGCGAACGCTCGCTCCAACGAACGTATTTCCACCATTGGCGCATCGTTTGCACGCGCACGCAGCAGCTTCACGGTCAATTGCTGTTTCTCTGTCTCCCAAGAATCAGGAAGCTTTGAAATTCTTGACTGCATCAGATCCGCACGGCTTTGCCAAATATTTCTCACTTCCAGTTCAGCCTCGTCTTGGCTCAAGACTTTTTCGCGCGCGACGACCTCAGACAGCACAGTACTGGCCGCAAACTGCGGCACGGGGTCGCCAGTTTGCTTCACAGCGAGCCAAATGACAGGCACGAGGTATGCGATGACGAGAATGATGTACTGACCCACCTGGGTCCACGTGACCGCCCGCATTCCGCCAAGAAAGGAGCACACCAAGACTCCGCCTAAGCCAATAAAAATACCAAGCTCGAATGAGATGCCTGTCATGCGAGTCGTAATGATCCCGACACCATAAATCTGAGCGACCAGATAAGTAAAGGAACACAAGACGGCACATATGACGCCTACCAGTCTAGGTAAGTTGCCTTCGAAGCGCGCGCCCAAAAACTCTGGAATCGTATAACCACCAAACTTACGCAAATAGGGTGCCAAAAATAACGCGACCAAAACATAGCCGCCCGTCCATCCCAAAATATAGGCAAGCCCGTTATAGCCAGATAAATAGAGCGTGCCGGCTATGCCAATAAACGAGGCCACAGACATCCAGTCCGCAGCCGTGGCCATGCCGTTAAAGATGGCGGGCACTCGGCGTCCAGCCACGTAATACTCGACGGGATCAGACGTCCGGCACATGATGCCAATACCCGCGTAGAGGGCAACAGTCGACAGCAAAAAGGCGTAACCAATCCACTGCCTTTCCAGACCAAAAACTTCCAGTACCGCCAACAAAAGGACCAGCGTAATAAAACCTGCCGTGTACGCTGCATAGCCCCGAAACAAGCGTCTGCTAAAGGCCTGTTGCTGAGACGGTGTGTTCGTGGATTGAGGCTGAGTCAAGACTGCTCCACCTTTTGGGCTCTGCGTCGTGCATCGAGCTTTTCCATTCGCCAGGCATACCACCCAACAATCAATAAAAATGCCAAAGGTGCGCCAAAAGCCGCTACCCAAAACGGAAACGGCCAGCCAAAAATCATCAATGCTGAGAGCGCGCTCGCAAAGTATGCAGGGACAAAAGTGACAAGTCCCCAACTCGCAAGCAAAATACTGATCAGGCGCAAATTACTGCGCCAGTAACGGATCGGTCTGCCAGGCTTGGAAGTCTCAGTCATGCGTTTAATTGGAAAAGGTCGAGAAATCGGAGTGGGATGCCTGATGCGACAACGGCCGACACCTTAAGTGTCAGCCGTTGTGCGTTTCTTTTTTATGATGCCGTTGCTGCTAGCATGCTCTTTATTGAGCGTTGTCCCCTCACCTGCATGAATCTGATTCTGCGCCACAGATCAGCAGACCGCATCAGGGAATGCCCTAATTTGGGGCTAAATGCAACATTTTCTTTTTATTTAAATAGGTTTTTGCCCCATTTATGTTCAATCCCTCGCGTGACCAAGTTCGCCAGTTTTTTATAGAAACATGGCGTAAACATAAAGCGCTGCAGGTTTTGACGCCGCTGGAGGATATCGCGCTGACTTGGATCGAACAGCACCCCGAGTACCACGAAATCCTCGTCCAGCAGGATTCAATGACACGGGAATTCAATGTCGAAGAAGGCAAAACCAATCCTTTTCTGCACCTCTCAATGCACCTCGCAATCGCTGAGCAGCTCTCCATCGATCACCCCAGAGGCATCCGACCCGCATTCGACAAACTAGCGTCCCGCACAGATCCACATCACGCCGCGCATGAAATCATGGAGTGTTTAGGGCAAGTCGTGTGGGAATCCCAACGTTTGGGCACTGCGCTGGATAGCGAGGCCTATATTGAGCTCATCCGCCAAAGAGTCAGCCGAGACTGACACATTGGCGGATGGTCTTCACTGAGGCATAGCGTCTCAGTGAGATTAATTGAACGGCTGACTTAGCGACGAACGGATAGCGGTCCTGGCTGTGCGGCCAACCACGCGGATACGTTTTTAATGTCTTGAGGTGACAATTGCTTGGCAAAAGCGCCCATGATGGCGTTTTTGCGCACATTAGCTGTAGCGGGGGCACCAGAGGCACCGCGCTGATACGCTTTTAAAGCATGGGCCAAAAAGTCAGCGTGCTGACCTGCCAAAATTGGGTAAGAAGGATCAATCGACTTGACCGCATCCGCACCGTGGCACGATGCACAATTGAGTTTTTCCCAGACAGCTTTACCTGCTGCCAAATCGGCTGCCTGGCTCAGCGTGGCTGAACCCAACAAAAGAGCCCCAGTGAGGGCGAGCGTTAGATATTTCATGTAAGCCCCCGATTATTTGAGATTGGAGTAATAGGCGGCCAAGTCAGCCATGTCCTGTTCTGACAGGCTCTTAGAAATGGCGTCCATCGTAGGATGGGTACGCTCACCCGTGGCGTAGGCCCGCAAAGACGCCTGAATGTACTTTTCATTCTGGCCGGCTATCTTGGGCACTGAGTAGATCTCGGGGAAACTCGCACGGTAGCCAGGGATACCGTGGCAGCCAATACACATCGACACTTTGGCCTTGGCGGCTTCGATATTGCCCTTTGGAGGATCCGCGGCGAGAACCGGGAGAGCCACGGTACAGGCTGCAGCAAGCGCCAATTTGGCGAGCTTGCTGGAAAACGGGGCGCACAACGAAGCACGGGGGGTCGTCGCGCCGACAAACTGAGATTGCAACATGTTCGGAAACTTCATAATGGACTCTTGGTCTGGCAGGGAAAAGTCCCGGGATCAACTCCCGGCCGCAAAACGTTAGGATTGTACGATAATTGGAAAAATTAGACTTCAATTATGTACAGCAACAGACTCTGACCACTTTCATTTTGGCAAATAATGACCTCCCAGACCCCCTCTTCAGCACAAATGACCCGCTTTGACGGCACTGAGCGCTATGTCGCAACCGACGATCTCAAACTGGCTGTCAACGCCGCACTGACCCTACAACGTCCCCTTCTCATTAAAGGCGAGCCTGGGACAGGCAAGACGATGCTAGCGGAGGAGGTTGCCGCAGCGCTTGGTCGCCCTCTTTTGCAATGGCACATCAAATCCACCACCAAGGCGCACCAAGGCCTATATGAATATGATGCGGTGTCGCGTTTACGTGACTCACAACTGGGCGACGAAAAAGTCAAAGATATCCGCAACTACATCATGCAGGGTGTGCTCTGGCAGGCTTTCGAGGCACCCGAGCCCGTCGTGTTGCTGATTGACGAGATTGACAAGGCCGATATCGAATTTCCAAATGACTTGTTACGCGAACTGGATCAAATGGAGTTTCATGTTTACGAGACACGCTCAACCGTCAAGGCGCGTCATCGTCCGTTGGTGATTATTACGTCGAACAACGAAAAAGATCTACCTGATGCATTTTTGCGTAGATGCTTCTTTCACTACATTCGGTTTCCGGATCGTGACACGTTGCGCAGCATTGTCGACGTGCACTTTGCCAACTTGCACGCGGATGTCCTGCGCGCCGCACTCGATACATTTTTTGCTTTGCGCGACGCACCGGGTCTGAAAAAGAAACCCTCCACTTCGGAATTTCTTGACTGGCTGCGTCTGCTGATTGCCGAGGATGCCACTGCTGAGCAAATCGATGCACACGCGGCCACCGCGATTCCGATGATGGCCGGCGCACTGCTTAAAAACGAGCAAGATCTTCAACTGCTTGAGCGTTTAGCTGCCGTCACCCGCACGACCCGTCGTCCTCCAGGATCAACAAATGGCAATTGATCAAGGCTTTACGCTGACACCGGCTCCTTGCGTGCTGACGGGGCATGGCGTGCGTCTTGAACCCCTGTCACTCACGCACACCGAGGGACTCACGCGGGCAGCGCGGGACGGAGAACTCTGGAACCTGCGGGTCACGTCGGTACCCGAGCCTGAGCAAACCGCTCATTACATTCAGACGGCTCTTGATGGCTATGCTGCGGGACATATGTTGCCGTTCGTCGTCATCCATGCTGGCACCCAAGAAATCATTGGTACGACGCGTTATCACGACATTATCACCGCGGTCGCGCGCTTAGAGATTGGCTATACCTGGTATGCCAAAAGTCATCAACGCAGCCATGTGAACACGGCCTGCAAACTGCTTTTGCTTGAGCATGCCTTTGACACGCTCGGCGCTGCGGTCGTCGGCTGGCGTACAGACAATTTCAACCATGCTTCTCAACGCGCTATTGAACGCTTGGGCGCCAAAAGAGACGGCGTTCTGCGTCATCATGCGCTGCGGCGCGACGGCACGATCAGGGATACCGTGATGTATAGCGTCACCGAAGGCGAATGGCCCGAAGTGCACGCGCACTTGACCTATCAACTCAAACGCCATGCTAGTTGACTTCTTTTATCACTTACGCACGCAAAAACTCCTTGTTTCAGTCAAGGAGTACCTGACACTGCTCGAAGCATTGTCAAGTCCGATCATGCCGCCCAAGCTTGAGGATTTTTACTACCTCGCGCGGACCACCTTGATCAAAGATGAAACACTCTTTGATCGTTTTGATCGTGCCTTTGCTACGTATTACCGCAGCCTCGAACAAAAGCTCCCTGCAGGAAAAAAAATCCCGTTGGACTGGCTAGTTGCGGAGCTTGAAAAGCGCCTCACCCCCGAGCAAAAGGCTGAACTTGAAAAGCACGGCTGGGACAAGCTGATGGAGATGTTCAAAGAGCGCCTCGAAGAACAAAAAGGACGTCATCAGGGTGGCAGCAAATGGATCGGGACAGGAGGCACGTCGCCGTTTGGCAACAGTGGCTCACATCCCGAGGGCATTCGTGTGGGCGGCACCGGTGGTAGCCGTTCAGCAGTCAAAGTATGGGATGAGCGTAACTTTAAAGACTACGATGACTCAATTGAGCTGGGCACCCGTAATTTTAAGATTGCCCTCAGACGCCTCAGACGCTTTGCGCGCGAAGGTTCAGACTTTGAATTGGATCTGGGTGACACCATTGCGAGCACCGCCCGTAACGCAGGCTATCTCGACATCAAAATGGTGCCCGAGCGCCACAACAATGTAAAAGTCCTGATGTTGCTGGATGTAGGTGGCAGCATGGACGATCACATCTCGCGTGTCGAAGAATTGTTTTCAGCTGCTAGCAGCGAATTTAGAAATCTTGAGGTGTACTATTTTCATAATTGCCCGTACGAGCACCTTTGGAAATCGAATCGCCGCCGACAAATGGAGCGCTTTGAAACCTGGGATGTCCTGCGCAAATTTAACGCAGACTGGAGACTGATTTTTGTGGGCGACGCGACCATGAGTCCCTATGAAATTTTGCAGCCAGGCGGTTCGGTCGAGCATTACAACAAGGAACCCGGCGCTGAATGGTTGCAGCGCATGGTCAATGCTTGGCCTAAAACCGTTTGGCTCAACCCCGAACCTCAAGCTTCCTGGCAATATCGTCAATCGATTTCCATCATCCGCAATATTGTCCAGGACAAAATGTTTCCTGTGACCGTTTCCGGCATTGAGCAAGCGATGCGGTTATTGTCCAAGTAAGCATTCAAAAGTGAACCATTTGGGGCGCCAGTGCTCCAACGGGTTCGATGTTTCTTTCAGGACCCTCACATGTCGCTGTTCACTGACGCCCTGAAGCGCACCCTTATTGGTGCCGCGTTCGCCTTAATTGGAACTCACTCAATGGCCGCTGCCATTCCCGCTGGTGTCACCAAGGTGACTAGCGTTGAAGGAATTACCGAATACCGTCTCGAATCCAATGGTTTGCGTATTTTGCTCGCGCCAGACGAATCCAAGCCCACCACGACAGTCAACATGACGTATTTAGTGGGCTCTCGCCATGAAAACTACGGCGAAACGGGGATGGCCCATTTGCTTGAGCATATGCTCTTTAAGGGCACACCCACTATGCCAAACTCGCTTGGTGAGTTTTCAAAACGGGGGCTTCAGGCCAACGGTACGACTTCCGTAGACCGCACCAACTATTACGCAAGCTTTGCCGCCAATCCCGATACGCTTGCTTGGTACTTAAACTGGCAGGCGGATGCCATGATCAATGCCAGCATCAAGCGCGAAGATCTGGACACCGAAATGACGGTTGTTCGAAATGAAATGGAGAGTGGTGAAAACAACCCCTTTCGCATACTGTGGCAAAAGATGCTCAGTATTGCCTACGAGTGGCACAACTACGGCAAGACGCCTATTGGTGCGCGCTCAGATGTTGAAAATGTCGACATTGGACAACTGCGTGCTTTTTACAAAACGTACTACCAGCCTGACAACGCCGTGCTGATTGTGACCGGTAAGTTTGACACACCGACTGTTCTGGCCGATGTGATGAAATCGTTTGGAAGCATCCCACGTCCCTCCCGCACGCTTCCCCCCGAGTACACGACAGACCCTGTACAAGACGGCGAGCGCAGTGTCATTTTGCGACGCGTAGGCGGCGCGCCTCTGGTCGCAGCGATGTACCATGTGCCTTCGGCCGCACACAAAGATTTCGCCGCAATCGATTTAGCCAGCATGATCGTTTCCGACACCCCTTCGGGACGCCTCTATAAAGCAATGGTCCCCACCAAACAAGCCGCAAGCGTGTTTGGCTTTACCATGGATCGCACTGCGCCTGGCACCGTGATGTTTGGGGCAAGTCTGCAACCTGGCATGGACCAGGCCGCCTCGCTCAAGACGCTCGTCCAGACGCTCGAGTCACTGGCTCAACATCCGTTTACCCAAGAAGAGTTAGACCGTGTCCGTAATCAATGGTTGAAATCTTGGGAGCAAATGTTCAGTGATGCCCAAAAAGTAAGCGCAGGCTTATCCGAAGCCGCTGCAGTGGGTGATTGGCGCCTCTGGTTTCTGGCGCGTGATCGCATCCGTGCCGTCACGCTGGCCCAGGTTCAACAAGCAGCCGATCTTTATCTGACACAATCTAATCGTACAGAGGGTCAATACATCCCCACTGAAAAGCCGCTGCGCTCACCTGCACTGAGCAAACCTGACTTAGCTGCAGAGCTCAAAGACTATGTCGGCGACGCACAACTGAAACAAGCTGAAGCCTTTGATCCTGATCCAAAAAATATTGACCAGCGCACGCAGCGCAAAACGGTCAAACTGACAAATGGCTCCATACAGCTCGCGCTATTGCCAAAAGAGTCTCGTGGAGAGCGCGTTCAGACCGTGATTCAACTGCATTTTGGTGATGTGAGCTCGCTCAAGGGGCAACGGATCGCCTCGATTGCAACGCCAGATCTTTTGCTAAGCGGCACGGCTCAGCTCACGCGCCAACAAATCAAGGATCGGATTGATGCGCTGGGCGGTCAAGTCAGCGTATCTGGCTCTGGTGCAACGCTCAACATCAGCTTGTCTACGACACGCGCCAATATCGATGCGCTCGTTCAATTTGTGCTGGATACTGCCCGTCAGGCAAACTTTCCGCAAGCAGAAGTCGATGAATACAAAGCTAAGCTGCTGACCTCGATCAAGAGCTCAATGACCGAGCCTACAGCGATAGCCACACGCATGCTTTCACGTCATGACAATCCCTGGCCCAAAGATGACATTCGTTATCAACCTAGCTTTGATGAGTCGCTTGCCACTGTCGAGGCACTTAAGCGTGAGTCCTTAGTCACCTTCCATCAAACATTTTATGGCGCTGCGCACGCAATGGGTGCGGCTGTGGGTAGTTTTGATCCCGCGTCTCTACAGGCCACACTCACAGCATCTCTCAATCAATGGGGCGCCGGACAAGCCTATGCACGTATCCCGCAACCTTATCGCGACATCAAACCTGCTCAAATGCAAGCGCTCACCCCCGACAAAGCCAATGCGTTTTACACAGCAGCGATGCCCTTAAAGATGCAAGATACTGATGCGGATTACGCAGCGCTGTCCTTAGCAAACTTTTTGCTCGGGACCTCTGAGACCTCAAGATTATGGCTGCGCGTCCGTGAAAAAGAAGGTCTGTCCTACAACGTACGGACCCGACTGAACGTCTCGGCCTTCGAGCCAAGTGGTTCTTGGGGGGTGTATGCCATCTTTTCGCCAGAAAACCGTAACAAAGTTGAAGCCGCCATTCGCGAAGAGTTTGAGCGGGTGCTGAAGGACGGTTTCAACCAGACTGAAGTGCAAGACGGGATCAAAGCATTGCTCAACTATCGCAAGCTGGCGCGTGCTCAGGACAATGGTTTGACTGGGGCCTGGATCAACTACCTTGACACGGGCCGAACATTTGCCTGGGCGGCCGAACTGGATCGCAAACTATCCACGCTCTCTGCCGAGCAAGTCAATACCGTGATACGCAAATATCTCAAGCCTGCAGAGTTCAGCAGTGTGGCGGCGGGAGATTTTGAAAAGAAGCAGTAGTAAGATGATCTGAGGATATGCTTTAAGTGAAAAGGGCCGAATCTCAAACGAAGATTCGGCCCTTATTCATGGATAACAGACGCGATGCTTAAGAGAAAAAATCCTTAACACGATCGGTCCATGACTTGCTCTGAGGAGAATGACGCTCGCCACCTTCTGTCAAGGAAGTCTCGAACTGACGCAGGATTGCTTTCTGCTCGTCTGTCAGCTTGACAGGAGTTTCCACAACAAAGTGACAGTACAAGTCCCCTGGGTATGCGCCCCGAACGCCTTTGATGCCCTTGCCACGCAGCCTGAATGTTTTACCGGACTGTGTGCCTTCGGGAATCGTGATCTCGGCTTTGCCATTCAATGTAGGCACTTGAATTTCGCCACCGAGCGCAGCGGTCGTAAAAGGAATGGTCATCTCGCAATGCAAGTCATCATTTTCTCGTTGGAAAATCTTGTGTTCCTTGATATGGATCTCCACATACAAGTCACCGGAAGGTCCACCGTTGATGCCAGGTTCACCATTACCTGAGGAGCGGATACGCATCCCGTCATCAATACCCGCAGGAATTTTGACCTGAAGTGTTTTATTGCGACGTGTCCGTCCTACACCATCACATGACACACAAGGATCCGTGATTTCCTTGCCACTTCCGTGACAAGTTGGACACGTTTGCTGCACGCTGAAAAAGCCTTGCTGCATGCGCACCGCACCAGAGCCACCGCAAGTACGACACGTTTTAGGTGTTGTGCCTGACTTGGCCCCGCTACCTTTGCAAATCTCACAATTTTCCCAACTTGGTACGCGGATTTCGGTATCAAAACCGTTAGCCGCCTGTTCAAGGGTAATTTCCATCGCGTATTTGAGGTCTGCGCCGCGGTAAACCTGTGGCCCACCACCGCCGCCGCGACGTCCGGCACCGAAAATTTCGCCAAAAATATCGCCAAAAGAATCACTAAAACCAGCGCCGCCCGCACCACCCATGCCTGCGGCATTTGGATCGACGCCCGCGTGTCCATAACGATCATACGCAGCACGCTTATTGTCATCAGACAAAATTTCGTAAGCCTCTTTGGCTTGCTTAAATTTTTCTTCAGCTTCTTTGCTGTCCGGATTGCGATCCGGATGGTATTTCATCGCCAGCTTACGGTAGGCTTTTTTAAGGTCATCTTCCGAGGCGTTTTTAGCAACGCCAAGGGTTTCATAAAAATCGCGTTTTGCCATGATCTCAGGCTCTTTTATTCAAACAGTATGAAGGTGGGCAAAAAAATGCGCCCGGGATGCTCTAAAAGAGTCCCGGGCGAATCATTTATGAGTCTAGGCGATCACTTTTGATCGCGCTTGACTTCTTTGAACTCAGCATCGACCACATTGTCATCCGCGGGTTTGGCACCGGCCTCAGGGCCTGCGCCTGCACCGCTCTGCGCAGCAGCCTGAGCAGCTTGAGCATCGGCGTACATCTTTTCACCGAGCTTTTGCGAAGCAGCCGATAACAATTCGACTTTGGCGTCGATCGCTGCTTTGTCTGAGCCATTTTTCAAGACTTCCTCGACGTCCGTGATTGCAGCTTCGATCGCTGTTTTCTCTTCTGCCTCAAGCTTGTCACCATACTCCGTCAACGACTTGCGTGTAGCGTGCACTAAAGCATCCGCACTATTACGCGCCATCGCCAACTCAGCCATGCGGTGATCTTCCTCAGCATTTGCCTCAGCGTCTTTCACCATGCGCTGGATCTCGTCTTCGGTCAGACCTGAGTTTGCCTGAATCGTGATCTTGTTTTCCTTGCCTGTGCCTTTGTCTTTAGCGGACACGTGCACGATACCGTTTGCATCGATATCAAAGGTCACTTCGATCTGTGGCGTACCACGTGAAGCAGGTGGAATACCTTCGAGGTTGAACTCACCCAACGTCTTGTTGCCAGCAGCGATTTCGCGCTCACCTTGGAACACCTTGATGGTCACGGCAGGCTGATTATCATCCGCTGTGGAAAACACCTGTGAGTGACGGGTTGGAATGGTCGTGTTCTTTGTGATCATCTTGGTCATCACGCCACCGAGCGTTTCAATACCAAGTGACAAAGGTGTCACGTCCAACAACAACACGTCTTTACGATCACCAGACAACACCGAACCCTGAATCGCCGCACCTGCAGCGACAGCCTCGTCTGGGTTGACGTCTTTGCGTGGATCGCGACCAAAGAACTCTTTGACCTTTTCCTGCACCTTAGGCATGCGCGTCATACCGCCTACCAAGATGACGTCATCAATTTCGCTGACTTTGACGCCAGCGTCTTTGATCGCAATACGGCAAGGCTCGATCGTGCGAGCGATCAGTTCCTCGACTAACGACTCGAGCTTGGCACGGGTCATTTTCAGATTCAAGTGCTTGGGACCTGAAGCATCCGCAGTGATGTAAGGCAAGTTGATTTCAGTCTGCTGACTGGAAGACAACTCAATCTTTGCCTTTTCAGCAGCTTCTTTCAGGCGCTGCAACGCGAGCACGTCTTTGGAGAGGTCTACGCCCTGCTCTTTTTTGAACTCGCCAATCACGTATTCGATGATGCGCTGGTCAAAGTCCTCACCACCCAAGAAGGTGTCGCCATTGGTCGACAAGACCTCGAATTGCTTTTCACCATCGACATCGGCGATTTCGATAATCGAAATATCGAACGTACCACCGCCCAAGTCATAGACCGCAATCTTACGATCGCCTTTTTCCATCTTGTCCATTCCGAACGCCAACGCAGCGGCAGTCGGTTCGTTGATGATGCGCTTGACGTCCAAACCAGCAATACGGCCAGCGTCTTTGGTCGCCTGGCGTTGGCTGTCATTGAAGTAAGCAGGCACCGTAATGACGGCCTCTGTCACTTCTTCGCCGAGAAAATCCTCAGCGGTCTTTTTCATTTTGCGCAACACATCTGCTGCGACCTGTGAAGGCGCGAGCTTTTTGTTTTGAGCCTCAACCCATGCATCGCCATTGTCAGCTTTGACAATTTTGTAAGGCATGAGGTGAATGTCTTTTTGCACAGCATCTTCGGAAAACTTGCGGCCGATCAGACGCTTGACGGCGTACAACGTGTTGGTTGGATTGGTGACTGCCTGACGCTTAGCAGGAGCGCCCACCAAGGTCTCGCCGTCTTCCATATAGGCGACGATCGAAGGTGTGGTGCGGGCGCCTTCAGCGTTTTCCAGGATTTTGACCTGATTGCCATCCATGACGGCCACGCAGCTGTTGGTAGTGCCAAGGTCGATACCGATTATCTTACCCATGGTGAAGGTCCTTTAAAATATCAAAATGAAGTGAAATACCTGAATGAGTAGAAGATGGGGCGCAAATCGATGATTTCAAGCCCAAATCCATCTTTTTTCATTCAAAAACGTTTTTGAACACTTAGGCTGCCACAGTGACAAGCGCCGGGCGCAACACGCGATCCGCGATCAAATACCCTTTTTGCAGAGTTTGAACGACCGTATTGGCCTCTTGCTCCGCCGGAATGGTGGCAATAGCCTGATGCTGATGTGGGTCAAATTTCGTGCCGGAGGCTGGCGCAATTTCCTTGAGGTGATTACGTTCAAAGCCCGTGACCAGCTGTTTGAGGGTCATTTCAATGCCTGCTCGCATATCTTCTTGGCTTTGCTCGGTCTGCGCTAAGGCAGCCTCAAGACTGTCTTTGACCGGCACCATGCTCTCAGCGAAAGACTCGATGCCGAATTTGCGTGCTTTTGATACCTCGTCCTGCGCGCGACGACGTACGTTTTCCATCTCGGCGTGCGCACGAAGAACCTGGTCTTTATGCTCGGACACCAAAGCGAGTGCTGCCGCCAATTCGGCCTCCAGCTGCTCGATCGGATCCAGGGACTCGCCCTCAGTCTGAGCCGCCTCGGCGCCCGAGGACTGTTTGTCTTGGTGGACTGCGCCGGACTGAGCGTCCGCGGAACCGTTTTGAGACGTCATGGTCTTCTCCAGAAAAATGCATTGTTAATAAGGCATTTGGGGGCAAAATCCCCATATTCAAGAGAAAACACAAAATAATTCACCGGATTTCAGCGAATTTATTCGGCGCGGATCGGCCAGCCTTGAAGATGTCCCTCAACCATATCAGCCAGCGCGCGAATCCAAGCCGGATCATCATTTAAGGCTGAGATATAACGAAACTGCTTGCCGCCAGCATGCTTAAACGTATCCCCCACCTCAATCGAGATTTCCTCAAGCGTCTCAAGACAATCCGCCAAAAAGCCCGGGCACACGACATCGATCTCGGTGACACCCTCTTTTGCAAGACGTTCGACGGTAGGTTCGGTGTAGGGCTCCAACCATTTGGCCGGCCCAAAACGGCTTTGAAATGTTACGAGATACTGCTCGTCAGTCAACCCGAGATGCAACGCGAGGGCGCGAGCCGTCTCGTAAGAGTCCTTGCAGTATGGATCGCCCATATTGACGCATTGTTGGGGCAAACCATGAAAGCTCATCACCAACTTTTGTGGCCGGCCATGCTCAGCCCAAAAAGCCGCGATCTTATCACCCAAAGGCTTGATAAAAGAGGGGTGCGTATGAAAGCGCTTAATAAAACGCATCGCGGGTTGGTCGCGCAGATGAGCGGCCACCTGCGTGACAGCATCCACCACGGTGGCGGTTGTGCTGGAGGCGTATTGTGGATAAAGGGGAACCACCAAGATGTTTTCGCAGCCACGGTCACGCAAAGACATCATGGCGCTCTTGATCGAAGGATTGCCATAGCGCATGCCCGTCTCAACCTCGACCGCGAGGCCCCGTTCAGCAAAGACTTTGCGCAAACCCTCTGTCTGTCGCTGGGTATAGACCAACAGCGGCGAACCCTCCTCCATCCAAATACTCTGATAACGCGGCGCGAGCTTACGTGGACGCGCCAACAGTATCGGACCATTCAAAATCGGCCACCACAAAAGCTTAGGGATCTCGATCACGCGTGGATCAGATAAAAACTCACGCAGATAACGTTTAATCGCCGCAGGGGTGGGTGCATCCGGCGTGCCTAGGTTGACCAATAACACCCCAACGCGGGCTGTTGTAAAGGGCTTGGGCCACGGTAGAAAACGAGGGGCAGGTGCTTTTGCACGCTTGGGTTCGGGCCAAAATCGCATATTAAGAACGCTCAGAAGAGTTGTGGCTTAGCGCGTTGGAAAGCAAGCGCGCCGTAATGTCGACAATGGGGATCACGCGCTCATAGGCCATCCGAGTCGGACCGATAACACCTAGCGTCCCGATCACATGACCGTCAATGCTGTAGGGGGCCGTAATCACGGACAAGTCCTCGGTTGGCACCAGATCAGAATCGCCACCAATATAGATTTGAACGCCTTGTGCGCGGCTGGAGACTTCAAGCAGCTGCATGAGGTCGGTTTTTTTCTCGAACATCGAGAACGTTTTGCGTAAACGGTCCATATCAGACGCAAGTTCATTGACATCAAGCAGTCTGCGCTCACCAGAAATTACCATGGTTTCAACCTCATCCGCCGCCTCAGCACCTGCCTCGACAGCAGCCTGCATCAAACGGGACGTGTCTTCTTGGAGCCGGGCAAGATCTTGTGCAAGCGTCTGCCTGACCTCTGCGAAAGACTTGCCCGCAAAGTTGTGATTGAAAAAATTAGCGGCCTCGATCAGCGCGGTACTACTGTAGTCACGTGGCGTAAGCAAAATACGATTTTGTACGTCCCCATCCGGCGTAACAATAATAAGAAGAATACGCTTTTCCGAGAGCCGGATAAACTCGATCTGACGGAAAACCTGAGCGCGCTTAGGGGATAAGACGACCCCGGCAAATTGCGTCAAGCTCGACAACATCGAGGCCGCCGCATTGACGGCACGCGAGGGGTCTGAAGCCGACTGCAAGTCCCGCACGTTGGAGGTCGAGGCGAGCTCGAAAGGTTTGGCGGTCAACATCGTATCGACAAACAAGCGGTAGCCCTTTGGGGTCGGCACGCGTCCGGCTGACGTGTGCGGGCTGTGAATCAGCCCGAATTCTTCGAGATCCGCCATCACATTGCGAATGGTGGCAGGCGATAAATCGAATAATTTTGAGAGCGTGCGGGAACCGACGGGCTGGCCGTCATCAATGTACCGTTCGATTAATGCTTTAAGCAGGGAGCGCGCACGATCATCCATCATTGCCCTATTTTACCTTCCTCACCTCTATAATCGAATAGTTTTTCGTCAATTGAGCTTTGCATGCATTTTCCCATCATCGCTTTAGTGGGCCGTTACCAAGACTCGGGCTTGCATGCTCCGCTGCGCGCGCTCGCCACCCAGCTGACCCAAGCAGGCCGCCAAGTCCTGATTGAGGCCGAAACGGCCCGTCATACTGGTATATCCGAATACCCGGCCGCCGACTTTTCCGAAATTGGTCAACGCGCGGATCTTGCAATCGTCATGGGCGGGGACGGCACGATGCTCGGGGCTGCTCGGCATCTGGCGCCCTTTGCTGTACCGGTCGTCGGTATCAATCACGGCCGCCTGGGTTTTATTACAGATATTCCGATGCACGATGCCAACGCAGCCTTAGACGACCTGTTGCAGGGCCGCTTTGACACCGAGGAGCGCATGCTATTGAGCGCTACAGTCTGGCGCGGTCAAGCGCAGATGTATGCTGCGACCGCACTCAATGATGTCGTCCTCAATCGCGCAGGTCGCGGGGGCATGATCGAGGTGCGCGTCGAGGTAAACAATACCTTTATGTACACGCAGCGCGCGGATGGCCTGATCGTTGCCACGCCGACGGGCTCGACCGCATATGCACTCTCAGCGGCGGGCCCCATTCTCCACCCCTCCGTCAGTGCAATGCTCTTAGTACCCGTTGCCCCCCAAACACTCTCTAACCGTCCTATCGTCATCCCTGCCGACAGCGTGCTCAACATGACGCTCAGCGCGATGAGCCGTGTCGAGCTTGGCGCCAGCGTGCACTTTGATATGCAAACCTGGTCAGACCTGACCGCGGGTGATCGTATTGTTGTGCAGCGTGCACCGCATACGATTCGTTTCTTACACCCCACGGGTTACAGCTTTTTTTCCACTTTGCGCCGCAAACTCGACTGGAATCGACTGCCTCAGTCCGGCAACGACGGGGAATAAAGGATGCTACGCGCACTGCATATTCGCGACTTTGTGATCGTGACCGAGGCCGAAATAAGTTTTGAGGCTGGATTTACGGTCTTTTCAGGCGAAACCGGTGCGGGAAAGTCTATTTTGATCGACGCACTAGCGCTCACGCTAGGCGAGCGCGCAGACTCGTCAGTTTTGCGCAATGGTGCGGCGCGCGCTGAAATTAGTGCTGTGTTTGACGTTCCCCCTGACCTGACAAGCTGGCTTGCAGAGCATGATCTGAGTGGTGAGGGCGAGCTGGTATTGCGCCGGGTGGTCGATGCCCAGGGTCGTAGCCGCGGCTACATCAACGGCTCAGCCGTCACGATTGCCCAGCTGCGCGAAGTTGGTGAGTATCTGGTGGATATTCATGGCCAACATGCGCACCAAAGCCTGTTACGTGCAGAAAGCCAGCGAGATATGGTGGACGCGCACGGCGGTCATCATGCCTTACGGCAACAGGTGTCTCAGGCCTGGAAGGCTTTGAGGAAAATTGAACGTCAGCTCACACTTTCAGAGCAAGACGCCAATGCCCTGAATGCTGCAAGGGAAAAACTGGAATGGCAACTTGGCGAGCTGGATCGCCTGTCGCTCGGTGAGACAGAATGGGAAGAGGTTTCGGCCGAGCAAACGCGTCTTGCAAATGCCCAATCGCTACTTGACGGTGCCGCCCAGGCGCTCGGATGTCTGGATGAAAACGAAGACTCGGCACACCATCAGATTGTGGCGGCACTTCAGAAAATCGCTCAGCTCCTGAGGCATGATCCTGCTCTGCAAGCTGTGCACGAATCGCTTGAGTCCGCCCGCATCTCTATTAGCGAGGCGGTTTCCGATCTCAATGCCTATCTGTCGCGTGTGGAACTGGATCCTGAAAGGCTGGCGATTGTTGACGAGCGGATGCGCAATATTTTCGATCTCGCGCGCAAATTCAAAACCGAGCCCGAGCAACTTTTCACGCTCCATACGGCCTTGCGTCTCGAACAACAAGCCTTAAGCGCCTCAGCGGATATTGAAACACTTCGTGCAGCGGCGGCCACACTTAAAACCGAATATCTCAGTCATGCCAACGCCCTCACGACCGCGCGCCGCAAGGCTGCTACTGACCTCAGCAAGCAAGTGTCCAAGGCGATGCAAACCTTAGCGATGGAAGGCGGACAGTTCAGCGTGTCGCTAGCTGAGGGCCCCGCGTCGGCGCAGGGCCAAGATGTCGTCGAATTTTTAGTGGCCGGGCATGCTGGAACGCCCCCAAAACCCTTGGCTAAAGTTGCCTCAGGCGGCGAATTGGCCCGTATTTCGCTTGCGCTTTCAGTGATTGCGAGCCGCGCCGCGCGCGTACCGACTCTGATTTTTGATGAGGTCGACAGCGGCATTGGAGGGGCAGTGGCGGAAGTCGTGGGTAATTTGCTGCGTGAACTTGGTGTACGCCATCAGGTGCTTTGCGTGACGCACCTTCCCCAAGTCGCGGCTCGGGGTCAGCATCATTTTCAAGTCAGCAAGCAACAGTCAAAGGGCATCACCGCGTCGTCTATTGCAAAGCTTGATGTGCAGGCACGTATTGAAGAGGTTGCCAGAATGCTTGGCGGAATCAAAATCACCCCCACCACGCTCAAGCACGCTCAAGAACTGCTCGAATAATGAAGGGTGTTAGCAACCGCTGATTGCTTATTGACAGTTTTTACAGACACCATATAAGACCATGGCATGGCTTTCCAGCGTAAAGCTGTTATCGCGTGCGATTTTGTGCTGACGTTTTTCGATTTCCTCGTCATTAAATTCGGTCACAGAACCACAGTGGGTACAGATCAAATGATCGTGGTGATCACCATCATTGAGCTCAAAAATCGACTTGCCGCCATCGAACTGGCTGCGGGACAGGATGCCAGCCTGCTCAAACTGGGTCAGCACTCTGTAAACGGTTGCCAGACCAATATCAATATTTTCAGCAATAAGAAAGCGATAGACATCCTCTGCACTCAAATGACGCTCATCTGACTTACGAAAAATGTCCAAAATCTTTAGGCGCGGAAACGTCGCTTTTAAACCAACGTTTTTTAAATCACTTTGATCGTTTTCGAGATCCACGGATTATCCTGTTTGGTAAAGACTTCGTCTCGGTAAAGCTTTATGATAACGTCTTTAGTCCTTTACCCCTCAGAGGTTCGCAGTGTTTATGCTCCGTCAATACACCTCTCCTTTGCGCTCCGGCTTGGCTGTTATTGCCCTGGTGCTCGGTATGACTGCCCTTTCTGGCTGTACCGGTAGCCAGTTTGGCTTCCCTTATAAAGCAGGCGTCCAACAAGGCAACTGGATCACGAAAGATCAGGTCGCGCTACTTCGCCCCGGTATGACGCGTGAGCAAGTTCGCTTCGCCTTAGGTACGCCCATGCTGACCAGTGCGCTGCACGCCAACCGCTGGGACTATCCCTACTATTACCGTGCGGGTAACGGCAAGGTCGAAGAACGCGTCTTTACCGTATTGTTCGACGGTGGACAGCTCGCCAGCTGGAAAGGCAGTGATCAGCCTGACTTGCAACCCTTTCAAATTGCACGCGACGAGGTTGGGATTTCCAAGCGCGAAGCCGCTCAGGACGCCTTATTTAAAGAGCGTCAGGCCAATGACGGCGGCCTGGGCGCTCCAATTGAAATGGCACCAGGTCTGACGCTAGGACAGACACTTGGTGATACCGCAATTTCTGATCCTGCCGCGTTGCCAGGCGCGCCCGACGACGCGCCGATGCCACTGCAATAAACACTGTTACATAAGAGTTCATGATGAGAATTGCAATTGCTGGAGCGAGCGGTCGCATGGGCCGTATGCTCATCGAAGCCGTCACTCAATCGAATGACCTGCAACTGACCGTTGCCCTCGATATCGCAGGCGCACCAATGTTGGGGCAGGACGCATGTGCGTTTCTGGGCCAACCAAGTGGCGTGCGCATTACCGATCAGCTTGCTGCGATTGAACAAGCGGACTGCCTGATTGACTTTACCCGACCCGAAGGCTCACTTCAGCATTTGGCGGCCTGCGTGCAGCATGGCGTCAACATGGTCATTGGCACAACGGGTTTTGACGAGGCTGGCAAAGCGGCGATCACAAAAGCCGCCGAAAGCATTGGGATTGTCTTTGCCCCAAACATGAGTGTCGGGGTCAATGCCACGCTTAAGCTACTCGACATGGCAGCACGCATCCTTAACTCTGGCTATGACGTCGAGGTCTTTGAAGCCCATCACCGCCACAAGGTGGATGCGCCGTCTGGCACAGCCCTCAAAATGGGGGAAACAATCGCAGCGGCCTGGGGCAAACCACTCGACGAGATTGCGACCTGGACCCGCCACGGACACACCGGTGCGCGTAAAACAGGTGAAATTGGTTTTTCCGTAGTGCGCGGCGGAGATATTGTCGGGGATCACACTGTGTTTTTCTGTGGCACAGGTGAACGCATCGAAATTTCTCACCGATCCAGTAGTCGTGCTGGCTATGCGGAGGGCAGTCTGCGTGCGGCAAGGTTCTTAGAGGGCAAACAGCAAGGCTTGTTTGACATGCAAACCGTGCTCGGTTTCTGATCGTACGAATATTGCGGAAAGCTAGGACGCGCTAGGCGAATCGGACACGACGACGGGTTCCATTTCGAGTGGGACCCCAAACTGCGCAAGCACGGCCGAACGCACATCCTGTGCAAGTCCCAGAAGCGCTGAAACTTGCGCGCCGCCGTAGTTCACCAACACCAAAGCTTGACGGTCATGCACACCGACTGATCCTTGGCGTTTCCCTTTCCAGCCTGATCGTTCAATCATCCATCCCGCAGCAAGTTTATAACTTCCGTCTGGCTGCGCATATGCCACTAAATCGGAAAATTTTTGCTTCAACGACACATACTGACTGGCCGGAACAATTGGATTTTTAAAGAAGCTTCCTGCGTTTCCTAAGATCGCAGGATCCGGGAGTTTGGTACGTCGAATTTCACATACCGCATCCAGAATCTGCTGTCCCGTTACGGTGTCAGCCGTCATCCCAGCAAGCATTGGATGTTTTTGTAAGTCTGGATAATTCAGAACAGGGACCCATTGCTTGGGCAACAAAAATCGTACTGACACAATCAACCATGTGCCAGGGTCAGCGCGCTTAAAGATACTGTCTCGATAGGTAAAGGCACACTCTGTTCTGGACAGGGTCACCAGGCGTCCCTCCGGGATATGCCAAGCCGTCACGGATTCGATGCGATCCTGAACTTCAACGCCATACGCACCGATATTTTGCACGGGTGAGCCACCCACGGTACCCGGAATGAGTGCCAGGTTTTCGAGGCCGAACCATCCTCGCTGTGTTGCGGTTTCCACCCAATGATGCCAACCTTCTCCAGCTGCAACATCGATACGGTACACGCTGTCGTGACCCGGTGCGCCCGCCTCGACCAGTGCGATTCCCTTAAGGGCAACCTGCACCACCACGCGATCAAGTTGTGCCGGCAAGACCACATTACTCCCACCGCCCAGCACGAACAGGTCATGATGGTCACGAGAAAGTGCAGTGATATGCGGGAGCTGGGCGAGCGAAGAAAGCGTCAAGACGCGTTTAGCCCGACACGCCAACCCGAGCGTATTGTGTCGATCGAGCGATAAAGTCTGCAGCGCATTGTCAAAATCAGAGCGAATTTGGGTTGGATTTGACATGTAGTTGGTAGTTATGCTATAGTTTTGGTCTTCGCACAAAACAATGTTTTTTGTGAATACCAAGCGGGAGTAGCTCAGTTGGTAGAGCGCAACCTTGCCAAGGTTGAGGTCGCGAGTTCGAGCCTCGTCTCCCGCTCCAAATTCGGCAAAAAAAGCCTGACACAATTTACTTGCGTCAGGCTTTTTTCTTTGGAACACGGATTAATCAAGCTTGGCGCCAGATTTTTTGACAACGTCCGCCCAGAGCTTAATCTCGTTATCAACAAACTTCCCAAACTGTGCCCCCGTCAGATCAGGGAACTCAGCACCATTTGTTGCCCAGACCTTAACAATCGTATCGTCTTTTGAAGCCTTTTTGATTTCGTCAATCAGCTTGGCTTGTACAGCAGGTGGAGTGCCCTTTGGCGCCCAGATCGCGTACCACGTGCTAACGGAGTAATCAGGCAAACCGAGTTCGGCTGCGCTCGGTACATCCGGAATTGCAGAATTACGTGAGGCGCCCGCCACCATCAAAGGCTTGATTCGGCCAGACTTGATATGCGCAGACGAAGAACCCAAACCGTCAAACATCATATCGACATCGCCTGCCATCAAGCCCTGCAACGCCGGGCCTGCACCGCGGTAGGGAATGTGTGCGATATCGGTCTTGGACTGGATTTTGAACAACTCACCTGCGAGGTGGTGAGAAGTACCACTACCAGCCGAGCCATAGTTCATCTTGCCTGGGTTGGCGTTGACTTGATTCATAAAGGCCTTAAAGTCGCCCGGCACCTTTTGGGGATTGACAACCAGAACCTGTGGCACGCGCGCTACGAGTGCGATCGGCACAAAATCTTTTTGGAGATCGTAGTCAAGCTTGGGGTACATCGATGGTGCGATTGAATGATGCACGGCACCCACAAAGAGTGTGTAACCGTCAGGTGCCGCTTTCGCCGCAATACCTGCACCGAGGGTACCGCCTGCGCCACCGCGATTGTCGATGATGACTTGTTTGCCAAGCGACTTGCTCAACACGGCTGCCAAGGGACGCGCAAAGGCGTCCGTACCGCCGCCTGGTGGGAATGGCACTACCAAGGTCACTGGCTTGGTGGGCCAGTCGGTCTGCGCATAGACGCCCGTTGCGGACAGCGCTAAGGCACACGTTGCTAATTGCATCAGTATCCGACGCTTAATGATTGTTTTCATGGATGTCTCCAATTTTGTTGATCGATTTAACCGTTGCACAGGTATTGCTCAACGCAGTCCCCTCGCGACAGGCTTACACGTGAGTATAGTTTGTACTGGCCTCTATTAAAAAGCGCTTTTGTAGTATGATCTGCGGTTGCGTAAAGCTTCGTGTTGGCGCAATGGCAGAGTGGTTATGCAGCGGATTGCAAATCCGTGTAGCTCGGTTCGACTCCGGGTTGCGCCTCCAACACACAGCAACCCCAAGTGCGTGGCGACGAGCCCTCGGACAAGCGTCACATGAAAAAAACACCTGACAACCCACCTACGCAGCCACCTCCCCAGTCCCAAGCGCAAGATCTGCACCTGACACCCACTGGCTTTGCAGCTTTTAGAATTGTCCTTGTTTTTGCCTGCGGATATTTTCTGTCCTATGTCTTGCGATCGGTCAATGCTGCAATTGCACCCCTGTTAGCCGAGGACCTTCAGCTTTCGGCTGGCCAGCTAGGCTGGTTGACCTCTGCATACTTTTTAGCATTTAGCGCGGTACAAATTCCAGTCGGCATCTGGCTAGACCGGCATGGAGCCCGTCGCACAGAGTCTGCCCTGCTGTTGGTCGCCGCTATGGGGGCTGTCCTCATGGCAACCAGCGAGGCACTTTGGTTGCTCTCGGTTGGCCGCATGATGATAGGGGTGGGCGTTTCTGCCTGCTTGATGGCCGCCTATTCCTACTTTCGCCGTTGCTTTCCAGCAGAGCAACAGCCTCGCTTAGTTATGTATATGCTAATCGCAGGTACTTCTGGTGCGTTGGTGGCCAGTCAACCTGCCTTGGCGCTCGCCGAGTGGATTGGATGGCGTCATTCCTTTGGCCTCATCGCGATTTTGCTGGTACTCAGTGCCTTGGCAATTTTCTTATTTGCGGGTGATCTAGACCGACATCACGCACCACCCGCCACAGCACAACACCGTGAAGGGGGCTTTTTAACGCTGTGCAAGCATCCGCTCATGGTGCAGGCCATTCCGCCCACCATCTTTATTGTGGGTGGTTTTGGTGCCTTGCAAACGTTATGGGCGGGCCCTTGGTTTACGGGCGTATTGGGTATGACGCCCGACCAGGCGAGCCAGACCCTGCTTTACCTGAATGCCATGATTTTGCTTGCTTATATGTTGATGGGCACGATCAGTCCTTGGCTCATCAAACATGGTGTCGCGCTGGCAACACAGTCCTTATACGCGTTGATTTGGATTCCGCTGTGCTTTGCTGTGATTGTATTTTGGCAAGGCGCGCTGTCTTGGATTGTGTGGCTCGTACTCGCGCTGATGGTCCCCGCGATGTTTCTACTTCAAACTCAGGTTGCGCTCTCTTTTCCCAAGCACATCGCTGGTCGCATTCTTACGACCTATAACCTGATGATTTTTGTGGGTTCCTTTGCAGTGCAATGGGGATTCGGACTAATGACTGATTTGTTTACGGCCTTTGGTTACGGCACCTCACAAGCGCTTACCGGCGCAATGGGCTGTCTCGTCATTCTGCAATTTATCAGTATGTTCTGGTTTCTAGTGAGAAAACCTAATGGATCAATCGGTTCTTGACGCCGTCAAACGCTGGCCAGATGTGCCGGCGGTCTACGGTTGGCTGTCTTTGTCTGCGCGAGGGGAGTGGAAGCTCCATCCTCTGGGCGACGCGCAGACAGGTGGGCTTGGACAAGGCATCAGCAACATTCAAATCCTAGGGTTCATGGATCGCAATTACGCCGACCAACCCGATGGCGCCTGGTTTTTTCAAAATGGCCCGCAGCGTGTCTATGTACGCTTAGATGCGGCACCTTTGATTGTGCATATCGACCCGACGCTTCACACACTCACGACACATTACGGCTCAACGGTTCAACAGGTCTTACATTGGTACTGCGATGAAACGGGTCTGCTCTATGCAAAAACAGACCGTGGTCCAGCGCGTATTGACGACCGTGATTTGCAAGGTTTGGCCGAGGTCTTGCACACTCCCGAAGGGCTCTCCCTGTTTGATTTGTTCGAAGCGTTTGCACTGAGCGAGACGCAACGGCCCGGCGGCTCAGACCGGTCTTTTCAGACGCACACGCTGTCAGACCCACTAAAACAATACCCTGCGCTCAGCCAAGCCGCCCCCTTATGTTTTTTAAAGGCTGCGGATGTTGCCCACGTCATGCACTTTATTTCTAACCCTGGCCCTGCAGCAGCCCATTCCCCCTCCCTTGGTCGTAAAATAACGCCATGAGCAACGATCCAAGCTTTTACTTTCCCGCCCCTCGCGCACAAAAGTTCTGCAGCCAGTGCGGCACACTCAACACCAATCGTTTACTCGAGGGTGACAATCGCAAGCGGGATGTTTGTGAGAATTGCGGTGCGGTGCATTATCAAAATCCACGCTTAGTGGTCGGGACGCTGCCGGTGTGGGGAGACAAGGTGCTCTTATGCCTGAGAGCCATCGAACCGCGCGCCAACACGTGGACGCTGCCTGCTGGCTTTATGGAGCTCAACGAGAGCATGGCGCAAGGCGCTGAGCGCGAAACGCAGGAAGAAGCAGGCGTCAAGATCACACTTGGCAAGCTCTATACGGCCATTGATATCCCCCAGGTGGACCAAGTCCACGTGTATTTTTTGGCTGAGGCTTTGGGTCCCGAACTTGACCCAGGACCAGAGACTCTCGAAGCACGCTGGTTTGGTTTAGACGAAATCCCTTGGGAAAACTTGGCGTTTCGCTCTGTCTCCACTTCACTCAAACACTACATCCGTGATCGCGCCCACGGGCATTTCGAGATGCATCATTATTCGCTTGCGCTTAACCGCTAGCCAACCTGCGGGCTTTTTGACTCAGGTGCTCTTGTGAATCTGATGTGGCTCGACCTCGACACCCCCTTTCCGCCTGTCACGCAAGCCCTGACAGACCCACCAGGTCTTGTGGCAGCCGGTGCTGACCTGTCCGTTGCGCGTTTGCGTTCGGCCTATTCCCAAGGTATTTTCCCTTGGTTCTCCGACAACGAACCGCCGCTTTGGTGGTCGCCCGATCCGCGAATGGTTTTAAAGTGCGAGGATCTTCATCTCTCACACTCACTCAAAAAGCGCTTACGACAAATCGCGCGTGCGCAAGCATGTGGAGACTTTTCTGTTGTTGTCACTGTTGACACCGCCTTTGGTTCAGTGATTCGCGCCTGCGCGCGACCGTCACAAAACGGGCAGCCCGGCACTTGGATTACCCAAGAAATGAGGCTGGCCTATGAAGCGTGGCATCTGCTGGGTCAGGCGCACAGCATAGAAACCTGGGTAAACGGTGAACTCGTTGGGGGTTTGTATGGCGTGAATCTCGGCCGTATGTTTTTCGGTGAATCGATGTTTAGCCGTGCGGACGATGCCTCCAAAATCGCTTTTGCGCATTTGGTTTCCTTTTTAAAGCGCAACGGCGTCGAATGGATTGACTGCCAAATGAAAACAGACCATCTTGCCTCCCTGGGGGCTGCAGTCGTGCCAAGGTCGGAATTTCTTGCATACGTCAGTGACCATGTAAAGCAACCAGACATTGTGTGGCGGCCTGGTCGCTTAGACCTACAGGGACAATGGTATCCGCTGGCCGCAACCCCATGATTTGTACTATTCTCAACAGCATGAGTTTCTGCCTTTAAACCTGGTGTCATGCATGAGCCAAATTAAGGAACTACCCTTCGCCACTTTGCAGTTTTATGCCACGGCCCCCTATCCGTGCAGCTATTTGCCTGGGCGACAGGCCCGTTCGCAAGTGGCTGCCCCAGGACATCTCATCCAGTCCGATACGTATTCGCAACTGATTGATCAGGGTTTTCGTCGCAGTGGTCTGTTCACCTATCGACCACACTGTGATGACTGCCAGGCATGCACACCCGTACGGATCGATGTTGAGCAATTTGCACCCACCCGGACTCAAGCGCGTGCGCTCAAGCGCCACAAGGACCTTCGTCCGCTTGTTGCGGAGCTGACCTGGTCTGAAGAGCATTACGCGCTCTACTCTCGCTATCAAGCCACGCGACACCCCCAGGGCGGGATGGATGAAGACAATCGCCAGCAATATGGTGAATTCCTGCTTGCCAGCCGAGTCAATACCCGATTAGTGGAGTTCCGCGATCAAGATGGTTTGCTTCAAATGGTTTCGATTATTGACGTGCTAGAACAGGGTTTGTCATCGGTTTATACCTTTTACGATCCAGATACCCCCGGCAGTCTTGGTACCTATGGCATTTTGTGGCAGATTCAGCAATGTCGGCAGCTGAACCTCGCGTGGCTGTATCTGGGGTACTGGATCGAAAACAGTGAAAAAATGGCCTATAAGGCCCTCTTTAAGCCTGCGCAATACAGGATTGACGGTCAATGGCAGTCAGACCGTTAAAATACCTTTCTTGTTTCTCATCATCACCATACCGCCAAGGCACCTCGTCACATGTCACTCTTATTTCAAGCCTACCCTCTCGCGCGTCATGCGCTGTTTGCCTTGGATGCCGAAGCCGCGCATGAGGCGACCTTGGGCGCCTTACAGCGCGCCTACGATTGCTCCCTGACACGCGGTTTCATGCACAGCCAAGTGCTGGTGCCGACAAACTTAATGGGGTTAACGTTGCAAAATCCTGTTGGCTTGGCAGCAGGCATGGATAAAAATGGTGCGCATATCGATGCCATGGGCAATCTTGGTTTCGGTTTTATTGAAGTCGGCACGGTGACGCCGCGTGCGCAACCTGGCAATCCAAAACCTCGCATGTTTCGCTTACCCGACTCAGAAGCACTGATTAACCGGCTGGGCTTTAACAACCATGGGCTCGACACCTTTTTAGCGAACGTGCAACGCAGCACCTGGCGTGAACGTGGCGGCGTGATTGGCCTCAATATTGGTAAAAATGCGGATACACCGATTGAACAAGCGGCCGATGACTATCTGATCGGCCTGTCAGGCGTGTACCCGCATGCCGATTACATTACCGTCAACATTTCTTCACCGAACACGAAAAATCTGCGCGCGCTTCAAGGCGAGCACGAGCTGGATCAACTCTTGTCGCAGCTGGCTACACGACGCCAAGCATTGGCGGAGCAGCATCAGAAACGTGTGCCGCTCGCCGTCAAAATTGCGCCAGACTTGACTGAGGAACAAATCGATATCATCGCCGAAGTCTTACCACGTCACGGCATTGATGGCGTGATCGCGACCAACACCACGCTCTCAAGAGAAGCTGTACAGGGTCAAAAATATGCTGAAGAAGCCGGCGGGCTTTCAGGTGCACCGTTGCATGCCAGATCGCTTGAGGTGATTGGTCGCTTGCGTGCCAAACTTGGCGCTGATTTCGCCATCATTGGTGTAGGTGGCATTATGTCTGGCAAGCACGCTGCGGAAAAAATGGCGGCAGGCGCCAATGCGGTCCAGCTCTACACGGGATTGATCTATCGTGGCCCAGGCTTGGTGGGTGAGTGCGCCAAAGAGATTGGTCGCCAACGGCGATAAATTTTTGGGTTTGTGAAAAGAAAAACCACCTCGATATGAACTGAGGTGGTTTTTTGTAACGCATTGACTGCTTGATTGCTTGATTGCTTGATTGCTTGATTGCTTGACTACCTAAGGCTTTAGCGAAACGACCTGAAATCGTGCTTCGCTATAGCGCTAGAAATTAGGCAGCGCGGCGACCGCGGGTAGCGGATTTGGCAACTTCGGCAGCCTCGCCAGCGGCTTTGAATGTGGCGCTTGTGGCAGCAGCCAAATTCTTTTCAGCAACTTCGGCGGCCTGTTTAGCAGCTTTAGTCATGGAATCGAAGGCCGTATTGGCTTGAACTAAACCACTTTTGATCATAGCAACGGCATTTTCTGAACCAGCAGGTGCATGTTGTGTCAGTTGCTCAATTGCATCTTGCATATGCTTTTTGCCTTCGGCAAGGTGCGCTTCGCCGAGCTTGGCCAAGTCTGCCTGAACGGAAGAAACGATGTCATACACATGCTTGCTGTACGCCATCGCTTTTTCTGCGTTGGGCTGAACGAGCGAAGATGTCATGGCAACAGCTTCTTGGGCGTCTTTAACGCTCGCAACCTGTTGTGACTTGTCTGAAACGTCGTCAAGCGTTGCCTTGATAGCCTTGAGGTTTAAATCGACAAACTTTTCAAAGCCGCCGAATACTGAACTCTGAATGGAAACCAGTGCTTCGATTGCTGCTTTCTGGCTGTTTAACACTTGCTGAGGAATCGCGGACATGGTGTGCTCCTAAAATTGGGGGATACGCTTGCACAAACTTGAATCAACTCATTTTGTTGCAGCGCACAAACCTCATTTTAGACCCATTAATCCTGATGTCAACATTTTTTTGTTGCGATGCACAAAAACCACAGTTTCTACGCGCTCAGACCTGCGTCGTACCCAAGTGCCTCTGAAATTTTGCCGGCCGTGGCCACCAGTTGAGGAATCCAGGCGTCCTCAAGCCGACCGGAGGGTGCGGAAATAGACAAACCCGCGACAAGCTTGCCCGCATCATCGTAAATCCCTGCAGCGATACAACGCACACCGAGTTCGAGCTCTTCGTTATCCCGGGCATAGCCGAGTTGACGGACCAAGGCAAGCTCGCGCTCAAGCGCCTCAAGTGAAGTGAGGCTATTGACTGTGCTACCCGCCAAATGTGTACGGGCAGCATATGCACGCACTTGACGCGTATCGACAGCCGATAGAAATAACTTGCCATTAGAGGTCAAATGCAGAGGCGCTCGGCCACCAATGGCGCGCACCACTTGCATGCCGGAGCGCTCGCTCCAAGCACGGTCAATGTAAACAATTTCATCGCTTTGTTGAACCGACAGGTTGACTGTTTGACCGGTTAGCGCGTGCAAGGCTTGCATGGCATCTAGTGCAGCTTCTCGGACGTTCAGACGTCCTTTGACGAGAGAACCAAGCTCCAAAAGCCGCATGCCCAATTGATATAAACCGCTATCAACGCGATCCACGTACCGTCCCAGCACGAGATCGTTCAAAATACGGTGAGCAGTCGATGAATGCAGACCCGTTGCCTTGGACAAGTCTTTTAAAGCAACGGGCTCCGGTTGAGCCGCTAAGGCATCCAGTAAAGCGGTCGCCCGTTCGAGCACCTGAATCGCCATACCCAAGCCTGCACTCGAGGCATTTGATGTGCTCGAATCGACTGACACTAGCGCTTGGTGTGGGGTAGTAACCTGCGGCCGGGCGGCATGAGATGAATTCATGGAACGAGTCCTCTATTGCAATGCAGCAGAGGATATTCTATCCCATATTGTGAAAAATCACTTCGCTGGAGGGTCGTAACGGCCACCCAAACGCAAGGCTTCCGCTCTTAAAAACTCAAGCGCCTGCGCGGCCACCACCGACTCGCCTTTTACGCCGAGTTCGATATGTGGCACACCGCCACCATCGCCTACGGAAGGCAAACTAAAGGCCCGCACACCTGGCCACTTTTGCTCTAGCGCCTCAAGCGCCGGCGTAATGCGCGACTCAGGCATGCTGTAGACGATAAAAGAGTGTTCGGTCCGGTCTTCTTTGTTATGCAAGTGCGCATAGCGACTATCGATGATTGCCTCAAGCATGGGCCATGCCATGACAGGAAAGCCCGGAACAAACGTGTGATTTTGAATATGAAAGCCTGGGATGCGGTTGAACGGGTTGACCACCGCTTCGCAACCCTCGGGAAAAAATCCCATTTGCAGGCGCTGGACGTTTTCCGGGGCGGTCATATCTGCAGTGCCCTGGCCTTTTGCAGCATTTTCCTCGCAGCGAATAGTGATTTGCTCAAGAGCAAAGGGATGTAACACCAGAGGGCGTCCAAGCGCAGCGGCGGCAGCCTGACGGGTATGGTCATCGGGCGTGGCACCAATGCCACCGCAACAAAACACAATGTCATTTCCGGCAAAACTACGTGTCAAGGCTTCGGTCAACGCAGCGCGATCATCCGACAGAATTTCTACCCATGAAAGCTGTAAGCCGCGGGCACCCAACAGCTCCACAACCTTAGGGAAATGTTTGTCCTGTCGACGACCCGACAAAATCTCATCACCAACAACGATTAAACCAAAACGTGCTTTGTCTTGAGTGCCCGACATATGCTTTCCATTAAAAATTCAGCAAAGATACTCAGTATTTCAGCACAAAAATGACTTTGTTTTTTTGCGCAAAGAAAGAAAATAGCGTTTAGATATCCAGCGTTTTTTCTGCTCTCAGGCGCTGCAAGGCGTCCAGACCATAATGGGTATAAACCAGCCCCGAGAAGACGGGCAGAAAAATCCACGCCGGAGGCACTAAATTGACGACGGCGCAACACAGACCAATCGTCCAAAACCCGGTGCCGTTGCGCTCGATGAGCAGGACGCGCTCTTGGGTCGTCGCATGCTCAACAATCGCATCGATGCGCATGATGCGCGAAAAAGCAAACGTCCACCAGAGCAAAGACACGAGCAGTCCGAGCGGTGGAAATAACCAAAATGGCAAGGTCAGGATCCAACCCAGCACGAACACCACACTGACCCACACCGCATTCCAGACGCTCACGACCAGCGCATTTTGCCCTTGTAGCGCAAGACCTGAAAAATGTTGGCGTGAGACGTGCGCCACGACAAGAGGCATGACAAAAATGGCTGCAACAGTGAGTCCCAAAATCCCAGAGATCGGCAAGAGCACCATCAATACAATAAAAAAGACTAGGGAGGATTGAATCGCATCCAGAGAAAACAAACCTTTCGATGCCAGCCATTGATTGGCCGTCATCAACGCAGACGTTTCGCTCAACATCTGGTTGAGCCAAGTTTTCAGTGGGCTGAGCGCAAACAACATTAAAAGAATCGCGCCCACCAGCATGATCAAAAATGGCATCAAGAGGGCAAAGAGCATCCGCGGATGCATCTGTGACACGAGTGCACGCCAGAAGGCTTGGCCTACACCCGAGAGCCCAACGGATACGGCGCGAGGCGCCTGAGACGGCGAAACGGAATACGGCTGCGGCATGATGTCAATCCAAGAGGTGTCTAACAAAAGTCAGACTGCAATTCATTCAATCCGGCTATCATAGACAATCATTTTGTCTTTCGCTGACATGACTTGTTATTTTCCTGACACGCCTGCCCTTGCCCAACGGCTTGCCTCCTCCGAGGTCACGCTGGTGCTGTGCTTTTGTGCAGCCTGGTGCGATACCTGCAAAGAGTATCAACCCAAATTTGCGGGGCTCGCGGCTCAGTACCCTCAAGCATGTTTTGTCTGGGTGGATATCGAAGAACATCCCGAACTGCTTGGGGATGAGGATGTCGAAAATTTTCCCACTATTGCGATTGTCACGCACACTGAGGTGCGTTTTATGGGCACGGTTTTACCGCACATCGAGCATCTTGATCGCCTCATCAAAGCGATGCAGGCTCCCGGAAAATCTCAACAAACAGACCTTCCCGAAGATTTGCTCGCGCAGCTCAAGGGGTGAGGTGTTACTCAGCTTTTTTAAGCGCGCCACCGAGCAATAATCCCACCGCACGTTTGGCCAACATTGCGGGCTTTTTGCCAACGGGTGCAGGAGTCTGCGCCGCAGCGATTGCAGCAGGCGAAGGCTCGTAAGGCTTGAGAAAAAACTCATCAATCGGCTTGGCTGGCGCGCTATAGCGGCTGGGTCGCGCGTTGCGCGCATTCCCACGTTCGCTCCCACGCTCACTCGATCGCTCACCACCGCTACGCGGTGCACGGGCGGGACGTGTGTCCTCTCTCACCGGTGCGCGAGCCAGTAACTCGCCAGGGACCTGCAGTACCCCACGCGTCACCGGTGCTTTGATCAATTTTTCAATATCGATCAAATACTTTTCTTCGGAAGGAGAAAATAAAGAAATCGCCTCACCGCTCGCACCTGCACGCCCTGTGCGACCGATACGGTGAACGTAATCTTCGGCGCTGTGTGGCAGATCATAATTGATGACACAGGGCACACCCGCTACATCGAGGCCACGTGCGGCAACGTCGGTTGCAACCAAGACTTCGAGCTCGCCGGCCTTGAAGGCCTCGAGCGCTTTCATCCGGTCGGCTTGAGACTTGTCGCCATGAATTGACTCAGCACGCACACCATCGAGCTCGAGTTGACGAGCCAAGCGGCTGGTACCAATTTTGGTGTTTGAAAACACGATGACTTGCTTGAGACCACGCGACTTGACGAGATGAACGACCGCCGCACGTTTGGCCTCGCCGGCCATTGCATAAGCGATTTGCGTCACAGTATCGGCAGTCGCATTACGCTTGGCCACTTCGAGTTCGACCGGATTTTTTAAATAGGTCCGACCTAACTTGCGAATTTCATTACTGAAGGTCGCGGAAAAAAGCAAAGTCTGGCGCTGTGCGGGCAACAGTCGCATGATGCGATCCAGATCCGGCAGGAAACCCATATCCAACATGCGATCCGCCTCGTCGAGCACCAAAATGCCGACTTGGCTCAAATTGACCGTCCGTTGCTCAACGTGATCCAGCAAGCGTCCGGGTGTGGCAATCAACACCTCACAACCATTGCGCAATGCTTCTTTTTGAGGACCGATGTCTACGCCACCGAATACCACCGTTGAGCGAAGCGGTGTTTTAAGCCCATAACGTTTGACACTTTCATACACCTGATCCGCCAACTCTCGCGTGGGCGTCAGGATCAAGGCGCGGATAGGGTGTCGGGCCGGCGATGCACTGGTATTGGCCATCGGCATCAAGCGATGCAAAATCGGCAACGTGAACGCCGCTGTTTTCCCTGTGCCGGTTTGTGCCGCACCCATCACGTCATTGCCAGCCATGACAGAGGGCAGTGCTTGAGCCTGAATGGGTGTGGGGACGGTGTAACCCGTATCTGCAACAGCCTGCAAAATAGAAGGGTGAAGTCCTATTTCAGCAAAAGTGGGGACGACCGGTGCGATTTCGTCCGGTAGCGCCACAAGGGGCTGTCCCGAAGGATCTGACTGGGGCTGATGAGGAGTTTGAGTGTTTGAAGTCATTGAATTATTTAGAGAAATCAGCCTCCAGTGTAACGCAGCGCAGCAAAACTAAGCCGATTGAGCCAGAAATATTGAGTAGCAGGCCCTGCACACGCCGTTTATAGCCCAAAGAGCCAACGAGAGATCCACAGTGCGGCCATGCCGGAAATAATCAATAAAAATCCGTTACGCGTCCATAAAAACACCCCAACAGCGATCGCCGCAGCCAGTAGACGTAAATCGACTTGTGGTCCGTCAATCGGGTGCCACGGCAGCAACTCTGGAATGACAATCCCTGTCAGGGCCGCCAAGGGTGCATAACGCAAGGCACTTCGCAGGCCGTCAGGCAGCGTGATGTAATGCCCAAAGACAAAGTAGCCAGCGCGGCAAATCGCTGTACAAATTGCCAACAAAACAATCGCTGTATACAAGTATGCAGAGTTTTCCATTAATCCTTAGCCTTTAATGGGGTGCGCTTGGCCTGAGTAAGTCGCTCGGCCCACATGCCGACGATCACGCCAACAATCACAGCCGCGAGTAAACCCAGCCTAAGTGGCCACAGCTGGGTCAGCCATGCCGTTAACGCGGATGCGGCGACAGAGATCAAGATCGGCCGAGAAGTGATGTAAGGCAACATCATCGCCATCAGCGCCAATACAGCGCCAAACTCGAGGGACCACGAGACGGGTACGATGGTACCTAGCGCGATGCCTAGCATGGAGGTGGTCTGCCATACGATCCAGGAAGACAAAATAGTGCCGATAAAAAACCAATGTTGCTCGAGCGTTCCTTTTTTTAGAGCATCTGCAAAGCGAGGCATAAACACAATAAAAGAGACATCGACGCTCAAATAGCCCAAAAATAGGCGCTTACGCCATGACAAATCACGAAAAAAAGGATGGAGTGCCGCCCCAAAAATGAGGAAACGCAAATTGACGATAATGCCAGCGGCAAAAATCAGCCAGAGCGGGGCACCTGCAGCCATCAACGGCAGCGCAGTGAGTTGAGCGGACCCCGCATACACAAGCAGTGACATCGCAATGGCTTGGGGCTCGGAGAGACCCGCCTTGACCATTGCCACACCCGTCACAACCCCCCAAATCCCCAATGCAATCAGACCGGAACGCACCGCATTAAAGCCATCGCGCATTGCAGCGCGTCGCTGAGCACGCAACGTTAATGCCTGAGATGTTGAGGATGGAGGGAAAGACAAAGGCGGCGTCGTCTGCAAAAGTAGCGCGGAAATGGGCAAAGTCGCTAGAAATTTTCGCTATTGTAGACCGCTCGCTTGTTACAATAGGGAGATTGAATTTGAGTTTTGAGAAGACTGATGACACAAGCACCTAACGCCGGCAAAAATCAAGGCCCGGTGATCGTGACCGCATATGATTTGCCCCTTCACTGCCCGAGCGATAAAGCCCCTCTCTGGAGTATGCATCCACGTGTTTTTCTGGACATCGTGGACACTGGTTCGGTCAAATGCCCTTATTGCAGCACTGAATACAAACTCGCCGAAGGCACGGTTGTGCATGGACACTAAAAATATCGGTCGATATTTCTGTGCCTAATATTTTTGCGACCGCCGAAGAAGCCGAGCTTGCGTTTTATGACGCCCTCGAACGCGCTGATCTCACGAGGCTCATGCAGGTGTGGGCGGACGACGAAGAAATCGTCTGCGTCCACCCTGGAGGCTTACGCATTGTGGGGCTGCATGCCGTCCAAGAGTCCTGGCAAGAAATACTGGCAAATGGTGGCTTAGCCATTCGTCCCTCTGTTCCCACCGTGCTGCACAGCATGATGGGTGCGGTGCATTCGCTCGTCGAGCAAATTACTGTAAATGGCGCAGAAAGCACGGAAGTTGCGCATTGCTATGCGACGAACATTTACCATAAAGGCCCTACAGGTTGGCGACTTGTGATGCATCACGCATCAGCCGCACCGGTGCAGGCCGATTCCTTTGACTTGCATGACAGCCACGGGCTTCTCCACTGAGCACTAGCCTGACGTGACTGCCCCCTTCGAAAATGTCCCACAATTCAATGCTGCCCCACTGAGCGCAGGGCTTGACCTCACCGCCTGTCCAGTGCCCGCTTGGCTGCCAGACAAGCAAACACAAACGCTTTTTGGTGCGCTTGCTGCCCCCGTTAATCGCATCAGATTCTTGCGAGAGCGCGTTGAAACGCCAGATGGGGACTTCATCGACATCGACTGGAACACGCCAGCTTTTCATTTACGCGCGCGTCGCCACCAGGACCCCCTGCTCGCGCATACAGCCGCCGTACGCTGGATGACACCCGCGGATCAAGCGCATCTCAATTCCAATGCCCGGCAACCCGCACTCATTTTGTTACACGGACTCGAAGGCAGCAGCAACAGTCGCTACGCGCAGGCCATCACGCAATATTTTCTGTCTGCGGGCTGGCTGGTTGCAGTCGCGCACTTTAGAGGATGCTCTGGTTTTACGAACCGTCTTGCGCGTGCCTATCACTCTGGTGACTCAGAGGAAATTTCTTTTATTCTCAAGACCGTTCGACAACGCGCGCCACTTGCGCAATGGCATGCTGTCGGCATTTCTCTTGGCGGCAATGCGTTGCTCAAAAAGTTGGGTGAAACGCCTCAAGATTTTGCTTGGCTGCATGCGGCTGCCGCCATCTCTGCACCCCTTGATTTAGTAGCAGCAGGTAATCATTTATCAGACAACCTCTTTAATCGCGAAGTGTATTCACGGCATTTTTTACGTACGCTCAAACCAAAGGTTCTGGAAAAATCCCGTCGATTTCCAGGGGTGATTGATGTCATGCGCATCAATCAGGCCCGCGATTTACGGGACTTTGATAATGCGTACACCGCACCTATGCATGGTTTTAAAGATGCTGCGGATTACTGGCAACAGTCCTCTAGCAAACCTTGGCTTAAAAAAATTCAAACGCCTACGCTTGTATTAAACGCACGCAACGATCCTTTTTTACCCGAACAAGTGCTGCCGGGCCCCGAATACGGGAGTGCGAGCGTGCTCTTTCACCAGCCTGCCCTGGGCGGCCATGTCAGCTTTGTGACCGGCATGTGGCCAGGCAATCTGACTTGGCTCCCCAAGCGACTTGAGCGCTTCTTTGCTGCGTTGCCAATGCCTTCAGGAACCTAGGACCTAAATCTTTCGAGTAGTCTGCGGTCCTCTGCGATACGGCCAGAAAGCTCTCGAATTCTGACATCAATTTGTGACTGAACGTAAAAATCCTTGGATAGGGTGCGGGCCTGTTGTAGTTGCGTAAACGCTGAAGGCAAAGCACCCATTTTTTCGTAATACGTCGCCATGGTCTGACGCGAATCCACGATCTCTCCGATGCGATCTTGACTGATCGCAAGCATCTTGAAGAGTTCGGGCTCTTGTGTCGGCCACCGCTTGACTTGAGCCTGCAAAAACTTGACCGCTTCGGCATCTCGTCCAAGCAACTGTAAGCTTTGCGCATTTTTCAAAACAAAAGAACGTCTTTGTGGCCAGCGCTTGTGAGCCGCCTGAGCCAAGGTGAGCGCAGTGGACACTTGTCGGCGCGACAGCTCGATCTCTATGCGCTGCAACTCTAGATAAGGAGAGTTGGACATGAGGGCCTGAGCCTGCTCAAGTGCCTTGGCGGCAGCGTTAGGATCTTGCCGCGCCAAAGCGGCCAGTGAAACGCCATACCAAGCTGCAGCGCGTCGCGTAATAGAAAGCGTCCCTCCTTCACGCTGAGCGTCTGCTGTGCGCGCTTCATCCTCTAACTGCTCTTGCGCCTGTCGTAACGCCCGCGGATCCACCGCCTGCAAGACGCGTGACTTTGCACGGATAAACCAATACTCATCTTCATTTTGTCGACCAGCAGGCGCAAATTGTCGAATGCGGTTCTGCATGTCCGTCATCCGCTGCAAACTCAGAGGGTGTGTGGAAACATAAGCCCCCCCGCCGCGTCCCTCGTTGAGGCTCGAAGCTTTGGTCAGTCGACCAAACATAACTGCCATGCCATTGGGATCGTAACCAGCCTTGCGCAACATCTCCACGCCATTACGATCTGCCTCTTGTTCTGCCTCGCGAGAAAAACCCAGCTGACGATCGATCGCAGCAGCCTGACCGAACACCGCCACGCCCATCGCTGCCTGACCGGCACCTGGAATCAATGCCGCTAGTAATGCAGCCGCGATTGAGGCTAAAGCGATATGGCTACTTTGACGTTGCTGCGTCAATCCTCGGGCGATATGTCGCTGAGTGACGTGTGCAATCTCGTGGGCCACCACACCAGCGACTTCGGACTCACCGCTCGTCCCCACAATCAGGCCTGTGTGGACGCCAATAAAGCCACCTGGCATTGCAAACGCATTGATTTCTGGGTTACGCACCCCAAACACATCGATTTGCGGTGCGCCCCCGGGAGCAAAAGCACCCAGTTTTCGACCCATGTTTTCCAAATATTGGCTCATATCTGGGTCGCTGATGTACTCGGGATCACGACGTCCCTGCACCATAATGGCCTCACCAAGCTTGCGCTCTAGGGCTGGCGATAGCTCAGCTGAGGATGAGGACCCCATAGAAGGCGCCGCCGAAGGCTGGGCGACCAAAGGCGTGCACACCATGCTGAGGGAGATCGCACACACCAGGCTGCGCTGCAGACCGGTGAGTCGTTGGCGGGCAGCCAAAACGGTAGGACGGGGTGAAGACGCAGTCATTTTTGGATTTTGTCGGGCCATACGCTTATGATAGCGGCTGTTGAGATTGGTTCCGCCACTCCGGCGATAAGCTTCTAGGATTATTTATGCGCCCCGTACGTAAAGCCGTTTTCCCCGTTGCCGGTCTTGGCACGCGTTTTTTGCCCGCAACCAAGGCGATGCCCAAGGAAATGCTGCCTGTGGTAGACAAACCACTCATTCAATATGCGGTCGAAGAGGCCATTGCGGCCGGCATCACCGATTTGATTTTTGTGACAGGTCGACACAAACGCGCAATTGAGGATCATTTTGACAGTGCACCAGAGATGGAAGCCGAGCTTGCACGCAAAGGTAAAAAGGAGCTACTGGCTATCGTACAAGAGATTTTGCCCCCCAATGTCAGCTGTATTTACATCCGACAATCTGCCCCGTTAGGCTTAGGTCATGCGGTCCTGACAGCGGCGCCTATTGTGGGGGATGAGCCCTTCGCAGTGCTGCTCGCAGATGACTTGCTAGATGCGGATCGTCCAGTAATCGGTCAATTGATCGATGCCGCTTTGACCTATCAGGGCAGCATTCTGGGTGTTCAAGAAGTGCCGCTATCTGAGACGGACAAGTACGGCATTGTTGCCACCGAGTCAGTTTCGCCGTCGACCGAGCGCGTCCTGCATATCGTTGAAAAGCCCAAACCAGACGTCGCCCCTTCCACGCTCGCGGTAGTCGGCCGCTATGTGCTGGATGCCAGGATTTTTGCACACCTGCGCCAAACGCAAGCAGGCGCAGGCGGGGAAATTCAGCTCACAGACGGGATTGCTTCATTGCTTAAGGAACAAGCTGTTTTTGCACATCGTTACGACGGTATTCGTTACGATTGCGGCAACAAAGAAGGCATGTTTAAAGCCACGGTTGCGCTGGGCCGCAAATACCACGGCCTAATTCCTTAAAAGCGCTCGGGCTTGGTCGCTCGGGGCTTGTCTGTCCCCCAGCGACCTTTAGCTGAAAGTCGCATCAACGTCCGAAGCGCCATCATCAGACCGATCACCTCCGTCATCGCGGCAGGTATCCACATCGTCAAGCCGCCAATCATCTGATCTGTTTGTGGACTCATCGCGATCGCGCGTCCACATAAATCAAACAGTGGATACAAATCTCTTTCCGTAAAGGCAATGACGGCACCAGCCACCATTTGAGGCGCCATCGTGACAATCGGTGAGATCACGCGACCGCCTGGCGTCATCGCTGCGGGAGGACTGGGGCGTCGATCCAAAATCAAATTCCAGTACATAAAGCCCGTAATCACCACCGACCAATTCATTAAACGATAGAGACGCCAATCCAGCATCGAGTAGAACTGGACGGACGGTATCAGCCAAATGACCACCAGAAACACGAATAAGGTCGGAACAATAATGGGGTTGGTCAAGAGCGAAATCAACCCACGGCCAAGCGCAGTCTGATTGAAATGATGCAGGCGTACCCGCCAAGACAACGGCAACCCCGCACGCATCACCGATCCAGGGTAAGCGGCCATGATGACCAAGGGACCGAGGTGGTGCAAGACAAGGTGCTGTATGCGATGGATAAAAAACATACGTTCAGCGTAATAATCCAACAACGTATGCATCGACAGATAGAGCATGACCCACCCGAGCCAGAAAAAAACCTGACGGGTGCGCGAGATGGCGTGGACGCGTTGTCCACGCACAAACAACCAGGCGCTGACAATAAAACATGCCAGCAACACAGGAGAGAATTCCCACGGCTTTAACCAACTCAGCCAATCCATCGAGACAGCCTTTTAGTGAATACGCTTTTCAGCTCAAAATCCTGTCATGATTGTAGTATGTTGCGTAAATCACCTACGCGTTCCCCTTGCTGCTGCCACCCATTTACTACATTCCACTCGCGTTGTCATCGAAATATGCCCTCTGTTACCAGCCCGATCCAAAGCTTTAAAACCCGCCGCGAAAGACTGCTGGCTTGGATGCATACACAGGGTGGCGGGATTGCGATCTTGCCGACCGCGGCGTTGCGTCCACGTAACCGTGACAATCACTACACATTTCGACATGACAGTGATTTTTTTTATCTCTCCGGCTTTAAAGAAAGCGACGCATGGCTCGTCCTCATTGCAGGCGATGTAGATCAGAGCATTTTGTTTTGCGAGGGAAAAAACCCTGAAGCTGAGATCTGGAATGGCAAGCGTTGGGGGCCGCAAGCCGCCGCCGAGTACTTTGACTTTGATCAGAGTTATGACGTCTCCGAACGCGATCAGCGTATACCAGAGCTACTCCTTGGACACGCACAGCTTTTCACTCCACTCTCGAATGTTTCAAACCAACAGTTACTCACCCACGTTCACGACTGGGTTGCAGTAGCGCAACGAAAATCCCGCGGTACGCGCGCGACACCCGTCAAATGGCTTGATCTGTGCGAGCCCCTTGCAGAAATGCGCCTGATCAAAGACGCAACAGAGCTCTCTATCATGAAAGAGGCCGCCTCTATTTCGGCTCAAGCGCATGTGCGTGCGATGCAAGCGACGCATGCGGGTCTGCACGAGTACGAACTTGAAGCTGAACTCCTGCACACCTTTCGCAAACGAGGTGCGCAAGGTGTTGCCTATGACAGCATCGTGGCAGCAGGGGCGAATGCCTGCGTCCTGCACCACCCCGCAGGCAACAGCGTAATGCACGACGGCGAACTTGTCCTGATTGATGCAGGTTGTGAGCTAGAGGGCTACGCCTCCGACATCACACGGACATTCCCAGTCAATGGTCGCTTTTCTGGTGCGCAACGCGCGCTCTATGAAATTGTGCTGCACGCACAGAAAGAGGCGATTGCACACACCTCGCCAACGCATCACTGGAATGCAGGCCACGAAGCGGCGGTCCGCGTGCTGACGCAAGGGTTATTGGACGAAGGTCTATTGAAAGGCACGCTTGAACAAGCGTTAGAAACATCCACCTATAGCCGCTTTTATATGCATCGCACAGGACACTGGCTCGGCATGGATGTGCATGATGTCGGCACATACCGCGCACCGCCACTTGGCGCCGAGGACCGACCTTGGCGCATGCTCGAACAAAATATGGTGCTCACGATCGAACCAGGCTTGTATGTCCGCCCTGCAGAGGATGTGCCCGAAGCCTTCTGGAATATTGGCATTCGGATTGAAGACGATGCGGTGATCACGGCGCAGGGCTGTGAACTCATTTCGCGAGGCGTTCCAGTGGAGATTGCGGAGATCGAGGCCCTGATGAAGGGCTAAGCAACAGCGACACCTCGTATCGAACTTCGAAACGAACAGGCTAACCCTGAAGGTTGAGTCCATCTAGCCAGCCAAGGGCCGACCAGATATAAATCACGATCATGGCGATCCCAAACATAAACGCCACCGTGCCAATCAGCAAGGTGAAGGCCGCCACCAATACCGCCCCCCAACCACTTGGATGTTCACGCTTGAGACCTGGATTGAAGCGCGCATCAAAACGGGCATCGCTCATCAGACACCAAACTATCGCTTCAATAAAACCGTTTAGGATGGGGATAAATAACAAGAAAAATGCGGGATTTTCCCACCAGACCTCAGCGAACGCACTCAGCACCATCAGCACGACGCTGTAGGTGGTGACCAGCCAGGCATAGGGTCGCTTGAGATACCACCAGTGCGCGCCCACGACACCCAATAAGGCGGCCAGCAGCCCGACGGTGACTTTGTGGCGGAATTTAGGATCAGTTTGGGTTGTCGGCATGATGGTCTTGGGTCAAATAATTCGAGCATACCTGATTCAGGGACATCTTCTGAGCCTCAATCCCCCAGCGGTAGAATAGAGATATGTCACGATTAGATTTCGATGTTGCGATTATTGGGGGCGGCCCCACTGGCTGCGTGCTAGCACTGCTGCTGGCCCGCTACAGCGCGCATCCGGAACGGATCGTACTTCTGCAGTCTGGCCATGCGTCCCAATATGGGTTCACCCCTGACGGTGACCCCAGAGTTCTCGCACTCAATCACGGCAGTCGTGTGCTGCTCGAGTCTTTAGGTGCGTGGCCGACCGAAGCCGCTCAAATCCAAACCATCCATGTGTCACAAAAAGGCCGACTCGGTCGAACGGTCATCCGTCATAGCGACTTTCACGTGCCTCAATTGGGCTCTGTCGTTCGCTATGCGCATCTCCATCACAGCCTCATGCAGGCTGTCGAGGCCAGTGGCGTACAAGTCCGCACAGGGCTTGCCGCCCAAGTCACAATGCAAGATGCGACCAGCGTCAGCATTGTTCAAGACGGTCAACACTTAAGCGCTGCCCTCGCTGTTCAGGCTGACGGCCAGCCCAACACGCCCGTTCAGCGCGCATACACCCAAGTGGCATTATTGACTCGCGCGCGGGCGAGTCTGCCGCGCAAAGGGTGGGCGTTCGAGCGCTTTACCGACCAAGGCCCGCTTGCAGTGCTGCCCCACCCGCATGCTTCGGATGCCCAGTCGATCGTCTGGTGCTGCTCTCCTGCGCGCGCGCATCTCCTGCAAGCCATGACACCCCGGGACTTTTCAGCTGCGCTAGGCGATATGTTTGGGACGCGCTTGGGGACCTTTTCAGTGGACGGTTCTGTTACGCCCGTCCCGCTGAGGATGAATGTACGTTCCAATACCATTGACGGGCGATGTGTCGCGATCGGTAACGCCGCACAAACGCTTCATCCCGTGGCAGGCCAAGGGCTTAACTTGGGGCTCAGAGACACCGCCGCGCTGGCGATTGCCTGCCGCGACTGGTTGGCTGACCCCACTCAAGATGTAGGCGCCTCGCTCAACCACTTTAAACACATGCGGCAGCCTGACCGCCAATTAACCGCAATCCTGACAGACAGCATGGCCAGAACGTTTACAAGTGGCTTGGCTCCCCTCGAGCATTTAGCTGGTCTTGCCTTGCTGGGGATGGATGCCTTGCCGATAGCACGTGCGCCCCTCGCGCGTCATCTCTTGCAAGGCTTGCGACGCTAGTCCGAGCAACCTGCCGCAAGCGATTACAATTTCCCTATGAAAATTGGTGCCTGGTCACTTCCAAACAACGTTTTTGTCGCTCCGATGGCAGGGGTGACGGATCGTCCTTTTCGCCAGCTTTGTAAAAAGTTAGGTGCAGGCTATGCCGTTTCCGAGATGGCCGCTAGCAATCCTCTGCTCTGGAAAACCGTCAAATCATCCCGCCGTTTGAACCATGACGGCGAAATTGATCCTGTTGCCGTGCAAATCGCGGGAGCGGATCCAGAGATGATGGCGCAAGCCGCTGTATTTAATATCAGCAAAGGTGCGCGCGTCATCGACATCAATATGGGCTGTCCGGTCAAAAAGGTCTGTAACGTTGCCTCAGGCTCAGCACTCTTACGTCACGAGGACTTGGTCGCACGTATTCTCACAGCTGTCGTAGAAGCTTGCTTGCCGCATGGTGTGCCCGTCACGCTAAAGACCCGCACAGGTTGGGACAGAGAGCACCGCAATGCGCTGCGCATTGCCAAGCTCGCCCAAGACTCAGGCATTGCTGCCCTCACGCTGCACGGTCGCACGCGTGCGGACTTGTATCTAGGCGAAGCCGAATACGACACCATTCGTGAGGTCAAAGCCAGTCTGTCCATCCCCGTGGTCGCGAATGGCGATATTGACAGTCCCCTCAAGGCCCGAGAGGTGCTGGCTTACACAGGCGCCGATGCCGTCATGATTGGGCGCGCCGCACAAGGTCGCCCGTGGATATTTAGAGAAATTGATCATTTCTTGCGAACTGGCGAGACGCTGGCCCCACCGACATGGATCGACATGCGGGATTTACTGCTGGAGCACTTGGCTGATCACTACCAGTTCTATGGCGAACTTCCTGGTGTGCGCACTGCACGTAAGCACATCGGCTGGTATGTCAGCAGTTTGCCCGACGGTAAAACGTTTGCGGACCTGATCAACAAAATCGAAAGTACTAGCGCGCAATTTGAAGCGGTGAATCAGTGGTTTACACATCAACACCACATTTCACCAGACATACCTGCTGCAACCTGCGACAATCTCATCCCTACCCTAGGACATCTTCAAGCGGCATGAATGCTGCCATCGACTCTATCCATGAAAAAAAATAATATTCTCGAAGATTCTGTCCGCTTGAGCCTTAAGCAGTACTTGAGCGATCTCGGCGACACGGACCCAAGCGATATGTATGAAATGGTGATTCGCTGTGTGGAACGTCCTATGCTCGAGGTCGCGATGGAGCATGCGCGCCAAAACCAATCAAAAGCCGCACAGATGCTAGGCGTGACACGGAACACGCTGCGTAAAAAACTCATTTCTCATCAACTCATCTCTTTAGACTAATCAAGCAATGAACATTCAAACTGCCCTGCTGTCCGTCTCCGACAAAACTGGTATTGTCGATTTCGCTTCTGCGCTCGCTGCTCGTGGCGTCAGACTGCTTTCGACAGGCGGCACTGCCAAACTATTGGCCGAAGCGGGCCTGACAGTGACCGAGGTGGTAGAGCACACCGGCTCACCCGAGATCCTAGATGGTCGCGTCAAAACTCTACATCCAAAAATTCACGGCGGCCTGCTGGCACGTCGCGATAGCGCCACGCACCTCAAGACCATCAAGCAACACGGTATTGACCGGATTGATTTGCTCGTCGTCAACCTGTATCCGTTTCGCCAGGCCGTCTCAAATCTAAATTGCTCTTTTGAAGATGCCGTTGAAAACATCGACATCGGTGGGCCCGCCATGCTGCGCGCCGCTGCGAAAAACCATGGCACCGAAAAAGGCGGGGTCACTGTGGTGATTGATCCAGCAGACTATGCGGCGGTGCTCTCGGAAATGGATCAGACAGGCGCAACGTCTTATGGCCTGCGTTTGCAACTGGCCACCAAAGTGTATGCACACACTGCTGCATACGATGGCGCAATTGCCAACTATCTGAGCAGTCTCAACGTCGCCGAACCCTCTCAAGAAACGGCCCCTGCCCGCAATACCTGGCCAAATATCCTGACCTTGCAGGTCTATCAAAAACAAGTTCTGCGTTATGGCGAAAATTCACAACAGCGTTCGGCGTTTTACGTAGATCCTTACTGCCCAGCAGGTCTGCTGTCCAATTTTGTCCAGCTACAAGGCAAAGAGCTTTCCTATAACAACATCGCCGACGCTGATGCGGCCTGGGATTGCGTACGCAGTTTTGCAGAACCCGCCTGCGTCATCGTCAAGCACGCCAACCCCTGCGGTGTGGCAACAGCTACTGGCGCTTTAGACGCTTACCTCAAGGCCTTCAAGACAGACCCAACCTCTGCATTCGGCGGCATCATTGCTTTTAACCGTACTGTTGATCTCGCGACTGCCCAAGCGGTTAGCGGTCAGTTTGTCGAAGTCCTCCTTGCACCCGCATACGATCCAGACGCACTCGCCTTGCTCGCAAGCAAAAAGAATGTGCGTGTCCTGCAGGTCCCAATGGGTGAAGGACAAAATGACATTGATGTTAAACGTATCGGTGGCGGCTGGTTGGTTCAAACGCCAGATTGCGAAACCGTCAAGGCCGAAGACCTCCGCGTTGTCACGCGCAAACAACCCACAGCTGCGCAAATGCGCGATCTGATGTTTGCCTGGAAAGTCGCCAAATTCGTTAAGTCCAATGCGATCGTTTTTTGTGGCGACAGCATGACACTGGGCGTAGGTGCCGGTCAGATGAGCCGTATCGATTCTGCCCGTATCGCCTCGATTAAGGCTGAGAATGCCGGACTGACCCTCAACGGTTCAGCCGTTGCCTCCGACGCCTTTTTCCCCTTCCGTGATGGCCTCGATGTTGTGATTGATGCCGGTGCGAGCTGCGTCATTCAACCGGGTGGTAGCATGCGAGATGACGAGGTCATTGCGGCAGCAAACGAACGTAACATTGCCATGGTGCTGACAGGGATGCGGCATTTCCGTCACTAATCAGCGTCACCGCGCTGCTTAGCGGTGTTCATGCCCTTAACCACGATACTCAGAGAACAGATCATATGCGTATTCTTGGAGTCGATCCGGGCCTTCGCCGAACAGGTTTCGGCGTGATCGACGTCCAAGGCGCAAAGCTGACCTATGTGGCCAGCGGCACGATTGTCGTGCCGACTGACGTCACACTGCCTCTAAGACTAAAAGTCATTTTGGATAATCTTCGCCAAGTTGTCGAAGATACTCAACCCGATGTTGCGGCGCTTGAGATTGTCTTTATGAATACCAATCCAGCGAGTACCTTGCTGCTCGGTCAGGCTCGTGGTGCTGCACTGTGTGCACTCGCCGATCGAAATCTGGCTGTACATGAATACACGGCGCTTCAGATCAAAAAATCGGTTGTTGGCGCAGGTCGTGCCGCCAAAGAGCAGGTCCAAATGATGGTGCAGCGTCTGTTAATGCTAGATGGCGTACCTTCACCTGATTCTGCAGACGCCTTAGCCTGCGCCATTTGTCACGCGCACATTGCGCCCCTGACGGAAAAACTCGGACAAATGAACTATCAAACGCGCACTTCGCGCGGTCGCTCACGCTTGCGCGCGGGAAGATTGCTAGGCTAGCCTCCAAAGGACTCAGAATGATTGGTCGCCTTACCGGTACGTTGTTTGACAAAACCCCTCCACGCATCGGCCTCGATGTTCAGGGCGTCGGCTACGAAATTGACGTTTCAATGACCACGTTCTACGCGCTTCCTGAGCTCGGGGCACAAGCGACCTTGCTGACCCACCTCACCGTAAGAGAAGACGCGCATATTTTGTTTGGTTTTGCGACAGCGCAAGAACGTACGACCTTTCGCGAACTCGTCAAAGTCAGCGGTATTGGTGCCCGCACGGCCCTTGCCGTGCTGTCGGGTATGACGGCTGAGGAACTTTCACAAGCGATTACCTTGCAAGATCCTGCACGTCTGATGCGCGTTCCCGGAATTGGCAAGAAAACAGCGGAAAGACTGCTGCTGGAAATGAAGGGCAAACTAGGTGCAGATCTGGGGCACACTCTGAGTCCAAACACTGCGGCAGGCGCCAACACACAAACCGATGTCATGCATGCGCTGACAGCACTCGGATACTCCGAACGTGAGTCTTTATCCGCAGTCAAAGGCCTGCCTGAAGGCCTCAATATCTCCGACGCAATTCGCCAAGCGCTCAAAGGGCTATCAAAATGACCCATATCATTCATCGCTCATTACGACAGACTCCGCTCGTTGCCTCCAGTGCTCAAGGCATTCACATCATCGACGCACACAATAAAAAATATATTGATGCGAGCGGCGGCGCTGCGGTTTCTTGTTTAGGTCATGCCCATCCCGATGTGCTCGCCGCGATGCATGCACAGATCGACAAGCTCGCCTATGCGCACACTGGTTTTTTTACCTCCGAAGTCACCGAAGCGCTGGCCAATCATTTGATTGCGCACGCACCAGGCGATCTCAGCGAGGTCTACTTTGTCTCCGGAGGCTCCGAAGCGGTCGAGGCGGCCCTCAAGCTCGCCCGACAATACTTTCTGGAAATCGGACAACCCGAACGTACGATTTTTGTCTCGCGCAAACAAAGCTATCACGGCAATACCTTAGGCGCACTCGCTGTGGGTGGCAATGAGTGGCGGCGGCAGCCTTTTGCACCGCTCTTGATGGATGTGCCTCGGGTATCACCTTGTTTTGAATATAGAGATCGCCTGGCGCACGAATCACAAGAAGACTACACGCGTCGACTTTTAACCGAAATAGAAGAAACCTTTATCGCTACAGGACCTGAGCGCATCATCGCCTTCTGTGCAGAGACGGTCGTGGGTGCAACAACAGGCGCAGTGCCGCCTACGCCGGGTTATTTAAAAGGTGTGCGTAGCCTCTGTGACAAATATGGCATCCTTTACATCGCCGACGAGGTGATGTGTGGCATGGGCCGTACTGGCACGCTGTACGCCTTTGAACAAGATGAAGCACTTCCAGACATCGTTGTGATCGCAAAAGGTCTCGGGGGCGGGTATCAACCTATTGGTGCGCTGTTGGCCCGTTCACACGTCGTCGATGCGCTGCGACAGAAAAGTGGCATGTTTCAGCATGGTCATACTTACCTGGGACATCCCATTGCCTCGGCAGCGGCACTCGCCGTGCAACAGGTCATTCAGCGTGATCAATTACTCAATCAAGTTCAAGCGCGTGGCGCTTACCTAACAAACGTACTGCATGCAGCCTTCGACGACCATCCGTATGTCGGAGATATCCGGGGACGCGGCTTGTTTATGGCAGTCGAACTCGTCAAAGATCGGAACAGCCTCGAACCGTTTGACCACAATAAAAAATTACATGCCGTGATCAAACAACAGGCCATTAAAAATGGCTTGCTGGTGTACCCGATGGGAGGAACGATTGATGGAAAAAGCGGTGACCACGTCCTGATGGCACCGCCTTATATTGTGAGCGAAGCTGAAATCGATCAGATCGTTAACTTACTTAAGCAATCGATCGACGAGAGCCTAAGCCAGGTCGCTTAGTTCACTCACTTAGTCAACGCGTGCACCGGAAAGCTGCACCGCTTCAGACCAGTTCTTCACTTCTGTGTCGATCACTTTCTGAAAGGCTGCGGGTGAGCTGTTATTCACCTCGCCCCCCATGTCTTTCAATCGCTGCGTCATGGCAGGTTCGGCCACAATTTTCTGAATATCTGTAGAGATTTTTTCGCGTAAAGCCTGACTCATTGTGCCCGGTCCGTAAATGCCAAACCACGTCGCCGCATTGAAATCGGGCAGTCCCGACTCTGTCATCGTTGGAACAGAGGGGATGGCTGCCACGCGCTGAGGGTGCGCCAAGGCGATCGGCTTGAGCTTGCCAGAATTGATGTAAGGCAAAGCGGCAGAGAGGGTCACGAAAGCCACCTGTACTTGTCCGCCGATCAGGTCAGTCAACATTGGTGTATCGCCTTTGTAGGGGACGTGCGTCAGAGGCGTGCCCGTTTTGGACTTAAATAGCTCACCCGCAAGGTGCTGTGGCGTACCGTTCCCAGGCGAAGCCATCGTTAAGCCATTTTTTTGTTCTTTTGCGTATTTGATCAACTCGGGCAGCGTATTGGCCGGTACAGAGGGATTGACCAGCATCACCAAGGGAATCGTCGAAATCAAAGTGATCGGTGCAAAATCTTTGACCGGATCGTATTTCAACTTGCCGTACAAGCTCGCACTAATCGTATGGGCCGCCGTAGTGATGTAAAGGGTATAGCCATCACCTTGTGCGCGCGCAATAGACTCGGCAGCCACGGTTGTTCCCGCACCAGGCCTGTTGGTCACGACGACTTGTTGCTTCCATTGCGCCGGCAATTTTTCAGCCACCATACGGCCAATCACATCCGTCGCCCCCCCCGCAGGATAGGGAACAACAAGCGTCACAGCCTTGTCGGGAAAACTCTGTGCCAAGGTCGCGCCTGAAAAAGAGACGCCCATTAAACACAGCGCATTGATGAGCAATCGATGCAATGTTTTTTTCATTTAATTATCACCACTCAGGTTTAAACTTGAGATTCACGCCAAGACAACAACCGCGTCACGCCTTCACGCATTTCTACGATAGGTTTCCAGCCAATCACGTCACCCGCCTTATCGTGCGGAATATGAAAAGCGCCACCAGAGGTCAAACGCACCTTACCTGGGGGATCAGGGCGCACCTCAGGCTTGAGGTCGCTTTTACAAAATTCCAGAACTAAATTGACCAGCTCACCCGTCGTAATCGGCGCAGGACCTGACACGTTTACCGCAACATCAGTTGCGGTGCTTTGGAGTGCTGCAACGTTGGCGCGTGCGACATCGGAGACGTGCACAAAATGTTTTGTATCTTTGCCGTCACCGGGCAAGATCGGCGCCTCACCCTTGCGCACACGATCATAGGTTTCCATGATGTAGAGCGAATTGGCGGCACGATAATGTTGACGCTCTCCGTAAACAGTCGAGTAACGCAACACGACGTAGTCCTGACCAAAGGCCTGGTGGTAATGGCGGCACAGCTGCTCGCCCATGATTTTTGAGGCGCCGTACAAAATCGCTGCTGGGGGCGCACCGACCGAGTGAAAAGGAATTTCCTCAGCGAGCGCACCCTTAATCCCCGGACCATAACCATAGACCGCGTTCGAAGAGGCGAAGATGATTTTCTTGACCTTATTGACGCGACAGGCTTCGAGCATGTTTTGCGCGCCACGGATATTGACATCCACAGCTTGCCAAGGCGTTTGTGAAAAGCCCAAGGTCATATACGCCGCGAGGTGAATGACACCATCCACACCCTCAGTCGCCATCAATAGGTCGGGCAGGCGCATCAAGTCCGCACGCACGATTTTGATACGGGGGTCGTTCTGAAGATGCGCAATCGCTTCCATCGAACCGAAAGAAAAATTATCCAGCAATAGCACTTCGCGGGCGCCTTCTTTGAGCAAAAGATCAGCAGTGTGCGAGCCGACCAGGCTTGCTGCACCCGCGATCAAAATCCGCGAATCTTTAATAATGAGGGCCTGACCTTTTTTTGTCGTTGTCATGATGGAAGAGCTCACGCAGCAGGTTTTAAATAAACGGGGGCAATCGACTCGAGCGCGGTTGGCACAATCCCGAGCAAGGGGTTGATAGGTGCGTGACTAATATTATCTACGGTCAATGAAGCAAGATTGTCACGCGACATCAAGGGCTCACCGGGCAAACATTCAAAGAAGAACGCTTGCATCCGGCCAATTGAAAGCGGCAAGGGTAGCACTGGCCGAGGGTGACCACTCCACAGTGTGGCGAGTTCGACTAACTCTCCTAGCGTGTACACACGCGGACCGGCGAGCTCAAAGGTTTGGCCACATGCCCACGGCTGAGACATTGAATTGAGAATGGCTTCGGCAACATCCATCACATAGACAGGTTGCATCTTGGCTTTTGCACCCGCGATCGGTAACACGGGGAAAAACCGTGCGAGCTGTGCAAACATATTCATAAATTTATCCTCAGGGCCAAAGACAACTGAGGGTCTAAAGATGGTGAAACCGTCATTCTTTGCAGCACTGTAGGCAGCATGGATGACCTGCTCCCCCGCCGCCTTGGAGCGCAAATAACCGCTGGGAGCCTGTGCATTTGCACCGAGCGCACTGACATGGATCAATCGCTTGGTACCGTGCGTCAAACATGCGTGCGCAATGCGCTTGGGCAACTGTACATGGGCCCGATCAAAATCTGGACCATAGGGTTGTCCCGCGCGACTATGCAAAATCCCGACGAGGTTCATCACCACATCACAGCCGGCCACCAGACGATTGAGATCGACATCATCATGAATATCGGCTTGCATGACCGTCACCGTGGGATGCACGAGCAGTGCACGACCGTGTTGAAATTGTCTGGTCGGCACATGCACGACGTGCCCTTGAGCCACTAGGCGACCGACGATTTGTCGGCCCAGAAAACCTGCACCACCAATCACCAAAATACGCATCGCTCACTCCAAAAAACTTAGACTTGCGTCAAAAAGCCCGCATAGGCCTGCAAGTCTACATTACCACCACTAATAATCACGCCTACGCGCGCGTCCTTTTCGACCGGCAGGACACCGTGCAATAGGGCGGCCGCTCCCAAACAGCCCGTAGGCTCGACCACCATTTTCATGCGCTCAGCAAAGAAACGCATGGTGTCGAGCAACTGAGGATCTGTCACGGTCAAAATGTCGGTCACGCGCTGTTTAATCACGCCAAACGTCAACTGCCCCAGATAAAGTGTGAGTGCCCCATCTGCGATGGAGCGGGGTGGATCAATATGTACGACCTCGCCTTTGCGAAATGACTGCTGACCGTCGTTGCCGGCCTCAGGTTCAACGCCGTAGACCTTGCATGCGGGGCTCAGCGCACCAGCCGATAAAGCGCTTCCGGAAAGCAGACCGCCACCGCCCAAACACACCAGCAAATAATCGAGATCGCCAACATCTTCGATGAGCTCTTTGGCGGCAGTCCCCTGCCCCGCGATGACGTGGAAGTGGTCATAAGGAGGAATCAGCGCCATACCCGTCTTTTTCTGCATCTCACGGGCAATATCGTCACGACTTTCTTTGTAGCGGTCGTAACTGACTACCGTCGCGCCATACCCTTGGGTCGCGGCTTTTTTAGCGGCGGGTGCATCATGCGGCATGATGATCGTGGTGGCCACGCCCAGCAACTTGCCCGCTAAAGCGATCGCCTGTGCATGGTTGCCAGAGGAAAACGTCAGCACACCTGCACGACGTTGTTCGGGCGATAGGTTAGCAATTGAGTTGTACGCACCGCGAAACTTAAAAGCGCCTGTACGTTGAAAATTGTCGCACTTAAAGAACACCTGTGCACCTGTCATCCGGTCGGCTGTTGCCGAAGTCATCACAGGCGTACGATGGGCGACCCCTTTTAAGGTCTCGGACGCCCGAACCACATCTTCATATGTTGGCAACACGATAGACATTGCTTTCCTCTCATTATCAGATCTTGAATGAAGGATAGTGTACGATTGTCCGGGCACCATTGTGCGTTTTTACCTCTATTGGATTAATTTTTACACCCATGGCGATTCAGTCAGATTCCCTTAGTTCCCGCACCGAGGCCTCGCGTCTGGTGACGCCTCAGGCCACGACGCCAAATGAGGAGACCATTGAGCGGGCGCTTCGCCCCCGTGCCCTCCAAGAGTATGTCGGCCAACAGCGCGTGCGCGAACAGTTAGAGATCTTCATCGCTGCGGCGCGTCATCGCCAGGAATCGCTTGACCATGTGTTGTTGTTTGGGCCACCTGGATTGGGAAAAACAACGCTTGCACACATTATTGCGCACGAGATGGGGGTCAATATGCGCCAGACTTCAGGTCCGGTGCTTGAGCGCCCGGGTGACCTCGCGGCCTTACTCACCAATCTCGAACGTAACGATGTGTTGTTCATCGATGAGATCCATCGCCTGTCGCCTGTGGTTGAAGAGATTTTGTATCCTGCGCTTGAAGACTTTCAGATTGATATCCTGATTGGTGAGGGTCCTGCCGCACGCAGCGTCAAGCTAGATCTTCAGCCCTTTACGTTGGTGGGCGCGACGACGCGTGCCGGCATGCTGACCAACCCACTGCGGGATCGCTTTGGCATTGTGTCGCGTCTGGAGTTTTATACACCCGAAGAGCTCACCCGGATTGCCACGCGCAGTGCGGGACTTTTGCAAGTGCCTATTACCCCGGATGGTGCGGCGGAAGTCGCGCGCCGTTCACGCGGCACACCTCGCATTGCCAATAGATTATTACGTCGTGTACGCGACTATGCGCAAGTCAAGGCAAAAGGGACGATTGATGCAACCGTCGCAAATGCGGCGTTGGCGATGCTAGAAGTCGACCCACAAGGTCTGGACCTGATGGATCGCAAATTACTCGAAGCCATTGTGCACAAATTTGATGGCGGTCCGGTAGGCGTCGACAGCTTGGCCGCTGCGATTGGCGAAGAGCGTGACACCATCGAAGATGTGATCGAGCCCTATTTGATTCAGCACGGTTACCTGCAGCGTACACCTCGTGGGCGGATGGCAACGCAAACCACCTGGAAACATCTCGGCTTGACGCCCCCAAAGGTGCAGGGCTCAGACGGTCCGTTATTTACTTAGATCTGGCCTGCACTATTGCCAGCGCGGAATCTAGCGCTCGGCACACTCAGCAATGCATGTCAGGATCGACTCTCCATAAGACTCGAGCTTTTTTACACCCACGCCATTAAGATGGCCCAAGTCCTCAAGACTGTCGGGCCTCGCCATTGCGATTTCACGCAAGGTCGCATCATGAAAAATGACATAGGCGGGTACGCCATGACTGCGGGCGATTTCAGAACGCCATTGGCGCAAGGCTTCAAAGATCCGCTGTGCACCTGAGGGCAAATCGGGCAGTGCCGCTTTAGACTTTGGCGTGGTCGCTTTGGCTGAACGCTCGGCTTCTCGTCGCAGCATCAACGTACGTTCGCCCTTTAAAACGGTGCGACTTTCTTCGGTTAAGGCGAGGGTGCCGTAGCCCTCTTGATCGACTACCAGCAGACCATGCGCCAGCAGCTGCCTCAGTACGCTTCGCCAAGCCTGTTCTGTCAGATCCAGACCCACACCAAAAACCGTCAGTTTTTGATGTTCATTTTCTAAGACACGCGGGGTCGATTTGCCTCGCAGGATATCGATCAAATGCCCTGCACCGTAACGTTGCCCGCGTTCTTTCATCAGGCGATAAATCGCTGACAGCATTTTCTGTGCCGCGACTGTTCCATCCCAAGCCACAGGGGGCTGCAAACAATTGTCACAGTTCCCGCAAGGTGCGATGCGTTGGCCAAAATACTGTAACAAACGCTGGCGTCGGCAAGCAATGGCCTCGCACAGCGCTAGCATGGCATCGAGTTGTGCGGCGAGGCGACGCCTGAACGCATCATCGCCTGCCGACTCGTCGATCATGCGACGTTGTTGCACGACATCTTGTAAACCGTAGGCTAACCATGCTGTGGCAGGTAAGCCATCTCGACCTGCGCGCCCTGTTTCTTGGTAGTAGCCCTCAATGGACTTTGGCATATCGATGTGCGCGACAAACCGCACATCGGGTTTGTCAATGCCCATACCAAACGCAATCGTCGCCACCATCACGATACCGTCTTCGCGGAGAAATCTCGACTGATTGTGTGCCCTAACCTGCGTACCCAAGCCAGCGTGATAAGGCAAGGCTTCGATGCCCTGCGCACACAGAAATTCGGCCGTATCATCGACCTTGTTGCGGGACAGACAATAAATAATCCCAGCATCGCCTTTGTGCTCTTGCCTGAGTAACTGTAAAAGCTGCTTGCGAACGTCTTGCTTTTCAACAATGTTGTAACGAATATTGGGGCGATCAAAGCTTGCGACAAAATGCTGTGCGTCATCAAGCGAGAGGCGGCTGGCGATTTCGCGCCGCGTGACATCCGTGGCGGTCGCGGTCAGCGCGATACGGGGCACGTTGGGCCAGCGTTCATGTAAGACAGAAAGCCCTAAATACTCCGGGCGAAAATCGTGCCCCCACTGGGAGACGCAATGGGCCTCATCAATGGCAAACAACGCGATGTTCCCCCGCTCTAAAAGCTGGGTACACCGTTCGGTCAACAAGCGCTCGGGCGCCACATACAGCAGGTCGAGCTCGCCGTTTAGGAATGCTTGCTCAACATCTTTGGTGTCTTGCCAGTCTTGCGTAGAGTTGAGAAATGCCGCACGGACGCCAAGCTCGGTGAGGGCATCCACCTGGTCTTGCATCAGTGCAATCAAAGGGGAAATCACAATCCCGGTGCCAGGCCGAACAAGTGCAGGTACTTGATAGCAAAGGGATTTGCCGCCGCCAGTCGGCATGAGTACCAGGGCGTCCCCCCCGTTGATGACGTGTTCCACGATGGCGTGCTGGTCGCCGCGAAACGATTCGTAGCCAAAGACCCTCGCCAACACCTCGGAAGCCGCCAAATGATTGGCGCTAAGCGATGAGGCATCTCGGGAGGGCAAGTCGGCCGCGGAAGCGCTTGGCTTACGCATAGGTGGGTTTTTTCAACAACATAGTGGGATTGTAGAGGAACAAATTGTGGGTATTTATGATGACTGCAGGCCATGTCCTGCGCCTCATGGCAAAATATGACCTTATTGCTTGACTTGGCTGCCCCAAAAAACCTTGTATGACCTCTGAAACCAACGCTCCCGTTACGACTAATTTTCTGCGCAACATTATTGAGTCCGATCTCGCTGCTCAGCGATTTGCCGGCAAACGATGGGCGGGCCACCCCGGTGATGCACAAGTGCAGGCATCTGGCGCGCTTGACTCGGCGCGGATTCGGACGCGCTTTCCCCCCGAGCCAAACGGCTACCTGCACATCGGCCATGCCAAGAGCATCTGCCTGAACTTCGGATTGGCACGCGACTTTGGTGGCATTTGTCACCTGCGTTTTGATGACACGAATCCGGAAAAAGAGGAACAAGAATACGTGGACGCCATTATTGACGCCGTCAAATGGCTGGGATTCGACTGGAAAGTCGATGGCAAGGAACACCTTTATTTTGCCAGCAGTTATTTTGGTGAGATGTATGCGTTTGCAGAAGCGCTGATCGAGGCCGGTCACGCCTACGTGGACAAGCAAAGTCCTGAGGAAATGCGCGCGATGCGCGGCACACTGACCGAACCCGGTCAAAACTCGCCTTGCCGTGACCGCTCAGCCGCAGACTCTCTGCGCCTGCTGCGCGAAATGCGCGACGGTAAACATCCGGACGGCAGCATGGCGCTGCGCGCACGTATTGATATGGCCTCGCCCAATATCAACTTGCGTGACCCCGTACTTTATCGCATCCGTCACGCTGCCCATCACCGTACAGGGTCGCAGTGGTGCATTTATCCCATGTATGCCTTTGCCCATCCGATTGAGGATGCGCTCGAGGGCATTACGCACAGTATTTGCACGCTTGAGTTTGAAGACCAGCGCCCGTTTTACGACTGGACACTCACTCGCCTGCAGGAATTAGGCAAGTTTTCTTTGCCACTGCCGCATCAATACGAGTTTGCACGTCTGAATGTGAGCTATATCGTCACAAGCAAACGCAAACTATTGCAGCTTGTTAAAGAAGGTCACGTGAGTGGCTGGGACGATCCTCGTATGCCTACGCTCGCGGGTTTACGCAGGCGCGGCTATACCGCAGCGGCGCTCAGACTTTTTTGCGAACGCACGGGCGTATCCAAATCCAACTCACGGATCGACTACAGTTTGCTGGATCAGGCCTTACGCGAAGTGCAAGATCCCTTGGCGCCTCGTTCTGTTGCGATTTTGGATCCCGTCAAACTCGTGATCACAAATTTTCCCCAAGGCCATACAGAAATCTGTCATGCACCGCGCAATCCGCACGATCCCGCGGCAGGCCAACGCGCGTTTCCGCTCACCCGCGAAGTTTGGATCGAGCGCGAGGACTTTGCTGAGGTGCCGCCCAAAAAGTACTTTAGATTGTTTCCAGGTAATTCAGTCAGATTGAAGTACGGCTATGTGGTGACTTGCACAGGCTGCGTCAAAGACGAACAAGGCAACATCATTGAGGTGCACGCCGAATACAACCCCGAGACCAAGAGCGGCACCCCCGGCTCTGACTCTGTCAAGGTTAAAGGCAACGTCACCTGGATCAGTTGTGCGACAGCGATGCCGGCTGAGATACGCTTGTATGACCGTTTATTTACTGAGCCTTTCCCCGATGCGGGCGATCGTGAGTTTTTGGACTATCTCAACCCACTTTCTGTTCATGTCGTGCAAGCGTGGCTTGAGCCAGGCACGTCCCTTGACACTGGCGTGGTGTCGCAATTTGAGCGTTTGGGCTATTTTGTCATTGATGCGCAATACTCAACAGCTAAGCTCCCAGTTTTTAATCGGGTCACGACCCTCAAAGATACTTGGGCGAGCACGGTTTCTGCTTGATGCATGTTCGCTCCACCGACCAACCCGAATAATAGTGCGCAATTTTCTAACGTGCTGATAATCCTTTTATGAGAATCCTTTTTTGCACTAAAAATGATGTGTTTGGCGCATCCATTCTGAATTGGATTCTCCCTCGTCTTGGTGAACATCAGGTCAAGGTGTTGTTGTCGGATAAAACGCGGACCGAAGAAAACTCGGTGCAAGCGCTCGTTGAAGAGAAGTTCCTTGAGCGCGACCTCCCCCTGCGCGCCTTATTTCCTTTGATCGATCAGCAAACTGCCGCTGGCACACTGCTGACATTTGAGGGATGCCGTCAGCGCTATCAGGTGGAGATCGACACCATATATCGTATCAATGACGCAGACGCTGAAGCGATGATTCGCGACTGGGCTCCCGACATCATCGTATCAGCACGCTTTAGCCTTATTTTTAAGAAAAATATTGAAAAGATTCCACCCTTGGGCATTTTCAATATTCACCCAGGCGCTCTGCCAGGCTACGCAGGCCTGTACGCTCCCCTTAGAGGCGTACTCAATGCAGACAAACAGTTGGGCTGTACGCTGCATCAGGTGGACGAAGGGATTGACACTGGTGCGATCTATTCCGTTTCGTACTTGCCGTTTAATGCTGAGCGATCGATATTTGGACACATCGCACAGCTCTATACGCTCGGTCTCACCAGCCTTGTAGAATTACTGAATAACCTAGCGCGTGGAGAAAAGCCGCAACTAAAGGTACAGGACGAAACGCTCTTTCGTTACTTTCGCTTGCCTGATGAAGCCGCGTTTGCACGTTTAAAAACCTTAGGCGTCGACCTTGTGGCTTTTAATGTTTATAGCGATTTTATTCAACAATTTGTACCAGAGGCGTTAGCACGCCAGCTGTCCCAAGCGCTTTCACCTCAAGCACTTGAACAGCTCACGCATCAGATCAGTACAGATGGGATTGATAAGACGGTATTGGCGTTTTCTGAACGCTTAGAGCACACGATTGGTGACTTTACTACTTGACCGTCTCGGCAATTTTTACGACACGCAGCGGTGGGTACTTTTGCAGCTCTTTGGCGATGCTCATATTGACGATCAAAGCAAAGCCGGGAGGGGCAACAACGGGAATGTTTTGAGGCTCGATCTTTTTAACTAAAATCATTTCAGCCTTAGAAGCCGTCAGTTGCCCGACCGTGGAATAACGATTGACCACACCAAATAAAGCATCTGATTCTCGTACGATCGCTTCTGACACGGCCAGCACAGGTATTTTTCTTTTGACCGCTTCTTTGGTCACTACATCTCGGTTAAGCAGTAAAAAAGTGTCTGGTGCAAAGTAGAACAAATCTATCTTTTTTTTGTCTAGCTCTTCGATCAACTGAGGCAGACTTGACGGATCGGGTTTGCCCGCCGCATTAAGCGGAACATTCACGGCAAACAGCTCAAAGTTAAAATCGACTTGTGCCTGCTCAAGCTCTTGCTGCACGCTCTTTGAATTATCTTCAGTTGTATTTGTAATGTAACCAACGCGTTTAAAGGGCATGTAAAGTCGCGCGGTACTTAGTTGAGTCGCAACAGGCACAATGTAGAGTGTTCCGGTGACGTTACGACGTGGCGCGTTGACGCTTTTGATAAGATTAGAGCCTTCTGGACTGGACACAATCATAAAAAGAGAGGGGATGTCAGTGACGTGCTTGGCTGGATCAACGTTATCGACCGTTCCTAGCATCTGCAAACTGACGGTGGTACCCCAGGTCACTAAAAGATCGGGTTTAGTCGCTTTTACGTGCTTGACGAACTCAGGGATGCGTTTAGCGTCTGTTTTGGCGTCCAGCACTTCGATTTCAACAGGTATTTTGCGAGTGGCCCAATAGTTTTTGAAACCTTCGCACGCCTCTTCGCAACCTCGAAACACTACCATCGTGATACGGAAGGGTTTACTGGCATCGGCGAGCGCATGCGTTGCCCAAGCAAACAAAAGGATGCCCACAAAAGCGAAAACGAAGGGATGACGAAGTTTCAAAATAGCCATTTTTTATAAAAAACCTATTGGACACGCTTGGAGCGTAGAACGAGTCCCAAATTGCCAAGTCCTAATATAAGCGCAACGATCCCTATGCCGACTGTGGCTTCTCGGTAATCAACAAGCAGTGAAAAAAACGCGGCAAGCGCTGCACCGAGAATTCCGCCAATGCGATCAAAGGTGCGGACTAGAGATAGCGTGTGCGAAGTCGCGACCTCCGGCAACTCGGCGCGTGTAATCGACAAAAGTAGCGCTGGCGCAAGGGCTAACACGGCGCTTTGTCCTACACCTAAACAGACAATGGCAATGGCCAAGGCGTACGGTGTGTTAAACCAAAACAGCAGCAAAACGCCGGCGCCTGATAGAAGCGACCCCACTACCATGATAGGTGTCTTTGCCTTGGGCGAAGGCGTGAATCGCGCCAACAGCGAGTTACCCAAGGCGAGTGGCACGTAATACAACATAAAAAACTGACCAATACTCACTTGTGAGAAATTAAACCCAAGCAGCAGCAGAGGCGTCAGATAGAACATCAGTCCAGCAAGCATCAACTTTCCAGATAAAGCGTTACTGATTAAGATAATGCACGTTTTATGATTCTTGAGCAGCGCCGAAAAACTCTGACCGAGCGACGTGCTAGCTACTGAGGATGGGTGATTGGTTGCGAACGCGGGGATCGTGATGCCGGTGAAAAAGAACCACGACAACGCTGCCAACACTGCCGCAAAAAGCATTGCGGCGTTAAGACCTAAGAGCTGAGCAATCACCGCACCAATAGGCGCTGCGGATAAAGAAGCCGCGGTCACCGCGGCAACAAACGTACCGAGCCCACGGGTTCTCTCAGCTTCGGTTTTTGCCGTTTGTGTCATAAAAACTTGACAAGCAACGGTCGCCACTGCGTAACCGACCGCGCATAAAGAACGCAAGATCACGACCTCAGCAACTGTCGTTGCAAAAGCCAACCCCCCTAAACCAATAGTTGAGAGCAATACACTCCACTTGAAGGCGTTTCGGATGCCAAGTCGCTCGACTAATCCACCTCCAAACAAAGTGCCAAGTCCAGCAAAGAGCATATAGGACATGATGGGTAGCGCAATATCAATATCTACCGCAATCAAGGTGTTTGTCAGCGCGATATCCTTTACATAAATTGGCATAAAGGATCTAAGTAGTTCTTCTGAAAAAACAAACAAAAACAGCACTAAACGTAAGTCGTATGCTTTGGGCTCATACCAATCATTGCCCTTAATCACAGCTGTCACTTTTCGAGCGGAACTTGTCAGCGAATGGAGGGATTTAGAAGTCAGTGCGATGAGTTCTGCGAAGGGTCCAGAAATAGCGGAAGGGAGATTTTTTTGGGTTGGGCCTGTTTTTAGACCCTCGATCATTTGGACCCACGTGCCTAAGGGTCTAAAAATCCAAAGCACCACAAAAAAGAGAACAATCTCCAGCCCGACAGTAAAGGCCACGAATGAGACAATGACGGCATCACCGACCATCGTTTGTAGTTTTTCATTGACGTAAGATTTACGTAGCCCAACAGTAATCGTAGGTAAGGTGTCGTGCTTTAAAGTTTCTTCAATGATATTTTGGTTCGATTGCCCCGCAGAACTGGCACCACGATATTTGACGTATTGGCGGCCTTGCTGGTTTTTGATTTGAATAAAATCTATCTCTGGATTGTCGGCTAAGACATCGGATAAATAGTCTTCGACACCGACGAGAGAATCAAAAGGGATACCAAGCTTGAGCGCATCAGCAATGGTCGCTTGGACTGATTTGGCTACGACATTGCTTTTTAATAAAACTTGGGGTGTTAGCGTGTCTTTGAAACTACTCAACATCGAAAAGGTCAGTAGCAAAGCCGCGCCAAGACCAATGATCGAAAGTACTAAATAGGTGTAAATCGTTAGTTTTCGTTCAACGCTTTTTTTTATGGTTTCACTCATGATGGCGTCGCCTCGCGTGTCATCGTCCGTGATGCGTTTTTATTATCCTGAGCATTTTGCGCGAGTTGACAGATTTCGCTGTTTAAAACAACATGCTTATCCACCGTCGTGCCTAGCATGATTGATTTTGCTGTCAATACAATCCTATCCAATCTCACGAGCAAGAAATAAAGAATCGGTGCCAATAGCGCAAGGGAAGCAAGACATAACGTTATCGCTAAAGTCAGGATTTCGTCTCGCGCTTTAGCGACGATGTTAAGCGCCTCAGACTTATCGGATACGACCACTAGCTGCGCAACGGTCAATCCAAGCGAATCAACGATCGGCCATTGCTGCACAAACACGGGGGTTTCTCCTGGTTTTAGAGACGAAGGTGCACTTCGGCTCGAGGCGCCAACTCGGCCAGCAGCTTGGGATGAGGATGGGGTCTTGCCAGACGACCACAGTATTTCGCGATCACGTGAACCTAAGCCTGCAAGCTCAATTGACAACACAATCGGATTATTTTGTATGACGCTGTCAAGCATCAGGGGCACTTGCGCATTAGTGTGCACCGCAATACCGGATGCTATGCTGCGTTCGATATCGCGTTTGAGTGCGTCCGCAGGTACCTCGACTCTTGCTTGGGTAATATCGAACAAGAGCTGTTGAAATCGAAAAAACTGTAAAGCTGAAAGCAAACTCAGCAAAAAAAATATAATTCCAATGGCGACGCCGATAATTTTTATTTTTTGAAACATATTAGATATTCAGTGACTTGTTTGATCAAAAAATACAATTCCCAGCGAGTTGCTGCAAAATCGTAATGAGTCTAACCTTAAATTGCAAGCGCATAACGTAAAGCAGCGAGGGCGAATCAAGCACGCTGTCAGCATCGACAACAATTGTCTAAGTAACTTAACGATCAACAAGGGCGGCCTATTCATGGCAAAAAAAGAAGAGATTGATGCAGACACCTTGGCCTTAATCCAATGGTGCACCGAGGTCGAGGAATACTTAGTGGCAGCTGGGGCAAGTCTGCGCGAAGCGCAAGGCTACATTGAAGAACACGCCGAGTTGTTTACCGATCAGTTTTATGAGGGTTTAACGCCCCAAGAGGCTGCCAAAGCCTCACTGAACGAGCCTTAAGCAATTTTCAACCTTAAATCTTGGTTGTTTTTAAGATGCGCTCGATCATTCTTGGGACGTTTCCTCGCTGATCTAGGTAAGGTATGATCCCAAGCAATGACAACCGAACTCTCTCCTCTAGAATTTAAAAGCGCCACACTTTACGCCATACGTGTGGTGCTTCAGCATGCCGACACCAAAGCACTGATCCAAGCGCTTAAAAAACGCATGGCAGATGCCGGTGCTTTTTTTGAAAACGAACCTGTCGTGATTGATGCGTCGCGCGTGGAAGACTTAATTGACTGGGCGCCGCTGATTGAGGCATTTAAAAAGCACAAACTGCCTGTGATTGGTGTAGTCGCTCAGGGCGACAATTTGACTCAGGCTCAAGCCTATGGCCTGACGTCTGTCGATCTGTCTGCGGCGCCCGCGCGTCACGCGTCGGATACGCAAACGGCAGCCTCTGTCGCGGAACCAGTCACCGCAAGCTTACCGACCCCTGCCGCGTCTCAAGAAAACAGCACCGACGCACCTGCTGCACACGCGAACACCAGCGCTGCCCCATCAAACGAAGCCGCCTCTCAGCATGTCGATACCGTGTCAGCCACTGCTGCGTCGGCCGCGCCCACCATGGTGATCAAAGGTCCTCTGCGCTCTGGTCAACGCGTGTATGCACGTAACAGCGACTTGATTGTGATGGGCGTGGTCAGTCGCGGCGCAGAAGTCATCGCTGACGGCAACATTCATATCTACGGCCCGCTGCGTGGTAAAGCGATGGCGGGCGCCCGTGGAGATGTCGCCGCACGTATTTTTACGACAGGCTTTGATGCCGAGCTCGTCGCAATCGCCGGTATTTATCGCGTCGTCGACACTAAATTATCAGCCGAACTGCATCAAAAACCTGTTGCGATCCAACTAGAAAAAGATGCACTTCATATTAATGCCCTTGGGCAGTAAAATTAACATTTCTATTTAAAGGTTCTCGCGTCATGACTCGTATTGTGGTGGTGACTTCAGGCAAGGGTGGCGTAGGCAAGACCACCACGAGCGCCAGCTTTTCTTCCGGTTTGGCCATGCGTGGCCACAAAACAGCCGTGATCGACTTTGACGTCGGCCTGCGTAATCTCGACCTCATTATGGGTTGCGAGCGCCGCGTGGTGTACGACTTTGTGAACGTGATTCAAGGTGAAGCCACCCTCAATCAAGCGCTCATCAAGGACAAAAATCTCGAAAACCTATTTATATTGCCAGCCTCGCAGACACGCGACAAAGATGCGCTGTCGCTTGAGGGCGTTGGCAAGGTCATTAACGACCTGAAAGAAATGGGTTTTGAATACATCATCTGTGACTCTCCCGCCGGTATCGAAACGGGTGCTTTGCTCGCCGCCTACTTTGCCGATGATGCGTTGGTGGTCACAAATCCTGAGGTCTCCTCCGTGCGCGACTCAGACCGTATTTTGGGCATTTTGGCCTCAAAATCACGTCGAGCCATCGAAGCTGACGAGCCTATTAAAGAATACCTCTTACTGACACGTTACAACCCCAAGCGAGTCGAAGACGGTGAGATGCTTTCACTCAAAGATATTGAGGACATTTTGCGGATCAAATTGATCGGCGTGATTCCTGAGTCTGAGTCGGTGTTGCAGGCCTCCAACCAAGGCTTGCCAGCGATTCATATTGAAAAGAGTGATGTTTCCGAAGCGTATCGCGATGTCGTCTCGCGCTACCTTGGCGAGGAAAAGCCCTTGCGTTTCGTTGATTACGAAAAGCCTGGTCTGCTCAAGCGCTTGTTCGGAGGTAAATGATGTCTTTTCTGTCGTTTTTGCTAGGTCAGAAGAAAACCTCCGCCAACGTCGCCAAAGAGCGTTTACAGATTATTTTGGCCCATGAGCGTGTGGGTGGCGGCAACAACTCGCCGGATTATTTGCCTGCACTCCAAAAGGAATTGCTGGCGGTGATCTCGAAATATGTTCAGATCAACCCCGAGGACATCAAGGTCCAGTTTGATCGACAGGACAGCCTTGAGGTGCTTGAGGTCAAAATCGAGATGCCCCAGCGTTGATCGATTAACGCAGTGCCTTGTAGCGAATCCGCTTGGGCGCTGCGCCTGCCTCGCCTAAACGACGTTTCTTGTCGGCTTCGTATTCCTGATAGTTGCCATCGAAGAACACCAGTTGCGAATCACCCTCGAACGCAAGGATGTGCGTGGCAATCCGATCCAAGAACCAGCGATCGTGACTGATCACCATCACCGAGCCTGCGAACTCGAGCAAGGCATCCTCAAGAGCACGTAAGGTTTCCACGTCCAGATCGTTGGAAGGCTCGTCAAGCAGCAGGACGTTGCCGCCTGTAATGAGTGTTTTGGCCAAATGCAGGCGACCACGCTCACCACCGGACAACTGACCGACCATTTTTCCTTGATCGGCGCCTTTGAAGTTGAAACGACCGAGGTAGGCGCGTGCGGGCATTTCGAATCGCCCTACTGTTAAAAGATCTGCGCCATCAGAAATCGTATCGAATACAGTTTTGGCGTCTGGCAATGCATCACGGGACTGATCAACAAAGGCGATCTTGACGGTCTGACCGATGTTGACCTCGCCGCTATCAGGCTTATCCTGACCGGCGATCATGCGGAAAAGGGTTGATTTACCTGCGCCGTTGGGACCGATAATGCCGACAATCGCACCGGGTGGAACTCGGAAGCTCACGTTGTCCATCAAGAGCTTGTCACCAAACGCTTTGTTGACGTTCACAAACTCAATCGCTTCGTTACCCAAGCGCTCTGCCACAGGGATAAAAATCTCCTGGGTTTCGTTACGTTTTTGATATTCGTGGGATGAGAGCTCCTCAAAACGCGTCATACGTGCCTTGGCTTTAGCCTGACGGCCCTTGGCATTTTGGCGTACCCACTCAAGTTCTTTCTTGATGGTTTTTTGACGGGCCGACTCGCTGGACTCTTCTTGCTTGAGTCGATCGTTCTTTTGCTCGAGCCAGGAGCTATAGTTGCCCTTCCAAGGGATGCCATGACCGCGGTCGAGTTCGAGAATCCACTCGGCGGCATTGTCCAAAAAGTAACGGTCGTGGGTCACGCCTACGACAGTACCTGGGAACTTGGCCAAAAACTGCTCAAGCCATTCGACGCTCTCGGCATCCAGGTGGTTGGTGGGCTCATCTAGCAGCAACATATCTGGTTTGGACAACAACAAGCGGCACAACGCGACGCGACGCTTTTCACCACCAGAGAGCTTGCCCACGTTGGCGTCCCAAGGGGGCAAGCGCAGCGCATCGGCGGCGATTTCCATTTGTGTTTCTGTATCGTCAGAGCCGCTCGAGGCTGCAGCCGAAATAATGGCCTCTAAATCAGCTTGTTCAGCGGCGAGCGCATCAAAATCAGCCTCCGGCTCGGCGTAAGCGGCATACACCTCATCGAGTCGCTTTTTCGCTGCGACAACCGGTCCCATGCCCTCCTCGACCGCTTGGCGCACGGTGTGGTCAGGATTGAGCTTGGGCTCTTGCTCGAGATAGCCAATATTCAGACCGGGCATCGGAACGGCTTCGCCTTCGATCTCCTTGTCCACGCCCGCCATGATCTTGAGCAACGTTGACTTGCCCGAACCATTCAGTCCCAGCACGCCGATCTTGGCACCTGGGAAAAACGACAAAGAAATGTCGCGCAGAATCTGGCGCTTGGGAGGGACAATTTTGCCCACGCGGTGCATGGTGTATACGTATTGAGCCATAGGTCCATCAAAGAATAAAAAGACGATGCGCTATTGTAGAGCTTGGAGGGCGCTATGATGACGGCTAAATCAATTTTTACCTGACTGAACGGCTTTAAACAGACTTCTTATGACCACACCTGACCACGCCCTGCGCTTTACCGAAGAAGAACTTTCCATGTTGGGCAAAACTGCCGACGGCCTGAGTGCCTATATGGGCAAGTCTGTTTTGGCGGAAATCGGAATGGATGATGATGCGGAGTGGGTCATTTTTGCCATTCCGCTTGGCGTAGATGAAAAGCCAGACGAAAAAGCCACACATGTCCAGATGGGTGGGCCGGGTGCACGTTTTGTTGGCAACCGGGGCGGTCTGGATTTGGACACTGAGGTCTATGATTGTCAGTATTTGTGGGCGGTTCAGATCACGGATGATCCAGAGGCACGGTTTGTCAGGCTCGATCAGAATGGCGATGAGTTTGACTATGCGATGGAGCTCGCTGAGCTCTTACCTTTTGACTTGACCGATGAAGCGCTGCCCGATCCAGATCTTGAGTTGCTCGAGGATCTGGAGGATGACGAGGATGACGATCTATCGAATGACTTAAATAAAAAGCCGCCATCCATTCACTAAATTGCACCTTTTAACTTTAAGTCTGCAACCTCGCTTGCAGATAAACCAAGTGCTGCAAAAAAGTCTGCATTGTGCTCACCCACAGAAGGGCCGCTGCGATGCGTTTTTGCTGCAGTCTCGCTCACTCGTGGTACCACGCAAGGCGCAGGAATCGACCCAAGGTCAGGGTCATCGATCCGCATCACTGATTTTCGGTATTGCACCTGCGGATCCGCCAGCACATCATTTATATTGAATACTTTGGTGTACGGCACCTCAGCCTGTCCCAAGATGTGCTCAATTTCACTGAAGGCGTGATTGGCGAACCATTGAGAAATCCCCTCGTCAATCACCTCCACATGACGACATCGTCCGGGGTTGGTTTCAAAACGCGGATCAGATAACCACTCAACATGACCGATCGCGTGACACAGTCGGCTAAAGATCGCACTAGAAGAGGCGACTAAGGTCACCCAAATATGATCTTTGCTTCGATACATATTCGACGGTGCGGTGTAATCGGCACGGTTACCAACATGGGTCCGTGTGTAACCCAGCACCTCTTGTTCGACCGCAAGCGGATCCAACAACCGAAAAATCGCCTCTGTGGCGGATAAATCAATTTCAAAACCGCCTTGATCTGGTCGTGCGCGCAATGAGGCCATGGCCGAAGCAATACTGAATGCGCCAAAAACGCCTGTGATCAAATCCCCAATGGGTAAATTTGGATGTTGAGGACCGCTCTGAGATGTGCCGATTAAGTTTGTAAGACCACTCATCGCCTCAAATATCCTTGCGAAACCAGGACGCTTTGCATAGGGGCCTGTTTGCCCAAAGCCCGTGATGCGCAACACGACGAGATTAGGGTTCGCCGCATGCAAGGTCTTTAAATCAAGGCCCCATTTGTCCAGGGTGCCAGTACGAAAGTTTTCGACCAACACATCAGTTCGCGCGATCGCTTTGAGAAATAAAGCCCGGCCTTCAGGTTGACGCACATCCAGTGTGACGCCTTGTTTGTTGCGATTGACAACTTTCCAGTACAGCGCGTGCTCGGGGGTAGTGGGCGCTAACCCTCTCAACGCATCAGAACCGTCCGGTAATTCAATTTTTGTGACGTGCGCACCGAGATCCGCACAAAGTGTTGCGGCAAAAGGCGCTGCAAGCACCGTCGAAAAATCCAGGATATTGATGCCTGCCAACATGGGAGGGCGAGGCGTTGCGAAGTCAGTTTCTGTATGCATAGCGATATTTGAGCAGAATACTTGCAAAATGGGTCATCTGTTCCGCACAGCGAAACGATAGTAAATTTAGGTTGTTCCTCTTTCGACAATCCCTCAACATACGAATATGAATCAGGCGCCCCACCTCGTGGAGACAGATCGTCAGTTTGCAATCAACTTGAGCCGTGGGCTTCAGGTACTACGTGCCTTTACGCCTTCGGACTATCTGTTGGGTAATCGTGATTTGTGCGACAAAACAGGATTACCCAAGGCCACTGTTTCACGACTGACTTATACGCTCGATCAACTCGGCTACCTCACGCGTATTGACCGTTTACAAAAGTATCGTCTGGGACCTGGCGTGCTGATGCTCGGCTACCCAATGCTGGCAAGTATGGAGATTCGCCATCTAGCACGACCGCACATTGAAAAGCTCGCGAGCCAAACAGGCTGGACTGTCAATCTTGGTATGCTTGGCAAACTCGAGGTGGTATATATCGATGCACTGCGTATCGATCATGGCAACTTTTTAAAGCCCGATATAGGAAGTGCACGGCCTTTACTGACAACAGCGCTCGGTCGAGCTTTATTATTTGCAAGCTCAGACGCTCAGCGTGCTTCCATTTTAAATCGACTCAAAGTAGAGGATTCTGCCCAATACGCAGCTGACCTCCCTTATTTTGAAAAAGACCGTACGTTTTACGCCAAGAATGGCTTTTGCTTGAGTCGAGGTGACTGGAAGCGTAACGTGCTCGCAGTTGCCGTGCCGCTCAATATCGCCTCAGATGATCATTTGCAAATCGGCATGAACTGCACCATTAGTACTGCTCGTCTCACTAAGGCCGAGCTCCTTAAAAATATCATTCCTCATTTATTTGAAGCCCGTCACAATATCGAACGCGACAGCGGCAAAATTGTGATCTCTAGCGGAACATCGACATGATTCAAGACACCCAAGCCAATCAAAAGCGTCTGGACGATATTAAAGAGTTTGTCCGAGATATTGCGATTCCCGCTGAAGCACAAGTGGTGCAGGATAATGAAATTCCCGCCAATATTGTGCAAATCATGCGCGAGCGCGGCTATTTTGGCTGGAGTATTCCTTGTGAGTACGGCGGCGCCGGCATGACGACGGAAGAGCTCGCTCTCGCCAATATAGAGCTGTCCAAAGCTGCAACCGCATTTCGAGCACGTGCTGGAACTAACACCGGCATTGGCGCTGAATCCATCATTCAAGATGGCACGCCCGAACAAAAACAAGAGTGGTTACCAAAACTGGCAAGCGGCGAAGTCACCGGCTGCCTCGCACTGACTGAACCCGAGGCAGGCTCGGACGCAACATCCCTTAAGGCGTCCGCGACCTCAGTGATGATTAACGGCGCACATCAGTGGCGCATCAGTGGCACTAAGCGTTACATCACAAATGCACCAATCGCTGATCTATTTACAGTTTTTGCCAGAACAGATCCGGACGACTTGTCACACCGCGGCATCAGCGCCTTTTTAATTCCCCGTCAAACACTTGGCTTAAGCACAGGCGCAGAACATCGAAAAATGGGTCAGTCAGGCTCGCCCGTCTCGGAGGTCTACCTTGAGGATGTTCTGGCGAGCGGTCAGCAGATCGTAGGTGGAGTCCCCGGCAAAGGCTTTGCGACCGCCATGAAGACCCTTAATAAACAACGCATCAATCTGGCTGCGCTCTGTATCGGTCCGGCAGTACGTCTGCTCGACGAGGCTCTGGCGCATGTCAAAAAACGAGAGCAATTTGGCAAACCGATTGGGGAGTTTCAGCTCGTTCAAGCCATGCTCGCAGAATGCCAAGTGGAAATTTCAGCGGCACGCAGCCTGGTGCTAGAGACCGCTCGCGCACGTGACAACGGTGAAGATGTGACTACACAAGCCTCGATCTGCAAGTACTACGCCTCAGAAATGTGCGGACGCGTGGCGGATCGTGTCGTGCAAATTTTTGGTGGAGCAGGCTATTGCGCAGATATTGGCGGTCCGATTGAAATGTTGTATCGGGATGTCCGGTTATTTCGTTTGTATGAAGGTACGAGTCAGATTCATTTGCTCAACATAGCAAAACGAATCATGAAGTAATTTCCTTTTTTTTCAGCAAGTTAAATAGCTCTCTGGAGGTAGACATGAAAATAATTAGCCGCATCGCAGTCGCACTTGGCTTAACACTTAGTACAACAGGCTTGGCACTCGCTCAAGAATGGCCCACAAAGCCAATCAAACTGATCTCGCCCTTTCCGGCAGGTGGCTCAAATGACATCGCCACACGTGTCATCGGTGAACGCCTTGCGATCCGTCTCAAACAACCTGTTGTTGTGGAAAACAAGCCAGGCGCCAATACACGTATTGCTTCTGCATTCACTGCCAAGGCTGATCCGGATGGCTATACCTTGTTGATGGCCGCTGCACCACACACGACTAACCCTGCATTATTTGGTCAACTTCAATACGATACGCTCAAAGACTTTACGCCCATTATTCAAGTGGTCCGTGCTCCACTTTTCTTGTTAGTCCCGGCAGCCTCACCAATCAAAACCACCAAAGAGTTACTTGCACTCGCTGCCAAGTCTGGGACAGTGAATGTCTCTAGTCCAGGCAATGGGACAGGCCCTCATTTGGCGATTGAGTTGTTTAACTATTTGGCTAAATCGAACATGACGCATGTACCCTACAAGGGCGATGCGCCAGCGATGACGGACCTCGTCGGTGGCCAGTTAACGGCTGGCGTGCATCCTATTGTCGCACCTCTGCCCTTTATCAAGAACGACCGGTTGCGCGCGATTGCCGTGTTTGGTTCACAGCGCTCAGCTTTGTTACCAGACGTTCCCTCACTTGGTGAGCAAGGATTCAAAGATACTGACGTGTACACCTGGTTCGGTCTCGTCGGCCCCGCAAAGCTGCCCGCTAATATCGTGACACGCCTGAACAAAGAGATCAACGAGATCCTGGCTCAACCCGATGTGAAAGAGCGCTTTGTCTCAATTGGCATGGAGCCTGTCGGCGGGAGTTCAAAAGATTTCCAACAGTACATCGAAACAGATATCAAGAAATGGAACGAGCTCGTCAAGGTGCGCAACATCAAGACGAACTAGTTTCACCTGCCGTGTGGCCGAGGCAATTAAACCTGCATCGGCCAACCTTCTGCCACACCATGGCAGGCAATTTCCACGCCCTTAAAATTTTGTGTCGCAGGCGCCTCAGTTTTGCAGCGCTCTCGCACAAAAGGGCAACGTGGATGAAAAGTGCAGCCAGAAGGTGGGTTCAAGGGGTTTGGCACCTCGCCCGCAACAGGCGTGCGCTTGCGTCCCTGCCCCGTCATATCGGGGATCGCTGAAAGCAGCATCCGTGTATAGGGATGCTGAGGATTGGCAAACAAGGTATCCCGATCTGCGATTTCAACAATCCGTCCGAGGTACATCACGCCGACCCGATCTGCCACATGGTGCACGACTGCCAGATTGTGCGAAATAAACAAATAGGTCAGGCCAAGATTTTTCTGTAAATCCTTCATGATATTGAGGACCTGTGCTTGGACTGAAACGTCTAGCGCCGAGGTTGGCTCATCACACACGAGAAACTCGGGATTGACGGCAAGAGCGCGCGCAATCGAGATGCGCTGCCTTTGACCACCCGAAAACTGATGCGGGAAACGTGATTGATCCGAAGGATGCAAACCGACTTGCGTCAGCAATACATCCACACGCGCATCCCGCTCTTGTTCAGTCATATCGGTATGCGCCAGCATCGGCTCGGCAATGATCCGTCCTACACGCCAACGTGGATTCAAACTGGCATAGGGATCTTGGAAGATCATCTGTAAGCGTTTGCGCAGCGCCAGACCTGAACGCCCCTGCATATTCGAAATCGGCTGACCATCAAAGGTGATGGTGCCGCGCGTGAGCGGATAGAGCCCAACCAGCATGCGCGCAATCGTGGACTTGCCACAACCGGACTCCCCCACCAAGGCCAAGGTCTCGCCCTTGCGAATGCTAAACGACACACCATCGACTGCGCGCAAAATACTGCGTGGCTTGCGGGATAGCATGCGCTCGAGCCAGGGTGCTGAGACATCAAACCAACGTGCTGCATCGTGCACTTCGACTAGAGGACGCTCTGTACTCATGACGCCTCCTTTGCTTCATGTAACCAACAGGCCGCTTGCGATGTACCAACCTGAATGATTTCAGGACGCTCCTCGCGGCAACGGTCCATTACACGCGGGCAGCGTGGATTAAAAGCACAGCCATTGGGAATCGCCGTGAGTCTTGGCATCGAGCCATCGATTTGTACTAAGCGTTCGACGTGATGATGAATCGAGGGGATTGAGCCCATCAGGCCCACTGTGTAAGGATGACGAGGCGAATGAATGACATCGCGTACCTTGCCGATCTCAGCCACGCGTCCTGCATACATCACCACCACTCTATCAGCCGTTTCGGCGATCACACCCATATCGTGTGTGATGAGCATCACAGCCGTGCCTTGTTCGCGGCACATCTTTTTTATCAGCTCAATAATCTGCGCCTGAATCGAGACATCGAGTGCCGTGGTGGGCTCGTCCGCGACGATCAGCTTGGGCTGTGCCGCTAACGCCAACGCAATCACCACACGCTGACGCATGCCACCCGAAAACTGGTGTGGATAGTGATCGATACGCTCGCGGGCCGCGGGAATACCGGTCGACTCGAGTAACTCGATGGCGCGCTGACGGGCCTGAGACCATGTCATGGGCAGGTGTGTCACGATTGTCTCGGCAATCTGATGACCAATCGTGTAAAGCGGATTGAGCGAGGTCAGCGGATCTTGAAAAATCGCGCCGATCTCACGACCGCGAATCGGTCGCATCTGATCGTCCGACAAGTTGTCGATGCGTCGGCCTTCAAGCAGCACTTCGCCACCAGAAATACGTCCGGGTGGTTCGAGCAAACCAATAATGGCGGCACCGGTCAGGGACTTGCCTGCACCTGATTCACCTACGACGCCCACCACCTCACCCGCCGCAATAGAAAACGAGACGTCGTTTAAGGCTTTTAAGGTGCCGTGTCGTGTTGGAAACTCGACGCTGAGTTTTTTAATTTCTAAAATATTTGACATGTCTGCCCTCAACTCAAACGGGGATTCAGGGCATCACGCAGCCAATCCCCCAGTAGGTTGACAGACAACACCAACAGCACGAGGGCTGCGCCCGGGAAAATGGTGACCCACCACTCTCCGGAAAACAAGAAATCATTGCCTATACGGATCAGTGTGCCGAGCGAGGGCGAAGTTGGCGGCACACCTACCCCTAAAAAGGACAGCGTTGCTTCGGTAATGATGGCGGTCGCCAGATGGACTGTCGCCAGCACGAGGACGGGACCGAGCACATTGGGCAGCACGTGTCTGAACATAATGACGGGAGAAGAAATACCAATCACGCGTGCTGCTTGGACGTACTCTCTATTTTTTTCGACGAGGGTCGAGCCCCGAACGGTTCGCGCATATTGCGGCCACCCTGCCAAGGCAATCGCACCCACCAAGACTGGAAACGCGATCACCTCATGCATGTCACCTGGAACCACAGCACGCGCCACACCATCGATCAACAAGGCAATCAGAATGGCCGGAAAGGATAGCTGAACATCCGCTACGCGCATGATCAAAGCATCAATGCGCCCCCCCGCATAACCAGAGATCAGCCCAAGGACTACGCCCAACAACATCGCACCGGCCACCGCAGCCAAGCCAATCAGTAGGGACACTTTGGTGCCATACATCAGGGCTGAAAGTAAATCACGACCCTGACTGTCCGTCCCCAATAAGTATTTAGTCGTACCGTCGTCCGCCCACACAGGGGGCTTGAGCGCGTCCAGCAACTCGATAGTTGCTAAGTCAAAGGGGTTATGTGGCGCGATCCATCCGGCACCAAATGCTGCAATCAACATGATGAGCAGCGTAAAAGTCGCGACAATCGCCACAGGTGTGTGTCGCCACGACCATGCGAGATCTCCGTTCCAGAATTTTGCAAGAGTGGCGCGCATCAGTGGCCGCCTCCTGACTTGCCGAGGCCCACACGCAGTCTTGGATCGACTGCGAAATACAACAAATCAACAATCAAATTAATTAATACAAAAATAAAGGAGATCAGACATAAATACGCCGCCATCACCGGAATATCGGCGAACTGGACTGCTTGGATAAAGAGCAAGCCCATGCCCGGCCACTGAAATACCGTTTCAGTCACAATCGCAAACGCGATAATGCCGCCGAGTTGCAAGCCCATAATGGTGATGACAGGGACGAGCGTATTTTTGAGTGCGTGTCCAAAGTGAATCGCACGTTTAGTCAGACCGCGCGCACGCGCAAACTTGATGTAATCGGCACGCAGGACCTCGAGCATCTCAGACCGCACTAGACGCAAGACTAGTGCAACTTGAAATAAAGAGAGCGTCACTGCAGGCAGGATCAAGTGCTTCCAACCGCTCACTGTCAATAACCCCGTCGACCACCAGCCTAGCTTGACGGTGTCACCGCGACCATAACTTGGTAACCAACCGAGTTGCACGGAGAACACCAAAATCAGTAGGATGCCGATCAAAAATGTGGGAAGCGAGACACCCAATAATGAAAACGCTAAAAAGGCTTGCGATAATTTTCCGTTTCGCTTGAGCGCTGTGTACACACCCAGCGGCACGCCTACTACCAAGGCAATCAGCGCAGCAGCGATTGACAGTTCTAAGGTGGCGGGTAGACGGTCACGCAGGAGAACGGAAACTTTTTGCCCTTGCCGCAGCGACAAACCAAAATCACCCTGTACGGCATTGGCTAAAAAATGATAGAACTGCACCACGATCGGATCATTGAGTCCCAAGTCACGACGCAGCTGCTCACGCTCGGCGGGTGTCCCTTCTTGACCCAACATAATCATGACCGGGTCGCCGACATACTGAAACAAAATAAAAGCCAACAGTGCGACGGTCAGCATCACGCCTACGGCCTGAAGCAATCGGCGAATAATAAAAGCAAACATGCATTCTCACAAAAATGCGAGCCTCCGCATGGAAGCTCACCTTGGAACCATCGATTAATCGATGCGGATCCACTCGACCACGGGACGATTGTCCGGACGGTGAATCACCTTGACGTTTTTCTTCATGGCCCAGGGAATGATCTGGTCATGCAAAGGAATCGTACCGAACTCCTTGGCATGGATACTCAGGGCTTCCTGAATCATGGCTGTGCGCTTGGCATCATCGGTCTCTGTCTTGATCGTATCGATTAAGGCATCCACTTTAGGATTGGAGTAACCACCGTAGTTAAAGGCCCCTGCCGCGCCGGTACCCTTGGTGCGAATCAATGATTCAAGAGTGTAGAACGCATCAAAGGTTGGCACGCCCCAGCCAAACAGATAAATACTGGTATCGCCGTTCGCCACTTTCGGGAAGAAGGTCGCACGCGGCATCGCATTCAGTTTGGTTTTGACACCGATCTTGGCCCACATCGCGACGACTGCCTGACAAATCGCCTCGTCGTTGATGTAGCGATTGTTAGGGCAATCAATCGTGAACTCGAGGTTGTTGTCGTAGCCAGCTTGCTTGAGGAGCTCACGGGCCTTGACAGGATCATAAGGTACCCGCTTACCCAAGGCATCCGTATAGCCATTGACCTGTGGTGAAATCATCGCACCTGTGGGTAGGGACATGCCACGCATCACGGACTTTTTAATCGCCTCGATATCGATGGCGCGATACAGGGCTTCGCGTACACGCACATCAGCAAGAGGATTTTTATCCTTGACGTTGCTGTACTTCAACTCAGGACTTTTGACATCCATCGCGATGTAAATGGTGCGGTATTCATTACCGTCCAACACGTTGACTTGTTTGCGCAAGCGATCCAAGTCTTGTGCCGGTGGATCCAATACAAAATCGACTTCGCCTGACAACAAGGCTGCAGTGCGCGTCGCGTTTTGCTTAATCGGGGTGTAGACAATTTCAGTCACGTTGCCTGTTTTTGTCGGCTTACCCCACCAGTTGGGGTTTTCAACATAGACCGTTTTAATATCGACTTCGCGTGACTTGAGTTGGTATGGGCCGGTACCCATAGCATTACGCGCTGAAAAGCTCTCTTCTTTTTTGTTGAAGTCCTGCGGCAAAGCCGCGTTATTCTTTTCTGCCCAGGCCTTGCTCATGATGCCGAGTGAAGGCAACTGACGCAGCAACACAGGGTTAGGACCTGCTGTAATGACATCTACAGTCAAGGGATCGACGGCGACCACATCACTGATGCCAGCAACGTAAGATTTGAACTGCGAAGAAGGCGCCATCGCGCGCTTGAGCGAGAACACCACGTCATCCGCAGTGAACGGCGTACCGTCTTGGAACTTTACATTTGGACGTAATTTGAAACGCATCGTAGTGGGATTAATACGCTCCCACGAGGTTGCCAGCGAAGGCACGACTTCATATTTTTCGTTGTATTTGACCAGCGGATCGTAGACCCATAAGTTGGCGGCGATGTTCAGCCCTTCGTTCTGTGAGTGAGGGTCGAGCGTCAGAATATCGCCTTGGCTCGTCCATTTAAACGTTTTAGCAAAGCCCAGACCGGGCAACAGCATCGCGGCTGAAAGTGCCGCAGCAATAAGGGTACGGCGCATGGCACGCTCCTAATAGGTGAAGTAACAGAACCATATTGCCCCACCCGCGATGACTCCGTCAACCATAAGCTTATTCAAGCTTTCGTCAAACTGACACCATCGCGATATAGGGGGGCTTTGTGGATATTTAAACCGTGGCGACCGCCGTGGCAGGCGAACCCACAGCACCGGGCAAGCGCAACGGAGGTGCGGTTAACAAGAAGCGATTACGACCATTTTTACGCAACCATTGCGCCAAGGGTGTGAGATAGAACATCTCACCCAAGTGCACACCGAGTTTGAACAAGCAGTGCTCATGCAAAGGTAGTGTCGCGCAACAACCGATGTGGTTAGTCGCTGGATACGTTTCAACCGCATAGTTGTCGGCCATCAAAACCACCAACTGACTGTCGGTAATCCACTTGAGAAGTTTTTGATCGCGCCCATCAAGTGCTGCGCAGCTGTTCTCTAGCGTGTGCAGATCAGGATCGCCTTTCATGTCCATAAGCAACTGCGCAAAGCCCGTATGTAAACACACCATGTCACCGGGCTCAACCACGACCTTGTCCTGTTCCATCACGCGCATCAGGGTGTCATAACCAATGATTTCCCGCTTATTGCCAAAGTGCGCATGGAAATCAATCATCACGCCGCGGCCTTGCACGCAGGACTCGGCCATATTTTGAATGCCCAGCGCGATCGCATTGGAGGTAGATTTGTTTTCGCCCGGTCCAGGAACGCCCGCATCCTTGGCCTCCGTCGGTCCGATGATGTGTTCGCCTGCGCGGTAACCGTTGTAATAGACCGACTCGGGGATTCCGTCTCCGTTTGCATCAAATCTGGAGCCTACGTGGGCCAAGCTGTCCCATTGCGTGGAGTATTGGAGATGCATCACGACTAAGTCATCGCTGATCACGTCTGTTTGCTGGTCGTTATCGCGGAACAGGCCGTAATTCATGTTGGGGCGATCGCCGCGCAGCGTAGGACGGATAACGGGCGGAAAACGTCGAGGATTCAATAAGTTACCGCCGGGGAGATCCAAAGGCAGGCTCAGACAGAAAGGCTGAAATTCTTTGACCTCTGCGATACCCTGCTTGAGCTTTTCAGAGGTCAGTAAATTGATGCGACCGCGTTGGTCATCCTCACCAAAATCACCCCAAGTAGAGCCCTCTGGGCGATTGACCCAACGTTTATTGCCACTCATCGTTAATCTCCAGGTTTTATTTATGTATGAAAAGATTTGGACTGTCGTAGCTCGTTTTTACAGGAAAACAGACCACAAAACTTGGCAGAAAAAGTAAAAGGGCTGCAAACCGTTAAGTTTGCAGCCCCATACTTAATTCTAAATATTTAGTTCGAATGCCAAAAACTCAGGCTTTCTTGACTTTTTCCAGCATTTTGAACACGCCTTTCGGTGCGTTGACGAACAGGCGCTTGAAGGCCTTGCCCAAGCAACGGCGCTCAAGAGTGTTGCGGCGCGTGCGTTTTGTTTCTGAAGCCATGGTAATTCTCCGGTATCAAGCTCCATATATTAACCTATATCTGTCCAGAATATTCGTCTGGTTTTCCATGCGGTCTGCAGGCCGCGGCTCTATGATTACGGCATGAACCCAACCATTCGCATTACTGGCGCGCGCCAGAACAACCTAAAAAACCTCGACTTGACCCTAAACACGGGCGAATTGACCGTGATCACCGGTGTCAGCGGCTCGGGCAAAAGCTCTTTAGCGTTTGACACGCTCTATGCCGAGGGTCAGCGACGCTACGTCGAGACTTTTTCGCCCTATGCGCGTCAGTTTTTGGATCGCATGGATAAACCGGTTGTCGATCGCATCGAAGGTATTTTGCCTGCCATCGCGATTGATCAAACCAACCCGGTTCGGAGTTCACGCAGCACCGTCGGCACCATGACCGAGCTCAATGACCACCTCAAGCTGTTATTTGCGCGGGGTGCACAACTCATGTGCCGTGGCTGTGGTCAGGCGGTTTGCCGAGACAGTACTGCGTCTATTTTTGCCGCGGTCAAAGCACGCGCTGAACAAGCGGGCGATCCAAGGCTGGTGGTAACGTTTCCGGTTCAAGTACCTCTGAACTTTACCGAGGAAGAGGTGCTTGGATTTTTAGAGCAGCAAGGCTATACACGTGTCCATGCGGATGAAAGCCCGCAGCAAGCAGGCGCAATCTCAAGCGCGGCGGTCGCGGCACCTGCCAAAGCCTCTAAAAAGAAATCCGCGACCTTGTCGCCGCTGCTGCGGACGCTGCGCGTGGTGCAGGATCGGTTTCGCTTTTCGACTGCGGAGCCCTCTCGTGTCATGGAAGCCTTCGACATCGCCCTCAAAATGGGCATTGGTCTGATGTCCGTTCATGCGGTTGACCAAGAAGGTACGGACACGGCAGTCTGGAAATTTAGTGACAAGCTGCACTGCGCGGACTGCAACATCAGCTATAGCAATGCCTTGCCCAGTACGTTTTCCTTTAACTCGCCGCTTGGCGCGTGCGAGGCGTGTCGAGGTTTTGGCCGCGTCATTGGGATTGATTTTGGTCTGGTGATTCCTGACGAGAACAAAACCCTCGAAGGCGGCGCAATCAAGCCCTGGCAAACCCCGAGCTACAAAGAATGTCAGGTTGAAATGGAAAAGTACGCGAAGCGTGCCAACGTTTCGATCAATACGCCCTGGAAATATCTGCCACCCGAACATCAAGAATGGGTGCTACACGGCGATCCACTTTGGAAAGGCGGCAGTCAGGCTTGGAAAACCCAATGGTATGGCGTGCAGCGTTTTTTTGACTGGCTCGAAACCAAGTCTTACAAAATGCATGTGCGGGTTTTGCTCTCCAAGTATCGCAGCTATACGCCCTGCCCGACGTGCAAAGGCGCGCGCCTCAAGCCCGATGCCTTGCTATGGCGCATTCAGGGCAAATCGATTCAGGACTTAATGCTGACCCCGATCGTGCAGTTAAGGACGTTCGCGGATCAGCTGACCTTTCCAGGCGCAATGGACGCGGCCATGGACCTGGTGCTGACCGAGGTCCGTGCGCGACTCAAATTTTTATGCGATGTGGGGTTGGGATATCTCACGCTAGACCGACAAAGTCGCACGCTTTCAGGGGGTGAGGTGCAGCGGATCAATTTGACGACCGCGCTTGGTACTTCGCTCGTGAACACCTTGTTTGTATTAGACGAGCCCTCAATCGGTTTGCATCCACGCGATATCCACCGCGTGGTGGAGGTGATGCATCGACTGCGTGACGCAGGCAATACTCTGGTCGTGGTCGAACATGATCCGCAAGTGATGATCGCCGCAGACCGTGTCATCGATGTCGGCCCCGGTCCAGGCGAACGGGGTGGACAGATTGTGTTTGATGGCACACCCGCTGCGCTCAAAGACGCGACCACACTGACAGGTCAGTACATGGGTGGCCGGCTCAAAGTCGAAGCGCCCCGCCCCATGCCTGTTGCAAACAATACCCCTCGACTGATTCTCGAGGGTGTCACGGCGAACAACCTCAAAAATATTTCGATCGAAATTCCCTTGGGACGTTTGGTCTGTGTGACGGGTGTCTCAGGTTCGGGGAAATCTACGCTCATACAAGACGTCTTGTATCCAGGACTGCTCAAGATCATGGGCAAGCCTACTGAAGCGCCCGGTGCGTTTGATCGCTTGCTGGGCGCGGAGCAACTTGCTGATGTGGTGATGGTCGATCAGGCACAAATCGGCAAGACGGCACGCTCCAATCCCGCAAGCTATGTGGGCGCGTTTGATCCAATCCGTAAACTCTTTGCGCAAGCGCCGGTGGCGCGCGAACGTGGCTACACCGCGGGGACTTTCAGCTTTAACAGCGGTGATGGTCGTTGTCCGACCTGTGGTGGCACAGGTTTTGAACACGTCGAGATGCAGTTTTTATCGGATATTTATATCCGCTGTCCGGATTGCGATGGCAAGCGCTTCCGACCCGAGGTCCGCGAAGTCCAAATCGAACACCTAGGACGACGCGCTTCGATTGATGCCGTGCTCGACATGACGGTCTCAGAGGCCTTGGAGTTTTTCAAAGGCTTACGCGATGTACAGCTAGGACTCGCGCCGCTTGCGGATGTTGGCCTGGAGTACGTCAAACTTGGTCAGCCTGTGCCGACACTTTCGGGTGGTGAAGCACAACGACTGAAGTTAGCGGGACACCTTGCCGAAGCCGCCCGCAGTGGGATTTCTACTGCCAAGGTCGCTAAGAAAGGCAGTTTATTTTTATTTGACGAACCCACCACAGGTTTGCACTTTGATGATGTTGCGCGGCTGATGCGCGCATTTCGCAAGCTCTTGGGTGCAGGACATACGTTACTCATCATCGAACACAACCTCGATGTGATTCGTGCCGCCGATTGGGTACTCGACTTGGGTCCAGAGGGTGGTGATGGTGGCGGTGAGCTGGTGGCCGTTGGCAGCCCAGAAACCGTGATGGAAAATCCACGCTCACATACGGGTGCAGCACTCCGTGAGTATGCCGTGGCCATGACGCCGGATGCGATTGGTTCGAGTGCGTCAGGTTTGCCTGCGCAAGAAGCCGGCGGTCGGCCATTACAAAAAGTATTGAAAGAAAGACGTCGCGCAAACAGCATCGACATTTTGCATGCGCGTGAGCACAACCTCAAAAATATTAATGTCAGTATTCCGCACGATAAGTTCACCGTCATCACGGGCGTGTCGGGTTCGGGTAAATCGACCTTGGCCTTTGATATTTTGTTTAACGAGGGCCAGCGCCGCTACCTTGAGTCCCTCAATGCCTATGCGCGTGCAATCGTGCAACCTGCCGGTAAGCCCGACGTAGATGCAATCTTTGGCATTCCACCCACCGTAGCCATCGAGCAGCGTACAAGCCGCGGAGGTCGCAAATCGACCGTCGCTACGATGACGGAGATTCATCATTTCTTGCGTCTGATGTACATGAAACTCGGTACACAAATGTGTCCAACTTGTCAGGTCAGTGTAGAGCCTCAGAGCGCGGACCAAATTGTCGCGCGCATTATGCGTGATCACAAAGGCGAGCGCATCGGCCTCATGGCACCACTGGTCACGGCAAGAAAAGGTTTCTACACCGACTTGGCGAAATGGGCTTCAGGTAAAGGCTTTACTCATTTGCGTGTCGATAATGTATTTATCGGCACAGCCAAATGGCCGCGTCTGGATCGTTTTAAAGAGCACACGATTGAGCTACCGGTTGCTGATTTAATTGTCAGCACCAAAGACGAGGCAGCGTTACGTGAAGCGGTCCGCAGCGCACTTGAATACGGCCAAGGCGTGATGAGTGTGTTGTGGCCTCTCGGTAAACTCGAAAGCGATATGTCCGCGCCGCTCGAGCAAACACATTTTTCTGTCAAACGCGCCTGCCCGAGTTGCGGCACCAGCTTCCCTGAGCCAGATCCACGGATGTTTTCTTACAACTCCAAACACGGTTGGTGTCAGGGGTGTTTTGGAACAGGCCTGCAGTTGCAAGGTTTCGACGGCGAACAGACTGGTGAAGAGAATGCATGGAATGCTTCGTATGAGGGTGAGACGCAAACCTGTACAAGCTGTCATGGTGCACGCCTCAATCCAATTGCGCGTGCGGTATTGTGGCGTGACAAATCCATCGCCGAGCTTGCAGGCATGCACGTTTCCGATGCACACACCTTTTTTACGGGTCTCGTCTTGCGGGGTCGGGATGCAGAGATTGCACGCGATATCTTGAGTGAGATCCGTGGGCGTCTGCAATTTATGCAAGAAGTCGGCTTGGGCTATTTGGCCCTTGATCGTGCCGCGCCAACGTTGTCCGGTGGTGAAGCGCAACGTATTCGTCTCGCTGCGCAATTAGGTTCAAACATGCAAGGCGTCTGCTATGTGCTGGATGAGCCGACGATTGGCTTGCATCCACGTGATAATCGTATCCTGCTTGGTGCACTTTCCAGGCTAGAAAAAAACGGCAATACGCTGGTGGTCGTGGAACACGATGACGATACGATTCGTCGGGCTGAGCACATCATTGATATTGGCCCGGGTGCAGGGGTGCGTGGCGGTCGTGTGGTCGCACAAGGCACGCTGCAAGACCTGATGGATGCGCCTGAGTCGACCACAGGACATTACTTGCGTCATCCTTTAGCGCATCCGCTACAACCTCGACGTCCGATTGCAAAAGACACCCCGATGATCACGGTCAAGGGTGCGACCTTGCACAATTTACGTGGTGTCACGGCGCATTTTCCGATTGGTCGTTTAAGTGTCGTGACTGGCGTGTCTGGCTCTGGCAAGTCCACCCTTGCGCGTGAGGTGTTGCTGGACAATCTCTCAACCGCGATTGCGGCGCGTGGCGCACAACCCTGGTTTGGTTGTGCAGACATTACGGGCTGGGAGGCCTTGGATCGGGTGCTCGAAGTGGATCAAACACCGATTGGTAAAACGCCGCGTTCGTGTCCCGCGACCTATATCGGCTTTTGGGACGATGTCCGTAAACAGTTTGCCGAAACCAATGAAGCCCGCATTCGTGGCTGGGGTGCTGGCCGCTTCTCCTTTAATACCGGTGATGGCCGTTGTCCGCTCTGCGAAGGTCAAGGGATGCGCACGTTGGAGATGAGCTTTCTGCCTGATGTCAAAGTACCCTGCGATGCCTGTAACGGTGCGCGCTTTAACACCGACACCTTGGGTGTCAGGATGCGCGAGAAACATGCGGGTGACGTGCTCTCCATGGAAGTCGATGACGCGATCGGTTATTTTGCCGCGCACCCACGCATCAAACATCCGCTGCAATTAATGCAAGACGTGGGGCTCGGCTATCTGACCTTAGGACAGCCCTCACCTACGTTGTCTGGTGGCGAAGCGCAACGGATCAAGCTGGTGACAGAGCTCGCCAAAGCACGGATGACGGAGGGTGTGATTACGACGGGTCGCGCTTCGCGCCTGCCGCATACGCTTTATGTCTTGGATGAGCCCACAGTCGGGCTGTCGATGGCGGATGTGGAGAAATTAATTCGCGTCTTGCACCGTCTGGTTGAGGCCGGCAATACCGTGGTGGTGATCGAACATAACCTGGACATCATTGCCGAGGCCGATTGGCTGTTGGATCTGGGTCCAGAAGGTGGTTCGGGTGGTGGACAACTGGTCATCGAAGGCACGCCTGAGCAAGTGGTTGCTGCGCGACAGAAATCGCACACAGGTGAGGTCCTCCATGAGTTTTTAAATCGCGCATGAGCCACTGTCGCTTTGAGGATCGTCTGACACAGCACGCACGGGTGCTGACGAAGCCACTCGGCCGCATTGTGGCGTCTAAGCCCGAAGAGCTCTCTGCCGCCTTTGCTCAGATTGAAGCAGCGCGTCAGGCTGGGTATTGGGTTGCATTACTGCTTGAGTATGAATTAGGTGAGTGGCTAGAACCCGCGCTTGCGCAGAGGTCTCATCAAGCTTCTGCGAATAGTTCAAGCACTCAACCAAGACTGACGGCGTTGGTCTATGCGCATATGCATGAAGAGCGCCCTTGGTCAGTGGGCGCGGAATGCGTGAGCGATAAGCATGCGTCAATTGTGTCCGTTACACCTGGCATTGCCAAGGCGCATTACCTTGCGCGCATTCAGCAGATCCGAGCATGGATCGGAGAGGGCGAGGTCTACCAAGTCAACTCAACCTTCCCTTTGTTGGTCAAAACGGAAGGCGAACCGGCGCACCTGTATCGTCAGATCGCCACGCGCCATCCTGTAGCGCATGCGGCTTTCATCGAGGACGTAGGTCGTACGATTCTTTCTTTTTCACCTGAGCTTTTTTTACAACGAACGGGTAATACCCTGATGACGCGCCCGATGAAAGGGACTGCGCCTCGCTCAGCCGATCCTGACACTGACCGACAACTCGGCGAGACCCTACACGCAAGTGAAAAAAATCGCGCCGAAAATCTGATGATTGTGGACTTGTTGAGAAACGACCTTGGTCGTCTCGCTCGTCCAGGCAGCGTCCGCGCAGATCCACTGTTCTCACTGGAAAAATATCCTTCTGTTTGGACGATGACCTCGACGGTCCAGGCTGAAATTGCCCCTGAGACCTCGTTTGTCGAGATTTTAAAAGCCCTGTTCCCCTGCGGATCTGTCACGGGCGCACCGAAAATTGCCGCGATGAAACGCATTCAAGAAACTGAAGCTGAACCGCGCGGCCTTTACTGTGGCAGTGTGGGTTGGCTCGCGCCCAACGGAGACTTTTCACTGAATGTCGCAATTCGTACACTTGTGTTGGATGCAGAGGGCCAAGGTCGCTATCATGTTGGTGGAGGCATCGTGTACGACTCGGATCCAGAGCAAGAGTGGGACGAATGCCATTGGAAAGCTCGGATTCTCAATACAGATTCATGAAGCAAGATTCGCAACCCAGCTTGATTGAAACGATGAAGGCAGACGCAGAAGGAATGATTGCGCTGATGCACTATCATTTGCGGCGTTTAACGTACTCTGCACAGGCTTTGGGGTATCCGTATCCCGGTGACAAAGCGGTGATCGCGGCAATCAAAGTGGCTCTTCATCAAGCAGGCGATGCAGCGTCGGGTTTGACTTCCGCAAGCAAAGCTACCCCGTACTCTGAATCGAACAAGCTCTCTGGCACACGTGTTCGACTCTTACTCAGCCCTCTTGGCCAACTCGATATTCAAACTGCGCCGCTGCCAGCTTTGCAAGGCGTACCTTTCGTCGCGTTAACTAGTCTGAGATTAGAAAGTGCTGAGCCACTTTTGCAACATAAAACGACGCATCGCCCCTGGTACGACGCTACCACACAGTGGCTCACCCAGCACCCTAATTACTTTGATTTGATTTTTTTAAACGAAAAGGGTGAGCTTTGTGAAGGCAGTCGCTCAAACATCTATATCATGAAAGATACTGAGTGGCTGACACCACCGCTGTCCTCAGGACTATTGGGTGGCGTATTGCGCACACAATTACTTGAGACTGGACAAGCCAAGGAGGCGACCCTCACCCCCTCGGACCTCACCGCTGACAAGGCCTCGATCCGATTATCGAATGCCTTGCGCGGCTGGTTTGACGTCCAACTCGACCCCTCACTCCTTCCAGGGCGCTTGCTTCCATAAAGCACGCAACTGCTTGTCCGTACTCTCCAATTCCACAGCATATTCCTTGGGTGCGAGATAGCGAATCGGTGCATACAACTCGCCGGCTTTCTTGATGTACTCAGGATCGGCAGCGGCTTTAGCGACAGCTGTCACAAGCTTTTCACGGATATCTGCAGGCAAGCCTTTTGGTGCAGCCATTCCTCGCAGAGATGCACTTTCAATGTTGTATCCCTGTTCGGCAAAAGTTGGAACGTTTGGTGCCAACACAGTCCGTTTAGCCGACATCTGGCCAATCATACGCATAGGAGAGCCACCCTTAATATAAGAAAGCGCCTCTCCAACGTTAATCGCACCCAACATAATCTGTCCACCGACTACGCCAGCACGTGTTTCACCAGAACCCTTGTAAGGCACATGGGTCATCTTGACACCTGCCGCACGCTCAAAGAACAGCATGGCAAGGTGGTCATCCGAGCCCACACCTGTGGTGCCGACAGTCACTTTGCCAGGGTTTGCTTTTGCATAGGCTGCCAGCTCTTTGAGATTAGTAATTGGCGTCGAGGTATTAACAGTAAAGGCACCTGGATCATCGATCAAATTACCAATCAAGTCGTAACTTTGCCACCCAAACGTCGAAGGACGCTCAATTGGAATAGACAACATATTTGGCGTATTGACGAAACCGATGGTGTAACCATCCGGTGTTGCTTTGGCTATTTCAGCAAACCCGATTCCACCTCCGGCACCTGGCCGATTCGTGATGATAAGGCGTGCGTTATTGCCCAAGTGTTTTTCAATGTAAGGTGCGATCAGACGTGCAATCAAGTCCGTGCCACCGCCTGGGCCATAGGCGACAATCACGTTAATGGGTTTGGTTGGATACTGGGCTGCCGCTGAGCCTGACCATGCCGCCGCTGCCAGCAAAGCCACACCACCTATTCGTCCCAACTGATTAATGATTTTCTTCATATTCACTCTCCTCGGTTTAGTACTGTTTTTTTATAATGTTACCCAAACATCTTTTTATATTTTTCCAAAAATACTGGAAATACTTCAGGGTTGACCAAGCGTGGCGGACGTTCTCCACGCAAGACCACTTCAATTTGTGCTGCCCCCATCGCCGCTGCATTGCCACGGGCTTCATGTTTGACGCCAGCGGTGTGATAGGTCGCGACAACATTAGGGAGACTCAGCAAAGGATTATCGGGTGCCGGGGGTTCGACAGACCAGACGTCGAGGCCTGCGCCAGACAGATGCTGGTCACGCAACGCTTCGTAAAGTGCTTGCTCGTCATGGATACCGCCACGCGCGGTGGCAATAAAAACGGCACCTTTTTTCATGGCGCGAAACTCTTTTGCACCGATCCAGTTTAGTGTCTCAGGATTGCGTGGGCAGTGGACGGTGACGACATCCGAACGTGCCAATAACTCCTCAAAACTCACCGGAGTTGCGCCGCGTCGTGTGATTTCTTCGTTTGAAAGATACGGGTCGTAACCTAAGACCTTCATATCGAAGGCTTTTGCTAACTCCGCCATGCGTGTACCGATGTTACCTACGCCCACGATACCGATCGTTGAACCGCGAATATCATTGCCCATCAAATCTTCGCGAGTCGTGTAGGCATTGGCTCGCATCACGCGATCAGATTCAGTAATGCGATGTTTGACCGAAAGCAGCATGCCCATCGCATGTTCCGCGACCGAGTTGGCATTACAGCCCGACTGGTTGACCACCAATACGCCGTGACGGTTACAGGCCTCTACGTCGACGGGGTCATAGCCCGCGCCTGAGGTCGATGCACACAACAAATGAGGCATCTTGCTGAGCAAGGCTTCGTCGACCCACCATTGCGACGGCACCTCATCACGCGCGGCACAGATGTGATAGACGTGCGCCTCTTTAAACAGCGCCAGTGTCTTTTGTTCGTCATCCGAATACTGACTGACGGACACCTCAATGTCTTTTAGCGCACTCATGTGTTGATCGAATGCTGGGTTCAACCAGAAATCAAACCGTACGACCTTTTTTTTCATTGTCTCCGTCCAATAATGAACTGCCCACCGTAGTGGGCAGCTTGACTGATTTTTATTGATTCAGCGCATCCTGTGAATCAGGGTATGCGCTTATAGCGCTCAAGACTTACTTGAGAACGCCTTTTGCGCGCAGGGCCTGATCCACCCAGCTGCGGTCCAATGTACCCTTGGCAATCTTGGCAAAGATTTCTTTTTCTTTCTTTTCAATATCCGCCACCAGTTTTGCTAACTGCTCAGCCATGTCAGGACGGATTGCGAACACGCCGTCATGATCACCCACAATAATGTCACCGGGGTGAACGACCATCCCATCCACACAGACTGTCACGTTGATTTCACCTGGGCCTTCTTTGTAAGGACCACGATGCGACACAGAGCGTGCGAAGACTGGGAATTTACCCTTACTCAAGGCATCGAAATCACGAATAGGACCATCGATCACAAAACCAGCAATCTTGCGGCTTTCGGCCAAGGTGGACATAATTTCACCGATGATGGCGTTGCGCTGAGGACCGCCTGCATCCACCACAATCACGTCACCCGGTGCGGCCATATCAATCGCCTTGTGCACCATCAAGTTGTCACCAGGTGCTGTTTTCACGGTAAAGGCGCGGCCCAGAATACGGCCACCTTTGTGGATAGGACGCAGGTCTACTGTGCCGTTTGTGCGGCTGACCGCATCACTAATATTGGCGACTGCAAATTTTGCAAACTTTTTAAGTGTTGCATTGCTGACGGTGTGTTTGTGTGTGTTGACTGCGAATCCAAGATCTGCCATGTTGACTCCGTTTTTAAAAAAATAGATAGCGTAAAAGGACTACAAAAATTTATGCACGACCCACGTGTATTAAAGAGGCGGGCGTCAATTCTTTGAGCTGATTGACACCCATCATCGCCATATTGCGCAAAACTTCTTGCGATAGCAAGGAAATCGCATGATCGACACCCGCAGGGCCGCCCACTGCTGCTGCATAGTTGAAAGGACGGCCTAAAAACACACAACGTGCACCCAAGGCAATCGCTTTCAAGACGTCTGTGCCACGCCGGACACCGCTATCCAACATAACAGGGCCGTCTTTAAACTGATCAAGAATTTGCGGCAACATCCGCAACGGTGCTACAGCGCCATCAAGCTGACGGCCACCATGGTTGGACACAATCACACCATCCATTCCGTATTGTCGGGCCAAGGCCGCGTCCGCAGGATGCAAAATGCCTTTTATGACCATCGGTCCCTTCCAACGCGCACGAATCTCACGCACGTGATCCCAGTGCAAATGACCGCGTGAAGAAAAGTCGCGCATCACATTCGCGGACATGATCGGTGCACCGCGGGTGGCAAAAGAATTTTCGAAATGCGGCATGCCGTGACGCATGAGTGTTTTTAGGAAAGTGCCAAACAACCAACGAGGATGACTAATCCCCTCCCAGGCCAAACGCACACTGGGGCGCAAGGGCGTGGAGAAGCCTGTGCGCACATTGTTTTCGCGATTGGCGGATGAGGGTGTGTCCACCGTAATGACCAGCGTTTTAAACCCTGCCGTCGCGACACGATCGATCAAAGGCGCGATCTGCTCGACCTTACCAGGCAAATACGCTTGAAACCACGCATCTGGCGCAACCGCAATCAGCTCTTCCATTTTGATCAGCGACGACCCACTCATGATCATCGGAATATTGGCGCGCTTGGCTGCCTCAGCGAGCACGACATCGCCGCGATAGGCGGACATCGACGTGATCCCCATGGGGGCCATCCCAAACGGTGCATTGTATTGATGACCAAATATCTCAACCGACTGTGAACGCTGAGAAATATCGACCAAAATACGAGATACAAACTCATATTCAGCAAAGACATCACGGTTGGCGCGCAAGGAGTGACAGTCCTCGCACGCGCCGGAGACATATCCAAAAATAGGCTTTGGTAAGCGCTTTGCTGCAGCCCGTTCAAAATCTGCAAGGGAAAGAATCTTGGATAAAGCACGTGTCTGAGTCATAGTTGTTATTTTGATTGGGTGTGGATAATCTTGTTAACGGCCTCCGCTGCCGCTGCAAGTCCCATGGATGCCGTGACAGTAACGCTAGAGCCGTACCCAGCGCAAGAGAGGCCTTGCAAACTCACGTCCGTAGGGGTCTGCACATCTTGCCAAGCCTCTGGCAAAATCGTTGGCTGATCGAGCCACAGGACTCTCACGCCCATCTTAGGCACACGCTTTCTTGGTTTACCCGCCTCAGTCGAGGCACGTGGATAGCCGTGCTGTTTTCTCAACGTATTGCGTAACCGCGCTAGGAGCGCATCATGGGTGGCTTCAGACAAGTCTCCTACGCGCATCGAGAGTAGATTTGTTTTTCCGCCTGCCCCACCGCAAACGATCAAATATTGCTTTCTGGCGCGCGCGTGCAACACCATCGCGACCTTGGCATTCATCTGATCCGTGCAATCGATCACGACGTCTAGCGTCTCAGGCAGGACCGCGCTGACATTCTCAGGGGTCAAAAAATCATCCACCAGGTGGACGTGGCACTCGGGGTTGATCCCATGAATGCGAGCTGCCATGGCCTCAACCTTGGCCTGTCCAAGCGTATCCGACAGGGCATGCACCTGCCGGTTGATATTGGATTCAGCAATATGGTCCAAATCAATCAAGGTCAACGCACCGATGCCATGGCGTGCCAAGGCCTCAGCCACCCAAGAGCCTACGCCCCCGACGCCGACAACCGCCACATGCGCCTGGTGCAATGCAGCATATGCATTGGGGCCGAATAAGCGCGCCAAACCACCAAAGCGGCGCTGCGCTTCGGTCGCGTTCTCTTGCTGTTCATCGGAATGAGCATCCGGCTGTAATCCCTTCTCTGAGCCGTGCATTCACTGTCCTGAAGTGTGTTGAATGATGCATTTTTGCATGATCCAGAAAAAAAATAGTCATTCGTGCTCGACAAGCGTCAGGGAGAGGAACACAATTTGCCTAGAACACCGTGAGCATGTCTTTCCCACCTACCCCATCTTTTGCCAAGTCGTCTGCTTTTGCCGGACCGGTAGCCTTGTGCCTGCTGATCCTGCTGATTCACATGGCGATCTCCGGCGGGCGTGTCGCGGTCTCTCTGACTGCGCTCGAACTCAAACGCTCGACCTTTGAGGTCGGTATTCTGATCGCGGTCTTTGCCCTCTTACCCATGCTGCTTTCGGTCAAGGCGGGTCGTCTGCTTGATCAGATTGGCCCTTGGCGCCCCATGCGCGCCAGTGCTTTTGTGGTGATTGTTGGCATCATTCTGCCCCTGATTTGGCAACATTTCATTGCACTCGTCATATCGGCGGCTTGCGTGGGTGTTGGGCATATGTTTTTTCAGATTGCGGTGCAGCGCCAAATGGGCCTGAGCGCGGGCGAAGATCGTTTGCGCAACTTTTCCTGGCTCTCCTTATCCATGGCGACTTCAGGTTTAATCGGCCCCTTACTCGCGGGCATAGCGATCGACCATCTTGGTTACCGCGCGGTGTTTGCCTTGCTCGCCATCTCTCCAATCGTTTGCGTCTTTGGTCTGTATCGCGTTCGGAACTATCTCAAAACCTCTCACACGCCGCCCACCGCGACAAGCGAAACCAAGCAGCGCGTAACAGACCTGATTGCGAGCCCAAAGCTGCGCCGAGTATATACCGCCAATATGCTGCTTTCGAGCGCATGGGACACGCATATGTTCATCGTGCCTATTTTCGGTGTGATGGTGGGACTCTCCGCAACAACGATTGGCTTGATTTTGGCAGCGTTTGCCTTGGCCACCATCGTTGTGCGTTTAGCACTTCCTCTGCTGCAACATCGCGTGCGACCTTGGCAGTTGATTCATTTTGCACTACTCGCCACAGGCCTAAACTTTGTTTTGTATCCATTTTGTGAGCAAGTGTGGATTCTGATGACGCTATCTTTTGTGTTGGGCCTCGGCTTAGGCTCGACACAACCGAGTATCCTTGCATTGCTTCAGCAAAATGCGCCGGCGGGCCGCGCTGGCGAAGCGTTTGGTCTGCGCATGGCTTTAATTAACGGCTGCCAAGTCACCTTGCCGCTAGCCTTTGGTGCCCTGGGCGCCGTGATTGGTATCATGCCCCTGTTTTGGCTGACGGCGGCTGGCCTAGGCGCTGGCCGCTGGTTTACGCGTCACGCCGAAACGGCAGTGAACGTCGAGGAGCCCCCTCCACCGGCTGTGCCACCCTCAGCACCACCGCCGCCTTCGAAACCACCCTCAGCCCCTTAATATCGCGATGAGTTCGTCCTTGCAGATTCCAGCCGCCCCACCACTCAGCACGTTTGCACGCTGGCCAGAAGAGCGTTTAAAAGCCTCTCGCGAACAAGCCCTGCAACACTGGTGCGACGCAGAGGATGTCTGGGTGTTTGGCTATGGCTCACTCATCTGGAAACCTGAGTTTGATTTTGTCGAGCAACGCCCTGCGACCTTGCAGGGTCACCACCGTGCGCTTTGCCTGTGGTCTCGTATCAATCGCGGCACACCCGAGCTCCCTGGTCTGGTGTTTGGTCTCGAAACGGGTGGAGAGTGCCATGGCATGGCTTTCCGACTGGCAGCGTGTTCGGTTGCCCCCATATTTGAGGCGCTTTGGCGTCGAGAAATGTCAACAGGTGCTTATCATCCGAGCTGGATTGACTGTCAGACTTCGGACGGTACGGTTAAGGCGCTCGCTTTTGTCATTGATCAAGCAGGCCCAGCTTATGTATCAGAACCGCCCGAAGACGCCCTGATTGAGATTGTGTTGAGAGCCTCTGGCATCTATGGCTCTTGCCTGGATTACGTGACGCAAACGGCAGAGGCGCTTGACGCCGTTGGAATTCATGATGCGCGATTGACGGCCCTGGTGGCACGCCTGAAATCGAACATCCATCAGGACCAACGCTCCCTTCCCTGAGCCCGGGTCAATCAAGCCAGCCCCGACCATGTCACGGTACACTCAACATTACCTTGTATCGGACCCGAACTATGTCTATTGCGGATATTCGCCAGAGCTACGATAAATACACTCTCTTAGAGAAAGACGCGAAAGCCTCTCCCTACGAGCAGTTTTCAGTCTGGTTCGATCAGGCACTCACTCAAAACCTTCCAGAACCGACTGCGATGACACTCGCCACGGCTGACGCACGCGGTCGTCCTTCGGCCCGCATCGTTTTACTGAAAGGCGTAGACGAAAAGGGTTTTCTATTTTTCACCAACTACGAATCACGCAAAGGGCTTGAACTCGCTGCGCAACCATGGGCCAGCTTATTGTTTTTCTGGCAACAGCTTGAACGCGAAGTCCGCATTGAGGGCGTTGTCGAAAAAGTCACGGAAGCGGAGTCGGACGATTACTTCAAGACGCGTCCCGTCGGTTCGCAAATCGGTGCCTGGACCTCGCCACAGAGTCGGCCGATCACCCTTGAGCAACTGGCTGCGACTGAAAAAGCGCTCAAAGACCAGTATGGTGACAGCAAGCCCCCACGCCCCCCTCACTGGGGTGGCTATCGCCTCAAGCCAGAGTACTTCGAATTCTGGCAGGGACGCCCTTCGCGCCTGCACGACCGCCTCACCTATCACACGACTGGCACGGCAACGTGGACAATCGGACGCATCGCCCCCTAATATGAACACGACCTCCCCCTCATTTGATTCGACTTTTTTTAGAGCCGCACTCGGTAGATTTCCAACCGGTGTGACCGTGATCACCGCCGCGGCCGAAGGCATGGCGCCCGTTGGCTTGACCGTGAGTTCCTTCAACTCTGTGTCCCTCGATCCGCCTCTTGTCGTCTGGAGCTTGTCGCGTAACTCTTCTTCACTGAAAACCCTAGAACACTGTGAGCGTTACGTCATTCACGTCTTGGGTTCTGAGCAAATGTCTGTCTCCCAACGCTTTGCAAGTGGCCCAGCAGCTGAGCGTTTTAACGGCGTCCCTCTAACTCAAGCGCCTAATGGCTCGCCACGACTCGACTTGCCCTGTGCCGCATGGTTTGAGTGTGCGAACCATCGGCGTTACGAAGAAGGCGACCACATTATTTTCATCGGTGCTGTGGAACATTGCGCGCGCACAGATGCTTTACCCTTGGTTTATCACGCCGGTGGCTATGATTTGACGCCTGCAGGCACAAATAAATAAGCAAACAAGAAAGAGACATCATGAGTACAGATATTGATTGCATCGTGGTCGGAGCCGGTGTTGTCGGCCTCGCCATTGCACGTGCGCTAGCACTGTCGGGACGCGAAGTGATGGTAGTGGAGGCCGCCGAGGGCATTGGCACCGGCACCAGTGCCCGCAACTCCGAAGTCATTCATGCTGGTATCTACTATCCCGCTGGCAGCCTCAAAGCCAAGCTCTGTGTGCAAGGCCGTCACATGCTGTATGCCTATTGCGCAGAAAAAGGCGTCGCGCATAAACGCATCGGCAAACTGATTGTTGCGACCAGCGAAGAAGAAATCCCCAAGCTCACCGACATCCTCCAAAAAGCGCGCGTCAACGGCGTCGATGACATGGAGTTGCTGACGGCCGCGCAGGCGCAAGCGCTCGAGCCTGCATTGTTTTGTACCGCCGCGCTGCTCTCGCCCTCCACTGGGATTATCGATAGTCATGGCTTGATGCTGGCCTATCAAGGCGACGCAGAAAACGCAGGCGCACAGTGCGTTTTTCACACCCCCCTCGAGTCTGGCAAGGTGCGCAGCGAAGGCGGCTTTGAGTTGCAGTTTGGTGGTGCTGAGGCCATGAGCTTGTCTTGTAACGTCTTGATCAATGCCTCGGGCTTACATGCCCCTACACTCGCACGTCGCATCGAAGGCATCCCCGCAACGTCCATCCCGACGGAGTATCTGTGCAAGGGCAGCTATTTCACCTTGCAAACCCGTGCCCCGTTTACACGTCTGATTTATCCCACCCCTCATCATGCCGGTCTGGGTGTCCATCTCACGCTTGATCTCGGTGGGCAGGCTAAGTTTGGCCCCGACACTGAATGGATCGACAAGGTCGACTATGACATTGATCCGAGCCGCTGCGAAGGCTTTTACGAAGCCGTCCGCAGCTATTGGCCTGGCATGCAGGATGGCACACTATCGCCGGGTTACACCGGCATTCGACCCAAAGTCTCCGGGCCACACGAGCCAGCCGCCGACTTTATGATTGTCGGACCCGCCACCCATGGCATTCCCGGGTTGGTCAACCTGTTTGGCATCGAATCGCCAGGCTTGACCTCTAGCCTGGCCATCGCTCAGGAAACGCTCGCGCGCCTCAACCCCTAATTCGGAATTCTCGCCATGTCACACCCCGTTCCAGATGCCCATGGGCTGAATCTTTTTGCGGCAGACTCGGGGCGTGACCTCTTGGCGTGCTACTTGCCTAAAGATTTACACGCGCATTTGTTGCCACATCTTGAACGGCTTGGAGGCCTTGCTGGTGCTCTGCTCGATGATCTGGCCGGCGTGGCGGACAAACACCCACCCACTTTATCCGTTCGCACCCGTGCTGGCATCGACACCAACCAAGTCAACAAACATCCTGCATATGTCGCGCTTGAGCGCTTTGCTTATAGCGAATTCGGCCTGGCTGCGATGTCCCATCGAGGCGGAGTACTTGGCTGGCCAACCCCTATGCCACCAGCGGCTAAATACGCATTGACGTATTTGTTCGTGCAAGCTGAGTTTGGCCTCTGCTGTCCAGTAAGCATGACGGACTCGCTCGCGCGTACTTTACGTAAATTTGGTGAGCCCAGTTTGGTTGAGCGGGTATTGCCCATGGTCACTACGCAAGATTTTGATGCGCTTCATCAGGGTGCGATGTTCATGACCGAGCAAGGCGCAGGCTCGGATGTGAGTGCGACCGCAACTGAAGCGGCGCTCAACGCCGAGGGCCAATGGTTACTCTCCGGTGATAAATGGTTTTGCTCCAATCCAGATGCCGGTTTCGCCATGGTGTTGGCGCGCTCCGAGGCCATCGAGGGACTCAAAGGGGTATCGCTCTTTCTCTTGCCTCGCACCAAACTCGATGGTTCGCCAAACAGCTATCGTATTTTGCGTTTGAAAGACAAGCTCGGCACCCGTTCAATGCCGAGCGGCGAAATTCGCCTAGAAGGTGCCTTTGCCTGGCTCGTCGGTGAACGCGGTCAGGGCTTTAAGCAGATGGCAGACATGATCAATAACTCGCGACTCTCTAACGGCGTACGCGCCGCGGGGTTGATGAGGCGCGCCCTGACTGAGGCGCTCTATGTTGCCAAGCATCGTATGGCGTTTGGTAAAAGTCTTGACCAGATGCCGCTGATGCAACGCCAACTCAGCAAAATGGCCATGTTGACCGAACAAGCCCGTACGATGGTCTACCAAACTGCGCAAGCATTGGCCGCCTCGGACGAGGATATCTCGAAGCGTCCGCTGATGCGCATCATGACGCCACTAATTAAGTTTCGTGCCTGCCGCGATGCCCGCAAAGTTGCAGGCGATGCCATGGAGGTGCGGGGTGGTTGTGGTTATATCGAAGAATGGAGCGATCCAAGGGTATTGCGCGATGCGCATTTGGGATCGATTTGGGAGGGCACCAGCAACATCGTCGCACTCGACGTTTTAAGAGCGATTCAACGCGAAGACTCCCTGCCCGCTTTGCGCGCGCATGTGGAACATTTGCTTGCCGAGGGTGCACCTGTGCCTGCCGCGCTCGCCCCTCTCCAAGCAGAACGCATCGAACGCGCGTTTGCCTTTGCTCAAGCCGCCAGCACCTCCAACACCTCGGAGCAAGCAAGACAAGTGGCCACCGCGTTATACAACGTTGTCACCATGGCGGGCATGCGCTGGGAGGCCAAACAAGCAAATATGCCGATTCGCAGCCATCTTGCCGACATCGTCTTACAAAATCGTCTAGCTGCGCGCGATCCGATTTCAGACCCGCATTTAGCAGACAGCCGTGTATGCGAATGGTTGTCTGAATCAATTTAGAGCACCCTCTCCCTAGAGGAAATCTCCCTCCCAACGGGATATGATTAGACTTATTCACGTTCTCTACTAAAAGATACATAAAAATGAGCCAAGCCCCTTCTCCCAGTCAGCCACGTACCGGCGGTCAGATTCTTGTCGGTCAACTCGTCAGCCATGGCGTCAAACATGTTTTCTGCGTGCCAGGGGAAAGTTTTCTCGCGGTACTCGACGCTTTAGTCGATGTCAGTATCGAGGTCACCGTATGCCGCCAAGAAGGCGGTGCAGCCATGATGGCCGACGCCTTTGGCAAACTCACCGGTGAACCTGGCATTTGCATGGTCACCCGTGGTCCAGGGGCATCCAATGCGCTGGCTGGTATTCACATTGCCAAGCAAGACTCAACGCCCATGATTGTCTTTGTCGGACAAATCGAACGCGGGATGCGTGAGCGCGAAGCTTTTCAGGAAATGGACTATCGCGCTGTGTTTGGCCAAGCCGCCAAATGGGCCACCGAGATCGACGATGCTGCACGTATTCCAGAGATCCTGTCGCGTGCCTTTCATGTTGCAACTTCCGGACGTCCTGGTCCCGTTGTGATTGCGCTGCCCGAGGATATGTTGGTGGAGATGGCCACCGTTGCCGATGCCCCCCACTATGAGGCCATCGACTCCGCACCTGCCGCAGGTCAAATGGCGGCGTTAGCAGAACGCCTGTCTAAAGCAAAAGCACCTGTCGCGATTTTGGGAGGAGCACGTTGGAACGCGCAAGCGGTCGCGCAATTTGCTCAATTTGCCGAGCGCTTTAAGCTGCCAGTGGCGGTATCGTTTCGCCGCCAAATGCTGTTCCCCGCCAACCATCCCTGTTTCATCGGTGATGTCGGCATCGGCCTCAATCCCGAGTTGCTCAAGCGTGTCCAAGACGCGGATCTCGTGCTGCTCGTCGGTGGTCGCATGTCGGAAATGCCAAGCCAGGCTTATACCCTTTTCGATATTCCTGTCCCCAAGCAAGCGCTTGTTCATGTGCATCCCGACAGCGGCGAACTGGGTCGCGTCTATCGCGCCTCGATCGCCATCAATGCCTCGCCAATCGCGTTTGCCGGAGAGCTCGCTAGCCTACCCACCCCCGCCTCAACGCCTTGGGCTGCAGGCACAACCGCCATGCACAACAGCTACTTGGCATGGAGTAACCCCGCACCCATTAAAACCCCAGGCGCCGTGCAAATGGGCGGCGTAATGGAATATCTCGAGGCGCATTTGCCCGCAGATGCCATCATGACCAATGGCGCGGGTAATTTCGCAACATGGCTGCATCGTTTCCACCGCTTTACCCAATTCGGTACACAACTCGCACCCACTTCGGGCTCGATGGGATATGGTTTGCCTGCGGCCGTTGGCGCCAAGCGCTTTTCACCCGACAAACTGGTCGTTTGCTTTGCTGGTGATGGTTGTTTCATGATGCACGGTCAAGAGTTCGCCACGGCGGTTCAATACAACTTGCCTATCATCGTGGTGATTATCGATAACGGCATGTACGGCACGATCCGCATGCACCAGGAAAAACATTATCCCGGCCGCATTTCTGCGACGCACCTGAAAAATCCTGATTTTGCTGCCTATGCACGCGCCTTTGGCGGTCACGGCGAGCGCGTCGAGAAAACAGAAGATTTTGGCCCCGCTTATGAGCGCGCCGTCGCCAGTGGGCAGCCCGCAATCTTGCATCTGTTGATAGATCCCGAGGCCATCACCCCGACCACGACGATTGCCAAGCTCAGAGCCGCTGCCCAGAAAACCTAAGGTCTTCAGGCGCGCCTGTGTGGGCATTTTGTACAATTTTGAATAGTTTTTAATTTGGAGCATGACATGGCAGAAGCCACTTTCAACTGGGAAGACCCTCTCTTGCTGGACAGCCAGCTGACCGACGAAGAGCGCATGGTTCGCGATGCTGCGCGCGCGTATTGTCAGGACAAGCTGGCCCCACGCGTACTCGAGGGATTTCGCCAAGAGAAAACAGACGTCAAGATCTTCCCTGAAATGGGTGAGCTTGGCTTGTTAGGCGCCACGATCCCTGTTGAATATGGTGGCTCAGGCCTGAACTATGTCAGCTATGGACTGATTGCGCGTGAAGTCGAACGTGTGGACTCTGGCTATCGCTCAATGATGAGCGTGCAGTCATCACTGGTGATGTTGCCGATCAACGAGTTTGGTAGCGAAGCGCAAAAGCAAAAATATCTGCCCAAACTCGCCAGCGGCGAGTGGATTGGTTGTTTTGGTTTGACTGAGCCTGATCATGGTTCAGATCCAGCCGGCATGGAAACACGCGCGGTCAAAACTGCACATGGCTACACCTTGACCGGCAATAAGATGTGGATCTCCAACTCCCCAATCGCGGATGTGTTTGTGGTTTGGGGTAAGTGCGTGGGCGGTGATTACGACGGTCGTATCCGCGGCTTCATCCTCGAAAAAGGCATGAAAGGTCTGACAGCACCTGCCATTCACGGCAAGGTTGGCTTGCGTGCCTCCATCACTGGCGAAATCGTGATGGATAGCGTCGAAATCGGTGACGAGCAAATGTTACCTGGCGTGTCCGGTCTCAAAGGCCCCTTTACCTGCCTAAATTCCGCACGCTTTGGTATCGCTTGGGGTGCACTCGGTGCCGCCGAGTTCTGCTGGCACATGGCCCGTCAATACACCTTGGATCGCAAACAATTTGGTAGACCGCTTGCCGCGAATCAGTTGATTCAAAAGAAGCTGGCAGATATGCAGACTGAGATCACACTTGGTTTGCAAGGCTGTTTGCGTCTGGGACGCATGAAAGACGAAGGGACTGCCGCGGTTGAAATCACCTCCATCATGAAGCGTAACTCCTGCGGCAAATCGCTGGACATCGCCCGTATGGCGCGCGATATGTTGGGTGGTAACGGCATCTCTGATGAGTATGGTGTCGCTCGTCACTTGGTTAACCTCGAAGTGGTCAACACCTATGAGGGCACGCATGATGTACACGCGCTCATCTTGGGCCGAGCACAGACAGGGATTCAAGCATTCTTTTAATTTATTTGCTTGATTGAACGGTGCTTGGAAAAACTGCGGAACATTGAACATGTGTTCCGCAGTTTTTTTATCAAATCAAAAAGCCTCGATCAAAATTTCATACATTATTTTAAAAGCTGTTTAAGTTTTTTGACTGCACTATCAGGCGTCGTCATGATCTGGGCCTGCGTGCGAATCACCGAATGCTTTGCAGCAGCGGCCATCGAAAACTGCCCAAGCACAATGGTTGAATACTGATCAAGACGATTAATCTGCTCAGCAATCAAAAGGTCATGCTGCGCTTGATCGCGCGCCAATAAGGCATCTAGCGCACCTTCGACCATAAAAGAATCCACCTGCACCTCAACACCCTTTTCTTGCATGATCTGTGACAACTCATCACGTAGTGTCTGCAACGAAGGACCAAACGTCGTCAACATCGCGATTGAGCCACCCCGTTCAAGCAACGCTTCAAACATCGCTTGATTGGAAGTCAGAATGGGGATCGATTGCTGCGTTTTGACATGATTGATCGCTTCACCAAACGCCGAGCATGTAAACAAAATACCGTCGGCGCCTGCGTCTACACAGTACTGACCTAGTCGTAAAAACCGCTCAATCATTCGAGGGGTCATTTTTCCATCGGCCAACATATCGACCGCCAAGGACTCCTCGAGCACATTGATAATGCTCGCTTCAGGCCATTGCTGCTTAAAGCTTGAGGAAGCGGGTGCCATAGAAACATCCACGGCGTGCACAAGAAAAATTCGAGGGGCTGTCATACAAATTATTCCGGTTGAATGCCGGCATCTTTGACGACCTTACCAGCGACATCCGTTGCTCCACCGTCCAGCGGTAGAACAACACCATTCAAATGCGATGCCAATGGACTGACCAACCAGACAACCGCCTGCGCAACATCTTTGGGTGATCCTTGATTGGGTCTTATGGATTGAATGGCTGAGGCTTTCTCAATATCTTGTGCAGCAAGCGCATCAAAACGCGCTGAAGCAATCGGTCCAGGGGCGATCGTATTGGCGCGAATGCCTTGATCCTTGAAACGATCGGATATGCCTTTAGTGAGTAAGTTGACGGCTGCATTCATGCTGCCGCCCGGCAAATGTGCTGGAGAGGGTAACTTACCCGCACGACCAGAGATATTGATGATCACGCCCGAGCCAGCCTTGAGCATGGTCGGCAACACCGCACGCATCGAACGGACATACACCATCAACTTACTTTGAAAGGTTTTTTCCCAATCCTCATCCGTCAGATCAAGAAAATCACCAAACGTGGACACTGCAGTCGAATTGACCAAGATAATGATCTTGCCAGACTGACGGACAATCTCCCGTGCAGCGTGCGTGACTTCATCTGCGAGGGTAGCATCCAACACGCGAATCCTAGCCTGCCCGCCCGCTTGTGAAATCCGTTCTTGCAGCGCAGTGAGCTTGTCTTTATCGCGACCACTTAACCATACCGTTACACCTTGCTCTGCAAGCAATTCAGCGACCGCCGTGCCGATTGCACCGGAGGCACCAATGACCCAAGCGGATTGCCCAGATAGCCCCAGACTGATTGTTGGTGTTGCACTCATTGTTTTCCTTGATTCTGCGCCAAGACACTCTTCTGGCCCGATGCATTTAAAATTTCATCAGTATGCTGACCTAAACTCGCGCTCATTACGCATGCATTTTCCCCTAAAAATATTGGGCTCAATGGAGTAGGCAATGCTTTGATCACCGTCCCGTCTGACGTGCGAAGCGTTCGATTAAACACACCTCTCTCAATAAAATGCGGATCTTGTGTGGCCTGTTCCAGTCCAACAATCTCCGCCACACAGACATCGTTTCCTTCAAAAATACCCATCCAATCTGCTGCGGTGCGCTGAGCAATGATCTTTGCCACACGTGCCTTTACTATGCTTGCATCTTCCACCGACTGGCGTTCAGTCAGGCCAATGAGGGTCAAAAAATTTATCCAAAACTTTTCTTCTAAGGGCGCCGCTGCTAAAAACTTATCATCAAGCGTTTGATACACCTGATAACGCGGGCTTCCACCTGTCAGCAACTCATTGCCAGGTGACGGCCATTGATTCGCCGCCCAGCCGTGACCAAGCCCCCAATACATCAGCGTAAACAAGTTTTCCGCCATTGCCACATCGAGATGACAGCCACAACCATCCTGGTCACGTTTGCGTAAACCAAGCAAAATATTCATAACTGCGGGATAGGCACCGCCCGCCAAATCTGCCGTGAGTACGGGTGGAACAATGGGAGCACCGTCGCGATCTGCACTCAGGGCCACCATGCCCGCACGCGCTTGATAGTTGATATCGTGCGCAGCGATCTGTGCGCTCGGGCCTGTTTGTCCAAATCCCGTAATTGAGCAGTACACGAGGCGAGGATTCATCTTTGCTACAGCCTCGTAACCGAGACCAAGCCTATCCATGACACCGGGACGAAACTGCTCAACCAGCACGTCCGCCTCAGCGATCAGCTGTTTAATTTTTACAATCGTCTCGGGATCTTTTAAATCCGCAACGATGGATTTTTTACCCCGATTGAGTAAAGAAAAATTGACGCTATCCGCTCCGACCTTGGGGCTGTAGTTACGCATATCATCACCTGAGGCTCGCTCAATCTTGATGACCTCTGCACCTGCCTCGGCCAATAAAAGTGTGCACATCGGTCCTGGCAGTAGCGTACTAAAGTCCAAAACCCTGACACCGTTAAGAGGCTGCATCATGATCCTGAGTCTCTCCTATTTTTGTCGCGCCTGTTTGTGATGCAAAGGAGCTGCAATCTTTTGATATTTTTTACAATCACAGCATAGATGAATTTTCCCAAGCCTTAACGCATGAGAGAAAATTTCTTTAGAATGCTGCGGCGGCACGCCCGAGGCGATCTTGAATACCTAGCCACTCGGGTGCGTCTGGAACGTTTTCCCAAAGCATACAGTTGTAGTGTCCCTGATCCAGCGCGCGCAAGCTTGCATACAGCGCATAGCCATACGCGGCGGGCTGCGCGGGCATGACAACCCACTCGATCTGTGCATGCTGCGGTAGCATTTCCTGATTAATACTATGCGTGACACATACTATTTTTTGGCCGGATCGCTGCACAAGAGATAACGCCTCCTCTACGATACGTGTCCCAGAGACAAGTTTGATCGGCGTCTGAGGCGCATAGTGTGACTTGAGGGCACCCGATACACGTGGAGCCTGCGCATCAGGTTGGTGTACAGGCGTTTCCAATATCTGAGAAATTTGGTGTGCCGTAATCAGTCCAGGGCGCAATAGCACAGGGCCGACACCTTGGCTCAAGCGAGATAAATCAATAATCGTTGATTCGATGCCGACCTCGCTTGAACCACCTTCAAGAATGGGCATTCCAGCCGCGACAAGCTCTGGAAACTCATCGCGTACGTGCGCGGCTTGTGTGGGGGAGACTTTGCCGAATTTATTTGCAGAAGGCCCCGCAATGCCACCCTGACCAGAAGGCTTACCTGCGGCAAACGCACGGATGAGTCTTTGTGCAATAGGATGCGACGGGCAACGCAGACCGACACTATCTTGTCCGCCGCTCACCACATCTGAAATATGCGCAGCACGCTTAAGAATCAAGGTCAGAGGACCAGGCCAAAACGCATCAATCAGCGCACGCGCCTCTTCAGGCACTGAAGCCGCCCAATAAGACACATCCGCCTCGGGCGCCACATGCACAATCACAGGATGATTCGCAGGACGACCCTTGGCGTGATAAATCCGCTCAACCGCCTCGCGACTCTCCGCGTCTGCGCCTAACCCGTAGACCGTCTCGGTTGGAAAGGCGACCAAGCCACCTTGAAGCAACACCTCAGCAGCGTGATGGATGTCGCGATCTGAGGCGGTTGTCACTGAGCCGCCACGTTAAAGCGTTGCCACAACGGGCAAACGTAACACTTGTACGACTTGGTTGGCATGAGAGACGGCCTCAGCAAGCGTCGCACCCGTGCAATTGACGTGACCCATCTTGCGGGCTCTGCGCGCTTCGCGCTTGCCATAGAGATGCAATGATGAACCTGACACGGCTAAGACATCCTGCCAATTGGGTTCAGCTTGTCGATCATCCGCACCCGGATACCAGACATCACCCAAAATATTCAACATCACCACAGGTGCAAGCAAGCGCGTGCTACCCAATGGCAAACCCGCCATGACGCGCACTTGTTGCTCAAACTGACTGGTCACGCAGGCATTCATACTAAAGTGTCCACTGTTGTGAGGGCGTGGGGCGATCTCATTGACAAGCAACTGACCATCACCCAACACAAAAAACTCTACGCACAGCACACCTTCATACTTGAGGCCGCGTGCAATGGCTAACGCAGCTTCCGTTGCACGCGCCGTCATCGCGACCGCTTGCAGGTCGACTGTTGTGACGGCCAAAATACCTTGTTCGTGGACGTTGCGTGCGACAGGGAATACCGCGCACGCTCCATCTAATCCCCGCGCTAACACGACTGAGAGCTCTTCTTTGAGATCGAGCATGGCTTCGAGCACACATGGTACGCCACCAAACTCAGCGAAAGCCTTTAAGGCCTCCTCAAGCGACCGCACGCGCGCCTGACCTTTACCGTCATAACCTAGGCGAGCCGCTTTTAAAATACCGGGAAACAAATGCGCACCCGCTGCGCGCAAATCTGACTCCGCTCGGATCGCCGCATAGGGCGCAACGGCGACGCCCTGACTCGCGATGAACGCTTTTTCTGCAATGCGATCCTGAACAATTTCGACCGCATGTGAACCGGGTGTCACGCGACAATGCGCAGCCAGTGTCAACAAACTTTTTGCGGGGACGTTTTCAAATTCAGTGGTGACGGCTCGACAACGTTGCGCTAACTTGATCAGCGCCGTTTCATCATCGTAGTCCGCTTGGATATGCATGTCCGCGACCGAGGCCGCGGGTCCCTCTGCAGCAGGATCTAATACCGCAACGCGATAACCCATGGACTGCGCAGCATGACAGAACATGCGGCCTAACTGACCGCCTCCCATCAGACCCAGCCACTCACCCGGTGCAATCACAGAGGCACCCGCATGGCACGTGCCGCCTCAGTTTGGCGGGTGCGGAAGGCGATGAGTTTTTCGCGTAGTGCGGCATCGGTCGTCGCGAGTGTTGCAATCACATGCAAGGCGGCATTCGCCGCGCCCGCTTCGCCGATGGCAAAGGTCGCCACCGGAACACCCTTGGGCATTTGCACGATGGATAAAAGAGAGTCCTCACCTCGCAAATACTTGGAGGGTACTGGCACGCCAAACACAGGGACTTCAGTGAGTGCCGCCATCATGCCTGGCAGATGGGCTGCACCACCCGCACCGGCAATAATGCAGCGCAAGCCGCGTGCGGCTGCCTGCGCGCCATACTCCGCCATATCGAGCGGCATGCGGTGTGCAGAAATCACACGAGCCTCGCAGGACACACCAAAATCACCCAGCATATTGACGGCGTGTTGCATGACTTCCCAATCGCTGGACGAACCCATAATGACACCAACAATTGGTGCACCGGCAGAAGATAAAGAGGTCATATCAAAGCCTTGCGAATGAAAATGAGTCAGTGAGTCGATTAGGCGGTCAAACGATCAAGGGCTTCGCGGTATTTGGCCGCAGTTTTAGCAATCACGTCCGCAGGCAATCGCGGTGCAGGCGGCGTTTTACCCCAGTCCTGCGTCTCGAGCCAGTCACGGACGAACTGCTTATCAAACGAGGGCGGACTGATGCCTTCGCGATAGCCATCGGCTGGCCAGAAGCGTGAAGAATCAGGCGTCAGCACCTCGTCCATCAAATGCAGCGTGCCGTTTGCGTCGAGACCAAATTCAAACTTTGTGTCTGCAATCATGATGCCCTTGGTTGCAGCAAAGCTCGCAGCCTCAGAATACAAACGCAACGTAACGTCTCGAATACGCTCAGCCATTTCTTGACCGACTTCTTTGATGACATGCGCGAAATCCACATTTTCATCATGCAAGCCCATCTCAGCTTTGGCGGCCGGTGTAAAAATCGGCTGAGGTAATTTGCCCGCTTGCTTGAGACCCGCAGGCAACTGAATACCGCAAACCGAACCCGTGGCTTGATAATCTTTCCAGCCGGAGCCAATCAGATAACCACGCGCAACAGCCTCAACCATAATGGGCTTGAGACGTTTCACCACGACCGCACGTCCGACGACTTGGTCGCGCTCGTTGGGTGCCACAATATCTTCAGGGTGGATACCCGTTGAATGATTAGGCAACACATGTGCGAGCTTTTCCAACCAAAAGTCGGTGAGCTCCTTGAGGACTTGACCCTTCCCGGGAATCGGGTCATCAAGAATCACATCAAACGCGGAGATACGGTCGCTCGCGATGATCAAAAGCTTATCGTCGCCGACCGCGTACATGTCGCGCACTTTCCCGCGCGCAAGTAGCGGAAGGGATTGGATGCTGGATTGATACAGTGCGTTGGTCATCACGTTTATTGCACGACCTGAGACAATTTACCAGCCGCGTATTGGGCTGCAACCTCGTTGAGCGGCACAACCTTGATTTTGCTCGCGTTGCCAGCTGTACCAAACTGTTGGTAACGTGCGATACAAATTGCCTTGGCCGCCTCACGTGCGGGCTTGAGGTATTCGCGCGGATCGAACTTGCCTGGATTTTCAGCAAAGAAACGGCGGATCGCACCGGTCATCGCCAAACGGATGTCGGTGTCGATATTGATTTTGCGCACGCCAAACTTGATGGCCTCTTGAATTTCTTCGACCGGCACACCGTAGGTTTCTTTCATGTCACCGCCAAACTGACGGATCTCAGCCAACAACTCCTGTGGCACGCTGGAACTGCCATGCATCACCAGGTGGGTGTTGGGCAAGCGCTTGTTGATTTCCTTGATGCGGGAGATCGACAAAATATCACCTGTGGGCTTACGGGTGAACTTGTAGGCGCCATGGCTAGTACCAATCGCGATCGCGAGTGCATCGAGTTGTGTACGGCGCACAAAATCTGCGGCCTGCTCAGGGTCGGTCAACAATTGATCCATGGTCAGTTTGCCGTCGGCACCATGACCATCTTCTTTGTCGCCTTCCATGGTTTCGAGCGAGCCCAAGCAGCCCAACTCACCCTCGACCGTGACACCCAGCTTGTGGGCCATATCCACGACTTGCTTAGTCACGGCAACGTTGTAGTCATAGTCGGCGATTGACTTGCCGTCTTCTTTCAGCGAACCATCCATCATCACACTTGAAAATCCCAGATCAATCGCACCTTGACAGATTTTGGGTGACTGACCGTGATCCTGATGCATTACGACAGGGATATGTGGATACGACTCAACAGCTGCCTGGATTAGATATTTCAGAAATCCCTCGCCTGCATATTTACGTGCACCCGCAGAGGCTTGCATGATGACGGGGCTATCGGTCTGAGCCGCAGCCTCCATGATGGCCTGCACCTGTTCGAGGTTATTCACGTTAAACGCTGGAATGCCATAACCATGCTCGGCGGCGTGGTCAAGAAGCTGGCGCATGGAAACTAAAGCCATGAGAGATCCTTTTTTAGAGCAAAATGTCGGGGTTGTAGGGAATTTCCTGAGTATTTTACGGCAGCACGGACGTATTTGCCCTCTGCCCCCCAAAAACTCGGGCCTAAGCACTTTTGATCCTCTAATGAGAAGCCTCCATGCCGCATGGCAAACCCGATTTAAACAGCACGATCCCCACAATTTCTTGGCTTGTCGGCGAGCAAACGCTCACCTTAGCCTGGCACTCTGAAAACGGCTGGGCGCCCCCAAAGCGCACGATGCTCGCCGATGACACGATGAGTGCCGATACCGCCTACAGGCTGGCAAGCGAAGGCGTCGCGCTGATTTGGACCGGTGACTTTCAAAATGCCCGTCAACTTTTGCACGCCTTGGCGCGGCGCACGGCTAAACGTCGTCCAAAATACCTCGAACTCCCCTATCCTGAGCGTTTTCACCAAGTCAGACTCGCGCGTGCGCAACGTGCCCGCACCCTGGGCATGCTGTGCATCCCCTTTGAGCCTCATCACCTGCTCAAACACCGCCGCGCGCCAGACGTCAAAGGGGCATGCCTGGCCGCCCACGGTGATCGCACAACCGGATATGTCACGCCTTTGACAGAACTGCTGGGCCTCATCAGTGCCTTTGAATGGCGCAAAAATGGCATCGATATCCCGGCTCTGGGTGCGCGAATCCATCCTCATTACGGCGTATTTGCCCCTACCCGCTCCGAGTATTTAGAGCTGATTGCACAGGCGCCGCTCCCGCAAGGCCCGGGCATGTTGGGTCATGCATTTGATATCGGCACGGGAACAGGTGTCATCGCCGCGCTGCTACTCAAGCGGGGGCTCACACACGTCACGGCGACGGACACGCAGGCGCGCGCCCTGGACTGTGCCCAAGAAAATATCGAACGTTTTGGCTTGTCTTCAGGCGTGAAATTTGTACAGACGGATCTATTTCCTGACGGACAAGCAGACCTGATCGTCTGCAACCCACCATGGCTGCCAGGGCGCCCTGCCTCGGGTCTAGAGCACGCCATCTACGATCAGGATCAACATATGTTGAATGGCTTTTTAAAGGGTCTGCGCGCGCACCTTACCCCTCAAGGCGAAGGCTGGCTGATCTTGTCTGACCTTGCGGAGCATTTGGGGCTGCGCACGCGTGAAGACTTGCTCGATATGATTGAAACCGCAGGTCTGAGGGTCATGGAGCGTCTGGACATTCGTCCCATGCATGCCAAAACCAAGGACGAGGAAGATCCTCTCGCCGACGCGCGACGCGCGGAAGTCACCTCGTTGTGGCGCCTACGTGCCTAACCGAAAAGATGAAATCTGCCGCTTAAGCAGCTGGCGGTCGACGTGCCGCCTTGGGTCTGAACGCCTTGACGACAGCCTCATTGGTCTCTATGTAAGGACCGCCTATCAGGTCGATGCAGTACGGGACAGCCGCAAAAATGCCCGAGGCGACGACCGTGCCGTCCTCACGCTTGAGCCCTTCCAGCGTTTCACTGATCGCCTTGGGTTGTCCGGGTAAATTAATAATCAGCGCTGCGTGATCTGCAGTCTCTCTAAGGACCGCCACCTGTCGCGACAGAATCGCAGTCGGGACAAACTGCAAACTAATTTGGCGCATTTGTTCGCCAAAGCCCGGCATCTCACGGGTTGCCACCGCCACTGTCGCTTCTGGCGTGACATCGCGACGCGAAGGGCCCGTCCCACCGGTCGTGAGCACCAGATCGCAGCGTTCGACATCCACCAACTCAATCAGCGTGGCCGAAATCGTTGGCGCATCGTCCTGAATCAAGCGCGTCACGCACTCAACGGGGGTCGTCATCGCCTTCTCAAGCCATGCCTGCAACGCTGGGATACCTTGATCCTCGTAGACACCTTTTGAAGCACGATCTGAAACAGAAACAAGACCAATACGAATCGTATCGGGGTGGCGACTCGCGTTCATCTTTGATACACCTCGAGCTGCGCTCTTAACTGTCTGACTTCTTCCATCAAATCCACCATCAGCGCCGCGGCATCCAGATTGACATCGAAGTCTCTCTGCGCTCGGGCAATCTGGCGGGCGCGCGCGGCCGCGGCACTCGCGAACACCCAAAGATCGGGGGGTGTTTCTGCTGGGAGGGCATCGCGCTCTATCCCTACGAACCCTTCATGCACAAGGCTCACCACCCAATCCACATGCTGTTCACATAAATACGCCATCTCATGCAATGACAATGGCGCAGTGCCATCCACCATCACCGCTGAATAAATCGTCACCGATTTCATCCTTGTACTCCCAAATGACGGCGCGGATTAAAAGGCGCAGCCTGTGCGAGCGCCTGATAAGCGGCCTTAGCGGCATCCGTAGTCGCAGGTGGCCACACCACGTCCAATACGAGATAAAGATCGCCTGCAGGCTCGCCAGGCAAGCCCTTACCACGCAGTCTGAGCTTACTGCCAGGCTGGCTACCTGCGCTAATACTGACCTCGACCTCACCTTGCAAGGTCGGCACATGTACCTGCCCTCCACAAGCCGCTTCCCAAGGCGTGACAGGCAATTTCATGCTCAAGTCTCGCCCTTGCACCTGGTAAATCGGATGGGTTGCAAAATGCACCGTTAAAAACAAGTCACCCGCAGGCCCTCCTGCCTCGCCGGGCATGCCCTGACCGGACAATCGAATCATCTGGCCTGCTCGCACACCCACTGGAATCTTAACGCTCAAGGTGCGATTGACAAGTTGAGAGCGACCTTGCGCATCCAACTGAACTGAGCGCAAACCGAGCTCGCGCGTCACACCATTGAGGCTGTCTTCGAGGGAAATTTCGATATCGGCGTGATGATCTTCACCCTTGTAGGCTTGTCCACCCCCTTGACGCGGATCGGCGCCCGGGCCCCGCCGCTGCCTTTCGGCTTGCTTAAACAAGCTGGACAAAAAGTCGTGGAACTCCGCATCATTTGGAGAGTGCCCTTCGCCACCTGCGAACTCAAAACCACGATCCCAACCCGGTCCAGGTGCAGCGCCTCCAGATGAAACATTGGTTCTAAGCTGATCGTAGGCCGCGCGCTTTTCTTCGTCACGCAAGACGTCGTTGGCTTCATTGACCTCGCGCATGCGGGTCTCAGCGTCCTTTTCCTTGCTCACGTCCGGGTGATATTTGCGCGCAAGTTTACGGTAGGCTTTGCGGATATCATCCTTAGAAGCCTCTGGCGTTAATTCGAGAATTTTGTAATAGTCTTTGAATTCCATAGGTGTGGCCGCAATAAATGCGCCAAAAAGGTGGTTATACCTTCACAATGGGGGCAATGACACAAAAATACAAGCCCTTTTAAGCAAACACGTCCATATGCAAATCGATCACATTCCGTTTGGCACCACAGACTGGTCCACAATTGCCGCCACTGAACACCCTGGTACAACGGGTAAAGCATTTTGGCGGACACAACAGTTCGGCTCCATCCGCGTCAGGATGGTCGAATACACATCCGGCTATCTCGCAGATCATTGGTGTGAAAAAGGTCATATTTTGTTGTGCTTGAGCGGTTCGTTGCGTACCGCACTCAAAGACGGCCGTATCTTTGACCTGCAGCCTGGCATGAGCTACCAGGTCGCGGATGGCGCAGAGCCGCACCAGTCGTTTACTGAAACGGGTGCGACACTGTTTATCGTGGACTGATTTAGCCTACTGCGCGCTTTTGCAGGATATCGACGGCGGGTAAAACCTTGCCCTCGAGGAATTCAAGGAATGCGCCGCCACCTGTAGAGATGTAGCCAACCTTGTCCGTGATATCGAACTTGGCAATCGCTGCGAGCGTATCACCGCCACCGGCGATGGAAAAACCTGCCGAATCCGCGATTGCACGAGAGACAGACTCAGTCCCTTGCGCAAAGGACTCAATCTCAAATACACCGACTGGGCCGTTCCAAACAATCGTTCCAGCATTTTTCAAAATTTCAGCAAGCTGAGCCGAGGTTTGTGGACCGATGTCCAAAATCAAATCATCCGCCTCAACATCTTTTGCGGCTTTGGTGGTGGCTTTCGCTTGAGCGGAAAACTCTTTCGCACACACGACATCGGTGGGGACGGGTACAGCCGCACCGCGCGCCTGCATTTTTGCCATCACCGCGCGCGCTTGATCAAGCTGATCAGGCTCGGCGAGAGATTTGCCAATTGGCAAGCCCGCCGCGAGCATAAAGGTATTGGCGATTCCGCCGCCCACAATCAGTTGGTCAACCTTATCGGCCAATGACTGGAGGATAGAAAGCTTGGTGGAGACTTTTGAACCGCCAACAATCGCGACCAGAGGGCGCTTGGGCGCCAGCAATGCGCGACCCAGGGCTTCGAGTTCGGCCTGCAATAAAGGCCCTGCACAAGCGATCGGTGCAAACTGCGCGATGCCGTGCGTGGTGGCCTCAGCGCGATGGGCGGTGCCAAACGCATCATTGACATATACATCACACAGCGCTGCCATTTTTTTGGACAGCTCTACATCGTTTTTCTTTTCGCCTTTATTGACGCGGCAATTTTCGAGCAAAACCACTTGCCCGGGCGCGACTGACACACCGTCCACCCAGTTTTGCACGAGCGCAACAGGCATTCCTAACAACTCGGAGAGTCGCTTGGCAATCGGGGCCAGCGAGTCTTCTTGTGTCAGGGTGCCTTCAGTCGGGCGCCCCAGATGCGAAGTCACCATCACGGCAGCGCCGGCGTCGAGCGCCAGACGAATACCTGGAACAGAAGCGCGAATGCGCGTGTCTTCGGTGATGTGACCTGCGTCATCAAAAGGAACATTCAGATCGGCGCGGATAAATACGCGCTGACCTTTCAGTTTGCCGGCTTGAGCGAGAGCAGAAAGAGTGTGAACGGTGGTCATGATCAACTTATTTTTACAGACAATTATTTAGCAGACATCAAGGCAATGGTCGTGTCGAGCATACGGTTGCTAAAGCCCCACTCGTTGTCATACCAAGAGTTGACCTTCACCAGATTACCCGAGACCTTGGTCAAGGTTGCGTCGAAGTTGCTCGAAGCAGGATTGTGGTTAAAGTCGACCGACACTAATTGCTCTGTGTTGTAGGTCAAAATGCCCTTGAGCGGACCAGATTCGGCAGCATCTTTCAGGATGGCATTCACCTCTTCGACCGTGGTGTCGCGCTTGGCTGTAAAGGTCAGGTCCACGATGGAAACGTTGATCGTAGGCACACGCATCGCAAAACCATCCAGCTTGCCGTTTAACTCAGGCAACACCAAACCGACCGCCGCAGCAGCACCCGTCTTGGTGGGGATCATGCTCATGGTGGCCGAACGGGCACGACGTAAATCTTCGTGATAAACGTCTGTCAATACTTGGTCGTTGGTATAGGCATGGATCGTGGTCATCAGACCGGTCACGACACCCAGCTTTTCATGCAAAGGCTTAACCAGTGGTGCCAGACAGTTGGTAGTACATGAGGCGTTTGAAATCACAGTGTGCTCTTTCTTGAGCACGTCCTGATTCACACCAAACACGATCGTGGCATCGACGTCTTTACCGCCTGGTGCGGAAATAATGACTTTCTTGGCGCCGCCTTTCAGGTGAGCGGAGGCTTTTTCTTTGCTGGTAAAAAAACCGGTGCACTCGAGCACCACGTCCACTTTCAGGTCGCCCCAGGGCAACTCGGCAGGGTTACGGTTGGCCAATACGCGGATCTTGTCGCCATTGACCACCATGTAGTCGCCCTCAACACCTACCGTGCCAGGAAAACGACCGTGAGCGGTGTCATATTGCGTCAGGTGGGCATTTGTCTTGGGATCGCCCAAGTCGTTGATGGCTACGATTTCGATATCGTGCTTTTTGCCACCTTCGTAGTGTGCACGCAAAATGTTGCGACCAATACGACCATAACCGTTAATAGCGACGCGAATTGTCATGAGACCAAGCTCCTAAGTTTGTAAAAATTTATAAGATGTTTTTGACGGCCTGTGCCACTTTTTCAGCAGTCAGTCCGAAGTGTTTAAACAACGCGCCGGCAGGTGCCGACTCGCCGTATGTATCAATACCCACCACTGCACCTTCTAGACCTACATATTTGTGCCAAAAGGCCGTGACACCCGCTTCAACCGCGACGCGTGGCATGCCCTTGGGTAAGACTGAGGCGCGCCAGGCGGCATCTTGTTTGTCAAACACATCCGTGCTGGGCATGGAGACCACACGCACGGCGATGCCTTCGGCAGCCAACAGCTTTTGTGCTTCGATCGCAAGCGCAACCTCAGATCCGGTGGCGATGATCGCCGCCTTGGCACCTGCTGTGCCTGGTGCCTCTTGCAAAACATAACCACCACGCGCGACCTGCTTGAGCGTCTCGGCACTGCGCGCCACGAAAGGCAGATTTTGCCTGGAGAGCAACAGTGCAGTTGGACCACCCGCATGCACATCCATGCCAATGCTAGTCGGACGCTCGACCGCTGCCAACCACGCAGCCATGGTCTCGACCGTATCGCAAGGACGCCAAACGGATAAATTAGGAATCAAACGCAAGCTACTCGCATGCTCGATCGACTGGTGGGTCGGTCCATCCTCGCCCAAACCGATCGAATCATGGGTAAAGACATGCACCACGCGCTGCTTCATCAGTGCAGCCATGCGAAGCGCATTACGTGAGTAGTCGGAAAAAGTCAGGAAGGTACCACCAAACGGCAAATAGCCACCGTGGAGCGCCATGCCGTTCATGATCGCCGCCATCCCGAACTCGCGCACGCCATAATTAATGTGGCGGCCGAACTGAATACCATCCGCGCCGGCACGCACAGCCGCAACGCCCTTCCAGTCCGTGAAGTTCGAACCCGTCAAGTCTGCGGAGCCACCCAGCATTTCAGGCAAAACATCGACCAGAGCGGTAATGGCTTGTTGAGAAGCCTTGCGCGAGGCCACGGTCTCGGCTTTTTCATTTGTCGCAGACAATAATTTTTCAGCAACCGCCGAAAAGTCGGCTGGCAACGCGCCTTTCATGCGACGCATAAACTCGGCCGCCTCAGCCGGGAATTTAGCCGCATAAGCATCAAACATTTTCTGCCAACCTGATTGTGCCTCAGCACCAACGCTTCGTTGATCCCAACCGGCGTAGACGGCCTCAGGAATCTCAAAAGGCGCATAGGGCCAGCCAATCGCGGCTCGGGTTGCAGCAATTTCTTCTGCACCCAACGGGGCGCCGTGAACCTTATCGGTACCCGCCACCGTCGGGGCACCTTGACCAATCACGGTCCGGCAAATCACCAACGTCGGACGACCATGCTGCGCTCCCAGCTTTCGTGCCTGAGCCAGCGCTGCATGCACAGCCTCAACGTCGTGACCATTCGCTACGCGCACCACATTCCAGCCATAGGCTTCAAAACGCTTGGCTGTATCGTCCGCGAACCAGTTTTCTACCTTGCCATCAATCGAGATGCCGTTATCGTCGTACAGCACGACCAGCTTGGAGAGACGCAGCGTCCCCGCCAGCGAACAGACCTCATGAGAAATGCCTTCCATCAGACAACCATCGCCCACGAATGCGTAGGTATGGTGATCGACAATGCTGTGCCCTGGACGATTGAACTCAGCCGCCAACAAAGACTCTGAAAGCGCCATTCCAACCGCATTGGCCAAGCCTTGACCGAGTGGACCTGTCGTGGTTTCCACGCCAGAAGTGATACCTACTTCTGGATGACCCGGCGTTTTGGAGTGCAATTGACGGAATTTACGCAGCTCCTCCATCGGGAGGTCATAGCCAGTCAGGTGCAACAAAGCGTAAATCAGCATCGAGCCATGCCCGTTCGACAGCACAAAGCGATCGCGGTTTGGCCACGCAGGATCTGCCGGGTTGTGGCGTAAATGTCGGGTAAATAACGCTTCGGCCATCTCGGCCATCCCCATGGGGGCTCCGGGGTGGCCGGAATTGGCTTGTTGAACTGCATCCATGGCAAGTGCACGGATGGCGTCTGCAAGTTTGGCGGGGGCGGCGATAGTTGAGCTCATGCGATGGGTCCCGGCCGGGTACTCACGGGATCAGAAAAATGGGTTACAAAACGTAGGAGTTTAGCACCCGTATATCCACGAAGACACAACCGAGCACCCTGCATGGCTGACCCCCGCTTTTATTGCCCAGAACCGCTTTCCGCGCACCAAACTTTGGCGCTGCCCAATTCTGTTGCCCATCACATACGGGTCCGCAGACTCGAGGCCGGCAGCACCATCATTTTATTTGACGGACGTGGGGGAGAACTACCCGGAACCCTTGATTTTCATGGAAAAACTGCCTGCGTGACCCTTGGCGAACTTCACCCAAAAGAGTGCGAACTTGCTGGCGAATTGTGCCTGTTCCAAGGGCTGCCCTCGGGCGACAAAATGGATTGGGTGATCGAAAAGGCCGTCGAACTCGGCGTCAGCCGCATTGTTCCGATTAGTGCGCATCGCAGCATTTTGAAGCTCTCCGGGCCAAGATTAGAGAAACGCTTGGCGCATTGGGCGGGCATTATTGAGTCCGCCTCTGAACAGTGCGGACGCAATCGCCTGATGCAAATCTCTCCTCCTCAAACACTCGAAGAGGCACTCAATGCTCGCGCGATTGGAGAGCGCTTACTCTGTGATCCCTCAGCCTCTGATGACCTGGAAACCCATCTTTCCGATTCCACGTGCAAAGCCAAAATAGACCGCGCTTTAACACTTTTGGTAGGACCAGAAGGTGGATGGAGTCCTGAAGAGCTGCAAAGCTGCAGTCGCAATCACGCTCAGGGGATTCGCTTTGGCACGCGTGTGCTGCGCACCGAAACAGCCGGCTTGGCCTTAGTGGCGGCCACCACGGCTCTGTTGCGCTGGTAAAGCCGCTAGCAAAGCCTTAGGCGGGCTCGTCGCTCCAAGCATTGACCACACCGGGCTTTGCCTCTGGGTGTTTGCCCGCGTGGTGAATGCCAAAAATAAATACACGATTGTTTTCCCGGGCAAAATCAACCGCGTCATTTAACACTTGTAAAAATCGTTCGCCATCCATCACGATCGCAGGATCAGCGGAATGTAAATGATTGAGGACCAGCACAAAGCCCCCTTCTTTTTGGTCTAGCAACGTGTCGCAAAGACAATCGTATAAGCCATCGAAATCCGCACCAAAAAACTGTGGATAATCGACCGCTTTGACAATCGCGCGAAACACGGCTGAGCGGCTGCGCGCTTTTTCGCAATCTGCTTCAAACCAAGCCAATCCCGCATCTTTAGCCCCAGCCGCGACCACGTCTAATCCACCTTGAGGATCAAAGTTTCCGCCGCGCTTTAACAACTGCCGCAATGCTGGCTCAAGAGTCTTACCCATACTGATGGCTCCTTCAAGCAGGCCACTCTATTGGATGACTATATCACTGACATTCAGTGATCGTATCGCGATAAAAGATCATTAAGTTTTTTATACTGTAAATATCGTCAACAGTCACGCCTTTAACGCTTTTCATTGCGGAAAGCATGGTGCAGTTAACAATTTTTACAGCAGTTTCTTTTGCAAATCGTCATAACGGGGATCATTTGCCTCAACCACCGTCAACGCAGTCATATTGACAATACGACGTACCGTCGCGCTCGTTGTAAGAATATGCACAGGAGCATTTGCACCCAACAGGAATGGTCCAACCGCAACATTGCCGCCCGCCGCTGTCTTGAGCAGGTTGTAGGCAATATTGCCAGAATCCACATTGGGACACACCAACAAGTTTGCGGCACCCTTTAGCGTAGACGAAGGCAGTATTTTTAGACGAAGCGCCTCGTTTAACGCGCAGTCACCATGCATCTCACCATCCACCTCAAGGTCAGGCTGCAACGCACGGATTAATTCCAGGGCCTTTTGCATTTTGCTGCCAGATGCCGAGCTTCCAGAACCAAAGTTGGAGCGGGATAACAATGCAACTTTAGGGATCACATTGAGTCGGCGCATTTGATCTGCCGCAGCAATCGTGAATTCTGCAATTTGTTCAGCGGTGGGATCGTCATTGACATGCGTATCGACTAACGCAAGTGTTTGCTCTGGTAACAACAATATATTCATCGCAGCATATGTGGCCGCACCGGGACGTTTACCAATCACTTGGTCGATATAACGCAGATGATCGGCATAGCCACTGACTGTGCCGCAAATCATGCCGTCCGCGTCGCCCATGCGCACCATCGTCGCACCAATGAGGGTCAGGCGGCGGCGCATTTCAATGCGCGCCATCTCTTTGGTCACACCATGGCGACACATCTTTTCCCAATAGGCCGTCCAATAATGATGAAAGCGCTCATCAAACTCAGGATTGGTGACCTCAACGTCTTCACCCAAGCGCAGACGTAAACCAAATTTTGTAATGCGATCCGCCAAAACAGAAGGTCTACCGACCAAAATGGGTTTCGCTAGTTTCTCGTCAACAATCACCTGTACCGCACGCAAAATACGTTCGTCTTCGCCTTCGGTAAACACGATACGCGCCTTGGCGCCATCTCGAACTAAGGCTTTCGCTGCCGAGAACATCGGACGCATAAACGCACCAGAGCGATACACAAACTGCTCAAGCTGTTCGACATAGGCATCCAGATCCGCGATCGGACGCGTCGCTACGCCGCATTCCATCGCCGCTTTGGCCACAGCTGGCGCAATACGTACCAGAAGGCGAGGGTCAAACGGTTTGGGAATAAAGGACTTCGGTCCAAATGAAACATCGTAATTGCCGTAGGCTGCAGCCACGATGTCGCTTTGCTCCTCTTGCGCCAAATCACCAATCGCGATCACCGCTGCTTTTTCCATCTCGCGCGTGATGGTGGTGGCACCCACATCCAGCGCACCGCGGAAAATATAAGGAAAACACAAAACATTATTGACTTGGTTGGGATAGTCAGAACGACCCGTCGCCATCACAATATCATCGCGCACAGCATGCGCATCCGCGGGAAGAATCTCAGGATTGGGGTTGGCCAGTGCCAAAATCAACGGGCGCTTGGCCATCACCTTGACCATCTCAGGCTTAAGCACACCACCAGCGGATAAACCAAGAAAAACGTCCGCATCGGCAATGATATCGGCCAATTTACGCGCATCGGTTTTTTGGGCAAAGCGGGATTTGTCTGGGTCCATCAAAGCCAGTCGGCCCTCGTACACGACACCCTCAATATCTGACACCCAGATATTTTTAAGCGGCAAGCCCAAGTCCACCATCAAATCCAAACATGCAAGGGCTGCAGCGCCTGCGCCCGACACCACCACTTTGACCTTATCAATATCCTTGCCGACAACTTTCAAGCCGTTAATAAAGGCGGCGGACACGCAAATGGCTGTGCCATGCTGGTCATCATGAAAGACTGGAATCTTCATGCGTTCACGCAATTTGCGCTCGACCGTAAAGCACTCAGGTGCTTTGATGTCCTCAAGATTAATGCCGCCGAACGTAGGCTCAAGGCTAGCGATAATTTCAACGAGCTTATCTGGATCCTGCTCATTAATTTCGATGTCAAACACATCAATGCCGGCGAATTTTTTAAACAATACTGCCTTGCCTTCCATGACAGGCTTTGAGGCTAAGGCGCCGATATTACCCAGACCAAGTACCGCCGAACCGTTGGTGATGACACCCACTAAGTTTCCGCGCGCGGTATAGCGAAAGGCATTCGCCGGATCTATGACGATCTCTTCGCAAGCCGCCGCAACGCCGGGTGAGTACGCCAGTGCCAAATCCCGCTGGTTAGACAGCATCTTGGTTGGGGCAATCGAAATCTTACCGGGGCGACCTTGCTCGTGATAATCAAGAGCGGCTTGGCGAAAAGTTTTTTCCATATCTGTTTTTGTCTTTTAACAAATCAATTTAATTGAGGGGATTCTAGCCCTTTTGCAGGCGGAGTCTTGCCAAACACCCCCGCGGGATCCAGGATCTGCTTGATCGACTGATCAAGCAAGATCGAAACGTGCCTGACCTCATCCTCCGTCCCTTGGTCTAAAGAAGCGTGCTCACCAGAAACGTGCTGAATTGGCAAAGTATGCTCAGACTTTTGAATCCATATCGTTTGCAGCCAAGCAAGACTACCACCATGTCCAGCAAACAGCCAAGCCAAATTAGGCGAATCACCCGCATGCGACATCAGGGCATCCAAACGATAACGCGAGGGCCACTCTTGGCGTTGCGCACACAGCGCAGCATCTCGGGATTGTGCAAGCTCAAACAACCGAGGGATATTTCTTTGCATCGACAGACTTTTGAGCGGTGCACTGCCCTTCGCGCCAAAGGGACCCAACCTTTCGAGCGTACCGTCTGCCAGCAACACCTCAGCCTGAACAATGCCGCTTTGGCTTAAGTCGCCTGCAATGGGACGTGCAAACCATTGGGCGATGGTAAGGCTAGACTCCCTGAGTGCTGGATCCTCCGCAAACATCCCAACGCCTTTTTGATAAAGCGTCCCAAGCGTCACACCCGCCTCAACACGCCAAAGCCGTGCGCTGGGATCCTCCAGTTCAGAATGGGCCCATTCTGCGTGCGAATCCACCCACAGGATCGGACGCTCTGGATCCGGACAGGCTTCAGAGTCCATAAGGATCAACTGCACACCGAGCTGACCGCATAAGGCCTGCGCATGCTGGACATCAATATCCCGCGCAGGATAAAGCCACGCTTGTGACGTCTGCGCCTCCTGATCCCATTGCACGCGACCGACACAAACGCGTGAAAGCCGGGCACAAAACTGTCCCCAAGGCGTCGCAGGTGTTCTGCGGCCAATCAGAAAAGCCCTTCGAGACGGTTGAGTAACCACTACAATTCTGTTCCTAGATGGAGAAAGGCACGATGACGGCACTTGCAGCACGTACACACGATACAGTCACATTTCACGCAGTCGAGCTTTTAAAAGAAGCCTCGACGCTAACGCGTGCAGGGATCGACATTATCAGCCTTGGTGTCGGAGAACCTGACTTTACCGCAGCACCGGCCGTTGTGTCAGCAATGGAACATGCGGCGCGTGCCGGGAAAAGTGGTTATTGCCCACCGGCAGGACTGCCTGAGCTGCGAGAAGCGATCGCTGGATTCTACGCGACGCACCTCGGCGCCCCCGTTGATCCGCAGCGTGTGATTGTGACTTCAGGCGCGAGCGGCGCACTGTTGCTCGCCGCCATGGCACTGGTCAATCCAGGTGACGAAGTGCTGATGCCTGACCCCTGCTACCCGCCCAACCGAAATTTTGTTGGCGCCGCGGGCGGCATCACCAAACTCATCCCGACCACAGCCGCCTCGAGATTTCAACTTTCAGCCCAAGATATTGCCCAACACTGGGGACCCAAGACACGCGGGGTGCTGATTGCCTCGCCGAGCAACCCCACTGGCACGTCTATTGAAAGAGCCGAGCTCTCTAAAATTTTTAAAGAAGTGCGTGCACGCAACGGCTTTGTCATGATGGATGAAATCTATCTGAGCCTTTCTTACGACGGTCATCGCCAATCTGCGCTCAGCCTCGACGATGACATCATCATCCTCAACAGTTTTTCAAAATACTTCAATATGACAGGCTGGCGACTCGGTTGGATGATCGTGCCACCCCACCTTGTGGTACCGATTGAAAAAATGGCTGCGAGTCTCGCAATCTGTGCGCCCACGCTGGCACAGCATGGCGCACTCGCGTGCTTTGAATCAGAAACAATCGCACTGCACGAACAACGTCGCGAGGCGTTCCGAAAACGTCGGGACTTTATCGTGCCAGCTTTGCAAGCCCTAGACATTACAGTCCCGGTCAAGCCCGACGGCGCCTTTTATGTGTATGCGGATATCTCTGCACACGGACCTGACAGTGGTGCCTTTTCACAAGCACTTCTGCACGGTGCGCGCGTAGCCGCCGTCCCCGGACTCGATTTTGGACCGGCCCATGCTGCACACACCATGCGCTTTGCCTACACTACGAGCCTTGAACGCCTGCAAGAAGCGATGCACCGCATCAAAACCTATCTCGGTTAACCGTCAGCACATCCAGGACGTACATTTTGAAATACAAAGACCTGAGAGACTTCATCTCGCAACTTGAAAAAAACAACGATGTCAAACGCATAGATGCCCCTGTATCCAGCGTGTTAGAGATGACTGAAATTTCAGATCGTGTGCTGAAAGCGGAAGGGCCCGCTCTGATTTTTCAAAATACACAGCATCTCGGCAAGACAAGCGATATCCCAGTGCTCACAAACTTGTTTGGCACCCCGACCCGGGTGGCCCAAGGCATGGGCGCCGCGGATACTACTGCCTTACGTGATATCGGAGAGCTATTAGCCAGCCTGCGCGAACCCGAAGCCCCAAAAGGTTTTAAAGATGCGCTGGCCAAAGTCGCGATGCTCAAAGCTGCGCTTTGGGATATGAGTCCAAAAAACGTTCGTGGAGCGCCTTGTCAGGAGATCGTTTGGGAAGGCAACGATGTTGACTTGGCCAAGCTCCCGATTCAAACGTGCTGGCCGGGCGATGTGGCTCCCCTACTGACCTGGGGACTCGTTATCACCCGCGGACCGAATGCCAAGCGTCAAAATCTCGGCATTTATCGACAACAAGTTGTTGGTCGAAATAAGCTCATTATGCGTTGGCTCTCACACCGAGGCGGCGCCCTGGATTTTCGAGACCACGCGCTTGCTCATCCTGGCACCCCATTTCCAATTGCCGTAGCGCTTGGCGCGGATCCCGCCACTACCCTGGGCGCAGTGACACCCGTCCCTGACTCTCTCTCCGAATATCAGTTTGCAGGCCTGCTCAGAGGTGGGCGTACAGAAGTCACCTCCGCGATCGGTAGCGGCCTATCCGTACCCGCTACCGCGGAGATCATCCTAGAAGGCCATCTACTTCCTAGCAGTGACCCCCGCGCGATCAAACCCGTCGTACCTGAAGGTGTAAATCCGCCCCCTTCTTCCGACTATGAATTAGCCTTGGAAGGACCTTACGGCGATCACACTGGTTACTACAACGAGCAAGACTGGTTTCCTGTTTTTACCGTCGATCGCATCACCATGCGGCGCAATCCAATTTATCACTCCACTTACACGGGCAAACCCCCCGATGAACCTGCGGTGCTGGGCGTGGCACTTAACGAAGTATTTGTCCCCATTTTGCGTCGACAACTTCCTGAGATCGTCGATTTCTATTTACCACCCGAAGGCTGTAGCTATCGACTCGCGGTCGTCTCGATCAGAAAACAATACCCGGGCCATGCCAAGCGTGTAATGTTTGGGTTGTGGAGCTTGCTCAGGCAATTCATGTACACCAAGTTCATCGTGGTGGTCGATCAGGACATCAACCCACGCGACTGGAAAGAAGTCGTATGGGCGATGACGACACGCATGGATCCTGTCCGGGATACCTTGCTCGTGGAAAACACGCCCATCGATTACCTGGACTTTGCCTCGCCGGTATCAGGACTCGGCGGAAAAATGGGTATGGATGCGACCAACAAATGGCCCGGTGAAACGCAAAGAGAATGGGGAACGCCTATTCAAATGGATGCAGCCACGAAAGCCCATGTCGATGCGATCTGGGGCTCGCTCGGCCTTTAAAGCTTTCGAGGTGTCCCGCGCAGCAGGAGCCAAAGAAAAAATGGTCCTCCCACAAGACTGGTGATCACGCCGACGGGCAGTTCGGCGGGCATCACCACCAGTCGCGCAAGCCCGTCTGCCAACAGTAACGCCATCGCACCACCGAGCCAAGACATGGGCAGGAGCAAACGGTGATCCGCGCCCAGCCATCTCCTCAAGATATGTGGCATCACTAAACCAATAAACGCGATGCCTCCCGTTACGGCAACCAAAGGCCCCACCAATAAACAGATTGCAATGATGAGTTCACGGCGCACACGGTTTAACGCAAAGCCAAGATGCAGCGCTTCGCGCTCGCCCAGTAACAACGCATTGAGCACACGCCAACGTGAAATCAACCACAGCGATATCAAGACCGACCACGGCAAGAGCCACACTAAACCCGGCCAGCTCGCACGCGTCAAACTCCCCAGCGACCAAAAAGAAAAGCTTCGAAACTGCGTATCCGAGGCAAACGTAATCAAGACGCTCACCAGACTCAACGCAAACGCATTGATTGCAATCCCCGCAAGCAATAAACCTGCAACCCCCGGGTCGCGACGTCCGATCAAATAGGCCGAAAAAGTTGCAATGATCGCGCCAGCGAAACCGGCAAAGCCGGTGGCAAGCACACTCCCAAAGCCAAGCATGAGGGCGGTCACGGCGCCAAGCGAAGCGCCGGCTGAAATGCCGATTAAGGTAGGCTCTGCGAGCGGATTGCGAAACAAGGCCTGCATCACGGTACCGCTTAGGGCCAACGCGCCACCCACAATGATGGCAAACAATACGCGAGGCAGTCGCAACTCAAACAACACCGTTTGCAATAGCGGATCAACGTTCTCACGCCCCAAGAGCAGCGCAAAAAAATCAGACCACGACATGTCTACCGCACCCGCTCGCAACGCGATCAGCGCCCAGCCAAGCAGCATTAGCATTGCGCCAATTAGCAACAAAGCCTTGTGATTTTTCAAGGGAGACCGTCTGAGGAGCATCAGCGCAGCGTTTTGACTTCAATCACAGAGCGCTGACCAGACTGCATGATCTCCTGCTTCATCACAAGATTGAGACTGGGACAAAACCAATCTGTCACCTGTGACTGAATGTTGGGGAGTGGAATGACCGCGCCTTTGACACTGACAACCGTGGGGTCCGTGCCACGCGAATAGCGCACAGGCCAACAGGACTGCTGCCCTGCTGCCGTCTCAATGCTCTGCTGGGCACCCACCGTTTTCTCGCCCATACGCACCGTCACGGGCGTTGTCGGACCTCGGCGAGGGTCACCAATCGCCAAGCGAAAAGATTGGGCGGGAAATCGCTGACCCGCTGCGCGAATCGGTTCGCCATAGCCAAACAAACTCAGCATTTGCACATCGATGTCGGCATCCCCGGGTTTTTTAACAGCACCGGGATTTGATAGGCTCGTTTTTACACCATCGACCCGCATCACGTGATCCACATCCGTCACGCCTGACAGCATGCCGAGCAACGCGTAATTGGCATAGCCCTTGACCAGAGCCTGACATTGTTGCGTCGACGTTTTTTTAACCTGACTGAAATTGAGCTTGGCAGAGACTTGTATCAAGCCTGAGCCGACAACTTCAATCTCGCCACCATTGTGAAAAAATTTGGCCTGACACACTTCAGCATTGGCGGTGAACGGTAAGCCCAACAGGGCTGTAACGAGCCATAGATATTTCAACTTCATGGTGACCTCTCCCGATTACTTGGCGGTGAGCCAAGCAATCAATGCGTTTTCAAAAGAACGTGCTTCGTGTGCACGCTCATGGTTCACCATACTGACGACCACATAACGCTTACCACTTGTCGACCACACATACCCTGCCACAGAACGCACATCTCGCAGTGCACCTGTTTTCAAATGCGCTAAAGACTTTGTCGCCGGATCACGCAGACGATAACGCGTAGTGCCATCGACCCCCAGAATTGCGAGGGAGGAAACAAACTCAGGCATGACGGGTGAAGTCCACGCGCGATTCAACATTTGCGTCATACTCTCGGCCGACACCACACCATTACGTGACAGCCCAGAGCCATTATCTAACACCATCCCCGTCATCGGCAGGCCTTGGCGAGCGAGCACCTCTTGTGCCACTTGGACACTGCCGTTGACCGTTGCAGGCTTACGACCGGCTTCTGCACCCAGTGTTAACAACAGTACACGGGTCATGACATTGTTGCTACGCTTATTAATCAGTCGTATCACTTCAGATAAGGGAGGGGACTGGTGCGAAGCTACCGCCACTGCACTCGCGGGAATCGAACCTGTCCGGACTTTTCCGGTCATCGTGCCACCCACTTCGCGCCAAATCTCTTGCAGAACGCGCGCACCAAACTCTTGCTGCGATAAAGCCAAACGGAATACATCAAACTCTCCACAAGAACCTGCGCCGCGGCCTGTCACACGAATACGGACCTTGTCACCGGAGATGGTGGTATCCGTTGTTACAGAAGGCGAACCAGGACACTGGCCGTCCACCCAAGCGACATTCGCCTCAAGCTCGACACCTGGCAGTGGAGGATCGACAAAATATTTCCAAGTCTTGGTCGCGGGATCTGGCGAAAAAACCAGACGCATCGCACCAAAGCCCACCATAAAGGCATCCGGGCTCGCGTTATAGGGTCGATCCGCCGCGCCATCAAACGTCGAGGGGTCAATCGTGACATCACCAAAAATAGAGCGATCAATCACGATGTCAGAAATTTCCTTGATGCCACGCAAGCGTAAATCACGCATCAAGCGCCAGACGTCCGGCAGCATCAAGACAGGATCGCCGCCCGCACGCAAATACAAGGGGCCATTCAACACGCCTTTATCATTCACTTTAGAAGCCGCATCCAACATAAAGTTGGTGTGCCATACGTAATTGGGTCCCAGGCGCGATAAAGCGGCATAGGTGGTGACCAGCTTCATCACGGAGGCCGGGTTACGTGGTGTTTCTGGTGATACCGCCATGAGACGCGGCCCACCAATTTCTTGGACGACCAAAGAAAGCGATGACTCTGGCAGTTTTGTCTGCGCCCAAGCACGCGCAAGCTCCGGCGGCATCGGTACCTGAGCTTGCGCGCCTACAACTGAGGGGGTCAAGCCAAAGCCCGTTGCGACACAGATCATCAACAAACCATATTTGCCGAGTACTTTCCACATTTGCTGCAGACCACGCATCATGCCATCACCTAATTAAGGGGTTAAGTCGACAGCATACAAAAAAAGGACGCAGACAGGCTTAAAATGCGCGGTCTTGCTTGTTTAGTCTCTTTTTGGTCTGGTGATCCTGTGTCTGCCCCCCTTTCTCTGTTGGACTTTGATTACGTGCTGCCGCCTGAGTTGATTGCTCAGACACCCGCCGCCACGCGCACATCCAGTCGCATGCTCCATGTGGATGCCGTAGGCACCTTGCACGACACCCAATTTGCAACGTTGGCCTCGCTGCTGCGGCCTCACGATTTGCTCGTATTTAATGACACGCGTGTGATGAAAGCCCGCCTCCTTGGGCAAAAGGCGACCGGCGGCAAGGTTGAAGTGCTCATCGAACGCATCACCGCAAGCGATGAGGCACTTGCCCATGTGCGCTCCAGCAAATCACCGGGTGCCGGCACCTCGTTACGTCTGGCAGATGCCGTGGATGTCACCGTGCTGGGTCGCTCAGACGACCTGTTTATTTTGAAATTTGATGCCCCTGTTTTACAGGTACTGGAAGTGTATGGGGCTCTGCCACTGCCGCCTTACATTACCCACCAGCCTGACGAGCAGGACATGCAGCGCTATCAGACCGTCTACGCACGTGAGCCGGGAGCCGTTGCCGCCCCCACCGCGGGCCTGCATTTTGACGAGGTCATTCTCACGCAACTCGCAGAGCTCGGCATTGAACGGACGTTTGTCACACTGCACGTCGGCGCAGGAACCTTTCAGCCTGTCAGAGACGGCGATCTGGCCAATCACGTGATGCATGCCGAGTGGTACACCGTTCCGGAATCAACCATTCAAGCCATTGCGCGAGCACGCGCGGCCGGCGGACGTGTGATTGCTGTGGGCACAACAAGTGTGCGCGCCCTGGAGTCTGCGGCCAAACTTGATCCCACCTTGAGCAGCCCTCAATCTGGTGACACACGGCTGTTTATTACACCCGGCTTTGACTACAAGATCGTCGACGCCATGATCACCAACTTTCACCTGCCCCAATCAACCTTACTCATGCTGGTATCCGCCTTTATTGGTCTAGACACGATGAAGCAGGCCTACCAGCATGCCATCCAAGAGCGCTATCGCTTTTTCAGCTATGGTGACGCCATGTTTTTAGAACGGACCACAAGAAATTGACGCAATCAGACGCCGCCGCCCCGCCCTCACCCGTTGGTCTTCAATTTGAGTTGCTGGCCACAGACGGGCACGCCCGCCGAGGCCGAATGACCTTAAACCACGGTGTGGTGGAGACACCTATTTTTATGCCTGTGGGTACATATGGCACGGTTAAAGCCATGCTGCCCCACGAATTATTAGAAGTCGGCGCACAAATCGTTCTTGGCAACACCTTTCACCTCTGGCTGCGTCCCGGTACTGAGGTCATCGCCAAGCACGGTGGGTTGCACGGATTTATGCAATGGTCTAAGCCCCTGCTGACCGATTCGGGTGGCTTTCAAGTGTTTAGCTTGCAAGGGATGCGAAAAATTTCCGAAGAAGGGGTTAAATTTGCCTCGCCCATCGACGGTGCCAAGCTATTTTTGACTCCTGAAGAGTCCATGCGGATTCAGACAGAACTGAACTCCGATATCGTCATGGTATTCGACGAGTGCACCCCCTATATGATTAACGATCAGCCCGCCACCACCGAGGAGGCTGCGCGTTCGATGCGCATGTCCTTACGTTGGGCGCGACGCTCACGTGAGTCCTTTGACGACTTGGCAAATCCCAATGCCCTGTTTGGGATTGTGCAAGGTGGTATGTTTGAAGACCTGCGTGACGAATCCCTCGAAGGGCTAAAAGAGATCGGATTTCATGGCTATGCGATTGGCGGCCTCTCGGTTGGCGAACCCAAAGAAGACATGCTGCGGATTCTCAATCACGTCGCCCCACGCCTACCCGAGCATTCGCCCCGCTATTTGATGGGCGTTGGCACACCAGAAGACTTAGTAGAAGGTGTCGCCCAAGGCATTGATATGTTTGACTGTGTCATGCCCACACGCAACGCCAGAAATGGCTGGCTATTCACCCGTTTCGGCGACGTCAAGATCAGGAATGCTAAGTACAGAGATGACACCAGCCCCTTAGACCCCAGCTGCAGCTGCCACACCTGCAAAAATTTCTCTCTGTCCTACCTTCATCATCTGCAGCGCGCAAACGAAATCTCCGGTGCACGCCTCAACACCCTGCACAACTTACATTTTTACTTGACCATCATGGCTGAAATGCGAGAAGTCATCGCTAAAGGAACATTTAATGCTTGGCGGACGCAATTTGCGAAAGATCGCGCCTCCAAGTCGGTACAATAGCCAACACCTTACTTTTTCCAAAGGAGACCTTAATGTCTGCTCAAGCAATATCCGGCCTCGTGCTGGCACAGGCTGCTGATACAGCAAGCTCACTCATGGGAATGGCTCCCATTCTCCTGATGTTTGTCGTACTGTATTTCCTGATGATTCGTCCACAGATGAAGCGTCAAAAAGAACACAAAGCACTTTTAGCCGCTTTGGCTAAGGGTGACGAAGTCATTAGTGCCGGCGGTTTGCTGGGTAAAGTCACAAAGGTTACCGACAACTACGTCACAATCGAAGTGGCCGAATTAGCTGAAAAGCCAGTAGAAATCCTTATGCAAAAAGCATCGGTCTCCGCTGTCCTGCCAAAAGGCACCATCAAAGCGCTGTAATTCAGCCTGAGTATCGCCCCGTCGCGCGTTGCGCGGGGCGCAATCCCTTTTTGATCCCCGTCGGCAATGAACCGCTACCCCCTTTGGAAATACCTGACGGTGCTGATCGCGGTTGTGATCGGCCTGCTCTATACCTTGCCCAACCTTTACGGCGAATCTCCTGCCGTGCAGGTGTCGAGTGCCAAGGCAACCTTAAAGATTGATCCCGCAACGCTGGATCGTGTACAAAATATTCTGCAGCAAGCGGGTATCCCCAATACGGGCGCCGCCTTTGAGCTCAATGGCACTGTCGGAACCGTGCGCGTGCGCTTTCCCAGCACAGATGTCCAGCTCAAAGCACGTGACCTGATTGAGAAAGCACTCAATCCCAACCCCGCCGAACCGTCATATACCGTAGCACTCAATCTATTGCCGGCCTCACCTGGATGGCTGAGCGCGATTGGTGCTCACCCCATGTATTTGGGACTCGATCTGCGCGGTGGCGTGCACTTTCTTTTACAAGTTGATATGCAAGGTGCATTGACTGCTCGCTACGACGCGCTGATCACCGACCTGCGTGTCGCGTTGCGCGATCAACGCATTGAATCTGCGGGCATCGAGCGTGACGGTATGTCCGTTGTACTGTCCTTTAGCAGCGACGCATTGCGCGATCGCGCCATCTCAGCCATTCGCACACGCAACCCTGACTTGCAAATGATCGAACGAACTGAGGGAGGACGCTTCCAAATTGTCGGTCGTTTGAGTCCAGCTGCGATCACGGCGGTCCAAACCAACGCGGTCAAACAAAATATCACCACGCTCAATAACCGCATTAATGAACTCGGTGTCGCGGAGCCCATCATTCAACAACAAGGCGCAGACCGCATCGTCGTGCAGTTGCCCGGCGTTCAGGACGTTGCCAAAGCAAAAGATATTCTCGGACGTACCGCAACGCTTGAAATCCGGATGGTGGATGACTCGCCTGCCGCAACGAGCGCGCTGGCCGCAGGCACTGTACCGTTTGGTCTTGAGCGCTATCAAGACCGGGACGGCCGTCCCATCTTGGTGCGTCGCCAAGTCGTCTTGACCGGCGAAAACCTGCAGGATGCGCAAGCAGGCCGCGACAGTCAAAACCAGCAGCCTGCTGTGCACCTCACACTCGACTCCAAAGGCGCGCGAATCTTTCGCGATGTCACACGCGATAACGTCAATAAGCGCATGGCAATTTTGCTGTTTGAAAAAGGCCGTGGCGAGGTTGTCACTGCGCCCGTCATTCGTGGGGAGATTCCAGGCGGTCAAGTTCAGATCTCCGGCAGCATGAGCGCCGAAGAGGCTGCAGATACCGCACTGTTGTTGCGTGCGGGCTCACTCGCTGCGCCAATGGAAATTATCGAAGAACGTACGATCGGACCGAGCCTGGGTGCTGAAAATATCGAAAAAGGCTTTAACTCGACGCTATACGGCTTTATCGGCATCGCCATTTTTATGGTGATTTATTACCACTTGTTTGGCGCCTTCTCTTCCATCGGTTTGGCGCTCAACGTCTTGTTGCTGCTCGCCCTGCTCTCAATGCTGCAGGCGACGCTCACCTTGCCGGGTATCGCCGCGATTGCGCTGACGCTTGGTATGGCGATTGACGCCAACGTGCTGATTAATGAGCGAATACGAGAAGAACTCCGCAACGGAGAATCGCCTCAAAACGCTATTAATCTAGGCTTTGATCGAGCTTGGGGCACGATTCTCGACTCCAACCTGACGACACTCATTGTCGGTGTTGCACTGTTAGTGTTTGGCTCTGGTGCAGTACGAGGCTTTGCTGTAGTGCATTGCCTGGGCATTCTTACCTCCATGTTCTCGGCGGTAGTGGGCGTACGCGCGCTTGCCAACCTCTGGTACGGAAACAAGAAAAAACTCCAGTCGATCTCGATTGGAACGGTCTGGAAACCCAAGGACTGACCATGGAAATCTTTCGAATCAAAGGCACCATCCCGTTTATGCGCCACGCGTTGGTGCTAAACATCATCAGTGTGCTTGTCTTTATTGCCGCAGTGTTTTTCATCATCACGCGTGGTTTTCACCTGTCGATCGAATTCACAGGCGGTACTGTGATGGAAGTCAGTTACACACAAGCTGCGCCACTTGATCAAGTCAGAAGTACCATTTCCGCTTTAGGCTACTCTGACTTTCAGGTACAAAACTTCGGCACCTCGCGTGATGTCATGATCCGACTGCCTCTCGCCGCGGGACAAAGCTCAGCGGTTCAGAGTGAAGCCGTCATGAAGGCTCTTCAGGCTGCAGATCCCAGCGTAGAACTTCGCCGTGTTGAGTTTGTCGGACCGCAAGTGGGCCGTGAGCTTGTCGAAAATGGCTTACTCGCTCTGCTGTTTGTGGTCATTGGCATCGTGGTGTATCTCGCCATTCGTTTTGAATGGAAGTTTGCTGTGGCCGGCGTGCTCGCCAACTTACACGACGTGGTCATCATTCTGGGCTTTTTTGCTTTCTTTGGCTGGGAGTTTTCTCTGGCTGTTTTAGCGGGCGTGCTTGCCGTGCTGGGATACTCTGTCAACGAGTCTGTGGTGATCATGGACCGTATCCGTGAAAACTTCCGCAAAGAGCGCGAAGCCAGTGTCACTGAAGTGATTAACAGCGCGATTACGCAAACGATCTCCCGTACGGCGATCACCCACGGCTCTACCCAAATCATGGTCTTAACCATGCTGATTTTTGGTGGTCCCACACTGCATTATTTTGCGTTGGCGCTCACCATCGGTATTTGGTTCGGCATTTACTCTTCCGTGTTCGTCGGCGCCTCAATCGCGTTGTGGTTAGGAATCACGCGTGAAGACATGATCAAGCCTATTAAAAAGAAAGACGGACTCGACGAAGTCTACGAGGAATAATCAACCCTTTCGCCCACGGGATTAACACCCGCTCCGGCAACCTTATGCAAAAAACAGACAATCCAAAGAAAGTATTCATCCGCACCTTCGGGTGCCAGATGAACGAGTATGACTCTGACAAAATGCTCGATGTCCTCGGACAAGAGCGCGGTGTGGTGGTGACACAGACCCCCGAAGACGCTGACGTCATTTTGTTCAATACCTGCTCCGTTCGGGAAAAAGCTCAGGAAAAAGTATTTTCTGATCTCGGACGCATTAAACACCTCAAAGCACTCAACCCCGATCTCGTGATTGGTGTGGGTGGCTGTGTGGCCAGCCAAGAAGGCGCCGCGATTGTGGATCGCGCACCCTACGTCGATGTGGTGTTTGGCCCTCAGACACTACACCGCCTGCCAGAATTGATTGCGCGCCGACGCTCCGAAGGACGCTCGCAGGTCGACATCAGCTTTCCAGAAATTGAAAAGTTTGATGCCATGCCGCCTTCACGCGTCGAAGGTGCCACCGCCTTTGTATCCATCATGGAAGGCTGCAGTAAATATTGCAGTTTCTGTGTGGTGCCCTATACCCGCGGCGAAGAAATCTCTCGCCCTTTCGAAGACGTCTTAACCGAGGTCGCAGACCTTGCGGATCAAGGCGTCAAAGAAGTTACGCTGCTCGGTCAAAACGTCAATGCGTATCGCGGCCCGATGAGCGCAGAAAAAGACGCTGAGATTGCCGATTTTGCGACGCTGCTCGAGTATGTGCACGAAATACCGGGGATCGAGCGTATTCGTTACACCACCTCGCACCCCAAGGAAATGACCACGCGTATGACCGAGGTCTACGCACGCCTACCCAAGCTTGTGTCCTTTCTGCATCTGCCTGTGCAAGCCGGCAGTGATCGTGTGTTGGCCGGGATGAAACGCGGCTACACCGCCATTGAATTCAAATCCGTTGTGCGCAAATTGCGCGCAGCACGTCCTGGCTTGACCCTTTCCTCTGACTTTATCGTTGGCTTTCCTGGCGAGACCGAAGAGGACTTCGAAAAGACAATGAAGCTCATTGAAGAAGTCGGTTTCGACACCTCGTTTTCTTTTGTCTATTCACGCAGACCCGGCACCCCCGCAGCCGATCTGAGTGATGACACGCCACAAACAGTCAAGTTACAACGACTGCAGCGCTTGCAAGCGCTCATCAACGAACAGGCACACGCCATCGCGCGCAGCATGGTAGGCTCGACGCAACGCATTCTTGTGGAGGGCACCTCCACACGCGATCCCAACGAGCTGAGCGGTCGTACTGAAAACAATCGCATTGTGAATTTTCCCGGTCATCCTCGGTTGATTGGACAGATGATTGATGTGGTGATCACCGACGCAATGACCAATACCTTTAGAGGTCGCGTAGCCATTCAGGATGATGCGACGGCTGCGGATGCGCGCATCGAGGCCTCCTCACAATGAGCCGCCCTCAAGTGAAGTCTTCCTCACGCGCGCGCCCCTTACCCGTCAAAATGACCCTCGAAGGTGGCAATCAACAACTGGCCAACCTATGCGGTCCTTTAGACGTCAATCTACGTCAAGTCGCAGACGGCCTTGATCTCGAGCTCACGCGACAAGGCAACAAGCTCACGATCCGTGGCGCACATGCAGAAGCCGCCAGCAAAATGTTGTTTGCTTTTCACGATCGCGCCGCAAAACACGCATTATCCGTGGAGGATATTCAATTAGGCTTGGTCGAGATTGGCGTGGGGCGGGCTGTCACGCCAACAATGCCTAATTTTGACCCGAGCGAGTTTCCGCCGATAGACGATGAGAGTGGCACGATCGCCTTACGCACACGGCGCAGTGATCTGCGTCCGCGCACGCCACGACAACGTGACTACCTCAACAATATCCTCAAACACGACATCACCTTTGGCGTCGGTCCTGCCGGCACTGGCAAAACATGGCTAGCGGTAGCGTGTGCCATCGATGCGATGGAGCGAGATACCGTTCAACGCATTGTCCTCACGCGTCCTGCTGTTGAGGCTGGAGAGCGTTTAGGTTTCTTGCCCGGTGATCTCGCGCAAAAAGTTGATCCTTATTTACGTCCGCTCTACGATGCACTTTACGACTTAATGGGATCTGAGCGCGTGCAACGTTTGTTTGAAAAACAAACTATCGAAATCGCGCCCTTGGCCTACATGCGCGGTCGCACACTGAACCATGCTTTCGTGATTTTGGACGAAGCCCAAAATACCACCCCAGAACAGATGAAAATGTTTTTGACGCGGATTGGTTTTGGGAGCAAGGCAGTGATTACGGGTGATCCTTCTCAAGTTGACTTACCCAAAGGTCATAAAAGCGGGCTCGCACATGCGGTCAAGGTGCTTGAGGACGTCAAAGGCATCGCCGTGACGAAATTCACCAGCCGCGATGTTGTCAGACACCCACTGGTCGCCCGTATCGTCGATGCCTATGAGCAAGCCGAACAAAACGGCAGCTGAACTGTCTCTCACCATCCATTATGCGGTGGAGGCCCCAACCTTGCCGCGTTGGAGAGTGCGTAGCTGGGTGCAACGCGCGATGCTGGCTGCGCAACAAGATGGCATGACATCTTTTGTGCGCATGCAAGTAGGTTTAAGGATTGTTGGGCTCAAAGAAGCGCAACAACTGAACGCCGGCTACCGCCAAAAAGATTACGCAACGAACGTCTTGACCTTCGAATACGGTGTTCAACCCGACGGCACCGCTGCAGGTGATATTGTGTTGTGTCTGCCTGTGCTCAAGCGCGAAGCCAAGGCGCAGCGCAAAGACTTTCTTTGTCATGCGGCGCACCTCGTCGTCCACGGTACTTTGCATGCGCTAGGTTACGATCACGAAAAAGTTCGTGATGCTAAACGCATGGAAACGTTAGAAACAAGTATCCTCGCCACAATGGGAATCGATAACCCTTATTTGATTCACGAGAAATGACTGCTGTTTGAGCATTTGACGGGGTAGTTTCAGGTTATCCTAGTCCTTCCTAAACTCTGCCTTTGGATGATGTCAGATCCCTATCCTGCTGCCGAATCTTCAACCCCTTCGGCCAAGCCCAACCGCCCCCGACTCCTTGACCGACTCTTATCGCTGGTTCGTCGCGAACCCGAAGACCGCGAAGGCATCATGGCCGTACTCGATGCAGCCCGCGAACGCGAGTTGATTGATGCAGATGCCTACTCCATGCTTAAAGGCGCGCTCGCGGTCTCAGAACAAACCGCAATAGACATCATGGTGCCGCGTGCCCGGATGGACTTACTTGATGTGTCGCAATCAATCTCGTCGCTGATGCCTGAGATCATCGAAACCGCCCATTCTCGCTTCCCCGTTTTTGAAGGCTCGCGCGAAAACATTATCGGCGTCGTGATGACCAAAGATCTCTTGCGGCATCTACTCAATCCAGCTTTAACCTTACGTGACTTGGTGAGACCTGCCGTCTTTATCCCTGAGACCAAACGACTCAACGTCTTGCTCCAGGAGTTTCGTCGCAACCGTAACCATATCGCGATTGTCATTGACGAACATGGCGGCATCACTGGTTTGGTATCACTCGAAGACGTGCTTGAGCAAATTGTCGGTGCGATCGAAGACGAATACGATGTAGATGGTGCAAAAACAATTTTTCCCGATGGTGTGCGTGCTTGGCGCATTCTTGCCACGACAGAAATTGAAGTGTTCAACGAAGTGCTCGGCTCAGACTTGCCAACCGGCGAGTACGACACCGTGGGTGGTTGGCTCGCGCATGAGCTTGGCCATATCCCAAAGCGTGGCGACGCTTTACAGCATGGCGATTTGCGCATCGAAGTCATGCGCGCAGATGCCAGACGTGCACTCTGGCTGCGTGCCAAAGCGCGCGGCAAAGCTGAACCCATGCGAGTACCGCCTTCAGCGTGAAGACGCTCTGGCTCAAAGGGCGTCTCGCCCTCGGGCTGCTCGCGGGCGGTGCACTTCATGCCTTGAGCTTCGCCCCCGACCCGCTGCCTCAGTGGGCGCTCAGCCCTCTACAACTTTGCACGATGGCGTGGCTCGTCACCTGCATCTGGCGCGCGCCCAACGGCCTCTACGCCGCCCGTAGGGCATGGTTCTTTGCGCTGGGTAGTTTTGTGGTCGGCCTGTACTGGCTGACTATCAGCATGCATGTTTATGGCTATATGCCCATGCCGCTCGCGATTGCAGCTCTGATTGCCCTGAGTGCCTATCTGGCTGTATTTGCCAGCTTGGCCGCTTGGTTGGTCCATTTTCTAAAAGCTATCAGAGTCACTTCGCTGTCAGCAATGAGCTGGGCCGTTTTAGCTTGGGCAGCTGCATGGACACTATCGGAATGGTTGCGCGCCACACTTTTCACGGGCTTCCCATGGCTTAACAGCGGCTACGCGCACATCGACAGTTGGTTTGCGGGCTGGTCCAGTGTTTTAGGCTTGTACGGCGTCACCTTTGTGACGGCGTTTGTTGCTGCAACGATTGCGGCTTTAGTTGGAATGAATGCTAGTCACCCAAAACGCGCTCTGATCGGCGTTATCGCGTTTGGACTGGCAGCGATCGGCTGGACACTTGGCCAAGTAAATTGGTCCATCCCTGCAGGCGCGCCACTTGTTGCACGACTAGTACAGGGAAACGTCGATCAAGGCGTCAAATTCACCCCAAACCATCTCTCTAAAATTATCCAAGAGCATCTACGCTTAGCTGCGACCCCAGTACCCGCCGGCAGTCCATCCCCACAGGTCGTCGTGCTCCCTGAGACCGTCATGGCCGTGTTTCAACACCAGATTGCACCGAGTGCTTGGCAAGCCTGGATCGATGTTGCGAAACGCCAAAACAGCACGATATTGATGGGTACCGCATTGTTTGATACCAAGACAGGAAACTACACCAATAGTGTGATTGGCATCGATAGCAATACGACTGTGCAACAGTTATCCGAAGGCACAATGACACAACGCTACGACAAAAGTCATCTTGTGCCCTTTGGTGAGTTTGTCCCCTTTGGCTTTAGATGGTTCGTCAACCTGATGTCGATTCCGCTTGGTGACTTTACGCGCGGAAGCGCCACACAACAGCCTTTCACCGTCGGTAATCAGCGCATCGCGCCAAACATTTGCTACGAAGACGTGTTTGGCGAGGAATTGTTGCCCGCCGTACGGGGCATGCACGAAACGGGTGGTGCGACCATCTTGGCAAACTTCAGTAACCTCGCTTGGTTTGGAGACTCCTGGGCACTCAGACAGCACTGGCAAATGTCGCGTATGCGAGCCCTTGAAACCTCACGACCTATCTTGCGTGCAACCAATACCGGCGCCACTGGCGCGATCGACCATCGGGGTCGCGACATCGCCCAACTCCCACCCAATCGCATCGGCGTGCTCGACACGACCGTCCAAGGTCAGCAAGGGCTCACGCCTTATGTACGTTTTGGAAATAGTCTCATTCTCGGCTTGTCCGTGTTGATACTCGCCGCCGCCTGGCTGCGACGCAAACGTTCAACCAGCCCCGCTCACAATCGCGACATCAACCCTGATCGTCACCCATGAGTGCGCTCAGACTCCAGGCGATCGAAAATATTTCCGAGGTAGAAGCCGTCAGCTGGGATGCACTCGTCGCGGCAAGCGGCGGCTCAGTGTTGAGCCAACATGCTTTTCTGCAGGCCTTTGAAACCTCTCAAAGCGTTGCTCCCGATACCGGCTGGCAACCCAGGCATCTTTTATTGTGGGAAGACGAGCAACTGGTGGCTGCGATTCCCCTCTATGCCAAAGGCCACTCCTACGGCGAGTTTGTGTTCGACTGGGCGTGGGCTGAAGCCTACCAGCGTAACGGCCTGGAGTACTACCCAAAATGGCTCTCAGCCATTCCCTTTACACCCGTGCCCGGCTCTAGGCTCCTGACAACGGAGCCCTATCGTGCGTTCGCTGCAGCCGCCTTGTTGCAATGGGCTAAAAAAAGCGGCCTCTCCTCTCTCCATGTGCTGTACACCACGCCCGAGGACACCGAGGCGCTTGTGCAAACAGGTTGCATGCGTCGCACCCACACACAGTTTCACTGGTTCAACCGCGACTGGCCTGATTTCGATACCTTTCTGGCGAGCCTGACACAGCCCAAGCGCAAAAAAATCCGTGCAGAGCGTCGTAAGGTCCGTGAAGCCGGCGTGACGACTTGCGTACGTTCAGGTGCGCAAATCACTTCAGAGGACTGGGCGTTCTTTTATCGTTGCTATGCCAATACCTATCACGTGCGTGGTAATACACCCTATCTCACGCCTGAGTTTTTTTTGACGGTCGGCGAAACACTCTCTGAGCATTGCGTCATGGCAATCGCCACACGTCGCGATCAACCCATCGCCGCTTCGTTACTGTGGCTTGATACCGTTGAAGGTCAACGCAAGCTGTATGGTCGCTACTGGGGTGCACTTGAGCACGTCGATTGTCTGCATTTTGAGTTGGCCTACTACACGCCACTCGAATGGGCCTTGGCCAATAACATCGCTGTCGTAGAAGGTGGCGCCCAAGGCGAACACAAACTCGCCCGCGGGTTTGAGCCCGTGCAGACCCAATCCGTCCACTGGCTGGCGCATCCCGGTTTTGCGGATGCCGTAGAAAAGTTTTTGGAGCGTGAGCGCGCTGGGGTGGACAACTATCTCGGGAGCCTGAGTTCGCCATTTCGGGGAGAGATTGGGGACTGATTAACAAACCAATGCTTGAAATTTTTATGCCTACGCTGCCAAGCGCCAACCCGAGCGCGTATCGGACAAAATGAGCTTTCCCCCTTGTCGAGAGTCAAGGTCTATCAATCGGTTAATCATTTCCTGAACTTTAACGTTTCCATCAAGCTTTTCAAGGTACAACAATCTAATCAGACGATCGTAGCCCTTGGGCATGCGACCACGTCGCTCCCAAAGCGACACGGTTTGTTCGGTGCTACCCAAGAGATCCGCTAACCGCTTTTGCGAAAGTCCGAGCTCTTTCCTTAGAAATCGAACTTCAGTCGCACTTAAGCTCGACTTCGCAGCAATTGAGCGGCCGATAACCTCATGCAAGTCATCGACATCACTAATCGACACAGCCTTTTCACCGTCGATCTCACAAATGTCATAGCCATTCGTCAGCCAAACATTTTGTAATCCGCTTTCTGTGTAGTGATACATGTAAACATTCATCCTTCAGAATACCGTGATCACAGCAATCATTTTTCCTTTAATACTTTTTTTAAAGCTACGGCAACGTGCACTTCATCACCTGCGTTTAAATGTCGCATTGTGAGCCTCACGTCCCCCCTAATATCTAAATGCGCACTCTCGCAAACATGACCAGATCTCAGGCAGCATAGGACCTGTTTAAAGGTAATGCTTCTTTGGCGCATACGCGATTTAGCATGCGACAACACATAAACATTGGCGCTGTCTGTTGCTAGCTCACGAACCGTACGTAAGGCATTTGCGTCGTTGAGACGAATAGGAATGACGTTGATCATACCCATAATTATTATTGGTATGATACAGGAACGCCACTGTATTTACACCCTTAAATAGACGTTACATTTTGACTTAATCGCGCATGCATAATGATCCCTCGCATCAGGGCGACTTGCGCGAAACCCAAAATTTGTGCATAATCCCGTTTCTTCGCTGTCGACACATCCTTCATAAATTTGCTGGATGCCATTATCGAAGTCAGCACCTCCAAAGTTCTCTCAGTTCGGTTCTTTTGCGGTCTGTACTGAAATTTTTGGGGGTATAGCTCAGCTGGGAGAGCGCTTGCATGGCATGCAAGAGGTCAGCGGTTCGATCCCGCTTACCTCCACCAGTCTAAGCGAGGAGTTGTTGTTAGTCCTGTCCCCTTCGTCTAGAGGCCTAGGACATCACCCTTTCACGGTGAGTACAGGGGTTCGAATCCCCTAGGGGACGCCAGTTCTTTTGGCATCAAGTAGTTTTAGTTTTTATCGCTGCGGAGCGGTAGTTCAGTTGGTTAGAATACCGGCCTGTCACGCCGGGGGT
>JAMNXR010000021.1 GCA_023653055.1 Burkholderiaceae bacterium | reverse complement strand
TACCTGCGCTTGAACGCACACGTATGGCTGCCTCAGAGCAAGGTGTTTCGTTTGACTTTATTTTGATGAGTGCAGTCTGGATGCATCTGGCACCGCAACTGAGGACGACTGCATTTAAAAACTTGATGGGTTTACTCGCTGCGGGAGGAGTACTGGCCGTAACCTTACGTTGCGGACCTGCCCCTGCCGAGCGTGAAATGTATGAAGTAACCGAAGATGAGATTCGCCAACTCTCAGTGGAGTACGGAGCGACGGTGCTGAGATGTCTCTCAGCACCTGATCAAAGCGGTCGCTCGGAGGTTAGTTGGATTCAGATGGCGTTGCAGAAAGACGTATAGCGCTTGCTGGTAATGCTTACTTGAAGTGCTTACGTGTAATGTTTACGTTTATCCCATCACCGAAAGATATCAAACATCCCCAGCACACTCATCCCCCCGATCAGCATCTTGATATAAAGCTTCATCTTTTGATCCATCGCCTGTTGCATCCCTGCTGCGTTGACTTTCAACGCCTCGACCTCGGCCTCTAGCCGTTGGATCGCTTCGGCGTGTTCGTCTTCTCTGGTCTTTTGCTCCACATAAATAGGTGGCGGCTCAATCGCTGCGGCGGTGGCGAACTTTGTCGCGGGTATTGCATCGGGAAAAGATCTTGTCGTGACTTTGGTGGCGGCCCTGGGTTTGGTTTCTGAAGTGGGCTTAAGTTCAGGCTTAGTTACAGGCTTAGGCACAGACTTAAGCGCAGGCTTCGCCGCAGGGTCAGGCTTAGTCGCAGGTGCAGTCTTAGGAGCTGCCTTGGCAGCAGGACTTGGTTTTTTACTATCTATTGTTTGCATATCTTTTCCTGTCGTTGGGTGACAGGCGATGATAGGTAGAGTGCGCGTTTAGGTGTGTGTCCAAACAGCTGTTTATCCACTGTGTAAATTACGTATAGACGTGACGCACCAGAAAAAACTTAACTTATCCTCAGAAACACGGTAATTTATGACGTGCTTGTGTGACGTGCTTTAGTGACTTAATTTCAAAGGATTGTGATGCCCGCTTCATACGCAGAGATTTGTTTGTTAATTGATGGTGAATGGATTTCTGCCAAGGACCGGGTGTCCTCCCCAGTAGTCAATCCAGCGACGGGTGAGGAGATTGGACGGGTGCCGCACGCGACCCAAGCGGACTTACAGCGGGCGCTCGAGTCCTCGGAGCGAGGCTTCAAGGTCTGGCGCAACACGTCGGCGTTTGAGCGTGCCAAGATTTTGCGTAAAGCCTCCGCCTTGTTGCGTGAGCGTGGCGAGTCGATCGCGCAAAAGCTCACGATGGAGCAAGGCAAGCCTTTGTTCGAGGCGCGCTATGAGCTCAATAGCTCTGCGGACTATTTTGAATGGTTCGCCGAGGAAGGTCGCCGCGTCTATGGTCGTTTGGTGCCTTCTAGAAATATTGCCGTGCAACAAATGGTCAAGAAAGAGCCGATCGGTCCTGTAGCGGCGTTTGCACCTTGGAATTTTCCAGCGATCACACCTTCGCGCAAGATTGGTGCGGCCTTGGCTGCAGGCTGTTCGATCATCATCAAGCCCGGTGAGGAATGCCCGGCCACCGCAGTGGAGATCGCCCGTGCGTTGCAGGACGCAGGCTTACCCAATGGCGTATTGAATATCTTGTTTGGTGAGCCCAGCGAAATCTCGGAATTTCTAATTCAATCTCCTGTGATCCGTAAAGTGTCCTTTACAGGCTCGGTCCCCGTTGGGCGTCACTTGTCCGCCATGGCGGGTCGCGCGCTCAAGCCCATCACACTGGAGTTGGGGGGACACGCACCGGTCATCGTGTGCAAAGACGCGGACTTGGACAAGACCGCCCAGATTCTTGCGGCCGGTAAGTTCCGTGGCACAGGACAGATCTGTTTATCTCCCACGCGGTTTTTAGTGGAGCGTTGTGTGTATGAAGAGTTTCTCAACCTGTTTGTCCGCTACACCCAAGAAATGAAAATCGGCAATGGCCTGGATCCTGAGACCAAGGTGGGCCCTCTTTCGAATACGCGTCGCATCAAAGCCATCGGTGAGATGGTCGCGGACGCAAAAGCCAAAGGCGCGCGGATCATGACGGGCGGCGAGCGGGTGCCAGGGCCTGGCCTATTTTGGCAGCCGACGATCTTGGCTGATGTTGCCCCCGATGCAATGGTGATGCACGAGGAGCCGTTTGGTCCGATCGCGGTGGTTTTGCCTTTCGACACCCTGGATGAGGCCATCGAGGAGGCCAATCGTTTGCCGTATGGCTTGGCAGCCTACGGCTTTACGGAGTCGACACGCAGTGCGATACGTTTGGGTAACGAGCTCGAAGCCGGCATGATCGGCATCAATCACACCCAGATGATCGTGTGTGAGCTGCCGTTCGGTGGCATCAAGGATAGCGGTCAGGGCTCCGAAGGTGGTGCGGAGGGCATACAGAGTTATTTGACGACCAAATTTGTCAGTCAACTATGTTAATTTGCTTTTAAGTTTTGCTTTTTAAGTACATAAAAATAATCAGGAGACAACATGAAAACAACCAAACTAAACGCACTGAGTATGTTTGCCTGTGCGGCGGCGCTGAGTGTGTCGTCGCTTGCTTTTGCGCAAGCGGACTATCCAAATAGGACCATCACCTTAGTGGTGCCGTTTCCACCGGGTGGAATAACGGATATTGCCGGTCGCGAGGTGGCTAAAAATCTCACCAAATATTTAAACCAACCGGTGGTCGTAGAAAACAAAGTCGGTGCGGGTGGCAACATTGGTACTCAATATGTCGCACGCAGCAAGCCCGATGGTTATACCTTGGGTCTCTTGACCGTGAGCGCCATGTCGATTGCACCGCATGTCACCAAAAATCTTGGTTTCAATCCCAGCAAAGACTTCACGCCGCTCACCAATGTCATCACGACAGATGGCGCGATTGTGGCCAATGTGGCGGCACCTTACAACACGGTTCAGGAGCTGATCGCTTACGCAAAAGCGAATCCCAGCAAGGTGAACTATGCGAGCGTAGGTAATGGCTCGATCCCACATTTGACGGCAGAAATGTTTTCACAACGCGCGGGGATCAAGATGACTCACGTCCCTTACAAGGGTGCGGGCCCTGCGATGCAAGACTTGCTCGCCAATCAGATCCCAATCTCTTTTGAGACGTCGTTAGCGACTGCGTTAAACAATGTGGCGAGTGGGCGTTTGAAAATCCTCGCGCTCACTGGACCACAGCGCTCCCCTGCCGTACCAAATGTGCCAACCGTGGCGGAATCAGGCTATCCCAACTTCAGTGCGCAGGGCTGGTTTGGACTGTTTGGTCCGGCTAACCTGCCACCTAATGTCGTGGCTGCATTGAACAAAGCCACCACGGATGCGCTGCGTGATCCTGAGGTCATCGCCAAGTTTGAAAAACTCGGTGTACGTCCCGATCCCCAGACGCCCTCGGCCTTTACCAAGTATTTGGCGGCTGAGTCTACCAAATGGGGCAATGTTGCAAAATCGATCAAGCTAGAACCTAACTAGCATGAGCGTCTAGGCGCTGATCATTAACTTCTGGTCAGTAAGCGCTTTCCAGTAAACGCGCTCCACAGCCGCACCATGGCGTAGGTATCGAGTTTGCAATAGTCGAGCAGCTGTCGCTCAATCTCGGCTTTGCGTGCGGGTGTGGTTTGGGGCGCGAGAGCTTCGTCAAAGGCGGTCATGGCCATACCGCCGTCTTGTACGCCCTCTAAATCCTCGTAGTGCAGATCCGGACAGAGTGCGGGCAGGACGGCTTTGATACTCCAGCTGCCCTGCTGACTCGGATGGTAGTAATACTTGCGTGCAATCGGTAAGAGATCGACCAAGCTTGCGTGAAGCGCGAGCAAGGCTGGGGCGAGCGGAGGAAACTTCGCAGCCAGCTCGCTTATGCGGGTCCTCTCAAAGGCTGCGCTATAGACAAAGATCGGGATGGGCTCATAACAGGCTGCGACCAAGGCCTCGGCAAATGCCTTTGAGGGATCGTTGCCGGAGAGGTCGATAAAAGCTTGCTCGGTGAGTTGACCGGTTTCTGAGAGGCGATGCACACTGAACTGAAACGGGATCTGCTCATAGGGTCGTGTGCCCGGCCAAATCGGCACAGCATAATTAATGGTTTCAAAATCCAGGAAATATGCGGGGAGTGTGTGCGCAGCGAGCGCCCGTGCAGCACCCGCTTGATCAAAATACGCCTCGTTCGTGAGTGTCACGTTTTTAATGCGTTGTTGTTTGGCGTTGAGTAAATGATCGGGGACGTCTCGCAGCTCTGTGATGCCGTGGTTGGCGATATGTGCGACCAAGTCTTTTTTCAAGGTTCCGGGCAACCACGCGATGGGGTGTTCGGCTTGAGGCACTTGGCTCTGGCAGTGCGCGTAAAACCCGCAAGCATAGGGATCATGGCAGTGTGGACCGATGGTGACCGCCGGTGCGGTGGTTTGAGCGACTGCGCTTTGTGCACCCTCAATCCAACGCTGGACCTCCGCTCCACGGGCAAAGGCTTCTTCAGTCAGGTCTTTTTCTACGAACAGGCCTTGATAGTCTCCACCGCCCGGATAGGTCCATGTGTTGTCGATGTGCGCAAGTGCGATGGCGGTCAGTGACACGCCTGCTGCGTGAGCAACAAAAGCTTGGACGGCAACGTCTTCGCGGTGAGTAGCCTTGACCGAGGTGGAGGATTTGACCTCGATCATGCGCCAGGTCGTTGGGGTATGGGCTAGAGCATTTTCTTGTACCGGCAGCAACACGTCTGCAAACGCCATCGCCCCCTTGGCGGCAAAGCCGGCTTCGAAGATGGGTTGTGGGGTGTCGAGCAGAGTGAGGCTCAGCGCGAGTGCGGCGTCAATCCCCTCGGCAAAAGGCTCGATGACGGTGCCTTGACCTGTGGGGTCATACAACTGCTGGGCGATCGCTCCGACTTGATGTCCGGTAGCAAAGTTTTTCTCGGAGGCGGCGGTGACTACGCGCAAGTCTGGGTGATGAACCTCGAGCCACACGCGCTTGGGGCATTGGCGATAGGCCATCAGCTTTGACTTGGATAGTGGGCGCATGGGGGGTGTCTCAACAAAGATTCGCTATGCTACAAGCCCCAAACGCGAGATTGCACTTAGGCTCTAGCGGCCTAAGCCTGTATCGCGAGAGAGTTGAGACATGCCTTTGGCATGCGCAATATTGCCGAGCGCTTTGGCCAGAAACGCCGCATCGTCTCCAGCCTCTTGCAGACAGGCTTCAAAATACAGAGCCATGTCCTCTTCTGTTTTGAGGTGCTCTGCGCTATCCCATTTGCGAAGTTTGAGGGCGCTCATTCGTCACTCCTTGATACCAGGCCTATTCACTCAGTCCTCGAGACGTTTCAAATCACGGTAGAAATTCTCGTGAGAGCCAAGGGTTAAAAGTTTCAAACTTTCCGTATCCAAAATCCGATAGGCCAACAGATATATCTGATTCGATAACCGGAACTTGTAAACACGAATGCCCGCCAAGTCACCAACCTTCGCCTCACCTGCAACTGGATCTGCGCTGATGGCACGCAACGCAGCATCAAGCTCTAGCTTTTGTGGTGAATGTAGTTTCTTTGTTGCCCTCACAAATGAGGGAGTGACAAGCAGACGCATCAGCTAAACACGTATTCGCCGATGACCGCTTCCTGATCAGCGATCAAGATGTCACGGATCATAAAGAATGGCAGATCTGGGTTTTCTTCGGCAATCTTGCCAATCTGAGACCAGTATTCGATTTGCTTGGGCACGGAACGGTGTTGCACCTGGGCGTGACTCTTAGCCTGATCAACCAGGTTTTCAGATAGTTTGACGTTGACGGACATGGCATTCTCCACAAGAAGAGTCCCATTATAGCGCAAAAGGTTCCAAAAGGGAACTTATGCCTAATCTCATTTAGCTGAGCTACTGCAACCTTCACAGCTGGATTAAAGCTGGACAGATACGGCAAAACATATCGCTACAAATACGTTGTGTTGTGATCTGTTTCCGATGGAGTCCGCGATGGCTGTCCTTTACCCTTCCCTGCCACCTGCGGTACCGGTCACGGGCTTGCAACGCGAGCTCGATGTGCTGCGGGTGCTTGAGCAATCACTCTCCGAGGGCTATGAGATTTTTCATAGTGTGCCGTGGCACACTGTGCATGAGGGTCGTGATCGGCATGGCGAGATCGATCTGGTGGTGCTAGGACCAACAGGTAACATTTTGCTGCTGGAAATCAAGTCCGGTGCGGTCGAGCTGACCAACGGCGTGATGTTCAAAATGTACAAAGAAGGCAGCAAGGACGTGGGCCGCCAACTCAAAGTCCAGCATGCCGCCATGGTCAGTCGCCTGCAACAAGCCGGTCTACGTGCGGTGGTGACCAATTGTCTGGTGCTGCCGGACTTTAGGGTCGAGGGACAGCACGTGGTCGGTATTCCGCCCGAACGGATTGTGGATGCGACGGGATTTGCGCAGCTGGGTTCGTTTGTGATGGAGGCGTTGGTAAGCGGTGGTGGTGTGGGTGCAGGCGCGGGTGGGACCTCTGATCCCAGTTCGCTCACTGCACTGCGGCAGTTTCTGTGTAACGAGTTTAAAGTCACACCTGATCTGCGGGTCTTGGGCGCGCAGCTGCGTCAGACCACTCTGCGACTAGCCGATGGTCTGGCCACTTGGGTGCCGCGTATCGACACACCCTCAGGTGTGCTGAGGATTCAAGCCACGGCGGGTTCGGGTAAAACACAACTGGCCTTGCGTTTGTTACAAGATGCCGCCGCGGCCTCGCAGCGCAGTCTCTATGTTTGTTACAACCGCGCACTCGCCGATCACATCACACAGCTCGCCCCCACGCGTGCTCAAGTCGCGAGTTTTCATGAGCTATGCGTAGACCATCACCGCCGACATGTGGGTGAGCCGGATTTTGGCGCCCAGGGTTTGTACGACACGCTCAGTGCTGAGTACAGGGAAGCGGTCGAGGCGACCCCAGAGCTACAGGGTCGCTATCAGCTGATCATCATCGACGAGGGGCAGGATTTTGAACCCGACTGGGTTGCAAGCTTGTTACCGCAACTCTCGGAGGATGGCCGTATTTATTTGCTAGAGGATGCGGCCCAACGCCTCTACCCGCGCGACGAGTTTGACCTGTCGGATGTCGTGACGGTCCATTGTCAGGACAATTTCCGCACACCCCGGCAAGTATGCCAGGTCCTCAACGCCCTCAAGCTCTCGCATGCACCGATCGAAGCACGCTCGGCCTATGAGGGCGAAGTGCCTAATTTTTATACCTATACGACCGAGGCGCAGCTGCGACGTCAAACCGAAGCCGCGGTGAAACATCTGCAGTCGCTCGGTATTGCGCTCTCCGACATCGCCTTGGTGAGTTGGCGAGGCCTGATGAACTCAGTCTTGATCCAGACCCCTGTCCTTGGTGGCTGGTCGCTCAGACGTCCCACAGGCAAATACTCTAACGCCGGGGATGCGCTGTGGACGGAGGGCGAGTTATTGGTGGACTCGGTCTATCGCTTCAAAGGCCAAAGTGCTGCCGGGATCGTCTTGACCGAGGTGGATTTTGCAGCGCTCGATGAGGGCGTGAAACGGAAATTGTTTGTGGGACTGACGCGAGCGCATATTGCAGTCGAGGTGGTGCTTACTGAGCGCGCGGCTAGGGAGTTGGTGGGGGTGTTGTAGGAGGGCAGGCAGAGCGATTTTCTAGACCAAACGAACTCTATTTTTTCCTAAGGCCACTGCTCTATTAGCTGCAAGACTCTCATCGAGGATAGCAAACTCATCTTTGTCTAGCTTTCTAATTGAACTTTTATTTTAGAGATCTGAACGTTCAGGTCACACAAATGCCTATTAATTGTTACCCAGACAATTTCAAGGTCAACCTTGTGATATCCATGCGCCAACGCATTACGCATTTCGTAAGCAAATAACAAAGGTACGTCTGGGTGTTCTTGCAAAAAGCTCGGCTCAATTTTTAAAATATTGTGACTAGCTTCTCCGATTACCTCAAAATTTCTAATAACGGCATCTTGAAGCATTTGATTGGACAAGAACTCAACCTCATCCACATCTGCACAATATTTTGTAATACGTTGAATCGCTTCTTGGATGTGATCAAGATAATCTGCTAAACGGAGCGATTTTTTGCTCATAGAGGTAAAGCAGATTCGAGCACGGATTGCCTGAATTTTTCTGGCAAAGCTCTTGGCGTTAAGACATCAACAGAAACACCTAGAAGCTGTTTCAATTTATACCGAATCGCGCCGATATCAAACAACGTTGTATCTGGGGTGGGATCAATCAACACATCGAGGTCACTTTCTTCGGTATCCGTACCTGAAGCAACCGATCCAAATACACGTGCGTTTTTCGCGTGATGCGTCAAAACGATCTCGCGAATTTTATCTCTATGAGCAGCTAGGGCAACTGAAGGTTTCATAGCTATATTGTATTAGCAGTTTTAAATAGAGCCAATTGATATCTAGAACTCAAAGTAAAAAGTTGTATCTTTTTGCTAAAAAATCCCCCCCTTTCTTTCATCAGGAAAGATCAGATGTGTCCAAAGCCAAAGCTGTAGCTTGTCAAAACGGCCCTATGTATCTGCAATATATACACTTGATGTGAGTGTTCGCATGGACGCAGTGATTCGAAAATGGGGCAATAGCCCTGCCCTACGTTTAACAACAGCCGTATTAAAAGAGGCTGGACTTCAGCTCGAAGAAAGAGTTGACCTAGTGGTATAAAAGGCCAAGTGATCATCACCGCAATCGACAAGGTCGAATACGATCTCGATACGCTTGTTAGCGGTATCAATGCGAAAAATACCCACGGTGAAGTCAGCGTTGGCGCCCCTGTCGGCAAAGAGGCGCTCTAATGCCGCGCGTTTATGTTCCAGATGTGGCCGATGTCGTTTGGCTAGAATTTGATCCACAGGCAGGGCACAAACAAGCTGGGCACAGACCAGCACTTGTCATCAGCCCTGCAAGTTACAACAGTAAAACAGATCTCATGGTCTGCTGCCCTCTAACATCCAAGATCAAAAATAATCCCTTTGAGGTCGTGACACAGATTGACGGTGTCGATTGCGCAGTCCTCTCAGATCAAGTGAAGTCGCTGGACTGGAAGGTCAGACGCGCTAAAAAGAAAGCCAGCGTTCCACCAACGGTCATGCTTCATGTCAGAGCGAAAATTAAAGCGCTTTTCTTTTAATCATCAAATAGATTCTCAGACCACTGAGGATCTTGAACAGTCGAACTCCCGAGATCGGACAACCTAGTACAAACGATAGCTTGTTAGAAAACCGTCAGTCTTCTACATTTATACTAATATATCAGTTGAAAATATGACCAATATCATCAAACTCGACCGCTACCGACAGGCTGCACCTCAGCTCTACGATTTGCTCAGAGAGCAGATCATTTCTGTTGAGCTCAAACCTGGAGATTCGCTCTCTCGGAACGAAATCGCGAATCGATTTGGTGTGAGCCAAACACCGGTCAGGGATGCATTGATGAGACTCGAACAAGAAAACCTTGTAGAAATCTTTCCTCAATCTGGCACGCGCGTCAGCAAAATTGATCTCCATGCGGCTCAACAAGCTCATTTCTTACGTAAATCTGTAGAAACTGAGCTCGTTTATGAATTTGCCATTCAAAAAAACGAATCGGTCATTACGGCACTTGATATAGCTCTAGAACGTCTGAAAAGTCTCGCCAATCAAGGGCATATAGATCCTTTCATTAGGGCAGATAAGGATTTTCATTACGTTCTTTATGAGGAGGCCGATCTTTTAGAAATATGGTCTCTTCTGCAAATTCAAAGCGGCCACATCGATCGAATCAGAAGACTTCACTTACCCGCAGCAGGAAAACGACAAAAGGTCATTGATGATCATCAAAAAATCGTTGATGCGATTCGCACAGGTGATGGTGTGCATGCTCAGAGAACGGTGCGAGAACATCTAGCAGGCACGCTTTCAAATATTTCTTTAATTCAGGAAAAATATCCTGATTTTTTTTAGTTGTAAACACCTATACAAACGGAGACATAAATGAATAACAATCAACGTCGTCAAATTTTGCTTGGTAGTGCAGCATTAGCCGCCTCTGCTTTGCTGCCTAAAATAGCGCTTGCACAAGCCAATAACTATCCTACTCGCCCAATTACATTTATTGTTCCTTGGCCTCCAGGTGGCACTGCCGACGCTACGATGCGCGCACTTGCTCAAGCATTGACACGTGAACTTGGTCAAACCGTCGTAGTTGAAAACAAAGCAGGTGCTGCGGGGATGATCGGCGCTAAGGCTATAGCAACTGCCAAACCTGATGGTTACACAATCGGTCAGATTCCTCTTTCAATCACACGCTTTTCGCAACTTGGCTCCGCTCAAATTGATCCGGCAAAGGACTTCACTTATCTGGCCAGAACATCTGGTCAGACTTTTGGTATTGTGGTGCGTCCCGAGTCCCCTTTCAAAACATTGAAAGAGTTGGTGGATTTCGCTAAAAAGAACCCAGACCAACTCACTTACGCAACCTCCGGCATTGCTGGGCAAACGCATGTCGGCATGGAGGAGTTTGCGATGGCTGCTGGCATCAAAATGCGTCATATCCCATACAAAGGTGGTGCGCCAGCGCTACAAGCATTGCTGGGTGGCCAAGTCGACATGCTGGCAGACTCCAGTGCCTGGGCACCACAAGTTGAAGCTGGCAAGCTACGCCTGCTTGCCACATGGGGAGAGGAACGCCTAAAAAGATTCCAAAATGTTCCAACACTCAAAGACCTGGGCTATCCGGTTGTCACTGATGCTCCTAACGGCGTGGGCGCTCCCGCTGGACTTGATCCTGCTGTCGCCAAAAAACTCGGTGCTGCATTGGAAAAAGCCGTCAAAAGCAAAGAGTTCCAAACTGCTTGCGATCGTATTGATGCGCCAGTCTTATATTTGAATCCTGATCAATATCGTGCCTACATTATGGAAATTTATAAAAAGGAAGGCATCCTGATCGAGAAACTTCAACTCAAAAAACTACTGGCAGGCTAAACACATGACAGCAACACCCGCCTCGCTCATCCGCTTGCACCCTGATGATAACGTCCTGATTGCAAGAGAACCTCTAACGATTGGTGCTCAAGTCGTACACAACGGCCAGTCCTTCAAACTCCGCGCGCAAGTACCAGCAGGTCACAAGATCGCCGCATGCACCATCACCAAAGGGGCAATCGTGCGCAAGTACGACACGCCTATAGGTGTAGCGACGCGTGATATCGAGGCGGGTGATCACGTTCATAGTCACAACATCATGCTCAGCGACTTTGGTCATACCCATGAGTTTGGTCGAGATGTTGTACCCGTGGAGTATGTTCCTGAGTCTGAACGTGCGACATTTATGGGGATCAAACGCAAGGACGGTCGCGTCGCGACTCGAAACTTTATTGGCATACTCTCTTCAGTCAACTGTTCTGCAACTGCCATACGTAAAATAGCAGACTGGTTCACCCCTGAGCGCCTCTCAGCATATCCAAATGTTGATGGGGTGGTGGCCTTTGCTCAGACAACCGGATGCGGAATGTCGTCGCCAAGCTTGCATTTTGATGTGTTGCGTCGAACGCTTGCTGGTTATGCGCGTCACCCTAACCTCGCAGGTGTACTCATCGTCGGGTTGGGATGCGAGCGCAATCAAGTCGCGGACCTTGTGGATTCACAACAATTAAATGTCGGATTACAACTACAAACTTTGGTGATGCAAGAAGTCGGTGGTACGCGTGTCACCATAGAGGCTGGCATCAAGGCAATTCAATCTATGCTGCCTGCTGCAAACGACATCACGCGTGAACCTTGCAGCGCAAGTCATATAAAAGTCGGGCTCGAATGTGGCGGCTCAGATGGCTTTTCTGGCATCACAGCCAATCCAGCTCTCGGCGCTGCGATGGATATACTGGTGAAACATGGGGGGACAGCAATTTTGTCCGAAACGCCGGAAATTCATGGTGTTGAGCATATGCTAACTCGGCGGGCAGTATCGCCTAATGTGGGTCAAAAGCTGCTTGACCGGATCAGCTGGTGGGAAGAGTATACGCGCGGCCATAATGGTCAATTTAATGGTGTTGTCGCGCCGGGAAATATTCAAGGCGGCCTCGCCAACATATTTGAAAAATCCCTTGGGTCCGCTATGAAAGGAGGCAGTACTCCTCTGCAAGAAGTCTACCAATATGCTGAGCCAATCGAAAAATCTGGCTTTGTCTTTATGGACTCACCTGGATATGATCCCTGTGCCGTGACAGGACAAATTGCCAGTGGTGCCAACATCATCTGTTTTACGACCGGACGTGGCTCCATGTTTGGTTCCAAGCCTGCACCCACCATCAAACTTGCAACCAACACGCCGATGTTTAAGCGCCTTGAAGAAGATATGGATATCAACTGTGGTCGTATCTTAGATGGTGAGTTGTCTGTTCAGGAAATGGGGCAAGTCATTTTTGAACACATACTGACTACCGCTTCAGGGGTGAAATCAAAGAGTGAGCTACTAGGCTTAGGTGACAATGAATTTGTCCCGTGGCATTTAGGAATTGTGAGCTAGTCCCCTTCTCTCACTCACTCAACACGCTTGGGCGTACTCAGCCGATCCTCGGTAGCGGCTCACACTTTTAGAACGCTGTTATTGTCAGATACATCTATAATTTACGAGAACACTATGTCTTCCGTGATTGAATCTTTTGTTTTACCGACCTCTGATCCGGGCGTAAGCATTGTGGGGCGCAAGCGTGGCTCGGGTCCGCCGCTGCTGTTATTGCATGGCAATCCTTTGACTCAGTTGAGTTGGGAACGTATCGCGCCACGCTTAGCCGAACAGTTCACGGTAGTGACGACTGATCTGCGTGGGTATGGGGATAGCGACAAACCCGAAGGACTGCCTGATCACAGCAATTATTCCTTCAGGCGCATGGCGCAAGATCAAGTTGAGGTCATGCAGCAACTAGGGTTTGAGCAATTTGCACTGGCGGGCCATGATCGTGGTGCACGCACGGCTTTTCGTCTGGCGATGGATCATCCTGATAAAGTGTCGCGCGTCGCTTTTTTAGATATTTTGCCCACACACTGTGTGTTTAAAGATATTCAAGCGCAAATGGCCATGGATCTGTATCACTGGTGGTTCATGGCACAACATAAAGGATTTCCTGAAACGTTGTTAAAAGGAAATGAAGAGTTTTATATCCGTGACAAGCTGATGAAGCAAGGCCCAGGAAAAGGTGGCTTTACCGAGACTGAAATACTTGAGTACATCCGAGTCTGTACGCCAGAGAATATTCACGGGGTCTGCGAAGATTACCGGGCGGCTTTCGAGATCGATCTGCCCATGGATACCGCTGACGTTGAGTCAGGGCGAAAGGTGCAGCCCCCTGCTCTCATTCTTTGGGGCGCAAAAAGTCACACGGCCCACCATCATGATCCACGCGTGGAGTGGCCAAAATATTGCGCAAACATTGTTCGAATGGCTGAATTACCGTGCGGCCACTATCCGACCGAGCAGGCACCAGAGGAAACGTATCAGGAGCTGAGTAAATTTTTTGCTTCTGCTGACGGGAAGCCGTAATTTACAAACGCACCTGAGACATCAGTTTTTCAAAATGTGCCAGGTCAGGTGTTTTGTGACCGGGCACCTTGGCCAAGTCATCGTAACGTCTGAGGCGCACGGCCTCGGCGTAATAGGGTAAGGCTTCAAACGCCGCTACTTGTTGTTCATCAAAAGTACCGCCTTGTAGCTCAAGGCTATGCTTGGAGGCGGGCGATAGATCTGCCCAATAGCCTGCATCCACGGCACACAAATAGCGTTTTGCATCGACGTGCAGTTTGATGGGCTCTAACACGGCGTCTGGAAATAGGCTTCTTAAAAAAGGCAAAGCTACAAATTGATGCAGGTCGTCCTTGGTGGGCATCGCATCCTCAGGCACCTCATCAGTTACCTCACCAGAACGATGCGGACTCAGCATATGACCGAGATCGTGCAGCAAGGCAGCAACCACGGTCTCAGGAGTCTCGTCAGCTTTTTCAGCTAGATCCGCACACTGCAAGGCATGCTCAAGCTGACTCACGGACTCTTGGCCGTACCACGTGGTGGCGCGGCTGTTCAACAGTTGCACAATTTCCGGAATAGACAAGGACATGTTGAAAGACCCTAAAAATGACTAGCGAGCACGTGCGCCAATGATAGCGTAGCGCAGTTTCGAACACACAAAATCAATAATTGCGACCGTGACCAAAATCAACAAAATAACAAAAGACATTTGTTGAAATTCCATCGTACGAATTTGTTCGGACAAGATCAAACCGATACCGCCCGCCCCCACAATACCAATAATAGAAGCGCTACGCGTGTTGGATTCAAAGGCATACAGGACTTGGCTCAACAACACGGGCATCAGTTGAGGCAAGATACCAAAGCGCACGGAGGCCACGTTGGAGCCACCGGTGGAGAGGACGCCTTCGACGGGTTTGTTGTCTGCCGCTTCGATAGCCTCAGAAAACACTTTACCGAAAATGCCAAGATCCGCCATAAACAAGGCCAGCACACCTGCAAAGGGACCTAAGCCGACCACGTTGATCCAGATCAAGGCCCAAATCAAAATATCGACGCCGCGCAGCGTATCAAAACTGCGTCGCGCCATAAACTGCACCAACCTGTTGATGGTGGTGTTTCGAGCCGCCAGAAATCCAAGTGGAAAAGCGACGATAGCCGCCAACAAGGTCCCCAGCAAGGCGATCGCCAAAGTTTCCAGCATGGCATACAGATACACTTTGGTGAGGGCCCAGGACTCAGGATTGGGCGGCAACATGAGTACGACCATCTTGCCCAGCTCACCCAACCCACCCCAGATGCGGGCAAAGGTCATGTCTAGCTTGTAAACACCCAGTGCAAAGAAACCAAAGGCGACCAGACCGATAAAAATGGCGGTCCAATTGCCTTGGTAGAACGGTTGGAAATGGCTGGCATAGCGTTGACGCAGTTGGTCACGCGCACTTGCTTGGGCTGTATCGGCTTGAGGCGTCGTCACGTGGCTCATGATCTGGCGTCCATGCCGATGAGTTTGTGACGAATACGTTCCGTCACGGCGTCAATAATCATGACTGTTGCGATGATCATGACTAACAAGGCGCTGATGTCTGCGTAATAAAACTTTCTGATGACCTCGAGCAAAGTTTGCCCAATACCGCCCGCGCCCACAAAACCCAGCACAGAGGCACCTCTGACGTTGATTTCAAAACGCAACAGCGCATAGCTGGCAAAATTTGAAGCCACTTGGGGCAACACAGCGAAACGAATTTTGTGAAACCAATTGCCACCCGCAGCGACCACACCCTCCACCGGTTTCATATCGATATTTTCGACCACTTCGGCGAAAAGTTTGCCTAGGGCACCCGCGCTATGGATGGCGAGCGCCAAGATGCCGGGCAAAGGACCTAGGCTAAAAGCAACAACGAAAATCAGTGCAAAAACTAACTCAGGCACTGTTCTTGAAAACTCAAGCAAACGGCGGGTCAAAAACACCACGCCCTTGCTCTGTGTCAGGTTTTGACTGGCCAAGAAACACAAGACAAACGCCGCAGTGGCGCCGAGCAAGGTGCCAAGGTAGGCCATTAACAGTGTCTCGCCCATCAAGGCTAACCACTTTTTCCAACCCCAAAACCACTCGGCGGGATCTGCAATAACAGGGCGACCATCTTCGAGGTGCGCAATCCTGTCAAAGTAGCTAAAAAAACTACCAATATGCTGATAAAACTTAGAAAGAGAGATCTCAGCAATATTGACCGAGAACGCGACCAATACTGCCAAGACGATAAGGCCTAGCCAAAGCTGGCGGCGTTTGAGCGCCGTCGCTTGGGCATAGGCGGTTTCCAATAATCTTGGACGGGAATCAATCATCGAAGATTACTTTTTACGCAGGCTGTCAACGAACTTGTTCAATTCGACGATAGGCAAGTAGGCTTCATGCGTCACAGGTTGGAATGGCTCCATCTTGCCATCGGATAACTTGTCAAACGCAGCTTTGTCTTTCACAGCGGCATTCAAGAACGCTTGTTCGATCAGTTTTTTCAGCTCAGGTGGGAGGCTGTCTAAATACGCCATTGGGCTGTTCACGATTTGATCTGATTTGAAGATGATGCGGAAATCATCTTTTTTGACCATCCCCTTGTCGACCATGCGTTGCAGTTCAGAGTCTGTTTCATTGTTCCACCAGTTGGCCGCCACATCAACCGTGCCTTGATTCAACGCCATCACTGCATTGACGTGGCTACCTGTGTAGACCACTTTGCCGAAATGCGTTTCAGGTCTAATCTTCATTTCGTTCATGACAAAGCGTGGCACGTTGTTACCTGAGGTGGAGTTTGGATCAACCAGACCCAAGTTTTTACCCTTCAAGTCAGCAAACGATTTGTAAGGCGAATCGGCTTTGACATAAAACACGGAGTGATAGCCCTTGACGCCGCCCTTAGACACTTCAATGGCAAAAGGGGTGATCTTTACACCAATCATCCGGGCACGCGCGTAGGAGGCTGGGCCATAGTAGGCCATATGAATTTGTCCAGCACGTTGGCCTTCAATCACCGCGGCATAGTCACCCACGACACGCAACTTTACTGGCACACCAATTTCGCGTGACAGATAGGCCGCAAAATCTCCAAAACGCTCTGTCACTTGGGCTGCGTTTTCAGCAGGGATCGAAGCAAACACCAATTCTGGGTACTTGGCTTTCCAGTCTTGCGCTTGGGCAGACACGGCAAAGAGACTGGAGGCAGCTAAAGCGAGCAGAGCACGACGATTGTTCAACATAAAAAATCCTCTTAAATCGGGGAAGAAAAGGCTTGAGGTAAAACTAAGCGAGGCTAGTTTCGAGATGTAAAGCGGACACCTTGGGGGCACTTAAAGTAGGTGAAACGAGTTGTGTTTTATCGTTGGCTTCGATCCCATACAGGTCGTGCACCAAGGTCTCAGTGAATTGTTGTGGTTTGTCGTCAAACACCACACGGCCGTCAGACATCCCAACCAAGCGATCACAATAATCTCGCGCGATATCGAGATCGTGCAGGTTGCAAATCACCGTAATACCCAACTCTTCGTTGATGCGTTTTAAAGCATCCATCACCATCAGGGTATTTTTAGGGTCAAGCGAGGCAATCGGCTCATCAGCCAAAATAATTTGAGGCCTCTGCACCAAGGCACGACAGAGCGCGACGCGCTGTTGCTGTCCACCGGACAGTTGGTCGCAGCGTTGCGCCGCGAAATCAGCCATACCAAAACGATCTAGGGTTTCCAAGGCATCCAACTTGTCTTTGTCACTCCAGAGAGTGAGGAGTGCACGCCAAGTCGGTACGGTGGTCAAGCGTCCCATGAGCACATTGGTCAAGACATCTAGGCGCCCGACCAAGTTGAATTGTTGAAACACCATGGCGCAGTTACGGCGCCACTCATTTAACGCGACACCCTTGAGGTCGGTGACGACGACACCGTCATACTCAATCGAGCCTTGGCTAGGTTCGTTCAAACGATTGATCATGCGCAGCAAGGTTGATTTACCCGCACCTGAGCGTCCGATCACGCTGACAAAACTGCCGGAGTTGACCTCGAGTGAGACGCTGTCAACAGCGGTGTGCGCACCAAACTGTTTGGTCAAATTGCGAATAGATAAAGTCTTCATTTTTTTAAACTTTTATCAATAATCAGTGAATTTCCATAAGAATATGGTTCGAATATTTCACTGTTATGACGTATTTAAATAATGCAGACCTTAGCTCGCGTGGAGCTTAAACAACGCGCGCTTTAAACAACGCGCGCTTTAAACAACCCGCACGCCCGCACGCCACACCGCACGCACTACCGGTTGTTGACGTCCATCAGGCAAGGTGATCATTCGCACTTGAATAAAATCTGAGCGCAAGCCCATTTCAAGTGTGCCTCTGTCGTGCAAGCCAACGGATTTTGCTGGGTTTCGGCTGACCAAGGCCACCGCCTGTGGCAAGCTTAAAGCCGTGGTTTCAGTCAGGCGCACCATCGCTGAAATCAAACTGCCAGGCACATAGTCGGACGACAAGATATCAACCAGACCCAGCTTGACCAACTCGGTGGCAGACACATTGCCCGAGTGCGAACCGCCCCGCACCACATTGGGTCCACCCATGATGTTAAACATGTTGCGTGCTCTGGACGCTTGAGCTGCCACGACGGTCGTGGGGAACTCACAGACGGTTGCGCCTTCGGCAAAGGCCTCCTCGACATGCGCGACCGTGGTGTCGTCATGGCTCGCCAAGGTAATGTGATGATCCTGACAGTATTGGGTAAAGTAGGCGCGGTGAGGTTTGGCATAACGCGCCTGCACCTCTTTCGACAGGGCGACACGCTCCTCAAACTTCTCTTTGGACCAGCCTTTTTTGCCAGAAAAATAAGTCCACGCTTGCTCAATGTTTTCCCACTGGCGCTGACCAGGCGTGTGGTCCATCACCGAAATCATTTTTACTAAGTCATTCCCTATAAAAGGTTCGAACAACTCAAGCGTATTGGGTGCAGGCAATTCACAGCGCACATGTAAATAATGATCGGCGCGCAGGACACCTCGGTTGGCAAAGTCAGACATACATGCCAACACCGTGTTCCACTCACTGCCGCGCACGCTTTCTGGATCGGCCTCACCTACCCCTAAGGCATCCAAGACGGTGGTAATACCGGCCGCAGCAATTTCAGCATCGTGCGCAAGTACGGCGGGCGCATCATCCCAACGCACTTTGGGACGTGGCATCATGTGGCGCTCAAAATTATCCGTATGCACCTCCACCAAGCCCGGCAGGAGATAGTCACCCTCGAGATCAATGGCGTGAGGCACTGAGGTTTGACCTTGATCGATGCGCTGAATCAAGCCCTCCTGACTGGTCAGACTGCCCTGCACCACTTCATCTTGCAGCACGAGGTGTGCATTGGTGAAAACAACGGGACTTGAGTTGGGCGCGTGCATCATTTTGTTTCCAAGGGCAGCATAGACACCGTGCGGCTGACAACTTCTTGAGCCACCGCGTCATCGTGAAAAATACCAAGAATGGCCACGCCCTGTTCGCGGGCTTGAATAATCATCTCGATCACTGTTTGGGTATTGACCGGGTCCAAGGACGCTGTGGGCTCATCAAGCAAGAGCAAGGGCCGGGGTTTGATAAAGCTACGGGCCAAGTTGATACGCTGTTGCTCGCCACCAGAAAAGGTCGCGGGTGGGAGCTGCCACAAGGCTTCAGGAATGCGCAAGCGGGTCAACCAATGCGCAGCCTCTTCACGGGCTTGCTCGCGACTCATCAGCTCCAGGCCGTTTTCCAACAAAGGCTCGGCCACAATATCAATCGCGGCCACGCGCGGAATGACTCTTAAAAACTGACTGACATAACCCATCGAATGCGCACGCAAATGCAACACCGCACGCGCGCTGGCTTGGGTCATGTCGATATATTGACCATCGGTATCGCGTACCAAAATTTCACCCGCACTGGCGCGATAGTTGCCATAGGCGAGCTTCAGTATGGTGCTTTTGCCCATACCGGAGGGGCCACTTAAGCGTACACATTCACCCGGACTTAAGGTCAAGTTAAAGTTTTGCAACACGGTCAAGGCGGTGCTGTTTTGCAAGTGCAATAAAAATTGCTTGCTCAGCTTGTTCATCTGCAGCATGGGCTGGGTGTTTGTGGCTTGAAGTGTCATGGCTGCAATACCGAAGAAACCAACAACTGCGTGTAGGGATGCTGAGGATCGTCTAGCACTTGATCGGTCAAGCCCGTTTCAACCGCCTGACCGTTTTGCATCACCATCATGCGTTGTGCCAAGAGTCGTGCGACGGCCAAGTCATGCGTCACAATGATGGCGGCCAAGTTCATTTGGCGAGTTAGCGTGCGCATCATGTCGAGCAGCTTGGCTTGCACGGACACATCCAGACCAGAAGTCGGTTCGTCCATAAACACGAGGCGAGGCTGGGTAATGAGATTGCGTGCGATTTGTAGCCGTTGGCGCATCCCACCCGAGAACGTATCGGGACGATCGTCAATCCGGTTTGGGTTGATTTCTACCCGTTCTAGCCAATCAATGGCTTGCGCGCGCAACTGACCATAGTGGCGCTGACCCAAGGCCATCAAGCGTTCGCTCACATTGGCACCTGCGGACACGTTCATGCGCAAACCCTCTGCAGCATGTTGGTGCACAAAGCCCCAATCGGTGCGGGCCAGCATGCGTCGTTGCGCCTCGGACATGGCATAGATTTCTTGCAAGCCGTGGTCACGCAAATCAAAATATACATGACCTGCGCTAGGCATGTGCCGCGCCGCAACGGTATTGAGCAAGGTGGTTTTACCGGAGCCCGATTCACCCACGATCGCCAGCACTTCGCCGGGCCAGAGATCAAAAGAAATATCGCGCACCACGGTTTTCGCACCATAGGCGCAAGACAAGCCCTGCACGCGCATCAAAGGCGGTGTGGTATCCAGTTTACTCATGGCGCCACCTGCCGTTTACTGCAATAGTCACTGTCGGAGCAGACAAACATTTTTTTGCCTTGATCGTCCATCAGTACTTCGTCCAAGAAGCTTTCCTTGGAGCCACATAGTTCACAGGCTGACTCCCAGCGCTGAATCTCAAAGGGGTGATCGTCAAAGCCCAAGCTTTCAACCGTGGTGTAAGGCGGCACGGCATAAATACGTTTTTCGCGACCTGCGCCAAACAGCTGCAAGGCAGGATTGAGATGCATTTTGGGATTATCAAATTTTGGAATAGGTGATGGCGACATGATGTAGCGATCATTGACCAACACCGGGTAGTCATAGGTGCTGGAGATATGTCCGTAGTGCGACAAGTCTTCAAATAAATTGACGTGCATGAGACCATACTCTTGCAAGGCATGCAGTTGGCGGGTCTCTTGCTCACGCGGCTCCAGATGCTGCATGGGTTCGGGCACAGGCACCTGATACACCAGAACCTGTCCTTCACGCAGCGGCGTTTCTGGAATACGGTGACGTGTTTGAATAATGCTTGCGAGTGTGGTGTCGGTGGTCACCTCCACGCCTGTTGTGCGTTGAAAGAAGCGCCGAATATTGACGGCATTGACCGTGTCATCAGAACCTTGGTCAATCACCTTGAGTACATCAGTGGACCCAATAATCGAGGCCGTGACTTGAATACCACCCGTCCCCCAACCATAGGGCAAGGGCATTTCACGCGAGCCAAAAGGTACTTGATACCCAGGGATGGCAACGGCCTTGAGGATGGCGCGCCGAATCATGCGCTTGGTGCGTTCGTCCAAATAGGCAAAATTGATATGCGGGTCACGCACAGGAGCAGACTCGATGGGATTATTTTGCGACATGGTCATCCTTCGCTTGGTCATGCTTAGCTTGGTGGTCCTTAGCTTGGTCATGCTTCGCTTGGTCAACCTCAGGCAAGACATGGGACTGTCGCATTTTTCTGACCAACTCCAATTCGGCTTGAAAGTCGACGTAATGCGGCAATTTCAAATGCTGCACAAAGCCTGAGCTTTCCAAGCTGTCACTGTGTGACATGACAAATTCTTGCATCTGCGCAGGCGAAACAACAGCCTCGCCCAACTCGTCTGCTCTGAGGGCGCGATCGACCAAGGACATGGCCATGGCTTTGCGTTCGCTATGACCAAAGGCCAAACCATAGCCCCGCGTAAACTGTGGCGGTTGCGTGAGGCTGCCTTGAAATTGGTTGATCATTTGGCATTCCGTGACGGGTAAATCACCCACGGAAATTTCAAAGCCCAGTTCTTCTGGCACGACGCATACTTCGACAGTACCAAAACGAATCTCACCCACAAAAGGATGTGATTCAGAATAGCCACGCTGCGTGGAATAGGCCATGGCCAATAAAAAGCCTTCGTCGGCACGCGCCAAATTTTGCAGTCTGGCAGAGCGATTGGCAGGAAACCGCACAGGCTGTCGCGTTAAATCAAAGGGATCTGGATCGCCCGCTTCAGGCACTTGCCCCTCGAGCAAGCTTTCGTGGCTGAGCAGATCAACCACTCTGGGTGTGGCGTCATGATTGACCTGGCCTTTGCGCGCCACCGGAGCGGACTGACCCGTGGCCAGCAAACTGAAATCCAATAAGCGCTGGGTATAGTCGTAGGTCGGCCCCAACACCTGACCACCCGGCAGATCTTTAAAGGCGGCCGAGATGCGACGCGCAATCTGCATCTTTCCTGTATCGAGCGGTTGGGTATAGCCCAGTCTTGGCAAAGTGGCACGATAGGCGCGCAACAAAAAGATCGCCTCTACCAAATCACCGGCGCTTTGCTTGATGGCCAAGGCCGCTAAGTCTGGGTCGTAAACAGAACCCTCTGTCATGACCCGGTCAACGCTCAAGCGCAGCTGCTGACGAATTTGCGCCACGGTGAGTTCTGGCACCTCAGGATCGCCACGACGCTGCTGCGCGAGCAATTCATAACTATTGAGGATGGCGGCTTCGCCCCCTTTGACTGCTACATACATGGCGTCAATCCTTCACTTGGGTTGATCGGGGCAAGCCAATCAAGGTGTCGTTATGGGTGAAGAAAAAGTCAAGACCACAGGGTGCATGGACTTGGCTCGCGCGGCGCGCAGAGACAAAACTGTCTGGCAGCCCCTTCAAGGCCAACGAGCGCGTCCCGTTAACGCCAGGACCACTGAGCGTCCAAGCCTCTGCGGTGGGCGCAGTCTCGATGTCCGTCACTTGCACGACACAGGTGGCGGACAGCTCTGGATACTGGGCATTGCCCTGCGATAACTTTTCTAATGCGGGTAGCTCTTTGGCATCGGCCACCCAGACAAAATCAGCGTGATCGGGCGTAGTGACAATTGTGCAACCCGTGTGAAATCTCAGCCAAGGGCCGGCATAACTGCTGGCGAAACCCTCAGACAACCAGACCTTGCAATCTTGATCCAACAACGCCAGCAACAAGGCTGCGGCGGCAGCATGTGCGTGTTGGGGCACTTGGATCGCGGGCTGAGACACGCTCAGGTCAAGCGTCTGGAGCTGGCCAGGCAAAGACAAGGCCTCTAAAGCTTGACGAAATACCGCCTGACTGCACAGCGTGGGATTCGAAAATCCCCGCCCGATATCTTTGAGGGATGGCTGCATTGGGGAGGGCTGCATCACGCGTCTTGACCTTCATCTGGGGAATCTTGACCGGCTTCACGTGCCACGGTGAAAAACTCTACTTTGGTGGCTTGGGCCTGCGCATTGTTTTCTTGCTGTTGCTCAGCTAACAATTGACTGAGGGGACGCAAAAGCACTTGATCCCAATGGTCATGCAAGGCGGGTTCTTGCAACAACGCATCGGCCACCGCCGCAAGCTGGGCATGCCGGTGTGAACTGCCCATGACGTATGCGACACCCACTTGTTGACACTGCGTGAGTTGCGCATCGGGTTTCAGGACACAGCGTGTGAGGCTGACCTCGCCCAAATTAAAGCGTGATCCTGTGCCACCCGCACGGCCCTGCACCATCATGAGGCCGGTCTCCGCGGGGCGAAGCCACTCCAGATTGCCCAAACAGTGGCTGGCTAAGTGTTTTTCTAACAAATCCTCAGGCGCCCTGGCCAAAAGCGCCATCCATGCTTTCCTGGCGACCAAAGCGGGAGGCAAGTCCTTGGCGGGGGGGGTGTAATCATTGTGCAACATTGTTTGGATAACTTGGTAGAGTGAATCTGTTAATTTACAAAGGTAAGATTTCAAATCTGTGACTTTGTCACATTTCGGTCAAAATAGTGTCCCATATGTCCACACCTTTTAGACATGCTGCTTACTTTGCACCGGCGCTGCAATCGCAGGCTTGGGCGCTAGGCTCGCAATGGCTTGGACGCTGTGCGTACCAATCGACACCGCTTGCGCAACCACAATTTAAACACCTTAGCGCCGAATTATTTGAAACATTGACGCGCACACCCAGGCTCTATGGCTGGCATGCCACACTCAAAGCGCCTTTTGAACTGGATGTAGAGGCGACACCTGATGCTTTGGTGCCAGCCTTCAGTGACTTAGCAGACAACACGGTAAACGCCTTTCATCTGCCCTTGAAATTAGTCGAAATGGGGGATTTTCTAGCTTTGGTGCCCGCTCAACCCAGCCCAGCCTTGCAGCAGCTTGCAGAGGATTGCGTGCGGGGCTTGCATGCACTCGCCTTGCCACTGTCAGAAGCAGAACTCAAACGAAGAACAGGCGCGGGCTTGACGGCTAGACAGACAGAGCTGCTGCACGCCTGGGCCTATCCCTATGTCATGGAGCAATTTCAGTTTCATATGACACTATCCGGGTCATTAAAAAATGTCGCGCCAGATATAAAAAAAGCGTTGAAAGCAGCAGCCAAAGAATGGTTTGCGCCCTTTTTAGAACACGGTCTCTATATCGATGCCGTCACTTGGTTTGCTCAAGACCAAAAGAACGGCGACTTTCGGTGGGTGGAACGTTTCGAATTGGGTACTTCAAAGTGCGCTTGATCTACATCATTGGACCCTCGGGCGCGGGCAAAGACAGCTTGCTCAATAGCCTGCGGCAAGAGGTGGCAGCCATGACTGACCCAGCTACCCAGTCGCCTTTATATTTTGCAAAGCGCACCATCACAAGAAGCCATGACCAAAGTAATGAGGACCACGAGGCCGTCGATGCGTCACAGTTTGAGTCGCTGGTAAACAGCGATGCATTTGCCATGCACTGGTTTGCCAATGGCTTGCACTATGGCATTCGACACCAAGAACTAGCACCAATGTCAGAGGGCACCTGGGTGATGGTCAATGGTTCTCGTGCGTATTTGGAGGAAGCTAAGCGACATTTTCCGGAACTGACTGTGCTGTACATCACAGCGCCGATTGAGGTATTGCGTGCGAGGCTGTTATCCAGAGGACGAGAAAATGAACAAGCCATCGAGGCACGACTCAGTCGTTCACAAGACGTCGCGTTAGGGCCTCAAGACCTCTGCGTATCAAATGGTGGCAGTTTGGCAGACAGCGTGGAAACGTTAAAAAATCTGTTGCAGCAACGGACAGGTATCCCTTTTTTCAAACAATAGAAACGCTGGGGAAATCATGTTGGCTATTCGTCAATACGCTGAGTCCACGCTGACCTGTAAATGCGCTCCGCAACCGCATCATCATTTTTTATAAACTTTAGCCCTAGGCTGCTTGTAGCGGTTGTAACCCCACAAATACTGAGTCGGCATAAGACGAATCATGTCTTCCATGGCGCGATTAATCTGAGCCGCAGCACGCTCTGGATCCTCAGATAATCGCTCGACGAGTTCATGGCAATACACGGTAAAGCCCTTTCCAATCCCGTTGCGTTTTGCAGCCATGACAAAAATAGGGGCCTGCGTCAGATTTTGTAGTCGCTCCACTAACGTCGTTGTATAAGCAGGCTCGCCAAAAAAAGGAGCCCAGGCGCCCTCACCCAGCACAGGGACCTGATCAGGCAAAATACCAATCGACTGCCCGCGCTTGAGAGCCTTGACCAAGCTCCTGACACCGATGTGGTTGGCAGGCGCCATGGTCAAACGTGCTCTGCTTCGCGTTTTGATGATCCACTCTTGTAACCAGACGACTCTTGGTGGTCGAAAAAGTACCGTAGCAGGAAAACGACTGGTATAAATTGCACCCAGAGATTCAAAACTCCCCGCATGCGGACCCAACAGAATCAAACCCTTGCCTTTGTTTAAGGCTTGTTCGATTTTGTCCCAACCATCAAATTGGACTTGCTTGGCGAGCTCTTGCTCGTCTCGGCGCAAGTGCCAATAAGGCATTTCTAAAAATAATTGCCCTACACTGATCAGCGACTCACGGAGCATGTCGCGCGTCGCATCCGGTATTGCGCGCCGCATATTTATCCAAGCGCGTCGCTTGTACTTGCCTGGCAGAATCCATAATACCCAGCCCGCGAAGTAACCAATTTTTTGCAATACGGTCAATGGCAGCGAGGCCAATGCTTTAAATAAGACCGTCACACAAATGAGACCGATTTTGTGGAGCATAGACAGACCTAACAATTCACTCAAAACGGAAAGCGATATATCGAAAGCGCAATGACAAGAACAAAATGAAGGCGATCAAAATGCAACAACAACTCTCAGCAGCTTGAAGTGATCGTCCATTAAATGGATGTCGACGGGCGCCTTGCCAAACACATCATTACTGATTTCGGTTGACAGCGTTTTTGCAAGCTTGATGAAATCAGGATCGGTATCCAAGCCTTTTTTAACAATGACTTTGAACTCATACGTTTTACCGGTCTTATCAAGTCGGACACCCACTTCTTGACTTCCATCGGTGAAATCTTCTGAGACAAGATAATCGAGTAATTTTTTTGCTTCTGAACGTGTGATATTTTCGGTGTAGTAGATATCTAAATTGTTTTGTGAAACCTTAGGCAGGGTTTGCGCAGATGTTGTCTGAGCTGCGAACAGCATAAATAAGGAACAAAACACAACTCTAACAATATTGAATAACTTCATTTGTTTAACTCCGCGTTCAATGATGATTGCATTGCGTTTAGTGAGAGTAACAATTTAGATACGTACTGTTCTCTCTGCTTATGCAATTTTATATATTTTAGTTGCCAAATATACCTTTATCTAGTGGTAGATAATAACAACATGACACGCAGAAACTCACCCAAGACGATTCTGAACAACAGTCGGACGTGTGATGCACTCAATATGAAAGATCAATTAGAAACACCTGAGGCGATAAAAGATCAAATATGGAGGGAATTGAGCCGCGCGACACAAGACCGACATCATGCTTGGCGCACACCAGTTTTTGCGACAACGGGTTTAGACGGTACTGTCAATGCGCGGACTTTGGTCCTAAGAGCGGTTGACAGACAAGCGAATCAATTTCAAATTTACACAGATTCACGCAGTAGCAAGGCTGAAGAAATCACTCAGCAAAAAAATGCGATGTTTGTATTTTGGAGTAAGAAACTGAACTGGCAACTCAGAGTGCGGGTCAATGTGAATGTGTCTACAAACAGTTCACATGCTCAAACCCTATGGCAGCAAGTCAAACAAACGGCTTCCGCATCAGATTACACGAGCACATCAGCCCCAGGCATACCTATTTCCTCTGAGGTTCAAGCCGTGCAACAAAATGAAATGCACGCCACACACTTTGCCGTCATCACTGCGGATGTGATAGAAATGGATTGGCTAGAGCTTGCAAGCAATGGTCATCGTCGAGCCAGGATTAGCCTTGATGCATGGACATGGTTAACGCCTTAATCGCCATGAATGCTATCGAGTTTAATAACATGCTGTTCATGCGATCCAGATATTGCTTTCCTAAGAATCTTATAAATATCTAAATCAAACTCGGCAGACCCCGACTTGGCTATCGCATACAGTTCGTCATGGTCACGGGCAATGCCTAGATAGCACCATTTATCAACCACCACCATGCAATCTCCGTCTTTGATCGCAATCGCTCCATCGAACGGCCAAAGCTGAACTTTAAACAGGCTTAGTGCAGTTTCAAGATTCAAATTGTGTACGTCTATCGAAACCTCACCTATGCAAGCACCTTGGCATTGTTTGACTTGATAGGCAAAACAAGATCTGCCCTCCTCTACTTTCTCTAAACCTAGTAGTGCTTCGCACAGGCGGTATTTTTTTGCAACAGCCGCCAGATAACCTTGTGCTTCTCTTTTACTGTAAAAAAGTCCAAAGAGGTTTTCTTGTACGCCCGGTTGTAAATTGTTATGCGTTACAAGTATTGGTTTTTGTACGCCGAAGTCATCCTTCACTAATTGCCACGCACTCAAATCTTTTGACTTGCGCAACTTGATATTCATACTCGGCGACTGCTCTTTAATCAGCCTTGACTCTTCTAGCAGCGCTGTTAACTCACCGCTTGTCTCAATCCAGTCGATATGGAAAATCTGTAGCGACAACTTCATTTCTTTTCGAACTGTCAGCGCGCTTTGAAAGTGGCTCATCACACGGGTACGCATGTTAATACTCTTGCCAATGTAGAGCGGTGCGTTGTGCTCTCCATAAAAAATGTAGCAGCCACAGGTGTCAGGAATCGCGTCGATCGCTGATTGGTTGATATTGGGGGGCAGGCTCATGCTGCCAACCAACTGATTCACCGCGGCTAGCAGGCGCTCTTTACCAACAGTCGCCTCACACACACGCCAAAATTGCAAAAGTAAATCTGCATCCCCCATGGCGCGATGGCGACTGCTCACAACTAACTGATGTGCAGCGATGATGGTGTCTAGATTGTGCCGAGCCTGTTGCGGAAAAAGTAAGCGAGAGAGTTTGACCGTACACAAGACCTTTGGACGAAAATCCATCTCCATTCTTTTGAATGCCGCCTTGATAAAGCCGTAGTCAAACCTCGCATTATGTGCAACGAAAATCTTTCCAGCGAGTTCATTTTTTAATTGATTGGCAATTTCATTGAAGTTAGGTTTACCCGCCACCATCGCTGGTGAGATCCCAGTCAAGCGCTGTATGTTTTGTGGGATGAAAGTCTCTGGGTCTAAAAGACTCTCCCATTCCGTAACTTCATTATTGACCAGCGTTTTGATACCGATTTCGGTAATGCGATCACGATCGAAATTAGAACCCGTTGTTTCGATGTCTACAAAAGCAAGAACGGGAAAGTCGTCTTGATTATGTTGGGCTGGCGTTTTTTTTCTGTTAGGCGCTGACATCGTGTCGATATTCATATCGTATTTGTGGGATTAAGAATGACGCTTACTGCTAAAGTTGAGTGACAAACTAAACGTGAACATATACAAATCAAAATGAATGCACCTGATTTCAAAATCTTATTTGTCTGTATGGGCAACATATGCCGAAGTCCCACCGCCGAAGCCGTTTTTTCTAAAAAGCTTGCTGAGCGGGATATTTTGCACAAGATCAAGATTGATTCAGCGGGCACACACAATTTCCATCCTAACGCACCACCAGATGAACAAAGCCAGAAACATGCACTCAAGAGAGGATATGACCTTTCAAACTTGAGGGCTAGGCCTGTTGTTGATAGCGATTTTGAAGAATTTGACTTGCTTTTGACAATGGATTGGGACAACCGTGCGTTGCTGGAGGAAAGATGCCCTCCTTTACATCTTAATAAGATTCGGGGTTTGGCTGAATTTTTGCTCACAACGCAGGCGTCTATCATCCCTGATCCTTATTACGGAGGGGATCAAGGGTTTGAAGATGTCTTGGATTTGATTGAAGAAGCCAGCGAAGGACTGATCAAATTTACTCTTCAGAAGGTGAAGGTTTGAAGCTAGCTCGGGTTGTAATATCTTGCATGAACAATATAGCTGTTATCCAACTCTGGAATGAATCATGAAAAATATTATTGGTGTCGTAAGCGTCATTTTCGCTGCAAGTTCTTTACTTATTTCAAATAGTGCCCATAGCCAGTCTCTGGAAAAGTGTCTCAAATCTACCAATGGAGATTCAGCCGAGTGCAACAGCTACCGTTCCAATGGAGGAATTAGTAAAGACAATAAATTTTATGGTTTGCAAGTCACGGAGATTAATTCTTATAGACTTGAACTCGTTTTAGCACCATCAAATAAGAAAGATGATGTGATTAAAGGTATGAGAAAACTTTGCGGGAATATGGAGTTCAAGCAGTCTCCTGGTTCAGAACTTTGGTATCTTGAAACGCCTAATACCAAAGAAACACCTGCAAAAGCGTGTGCGCCTGCCTGTAGTGCGAGAAACTTACCGAGCACTGGTACATATCAAGTTCGCGTGTCACGATGGTCGGGGGATTGTAAAAAATAGGTTGGGTGTTCTTGGCCCCCTTAGTGAACGTCACATGTGACCGATTTATGCGCACAAAAATGATTGGCTAAATAATTCTGTTCACTAAAATTTAGCCTATGCGAGGTCTCGGTCTTTATGTGTCAATAAGCGATTACTTTTAAATCTTTTCAAAAATTGCCCACTCGTTCTTCGGGGATGTTTGATCTTCGATAATCGCTCTATTGCCATTAATTCTGACATATAAAATAAAACCCTTATCGTCAATTTTAAATTTGCCGTCCTCAAGCGTCACATCATCGTAGCTGAGCGATCTTTCACCCTCAAATGCGAGCGTATAAGTTTTCCCATCTGCATTCTTAATGATGTCCATTTTGGTCATCACATAAATACCCAACTTGCCGCTAACGCCACGATAGCTCTCAACAGCAGTATTCTTCTGCGCTTGCGAATCAGAAGGATTTTGTTGACACATCGGCAGCCCAGTGCAGCTAATTAACTGATCAACCTGTCCGTTTTTCCAACGCCCGGTCACTGTCGCGCCGTCTGGATGATAGAGAGTACCTATTCCACTAGGTTCGCCATCAGCATACTCTCCAACGTACTTTCGACCATCCGAGTCAGTCTCAGTACCGGCGCACATATTCCAAGCTTTTTTGTTGGTCCCTCGGCATGGAGGTAACTTACTTTTTTCTGTTGGTACAGAACGTGCTAGCGTTGCAGAAGGCGCTGTGGTTGCCGCTGAATTCACAGCAGCTTGCTCCGCAACTTTAATGTGCTTATCGGCCTGCCAAGTACCGGTCTCCGAGCGACCATCCGCATATGTAAGGGCTCCTTGTCCATCTCGTTGTCCGTCCTTCCACTCGCCAGAGTACTTTGTACCATCTGCATTCGTTAAGGTTCCGTTACCGTTTCGCTTGCCATTTTTGTATTCGCCGACATACTTATTGCCATTGACGAATGTGGCAGTTCCTTTACCGTCGAATTGATTGTTTTTCCATTCGCCGACATACTTATCGCCAGTGGCAAACGTGAAAGTACCTTGCCCGTTACGCTGGCCGTTTTGGTATTCGCCGACATACTTGTTACCCGTGTTAAACGTGAAACTTCCTTGACACATGTTCCAAAATGCTGGGTCGGTTCCAGTACAAGCCGGAAGATTACTGCTGAAATTATCTGTAGATCCTGAAGCGTTGATATTAGAAGAAGGATTGTTTGACGTTTCAATTTCCTTTTTGCACTCCGAAAGAAGTGCAGGAATCATTGTTCCTACTACGGAGCCTCCAAGCTTCCGAGTTTCCACAACCTTTCGATCGAAACATTTATCCATCAACACTTCAATCTCTGCAGGAGACGTTTGTGCGAATGAGATGGTTGAAGAGACAGACAGCACAGCGATTGCTACACCGGCAAAACATCGAAGCTTTTGAATAAAGTGTCCGATCAATGGTTTAGTGCTGCAGCGCATTATTTGAACTCCAGTATTTTATTAGCCGAGATGACATTAATTAAAAAATTTAACACGAATATCTTTATATTATTCAATCAACACCTTGACCTGGTTTAGGTAGTCGTGAATATGGTGCAAGTAAGTGAAAATACTGCTTCAGACCCGACGGTGCTGCGACTAAGCGAAGTCCATCTAGTTCTCTGTCCAACGTAAAAAAGCCACCCCGCAGAATTCAACCCATTAAGGGTCGGACCTCTTGATTAAGTACTTTTGAAGACCAAGATCTTCTAGCTTTGCTAGCTGCGCCGTCTGCATATCACGCATGAGTTTTGCAATGAAGGTAGCATTTAAGTGATGAGAGTCACTAATAAAAGGCACGCCTTGCGCTTGAGTTGGACATCCCTTTTTATCTTCAGCGCAAGTTAAACCAATCAGATCGATGTATGCGAACTTGAGGTCATGCGGATAAAACGGCAAGCTTTCTCGGTTTATTTGTTTTTTTGGATAATCCGCTAGCTCCATGCAGACTTCAGCGCGTCGACCTGTTCTGTACATCAACTTTTCACAACTCGAATACTGCTCAGAATCAAGTTGAAAGTAATTACCAAATATAAATAAATCAAACTGACTATTTTTTTTCCTAAGCTCTCGAATCACATCAAATCTAAATCTATTGACCACATACTCAAAGGGTCGATAGCTGACCAACATCACTGAGGCGAGCCTGCGGATAATGTTTGGATCGTTGATCAACGATTCAAAAGGTTGGCAGTATTGTTCAAATTTCGGCTCCCTGGCCACTGCGATAATTTTGTCAGCAGTAACGCTCACTTTGCAACCAAGATAGGAGGCTGAAACAATATCGTATTGCTTGACATCAATCAGAGTGCTAAGACCAACAGACCAGTTGACGTTGTATGAGTCACCAAGAATCAAGACCACAGGCTTGATTGACTGACTGGGCTCACCACCAACGTAGTTTCGGAAACTACCCACCAAATTCGCTTCGATATTGCGCGCTTCAGAGGTATACAACGCGTCCGCAAGTTTTACATTGCTACGGAACAGGAAGCCCCTTTCATAAAACGTGCCCATCCCTATCCCTCCAAGGATGATCATCAATACAACGAGAACGGATAACTTTAGGCCGCCATGCTTTCCAAAACGAATCGGACGCTCGATAAAGCGATACGTTAACCAGGCCAGTGCAATCGAAAGCAGGATTAATACTAAGCGTGTCGTGAGGCTTGGCGGGACGGCCTCTACAATCCAGGCAAAACTCAGAAGCGGCCAATGCCAAAGATACAGAGGGTAACTAATCAGACCGAACCACACCAAAACCTTGTTAGATAATATCTTTGTGTTCAGCCATGCAAGAGGCCCAGCGGCTACGATCAAGGCGGTACCCATCACCGGTATCAACGCCCACTTCCCGGGAAACTGAAGATCTCGGTTAAAGCGGATCAGACTGTAGATCAAGAGAATAAAACCTATGCAGGCGAGCACATTGGACGTGCGCGTTCGAACGCGTGCGAGGTCGATCACTGTTTCTGGTCGTCTGCGCCATTTGCCAAAAAACGTTGCAATGTCGACTAATCCATCTTTCCTATTTAGTGACCACCACGCTAAGCCGCTACCAATCAGAAGCTCCCAAATCCGCGTTTGAGGTGAATAGAACGTGGCTACTGCATCACTTTTGATTCCCGTCACGTTCAGATAAAACGACAGGGCTGCAAGGATAAAGGTTAGCGCAATGAGTGAAAATTTTAACTTTGATGCCAACCACAATAGCAACGGCCAGAAAATGTAAAACTGTTCTTCAATGCCTAAGCTCCACAAATGAAGCAGAGGCTTGGTATGCGCCGAATTATCAAAATAGCCCGCCTCACCCCACAACACAAAATTTGAAATAAATGCAGCACCAGCCGCAATATGCCGACCTAATTGGGCATACTCGTCTGCAAGCAGCGTGAACCACCCCGCTATGAAGGCGACAAATAAAACAATGAGTAAGGCTGGGAAAATACGTTTAATTCGGCGCGCGTAAAAATCAAGGAAACTAAACTCACCTTGCTTTAACTGTTCAAAAATAATGCGGCTAATCAGGTAGCCTGACAATACGAAAAAAATATCAACACCTATGAAACCGCCCTTAAAAATTTGCGGAAAACCATGAAACAGTACGACCGACAATACCGCTATGGCGCGCAGTCCATCAATGTCTGGCCGATATGTGGTGTGTGAAGGGTTGAAAGACATGACATTCAAGTGGAATAAGTATCACTCGTGTCGAGCGAGTTGCATGCCAAACTTCGAAGATAGGGCATCGAGTTGTGTGAGATTAAACGCCCCAACCAAGGTCGGGTAACTCGATCCATGCAGGATGTGGCGATACATCACGTGGTAGGCATCGTCTTGATGATGCAAATTTTTTGCATCTTTTTTATCATAAAGAAAAGGGAGGATTTCTCGATGAAGGCGATCACGCAGATTACTTGTGTAACGCATGTCCACCGCATATAAATAAGGAAAAACGCTACGAAGAAAATCAAAAAAATCTGGCACAGAGGTACGCTGAAACGCATTCAGGCACCAGTGATTCAGTTCAAGTACGACGATCGGCTGATCACGTGCGATCGTTGCAGCAAGCCCTTCTATGACGCTCTGCTCAAATCCCTCTACATCGATCTTAATAAAATCAACTTTAGCAATCTGATGCTCACTAATGAAGTCATCGCCCTTTGCGATTGAAATTTTTTCAACGTGATGCCCTTCGGAAGCGCTCGTTAAATTAGATACAAAACCGCCAGAGCGGTTATTTGGCGCAAAGGTCAATTCAAAGGTGCCAGCATCCTTGCCTAGACCTAGATTGATGAGTTCAACATTATTTAGCTGTGCTCTCTGCACGTTTTGGACAAGCCATCGGTACGTTGTAGGAGACGGCTCAAAGCTATAGACCTGACGAGCAAGGTCTCCAAACAATATCGAGGTACAGCCGATATTTGCGCCAATATCCAAGACCGTGTCCGTTGGTTGAAGCAAGGACTGAAACAGCGACACCATTTCGGGCTCGAATGCTCCTTCAACGTGATCAAGGTAATCATCGTCTGAGGAGATGCCGTAGGATTTTCCGTTAATTTTGGTTTGTACAAGACGTTCTTGTGCCGAACGTCTCGCAGGCCGCGGAAGTAAGAGAGATATAAGCTTAGCGAAGCGTTTCATGTGGTGTTGGAATTAATTGTGACCAATGGTTATTAGCAAGCTTAACCGATACGCTGAATCGCTACTTCTTTAAACTTGACGAACAAATCTTAGGAGTCGTCGCCGTCGCTGTTAGACGAAAATCAACATTTTTAGAAAGCTCTACCTCATTAACGGTCAAGCCCACTTCACGCCCGCGTCTGCGCGCCACGGAGTCTTACCACCTAGAGGTGTTTGAGGCTCACGAGGGCGGGGCAGCCCTGACTACATCACAAACCGCCTGAGGCGCTGAAATCTCAGGTTTTTTTGGTTTTGGTCTGCGGTAGGGATACTAACTACTCGCTTAAAACGCCACCCGCAATCCGACACTCCCACCGTATAACGTCTGACCCGTTCTAGCTTCAGCAGAAACACCCGCGTAAGCATAGGCACTGTCAGCGACTTTGACCGTACCATACAAGCCTGCTTGTACAAACGTAGAGCCTGCCGTAGGCGTGGTGACGCTGCTTGAGAAACCACCAAGCGTGGTGTTCAGGGTTGGGTTAAGCAAGCCCTGCGAGTCCGCACCGATGGCGAGATTGGCGCGATAGGTATATCCCTCTTTAAGCGGGTCTTTGTTGAGCGACCCAGCTCCCACTCCGATGACTGCGCGGACGCCATTGGCGTTCATTCGTCCTACATTAAGCGCCGCAGCACTGCTGCCCTCATCGTAAGAGGCTTGGCCCACGTACTGATAAGTGAGTCGCACATAGGGGGTGATGCGCACATCACTGGTCTCAAACGGACGACTCAGACCTGCGCTCACCAACACATCGTTACCCATCACAGATTTGTTACTAAAGCCGCTGCTGATACCGGTAACGTCACTGCGCGAGAGCTTGCTGGAACTTAAGCCAAGGCTCACCATGCCATCGAGTACATAATCCTGTGCCACTGACATCTTGCCGTAGAGGAATAATGCACCCTGCTGGATGGTGCTGTTGCCACCCGTTGCATTGACTGTGGTGTTAGAGAGTGCCAAACCACCGCCGAGTTTTAATCCAAGCGCTGCGTTTGTATACGCATCCACACCAAACACGGCTTGGTATAGGTTGTTGTTATAGCCATTGCCACCGCTATTGCCTGAGCGAACGCCGCGCTGGTAAGCGATCTCACCCCAAGCGCGACCGTCTGTGATGGCTGCACTCGTGATGTTTGCAGCGTTCGGATTTACGGCAGGGTTTGAGCTGACATTGGCAGTCGGTAGCCCCGAAGGGTTATTGCCTGTGATGGCACCTGACGATAAGGGGTTGATCCCAGCGCCATTGAGTTGAGTAGGCGGCATGGGGAAGTCGCCCAAGCGTGCCAACACCGCTTGTTGCACCCGTTGCGTGGCCTGTGGCAAGGTTGCAGCCGAGGCCGCATGGACTTCACCCGAGAGAGATTGCGCAAAGCTTGGAAGACTTGCTGCAGTTTGACCGGCAACGGAATACAGCAAAGAGTCTTGTGCGGCCGTCGCAGTACCCGCCTTATTGACGCCTAAGAGCTGATCCAAGACATTGGCGACTTCTCGGGCGTTGGTGGTGCTTGATGATAAAGTAGAACTGTACGAAGTAGGTGTCACCGCCAGATCAAGGCTATTGCTGCCGTTGACGTTATAGAACGCGATGAATTGCGTACCGCTAGTGAGTTCTGCTGGCTGGGTGAGTGTGCTGAAGCGACCGGAGATGCCGCCCGTGGCCGTAATCATGCGGAAGCGATCGCCTAGCGCTGGGATGTAGATCGCACTGCCGTAGCCTGACTCGTTTGCGCTAAAGAGGTTTGAGAGGCGCGGGGTCAAGGTTGCGCCAGAGTTAATTACCAGTTGACTACCCACAGTTACAAACGAGTAATAGCCTGAAGCCCCCACAGGAGTTGCACTATTTGCTTGCACGGAACCGGCGATATCTTGTTGATACGTTGACCCAGCGTTCAGCGTCAAGTTTTGAGTGAAAGACAAATAGCCCGGAGAATTACCGGGCTTAAGCACGCCACTCACAGTGCTATTGCCCGCAATCGTGCCTGTACCCATCAACGTACCTGCAGAGGCTACGAAGACGTCGCCAGTGCCAGTCGGTGAACCACCAGCCAGCGATAGCGTACCGCCCGATACCGTTGTTCCACCGCTATAGGTGTTCGCACCGCTCAGAACCGTTGTGCCAGAGCCGGTAAAGGTCAACGCACCAGCGCCAGAAAACACACCCGACAACGTGGCGCTACCTGAGGTTGGACTCTGAATCGTACTTGCACTTGTCACACTAAATGCGGTGCTTGAGCTATCGCCACTCAACAGAACAACCGTACCGCCAGACAAGACAGGACTCGCACCAATTGAGGTTAGCCCGACGCTCGTACCGCTCGCGATGTTTGAGACGCTTGTTCCGCCGGACGATGAGCCCGAGTCATTTGCGCTACACACACTGCATACCGTAATGAGTAAGTTCCAGATGCCAGACGTAGGCGTTGTTTGTGTCAAAACAAAGGTGTAGCCGTTTGATGTGCCGTTGGTGTTAACTAGGTTTGCCGCCGCGACGCCGCTTAAGACTGAGTTCAGTGGTGTATTGAGGATCGAACTATTCGTGGTCGATAAAGATGCAATACCAAAGGTCATTACCGTCCCACCATTTAAAGCCCCGGCAATCAGTTTGCCGTAGCTCGCGGCACTATCAATAATGACGTTGTATACGGTTGGCAAATTGCTTTGTAGCGACAGTGAACTACTTAAATTGTTGAGCGTGCCGATTGTTCCATCATTCCTAATGCTATTCGTGCCACCGCTGATCGTCCCGGTGTTAGTCAGGGCAGTAATCGTGCCGCCATTGTAAATACCCCATGAGGAGGCCCCGCCCTCAATCGTGCCACGGTTAGTGATCGTTCCAATTAACTCAGGAGATCGATTAAAAATCCCTGGCCCCGCGGCCGAAGAAATAGTGCCCGAGTTGACGATCGACGTCATTGTTGCATAGTTATCAATGCCCGATTCTGGCCCAGAGGTCACTCTTATCGAGCCCTCGACGATCAAGGTCGCCCCAGGAGCCGGCGAGTTGACCAGAACACCCCAGCTAGGGTTAGACGCTGTCACCGTAACGACAAACGGCACAGTGATCACTTGACTGACCCCAATTTGCCACTGCGAGCTTTCGCAGCTAACACTGGGCGATGTATCGTTTACGCAGGTATCCGCTTGAAGCTTGCCGAGGGGCGCTAGAAAAAAAACTAACATCACAGCCAGGCAAGCAAAAATAGTTGAGGCGCGTAAATTTACGCAAAGCAAATCTCTAATATAGGTGTGTTGCATGGGATTCGTTCAGATTGCCTAGCATTGAGGGAGGGTTACCGAACCAGCTACGATGAGACGTAAAGCTCGAAGGTGTCAAAGGGCAACCAGACATAGAGCGACTTTCTGAGCTCAAGTGAGTTGTCCTAACTCACGCAAACGCACTCCAATTGGCGCAACCAAAATGATATCTATGAACCAAAGCAAGTGCAACTTGTTTCAATCGCTCGAGGTCAAATGTTCTTGCGCATCCCCGTGTTGCCTGACTGGTCACCCCTCATTCTTCGCCTCAAAACGCTATCCGCAGTCCCACACTACCACCGTACAAGGTCTGACCTGTTCTGGCCTCACCCGATACACCCGCATAGGCATAAGTATTGTCAGCAATCTTGACCGTGCCATACAACCCCACCTGTACAAAGGCAGAGCCTGCTGTGACTGTGGTGACGCTGCTTGAGTAGCCACCGAGTGTGGTATTTAACGTCGGATTCAATAAGCCAGAAGTATCCGCACCCACCGCAACGTTGGCACGATAGGTGTAGTCATCTTTAAGCGGGTCTTTATTGAGCGACCCGGCAGCCACGCCAATCACGCCTCGTAATGCACTACCACTAAAACTTGCGATGCTCAGTGCCGCAACACCATTACCTTCGTCATACGAATTTTGGCCAACGTACTGATAGCTCAGTCGTGCATAAGGTGTGACACGCAAGTCGTCATATTCAAACGCACGACTAAGACCCACGCTCACCAGCGCATCATTACCCATCACCGCTTTGCTGCTAAAGCCGCCTGTGTAGCCTGTTGGGTCGTTGCGAGACAAGTTGGTTGAACTCAATCCCACGCTTGCCATGCCATCGAGCACGTAATCTGTCGCTACAGGCATCTTGCCATAGACGAACAATGCGCCTTGCTGAATCGTGCTGTTGCCACCGGTTGCATTGACCGTGGTGTTCGAGAGCGCCAAGCCACCACCAAGCTTGAGTCCAAGCGCGGCGTTCGTGTACGCATCCACTCCAAACACAGCTTGGTATAGGTTGTTGTTATAGCCATTGCCACCGCTATTACCCGAACGCTCACCGCGCTGGTACGCAATCTCACCCCAAGCGCGACCGTCTGTGATGACTGCACTCGTGATGTTTGCAGCGTTCGGATTTACGGCTGGGTTTGAACTGATGTTGGCAGTCGGCAGCCCCGAAGGGTTATTACCTGTGATGGCACCTGACGATAAGGTATTACTCGCGCCGCCATTGAGTTGAGTAGGCGGCATGGGGAAGTCACCCAAACGTGCCAACACCGCTTGCTGCACGCGTTGCGTAGCCTGTGGCAAGGTTGCTGCGGAGGCCGCATGGATCTCACCCGAAAGAGCTTGTGCAAAGCCTGGCAGACTTGCTGCAGTTTGACCGGCAACGGAATACAGCAATGAGTCTTGTGCGGCCGTCGCATTTCCAGTCTTATTAACGCCTAAGATCTGATCCAAGACATTCGCAACTTCCTTCGCGTTCGTTGTGCTGGAAGACAATGTCGTGCTGTACGAAGTCGGTGTCACCGCTAGATCAAGGCTGTTGCTATTGTTGACGTTATAGAACGCAATGAACTGTGTGCCGTTTTCGAGCTCGGCTGGTTGGGTGAGCGTGCTGAAGCGACCGGAGATACCACCCGTGGCCGTAATCATGCGAAAGCGATCGCCAAGTGCAGGGACATAGATCGCACTGCCGTAGCCCGATTCGCTTGCGCTAAACAAGTTCGAGAGGCGCGGGGTTAAGGTCGCGCCGGAGTTAATCACCAGTTGACTACCCACAGTTACAAATGAGTAATAGCCCGAAGCACCCACAGGAATTGCACTGTTTGCCTGCACGGAACCAGAGATATCTTGTTGATACGTCGACCCAGCGTTCAACGTCAAATTTTGAGTAAAAGACAAATAGCCTGGTGAGTTACCGGGTTTAAGCACACCACTCACAACGCTATTGCCCGCAATCGTACCCGTACCCATCAACGTACCCGCAGTTGCCACGAATATATCGCCTGTGCCAGTGGGTGAAGAGCCGGCAACCACTAAGGTGCCTGACGAAACTGTCGTGCCGCCCGTATAGGTGTTGGCACCACTCATGACGGTAGTTCCTAACCCCGCAAAGGTCAGGCCACCAGGACCGCTGAAAATGCCAGACAATGTCGCGGCGCCCGACGTAGGGGCTTCAATCGTGCCGTGTTCTTGATTGATTGTGAATGCAAGTGCTGATGCGTCCGCGGGCAATAAAAGTAAAGTACCTCCATTGAATACCGGATTGAGGCCCAATTCACGCAAATATACCCTCATACCCCGTCCAATACTTGACACACCGTTATTGTTATCAGCCGAATTAGATTCCGCGCTAGCCGCAGTGACAACCAGATCCCACGTTGTTCCGCTTACGTTGTCTAGCACCCAAGAGTAAGAACCGTAAGAGCCTGCAAGGCTACCAGTAAAGTTTGTTGGTGCCATGCCTGTTAAGACTGATGGGTATCGTCCGGATGCTAGTGTGGATGCTGGAACGCCAGACACTCCCCCCCCGTATATGCTAAAAGTTGTCGAACCATTAGCACCATTCACCGCTAATCGGCCGAAACTTGTACTGGAATTAACAATTACTTGATATGAAGATGGCAAGATGTTGAAATAAGTCAAAGCTCCGCTGCCGTTACCTAAACCTTGCGCGTTATTTAGTGTGCTGATGATCCCGTTGTTGATGATTCCGTAATTAGTGGCTGTAATCGTGCCGGCATTTGTAATGGTGGAAATTACGCTCGATGAGGTTCGGTTGCGGATACCAAAATAACCAATAATTTGTCCGCTTGATTTATTTACCAGACTTGAGATCGTACCTCCTTCATTCCAAAGACCTGATCCGGGGTTGGGTGCATCGCTCCGGAGAAATCCACTGTTATCGATCGTCGAGATTACTCCGGTGTTATATATTCCGTAGCCTTTTAGACTGGAATAATAGTACGTCGGAGAATAAGCTATTGAGCCGCTGTTGTTGATCGTACCAATTCTGCCGGAATTCATTAATCCGTAACCGGGTACGCTTGCGCTACCGTACTGTGTGTTGACTATCGTTCCACTATTTGTCACCGACGTTAATTCGCCGCTGTTGTTAATCCCTGCGTAGCCCCAATAATTTACAGTAATGAGCCCCATGTTAGTTATTCCGGCGTTCAAAACTCCCCCGTTAACGGCCACCCCATTTGCAGAGGATTGGATACTGGTTGTGACATTTACACAACTATCATTCGTAGATATTGTTACTTGGCCGACATAACTATTGATGTTTTGTGTTCCGCCACCGCAGCTCTGTGCTAGTGAGTCAGACTCAAAGAACAGCGCTCGTAGTACCAAAAGAGCATAAAAAAGAGTTAGCCTCTTGAGGAAATTTTTTTTGAGGCTAAGTGGCATGCTATTTGAGAGTCAATTAAAAAAAATGAGTTCAACTATTTAACCCGCATCAACGTGAAAACATTCGAGCGATATATTGAAACTGATTAGTCGGTTTTTTAAGATGCTTTAGGAGGATTACAGCCAAGTAAATCTAATTACTTTTGTTGACGTATTACAAAAGTTTATCCATACTGCTCGAGTGGTTATTGAGTTATGAAACCGATTCCGTTTCGGTTTACTCCTAGAAGAAAGCATGACGACAACTTCGCCCTTATCTCGCAAGACAAGTCAACGCGCAAAAGGTGCAAAGGCCCAAGCAAGTAAGGCGTCCATTATCGCCGCGGCTAAACTTGGTGATGCCTATTTGTGCAAAGATGCCCCACTTGATGCATGCCGAACATTAACTTTGACCTAAGTTAAATGCAAATTATTTTTGAGTGTGAGCAGAAAAGGCTGTTTCGGAAGTGAGATGAAGCCTAAGTTAATTTATAAATTAAGCGCCGCCGACTTGGTTACCCAAGTTAATACCATCCACCTTCGGGTGACTTGTTACGACCGCTCCGAGCTAAACAGCTCGAGCAGTGTGCAATAAAAATAAAAAAAATACCGGTACTTTAAAAAGTGACGGGGGTGGGGATACAACTAGGCCTAATCAACGACGACTCAGTGCCACCGACTCCGTATACTGTAGACAAATAGATACACAACTGCGGTTATGGCCGACACAACCGAAGCAACACTGACACACATTTAGGTCCGCATCAATTGATTGTGAATGCCTAATTGATGTGTGGGGGGAAAAACAAAAAGCACCCGGCTCTACATCATTAACGGGGGACAACGGTATTCATTAAACTTGTTTTTGCGAAGAAACACATTTAATGGAGCTAATACCGATGTCCCACATCGATTCTATCCTAGGTCTCTCAGGTTTAGCCGTTCAACACGTGGACCGCAAACTGG
>JAMNXR010000020.1 GCA_023653055.1 Burkholderiaceae bacterium | reverse complement strand
TGTTAGCTGTTAAATTGCGAAAGCATTCAACCAAGGAGAAGCAATGAAACTCGTACGTTATGGCGCGAAAGGCAAAGAAAAACCCGGCCTGATCGACAAAGAAGGCAAGTTACGCGACTTGTCTGGTGTAGTGTCTGACATCACAACTGAGCAGCTGTCCTCAGCCGCACTCGCCAAGCTCGCCAAAATCAAGACGAGCACATTGCCACTGGTCAAAGGTAAGCCACGCTATGGCGTACCCATCGCCAATGTCGGCAAGTTTCTGGCCATAGGTCTGAACTATTCGGATCATGCGGCCGAAGCCGGCATGCCCTGTCCAAAAGAGCCCATCATTTTCTTTAAGGCCGATACTAGTTTGTCGGGTCCAAATGATAAAGTGATGTTGCCCAAAGGCTCTAAAAAGTCAGATTGGGAAGTCGAGCTTGCGTTTGTGATCGGTAAAAAAGCGCGTTATGTGAGCAAGAAAGACGCACTGAAATACGTTGCAGGATATTGCCTGGTCAATGATGTCTCCGAGCGTGAGTATCAGCTCGAGCGAGGCGGCACCTGGGATAAGGGCAAAGGCTGCGATACCTTTGGTCCAGTGGGTCCCTGGTTGGTCACCACTGACGAGATCAAAGATCCACAAAAGCTGGAAATGTGGCTCGATGTGAACGGTAAGCGCTTTCAGACGGGCAATACGCAGACCATGATTTTTGATGTGGCCACGATCGTGAGTTACGTGAGTGAATTCATGACCTTAATGCCTGGTGACATCATCACGACTGGCACACCTCCAGGTGTTGGCATGGGTGTTAAGCCTAAGCCACGCTACCTTAAGGCTGGTGACGTCATGACCCTGGGTATCCAAGGTCTGGGCGAGCAGCGTCAGGAAGTGATCGCGTTTAAAAAGTAAGATTGTAAATATAGAAAAAAATTGGACAGCTCGAGGGCTGTCCAATTTTTTGTCAGATCAGAACCGATCGCGTAACGCTTGCGCGCAGAGTTTGACGGCCGTATTGGCTTCGTCGAGGATACGACCCAGTGGTACAAAACCATGAATCTGACGCTCAAAGCAAACGTATTGCGTCGGGACCCCTGCTGTCGACAGTATGTCGGCATAGGCATAGCCCTCATCACGCAAGGGATCGAAGCCTGCCGTGAGGACAAAGGCGGGCGGTAAGTCTGTGTGGTCTTTGGCGAGTAGTGGAGAAGCTCGCCAGTCTTGGCGCATCCATGCCTCGGGCATGTAGTGTCCGTAAAAGTAATCCATCGAGTCACGTGTTAGTAAATAGCCCTGACCATTGGAGCGCATGGATTCGCGCTCGCAGCTGGCATCTGTGACGGGATAAATCAGTAGTTGCAAAACGGGCTTGAAGCCACCGTCCTGCTTAAGTGCCAGTGCCACGACCGCTGCGAGCTGACCACCTGCGCTGTCGCCCCCCACAGCGATACGGGCGGCATCGATTTTTAGTGCGGATGCGTGTGTATGCACCCATTTGGTCGCAGCGATACAGTCATCAGCCGCAGCAGGAAAAATATGTTCGGGGGCGAGTCGATAGTCGACGGAAAACACGGCGCATTGGGCTTGGTTTGAGAGCGTGCGACACAGTACGTCATGCGTGTCGAGATCGCCAATGACATGACCTCCGCCGTGGTAATAGATCAGGGCAGGCAAGGTCTGCGCAGGCGCCGAGCCCAATGGCCGGTAGTGACGCACGGTAATCGCACCTGCCGGACCGGGAACCTTGATATCCAGAGCCTGTGCAACCTCTGGCGCATCGGGCTGACTAAAAAAACGTCGCTCGGCGTAGAACTTCCGAGCTTGAACAGGCTCGGTAGTGTGAACCGGTGGGATCCCTTTTTCAATAACGAGATCAATCAGGGCCTTGGCTTGTGGATCGAGCATGTCATTGCTTCTTAAAGGAAGTGGAGGGGATCAGCGTAATTCGATTTCTACAAAGACAACCTCGTGGTCGCTTGCGTTGATCACGTTGTGGTTGACGCCGGCGCCACGTGTGTAAGACTTGCCAAGCACCAAGGGAAACTCCTTGAGTCCGTCAGGTGTTTCCAGATGCAGCATGCCGTTCGTTGTGGGTACCACCACATAGTCGTGGCCATGCGTGTGCCAGCCCGTTTCTGCACCCGGTGCAAAACGCCACTCGGTGACGATGACGCGCGCGTTGTCGATCTGGGTGGTAGGCGTTGCTTGAGGACGTGTTGTCATGATCTTTGTTTCCTTAGGAAATTACATGCCGGTATAGACTGGACCTTCACCACCTTGAGGGGTGACCCAGACGATATTTTGTGTAGGGTCCTTGATGTCGCAGGTTTTGCAATGTACGCAATTTTGCGCATTGATTTGCAAACGATCTGCACCTTGGTCGTCCTTGATGTATTCGTAGACGCCCGCTGGACAGTAACGCGCCTCAGGTCCCCCGAATTTCGCCAAGTTGATGGATACAGGAACAGAGGCATCCTTGAGTGTCAGATGGATAGGCTGATTTTCCTCGTGATTGGTGTTGGAGATAAACACCGAGCTCAAACGATCAAAGGTCAGTACGCCATCTGGTTTTGGATAGTCGATTTTGACGCAATCGGCAGCTGGCTTGAGGCAAGCATGGTCAGGTTTGTCGCGATGGATGGTCCAGGGCATATTGCCCTTAAGAAGCCATTGCTCGACACCCGTCATCAGCGTGCCAATAGAACGGCCTTTTTTAAACCATTGTTTAAAGTTGCGTGCCTTGTTGAGTTCGGTGTGCAGCCATGAACTTTCAAAGGCGGCGGGGTAGGCTGGCAGTTCGTCGTGGCTGCGCTCAGCAACCAAGGCGTCGAACGCGGCTTCGGCGGCCATCATGCCGGATTTGATCGCGGCGTGACTGCCTTTGATACGTGAGGCATTCAAGAAGCCTGCTTCGCAGCCGACCAGTGCGCCACCTGGGAACACCAGCTTGGGCAAGGACAATAAACCACCTGCCGTAATCGCACGGGCACCATAGGCAATGCGTTTGCCGCCTTCGAACGTGCCGCGGATGGCAGGATGTGTTTTATAACGCTGAAATTCCTCAAAGGGCGAGATCCAGGGATTGGCATAATCTAAGCCGACCACCATGCCGACAGCAACCAGATTGTCCTTGAGGTGATACAGGAAAGAACCGCCATAGGTATCTGCATCCAGCGGCCAGCCGGCCGTGTGCACCACTAGACCGGGACGGGATTTAGAGGGTTCGACTTCCCACAGTTCTTTGATCCCGATACCGTAACTTTGTGGATCGCGATTCTGGTCGAGCTTGAACTTTTCGATCAGCTCACGGCCCAGTTGACCGCGCGCGCCTTCGGCGAAGATGGTGTATTTGGCGTGGAGCTCCATGCCTGGCTGGTATTGGTCGGTCGGTTGGCCATCGCGACCGACGCCCATATCACCCGTGGCAACGCCACGCACCGCACCTTTTTCGTCGTATAGGACCTCGGCCGCGGCAAAGCCGGGGAAGATTTCAACGCCAAGGGCTTCGGCTTGCTCACCCATCCAACGGGCAACGCTGCCTAAACTGACGATGTAGTTGCCGTGGTTTTGAAAGCACTCTGGCAACAGCCAGTTGGGTGTTTTTTGGGATCCAGTGGGAGACAAAAACAGGAACTCATCTTCGGTGACCGCCGTGTTGAGGGGCGCACCCATGGCTTTCCAATCGGGCAGCAGCTCGGTCAGTGCCTTGGGGTCCATAATGGCACCGGACAAAATGTGCGCGCCAATTTCGCTGCCTTTTTCAAGTACACAGACCGAAATCTCGTGATTGTGCTCCGCGGCGAGCTGTTTGAGCCGGATGGCTGTCGCCAGGCCGCCTGGGCCGCCACCTACGACGACGACGTCGTATTCCATCGATTCACGTTCGGACATGAGAGTCTCCCTGCTTCCAAGTATGATGTTTGATTGAAAGCGATTGTATTGCACGCGTGAGGCGTTTGAAGGCGGCCAGACTTGCAAAGGCATGAACTCACCCTTTCGCTGTTTTGTGGAGAAGGCATTGCTACACCCTGACGGATCGACCCGCACGCTTGAGGTGGGGGATATTTTTGACTTTGACTTGCCGATGCGCTGGGCGGATGCCGATGCGCTCAATCATCTCAATAATGCAAACTATTTTCGCTATATGGAAGAAGGGCGCATCAGGATGTTTGTTGAGGGCCGGGTGCAGCAAAACGCCCGTTTTAGTCCTGTGGTGGTGCATTGCGCCTGTGATTTTAAAAAACCAATTACGTATCCCGCCCTGATTCGAGTGAGCCATCGCGTAGAGCGTATCGGTCGCTCCAGCATGGAGCATGCGGTTGACTTGTCTTTAGTGCATCCCGACGGGCTTGAACTTTGCGCGCAGGGAAAGTCGATCATGGTTTGGATGGATTTTGAGTTAAACCGCGGGCACCCCTGGCCTGAGGACGTCTTACAGGCATTGGCAAGTTGTATAAATCGTCGATAATCGAATGTAGGTGACCTTCAAGGAGTCGTTCTGATGAACAAGCTGTATCCGAGTGCAAAAGACGCGTTGACTGGTATTTTGAAAGACGGTCAGACGATCGCGGTAGGTGGTTTCGGTCTATGTGGGATTCCGGAGGCTTTGATCGCCGCCGTCAAGGATCTTGGCGTTCAAAATTTGACCTGCATCAGCAACAACGCGGGCGTAGACGGGTTTGGCCTGGGGATTTTGCTCGAGTCCCGACAAGTGCGGCGCATGATTGCGTCTTATGTCGGCGAGAACAAAGAATTTGAGCGCCAATACCTGGCCGGTGAGCTGGAGCTTGAATTCACGCCTCAGGGAACATTGGCTGAGCGTTTGCGCGCAGGCGGCTCCGGAATTCCTGCCTTTTTTACTAAAACTGGCGTCGGCACGATTGTGGCAGAGGGTAAAGAGGTTCGCGATTTTGATGGACAGCAGTACATCATGGAGCGCGCCTTGGTGCCCGAGGTGTCCTTGGTCAAGGCCGAAGTGGCAGACCGTAGCGGCAATTTGATGTTTAGCAAGACTGCGCGCAACTTTAATCCGCCTGTTGCCATGGCAGGAAAACTCACCGTGGTCGAGGTCGAACGCATCGTTGAAAACGGCGAACTCGAACCCGAAAATATTCATTTGCCCGGTATTTACGTGCACCGCATTGTGATCAATGCAACGCCTGAAAAGCGTATTGAGCAACGTATCGTTCGCGCGGCGAGCTAAGGAGAACAAAGATGGCATGGACTCGTGATGAAATGGCCGCGCGTGCAGCGCGTGAATTGAAAGACGGTTTTTACGTGAACTTGGGAATTGGCTTGCCCACCATGGTAGCCAACCATGTACCGGACCATATGGAAGTCTGGCTGCAGTCGGAAAATGGTTTGCTCGGGATTGGGCCTCATCCGCTTGACAGTGAAGTGGATCCTGACTTGATCAATGCAGGCAAGCAGACGGTCACTACGTTGCCGGGTTCAGCGATTTTTTCCTCTGCAGAATCATTTGGCATGATCCGCGCGGGCAAGATCAATCTCGCCATTTTGGGCGCGATGCAGGTGTCAGAGACTGGCGATCTGGCCAATTGGATGATTCCAGGAAAAATGGTCAAGGGCATGGGCGGCGCGATGGACTTGGTCGCGGGCGTTGGCCGCGTGATTGTGCTGATGGAGCATGTTGCGCACAAAAAAGATGGGACAACGGACCTCAAACTGTTACCGAAGTGCACCTTGCCTTTGACCGGTGTAGGTGTCATTGACATGGTGATTACTGATTTAGGTGTGATGGAAGTCACGCCAAACGGTCTCAAGCTGCTTGAACTGGCACCTGGTGTGACCGTTGAGGAAATTCAGTCCAAGACGTCTGCCAAGCTGGATGTTTCAGCGCTCAAAGGATAATTCGGCGTGATGGATTTTCTCTCGATGGCGATCGATATGATGATGCATATCGATCGCACGATGCTGCAGTTTATTGAGCAGCATGGTGCCTGGATCTACGTATTGTTAGTCGCCATTATTTTTGCTGAAACCGGTTTGGTGTTTGCCAGCTTGTTACCTGGCGATTCGTTACTGTTTGTCGCGGGCGCGATTTGTGCCATGGGCAAAATGGACCTACCGTTGCTGATGTTGTTGTTAACAACGGCTGCGATTGTGGGGGATGCGGTAAATTACTCTGTGGGACGCTGGTTTGGCAAAGCGCTAATTGCGCGGACAAGATTGATTAATCCTGCGAGACTGGCGTATACCCAAGGCTTCTTTGACCGCTACGGCGGACAGACCATCGTCATTGCGCGGTTTTTGCCGATTGCACGCACGATGGCGCCCTTCGTGGCAGGTTTTGCCAAAATGGTGCCCCAAAAGTTTTTCTTCTACAACGTTTCTGGCGGCATTCTGTGGGTCGTGTCGCTCACGGCAGCAGGGTATTGGTTCGGAAACTTGCCTTTCGTACGTGACAATCTGACCGCCGTGATTTTAGGCATCATCATTGTTTCTTTGCTGCCAGGCGTGATTGCTGTGCTGCGTGCAAAGTTTGTTAAACCCAAGGCTCTCTAACTCCCAGTCAGCGATGAACACTCCCGCTCTTAGTCCAATTGAGGCGCTTGCGGCACTGCGAGCAAGCATGCAGCAGGCGCATATTGATGCCTGTCTGATTCCTTCAGCAGACCCCCATCTGTCCGAATACTTGCCGGCTTATTGGCAAATCAGGCCCTGGCTGACGGGGTTTACCGGCTCGGTGGGTACGGTCGTCGTGACACAAGACTTTGCGGGTATTTGGGTGGATAGTCGTTATTGGGTGCAGGCTGAGGCCGAACTCGCGGGATCCCCAGTGACGCTGATGAAAATTGGTGTGGCGACGGACCCTGCCCATGCTGCTTGGTTGGGGGCAAATGTCAAAAGTGGCGGTGTGGTGGCGGTAGACGGTCGTGCGCTTGGTTTGGCTGCGCGTGAGGCGTTGCAAGAGCAGTTGGCCGCACGTGCGATCAAGCTCGACTTATCCTTAGACCTGCCGGGCCAGTGTTGGTTGGATCGCCCTGCGTTGCCGACAGCGCCCATCCGTGAGCTGCCGGTTGAATACGCAGGTCAATCACGTCAGGAAAAGCTTGCCCGCGTGCGTGCCGAGATGGCGGAGCGGGGTGCGCAGTGGCACCTTATTTCAACCGTGGACGACATTGCATGGTTGCTAAATTGTCGCGGTGCGGATGTGAGTTTCAATCCTGTGTTTTTGGCGCATGTTCTGATTGGGCCCGAGCAAGTCTTGCTGTTTGTATTGCCCGAAAAAGTGGATGCCACCCTGGCACAGCTGTTGGTTGGCGACGGCATTGAAGTACGCCCCTATCACGAGGCTGCTCAGACACTCGCCGCGCTGCCAGCTGCGTCGCGTCTGTTGTTTGACCCGGCGCGCACAACCTGTGCCTTGATTGATCGCGTGTCTTGTCAGTTAGTGCGCGCGATCAATCCGAGCACATTTTTTAAATCGCAAAAAACAGCCTTTGAGCTGAATCATGTGCGTCGTGTGATGGAGGACGATGGCGCAGCCTTGTGCGCATTTTTTGTCTGGCTTGAAGATGCGATCGCGCGTTGTGATGTGGTTCCACTGAGTGAGTTAATGGTCGACGACCAGATCACTGCGCAGCGGAGTCAGCAACCGGGGTTTATTTCACGCAGTTTTGGCACGATTGCCGCCTATAACAGCAATGGGGCGATGCCGCACTATCGTGCCACCCCAGAGTCTTTTGCGTCCATTGCGGGAGATGGCTTGCTCCTGATTGACTCTGGCGGTCAGTACGTGGGAGGTACCACGGATATTACGCGCGTGGTCCCTGTTGGACAGCCAAGTGCCGCCCAAAAAGACGACTATACGGCGGTACTACAAGCCATGATTGCGCTTTCTCGACTGAGATTTCCGCGCGGCGTGGCGTCTCCGATGCTGGATGCCGTTGCCCGTGCGCCCTTGTGGGCGCGGCTCGCAGAGTACGGGCACGGGACGGGGCATGGTGTGGGGTATTACCTAAATGTGCATGAGGGGCCGCAAGTCATCTCATATCGCGCGGCACCAGGTCCTCAAACTGCCATGCAGCCAGGCATGATCACCTCAAACGAGCCAGGGCTTTATCGTCCGGGTCGTTGGGGCATTCGGATCGAAAATTTGGTGGCGAATGTGTCGGCAGGAGCGTCCGAGTTTGGCGAGTTTTTGGAATTTGAAACGCTGACGCTTTGTCCAATCGATACACGTTGTATCCAGCTTAAGCAGCTCAGACAGGATGAAATTGACTGGCTCAATGCTTATCACGCAGAGGTTCGCAGGCGTCTAGCTCCAAAAGTATCAGGCTCAGCGCTGGAGTGGTTATTGCACCGAACCGAGCCGCTCGCCTAAAAACCTCTTTATCGCGATGAAAGCGAAATTTTGTTGATAAATCTATGCGGGTTTTCCGCAAAACTGAGTCAGGCAGCTATAATCCAAATTTCCCGCATACGCCTCGTCATGAGGCGTCAAACACATGACCAAATTTGTCTTTGTAACCGGTGGTGTGGTGTCCTCGCTTGGCAAGGGCATCGCCGCTGCGTCTCTGGCCGCCATTCTCGAATCTCGTGGCCTGCAGGTTACCCTGCTCAAACTCGATCCTTATATCAACGTTGATCCTGGCACCATGAGCCCGTTTCAGCATGGCGAAGTCTTTGTGACCGAAGACGGTGCTGAAACAGACCTGGATCTTGGGCATTACGAGCGATTCATTTCCTCAAAGATGCGCAAGGTCAATAACTTTACGACGGGTCAGATTTACGAATCTGTTCTGCGTAAAGAGCGACGGGGCGATTACCTCGGTAAAACCGTTCAGGTGATTCCTCACATTACTAATGAAATTCAGGACTTTATCGCCCGAGGTGCCGACCAATCTTGGAATGGTGCAACGGACGTTGCCATTGTTGAGATCGGTGGCACGGTAGGTGATATTGAGTCTTTGCCGTTCCTAGAGGCTGCACGTCAGATGAGTCTGCGACTCGGTCGCAACAATGCCGCCTTTATTCACCTCACACTGGTGCCTTTTATCGCCTCTGCGGGGGAGCTCAAGACCAAGCCCACCCAACATTCTGTCCAAAAGCTGCGCGAAATTGGCATTATTCCCCATGCCCTCCTGTGCCGTGCGGATCGTCCGATCCCTGACGAAGAACGTGCCAAGATCTCCTTGTTTTCAAATGTTCCCCTTGATGCGGTTATCTCGGTCTGGGATTCGGACTCAATCTACAAAATCCCATCAATGCTGCATAAGCAGGGTCTGGATAACCTGATTTGTGAGGTGCTAAACCTCAGTCCGCCGGCTGCTGATTTGTCGATGTGGGACAACTTGATCTACCGACTGGAACACCCCGAGCGCGAAGTACGCATCGCGATGGTGGGCAAGTATGTCGATCTGACCGAGTCCTACAAATCGTTGACCGAGGCGTTGATTCACGCAGGCATTCACACCAAATCCCGCGTCAAAGTCGAGTACATCGACTCTGAAAGTATTGAGCAAAGCGGTGTCGAGGTGCTCAAGCCTTTTGATGCCATTTTGGTTCCCGGTGGTTTTGGTAAGCGTGGCACCGAAGGCAAAATAGCCGCTATTCGTTTTGCCCGTGAAAATAACGTGCCTTATTTGGGTATTTGCCTGGGAATGCAGTTAGCTGTGATTGAGTTCGCACGGGATGTGGCGGGCTTAGATCACGCCAACAGCACTGAGTTTGACCCCGCTTCGCCTCATCCTGTGGTGGCGTTGATTACGGAGTGGTTAGATCGTGAAGGGGTGTCTGAAAAGCGTGATTCGCAATCGGACTTAGGGGGCACGATGCGTAAAGGCTCACAAAAGTGTCCGGTCAAGCCGGGTTCACTCGCGCATCAGATTTATGGCCCAGATGTGAATGAACGTCATCGCCATCGTTATGAGGTCAACAATATTTACGTGCCACGTCTCGAAAAAGCAGGGTTGGTGATCAGTGCCCGAACCCCAACTGAAAACTTGCCTGAAATCATGGAGTTACCAAATCACCCCTGGTTTGTTGGTGTGCAATTTCATCCCGAATTCACCTCGACTCCCAGAGATGGTCACCCCTTGTTCACGAGCTACATCAATGCTGCGCTGGCGCACCAGTCGCAGCGCAAGGACACCTGATGAAGCTGTGCGGATTCGATATTGGCCTGGACAAGCCCTTTTTCCTGATTGCGGGCCCGTGTGTCATTGAGTCACGTCAAATGGCATTCGATACAGCCGGTCAGCTAAAAGAGATCACGTCTGCGCTTGGCATTCCGTTTATTTACAAAAGCTCGTTTGACAAAGCGAATCGCAGTTCTGGGACGTCTTACCGTGGCCCAGGCATGGATGAAGGCTTGCAGATTTTGGCGGATGTGCGTGCTGAGCTTAACGTGCCTGTCCTGACGGATGTGCACGACAAGGATCAGGTCAACGCAGTGGCCGCAGTGGTTGACGTGTTGCAAACGCCTGCTTTTCTCTGTCGACAAACGGACTTTATTGAAGCCTGTGCCGCAAGTGGCAAGCCCGTCAATATTAAAAAAGGCCAGTTTCTCGCCCCTCATGACATGTTGCAGGTCGTCAACAAAGCACGCCACGCCGCGCGACAAGCGGGTGTGGCCGAGGACATCATGGTTTGTGAGCGCGGTGTGTCATTTGGCTATAACAACCTTGTTTCTGACATGCGCTCGCTTGCGATCATGCGTGAAACACAATGTCCTGTTGTGTTTGATGCGACGCATTCGGTGCAGTTGCCCGGTGGGCAGGGCACTTCCTCAGGTGGGCAGAGAGAGTTTGTGCCTGTCTTGGCGCGTGCTGCGGTGGCGGCCGGTATTGCTGGCCTCTTTATGGAAACCCATCCGAATCCCGCGCAGGCAATGTCCGATGGACCCAATGCAGTGCCGCTTGGTCAAATGAAAAACTTGCTCATCACCCTGGTTGAACTCGATCGTGTCGTCAAGCGGCATGGTTTTATCGAGTCACAATTTACGTAAAAGAATTTTTATTTTTTAGGAAAGATAGACATGAGTGCAATCGTAGATATCATTGGTCGTGAAATTCTGGACTCACGTGGTAACCCAACCGTTGAATGTGACGTGTTGCTTGAGTCGGGTGCCATGGGGCGGGCTGCTGTGCCTTCGGGCGCATCGACCGGTAGTCGTGAGGCGATTGAGCTGCGTGATGGTGACAAAGCGCGCTACCTTGGCAAAGGTGTGTTGCGCGCGGTTGAAAATATCAATACAGAAATTTCTGAGGCCTTGATGGGCTTGGATGCGCAAGAGCAAACATTTCTGGATCGCACGCTGATTGAATTAGACGGTACAGAAGGCAAGTCCCGACTCGGTGCCAATGCAATTTTGGCCGCCAGTATGGCTGTGGCACGCGCGGCAGCGGATGAGTCTGGCTTGTCGCTCTATCGATACTTCGGTGGTAGTGGCCCGATGAGTATGCCCGTGCCGATGATGAACGTGATCAATGGCGGCGCGCACGCCAACAATACGCTCGACATGCAAGAGCTCATGATTTTGCCAATCGGTGCGACGAGCTTTCGCGAAGCGATGCGCATGGGCGCTGAAACATTCCATGCACTCAAGAAAATTATTAATGACCAGGGTATGTCGACGGCGGTCGGCGACGAAGGTGGTTTTGCACCAAACGTCGCCAACCATGAGGCTGCGATTCAACTGATTTTGCGCGCGATCGAAAATGCAGGCTATGAGCCAGGTACACAGATCGCCCTGGGTCTGGACTGTGCCGCCTCGGAGTTTTATCGGGATGGTAAATACACCTTGCAAGGCGAGGGTGGTGTGTCGTTGTCCTCCGAAGAGCTCACCAATTTATTGGCCACTTGGGTGGATAAATATCCCATCATTTCGATCGAAGACGGCATGGCTGAAAACGATTGGGCGGGTTGGAAGCATCTGACAGAAAGATTGGGTCGCAAGGTTCAATTGGTCGGTGACGATTTGTTTGTGACAAATACCAAAATCCTCAAACAAGGTATCGATCAGGGCATTGCTAACTCGATTTTGATCAAAATCAATCAGATTGGCACACTGACTGAAACGTTTGCTGCGATTGAAATGGCCAAGCGTTTTGGTTACACCGCAGTGGTGTCGCACCGCTCAGGGGAAACCGAAGATTCAACGATTGCTGATATCGCGGTTGCGACAAACGCCATGCAAATCAAAACCGGCTCTTTGTCGCGTTCTGATCGGATGGCGAAGTACAACCAGTTGTTGCGGATTGAGGAAGAGCTCGCAGAAGTGGCGACGTATCCCGGTCGCGACGCTTTTTACAACCTGCGCTAATCAACCTGCCGGGGCGGCACTGCGCCGTCCCCGTGCAAAAAAGGTGTCATGCGTCTATTGTTAATCGTGATTGTTGCACTCGTCGCGCTGATCCAATATCCCTTGTGGATGGGTCGGGGGGGATGGTTTTCTGTGTGGGATATGCAGGCGCAAGTCACGGATCAACGCATGATCAATGAGGGACTCACCGCGCGTAACAAGGCCCTTGCGGCCGAAGTCGAAGATCTGCGCTCCGGTACTGAGGCCTCTGAGGAGCGCGCGCGCAGCGAATTGAGCATGATGCGGCAGGGTGAGGTGTTTGTTCAAGTCTTGCCACCTGGCGTCCAAGCGCCTGAGCTCAAGCCCGCGACAAAACCGCCTGCAAAGCCTACGTTACCTTCCGCTGCCTCTCCAGCGACAAAACCACCGCCACGCTGAGTGACTTACTGCTCCGGTCAGTAGGTACTGCGATGCCTGATTACCCGATATTCGACCACCATAGGAATCAAACCCAGTCGCCAAGCCTCTCTTTCAAGCGGGCGTTGCGGTCCCGCGGTTTGTTCGAATGCGGTGCTAAGACCGACAATTTTTTGTAGCAAGAATCTGAGCCAGTCTTGAATCGGGCTGTGCAAATAGATCAGACGTAAATGAATGGTTTCAGGCGGAGAGGGTAGCGCCACGGCATGCCAGCATGGCATACGAAACGCCTGTTTAAACGCTTCGCAGGTCGCGTCTCTGCGCGCCTGGGGAGAAGCATATTGCCCAGCAGGTGCAAAGAGCGTGGCGAGTGCCTCGCGCAAGACTGGCTGCCAGGCCTGCGGCGCAGCATGGTGGACAGCAGCGACTCGGGCGGCCTGCTGTAGAGACAGGATGAGCAGATGACGAACCTGGTAACCGCGGGCGAGTTCGATACACAGGCTAGCCAGCAACAGGATTGGCAGGAGCGCCATCAGTGTCTCGGCGATTGCTGCGCCGCGTTGTTTGCGAATCTGTACAGGGCGAAAAAACTTAAAGAAATGGTGTTTGTGCATTTGCCTGGGTCTGCAAAGAGAGACGTCTCAAAAAAAGTCTTCAAAGTGTGGTGTTCTTGGTACCCGATGTCGATTCGGACATGCGCCTAGGGATGTCGACAGGTTAGAATCTAAGCACTTTCACAAGGATTGGATATGACCTCTTCTGCAGCTGCGTTTCCTTATTTTCCTGGTGTGCGTTTGCTTCATTCGCCCGGCCCATCAAATGTTCCTAAAGCGGTGCTGGATGCGATGACCAAGCAGCCCATGGATATGGGAGATCCGCGTGTGGACGCCTGTGTCGACGCGTGTGAGTCAGGTTTAAAGAAACTTCTGAAGACTCAAGCAGCTGATGTATTTTTTTACGCAGCGAATGGTCACGGCGCCTGGGAAGCCATGATCGTCAATCTGCTTGCGCCCGGACAAAAGGTATTAGTTCCTGGTACAGGTCATTTCTCAGAGTCTTGGGCCATCATGGCTGAGGCGATGGGCGCGATTGTTTTGCGTACGCCCTTTCACGAAGGCTACCCGATTGATCCTGAGGCCGTTGCCCAGATTCTGCGTGCGGATACCCAGCATGAGATTGTGGCAGTTTTTACGGTGCATACTGATACGGCGAGCAGTACGACCAGTGATATTCCGGCTCTGCGCCGCGCGATTGATGCCACCGGACATCCTGCGCTGTTTGTGGTGGATGTCGTGGCCTCTTTGGGTGCGATCCCATTTGAAATGGATCAGTGGGGTGTCAATGCTGTGATCGGCGCCTCCCAAAAAGGTTTGATGGTGCCGCCTGGCGTAGGATTTTGTGTGGCGGATGCGCGCGCCATGCAGGTATGTGAAAAAAATCCTTCACAGCGCTTTTATTGGGATTGGTTACGCCGACGGAAAGGTCCTTCTTACAGTCGTTTTTGTGGCACTGCGCCTCAAAACCTGCTGTTTGGTATGGAAGCCGCATTTGAGTTGTTAGCGCGTGAAGGCGTCGAACAGGTGTATACGCGCCATCGTGCGCTAGCCGGTGCTGTTCGCGCGGCGGTACAGTCTTGGTCTCAAGCAGGCAATTTAGATTTCCTCTGCAAAGTGTCTGAGGCACGCTCGGATTCGGTGACAGCGATTGTGGTCAAGCCAGGCATCGACCCTGAGCTGATACGCAAGACTGCGCGCGAAAAGTTTCAGGTGATGGTGGCAGGTGGGTTGGGGCCGTTCGCAGGTCGCGTGTTCCGCATTGGTCACTTGGGTGATCTCAACCCAGCGATGATCTTGGGCTGTATCGCAGGCGTCGAGGCCTCCATGCAGTCACTCGGTATCGAGGTGGGTGACCGCGGCGTGCGCAGCGCTGTAGAGTACCTATCCAAGCACGCAGGTTAAGCATGTCAATTGCGCGCAAAGCTTGCGAGGTAAGCGATGCGGGTAGCGCCCATGTTGCGTACTGCATGCACTTTTTGCGTGCATGTCTATGGGTGTTGCTCACAGCCTTCAGCTTGAGTGTGCAGGCTAACCCCGACAAAGATTGGATTATTGAACGTGGTCTTTACATTGAGCCTAGTCCAGGTTCACTCACCATTCAGCAGGCTGTCACACAAGATTATCAACCGTTTGGGGTCGTTTTAAATCGGGGATTGACGCCGACGGTCAGGTGGTTGAGGTTGCTCGTGCAAGCGCCTGCCCATGGTCAAGAGCAGGTCGTTTTGCGTGTGGGGCCCCATTACATCCGTCACATACAACTTTTTGAAGAAAAAGACGGTGTATGGAGTAGTCGCTCGGCGGGGGATCATTTTCCCGTTACGCAAAATACCTGCGCAGACAATACGTATTGTTTTCCTGTCACGGTACATGCAGGTGTTAATAATTATTTTTATCTGCGCATCGATACAATCAATGGTTTTTTTCTGAACACTCAGGTGATGCAGCCCGATGCCCTCTCGGATCTGATGGTGAAACAGCAGCGCAACTTGGGTCTTGAGGCTGGCGTGATCCTTGCCATCGTCTTTTGGGCCCTGATCTATTACATCAGGACGCGCCAATCTATTGTTGGAGTTTTGTTTTTTTCTCAGATTGTGACGCTTCTTTTTACACTTTCTGGCGCAGGCATATTAGCGGATCTCTTTTTTGAACAGTATATTTGGCTTGATAATCTTGCCTTTAATACGTTGTATATCTTTAGACTGATGACGTCGTTATGGATCACCAGCGAATTACTCAAGCAGTATGAACCTCCACGCTGGTATAGCTATTACATTAAGGGTTTGATTGCTGTCCTTTGTCTTGAGCTTTTAGCGCTCAAGCTTGATTACCTCACAATGCTAGCCCTCAACTTCAATTTTTTAATTGCAACGTTATTGCCCCTGGTTTTGGTGGCTGCATTGCCATGGTGTAGAAAGATGCCCGCTTTTCACCGCTGGCTGATCGGGGGCGGTGTACTGTTAATGGGTGTGCTCATTTGGATGGATATTTTGCCCTTGCTTGGATGGGTGCATCCCAACCTTGTCTCATTGCCCGGTAATTGGGGCGGCTTGATCATTGCTTTTATACTTTCAATCATGGTGCTGAGCGACGTCACACAGCGCCGCGAGACGTATGATCGTGAAATGCAAGAGTTACAGTTCATGCGCGCGCGTAATCAGCTTGAAACTGAACAGATCAAAGAACGTAGTATGTTGATTGATATGTTGACACATGAATTAAAAAATCCGCTTGCAACGATGAGAATGGCTGCAGGTTCACTCAGGAGCAGTTTACAAACACGAACTTCCGAGCAGTCTGCAGACTCGACAGACCGCATTGACAGCATGATTCAGGCCATTGGTAACATGAACACTGTGATTGAGCGCTGTGTTCAGGTGGATCAACTTGATCAAAAAGGCTTTGCACCTAAGTTTGAGAACTTTGATGTAGGTGAGGTTGTGCGGGCGATGTTAGCTAGCTTGCCTGAGGCTGAGGTTGAGCGGATTGATTTGTGGATGCCGTCATCGTCCTTCATGTTGAGATCTGACCCTAATTTATTTGCAATTGTGTTGGCTAATTTATTGGACAATGCGACCAAATACTCTCAGTCTGGCAGCCGAATTTTGCTGGAACTTTTTGATGATTCTTCAGTGACTACGTATTCCTCACGTTTTATTTTACGGGTCAGCAATACGGTTGGTGACAATGATGCCCCTGATCCTGACGGCTTGTTTACGCGTTACTATCGCGGACCTTATGCACATGACAAATCAGGGACTGGCCTGGGGTTGTATCTTGTGAAAGCGCTGTGCAAAATTATTGGGGGAACGATCCGATTCGATTACAAGGATCATCAAGTTAACTTTACGGTTGAGCTCAAACGATGAATCAAAATTTTTCAAATCTCGTTTCGTTTCAGACCGCAACAACCGGAGAGGAAGTTGTCAGTATGTTTCCGGTTGTTCCGATGCGGGTGGCGCTAGTCGAAGATGATGCCTTGCTCCGCAAGGAAATCCACTTTCATCTTAAGCAGAAAGGATTTTTAGTATTTGCGGTCAATAGTGGGCGCTCGCTCGATGACTTGTTGATTACCGAGCCGATTGATGCGCTTGTGCTCGATCTCAGCTTGCCGGGAGAGGACGGCATTTCGATTGCACGTAGACTGCGTGTCAGCATCCCAAGTATCGGCATCATTATGTTGACCGCTCGGGCCGCGATCCCGGATCGTCTCAAAGGTTATGAGGCGGGAGCGGATATCTACCTGAGTAAACCCGTGGCACCAGAGGAACTTACCGCTGCGTTGATGAGTATGTATCGGCGCGCAAGATTGCTCAATAAAAATGCACTGAGTTGGGTGATTAGCCTGCAGGATCGTTCGATTATCAGTCCGTACTCGGATGTGAAAGTTTTTTTGACGAACAGCGAAAAAACTCTTTTGGTAGGTTTGACACAAGCATCCTCTTACATTCTCGAAACTGAAGTGATTTGTGAAATGCTGAGTCAGCGTCCGGATGTTGAGGACATCGGCAAGCGTGCACTTGAAAGTCTTGTGAGTCGGTTACGCAAAAAACTTGCAGGCATGTCAGGGGAAGGCGCCGAGCCTGCGCTGAAAGCCGTCTGGGGTGTCGGTTACCAGCTCTGCATCCCGATTGAAATTCGGCCCTGAGCGTTTGCGCTAAAACCTCATGCTGAGTCTGCGCCCACTAGTGGACTGACTTGCCTGCACCAAGCGTAACCGGTTGAAAGAGCATCGCCGAATCGACACCGTCAAATAGATAGGGTTGACCACAGAATTCGCATGCGACTTCTATTTTTCCCTGTGTCTCTAAAATGTCTTCGACTTCGGCACGACCTAACATTTTCAACATATCTGCGACACGCTCACGTGTGCAGGCACATTGCCAAGTGATGGGTCGTGCGTCAAACGTCAGCAGGGTTTCTTCCCAAAACAATCGATGCAAGAGCGTTTCTTGAGTGACCTCAAGCATTTCCTTGGCGGAGAGTGTTTCGGCGAAATGTTGAAAACGCTGCCATGACTCGTCCGCACTCAGAACCTCGGCTTGTTGGTTACCGCCTTGAGTTGGCAAGCGCTGCAGCAACAGGCCTGTGCAGTGTTCGGTGTCTGCGGCTAGCCAAATACGTGTTTCTAATTGTTCAGAGCGCAACATGTATTGCTCAAGCGCTTGGGCAATGGTGTCGCCCTCGAGAGGAACGATTCCTTGGTACGCCTGACGACCCAAGGTGTTTTTTGGAGGGTCCAACACAACAATGAATTTGGCTGTGCCACCTGGGTTGAGCAAGGACTGTAAGTCACGCTGAATGGGTAAAGGACGGTCGCGAAGCTTGACGGTGGCGCGAATACTCATGTCTGCACGGCACTCCACCACCATCAAGGCGATTGCACCATCGCCTTGGAGTTGCAGAAGAAGGGAGCCATCGAACTTGAGCGTTGCAGCGATGAGTGTTGACGCTGCGACGAGCTCTCCGAGCAAGGCCGCGACAGCAGGTGGGTAGGTTTGATGTGCCTGTGCTGTTTGCCATGTTTGCTGCATGTAAACAGACTCAAGACGGACGCTACGGTCTTCGGAAAGGAATTTTTTAAGTTGATCTGACATACAGGCCGATAAAAGAATCTCAGCCTACGCGCTTGAGTTGTTGGCGGTACATTTGCCCTCGTGCTGCATAGTGCTCGATATTGTGACGAATTTGGGCGATTTCATCCTCGCCGAGTGTGCGGACAATCTTGCCCACACCAATAACAAGACTGCCATCAGGAATTTCGCGACCCTCTGGGACAATCGCACCTGCGCCGATCAGACAGTTGCGTCCAATACGTGCACGATTGAGAATGATGGCTTGCATGCCGACCAAGGAGCCTGAGCCGATTGAACAGCCGTGCAACATGGCTTGATGACCAATCGTGACATGCTCAGCGATCGTGAGAGGGGTATCGACATCAGAGTGCAATACGCTGCCTTCTTGCACATTGCTGTGGTGACCGATGTCAATCAGAGTATTGTCACCGCGTATGCTGACGTTGGCCCAGATACTCGCCTGCGCCCCGATGGCGACATCGCCAATAATGTCAGCAGAATCAAAGATAAACGCAGTGGGATCAATACGTGGGGTCAGGTCGCCTAGCTGATAAATCGCCATGTTGTTGAGCATCCTTGAGAGCATGAATGAATGCCCTAAGTTTACTCCGTTGGCGTGATGATCGCTGAGGGGATGACTCCAGCAAGATGGGTGCTGGGCGCGTTGGACGCCCTCGTGGCGGGCTGAATTGTTTTGTTTTTTGCAGGTGGTCGAGTTTTTCGACCAGCGTGCCAGAAAAATCCATCAGCATCGATACGTCCCAGCTCACCAGTACGCCACCAACCGTTCGGATCAGGATTGATTTCTGCCGTATCCGTTGTCCGCCAATAGCGCAGCGGCAACGCAGGATCTTCTGCGCCGTGCAAGTCATTGTGATGAATGGAGATTTCGCCAATTTGCTCTGTATGCGCTTGCGAGCCGTCTTCGTTGAGTATTGCGATCCGATGCCCTGGGTAGGCTCGCCCTAAGCTCCCGATTTTGCCAGACCATTTGAGTTGACTGTCACCAATCATCGCCTGGATCTCAGTGGTGCTAAACAGGTGATTAGGCGAGAGACCAAAGTGTGCTTTGCACCACTGCGCAAGCCCTTCATCGATGCCTTCATCGATGATTGTCATACTACGTAGAGGTGAAGACGATTGCGTCACGTGAGTAGGCACGCTGAGTTTGAGTTGTCGAAGCACCGAACCCGGCGCCAGCGCATGCGTGACCCGATAGCGTTCTAGAAGCTGTTGAGCCTGACCCGGTGTCGTGGCACCTCGAACGCCTACAATGGCGCGACCAAAATAAAGAGTTGGCAGCACGCCACACAACAGTCCGGAGGCATTCGCCCAATCTAAGGCGGTCCAAAAGACCTCGGCTCCTTGGGGAAACCAATTTTGTGACGCAACAAATCCTGGTAGAGCACCGATGAGGCTGCGGTGAGGCAACAACACTCCACGTGCAGGTTGACCGCTGTCGGGGCTGTAGAGCAGCAGTGCGGGATCATCGGCGCGCGTCGAGACCGCTTTAAACTGTTCGGGCTGTCTGATCATCAAGCTGCGCCAGGGCAACAAGCGATTGTCTTCAACGCCAACGCCAATGACTTGAGTCAGTTTGGCACAACGAGACAAGATACTGAGCAAACTTGAGGCACCTTCTGCACCGACGATGGCAATACGCGTTTCAGCGTCGCGCAAGCGATATTCGAGTGCTTTGGGGGCCAGTTGCGTGCCAAGGGGAACGGCAATGGCTCCAACGCTAAAGGCCGCAAGTTGTGCGACGATCGCCTCAGCACTTTGGCCAAGGATTGTGGCGACTCGGTCACCGGGCTTAATGCCCATGCGCGTGAGGGCATTCGCAAACTGATTGGTCGCCGCGCCTAATCTCTCGTAGGTCCAAATATCTCGATGACCTGCAGAGTCTTCGAAAAAGAGCGCAATCCGGCGTGCATCTGCTGAGCTTTTTGCCCATCGATGACAGCACTCTTCCCCAATATTAAAATTGGTGGGTACGTGCCAGTGGAAAGATTCACTGAGTGAAGCGTATTGGTCCAACATGCCTGAGCGGGTAGGTCATCTATGTAATGCCCGCTAGCATGGCTCACCCAAGCATTTGACGCAACAGGCAGATGCATTCAGAGCATCAAACTAAGGGTTTTTACTAGCGCTGTTGATAGGTTTAACGTTCACTAAACGTGTTCCTGCGAGCAAATCATGCAAAAACTGTTGTTCAGCTGTAAACCAAGTGGGAATAAAAACCAGAAAAGGAGCGCCAATAATCAACATGAGCATGGCATTCCAACCTGAAAGGTGTGCGGCGGCCCAAACCAAACCTGCCCCAAGGAGGGGTAATACCCACATATAGGCATAGCGTAGAAGCAGGCGACTGGTTTTAGCAGGGCGTCCGTTTACGCCCAGGACTCTTATGTGCCAAGCTTTCATCGGCAGCGTTTGGCCGCTGCGTTTCCAACAGATCAAAAAGTAGGCACCCATTGCAATAAAGAGCCAGACTTGACGGCCCCCGCGGAGCATGAGCCCGTGACGACTCTGTGTAAGCGTATCAAAGAGATAACCCGCCAAAAAAACAACCGCGAAGAGAAGGACTCCCTCATACATCATTGAGGCGAATCTTCTCAGTCGCGGCGGAGCTGGCGTACTGGTCAACACGGGCGATGGATCGGGTGTTGACGCGTCAGGTGATAGAGCGGTGCGGGTTTTCATCAGGCATATTATCCCGCACTTTTAAGGCGATCCCGTGCACCTCTTGGGAATGGTCAGACCATGTCGCGGGCGTTGGTCTTGGCGCGGGCTGCAGCAGTAAAAGAGGCGATGCCGTTTACAAACTTGCCGACGGCGCGCAGTGGGCGAAAGCGGAACTGATTTTCCATTGCTTTTGCAAGCAGGTCACGTTCGAGGGCGTCAGTGAGGCGAGTAGATGTGTTGTGAGTCATGATATTTTCCATTGCTTGTTAGGGATAACCCTATTATTAGGGAAAACCCGAAACTAAGCAAATGCTTTTAAGGGAAAACCCTCTGTCGGCAATGAAAAATTTAAAATTCACTCATCTTGTTGTGCGGCTGCAACATTTCGGTAGCTACTCTCGACCAATTCAAAATTGAAGAGACGACAGTCCAAGGCTCCATTAAAGATCGGGGTGCGACGATTGGCCTTGAGCCTTAAGTGCTTGGGCAAGTCGAGGTCGGATGTAATGACGTTGACCTGCCAGCCAGCAAATTCATGTTTGAGGTTGGAGGACCATTCGCGCCAAAATTCAAGATCCTCCTCATCCAAGCGCTCACCGTAGGGTGGGTTGGTGAGCATCCAGCCAGACGGGGCAGGGGCCACCGCATCGCGGGCATCACCCAGCTCAAATTGAATCGTGTCTTCCGTCAAAAAGGCTCGCTCAGCATTGCGTTGTGCAGCCTCAATCGCTTCGGGATCTGCATCGATCCCCACGAGTGGCGCCTCGAGTTCGGGGAGAATGCGACTCCGCGCGTCTTCTTTGAGGTCTTCCCAACGGCGCGGCTGATGATCTCTGAGCCTTTCAAAGCCAAAAGGACGTGTGATGCCAGGGGGGACGCCTAAGGCAATCCATGCCGCTTCAATCAGAATAGTGCCGCTGCCACAAAAAGGATCCATCAATGCCGCTTGAGGGTCCCAGCCTGACAAGGCCAGCAATCCAGCCGCGAGATTCTCTCTCAGGGGGGCATCGCCCTTGTCTAAGCGCCAGCCGCGCTTAAAGAGCGACTCGCCCGAAGTATCGAGATACATCGTAGCGGTATCGGATGACAAAAATAAATGCACACGGGCATCGGGTCGAACAGTGTCGATGGATGGACGAGCGCCTTCGAGGTCACGCAGACGATCGCAGATGCCATCCTTGGCGCGCAAATTGCAATACTGCAGACTTTGCATTGGACTCTTGACCGCTGAAGTGTCCACGCGCAAGGTGTGTTCTGCACCGAACCAACGCTCCCAGCCAATGCTTTGTGCCAGTTCAAGAATATCGTCTTCGCTCTGAACGGGTGCCTGTCCTACGCGCACCAAAATACGGGTGGCGAGTCGGGAGTAGAGGTTGGCACGCTGTACGCCCCACCAGTCCGCTACAAAGTGACAACCTGCACGCGTGGCACTGACTTGTTCGTAACCCAGTGCGTTGAGCTCAGCACTAAGTGCTTCTTCGAGACCCATCGGACATGGTGCAAACACATTAAAGACATCTGTCGTTGGACTGACGATCGTACTGCGCGTGATGAGGGGTTCTTGGGGCAGGGATTTGGGTGCCGTGTTGCGCGGCGAACGATCGGTGAGCGGCCGTGCGCGTTCACCTGGATCTCTAAACTCGTTCGGCCCACTGCGCAAGGCGGCACTGCGAGCCGATCCACGCGCTGACGAACTGCGCGGAGCTGAGTTTCTGGGCGCAAAATCACGTGGTTTTTCATCGCGCGGCGCAGCGTCACGAGAGGTCGTGTCTCGCGGTGTCTTACGCGGAGCAAAACCACGCTCTGCTGAGCGAGACGCGCTGCGTTCATAAGAGGGTGTTGGTGTTTCGCCTTTTTGGCGAGCTGTTTTGTCTTTGGCTATTTTTTGTTGCGCAACTTGACGTGCACGCGCACCGATCCGCACGCGGGGGCGATCACCCGTGGATTCTGCTGGCGTATCACCATTTTTTTTAATAGTGAGGGTCTTGCGGGTGGCGTCCTGATCAGACATGGTGTCTCATTAAAAAGGCTTGATAACGACAAAAGCCGTCGTGGCAGTCAGGATCAACACAGGGACTTCGTTGAACCACCGATAAAAAATATGCGAGCGACGATTCGCTCCTTGTTCGAATTTGCGCAGTAAGACACCACAGCTATAGTGGTAAGCCAACGCGACCAGCACCAGTACGAGCTTGGCATGCATCCAGCCATTACCGGGCCCCAAGCCAATGCCATAACCCAAATAAAGCCAGATGCCTAAAAGTACTGCGGGTACTGCCAGAATCGTCATAAAGCGATAGAGTCGTTTAGCCATGCCGTCTAAAACACGCAATACCGCGGGGTCCGATTGTTGTGCCATGTTGACAAAAATGCGCGGCAAGTAAAACAAGCCGGCGAACCAAGAAGCAACGAGGACGATATGAAGAGTTTTGACCCAAAGCATGGTGATGAGAATTATCCTCGAGTTTGACCGTGACCTTGCAAGACCCACTTGAGTGTAGTGAGTCCTTCGAGCCCGACGGGGCCGCGTGCATGGAGACGGTTGGTTGAAATACCGATTTCAGCGCCAAGCCCGTATTCAAAGCCATCGGCAAAACAGGTTGGTAAATTGACGTAGACCGAACTCGAGTCCACCTCACGTTGGAATTGTTGTGCTTGGATGATATGGGACGTCACGATGGACTCGGTATGTCCAGAGCCCCAGCGTTCAATGTGTGCAATGGCTTCTGACATCGTATCGACTACGCGTATCGCCAAAATAGGCCCAAGATACTCGGTGGCCCAGTCTTCGTCCGTGGCAAGCAAAGCTTGTGGCACAAGCGCTTGTGTTCGTGCGCAGCCTCTGAGTTCAACGCCGTGCGCGATCAATGCGCGTGCTATCTCTGGCAAAAATGTTGGGGCGACGGCTTGATGAATGAGTAAGGTTTCCATTGCACCGCACACACCATAGCGATACGTCTTGGCATTGAAGGCAATATCGACAGCCATGCTGAGATCTGCGAATTCGTCTATGTAGACATGGCAATTGCCATCAAGGTGTTTGATCATGGGCACACGCGCTTCTTCTGAGAGGCGTTTGATTAAGCTCTTGCCTCCGCGCGGAATAATGACATCCACAAATTCAGTCATTGTGATGAGCGCACCGACGGCTGCGCGGTCAGGTGTGTCTATCACTTGAACGGCACTTTCAGGCAAGCCAGCTGCCATGAGCCCATGGCTCACGACTTTTCCGAGCGCAAGGTTGGAGTGCAGTGCCTCACTACCGCCTCGAAGGATGGCGGCATTACCGGACTTGAGACAGAGCGCCGCAGCATCAATCGTGACGTTTGGGCGAGATTCGTAGATGATCCCGATCACACCAAGAGGTACGCGCATTTGTGCGACCTGCATACCATTCGGACGTATTTTTGTCGCAGTGAGCTCGCCGACGGGATCAGGCATCGCCGCGATTTGACGCAAGCCTTCGATCATGAGGTCGATGCTGCGATCGGATAGGGTGAGTCGATCAAGTAACGCGTTGTCGAGTGACCGGATTTTTGCGGCTTCTACGTCGCGCTGATTCGCAGCTTTGAGCGTGGCACGCTGACTAGAGAGCGCATCAGCCATGACGTGAAGCGCCTGTGCTTTTTGTGCGCTTGTCGCACGCATCATTGCGCGTGCGGCTTGACGCGCCTCTCTGCCGATCTGTTGGATAGCTTCAATCATAGTCGTCATCAAGTTAAGTCGGTTTAAAAGCGATGCGCATTGCGAGACGGTTCATTTCTTCCCAAGGGTCTTGCAGTCTGCCCGAAACATGGAGACCTTTGATTAAGCGGTCAACCTCATGCGCATGCTGTACGGCAGCGGCCCAGCTCCGCGGAGCAACGCGTGCAAGCGCCTTGCGGACCAGCGGATCACGCGAGCCAAAGACACGTTGTGAGCGTAGCACGCTCGACAGGTCCTGGCCGGCTGCCACAGCTTGAGAAATACGGGCAAGGGTTCTGATTTCTTCGCCGACAGCCCAAAGGACCAGAGGCAGCGCTTCGCCCTCCGCCTTTAGCCCATCCATAATGCGAATCATACGTGGGACATCGCCTGCGAGCATTGCATCACGTAAGCCAAATACGTCATAGCGGGCAACGTTCATCACGGACTGTTCAATGTCTGTGGCTTGGAGCTTACCTGGTTCAAAGAGTAAACCGAGCTTGAGGATTTCTTGATGGGCCGCTAGCAGGTTGCCTTCGACTTTATCCGCTAACCATTGTAGAGTCTCAGTATCGGTCTCCTGAGACTGACGCGCCAGTCTCTCGGCAATCCAGCGTGGCAGTTGAGGACGTTCGACGCTTGGAATATCTATAAACTTGCCCGACGACTGTAAGGCACTGGCCCATTTTCCCTCGCGCGTGGCTTTGTCGAGCCTTGGCAGCGAGATAATCGTCAGGATGTCGTCTGCTGATTGGCCAGCACAACGCTTTGCCAAGGCGATCAATGCGTCCGCGCCCGTCTTGCCTGGCTTACCGGTTGGTAAGGAAATTTCAACGAGTTGTTTATCACCAAAGAGCGATCCGCTCTGACTGGCCATGCCAAGCGCGCTCCAATCGCTACGCGCGTCCATTAAAAATGAACTGCGTTCGAGAAAACCTGCCGCCCGTGCGACACCACGCAACGCATCCGTGGCCTCAATGGTCAGCAAAGGATCGTCTCCTGTGACAACAAACAAAGCCGCCAAGCTTGCGCCTGGTCGGCTCAATTCATTGATCAGGCGTTGTGCATCCACGGGGTGCTCTGCTTAGCCGCCCGGATTGACCGGAATCGGTAACGGGGTGAGCGAAGGATTTTGCCAAGGTGTCTGAATGGAACTTGGTGCTTGAATGGGTTCGGCGGTATCGATATTTTCCTGCTCATCTGAGGTGGCCGCCCTCAGCACATCCCAGCGCTGCTTGATGTCTGGTGCAGTCAGGCGTCGCATCATGCGCGCAACTAAACTTTTCTGCATATCGCGAAAGAGCGTTGCCGCTTCACCTTCTTTTGCCTGTACGACACGTTCGTCAAAAGGCATCGAACGCGCCGCCGTCAATGTTGTCTCGGGCAGAATGATCTGATTTTTAGCATTCACTAAACGAAAGGTGTAGGCCAAGGTCAACTCAAACTCTTCGGGTTTGCCTTGAGCGTTGAGCGAAACGATACGTGTATTGCGTATCTCGGAGATCTGCTCAAGCTTCGCTTGAGCGATGTATTTAGGATCGGGTTTAAGTTTTTCTCCGGATTCGGAGGGTTTGACCTTTGGAGGTTCGATGATCGTGGTGTTGGGCGAGGCTGCACGTATCGCACGACGGACATCCGCGCCGAACTGTGAATTTTGGGGAATGGTGATGTTGAGCGAGTCAAAAGGCATGGGCGTGACGCCCTGCATTTTGAATCCACAGCCCGCCAGTAATACTGCTATCAGACTTAGCAGCACACGCACGATTGACCGAGTCATAATGATATTTTCCAATTAACCGACAACGTTGACAAGCTTGCCAGGCACCACGATCACGCGCTTAGGTGGACGACCCTCCAGATTGCGAGAAACGGCCTCATGGGCGACGGCAAGTTGTTCGATCTGCTCACGCGTGGCTTCGCGAGCCACACTCAAACTCCCACGGAGTTTACCGTTCACTTGTAATACAAGCTCAATTTCGTCAGTGATCAGCGCGGACGTATCGACGGTGGGCCAGGGTGCATCAAGCAAATCGCCGTAGGGTGCAGCGTAGCCAAGCTCTGACCAAAGCTGCCACGTGATGTGTGGCACCACGGGGTAGAGCACTCTGAGCAAAATACCGATGGTTTCAGCAGTTGTCGCACGGGCAAAGTTAGAATCTCCGAGGTCGGCATCATCGATGGCATTGAGCATTTTCATGCAAGCTGACACTACGGTGTTGTACTGAATGCGTTGGTAGTCGTAGTCTGCCTGTTTGAGCAGACCATAGATTTCGAAACGCAATTGTTTAACTTCTTTTGGGGCGTCGCTCCACTCTGATACGGGTGCCTGGAGTCCTGCCGCGATCAGGTCCTTTTTCTGTACGCCAAGCGACCAGAGTCTGCGCAAAAAGCGGTTTGAGCCCTCTACACCCGAGTCTGACCATTCGAGCGTTTGCTCGGGCGGGCTGGTAAACATCACAAAGAGACGGGCCGTGTCTGCACCTTGTGTGTCGATCAGCGACTGGGGATCCACGCCGTTGTTTTTGGATTTGGACATTGTGCCGACACCACCATAGGTGATTTCGCGTCCATCACTCTTGAGGCGCGCACCCGTGATGGCACCTTTTGCATCGTAGGTATTTTCAACTTCTTCGGGCCAGAAATACTCGATACCGCCTTTGGCATTTTTGGTCGAATAGATATGGTTGAGCACCATGCCCTGACACAGTAACTTGGTAAACGGTTCGTCGAATTTGACTAAGCCCAAGTCGCGCATGACGCGCGTCCAGAAACGTGCATACAGCAAGTGCATGACAGCGTGCTCGATACCACCGATGTATTGATCCATCGGCATCCAGTAGTCATTACGCGCATCAACCATGGCTTGATCGTTGCCTGGTGAGGTGTAACGCATGAAATACCAAGACGAATCGACGAAAGTGTCCATCGTGTCGGTTTCACGACGCGCGTCTTTTCCGCAGCTTGGACATTTGCATTGCAAAAAACTCGCATGTTTCGTCAGCGGGTTGCCGCTGCCGTCTGGAATCAAATCGTCTGGCAGGACAACAGGGAGATCTTTTTCTGGAACAGGCACCGCACCACAGCTATCGCAGTGGATGATAGGAATCGGTGTGCCCCAATAACGTTGGCGTGAAATTCCCCAGTCGCGCAAACGCCAGGTGGTTTGGCGCGTCCCTAGGTTGAGAGACTCGAGCTCGCCGGCGATCGCTTCGATGGCTTGCGCAAAGTGCAGACCATCGTACTTGCCTGAGTGGATCAGGTGTCCGGATTGTTTGTCGGCATACGACTCATGCCAGACCTTGTCGTCAAAGGGTTTGTCACCCACTTGAACGACTTGTTTGATCGGAATACCGTACTGATTGGCAAAGGAAAAGTCACGTTCGTCATGTGCGGGCACGCCCATGACGGCACCATCTCCATAACTCATCAAGACGTAGTTGCCGACCCAAACAGGAACGACTTGTCCTGTCAGAGGGTGCGTCACGACTAGACCAGTATCCACACCTTCTTTTTCGCGGGTAGCGAGCTCAGCCTCGGTCGTGCCGCCTTGCTTGCATTGCTCGATAAAAGCGGCGAGTGCGGGGTGATTCAGTGCGGCGTGTTGAGCCAAAGGGTGCTCTGGTGCGACGGCGCAAAACGTGACGCCCATTATGGTGTCTGCACGGGTCGTAAAGACGTACATTTTGCCGTCTTGAATCAACTGGCCGGAGGCATCTTTGATGTTGTGTGGAAACGCGAACCGGACACCTTCACTTTTGCCGATCCAGTTTTCCTGCATGGCCCGTACGCGATCTGGCCAGCCCTCGAGTCCACCTTGAACCTGTTGTAGGAGCTCGCTGGCGTAATCAGTGATCCGCAAGTAATAGCCTGGGATTTCACGTTTTTCTACAGGAGCGCCTGAGCGCCAACCGCGCCCATCAACCACTTGTTCGTTGGCTAACACGGTGTTATCAACGGGGTCCCAGTTGACGACTTGAGTTTTACGATAGGCAATGCCCTTGTCGAGCATCTTGAGAAAGAGCCATTGGTTCCATTTGTAGTAGGACGGATCGCAGGCACACATTTCGCGTGACCAATCAATCGCCAACCCCATCGCCTTCATTTGTTTTTTCATGTAAGCAATGTTGTCGTAGGTCCACTTTGCAGGGGGCACTTTAGACTTGATTGCTGCGTTTTCGGCAGGCATGCCAAAAGCATCCCAACCCATTGGCATCAGCACGTTATAGCCGCGCATACGGAGCTGGCGCGTCATCATATCGTTGATGGTGTAGTTGCGAACATGACCCATGTGGAGCTTGCCGCTTGGGTAGGGCAACATCGAGCACGCGTAAAACTTGGGCTTGGGTTGTCCTGCGGCGTTTAAGGCGCCTTCGGTGACCCGATAGGCATCCCGAGCGTCCCAGTTTGCGTGGGCCAGATTTTCAACAACAGTGGGTAGGTAGCGTTCCTGCATTGCGACAGCCAAAAAAGGTGGGGGCGCCGTTGCGCCCAATCAGTCTGACATTATAGGGTGGAGTCGTCATTCAGCGTGTTGTCAGAGCCGCTAAAAACAAACAGCCTCGCGATGCGAGGCTGTTAGCTTGTGATGTCCCGTCAAAGACGGAGATCTGAACGCAAAACTGATTTATTTCAGTTTTGTTTCTTTGTAGTCAACATGCTTGCGAGCGACAGGATCAAATTTCTTGATCAGCATCTTCTCGGGCATATTGCGCTTGTTTTTAGTCGTAGTGTAAAAGTGGCCCGTTCCAGCGCTGGACTCGAGCTTGATCTTTTCGCGTGCACCTTTTGCCATGTTGGGCTCCTTAAGTAGAGTTAGGCGACTTCGCCGCGCGCGCGCAGGTCGGCCAAGACGGCATCAATGCCGTTCTTGTCGATGGTACGCAGGGCATTCGTGGACACGCGCAGGCGTACCCAACGGTTTTCGCTCTCAACCCAGAAGCGGCGTGACTGCAGGTTAGGCAGAAAACGACGCTTTGTTTTGTTGTTCGCGTGTGAAACATTGTTGCCCACCATGGGCTTTTTTCCGGTCACTTGGCATACACGTGCCATGGCTACACCTATTTTGTTGGTTCAGATTTTGACATCAAGTCTGACATTCTAATACGAAATCAAGCATTTAATCAACCCGACCGGCATCTGCTAGGGTTGCGCTCGGTATGCTTGGCGGGCAATCCCGCCAGTCAGGCATGCCAAAGTTGTGCAGCCCGCCATCATAATCGCCAGAGGGAGCGGACCCGGGACGTGCATCAAACTGACCAGAAAGCCGGCAAGCGCACCGCAGGAAATAGAAAGTGTGCCCATCATGGCAGAAGCCGAGCCGAGCTGATGCCCTTGGTCCGCGAGCGCTAACGCGGCTGAGTTGGGTCCAACAAAACCGTAGCAAAACATAAAGACCAGCAAACAGGCCATGACGGTTTGCAAGGTGGCGAGATCAGTGAGGGCGAAAAAGAGTGCAAAGAGCCCCGCCGCCACGAGACCGCCAAGCGCCCAGGGGAGAATTTTCATCGGGCTGTGTGTTTTTAGCAATCGGGCACTCACTTGGGAGCCGATGATCAGGCTCGTCGCATTTAGGCCAAATAACAGTCCATAGGTCTGTGGTTGAACGCCAAAGTGCTCGATAAACAGACGCGGTGAGCCGACGATATAGCTAAACATCGTGGCGGTCGCCAAGCCACCCGACAAGGCAAACGCTAGAAAGCGGCGATGCGCGAGTAGTCCAGCATAGGAGTTGAGGATATTTCGCCAGCTCAGTTTGATCTGGCGTTCGGGCGACAGGCTCTCTACCATCACTTTAGACAGGGTCCACAATAAGACGACACCACACAAGGTAATGGTGACAAAAATGCCCCGCCAACCTACCCACGCAAGGATGGTCGCACCCAAAGCGGGTGCCAAAATAGGTGCGATACCCATCATGAGCATCAACATCGAAAGCGCGCGGGCGGCTTCTTGGGTGTTGTAGTGGTCTCGTACCACTGCTCGTGGAATCACCATGCCGGCTGCGCCGCCCATCGCCTGAAAAACACGGCTGAGGGTAAGAAACTCGACGTTTGGCGCGAGTGCGCAGCCAGCTGAGGCAAGAATATAGAGCAGGAGCGCACCATACAACGGGGGTTTGCGCCCATAGCGATCAGCAAGTGGGCCGTAGATAAGCTGCGCGCCTGCCATGCCCAGCAGATAAGCGGCGAGGGTGCGCTCGACCTCGCTGCTGCGCGCGTTGAGGTCGCTGGCGATCGCTGGGAACGCAGGCAAGTACATGTCGATGGAAAGAGGGCCGATTGCAGTGAGTGCACCCATCAAGATGAGCCAGCCTGGCAATCCCATTGCGGCAAGTCTGGTGCGCATGATTTAGTGTGGACTTTAAGAAGAGGATGAATGCCAAAGCGGCATACAAAGATCAAACGGCTGCTTTTTCTCAATGTATCACGCAGAGACATGGCACAAAGTTATAGGTGTCAATCGTGACACCATTCGGTCAATTCAAGGTATTTTCAAAGCGTCTGATTTCAGATACAGTGAATTTGTCCGGTTGACGCATGAGGCCACTTAGTGAATTCATTGATCGCAACAATCGAAAAAAAGCTGGGTAATTTGCCAATGGGTCTTGGTTTGGTGTTGCCCGATGGCACATATCTTGGTCCGAGCAATGCGCCCGTCACGCTCGTGACCAAGCAAAACAAAGTACTGGCTCACATCGTCACTGGTCAGGTGGGGTTAATTGGACAAGATTACGTAGAAGGACTGTGTGATGTGCGCGGCTCAATGCGGGACATCATGGCAGTTGCCACTTCAATTTTGCCAGGATCTCCTCTGGATGCTGCACGAATGGGCTGGCTGACCAGCATTATTGCGCGTGTCATGTCTGTGTGGCGGCATTCGATCGAACGCGATGCGCAGCAAATAGAATTTCACTATGACTTATCTGACGATTTTTACGGCCTATGGCTCGATCCCCGCAGAGTCTACTCGTGTGCCTATTACGAACACCCTTCGATGACGCTGGCCCAAGCGCAGGAGGCCAAGCTCGATTTGATTTGCAGGAAGCTGCGTCTTTCAGCTGGGGAGCGCTTTCTGGATGTGGGCGCTGGTTGGGGCGGTTTGTTGTTGTGGGCCGCAGAACACTATGGGGTTGATGCAACTGGTATCACGCTTTCTCGCAATCAGCATGCGCATGTTTCGCGGATGATTGAGGAAAAGGGGCTGGCTGGCCGTGTTCGTGTTCAATTGCTTGATTATCGCAAGCTCGATCCCGCACAAGCTTTCGATAAGATTGCCTCTGTTGGAATGTTTGAGCATGTGGGACGCGCTCAACTTAAAGACTATTTTGAGCGACTTCGACGGCTCTTGCGCCCCGGCGGCTTGATTTTGAATCATGGCATTACCGCGGGTGGGTGTCACAACGATCAACTTGGCAATGGCATGGGTGACTTTATTGAAAAATATATCTTCCCTGGTGGTGAGCTGGTGCATATTGGTGATGTGATCACCCAGCTAAGCGAGGGTGGGCTAGAGGCGCTTGATGTCGAGAATCTCCGCCCGCATTATGCGCGGACGCTCTGGGCATGGAGCGATGCGCTCGAGGCGAGACTCGACGAGGCAGAAAAAGTCTTAAGGGCCCAGCAGGGTGAGCAAGGCGAACGCGCGCTCAGGGCCTACCGAATGTATCTCGCTGGCTGTGCGAAAGGGTTTGAAAGTGGTTGGATAGCGTTGCATCAGGTATTGGCCCAGCACGCGCCGACGGGTCGAGACAATGAGCTCGATGACCCAGCCGACCAAGCGTATCCTTGGCGGCGTGCGTACATGTACTCAGCATAGTCAATCGGTTTAGGCAGCAAGCGCCGTCGATATTTCAACAGACTGCGCGGCTTGTGCTGCGATTTCAAAAGAGCGCAGGCGTGCCTGGTGATCAAAAATCTGACCTGTGATCATGAGTTCATTGGCACCCGTTTTTTCGACTAAGCGTTGCAAGCCTTGACGCACAGTTTCTGGGTTGCCCACCACAGAGCAGGCAAGCTGCTCGTTGACGGATATCTTTTCATGTGGCGTCCAAAAGGTTTCGATGTCATCAATTGGAGGGGGTAACTGACCACGTGTATTGCGACGCATGCGTGTGGCGTGTTGCTGATGTGTCGTAAAGAGATACTTTGCCTCTTCGTCCGTATCAGCAGCAATCACGTTGACGCCGACCATGGCGTGCGCTTTACTTTGCTGCGCCGAAGGCTTGAACAGGCCTTTGTAGGCTCGCATGGCATCGAGCAAGTAGTCAGGGGCGAAGTGTGAAGCAAATGCATAGGGCAGGCCAAAATGGGCCGCGAGTTGCGCGCCGTACATGCTAGAACCCAAAATCCAGATTGGAACGTGCAAGCCTGCACCGGGAATAGCCTTGACCGCCTGGCCCGGTTGCACTTCTCCAAAATAGTGCTGTAGCTCTTGAACATCTTGTGGAAACTGGTCGGAATTGCCCAAAAGGTCTCGTCTGAGGGCGCGTGCCGTCATTTGGTCCGTACCGGGCGCTCGCCCCAGTCCAAGATCAATACGGTCAGGAAACAAGGCGGCCAAGGTGCCAAACTGTTCGGCGATCACTAAGGGCGCATGGTTGGGCAGCATCACCCCTCCAGAGCCAACGCGAATGCGCGTCGTGCCACCCGCCACATAGGCAATCAGTACAGCAGTTGCTGAGCTGGCGTTTCCCGTCATATTGTGGTGTTCGGCGAGCCAAAAGCGGGTGAAGCCCCACTTTTCGGCGTGTTGCGCGAGATCGCGCGAGTTGTGCAGGGCATCAGCCGCCGTAAACCCTTGAGGAATGGGGGACAAGTCGAGAATCGAATAGGGAATGCTCATGGAGGTCTCGTGCCGTCTTGGCGGGTTATGCTTATTGCGATAAGCTTGATCATACTTTTTTATTAGCAGGATGCAATTTCATTTGCCGCCTGTTGTCCAACTTTTTATTGTCTAAGGAGCACGCGATGCGTGAAGTATTTATAACCGGTGCGGCAAGAACTGCAGTAGGTGACTTTGGCGGCGGCCTCAAGGATGTCGCGCCGATTGACTTGGGCACCACGGTCGTCAAAGCGGTGTTGCAGCGCTCTGGTGTAGATGGAAAAGATGTTGGTCACTTGGCCTTTGGTCATGTTGTCAATACAGAAGCTCGTGATATGTATCTGTCGCGGGTCGTGGCCTTGAATGCTGGACTGCCCCAAACCTGCGCCGCCTTTAACGTCAACCGATTGTGCGGTTCGGGTTTGCAAGCGATTATTTCAAGTGCACAGTCGATTTTGCTCGGTGATACCGAGATGGCGATTGGAGGTGGTGCCGAGTCCATGAGTCGCGCCGGTTATCTGTCGCAAACGCAACGCTTTGGCGCGCGCATGGGGGATACGACGATTGTCGACATGATGGTGGGTGCGTTGACCGATCCCTTTGAACGCACCCACATGGGAATTACGGCTGAAGCGGTTGCCAAGCAGTTTGGTATTTCGCGTGCAGCACAAGATGCATTAGCGGTAGAGTCGCATCGTCGCGCCGCATTGGCGCAAGACGAAGGTCGTTTTAATGAGCAGATCGTGCCGGTCGTGATTAAGACGCGCAAAGGTGAGGTCGAGTTCAAGATCGACGAACATCCACGTCGTGATATTTCTCTTGAAGGTATGGCGGCCTTGCGTGCCGTGTTTGTCAAAGAAAACGGTACCGTGACGGCGGGTAATGCCTCTGGCATTAATGATGGCGCTGCTGCTGTACTCATGATGAGTGGCGAAGCTGTTAAATCTAGTGGCGCAAAGCCCTTGGCGCGCTTGGTGGCGTATGCGCATGCGGGTGTTGACCCCAAGATCATGGGAATCGGCCCCGTACCGGCGACGCAGGCTGTGATGAAGCGCGCTGGCCTCACCGTGGATCAGATGGATGTCATCGAAGCAAACGAAGCTTTTGCTGCTCAGGCTTGTGCCGTCGCGCAAGAGCTCAAGTTTGATGCTCAACGTTTGAATCCTAATGGCAGCGGGATTTCGCTCGGCCACCCGATCGGCGCCACAGGTGCCATTGTCACTACCAAAGCGATTTATGAATTGCATCGCATTGGTGGACGTTATGCCTTAGTGACAATGTGTATCGGTGGTGGTCAAGGCATTGCAGCTATTTTTGAGCGCGTCTAAGCGCTGAGTCAGGACAAATGGCGAGTATAAAAAGGCAGCCTAAGGGCTGTCTTTTTACATCTGGCCTAGCTCTGAGATAGAGATCACTTGATGACCTGCCACAATCAGATGATCGAGAAAAGCAATGTCGACGACTGCAAGGGATTGTCTGAGTCTATGGGTGAGGGTGATGTCGGCGGCACTCGGTTTTGCCAGACCGGAGGGATGGTTGTGTGCCAGGATGATGGCTGCGGCATGATGGGCAAGGGCAGCTTTCACGAGCTCACGCGGATAAATGGTGGTTTCAGTCAGTGTGCCTTGTGAAATTTCTTTGGCAGCGATGAGTCGGTGTTGATTGTCCAAAAATAGGGCGACGCAACGCTCGATCGATGCGTGCCCAAGCAAGTTGGCGCAATACGCTTTGACCTGTATCGGATGTTTAAGTGAGCAGTCTCGCTTGAGTTCTTCTTCCATGGCGCGTTTGGCCAAGGTGAGAATGGCGTTGAGTTGGCAGATCCGGGCATTACCCAATCCCACAACCGCTCTAAGGTTTTCGCTGTCGGCGCTGAGGAGGGGGCGCAAGCCGCCATAGCGCACAAGCAGTTGTTGCGCGAGTTCTAGCGCGTTGACGCCACGTGTGCCGGTACCAAAAATCAGTGCCAGAAGCTCTGCATTGGTCAAACTATTGGCGCCGTGTTGTAGCAATCTTTCACGGGGGCGCTGGTCGGGGGGAAGTTGTTCGCACAAGGTCATCGGGAAGGCTCTAAAATAGATGTTTAGCAAAGCCCTCTACGGTGACAGATTTTGACTGATCAGGCCCCCCATACTCCGCCTATTGTCCGTGCGGATTCATACCTTACTCTCCACTACCGCATCGTGATCGAGGACGGTCCCGCAGCAGGGTCAACGTTTATCGACACGTTCGATGGTCGCCCTGCAACGCTTCAACTAGGCAGCGGCCAATGGTCGCCAGGCATGGAGACGCCATTGCTTGGACACCCCGAGGGTGATTGTTTTAGTTACACGCTGTTACCTGCCGATGCCTATGGTGATCGCAATCCAGATTTGATTCAGCGCGTATCGCGTGCCATGCTGGCCCAGCACGCAGGTGAGGATGCTGAATTTTATCCGGGTGATATGGTGGAGTTCACTGCCCCTAATGGCGGTCGCTATTCAGGTGTGTTGAAAGAGTATGGCGAAGACTCCGCCATGTTTGACTTTAATCATCCGCTTGCTGGTTTAACGCTGCGTGTGGATATTGATCTACTTGGAGTGTTGTGATGCAAGCTTCGGGTGCTGAAATTTTGCTGGCTCAACCACGTGGGTTTTGCGCAGGTGTCGACCGTGCGATTGATATCGTAGAGCGTGCGCTTGAATTGCACGGTGCGCCGATCTATGTGCGCCATGAGATTGTGCATAATCGTTTCGTTGTTGAGGATTTACGCAAAAAAGGCGCGATTTTCATCGAAGAGCTGGATGAAGCCCCCGAGGGGGGTATTGTTATTTTCTCTGCCCATGGTGTCTCCAAGGCTGTTCGGGCCGAGGCTGAACTGCGCGGCCTACAAGTGTTTGATGCAACCTGTCCGCTGGTCACCAAAGTACACGTTGAGGTTGAGCGCATGCGCGCCGCGGGATGCGAGATCATCATGATCGGTCATAAGGGGCATCCCGAAGTGGAGGGTACGCTGGGTCAGTCTAACCAAGGCATGTATTTGGTAGAGACGACTGAGGATGTGATGGCGCTTGAAGTCGCCAATCCAACCCAGCTTGCCTTTGTGACACAAACCACTTTATCTGTCGATGATGCTGCTGAAGTCGCGCAGGCATTGCGTAAGCGATTTCCTCATATTCAGGAACCTAAGAAAAGCGATATCTGTTATGCCACGCAAAATCGTCAAGATGCCGTCAAGATTTTGGCGCCTGCGTCAGATTTAGTATTGGTAGTGGGCAGCGCAAACAGCTCTAACTCTAATCGTTTGCGCGAAGTCGCTGAGCGGATGGGTATTGCGTCGTTTTTGATTGACGGGCCTGAGTCCATCGATCCTGCGTGGTTAAAAGGCCGTCAGCGGATTGGCATTACGGCTGGAGCCTCTGCGCCTGAGTTACTTGTTCAGCAGGTCATTCATAGACTCAAAGAATTAGGGGCAGTCTCTGTCCGCACCATGGATGGTTTGAGCGAGAGTGTTTCATTTCCCCTACCCAAAGGCTTGTCCCGCAAGACTAATTAGCTTTCGCGTGCACGCTGGGGTCGTTCGATCAAGTTTCTGACAAAATCGATGGTCGTGCGCAGGGTGTAATACTCACTCACCACCGCGCGCGGTACGCGCAGTTTCTGCGCATGTTTATCGAGTTCGTCCAGTCTTTTCAAATATGCATCGTGCTGCGTGGGATCGTAGTCCGTTTCAAGTTCTTGCTCAAAGAGTTTGAGTGCACCGTACACTTCGTTGAGACGTGCACGGACTCGACGCAGTCGATAGGCAGGCATGGACTTGAGAATAGGATATGCGAACGCAGCCATAGGTAATAATAAAATCACCATGCGATTGAGAAACTCAGCCAGCCAAAACGGCATGTATTCCAACATGCTTGGTGCGCCATTTTCATAAAAACTTTTGGCCACGTCACTTTCCTCTATCACCGAATCTTTGTAGGCGGGAAATTCCCCGTAGCTTGCAAAAAAAGAGCGTCCGCTATTCACTTTTTCAGCAGCTTGTAAAAATAGTAGCTGAATCGCGGGGTGCATATTTGGATCAATCACGAGGTTGGTTGTGGGGGCAATGGTCTGAATCGTTTGAGACGGTTCATTGCGTGGTAAGTTTAAGGAGCCCTCAGGAATCGTCAAGACATGGTAGAAGGGTAACAAGCGTGCAAATGCTTCTGCTTTTCTAAACCCGGCCACGCGTGCATTTGGATCGTTAATCATGGCTTGGACATTTTCTGAGTCCAAGCCGTCGACTATGACCACAGCGTCAATCGTGCCATTTTTAAAAGCTTCTACGGCCGCGTTGTTAGAAAGGGTTTTGAAATTTTTAGTCAAATCTCGGTGCGTCAACTGCAATAGGCGAAGTGCATGAAAGTAGGTGCCGCTTCCAGGCTCTCCAATCGAGATGGGATGCGCAAGTAATTCAAAATTAGGCATTGCGTCGGCGCCAAACAAGTCCTTTCTATAAAAAATCCATAACGGTTCGTATTCGACGCTTCCAAGTGATTGAAGGCCTTGCGCTTGTTCGCGATTGGTGATCACGCCGCCTTGAATAAACGCTGCCTGCATACGATCATTTCGGTCTTTGATACGCCGGATGTTATCTTCGGCGCCTTTTGTTTTTTCGAGCTCAAGTGTGACGCCGTTTTTCTTAAAGAAGTCAACATACTTTAAGGCGAGATCTTCATAGGAGTCGCCGACTGCACCCGTCCCTATTAGGATGTGCTTTGGCGGTGCGGGTTTGGCTAACCAAATGACGACGGCGAACAGCGAAAGTAACAAGAGGATCAGTAGCCAAGCTTCACGGATAAACTGAATTACATTTTTTATCTCTTCACGCACGATTTCGTAAATGGCGATTACGTGATCGCGCACCTCATGTTTAAAACTATCCATGCCAGTCTGTACCTTGGTGTTTAATTATCCGTTCTGGTGTGCGATACCCAGATCAGTTTGTCTGTTGCAAAGCCCATTTTTTTCGCTTGTGCGACGAGCTGAACACGTATGTCGGGCGTAAGTGTTTTGGTGCGCGCCAGTATCCATAAGTAGTCACGATCAGGACCCGCAACGAGCGCCCACTGATAGCCCGTTTGATCAAGGGCTAGAACATGGTAGCCGCCGTAGAAGGGACCAAAGAACGAGACTTTGAGTGAGCCTTGATTTTGGCTGCCTGTAAATAAGGCACGTCCATTGGCGGACTTCCATTCGTCTTTTTTAGTGTTGAACCCGCGGTTGATGACTTCAAGGCTGCCGTCTGGTTTGAGGGTGTATGTGGCGCTGACATCTGTAAGGCCGCGTTCAAAAGAGTGATCCAAACGAGCGATTTCAAACCATTTGCCGAGGTAGCGAGTGACATCAAACGGGGTGACGGAGGTGAGTCCTTCCGGAGGCGCTGTTGAGCAGCCTGACATGGCAAGGCTGATGGCCGTTGCTGAAAGGACAATCCATAGTGCTCTTGTGAGTCGCAAGCTCAGGGATTGAGGCGTACGCGGCATATTCATCTTTATCATAGGTCAAGGGTAGCCGAGTCAGCGTCATCCCGCAATATATTGTGGCGCCAACCGCCAGCATCGAGTGCCTTGGATTGATCGTATATAAGCAAAATAGCTTAAATAAGGTCTAAGAGAGGCCGGTGATGTCGCCAGCCTCGTTAATGTCAATACCATTGGCTGCGGGCACGACAGGCAGGCCTGGCATGGTCATGATGTCACCACATACGACGACGACAAATCCTGCACCTGCGGCTAGGCGCACTTCGCGTATTACCAGAGTATGGCCGCTTGGCGCACCACGTAGTTTGGCATCAGAGGAAAATGAATATTGAGTTTTGGCGATACATACAGGTAGATGACCATAACCATCTGCTTCAAGTTGTGCGAACTGAGCCCTGACTTTTGCGTCGCAAGTAATGCCGTCAGCGCCATAGGTTTTGACGGCGATAGTGCTGACTTTTTCTAAAAGCGATGTAGTGTCTTCGTATAAAAACGTAAAGTGATTAGGTTGTTCGCACAGTTTGACGACCGCATGTGCGAGTTCTGCAGCACCCGCGCCGCCTTTGGCCCAGTGCTCTGCCAAGACAACTTCAACGCCGAGTGCGGCGGCGGTGGATTTGAGGAGTGCGATTTCAGCGGGGGTGTCCTCGGTGCGATGGTTGATCGCGACAACGCAAGGAAGGCCAAAGTTGTGCTGAAGATTGTGAATATGACGCTCAAGGTTGACCAGACCTGCGCGCAGCGCATCGAGGTTTTCTGTGCCGACGTTTTTAACCTCGACACCTCCGTGGTATTTCAGGGCGCGGACGGTCGCCACCAGTACGACAGCAGAGGGTGTCAAGCCTGCTTTACGACATTTGATATCTAGGAATTTTTCTGCGCCCAGGTCGGCACCAAAGCCAGCTTCGGTGACCACATAGTCTGCGAGCTTAAGCGCTGTAGAGGTCGCAAGTACGGAATTACAACCATGTGCAATGTTGGCAAAAGGACCGCCATGCACAATGGCAAGATTGTTTTCAAGCGTTTGGACAATATTAGGTGCGAGCGCTTCTTTAAGTAAGGCTGCCATGGCGCCTTGTGCTTGTAGGTCACGGGCACGGATGGGTGTGCCGGCAAGTGAATGACCGACTACGATTTCGCCAAGACGTTCTTTAAGGTCTTGTAGGTTATTGACCAGGCAAAAAATCGCCATTACCTCAGAGGCGACCACAATATCAAAGTGATCTTCGCGGGGAAAACCGTTTGCAGTACCGCCTAGGCCGACGACGATTTGGCGTAGAGCGCGATCGTTGAGGTCGACCACCCGTCGCCAGGTAATGCGTCGCACGTCGAACTGAAGCGTATTGCCGTGGTGGATATGGTTGTCGATCAGCGCTGCTAACAGGTTGTTGGCCAAAGCGATGGCATTAAAGTCGCCCGTGAAGTGAAGGTTGATGTCTTCCATCGGCACAACTTGTGCCATGCCGCCACCCGCGGCGCCGCCTTTCATGCCAAACACTGGGCCGAGCGAAGGCTCTCGCAGACAAATCATGGCGCGCTTGCCGATGTGATTGAGCGCATCGCCCAGACCGACGGTGGTGGTGGTTTTGCCTTCGCCCGCCGGCGTGGGAGAGATCGCAGTGACTAGGACAAGCTTTCCATTTGGACGATCTTGTATGGAGCGGATGTAGTCAAGGGAGAGCTTTGCTTTAAAACGCCCATAGGGCTCTAAGGCATCCTCTGGGATGTTTGCCTTGGTTTGTGCAAGCTTTAGGATAGGTGTTTTTTGAGCAGCTTGGGCAATAGCAAGATCAGAGCGCATAGGGGGCGGGTGAGTCTATGGATTTGAAACCTCTATCCTAGACCAATTTAGGCGGTGATGGTGTCTGTGCGGAGGTTTCAGGGTACACATGCAAGCTAGCTAAATGGCCTATTGCAGGGACATTTTCTGAACGGGAGTATGTCGGTGGCAGGTCACCAAATGATCATTGACCATACCAGACGCCTGCATAAAGGCATAGCAAATGGTTGAACCCACAAACTTGAAGCCACTTTTTTGTAATGCTTTGCTTAGGGCATCGGATTCGGCGGTTTTAGTCGGAACGTCAGCCAGCGACATGCGATTATTTTGAATGGGTTTGTGATCGACAAACTGCCATACAAAGTCCCTGAAGGTCTGGCCCTCTTTTGTGAGGGCCAAATAGGCTTTGGCATTGCCGATGGTGGCTGCGATTTTGAGTTTGTTCCGGATGATGCCAGGATCTTTGAGCAACGTATTTACTTTTTTCTCATCGTAGCGCGCGATGACTTCAGGATCAAAAGCATCGAAAACAACGCGGTAATGTTCGCGTTTATTTAGAACCGTTGACCAAGAAAGACCGGCTTGGGCGCCCTCGAGATTGATCAACTCAAACAATGCGCGATCATCATGCATGGGGACACCCCATTCGGTGTCGTGGTAGTGACGGTAAAGATCTGAGCCTTCGCACCAAGGGCAACGCAGCATGGGATGTCCGAATGATTTTGTCAGACGCTAAGACAATTTAAAGTGGTGCCGATGATCGGAATCGAACTGACGACCTTCGCATTACGAATGCGCTGCTCTACCAACTGAGCTACATCGGCGCTTTCAAAAGTATATCAGACCAAAACTAGGCCTTTTTGAGGGCATTTTTACCCCTGAAGCATAGGTTTTAAGCGCTCTAAGACCCTTTGGATTTTGAGGCGAACCTTGTTTCTAGGGGTAATTACTTGGATAATAGGGGTTTAGATCTTTCAGGCAATGTTTTGATGCCGAGAGCATTGCCAGGATTGATATGACCACCTTCGCCGATGTATCCCTTTTTCCCCGCAACGCAAAGCCCCTGAGCAGTTATCGTAAGTTCTGGGCTGCGCGCTTTGGTACGGCCCCTTTTCTGCCAACGAGTCGCGACGAGATGACTCAGCTTGGCTGGGATAGCTGCGACATTATTATCGTGACGGGCGATGCGTACGTGGATCATCCAAGCTTTGGTATGGCTGTGATTGGTCGGATGCTGGAAAACCAAGGTTTTCGCGTAGGCATCATTGCCCAGCCGGACTGGCAAAGCGCCGAGCCCTTCAAAGTCCTAGGCAAGCCCAATTTGTTTTTTGGCGTTACCGCAGGCAATATGGATTCGATGATCAACCGGTATACGGCAGATCGCAAAATGCGTAGCGATGATGCCTACACCGCTGGTGATATTGGCGGCAAACGACCTGATCGTGCTGCGATTGTCTACACCCAGCGTTGTAAAGAAGCCTATAAAGATGTGCCGATTATTTTGGGCGGTATCGAGGGTTCTTTGCGTCGGATTGCCCATTATGACTACTGGTCTGACAAAGTGCGCCGTTCGGTCGTGGTCGATAGCAAATGTGATTTGCTTCTCTACGGTAACGCTGAGCGTGCAGTGGTTGAAATCGCCCACCGTTTGGCGGCCAAAGAGCCTGTGCAAAATATTACTGATGTGCGCGGAACGGCGTTTGTGCGTCGCGAGACGCCAGAGGGTTGGTTTGAAATTGATTCGACGAGCGTCGATGCACCGGGCAGAGTAGAGGCTCACGTTAATCCATACTTGATGATTAGTGAGCAAGCGCTCGAGCAAGGCGAAAGCTGTGCGCGCAATGATGAGGCGCGTGCAGTTGCTGAGGAGGTCAACGCTAAAACTGCAGCCAAGGACACTAAGGCTGCGAAAGTCACCAAAGGTGGCAAAACAGAGTCGCCGCTTCTCTTTCAACCGAATCCTTCCCTGCAAGTCAAAGGCAAGCTCAAGGTGCCTCCTCGCGATCGCAGCGTGATTCGCTTGCCTTCTTATGAACAGGTCAAATCAGATCCTGTGTTGTATGCGCACGCAAACCGTGTGTTGCATCTGGAAACGAACCCTGGGAACGCACGCGCGATCGTTCAGGCGCACGGAGATGGCAGGACCGCTCGGGATGTCTGGATTACGCCGCCTCCCATTCCGTTGACCACAGCAGAGATGGATCTGGTATTTGATTTGCCTTATGCGCGTAGCCCACATCCTAACTATGCGGATGAAAACGGTAGTCATGATGGCGCAACGAAGATCCCCGCGTGGGAAATGATTCGCTTTAGCGTCAATATTATGCGCGGCTGTTTTGGTGGTTGTACTTTCTGCTCGATCACCGAGCATGAAGGTCGCATTATTCAAAGTCGCAGCGAAGACTCCGTTATCCGTGAAATCGAGGATATCCGCGACAAGGTTCCAGGTTTTACAGGTGTGATTTCAGACTTGGGTGGTCCGACCGCCAATATGTACCGTATCGGTTGCAAGAGCCCTGAGATTGAGTCCGCCTGTCGCAAGCCGAGTTGCGTCTATCCAGATGTCTGTCAAAACCTCAATACAGATCACAGCTCGTTGATTCATATGTACCGACGTGCCCGCGCCGTGAAAGGCGTGAAAAAAATCCTGATTGGTTCGGGTCTGCGGTATGACTTGGCAGTGAAATCGCCTGAGTACATCAAAGAGCTCGTCACGCACCATGTGGGTGGCTATCTCAAGATTGCACCAGAGCATACCGAGATGGGGCCTTTATCCAAGATGATGAAGCCCGGCATCGGGAGCTACGATCGGTTTAAGCAGCTGTTTGATAAATTCAGTTTAGAAGCCGGTAAAAAACAGTTTTTAGTCCCGTACTTTATTGCGGCTCACCCTGGCACCGCTGACGAAGACATGATGCATCTGGCCTTGTGGCTCAAGAGTCATGGGTTTCGTGCAGATCAAGTCCAAACCTTTTACCCGAGCCCGATGGCCACAGCGACTGCGATGTACCATTCAGGCCGCAATCCTCTGGGTCGTGTGACGCGTGAGAGTGAAACGGTCGATATCGTGCGTGGTGATCGCCGTCGTCGTTTGCACAAAGCATTTTTACGTTATCACGATGCCAATAATTGGCCCTTGCTGCGCGAGGCACTAAAGGCGATGGGGCGTGCCGATCTAATCGGCAATGGAAAAAAACATTTGATTCCTTTTCATCAGCCACAGACTGATGGCAGCTACACCAGTGTGCGTCGTAAAAACAGTACCGAGGCTGCTGGTACTGTTGGTACGCGTAATGTCAAAACTGCCCAGCCGGTTCGCTCTGGTCAGCCAGTCAGGCCTGTCGCAACGTATGGAAAGCCTGTCGTTCAGACGCCGGTGAGAGCAGGTGCAAAGGCCGCGGTGAAAGCTGGCCAGTCAGTGAAGCCAGCCGCAGCAGGCCGGTCTGCCAAGCCAGTCCGATCGGGTCAGATACTCACGCAACACACAGGTTTACCTCCACGCCGTAAAAGTTAGAGCCACCCTTTACGGCGAAAGCGCCAGTACAAAATGCCGGCAACGGACCCGATGGTTCCGAGTGCCACGAGATAGCCATACTTCCAATGCAGCTCAGGCATTTCATCGAAGTTCATGCCCCAGATGCCTGCTAAGGCCGTTGATGCTGCAAAAATTGCAGCCCAAGCGGCTAAGCGTTTCACGATCGTTGAGTCTTCGATTGTGACCAAGGACAAGTTCACTTGAATGGCGGTTGCAATCGTATCGCGCACCGTATCCACCGTGCCGTTGATGAGTGCTAAGTGATCATGCACATCCCGGTAATATTCTTGACTATTGATGCAAACTGCGGGCGCACGTGCGCCATGCAACTTTCCCACGACTTCTAGCAAAGGCACGACAGCATGTCTGAGCGTTGAGCTGCGTTGTTTGAGCGCATAGAGTTGCTCAATATGTGAACGCGCTGAGTTTTCTATAAAAATTTTTGATTCGATTGTTTCTAAATCTGCTTCTAAGGCATCTACCACCGGGAAATAGCGATCTACGATGGCGTCCATCAAGGCATAGGAAACAAATCCTGCGCCGAGTTTGAGAAGCTCGGGTTCTCTTTCGCATCGCTGCCTGACACCGAGAAAGTTTTGATCCGTGTCTCTTCGAATGGAAAGGACAAAATTACGACCTACAAAAATAGCTACTTCACCTTCATGAACAGTGTCTGCTCGCTGTTCAAGCAGTTGCATCACGATAAAGACAGTTTCTCCATACTCTTCAACTTTTGGTCGTTGATGTCCGTTGGCGGCATCTTCAATGGCTAAAGGGTGAAGTGAAAACTCCTTTTGCATTTGAGCGAGCTCCTCCATGGAGGCATCGCGCAGGGCTACCCAAACAAAACAACCTGGTTGATCGATCCATTCACTAATATTTGCGAGGTCGATGTCTGCAAGTTTGTTACCTTCGCGGTAAACAACACAATTGATCAGCATTTTTGGTTAAACCTTAAGTTCTAGTGAAAAAACAAACTCTTTAGACTCGCATTAGAGAAATCATCCAAAAGGAACCTTCATCGCTCGCTGGCGCGCGCTTGATGAGGATCGGCCTTAAGCCACCAAATCCTCATCAGAATATGCTAGAATCTTTACAGTTTAAAAACTTCGAGTTTTTTAGCTTTGTATTCAAAAGCTAAAACTTAAACGCTGGTTTCTAACACTATTCCCTGATAGCTCAGTCGGTAGAGCGACGGACTGTTAATCCGCAGGTCGCTGGTTCGAGTCCAGCTCGGGGAGCCAAATATATGAGGGTCCGTTCTGGACACATGGTTTACAGTTTGTACCGGTCACATAGTTAACACTTTGGGGCCGAATGGGTTCTCCAAGGCTTGTACCCTGTGAGGCTCCAAATCAAAGTATCCCATATCGTATTCCATAAAACTCACAAGCCACACGTCATCTTCGACCTGACGTAAGCCTACGTCTTGCCCCGCAAAGACCGTACTGAAGTGTATCTTTTTACCTTCAATACAG
>JAMNXR010000002.1 GCA_023653055.1 Burkholderiaceae bacterium | reverse complement strand
TTTTAATCTTGCGACCGTACTCCCCAGGCGGTCAACTTCACGCGTTAGCTGCGCTACTAAGGCCCGAAGGCCCCAACAGCTAGTTGACATCGTTTAGGGCGTGGACTACCAGGGTATCTAATCCTGTTTGCTCCCCACGCTTTCGTGCATGAGCGTCAGTATTATCCCAGGGGGCTGCCTTCGCCATCGGTGTTCCTCCGCATATCTACGCATTTCACTGCTACACGCGGAATTCCACCCCCCTCTGACATACTCTAGCTCGGTAGTTAAAAGTGCAGTTCCAAGGTTGAGCCCTGGGATTTCACACCTCTCTTTCCGAACCGCCTGCGCACGCTTTACGCCCAGTAATTCCGATTAACGCTTGCACCCTACGTATTACCGCGGCTGCTGGCACGTAGTTAGCCGGTGCTTATTCTGCAGGTACCGTCATCCACACCAAGTATTAATCGATGCGATTTCTTTCCTGCCAAAAGTGCTTTACAACCCGAAGGCCTTCATCGCACACGCGGAATGGCTGGATCAGGGTTTCCCCCATTGTCCAAAATTCCCCACTGCTGCCTCCCGTAGGAGTCTGGGCCGTGTCTCAGTCCCAGTGTGGCTGGTCGTCCTCTCAAACCAGCTACGGATCGTCGCCTTGGTGAGCCTTTACCTCACCAACTAGCTAATCCGATATCGGCCGCTCTAATAGTGAGAGGTCTTGCGATCCCCCCCTTTCCCCCGTAGGGCGTATGCGGTATTAGCTACTCTTTCGAGTAGTTATCCCCCGCTACTAGGCACGTTCCGATACATTACTCACCCGTTCGCCACTCGCCGCCAGACCGAAGTCCGCGCTGCCGTTCGACTTGCATGTGTAAGGCATCCCGCTAGCGTTCAATCTGAGCCAGGATCAAACTCTTCAGTTTAATCTCTGTATAAATCGTATTTCCTTGACCCAGGTTTCCCCAGGCCGGTTATACGTCGCTGCTCAAAGGAAGTGAGGTTATTTATATCAAGCTTTAACACTTAACATTCATTTCCAAACTTCTTTGTGAGCACTTGATTTCGTTTGCAATTGCTTGTCCTGTTACAGACAAACAACCTGCGACACTCATTCCAAGCGCCCACACTTATCGGTTGTCAAATTTTTAAAGAACAAGGTACTAAATTTTGTACTGCTGTTTTGTAAAGCTATTTACTGCCTACTCTGCGACTTGCTTTTGGTTATTTGCCAGAAGCAGAGGAACGAGATTATGAAGGAGTTTTTTGTCCGTGTCAAATTAGTTTCAAGTTATTTGCAATTAATCTTGCTGACAACTCGATACTGAAATGACCAGAAACTAAACAACGCCACTTTTTCGTTGCGTACAGTACTGAGTTAAACATAGCACCGCACACGCAGACTTGGTTTTTTAAAGATTTCAAAAGCCAAGCCCGCTACTATAGCACAACTACTTACGTACTATCCCAAGCTGAGCAAAATGACTGAAGACATTCTGATTAATGTGACCCCCTTTGAAACACGTGTGGCCGTTGTCTCCCGCGGCGCCGTGCAGGAGCTCCATATAGAACGCAGCACGCAGCGAGGCCATGTGGGTAATGTCTATTTGGGCAAGGTAGTGCGCGTGTTGCCGGGAATGCAAAGTGCCTTTGTAGAGATTGGACTTGAACGGGCTGCGTTTATTCATATTGCAGATCTCAGGGAAAATCGCTCCGAGCGCGCGCTCGGCACGCCCCCCACCCCTATCGAGAAGCTCATCTTTGAGGGACAGAGCCTGATGGTTCAAGTCATTAAAGATCCTATCGGCACCAAGGGTGCCAGACTTTCCACCCAAATCAGCATTGCAGGTCGCATGCTGGTGTATCTCCCACATGAGCCACACATTGGCATTTCTCAGAAAATAGGGTCAGAGGCGGATAGGCAGGCTCTGCGGGATCGCCTTCAAGCCTTAGTCCCTTCTGAAGAAAAAGGCGGCTTTATCGTGCGTACACAAGCAGAGGGCGCGAACGATCAAGAGCTAGAGGCGGATCTGGCCTATCTCAAAAAAATATGGGCTACCGTGCAACAGGGCGCGAGGACCTTGCCCGCTACTAGTCTGCTTCACCAAGATCTGACCCTTGCCCAGCGTGTGCTGCGAGATATGGTGACCCCCGAAACAAACCAGATTTTGATTGACTCACGAAGCGTCACCACAGAGCTGAGAACTTGGGCGGAGATTTATACGCCATCGGTTGTTGAACGCATCAAACACTACAGCGGCGAGCGAACGCTTTTTGATACAGCAAACATAGAGGAAGAAATCGCACGCGCGCTTGCGAGGCGAGTCGACCTCAAATCGGGTGGTTATTTGATTATTGACCAAACTGAGGCACTTGCGACGGTAGACGTCAATACAGGTGGGTTTGTCGGCGGAAGAAATTTTAACGACACCATTTTCAAGACCAATCTTGAAGCCGCACAGGCCATCGCCCGCCAGCTTAGGTTACGTAATTTGGGTGGCATCATCATCCTAGATTTTATTGATATGGATGATGCAGCGCACCGCGATGCGGTACTCGCCGAACTCAAAAAAGCACTGTCATTTGATCGCACACGCATGACTGTGAATGACTTTACACAACTGGGCTTAGTTGAAATGACACGTAAACGCACGCGTGATTCGCTTGCAAACCAATTGTGCGAGCCTTGCCCGACCTGCCAAAGTCGTGGCCACGTGCGCACGAACAAGAGCATTTGCTATGACATTTTGCGAGAAATTTTGCGCGAGGCCAAGCAATTTAATCCACGCGAGTTTCGCATCCTTGCCTCGCAGGGTGTGATCGATCTCTTTTTAGAAGAAGAGAGTCAGCACCTCGCAATGTTAGGCGACTTTATTGGTAAAAAAATCTATCTGGAAGTGGCGACGGATTACACGCAAGAGCAATATGACATTGTGCTGACATGAAAGTTATAAGATTGCGGGAGACTATTTTCTAATTGTCAATACAGGATCATAGGGATATACGCGGGTGCGCACTGAGCGTGCTTGAGGGATAGAATCAGTAAGTGTTGTCAAAAATTTTCAGCTTTATAAAAAGAAATCAGACAAATCTATAGGAGAAGGATATGAAAAAGGTTTCACCCTCACGCATGGCTCGCACGCTCGGGCTGGCCACACTTGCACTTTCAGGCGTACTGAGCTTTTCGGCTGTTCAGGCGCAATCAACCTACCCAAACAAACCGATTAAATTTGTAGTGCCCTACTCTGCTGGAACGACAACTGACGTCATCGCACGTGTCTATGCTGACAAACTTGGCAAAGTACTCGGTCAAAATATTATTGTCGACAATAAAGCGGGGGCTGGCGGAAACATCTCCGCCGAATCCGTGGCGCGTGCTGCGCCCGATGGCTACACGTTGACTTTTTCGACCAGTGCAACGCACGCCACCAACCCATCGCTTTATAAAAATGTAAATTTTGATCCCATCAAAGACTTCACACACATCGCACTGATGGTTGCAGCACCAAACATGTTAGCGATCAATCCCAAGATTCCCGCTACCAATATGGCAGAGCTCATTGCCTATGCCAAAAAAAATCCAGGCAAGTTGACCTATATCTCTGCAGGCTCTGGCACCTCACCTCACATGGCGGGCGAGTTGCTTAAAACCATGGCGGGTATCGACATTCAGCATGTGCCCTACAAAAACATCAATCAAGGCTTTACAGATTTGTTTGCAGGCACTGTTTCGATGACTTTTTATCATGTCCCTGTGATTTATCCGCATGTCAAAGACGGCAGACTCCGTGCCCTCGGTGTCGCGACTAGCGAGCGTAGTCCCATTGCGCCAGAAGTCCCTCCCATCAGTGATACCGTCAAAGGCTATGATCTTCGCCCTTGGTGGGGTCTAGCTGGACCAGCAGGCATGCCTAAAGATGTCACGGACAAGCTTTACGCCGCGACCACTCAAGTCATGGCGGATCCTGAGGTGCAAGAGCGTTTTAAAAATCTTGGCCTGATCATCACACCGATGACGATGCAACAGTTCAACGACTTTACTGTCACCGAACTAGCCAAGTGGACCAAGATTGTCAAAGACTCCGGCGCCAGTGCTAACTAAATAATGAAACAAGCGCAACCTGCAATGCTGCTGCCAACTACGGTAGTTGGCAGCTATCCACAACCTGACTGGCTGGTCGATCGCGAGCAATTGTCCAAGGGGGTGCCACGTACGCGTCAACATGAGCTGTGGCGCATTCCAGAAGAAAGGCTTGAACAAGCGCAAGACGATGCGACGGTTCTGGCAATCCGAGATATGGAACGCGCTGGCATCGACATCATTACTGATGGCGAAATCAGAAGAGAGAGTTATTCAAACCGTTTTGCAATGGAGCTCGAAGGCGTTGATGGCGACACCCCAGCCATCATTACCTCCAAAGCCGGATTGAAAACGCCTGTTCCGCGGGTTGTGAGCAAAATCGTCCGCACGCATCCTGTAGAAATTCGGGATTTGCTGTTTTTAAAAGCAAATACGGACCGTCTCGCCAAGATCACCTTGCCTGGTCCTTTTACAATGGGTCAACAAGCAAAGAATGAGTTCTACGCCGACGACGAAGAAATGGTGATGGACTTTGCTGCGGCGGTCAATGCCGAGGCACTCGATCTACAAGCCGCAGGCGCGGATTTCATTCAACTCGATGAACCTTGGCTGCGCCATGATCCAGAGGCGGCCAAAAGGTATGCAGTCAAAGCGATTAATCGCGCATTGCAAGGCATCACGGTGCCAACCATTGTGCATTTGTGCTTTGGTTATGCCGCGGTTGTCAAAGGGCAGAAACCAACTGGCTATTCATTTTTACCAGGCCTGGGCGACTCGATTGCAAAGCAAATTTCTATCGAAGCCGCCCAACCACGACTGGACTTGGGCGTACTGACTGATCTTGCGGGAAAGAAAATCATGTTGGGTGTTCTTGATCTGGGGACACACAACATTGAGACGCCTCAGGTGGTAGCCGAGCGTATTCGTGCGGGCTTGAAATACGTTGCTGCAGAAAATATGATTCCTGCGCCTGATTGCGGCATGAAGTACTTACCGAGGGATGTTGCCTTCGGTAAGCTGCGTGCGCTCGCCGAAGGCGCAAAGATCGTACGACAAGAACTTTCCTGAACGGCGTTTAATGCGCTGGGACCAAAAGGCCTACATCAGGAAAGCTCAGGATGCATCGTGTGCCACGGGGTGGCTTGTTCAAAAGCCGCTCCGGCTCGCAACACAGTCACCTCATCGTAGTTTTTGCCAATGAGTTGCAAAGATACGGGTAAGCCTGTGCTCGATAATCCGCTCATCATTGCCAAGGCAGGATGTCCTGTGAGGTTAAACGGAACGCGCGCCTGTCGGGTATAGGTACGCACCACCTCTTTCACATCATCAATCTTGCAAGCGGGATCTAAAGAGTTCGCCGCCAGCAAAATATCCACGTTTTCGAAGGCCTGGTTGACGCGATCAATGAGCGCACCGCGCATCTGCATGGCCTGAACGTAATCGCCTGCACTAAGAAAAGCACCGCACAACAGCTTGCGTCTGGACATTTCTGCATAGTCCTCAGGGCGTTCGCGTAGATTTCGCGCATGGATCGCCCAGCCTTCTGACATTAAAATAATTTTCTGGGCGGCACTAAACTCCTGCAGCGACGGTAAGGTGATGTCCTTGACCTCTGCACCCAGTGTGCGAAAGACCTCGCATGCCTCATCGAGGGCGCGGGTCACATCAGGATGGGCGATTTCGTCCTTTTCGTGAAAATGGCGAATAAATCCAATGCGCAAGCCTTTAACGCCCAGCTTGAGATCTCGGGTGTAAGACACTGGCTTGGTTGCCTGTGGAGACGTTGATGTTTGCGCCATCACGTCAAGCAAGAGTGCGACATCTTGAACCGTACGCGCCATCGGTCCCACGTGATCCAGCGACATCGATAGCGGATACACACCCTGTCTTGAGACCAAATCATAGGTTGCCTTGAGACCTGCCAGACCGCATGCTGCGGCAGGATGACGCACGGATCCACCGGTATCGGTCCCTAGTGCAAGGGGCAAAAATCCCGCCGCAAGCGCAGTTCCGGAGCCAGAGGACGAGCCGCCGGGGTGGTGTGCAATATTCCAGGGGTTACGAGCCGGAGGAAACGGCAAGTCAAAAGAGGGACCACCAATTGCAAACTCGTGCAAGGCTAATTTACCCAGCAAAATCGCTCCTGCAGCACGTAATGCTGTGATGACAGGCGCATCCTCAACCGCACGATGCTCAAGCATGACCTTGGAGTGACAAGAGGTTCGCTCACCCGCCATATCGATGATGTCTTTAATCCCGACTGGAATCCCATGAAGCGGACCCAAACGCTTTCCCGCCTTGAACGCCCGCTCGGCGTGCTGCGCAGCTTGGAGTGCGGCTTCGCGATCCAGTTGAATGAAGGCGTGATATTGAGGCTCAAGGGCGTCAATGCGTGCCAGCAAGGCTTCGACCACCGTTACCGGGGAAAGCGTGCCTGCGTCATACGCTTGGCTGATTTGCGAAGCGGTCATCCAGTGCATCATGACTTCACCTGCATCACAGGCCAAAGCTCGGCAGTATTGTCGACGGGGGCTTGAAACGCAGCGCGAATATTTAAAGCAGTTTTGGCGGCGGTGACGACATCTTCTGGAAATCTCGCCAGCGCGCCCTCGAGTCCCGCTAACCTCGCGAGCATCTGAATGTCCTCAGCCTGACGGACTGAAGCAGTGTTGGATTGTGCGCTTGGCTGCGCGCTTGTTATTTTTTCAGTCATGTTCGGTTCCTCTATTGTTTGGCTGTGTTTTATATTTTTTATTTCAAACTAAATTTTTTATTTCGTATAAATGCGCCGAAATCCGCCCGCTCTGCAACAGAATAGTGACGGGCTTTATCCTCCGACCAGCCATTTAATTTTGCATCCGGATAGATTTTTTCGTGGCGCTGCCTGCGAAGTGGAAACAATGCGTGCCGACGTGCATCGTACGCATCAATGTGGTCCTTGAGCCCTGAATCGTCAAACTGATCCGTATGCGTGGTAACGGTCAGAGGCAGTCGTGGCATGATGCGTCCAGACTCCAGCGGATAACCGACACAAAGACCTGCTACGGGAAATACCGCATCAGGCAACCCTAGCAACGCACTGGTTTGATCGGCGTGATTTCGCACCGCACTGATCGGTACTGTGACCAGACCAACCGCTTCTGCCGCGCGGATAAACTGCGCCATCACAATGCCGGCATCGACCGCAGCATTCATAAAATGGTCGAGATGTTCGTTGGCAAAAGGTTTACCGCGCCATTGTCCGATTTGACGGATGCGGAGATTGTTGGCGCAAAACACCAAAAAAACAGGCGCGTCATTGATCCAAGGCATATCGGGAATCCAATCGGCGATCGCCTTGATGCGTGCGCGCTCGACTACATGCACGATGTCGGCTTGTTGCAAATCAGACTTTGAAGGGGCCGAGAGCGCGCAAGCAAATAACAACTGAAGAAGGTCTTGAGGAACAGCCTGATGGGTCCATTTGCGATGCGAACTATGCGTCAACATTCGAAGTAACTCATCTGCACCCGGCAGATCAGGAGGGATGTGCAAAGACTCGCCAAAGCGCTTCAGCGCCGCATCGGCGAGTTGTTCAGAAAGCATAAGGGGACGCTGCGACATCACAAGTGACTCCTACTCTTCGCGAAATTGCATTTGATAGAGTGCGGCATACGCGCCCCCTCGGGCAAGCAACTCGCTGTGTGAGCCTTGCTCCACGACTTTGCCGTGATCCATCACAACGATCATGTCGGCATTTTGAACGGTAGACAAGCGGTGGGCTATCACGAGTGTCGTTCGGCCCTCCATCAACGTTTCAAGTGAAGCTTGAACTTGGCGTTCAGATTCGTTGTCGAGCGCCGATGTGGCCTCGTCCAGTATCAAAATCGGTGCGTTTTTAATCAACGCACGCGCAATCGCAAGCCGCTGGCGTTGCCCGCCGGACAAGCGCGTCGCATTTTCACCCACAGGCGTTTGCAATCCTAGGGGGAGCCCCTCAACGAACTCCAAAAGATTGGCGGCCGCTAGCGCACTTCGAATTTCTGCCTCTGAAGCTTCATGGAGGGCACCATAACCAACGTTGACGGCAATCGTATCGTCGAAGAGCACAACATCTTGGCTCACAAGCGACAACTGCTCGCGCATTGCGCGCAGATTCAGTGAATTGATGTCGCGTCCGTCAATCAGGATCTCGCCTGTCGAGGGGGAAATAAAACGCGGCAACATGTTCACCAAGGTTGTCTTGCCACTCCCAGAGCGTCCGACCAGAGCAACCGTCTGTCCCGGCTCAGCAATGATCGAAACATTTGAAAGGGTATCCGTCTGCGCATCAGCAAAGCGATGCGAAACCTGGCGAAACTCCACGCGGCCCTGTGCCCTACCCTCGAAACGGCCAGTTCCGGTCTCGGGCTCTGAAGGTTGGTCGACAAGTGTGAACACGCTTTCGGCCGCCACCAGCATTTTTTGCATACGTCCTGCGACCTTGGTCAGGCGTTTGATGGGATCAAAAATTTGTGCAAGGGCAGCCATAAACGCCGCAAAACTTCCGACGGTAAGCGTCCCTGCGTTGGCTTGGTTAAGCGCCACGGCAATGACTGCCGCCACGGCGAATGAAATAATGACCTGAGTGATTGGCGTCATTGCGGCATCAGCAGTCGCTGCGCGCATATCAAAACGCCGTAAGCGTCCGCTCACATAAGAAAAACGGCTGCGTTCGAATTCATATCCGTCAAATAGCTTGACGACCCGTTGACCATCGATGCCCTCACTCACCACCCGCGTCAACTCAGCATTCATGTTGACCGTATCTTGATTGATTCGACGCATCCGAGCGATAAAAGAACGGGAGATCAACACTGAAACTGGCATCGTCACCAAAATGATCAATGTGAGCTCCCAAGACATATAGAGCAACACACCTATCATCGCAATCACCACGAGTGACTCTCGCACAATCACCGTTAAGACTTCGGTCGCATAACTTGTCACATTACCGGCATCGACCGTAAAACGATTAAGTAAGCGACCGGTATCGCCTTTTTTGAAATCGCTATCAGGCATGGTGAGCAATTTTTCAAACATATCGCGTCTGACACCCAACAAGACGTTATTGGCGACCCAGGCGAGCAGATAGTCACTGAAAAAGTTACACACCCCACGAAAGAAAATCAACGTGATAATTACTATAGGGACTTGCCAGACGTACTCGGGCTTGCCGCCCGAAAAACCCTCATCCAGCAACGGCTTCATTGCGACCGCCAACGTGGGCTGCGTGGCAGCAGCGCCCGCCATAAAAAATATCGCGAGAGCAAGTCCTTTCCAGTAATTGCCGACGCGACTGTAAATACGCGTCCACAGACTGTTTTTAAACGACTGAATGGGCACAGGTGCTGATTCGGCGGGTGAAGTCAAAATGAGGCTCTAAAATCAGATAATTTTACGATTTTACTCGTCTGAGCCACCCGACGTCACCAACGTCTTAGCCCCTCAACACAAATTGACCTCAACATGACTGCGCAAGACTTAAATAAACACTCGACGCCTATTTTGATACGCCTGCCAAACTGGATCGGTGATGTCTGTATGTGCCTGCCTGCACTCCACTTATTGACTCAGGCGGGGATCCCTGTTGTCGTGTGTGCCCGCGACTGGGCTAAGGATTTACTCGCAGGCCTCAAACTGGAGGGCTTTATCGAGATGACGGATTCGATTCGGACCAATGTCCAAGCGTTACGCCAGTGGCGGCGGGAACATCCGTCGCACCAACTCGGCTTACTCATGCCAGACTCACTTTCAAGCGCATTAACCTTCAAACTAGCGGGTATCCGCAGTGCTGGCTGGCGGGATGACGGCAGGTCGCTCTTGCTCAAATGGGCTTATCGCAAGCCTACCGAACCGATGCATGCCGTAGAGGCCTGGTTTGAGCTGACACAACGGGCGCTCAGCAGCTGGGGAATTGATGCGCGCAAGATATCGTTAGCGCGTACGCTTGACTTACCGATCACAAATGAACATAAGCAATCGGCTGCCGCTGTCCTGAGAGAGGCGGGCTTAAAAACAGGTCAATTTGTACTCATTGCCCCAACGGCAACTGGTCAACACCGCGGTCAAAAGAAGGTCTGGCCACATTTCGATGCGCTGGCACGGGTATTGCAAAATAATCGGATCAAAGTGGCAATGTGCCCGCCCGAGCACGAACAAGCCGCCGCCAATCGCGCAGCGCCAACGGTCGGTCTGATTCGACCCGTTAATTTAGGCGCTTTTTGTGCGCTCACGCGTATGGCGTCTCTGGTGATTTGTAACGATTCGGGCGTGGCGCACTTGTGCGCAGCAGCGGGCGCGCGACAACTGACCCTGTTCGGTGTGACTGATGCCAAAAAGACAGGCCCTTGGAACCCCGAGAGTTGCAATATGGGGCAAAATGGCTCTTGGCCAACTGCGGGTGAAGCCGTTACCCGTGTGCAACTATTATTGACCGCAAAACCCTGAGTCAACTCCTTTGCTTTCGTCCATTCCTTTTTCGAATATTCTGCTTTATCCACCCAGTCTATGCCTGCTTTTCATCGCGCTGGCCTTGGTGCTCATCGCGTTGAAACAACGCTTGACGGGTATTTTCTTAATCGTTGTCGGTTTGGCATGGGTGCTGGCGTGGTCACTCCCAATCACCTCACTTTATCTGGGTGGTCGGCTCGAGTCGCAACACCCTTACAAACTTCCACGTGATTTACCTCGGGCTGATGTGATCGTAATTTTTGGCGGCAATACGCAGGCGAATCGAGCAAATTGGTTCGAGCCGTATCACCGTGCGACGGCTGTTGATCGGATTGACTTGGCCCAAGCACTTTACGCGGCTGGACGGGCGCCCAGAATTTTGATTTCTGGCAGTGCGCTTGACGGCAAAGTCAGCGAAGCGCAAATAATTGCCAGAATGTTGAGGCAACGCGGGATTCCAGACTCGGCAATCCTATTAGAAAATAACAGTCGTAATACCTATGAGAATGCACGCTTTACTGACATCATCATGCGTGGTCAAAAGCTTAAAAGCGCCTTGTTGGTGACTTCTGCACTCCATATGCCCAGAGCGGCTGCGAGTTTGCAAAAAAGAGGCATTCAAGTGACCGCAGCCAGCGGGGCACCACAAATTATTTTGCCGCAAAACAATCCACCCGAGCGCTGGCGTCCCCACTTCAGGAGCCTCGAAGCGAGCCGGACGATTATCAAAGAGTATCTAGGCCTGTTTGGCTATTGGGTGCGAGGCTGGATCTAAATAGCGTTACGCTCACGCACGACAGCGAGGTAGAGTGCTTCGTAACGCTTTGCCACGGTTTCCCATGAAAAAGCTTGCACCAAGTCGGCACTTCTTTGCACAATCTGCATGCCTAGCCCCTGCTGAGGATCGAGCGCGAGCAAAGCCGCTTTAATCGCACTGGCATTATGTGGATCCTCTAATACCCAAGCATCATGTTGGTGCTGTACAAAAGCAGCAAAACCACAATACTTCGCCGCACTCAGCACGACAGGTAAGCCATATGCCATCGCCTCCAGTGGCGCCATTCCAAAACTATCACGCAGTGTCGGGTGCACATAAATGTCAGCGCACTGATAATAAGGAGAAACGTCGGTGACGGGATCTAACAACGTCACCCGCTCTAACAGCTCCGGATGATTGTGTTGCAAATATTGGCGAGCAGGCGCATCGGCCCCCACAACGGCGAGCTTGTAATGCGCTGGCAACTCAACCAAGGACTGCAAGACCGCAGCAAGGCCTTTTCTTAAGGGATTGCGGGCAACGAGCAAACAGCCAATATCGGTCTGCGCCCATCCGAACTGCGCGCGGAATTGAGCGCGGAGCTGCGTACGGGTGGTGAGAGGGACCGTCACAGGTTGCGCTCCGGGCGGAATGATTTCAATACAGTCAAGCTTAGGGTAGGCTGTACACAGTTGCGTCTGGACACTAGGGGATACCGCGACAACCTGACGGCCAAGCCCATTTCGCACTGAAGCGGCCTCAAGCCAAAGATAGGCCAAAGTACGAGGTTCCAAACAACTCAAGATGCCGCGCCATCGTGACTGCATATGGAAACGACGAAACTTGACAGGTACAACATGCACAACATGGATATCGCCTGCAGGCCCCATCTCATGGGTATGTACCACGTCATAGCTTGTTTTATTTTTTGTCAGTCTGCGGCTCCAATACGCAAAATGCAGCGCTCGAATCCAGCTGGGCCAACCCTGACATTTGTTTACATGGACCTCCTTGACGGGAAGTTCATGTGCGAACTCTCTGGCGATCACCGTTACATCATGATGAGGCGCCAGCTGTTTCAAAAGATGCACCGCGTAGGCCTCTGCACCGCCAAATTTTTGGCCAAACCGCTCTGTAATCAGCGCAATGCGCAAACGTTCAGCCACGGCGACGATTCTCGTGACCAGTCAAACATTTTTGAAAAAAACGCAGCATATGCGTGGAGCGCCAAATCCCCACCCTTGGTAACAAAAAAGGGCCATCCTGCGGTCCAGCCAAACCACGTTGCGTAGTGGTCGCATTTTGATAACCTGCCTCAGACGCCATCTGGGCATGCACAGCATCAAAGTGCCCATAGGGATAACAAAAGGCGGTGACCGCTTGCTCGACCGTCTCAGACAAAATTTTTCGCGACTGCGTCATTTGAATCCGCGCCTCATCGAGTGAGAGCTCGGGCAGATGCACATGGTCTAGCGTGTGGGAGCCGACCTCTTGCCCGGCCTGAGACCAAGCTCTTGCCTCAGCTTTTGACATGAGGGGTGAGAAAGGGACATTATTTTGCGCGTCCCAGACATTGCCACCATCAAACTGATTTGCGACAAGATAATTGGTCGAAGTAAAACCGAGCTCAGTCAAAATGGGTAAGGCATTCGTAAACACATTGCGAAAACCATCATCGAAGGTCACGCCGAACACTTTGCCAGTCTGCTCCCCTCTCAGGTAAGGCATCAAGTCACGCATGCTCAAGCCGCGATACCCAAGCCGATGCATCCACCGCATTTGTCGGGCAAAACTTTTGGGATGAACCGTCAAACCACGAAACTGCGTCCCACGTGGCGCAGGCACATCAATCTGGTGATACATCAGAATCGGGATAGCTGTGTTCATCATTTAATTCTTGAACGTGTTTGACTGACTGCAATACATTGTTGATAAATCGCCAGCGTCTGAGCTGCAAAATCAGACAGATTAAACCATTGCTCAGCATGGAGACGGGCTGCGGTACCCAACTCGCGGAGCTGCTCGGGCTGCTCCGCGATGAGTCGCAATACCTCTTTTATACCTGAAACATCACGTACCTCGACGATCCAGCCATTTTCACCCTTGATCACGTTTTCTGGCAAGCCACCCACTCGCGTGACGAGCACGGGTAAACCAAGTGCCATTAACTCTCTACAGGCGAAGGACAGTGCCTCTTGATAGGACAGTACAAATCCTACATCACACGCTGCGAGCAGCGGACGAACGTCATCGAGTAAGCCTGGAAAAAAGACTTGGGACTGCATGTCAAGACGTGCAACCTCGGCAAGCAATTCAGGCTTCGGTTGATCACCCGCCACGCACACAAGAAAGCGAGACTTCAGAGGCTCTGGAAGCTGAGCCACCGCTGTGACCAAATCTAGCCAGCCCTTTTCAAGATCCGTGCCGCCGGCACTCCCGAGGACGATTTTTTCTAGTAAGGCATTTCCAAAAAAACGCGTACGGAGCGCTGTTTTTTCGTCAGCCGAAACAGGAGAAAAGTGCTCGATATCAATACCATGTCGAATGGTGGTGATAGGACAGCGATAATAAACGGAGTTTCGTACATTACGCGATACATAATCACTCACGGCAATCACATGATTGGTCGCCAGCGACGCACGTAGGCGATGGCCAACACTTTTTAAGGGGTGATCATTATGTTTGGTAAAAACGACTTGGGGCCGGTTTCGTAGACCAAGCAATGCAAGCATGACTTGTTTGTGATCCGCGGAGCCGTTGACGTGAACAATGTCGTAACCCTCATTTTTTAATAAGTTTCTTAACCTGGACCGCGCACCCAGCCAAGAAGATGGGCGGGTGGTGAATTCCATCGGGACAAGTTTGACGCCCTTCACCTCACCCGCCAATCGGTAAAGTCTGCTTGGGGCGGGAGATGCCACCGTCAACGTGTGCTCAGCCGAAAGACCTTTCAAGAGATTGACGATATAGGTGACATGCCCGCCGCCATTACCGCCATGAAAGTTCGTATACAAAATCTTCATTTGGAACGACTCGAACGCGTTGTACTGTCAGTAACGTTTGTGCGCCGATTATGCGTTCGACACAACATCATCAGTTTCGAGTAACGAAAAAAACTACCTGCAGCGGCAGTGGCAGCCAGAACAAAACCATAGCGCCCATCCAGAAAGCCACGGCGCAAGAGATAAATGCGCACAAAGGTCCACACGCTATGTCCCACAATACTCAACACCCCTGCCCGCTTACCCTTGACAAACATCATGTGCGCAGCGTCACTCGAGTAGCGATTCATTTTTTGAATCAATGCTTCGAGGGACTCGTAGGGATAGTGCAATAAACACGCGTTGAGCTTGGCTGTTGGTCCGTTGATCTCAACTCTTTCGTGCACAGGCACCTCGGTAAAGCGACCCTTCTGACGCCGAAACAGTCGTAAAACATGGTCAGGCCACCAACCACTGTGTCGGATAGGCTGGCCGCACAACTCGGACAATCGAGGGACAAAATAGCCATCACACATTGGCGCCGCCAAGGTCTCGATGATTTCTTGTTTGAGCTCTGACGTTACGCGCTCATCCGCATCAATGGAAAGCACCCAAGATTGCGTTGCAACCTCCAATGCACGGTTTTTTTGAGGGCCAAATCCAGGCCAGTCGGGTGACTGATGCACCACCGCGCCATGCTGACGCGCAATCTCAATCGTCCCGTCTGTACTTCCTGAATCGAACACAATGATTTCGCTGGCAAAGCTCACTGACTGCAAGCATTCCGCGATATGGCGCGCCTCGTTTTTGGTGATAATAATCACAGAAAGAGGCAAGACAGCACTTGGGCTAAGGTTATTGATACTAAGCATGATGCCTGTTTAACCCATAACCTCTACCATGCAACCATGTGCGATAACAGACCTCCGTGTGGCGCACTAGCGCCTCGGGGGTGAACGCTGAGACAAGATTGTTCCAAATGCGGTCATAGCCCGCTTGCCCCATTTGCTTGCGTAACGAGGGGGTGTCGATCAGTTTCAATAAAGCCTTCTGGAGACTCTCAACGTCATCAAGTTTGACGAGCAACCCTGTAAGACCGTCCTCTAACATCTCAGGCACGCCCCCGACAGCCGTTGCGACAACTGGCAAGCGCGCATTTGCAGCCTCCAGAAACACCATACCGCTGGCCTCTAGCCGAGTGGCCAGACAAAATATGTCAAACCCCGCCATGAGATTAGGAATGTCTTCGCGGCGACCCATTAAATGCACACGTCCCTGTAAATTGAGGCGCTGTACAAGCTGCGACACCTCTTGAAAAATTGGCTCACCAGAACCTACTAAGACAAGATGTAAATGTGGTCGCTGCGCAAACAAAGGTGCCATGGCCTGAATGAGCTCTCGGTGGCCTTTATTCGCTCGCATCACGGCCACACAGCCCACGATGACCGCATCAGCGGACAACCCTAACTCTTCACGCAAGGACGAGTGATCGTCCGTAGTATTAGGAAGCACAGGAGTGTAAATTGTTTCAACACGCTCGGGAGATACACCTTTATCAATCAATTGCTTGCGCACATATTCACTATCCGTTGTCACGCAATGCGGCAACCACGTATAAGAAAGCAAGGATCTCACAGGGTTGGCCAAGTGGCGCGTGCGCACAATCAGGGGGACCTTGGCTAAACGACCTGCCGTCGCGGCAATAATCGTATCGCGCCGGCTATGGGTATTGACTACATCAAAGCGACCTTGGTTTAAGATGCCACGCAGTTTAGTCACCGCGCGAAAAAGGTTGCGATACCCATCCATCTCTATGGCGTGAACGACAAAACCTTCTTGCTCAAGGCGCGTCTTGAGCGTTGCGTGAGGTTGACATGTCGCCTCAAGGTAATGACCGGCCTCCCGCATCGCGAGCATTTCTTTGAAAATCCGATGTTCCTGACCACCAAAATTGGTTGCCGCCTCGGAGTGCATGATGCGCAAGGGTTTGTCTTTACTTGTATGCAACTTCAATGTCCCCTGCGGAGGTCCAACCCACGAGCTGTTCAACTAGACTGTCTGACAACCTCACCCGCCATGACTCGTCGAGCCTGATGATGCACGCGGCGGAGCCCGTTTCATATTGAATTTCTACAGGTGTGCCAGGCAATCCATTTTCAGGTGCAGCGCGAAAAGGATTGAGCACACGTTTGAGCATGACGGCATCCGCATTACCATTGAGTCGAATGCGTAGCGCCTTGGCGCGAGCTTCGCGGGCGAGTTGCAAGTCGTAGATCTGCTCTGCTACGACGCGCATACCACCGGAGTATTCATCATTGGTGACTTTTGCTTGCACGATCAAAAGTTGATCCTCGCGCAGACGATTACGGTGCTGTTCCATCATTTCAGCATACACAGACACTTCGACCTGAGCACTGCCATCATCGAGGATAACAAACAACATTTTTCCACGACGCGTCATCATGGTCCGGAGTCCGGAGATGACCCCGGCCACCCACTGCAAATCGCGCGAGGGCTCGAGACGGTTGAGCGGCTTGTTCACAAAATGTCGGATCTCGCTGCGCCACGCGTCAAACAGATGGCCACTGAAAAAATAGCCAAGCGCGACCTTTTCCTCGGACAGGCGCGCATGCAGGTCCCACGGGGCACATTGCGCGAGCTCACTTTCGACAACATCTGCGCCATCATCGCCAAATAAAGAAACTTGGTTGGCACTGCGGGCCGCCTGCTCAGCGGCCTCAAGGGCGGTAGCCAGAGAAGCTAACAGTGCAGCACGATTGGTCTCGATGAGGTCGAATGCGCCGGCACGGATGAGCGCCTCAATACTACGACGATTGACAGAGTGCCGATCAATCCGTCGACAAAAATCAAACAAAGAAACAAAAGGCCCCTCTGCGCGGGCACGTAATATTTCCTCGACGGCACCTTGACCTGTGCCCTTGACTGCGCCCATGCCATAGCGAATCGTACGTGGCGGTAAACCACGCGCAGCGTGTTCGTCAGAGACAGGCTCAAAGCGGTAACCTGACGCATTCACATCAGGTGGTAACACTTTGATACCGTTCGCTAAAGCATCTCTCCAAAACGTCTGGACCTTGGCGGTGTCATCCATGTCGGACGATAACGTCGCCGCCATAAACTCGGCAGGATGGTGCGCCTTGAGCCAAGCGGTCTGGTAAGCGATCAGCGCGTAGGCTGCAGAGTGAGATTTGTTAAAGCCATAGCCCGCAAACAGCTCCATCAAATCGAACAGTTTGACGGCCAGCTTGGCGTCATAGCCCTTTTTAATGGCGCCTTGTTCAAACAACTCGCGGTGGGCCGCCATTTCTTCGGCCTTTTTCTTACCCATGGCCCGACGCAGCAGATCCGCGCCTCCCAAGGAGTAACCACCAATAATCTGTGAAATCAACATCACCTGCTCTTGATACACAATCACACCGTACGTACTTTTAAGTGTGTGTTCAAGATCAGTGTGGAAATAGTCAACCGAAGCACGTCCATGCTTACGATTGACAAAGTCATCGACCATGCCCGACTCAAGAGGACCTGGACGAAATAGCGCTAACACGGCCACAATATCTTCGAACGTATTGGGACGGAGTTTTTTAAGCAGCTCTTTCATGCCGCGCGATTCGAGCTGAAAAACAGCAGTCGTATTGGCGTCGCACAAAATTTGGTAAGTGGCCGGATCTTCGAGCGAAAGCGACATGATGTCGAAATCGCGCATCGTCGGATTAAAGGCCCGCACAAAACGGACGGCCCAGTCCAAGATCGTCAGGTTACGCAAGCCCAGAAAGTCAAACTTCACGAGACCAGCGGCTTCGACATCGTCCTTGTCGAACTGTGAAACGGCACTGCCCTCCTGCCCGGGCTGACAATACAGCGGGCAAAAATCGGTCAGCTTGCCAGGGGCAATCAATACACCGCCCGCATGCATCCCGACGTTGCGTGTCAAACCCTCGAGGGGACGCGCGAGATCGACGAGCGCGCGGACCTCTTCCTCTGTCTCATACCGTGCTTTAAAAGAGGGCTCGTCTTTGAGCGCACGCGCGAGCGTCCAGGGATCGGCTGGATTGTGGGGAATGAGTTTGGATAAACCATCACACAACATGTAGGGCATGTCCAGCACACGCCCAGCATCGCGCACCACGGCTTTCGCGCCAAGCGTACCGAACGTCGCAATTTGGCTAACCGCCTGACGTCCGTACTTTTGCTTGACGTATTCAATCACGCGTTCACGATTATCCTGACAAAAATCGATATCAAAGTCAGGCATCGATACCCGCTCAGGGTTGAGAAAGCGTTCGAAGAGGAGGTCGTAACGAATAGGATCCAGATCGGTAATGCCGAGCGAATAGGCGACAAGCGAACCGGCACCGGAACCTCGCCCTGGGCCAACGGGCACACCGTTATTTTTACCCCAATTGATGAAGTCCTGAACAATCAAAAAATAACCAGGAAAGCCCATTTTGATAATGGTCTGGCACTCGAGCGCCAAACGCGCCGCATACTGGGGTGTGGCGTGAGCACGTGCCTCGGCATCAGGAAATAACTGCAACATCCGCTTTTCGAGACCCATTTCTGAAAGCTGAATCAGATAGTCGTCGAGGGAAACACCCTCAGGCGTTGGAAAGTTAGGCAGTTGAGGCTGTCCAAGCACTAACGTCAGATTGCACCGCTGAGCGATGGCAACCGCGTTGGCCAACGCAGAAGGAACGTCACTGAAACGCTCCACCATCGCCTGCGTGGATAGTAAATACTGATCGGGAGTGAAATGACGCGGTCGGCGCGGATTGGTAAGAATTTCACCCTCAGAAATACAGACGCGGGCCTCATGCGGATGAAAATCTTCTGGACTCAAAAATTGAACGGGGTGGGTGGCCACGACCGGTAACCCGCACTCTGCAGCTAAGGCGAGTGCAGCCCTGCAGTAGGACTGATCCGCTTCAGCTTCAGTGCGCTGCAGCTCAATGTAATAGGCGCCCGCAAACTCAAGCTTCCAGTGCATGGCACACGCACGCGCCAATTCCATATTGCCAGCCGCCAAGGCCTGACCGACATCACCGCCGCGGGCACCGGACAACGCGATGAGGCCCTTTACACCCGAGAGCCACTCGCGACGCATTTCCGCCCGACCACGGTGGGCATTCGAAAGCCAAGCACGCGTTAACAACTCACATAATGCTAAATATCCCTCGCGACTCGCAACGAGCAGTAAAATACGGTAGGGTTTTTCACGGTCATCGTCATTGGTCAACCAAACGTCACATCCAGCAATGGGTTTGATGCCTGCCGAACGGGCTTCTTTGTAAAACTTGATCAACCCGAACAGGTTGGACAGGTCGGTCAAGGCAACCGCTGGTTGACCGAGTTGGGATACGCGTTCAATCAGTTCTGGAATGCGAACGGTGCCGTCCACGACCGAAAATTCGGAGTGAACGCGCAGGTGAACGAAGGGTTGAGTTTGAACGCTTTCTGACATAGGTCAATTGTACCTATTGTTCGGTGAGATATAGTTACACTGAGTCATGGACTGAGGTCCAGCGCAGCACCCTTGCTGCACATCGCATTGGGATGGGATAAGGTATGAAATGGATTGTGTTGGTCTCGTGGATTGCCGCGGTGCTCTTTGCGCATTTCCGTGGCCGTGTCAGGCTTCCGCTAGGCCGCCAATTGCTAGACCATTCCATCATTTTGGCCCCGATTAACGCCTTTATGGTGCTGACCTCCCGCGTACCCACCTCGCCCTATATCTCGACAAGCGAGATGCCCGAGCTCAAGCTTCTTGAGGACAATTGGGAGACGATCCGCGACGAAGCGCTCCATTTGGCTAGCTTGCGAGAAATCAAAGCGCCTGAGTTACACAATGATATTGGTTTTAATTCTTTTTTCAAATATGGCTGGAAACGCTTTTACTTGAAGTGGTACGACGCAAAACACCCTTCCGCTGCCGCGCTTTGCCCCAAAACAGTTGCCCTACTCAACCGAATCCCATCGGTCAAAGCGGCTATGTTTGCTGAGTTGCCCCCGGGCGGACAACTCAATCCCCATCGCGACCCTTTTGCAGGCTCTTTACGCTATCACCTGGGCTTAGTCACCCCAAACGATGATCGCTGTTACATCGATGTGGATGGTATTCGACATAGCTGGCGCGATGGCAAAGGTGTGATTTTCGATGAAACCTACATCCATGATGCCTATAACAAGACAGACCAAAACCGCATTATCTTGTTTTGCGATGTTGAGCGCCCTCTCATTTGGCGATGGGCCGAAGCGTTCAATCACTGGTTCGGCAAAGTCGCTATGTCGGCTGCGAGCTCGCCAAATGCTGAAACCGATCAAACCGGGTGGGTCAACAAGCTCACGCACTACCACTGGGTCATCGATCAAAAACGCCGGGCGTTCAAAAAAGCCAACCGAACCGCGTACAAAGCAACTAAGTTTGGCTTAATTTCATTGGCGATTGTATTGTTTATCGCCTGGTAAATAGGCGTTGGCCGGACTCAGCGTTGCATCGCTTCCCAGGACTTCTGTAAACGCTTAACAGAAACAGGCATCGGGGTGCGCAACTCCTGAGCAAAGAGCGCGACCCGCAATTCCTCCAGCATCCACCGAAACTCATCAAGACCCGCATCGGGCGCCCCCTTGAGCGCGCTACGTGCCCGCGCGTACTGACTCAAAACAGGGCCCATTTCAGACATGAGTCGCAGATCCCGCGCCGGATCTGACTTAAGCTTGTCAATACGTGCAATCGCAGCTTTAAGATAGCGTGGCAAATGGACGAGCTGGGCATAAGGCGTGTCCACGACAAATCGAGCGGGGACGAGCTGTAACAAATGCTGCTGTATGTCTGCGTATGTTTGCGCATTGGCTTTGGCCTGCGGCAGCTTGCGCTGCGCAGCCGCCCAACCCTCTAACACGGCAAGCGCTAATCGAGCGACCTCTTGGGCTAGCAACCCGAGTTTAGTTTTAGCCTCTTGGCGTCGGGCTTCGAAACTCTGCGCATCCTCCGGCCAAGGCTCTGCAAGACAGGCGCCAATCAACGCGCAGTCAATAATCTGGTCTCTCAGCTGCTCTTGTGTGCCCAGTTGAAGATAAAGCATGCTCATTTTGGTGAGCTCATGCAGATTTTTCTCGAGAAATTTGACCTGCTCGCGCAACGCCAATCGAAATAAACGCACTAATCCACGTCGATGCGCCTGTAGGGCAACGTGCGGATCATCGAAGACATCCAAGGCACACGCTGCACCTCTTTCAACTAAAGCCGGATACCCCACCACCACTTGATCTTTACGGCGAATCTCCATGAGCTCAGGAAGTTTCCCAAAGCTCCATTCTGTAATGTCATCCTGCAATAAAACGCTTGCGACCTCCTGGTCATGCGTGGCGAATTTTTGAAACGTTGCCTGCGCTTGCTTGCCCAACTCGGCTTTAATCTGCGCCAAGTTTCGGCCCGCCGCTAGCATGCGACCATGTTCGTCAACAATTTTGAACGACATGAACAAATGCGCAGGCAAGGTCTCGGGCTTAAAGTCTGTGACCAAGGGGCGAATTTTAAGCGTCTGCCAAATATCCTGAATCAAGGCCTCGGTGAGACCGGACGTCGCAAGCTCCAACCGGTCAAACCAACGTTCGTAAAAGCCTGCCGCATAGTCCGGCAAGGGTACACAGTGACGTCTGATTTTTTGTGGCAATGACTTGAGTAATAGTTGTGCTTTTTCCTTGAGCATCCCAGGGACCAGCCACTCACAGCGTGCCGCATCAATTTGATTGAGAAAATAAAGCGGAACGGTCACGGTTACACCGTCCTTGGGAGAACCGGGCTCAAAATGATAGTCGATGGCAAGACGCACGCCCTGCCAGTCGAAAAACTTTGGGAAAACTTCTGTAGTGACGCCTGCGGCTTCGTGACGCATCAAGGCATCCCGCGTCAACATCAATTGTTGTGCATGCTCTTTTGATAAGCCCTTGACCCAATGCTCGAGCGTTGCAGTTTGATGAATGTCTGCGGGTAACAACTTGTCATAGAACGCTTGAATCAGTGCATCATCCACCAAAATATCCGGTCGGCGCGTTTGATGCTCAAGCTTTTCAATCTGCGCAATCAGTTTGCGATTGTGGGCAAGAAACGGCAAAGGACTATCGATATCCCCGGGAATTAAGGCTTGTAGGATGAAGATCTCTCTCGCCTGCTCCGGTGCAATCGGGCCATAATGCACGCGTCGCCCAGAATAAATGGTCAGCCCATACAGCGTCGCCTTTTCATTGGCGACAACCTGCCCGAGCTTGCGTTCCCAGCGAGGATCACTCCACGCGCGTTTGAGCAAGTGGCCGGCCACGCGCTCAACCCATTTGGGGTCGATCTTGGCAACACAACGCGCATAGAGTTTGCTTGTGTCTACCAACTCGGCGGCCACAATCCACTTACCCGCTTTTTTCAGAAGCTTGGAACCCGGGTGAATCAAAAAGCGAATATCCCGTGCCCCAAGATAATGACCCGCTTCTTCAGACTTAAAACCGAGATTCCCTAACAGCCCGGATAACAACGCAAGGTGAATCTGCTCATGGGTTGCCTCGGTTTTGTTAAGCCGCCACCCCTGCTCACCCACCAAGGCCATGAGCTGGCTGTGAATATCATGCCACTCCCGCAAGCGTAAGGGCGATAGATATTGTGTGCGCAACTGCGCCACGAGCTTGCGCTGTGATTCTTTGTGCTTGACCTGTTCGTGATACCAGTTCCAGAGCTTGACGTAGGCTACAAACTCGGAAGCATCATCAGAAAATTTTGCGTGCGCTTGATCTGAGGCCTCGCGCGCATGCATAGGCCGATCACGCGGGTCTTGTACAGAAAGCGCGGAAGCAATGATCAACATTTCGGACAGACAATTTTGATCGCGTGCCGCCAAAATCATCCTGCCAAGACGCGGATCAACCGGCAGCTTTGCCAAGCTTTTGCCTGTTTCCGTCAGTGCATCGGGTTGGGCAGAATCTGGATCAATGGCCCCGAGCTCTTGCAGCAAATGGTAACCATCTGCAATCGCACGACCACTGGGCGGATCGACAAACGGAAAGGTCTCGATGTCATTGAGTCGCAGAGCCTTCATCCGCAAAATGACACTCGCCAGTGATGACCGTAAAATTTCTGGGTCCGTAAAAGCCGCACGATCTTTGAACGCTTGTTCGTCATAGACTCGGATACAGACGCCCGGCCCGAGTCGACCGCATCGACCAGCTCGCTGGTTGGCAGAAGCCTGACTAATGGGCTCAATGCGCAGCTGCTCGACTTTGTTGCGCCAAGAATAGCGTTTGACGCGTGCCAGACCACTATCCACAACAAAGCGTATGCCTGGCACCGTCAGAGACGTTTCTGCGACGTTAGTCGCGAGCACAATTCGGCGCGCACTCGTGCGTGGACGAAATATTTCCTCTTGTTCGTCTTGAGACAAACGCGCAAATAAGGCTAGGACCTGCGTGCCAGGTGGGTGATGTTTGCGTAAGGCCTCAGCACACTCACGAATCTCTCGCTCGCCTGGCAAAAATACCAACACATCACCCGGCCCTACCCGCGCGCACTCATCAACTGCCTCAACCAGCGCATTGATGAGGTCTCGCTCTTCATCGCGTGCCAAACTACGCTCTGACAACCCCGTTTGAGGTCCAGGGCCTCCAGCCGCCCCTTCCTCAAGCGCAGGGTTGAAAACAGGACGGTATCGGACCTCGACCGGATACAAACGTCCCGACACTTCTATGACGGGAGCAGGTGTTCCTTTTTTATCCGCAAAATGGCGCGCAAAGCGTCCCGCGTCAATCGTAGCGGACGTGATGATGAGCTTGAGATCGGGCCGTCGCGGCAGGAGCTGACGCAAATATCCCAACAAGAAATCTATATTTAAACTGCGTTCATGTGCCTCATCGATGATGATGGTGTCGTAGCGCTTGAGTAATGGGTCGCGCTGAGACTCAGCCAGCAAGATGCCATCCGTCATGAGCTTGATGGCGGTCTGGGCACTGCTGCGATCTTGAAAGCGAACTTGGTAGCCGACCCAATCTCCAAGAGGCGTTTGCAGTTCCTCGGCAATGCGGCGAGCCACTGAACTGGCCGCCAGACGCCTGGGCTGGGTATGACCAATCATTTTTTTCAGGCCGCGCCCCAGTTCCAGGCAAATCTTTGGCAACTGAGTCGTTTTACCTGAGCCCGTCTCGCCACTCACAATCACGACTTGATGGGCCGTGATCGCGCGCGCGATTTCCTCCCGGCGTGCGCTAACCGGCAAATCCTCTGGATAGACGATCTTGGGGGGCTGGCGTTGGGAAATGACGACGCTTTCCGGCTTGAGGTCGGCTAAGCGCTTTGATTCGAGCATATTTTTTAATCCGAGTAATACTTATTATAAAATTTATCTTTAATACTCACAGCGCTCACGAGGTTAACAACACAAGCCACCATGCCAGACACCAAAAAAGCAGAAATTGGATCCGCTCAGGAATCCTCAAATATCGGTTCAGAGATCACGGTTTCCGCACAGGAAGCACCTGAATTTGCAGCACCACAGTTTGTCCGCTGGTTTAGAGAGGTAGCACCCTACGTCCATGCCTTTAGAGGAAAAACCTTTGTGGTGGCTTTTGGAGGTGAGCTGGTTCACGCCAATGCACTCAACGCCTTGGTTCAAGACTTATCTTTGTTGTCCGCTCTGGGTATCAAGCTCGTCTTGGTGCATGGCTCACGCCCACAGGTCAACGAACAACTCCGCTTGAAAGGCTTTAGCCAACAATTTGATCGCGGTCGCGCACCGACCGATGCCGATGCGCTGGAGTGCGCAAAAGAGGCTGCAGGTGAGATTCGTCTGGATATCGAAGCCGCCTTCAGCCAGGGACTGCCCAATACGCCGATGTCTCACGCGCAAATTCGTGTGATCTCGGGTAATTTTGTTACAGCGCGTCCAACGGGCATAATTGACGGGGTCGACTACAAGCACACGGGTCAGGTGCGTAAAATTGACGTCGATGCCCTGCGCTTTGCCATCGAACGAGGCTCGATCGTATTGCTTTCACCGCTCGGTTTTTCTCCTACAGGTGAAGCCTTTAGTTTGTCCATGGAAGAACTAGCCACCAGCGTGGCGACCAAGCTACGTGCGGAAAAGCTCATTTTCCTGACAGAAACACCGGGCGTGCTGTCTCCCGATGGCACGGTCGATACCGAACTCGCTCGCCTCGATGCGGATGCGTTGCTGGCTGCGGGCGAGCTTGATGAAAGCACGGCTTATTATTTGCAATTCGCCTCACGTGCCGTTAAACGGGGTGTGACACGAGCGCACTTGATCCCCTTTTCCATGGATGGGGTGGTGTTACTTGAGATCTTTACCCACGACGGCGTAGGGACCATGGTGGTCGAGGACACCTTGGATGATTTACGATCGGCGACGATTGATGACGTCGGTGCAATTTTGCAATTGATTGAGCCGCTGGAACAAGACGGCACGCTCGTACCGCGTGGCCGTGCTGTCATTGAGCGTGAGGTCGAAAACTTTACGGTTTTAGAACATGACGGCGTCATTTATGGTTGTGCGACCCTCATCGACTATCCCAAAGATCAGATGGCGGAAATGGCGTGCCTGATTGTGCACCCTGAATGGCAAGGCGCTGGCGAAGGCGAAATTCTCTTGCGGCACATGGAGTCTCGTGCGCGTGCCTATGGTGCCAAGCGTTTGTTTGTTCTGACAACCCGCACCTCGCACTGGTTTATCAAGCGAGGCTTTGTTCAGGGAGGTGTGGCGGACCTGCCAAAAGAAAAGCAAGCCCATTACAACCGCTCCCGTAATAGTCTGATTTTTATCAAACGCCTGTGAGGACTGGGACACTGTGCACCTCAGCCGCCTCAAACGCCCTACAATGACATCAAATACGCTTTAAACAGGATACAAACATGAGTCGCACCGTTCAATGCCTCAAGCTCAAGCAAGAAGCCGAGGGCTTAGAGTTCCCTCCTTACCCGGGTGAGATGGGCACTAAAATTTGGCAAAGTATTTCCAAGCAAGCTTGGCAGGGTTGGTTAGACGTGCAAACACGTCTGGTCAACGAAAATCGCCTCAACCTCGCAGATGCGCGGGCGCGCAAATATCTCAAAGAACAAATGGAAAAACACTTGTTCGAAGATATCGACGTTGAAGCACAAGGCTTTGTGCCGCCTCCCGCTTAAAAGGGCGGATCAGCACGCGTGTCCCTCGCTTGCACTTAACCCAAACGACGGATACCTTGCTGAGTCGCCAACAAAGCGATATCAGCAGGTCTGATGGCAAACAAACCATTTGTCACAACGCCTGGCACATTATTGAGTTGCCGTTCCATTTCTGAGGCCTGGGTGATCTGTAGACCGTGGACATCCAAAATCTGATTGCCATTGTCGGTGATGAAACCCTCACGTAACACAGGATTTCCACCCAGTTGACGGGCGACGCGTGCAACCGCTTCGCGCGCCATCGGCAAGACCTCGATCGGCAAGGGAAAATGACCCAAGCTGTCGACAAGCTTGCTTTCATCTGCGATACAAATAAATTGTTGGGCAACAGAAGAAACAATCTTTTCACGGGTCAAGGCGCCGCCACCACCCTTGATCATATGCAGCTGGCTATTGATTTCATCGGCGCCATCCACATAAACAGGCATGGTCTGAACCTCGTTGAGATCCAACACAAGGATACCCAATCCAGTGAGCCGCTTGGCACTGCGTTCCGAACTCGCGACGGCACCGCGGAATCGACTGCGATAGGATGCCAAACCATCAATAAACAGGTCAGCCGTGGACCCCGTGCCCACACCAATCACGGCCTGCGGCGTCAAGAGTGGTTTGATCAGCGCCAACGCAGCGTCGGCGGCTTGCTGTTTAAGATCTTGTTGCGAAAGCATGGAGGATTCCTGTGTGAAAATTATTTGTCATGCGGCGAGTGTGTCTCTACGGGCGGCACATCCTCAGTTTCGAGCGGCTCAGCCTCCTCGGACTCTAAAGCGAACACAGCACGCGCTTGATCTTCGGGCATCGCCTCAACACTCTTGAGGCTGCTCAACATCACGCGTGTGCGAGTCTCTGTTTGACCAATTTTATTGCTGGCATTATCAAGAGATTTTTTGACGTTCGCCAAGGCCTCACCGAACTTACCAAACTCTGTTTTGACAGCACGCAACACTTGCCAGACCTCAGAGGAACGCTCTTGGATTGCCAGGGTGCGAAAACCCATTTGTAGACTGTTGAGTAAGGCGGCGAGGTTGGCAGGACCTGCGACGTTGACACGCAAATCGTGCAGTTTGTCGAGCAAGCCAGACTGGCGCAACACTTCGGCATACAAGCTTTCACTCGGCAAGAACATGATTGCAAAATCTGTCGTATGGGGAGGTGAGACGTATTTGGCCACGATGGTTTTGGCTTGTAGCTCGACCGCGCGCGCCAAGGCGGCGCCCGCAGCCTTGATGCCGTCACGATCAGACGTTTCATGGGCATCCATCAAGCGCTCGTATTCTTCTTTGGGAAATTTGGCGTCTATCGGCAACCATACGGGTTGATCCATGAGGCCCTGGCCCGGCAAGCGGATGGCAAACTCAACCTGCGCATCACTTCCTGGAACTGTCTTAATGTTTTGTGCGTACTGATCGGGCGTCATAGTGTCCTCGATCAAGCGGGCGAGCTGAACCTCACCCCACGTTCCGCGCGTCTTGACGTTGGTCAACACACGTTTGAGATCGCCGACGCCCGCAGCCAAGGTTTGCATTTCACCGAGACCTTTTTGGACAGACTCTAAACGATCAGACACCTGTTTGAAAGACTCTGTTAAACGGGACTCTAAGGTCGCGTGAAGTTTTTCATCCACGGTTTTTCGCATCTCATCGAGCTTGGCGGCGTTGTCAGTTTGCAGTGACAACAACCGCTCCTCTACTGCCACGCGGAGCTCGGCAATCCGACGCTCGTTGGTTTGAATTAAGGTTTGTAATTGTTCGGCAAAGCTAGCTGCAAAGCGATTGAGGGACTCTGCACTCTCGCCGCGTCCGGCAGCGGCATCACGCGCCATCGCGGCACGAAACTCTGTGTCACTCTGCGCAAGCTCCACTCTCAACGCGCGCGAGGACTCTGCAAGCTCAGTGCGCAATTGTCGGTGCGTTTCCGCTTGTTCAGTCCTCAGGCCTCGCTCAAGACGCTCCTGTCCTGCCACAATTTGATCCAGTCTGGGGTCTGCTGGAGAGACCTGCGCGCGCCCTGCACGTAACCACGCTAACAGTGAAAACAGAACTGCCAAACACGTGGCACCTGCAATGAGCGACAAAAGGAAAGCGGTGTCATTGAGGGAGGTTAAATCCATCAAGCTTGACCTAGTTTTTCAGCGTAACGTTTTTCATTGAAACCCACGGTGACAGAATCATCGACAAACACCGTTACGGGTCGTCGGATCAAGGCGGGATATTGCTTAATAAGAGACAGCCATTCTGTATCTGAGGCAGGCGTTTTCAGACTGTCATCCAGATTGCGCCAAGTCATCGAAGCACGGTTAACCAGTTTTTCCCAGCCACCCAGCGTCTTGGCCCATGCTTTGAGCGTCTTGGGATCGACGGGAATATCACGGTAATCCTGAAAGGTATGTGCGATTCCCTGGGCAGTGAGCCAGGCCCGCGCCTTGATGCAGGTACTGCATTTGGCTAATCCGTAAAGTTTGACAGGCATCGCATTCCTATTTTGTGTCAGTCGTTTGATGGATTGTTCTATTCTAATAGCTCGGGGGCCAGCCAACTCTCTTGGTAGCCCTCGAGGAGTGCGCACCAGTAGGGGTGGTGCTGCGTCAATGACAGCTTTGTAAGTGAACGTAAAAGCCGCGAGAGATTACTCGCCCGCTGAGCAGGGGTCAAAAAAGCCATCAACCGCCCTCGGTCAAAGTCAATCAACCAAACTTTCGCTTGATCGTCAAACAAAACGTTGTAAGCATTCAGGTCCGCATGCCAAACGCCCATCCGGTGCATGTCTGCGATCACAGCCCCCGCACGTTTCCAAGTCTCGTGGTCTGTACATTGTGCAAGGGGCTTGGCGTGTGGGATACGCTGCGTTAACAAGGCCGCCCGATAGGTCAGACCATGCCGCCAAGCGGCCGCGCCTAGGGGACGTGGTACGGGCAGACCTAAACGCCACAGGGTCCTTAACAGATCAAACTCCTGGCTGGATCGCGTCTGTGCAAATCCGGTCCAGAGATAGCGGTTTTTTATGAGTTTGGCGACCAGACCACCACGGCGATAATGACGGAGTACGGCATCAAAACCACCTGCGCGCACAAACCAGGCTGCCGCGCGTCCCCCTGCCGTGACCGGACGCGCATCCAGACAAGACGTCAGAGGGTCAAAACAGTCCCAAATCGATGCCTCAGTGCCGCAGCGCTCAGCAAGGACTTGATCGACACGAAACCATCGATCCGCGAGTCTGGACTCAACCGTCACGATTTCGCATCCAATCCGCTACCCCAAAGAATATTTCAAGCATTTTATCTAACAGAGGCTCTGGGTAATCTAACTCTTTCATCGCACGTGCCATGCACAACAACCACTGATCACGCTCAACAATGCCAATCGAAAAAGGTAAATGCCGAGCACGGAGACGCGGATGACCGAAGCGCTCGATGTAGAGCTGCGGTCCACCAAAATAGCCGCACAAATACCAGAACAACTTATCGCGCGCCGAATCCAAACTCGAACCATGAACCTCGCGCAGGCGCTTGAGATCTGCGTCGACGTCCATTAAATCGTAAAAACGATCCACCAAGCTTCGGATGCCCGGTTCACCCCCTAAGATCTCAAATATTGAAGGCCCTTCGGGCTTGGCTTGTTGATCAGCTTGCGTCATTGCGGTGATGTTCTCCAAAAAACTGGATGCTTAGGCATGATGTCGCAAAATGGTGAGGGGTGGTGTATTTAACACGCCTTTCAGCACAATCGCACCGGCTATCCATGCACCTAGCATACACACCGATAAGCCTAACACCCAAGGCCAAAGCGAGAGGCGCATATCAAACTCAAAGACCCAATGCGATAACGCCCACGCGGCGAGTGATGCACCACTCGCCGCCAACAAGCCGGCCAATGCACCGACCGCCAGCAACTCAATGCGCTGCGCACCTGCAAGCTGACGTCTGGTCGCACCAAACGCTCTGAGTAACGCGGCCTCACGGACACGCTCATCACGTGTGGCCGATAAGGCTGCAGCCAACACAATGGCCCCTGCGAACACAGAAAATAAAAATAGACCTTGGACCGCCACAGAGACCTTGTCGAGAATATTTTGGAGCTGACTCAAAATAGCCCCCACATCAAAAACGGTCAGATTAGGAAACTGCTTGACCAGTTCTTGCGTCACAGTGATACGGTCAGGTGGCAAATAAAAGGCAGTCATCCAGGTTTGGGGGGCTTGCTTGAGCGCTGCGGGGGTCGTGATTGCAAAAAAGTTGGCACGCATCGAATCCCAATCGACACGCCTGATACTCGTGACTTCGACACGAATATTTTCACCCGCAACATCAAAATCCATTGTGTCGCCGACTTTGAGACCCAATGATTTAGCGAGTCCGATTTCGAGCGACACCTCAGGACGGTCAGCGTTCAAGTCGCGCCCAGTGATGATCTGTCCCGGCTCAGCCAAGCGATCGGCATAGGACAAATTAAACTCTCGCTCAATAAATCTTTGGGCCCGAGGGCTGTCGTAATCCGCAGCGGAGACTGTTCGATCATTGAGTGCCACAAACCGGCCACGTACCATTGGGGAAAGCCTGACCTGCGTCAGCCCGGCCTCACTCAACACTTTTTCAATACTCGGCACTTGATCCGTCTGAATATTGATCAAAAAACGATTGGGTGCATCAGCGGGGAGCGTGCGCTGCCAACCTGCGAGCAAGTCTGTGCGCACAATCGTCAGTAAAAGAATCGCCATCATTCCAATCGCGAGCGCACTCGTTTGTGCGATCGTCGCACCTCTTCGGCGCACGACACCTGCCAACGCAAAACGCAAAACGGGAAAAGATTTGAGACGTTCTCTCAACCCGGATAACGCCCAAAGTACCAGCATGCCCAAGCCTGCAAACAAGGCGGCCGCGGCAAAAAATCCCACAGCCAGACCGATACCGAGTTTGATGTCGTTGGCGACCCACCACATCAGTAGCGCAAAGCCCGATAGCCCCATCAAATAACCCATCACACTTTGCAAAGGAATAGACGACTGTTGCGCGCGCAGGATTTGCGAGGGCGGCACGTGACGCAACCCATTGAGTGGGGGCCAAGCAAATGCCAGCAATAGCCAAAGACCCGCAAATAAACCTTGTAAGGCTGGCTCAATACCAGCCTGAGGGAGATCTGCACCTAACAATCCGCCTAACGCTTGCACCATCAATGCCTGTCCACCCCAGCCCAGCGCCAGACCCACTACCGACGCGAACAAACCCGTCACCACAAACTCACCCAATAAAATAGTGGTGACCTTGGCCTGACTTGCACCCAAACAACGCATCACGGCGATGCTGCTGCGATGACGCAGACCAAAACGCCGCGCGCCAAGGGCGACCGCGACCGCTGCAATCAAGACGGAGAGCATCGCAACCAAAGCGAGAAACTCCTGCGCACGGTCCAGTGAGCGCCTAATCTCTGGGCGACCGGCCTCGAGCGTGACAATCTTTTGACCCGACGACATGGCGCCACTTAGCCATTGGCGAAACATATCGACCGCAGGCAAATCGCCCGCGACTAAAAAGTTGTAGCCAATTCGACTGCCCGGTGCAATCAATCCAGACCGTAACAAGTCCTCAGCGCGCACCATTACGCGTGGGGCAAGATTGACAAACTGGGCACCCCGATCAGGCTCGTACGTAATGACGCGTGCAATTTGAAGACTCAAATCTCCGACCTGAATCGTCTCGCCAATTTTTAAGCCAGTCTGTCCCAACACCTGTGCGTCGACCCATGCCTGACCCACCTCGGGTGCGACCATCGTTTGTTGCTCGGGACCACCCAACACCTCCGCGGTCCTGAGTCCACCTCTGAGCGGATAAGCGGCCTCGACGCCTTTGATCGACGCGAGCACGAGACGACCATCGAGCCCCACCATCGAGGGAAACTGCCAACCCAACGCTGTGCGTAAACCTAAGGTTCTTGCCTGCGCAATAAACGTAGAGGGGATAGGTTTGGATGACTCCACCACAAGATCTGCGCCCAGCATTTGCGCCGCATCACGTTCCAACGCGCGGCCGACACGGTCCGCCAAAAATCCCACGCTCGTGACCGCGGCCACAGCAATCACCACGGCCAAGCCCAACAGGCGCAAGTCTCCTGCTCTGGCATCTCGCCATGTTTGTCTAAAAATCACGCTCAGAATGTTCATGTTCTTAACCTATCTAGGGCATCTTGAAGTCGGTCAACCGCCCATACCTCAAGTCCTTCGATGGGTTGTCGCGGCGCATTAGCCTTAGGAATAATTGCCACAGAAAAACCGAGCTTTGCAGCTTCGCGCAAACGCTCTTGGCCTCGTGGTGCAGGTCTCACCTCGCCGGCTAAACCAACCTCACCAAACGCAAACAAACCCTTCGGTAAGGGTCGATCTCGCAATGAAGACAAAATAGCCAGCAACACCGCCAAATCCGCTGCGGGTTCGGTAATGCGCACGCCCCCTACTGCGTTAACAAATACGTCCTGATCGGAAGTCGAAACACCCGCATGTCGATTGAGCACCGCCAGTAGCATGGCCAAGCGATTGCCCTCTAGACCTACCGATAAGCGTCGCGGGTTGGGCACATGTGCCGTATCCACTAAGGCCTGAATCTCCACCAATAACGGGCGAGTGCCTTCTTGGGTGGCCATCACACAGGAACCAGAGACCTGTGCAGAATGTTGGGACAAAAATAATGCGGATGGGTTGGCGACGCCACGCAGACCGCGATCTGTCATTGCAAACACACCGAGTTCGTTGACCGCGCCGAAGCGATTTTTAAAGGCGCGTATGAGACGAAACGATGAGTGCGTATCCCCTTCAAAATACAATACCGTATCAACAATATGCTCGAGCACGCGCGGCCCAGCGAGTGCACCGTCCTTGGTGACGTGCCCAATCATGACGATGGGGATACCGGCCTGTTTGGCTAGCCGGGTGAGCTGGGCAGCACACTCTTTGACCTGAGAGACCGAACCTGGCGCGGCCGAGAGCTCGCTGGAGTACATCGTCTGAATCGAGTCGATCACTGCGACCGCAGGTTTTTGCTCAAGAAGCGCCGATTGAATCGCCTCAAGACGAATTTCTGCAAACAAATCAACGCCTTCGCCCGAAAGCCCCAGCCGGCGGGCACGCAGAGCCACTTGCTCCGCGGACTCCTCACCTGTCACATACAAGACCCTTTGCTCGCCCGACATCGCTACCAGCGCTTGCAGTAAAAGCGTCGACTTACCAATCCCGGGGTCACCGCCAATCAAGACGACCGCGCCTGCCACCAACCCACCACCCAACACACGATCAAATTCTGGAATACCAGTGGAAATTCTGGGTAACTCCAGCGCCTCGACGTCGGACAGACTCCGTAAAGCCGCAGACGCTGCCAGCGGCGCATAACGATGCTCAGCCTGCCCTGAGAGACCCGCATCACGGGACTCTTCAAGCGTATTCCAAGCTTGACAGTGCGGACATTGCCCCAACCATTTTGGGCTGATGCCACCGCACTCAGAGCACGTAAAGATTGTTTTGATTTTGGCCATGGAAGTCTCTGGCGCACAATGCACCGCTTCCCTCTAGTCTAACGCAGGGGCTTACCCTAAAAGACCTGAAAATATCCTGCTAAAACCCCAATCCCGACGAGGTGAACCACTACACTTTGACTTTGAACGTCGCTTTAGACGAAATCTAGTGTGATTGATACATGGCCGTTGACCATTACGAAAACTTTCCCGTTGCCTCCCTGTTACTGCCCAAGCGTCTGCGCAGGGCGGTCACAGACATCTATCGCTTTGCGCGCGGGGCGGATGACCTCGCGGACGAAGGGGATGCCCCGCCTGCCGAGCGCTTAGCCGCCTTACAGACGTATCGAGACGCCATCCACAAGATCGCCGAGGGGCAAACGCCCGCAGCCCTTTTTCAGCCGCTGGCCCAGACGATCGCACAGCATGCGTTGCCGGTTGCTCCATTTTTAGACTTATTGTCCGCGTTTGACCAAGACATTCAACAAACACGATATGCGGACTTTGCCACGTTACTCGACTATTGCAGACGTTCCGCCAATCCGGTGGGGACACTGATGCTGCACCTATATCAGACGACCGATACTGATTCAATGGCACAGTCTGCGTCGATCTGTTCCGCATTACAACTAATCAATTTTTTGCAAGATGTCGGGATTGATTGGAAAAAAGAGCGCATTTATCTGCCCCAAGAGGATTTGATCCGCTTTGGCGTGACAGAACGCCACATCGGGCAGGCGCAAACGGACGCGGCCTGGTGCGCACTCATGCAATTTCAGGTCGATCGCGCCCGCGACTTGTTAAACTCTGGTCGTCCGCTTGGTCGGACACTCACTGGCAGAATCGGCCTTGAGCTTAGATTGATTATCGAGGGTGGACTCAGAATTCTCGAAAAAATCGAGAATGCCCGTTTTGATGTTTTCCGGCATCGCCCAACGTTACACGCCCATGATTGGGTATTAATGTGCTGGCGCGCCCTAAGAGCCTGATGCAATGACCCCTAACGAATACTGTCAAGAAAAAGCAGCGAAAAGCGGTTCAAGCTTTTATTACGCATTTCTGTTTCTGCCGCCCGAGCGGCGTCAGGCGATCACGGCGCTCTATGCCTTTTGTCGAGAGGTCGATGATGTGGTGGACGAATGCACAGATACATCGATCGCCCGCATCAAGCTGGCGTGGTGGCGCACCCAAATCGACGTGATGTTTGAGGGTAAACCTGACCACCCCGTGACAAAAGCGCTCGCACCACATTTAAAACCGTTTGATATGACGCAAGCACGTTTGCTCGCCATTATCGATGGTATGGAAATGGATCTTGATCAAACACGTTATCTTGATTGGCCGGGCTTAGAAAAATATTGTTGGCATGTCGCAGGTGTGGTGGGTGAGTTATCAGCCGGAATCTTTGGCTATCAGGACCCCGCAACACTCACATATGCGAGCAAGCTCGGCATTGCCTTTCAGCTCACCAACATCATTCGCGATGTTGGCGACGATGCGCGTCGCGGGCGCATCTATTTGCCTATTAGCGATTTGCAACAATTTAACGTGAGAGCGGCTGATGTATTGAACAGCCAGTATTCTGAAAATTTTTCTGCCTTGATGGACTTTGAGGCGCAACGCGCACGTAACTTGTATCGCGAGGCGATTGATGCCTTGCCAGAACGTGATCGCCGCGCGCAACGACCAGGTTTGATGATGGCGGCCATTTACTATGCCTTGCTGGGTGAAATCGAACACGAGCAGTGGCAAGTACTCGATCAGCGTATTTCTCTCACCCCTCTTCGCAAATTTTGGTTAGCCTGGAAAAACTTTGTCGGTGCAGGTCGAGGGGTATTAAGACAAATCAGGCGTTCGAGCCATCCAAGTTGAACATCGCAGTCATCGGTGCGGGCTGGGCGGGGCTTGCAGCCGCGGTCACACTCAAAGACCTCGGCGCACACGTCACTGTCTTTGAGGCGGCTCCCGTGACGGGCGGACGCGCGCGCGGCGTCGATGACATCAATATGGGACGTATCGATAACGGTCAGCACCTTATGCTGGGAGCCTATGCTGAAACCTTGACGCTCATCAAACGACTCCAAGCAAACTGGACAATAGATGCACTAGTCTTGCGCGAACCCCTTCATCTTGAAAGTGCGGATGGTCGCTTTAAAATGCGGGCCCCTGCACTGCCTGCCCCCTTTAATACCTTGATGGCACTGTTATCCGCAAAAGGACTTTCGTCTGCGGACCGCTTTAAGGCACTCAATATGATGGTGCGCTGCAGACTCTCAGGTTGGCGCGCTAGGCCGCTGGAAACAGTCTCTGCACTCCTCACCCGCCAGCAACAATCCGCTCATGTATGCCTCAAACTTTGGATACCCTTGTGTTTGGCCGCGCTGAACACACCGATTGAAAAAAGCTGTGCTCAGCTTTTTCTGAATGTGCTGCGTGACAGCTTAAACGGGCCACGTCATGCCAGTGATTGTCTGATTGCCCGCGTGGATTTGACAGCGCTATGGCCAGCCGCGGCGGCTGAACACCTCACGATGCGCTATCGCCATATCGTGCGCGCCGTCCGTGCCACAGACACGCATGTCGAAGTTGATGGAGAGCATTTTGATGCGTGCGTGGTGGCCATACCGCCCTATGCAACCGCACGTGTTTTGTTTAACACATCTAGCGCAGAAGACGCGTTTTCACAGCAAATGCAGTCATCACAACAATCAGAGACTTCTTTGCAACGCGTCTTAGAGGGCTTTGAATATCGTGCGATCGCTACGCTTGCACTCGAGCTTGAGGACAATTGGCGATTGCCCCATAACATGATGATGCTAGACGAAGATCCCTCTCGAGGACATGTCGGGCAATGGGTGTTTAATCGCCTTGGGCATGACAAACAGCTTGCAGTGGTGATCAGCGATGCAAGCGATTTTTTAAAACATGACAGAGCAAGTTTTGTCGAAGCAATCGCCACCCAAATTCGCGAGCAATGCGCGAAACACCCAGACCATCTCAACGCGATGCCCGCTGTTAAATATCAACGATTAATCGTAGAAAAGCGGGCAACATTTGATGCGGTACCCGGGCTGAAAAGACCCTCTAATCAGAGTCCCTGGTCGCGTATTGCGCTTGCGGGTGACTGGACTGATACAGGGTATCCAGCCGTTCTTGAAGGTGCAGTGCGCAGCGGCTTGGGTGCGGCAGCGATCTTAAAAAAGACGTTTAACCTCTGAAGCTATGTGCCGTCAGCAAACCCAAAAACGTCAACGCTAACGAGCCGGCAAGACTGATGCCGGCATAAGAAAGTGCCATGCCCAAGCGCCCCTCTTCGATAAAACCCACCACCTCAGCTGAAAACGTGGAAAAAGTGGTCAACCCACCCAGAAAACCTGTCACCAATAACAACCGCCAAAACTGAGGCCACTCAGAATGCGCCGCAACGACGCCCAGTACCAGTCCTACCAGATAGCCACCCAACATATTGGCGGCGAACGTACCCCAAGGCAGCATATCCGCATGACGGTTCAACCATAAGCCCAGCAGCCACCTTAACCACGCTCCTGCTGTAGCGCCAAGGGCTACAGCCAAGAAGTGCGAGGCAGTCAGCATTTGCATATGGGGTCAGGTACTCGCGTGTTCAGTCAGGTAGGCGCGCACACTGGCGACATCGCAAGGCACCACAGTAAAGCGCTGCGGCAAGGACTCGATATTTTCCAGACCCGGTGGAAGCGGTGCTGGCATGCCAAGTGCTTCTTCGATAATTTCTGAAAACTTGGCAGGCAATGCCGTCTCCAGCACCAGCATTGGAATGCCTGGTTCGACAAAGCCCGCTGCGACCTTGACTCCATCAGCGGTGTGCGGATCAATCAATACACCAGAACGGGCATGCACCGCCCGAATAGTCGCCAAACGATCTTGATGCGAACTGCAACCGGCGACAAAACCATACTTTTTCTCTAGCTGAGGCTTCATACTCGAGAGATCAAAATATCCCTCGCGAGACAACGCACGCCAAAGTTCAGCCACCCGCTCGGCATCTCTGTCCACCAGATCGAACACAAATCGTTCAAAATTGGAGGCGCGTGAAATATCCATCGAAGGGCTTGAGGTCGCAAAAGTTTGCGCCGCGGCACGTGGCCGATAAATACCGGTGCGGAAAAACTCTTCGAGGACATTGTTTTCGTTTGTTGCCAGCACAAGACGGCGAATCGGCACCCCCATGGAGCGCGCGATGTGGCCCGCCAAAATATTGCCGAAATTGCCAGAGGGTACGGTAAAAGAGACCTCTTGGCCGGGGCCAGAGGTCGCACGCAACCAGCCATGAAAGTAATACACCACTTGAGCCGCGATGCGCGCCCAATTGATTGAATTTACCGCGCCCAGACGATACTTGGACTTGAAAGGTAAATCGCTCGCCAATGCTTTGACAACATCTTGCGCTTCATCAAATACGCCTTTGACTGCGATGTTGTGAATATTGGCATCCTGCAATGAATACATCTGCGCACGTTGAAAAGCACTCATTCGACCGTGCGGAGAAAGCATAAATACCGCCACGGCATCTTTGCCCCGCATCGCGTATTCAGCCGCCGAGCCGGTATCTCCAGACGTGGCGCCTAAAATATTGAGTGTTGTGCCACGTTGTTTTAAAACATGTGGAAAAACTTGACCAAGAAACTGCATTGCCATGTCTTTGAAAGCGAGCGTGGGGCCCTCAGACAAGCGTAATAAGGACATGCCGTCATACAAAGGTTGAACAGGTACGATTGCTTCGGTCTTGAACGATGACTTGCAATAGGCAGCCTCAGTCATCTTGGCGAGTGTGGCACGATCGATGTCGGTCGCAAATAAGGACAACACCTCAGTCGCTAGTGCGTGATAGGGCAACGACCGCCAAGACTCAAGCACCTGGGCAGATACCTGTGGGATGCTTTCAGGAACAGCTAAGCCGCCATCAGGGGCCAAGCCCTCAAGCAGAATATCGGAAAACGCTAAGGCATCCATGCCCCCACGTGTCGAGACGTATTTCATGACAAGTTTTCCACTCTCAAACGGGTCACACGCGAACGGACAAATGCAAGAGCCTCGATACGTGTAATGGCGGCGTTAACATTTCGCTCAAGCGCTTCGTGGGTCAAGAAAATCAGGTCAGCGCTACCGTCCGCATCAGAGGGCTGCTGAATCATGGAGCCAATTGAAATCTTCGCATCGGCCAACACCCGTGCGATATCGGCCAGCACGCCTGGCTGATCGGCCACCGTCATGCGTAAATAATACGACGTCACCACGTCCTCAATCGACAGGATCGGTGTATCGGCCATGGCATCTGGCTGAAAGGCAAGATGCGGGACGCGATGCTCGGGATCGGCGGTATGCAAACGGGTCACATCGACCAAGTCAGCCACCACTGCGGAGGCCGTGGGCTCTTCGCCTGCACCTTTGCCGTAATAAAGCGTCTGACCGACAGCGTCTCCGCGCACCAGCACAGCATTCATCGCACCTTCGACATTCGCAAGCAAAGAAGCGCTCGGCACCAATGCGGGGTGGACACGTAACTCAATACCGTTGGTGCGGCGTTTAGTGATGCCCAGCAATTTGATCCGATACCCTAACCGCTCTGCGAGTTTGATGTCCTCCGAGGCGAGCTTGGCGATCCCTTCGATGTGTGCCTTGTCGAACTGCACAGGAATACCAAACGCCAATGAAGCAAGCAACGTCAGCTTGTGCGCCGCATCAACGCCTTCGATATCAAAGGTTGGATCCGCTTCGGCATAACCGAGTTTTTGCGCCTCGGCCAAGACCGTTGCAAACGGTAACCCGCGCGCGCGCATTTCCGACAAGATAAAATTGGTCGTGCCATTGATGATACCGGCTACCCATTCGATGCGGTTAGCCGTCAAGCCTTCACGCATGGCTTTGATGATCGGAATGCCGCCTGCGACAGCTGCTTCAAACGCCACCATGACGCCCTTGGCGGAGGCGGCAGCAAAAATCTCAGTGCCGTACTTGGCTAACAGGGCTTTATTGGCCGTGACCACATGTTTGCCCTGAGCAATCGCTTCAAGCACCAATTCACGTGCGAGCGTATCGCCGCCAATTAACTCGACCACAATGTCGATGGAGGGATCACGCACCACCGCAAACGGATCGGTGCCCAGCTCAACCGACTGACCTAACAACGTGCGCGCTTTGGCAATGTCGCGGACCGCGACGCGTGTGACCTCAATATTGCGGCCAGCGCGTCGGGAGATTTCACCCGCATTGCGTGCCAACACCTTCCAGGTACCGCCTCCGACAACGCCTAGCCCTAGTAAACCGACCTTGATTGATTCCATTACAACAGCCCATCCTTGCGAAACATTTCTTTGATGCCGCGAACCGCTTGGCGGGTCCGCTGCTCATTTTCAATCAGAGCAAAACGTACGTACTCATCGCCATAATCACCAAAGCCAATGCCAGGAGAAACGGCAACCTTGGCGTCTTCGAGAATACGTTTGGCAAATTCGAGCGAGCCAGCAGCGCGGTATGGCTCCGGAATATGCGCCCATATATACATAGAGGCCTTTGGGTTTTCAACCATCCAACCGGCCTCATGCAAACCTTTGACCAACACATCGCGACGATTTTGATACTTTTCAACGACTTCGGCTACACAATCTTGCGGACCATCCAGTGCTGCAATGGCCGCTACTTGAATCGGCGTGAATGTGCCGTAATCGTGATAGCTCTTGATCCGAGCAAGGGCATTGACCAACTCGGCGTTGCCCACCATGAAACCAATGCGCCAACCCGCCATGTTGTAGCTTTTACTCATTGTAAAAAACTCAACCGCGACGTCTCTTGCACCGGGCACTTGCATGATTGATGGCGCTTGATAACCGTCAAAACAAATGTCAGCATACGCGAGGTCATGCACCACAATAATATTGTGTTCTTGCGCGAGTGCGACCACGCGTTCAAAAAAAGAAAGATCGACGCACTGCGCAGTTGGATTGCTGGGAAAACCCAAAATCATCATTTTGGGTTTTGGAATCGACTCACGCACCGCGCGTTCGAGCTCTTCAAAAAAATCCGTTCCAGGTGTCATCCGGACAGAACGAATATTTGCACCTGCAATCACCGCACCATAAATATGAATCGGGTAGCTTGGGTTGGGAACCAAAACGGTATCGCCTGCATCAAGCGTGGCCAGCATCAGATGCGCAAGACCCTCTTTGGAGCCAATGGTCACAATCGCTTCTGCATCCGGGTCAAACTGCACGTTGTAGCGACGTGCATACCAATCTGTGATGGCCTTACGCAAACGAGGGATGCCTTTTGAGACGGAATATCCGTGGGTCGTTGGACGTTCGGCAGCCTCAATCATCTTGCTCACGATATGAGGAGGCGTTGCACCGTCAGGGTTGCCCATTGACATATCGATGATGTCCTCGCCCCGACGACGCGCAGCCATTTTGAGCTCAGCAGTAATGTTGAACACATAGGGGGGCAGACGCTCAATGCGAGAAAACTTTCTCATCCTCAGTCCTTGTATAAGAAATACTTAACTTTGCTTTATTTGCAGCGCAGCAAAACCCTGTAATCTAGCGCATCAGGACCGATGCCGCAAATCGGACTAAACAAGGTCAAAAAATCAGCCTTTTCAACGCCTCAGATGAACAACGTTGTCATCACAGTATGCAGATGAGTGCGCTATCATCGACAGAACTTGCTGGAGTATTTATTGAAGCTTCATACCGATACAAATGCGGCGCTAAATACCGTCACCGGGTACGGTGATGGCTTCGTCGAAATCAACAAAATCATTTTTGCACACGCGATTGCTTTTGGTCCGGAAGGCCCGGTCAGCAAATGGCCTGCCGAGCATCCAGACGAGATCTCTACAGCATTGCTGCTACAAGCAGCGGGTTTGACACTCAAACCCATTGATCCCATGGCATTTTTGGACGCAGAGCAGCCCCCTGTTCCTGAGGTAGTGGGCACCAAGCCTGAGGTCCTTCTGGTCGGAATGGGTGCGCGTCAACGCATGTTAGACCACAAAGTGATCGCGCCACTTTTGCGCGCAGGCGTTGGGGTTGAGTCTATGACGACTGAGGCGGCTGCCCGCACCTACAACATCTTGATGGCCGAGGGTCGCCAAGTGATTGCTGCCCTACTACCGGAGAAACATTGATGAGCACAGCCCAGATTGGTAAACCCGCACCCGGCTTTTCAGCCCAGAGCACGTTTGGGGAAATCTCGCTTGAGCGCTGCCTGGGACGCGGCGTCATTCTTTATTTTTACCCCAAAGACAACACGCCTGGTTGCACCACAGAAACGCAGGACTTTCGCGATTGTCATGATGAATTTTTAGCCATGAGCTGTGTCGTCATTGGTGTTTCGCGTGACTCTTTGAAATCTCATGAAAACTTTTCAAAGAAACTCGAACTTCCTTTTCCGTTGATCGCAGACACAGACGAAACTGTTTGCAACGCCTACGATGTGATCAAGCTTAAACAAATGTATGGCAAACAAGTACGCGGTATAGAACGCAGCACTTTTCTAATCAATGCTGATGGCAAATTAGTGCAAGCTTGGCGTGGACTCAAAGTTCCGGGACACGTACAAGAGGTGCTACAAGCTGCCCGCAGTCTCACCTGACCTTTTTTAACCTCACGCTATTTCATCGCTCGACCCCTGGGAGATCTCTAGTATGCCGTTGCCAAAGCTGCCCACACGCCCTGCCGCCATTCTTGAAGTGACAGACCTCAAGCTCGAACCGATCGAATCCTCGCCTGTCAGTATGGGTGTCTCTACGCAAGCCACTGCGACGCCTTCTTCTCCAGTCGTCCAGAAGCCTAACGCAGTTAAAGCCGCAGCAACGCTAGACAAACCATCTAAGTCCATCACCCTTGATCTGTCCGGCTTATCTGAGCCCTCTGCACAAGAGCAAGCCCCACTTGGCGCTGCCAAAACAAAAAGCAAAGCTCAACCACCTGTTCGTCAAAAACTGCCTAAGGCGACTGCAACAGGCACCACTAAAGCGAAAACCTCAGGCAACAGTTTGCGCAAACTGTTCGTGCTCGACACCAACGTCTTGCTGCACGACCCAAGCTCTCTCTTTCGTTTTGAAGAGCACGACGTGTTTCTGCCTATGATGACGCTCGAAGAGCTCGATCATCAAAAGAAAGGCATGTCAGAAGTCGCGCGTAACGCACGACAAGTGAGTCGTTCACTCGACACGCTTGTGGGCGAGCATCGCGATCTCGAACTTGGACTTTCCTTGGATGGTTTGGGTCACAAAGACGCAATCGGGCGTCTGTTTTTTCAGACCACCGCGATGGCGAGTACATTGCCACCCGATCTGCCGATGGGCAAAGCCGACAACCAGATCCTGAGTGTGGTGCGAGCGTTGCACGACAAATTTACCGATCGTGAAGTCGTGCTGGTCTCTAAAGATATCAATATGCGCTTGAAGGCGCGCACGCTCTCGCTCGCTGCAGAAGACTATTTCAATGATCAGGTCCTTGAGGATTCTGATTTGCTTTACAGCGGCACCCTCGCGCTTCCCGAAAACTTTTGGAACAAGCACGGCAAAGGCGTTGAGTCTTGGCAACAAGGCGGGACAACTTTTTACCGAATTTCAGGACCGCTCTGTCACCAATTTATGGTGAATCAATTTGTGTATTTTGAAGGCCCGATGCCGCTGTATGCTCAGGTCCGCGAGGTCAATGGCAAAACGGCTGTATTGGCCACACTGCGTGACTTTACGCATGGAAAAAATAATGTCTGGGGTGTCACTGCGCGCAATCGTGAACAAAATTTTGCGATGAACTTATTGATGAATCCGGATTGTGATTTTGTATCTCTGCTTGGCCAGGCGGGTACCGGTAAAACCCTCATGGCACTTGCGGCAGGTCTTGCACAGGTGCTTGAAACCAAGCGCTACACCGAGATCATCATGACGCGCGTCACGGTACCTGTTGGTGAAGATATCGGTTTTTTACCGGGCACCGAAGAGGAAAAAATGCAACCTTGGATGGGCGCGCTAGAGGATAACCTCGAGGTGTTGACGATGGGTGAAACGGATGGCGGCACGTCGATCGCGAGTGGTCAAACACACGACTGGGGTCGTTCTGGCACCATGGATTTAATTCGTTCGCGCATCAAGGTGAAGTCGCTAAACTTCATGCGCGGTCGCACGTTTTTAAATAAATATCTGATTATTGATGAAGCGCAAAACCTGACCCCTAAGCAGATGAAAACCTTGGTCACGCGTGCAGGTCCCGGAACAAAGGTGATTTGTCTGGGCAACATCGCCCAGATCGATACCCCTTACCTCACAGAAGGAAGCTCTGGCTTAACGTTTGTGGTGGATCGGTTCAAAGGCTGGCCCCATGCAGGACACGTCACCTTGCAGCGCGGTGAGCGTTCCCGTCTGGCCGATTACGCTGGCGAAGTGCTCTGAACACTCCACGTATGCAAGCGTCACAGCCTTCGCACAACCCTCGCCCCCCTCTTGCAATAACAATGGGGGACGCGGCAGGCATCGGCCCCGAGATTATCGTCAAACTGCACGCACAGGGACTTGACGCTCCCTGTGTGGTGTATGGCGATGTCGGCGCGCTCACGCGTGCGTGCGCGTTTTTAAAGTTACCGGTCAAGATCAGTGTGCTCAACGCCGACGATCCTCTCACAGGCCACTACCAAGCGCCAGGATGTATGTTTGTGCGCCCCACCTCCCCAGCGCTGCCCGTTGATCTGCCCTTTGGCGTGGTCTGCGCGCAAGCGGGCCAGGCTTCTGTTGATGCGCTCCTGATGGCGATTGAAGATGCAATGGCGGGACGCGTCCGTGCCATCGTCACGGCGCCGTTGAACAAAGAGTCGATGCATGCCGCGGGCGTTGACTTTCCGGGACATACAGAAATATTAGCCGCCCGCTCCCATACACCCCATGTCGCCATGATGCTGGTCAATGACCAATTACGTGTCATGTTAGCCACGATACATATTGCACTTTCAGAAGTGTCCCCTTCACTTTCGGTCGAACTCGAACTGCGCACGATCGAACTGGCGGCGTCTGCGTGTCGGGGGATGGGCATCGCCTCGCCCCGCGTCGCAGTTGCAGGTCTCAATCCTCATGCGGGTGAACACGGTAAATTTGGGCGCGAAGATCTCGACATCATCGCCCCAGCCATCGCACTTGCCCGTGCAAAAGGGATTGATGTCACAGGCCCATGGCCGGGAGATACTGTGTTTATGCGGGCGCGCAAGGGTGAGTTCGATATTTGCGTCGCGCAATACCACGACCAAGGCTTGATTCCCATCAAATATCTAGGGGTTGATGAAGGCGTCAATGTGACAGTGGGGCTCCCTTTTGTGCGCACCAGCGTCGATCATGGCACGGCCTTTGATATTGCCGGTCAAGGTCTGGCCGACCCAGGCTCACTGAAGACCGCGTTTAATTTAGCCATTTCACTTACTCAGGCAAAACACGACCAACATTAATAGGTGTAAACCCTAGCACGGAGGAATATTAATAAATAATTGGTTTAACTAACCCAGCTAAGTATATAATTTACATAGTTTTTATACTTTAAAGGGCGCTGGGAATGCGTGCTGGTCACTTTTTACCCCTTCGCAATGCTTGCCTAACTGGTCTCATGTGCATGAGCCTAGCGTTCGTCGCACCCGCTAGTTTTGCTCAAAGTACGACATCGACGCCTCAAGCCGCCAAAGCGACGCCCCAAGCGTCCAAACCAAAAACAGCCACGCCAGCTAAAAAAACGACCCAAAAATCGACTACGAAGAAAAGTACGACTGCAACAAAAAACGCATCGACTAAGACCGCTGCCCCCAAGAAAGCGGCGCCTGCGGGAACCCCTCAGGGATCGCGCGCCCAAAAATCAAGTTCAAACACTCAAAAAGCTCTTGCAGCGGGCGCCACCACAGCAGCCGTCACAAGTGCGGCAAGCGCACAACGCGCACAAGCAGAACGCAAATCTGGGAATCCCACTGGCGCACTGCGTTCAAACGTTGTGTTTGTTCAAGACCTCAACAGCAAGACTGTCATTTTTTCTCGCAATGATAATGTGGCGCGCCCAATCGCATCCATCACCAAGCTGATGACAGCCTTGGTCGTTGTAGACGCCAAGCAACCACTTGATGAAATGCTTCAGGTGACACAAGAAGATGTGGATGTTGTGAAATTTAGCCGTTCGCGATTGGCAGTGGGCGTCAGACTCTCTCGTGGTGACATGCTGCACCTCGCATTGATGTCCTCTGAGAATCGTGCCGCCAATGCACTAGGGCGTCACTACCCGGGTGGGATGCCCGCCTTTGTCGCAGCGATGAATAAGAAGGCGCGAGATCTCGGGATGCATGACAGCCGCTTTGTCGAACCCACTGGGCTTTCTAGTGCCAACGTCGCCACGCCGCGCGATCTGGTCAAACTCATGCAAGCCACCGCAGCGCGTCCCAGCATCCGCTTCTACACCACCAATCAGCAACATGAAATCTCTTCGCGCGGACATGCGACATTGTTCCGCAACACCAACATGTTGGTGACGAATCCTAGTTGGGATATCAGAGTATCAAAGACAGGCTTTATTAATGAAGCGGGTCAATGTCTGGTGATGGTCGCACGTATCAATAATCGTGACACGGCAATTGTTCTGCTCAACGCAGACGGTAAAGGCACGCGCATCGGAGATGCCGTCAAAATCAGACAGATTGTCCAAAATCGCCAAGCCGTCGCAATGTCTCGCGCAGAGCTCAACTAGTAGCTTGCGCCGCTCCCGCCCGCAAAATTCAAGAACCTAGTACTAGAGCCCTGGAAAGTGAGGCGTACGGTTCCAATTGGACCGTTACGCTGTTTGCCAATGATGATCTCGGCGGTTCCCTTATCTGGCGAATCAGGGTTGTACACCTCGTCACGATAAATAAACAAGATCAAATCAGCATCTTGCTCGATGGCACCGGACTCGCGTAAATCGCTCATGACAGGACGCTTGTTAGGACGCTGTTCGAGACTTCGGTTGAGCTGTGACAACGCAATCACAGGGCACTCAAGTTCCTTGCCTAACGCTTTGAGCGAACGACTAATCTCTGAAATCTCGGTGGCACGGTTTTCTCCTGCGGAATTCGCGCCCATCAATTGCAAGTAATCAATCACAATCAAACCGAGCTTGCCACATTGACGCGCTAAACGACGTGCACGCGCGCGCACCTCGACAGAACTCAATGCCGGCGTCTCATCAATATACATTTGAGCATCTTGCATACGTTGAACCGCATGCGTCACGCGAGGCCAATCATCGGCTAACAGTTTGCCTGTTCGCATCCGATGTTGATCCAGCATTCCCACGGAACCCAACATACGCATTGCGAGCTGCACCGCCCCCATTTCCATGGAAAACACGGCAACGGGCAATCCCTGCTCAATGGCGACGTGCTCAGCAATATTCATCGCGAGCGAGGTCTTGCCCATGGAGGGTCGACCCGCCACAATCACCAAATCTCCGCTCTGCAAGCCTGAAGTCATGCGGTCTAGATCGGTAAAGCCGGTTGGAACACCCGTCACATCGGTATCACCTTCGCGATGGTAGAGTTCGTCGATGCGCTCCACCACCTCCGACAGCAGGGGCTGAATTTCTCTAAAACCTGCACTGGCTTTAGCACCCTCTTGGGCAATTTTAAAAACCTTGGACTCCGCCTCATCAAGCAACTGGCGGGCTTCTTTGCCTTGAGGATTAAAGGCCGTCGCAGCGATCTCATCCGCCACCGTCACAAGCTTGCGCAACATTGAACGCTCACGGACGATTTCTGCATAGCGACGGATATTGGCCGCCGAGGGGGTATTGTGGGCAAGTGCATTGAGATAACCTAGTCCACCGATCTCCTCGGACTTTCCTACACTGGCAATCGACTCATTGACCGTGACGACATCTGCCGGGCGAGACAGATTAATCAGTCTCGAGATGTGATGCCAAATCAGCTTGTGATCGTAGCGATAAAAGTCTTCTTCATTGACGACGTCGGTGACCCGCTCCCACGCGCCATTGTCGAGCAATAGTCCGCCTAAAACGGACTGTTCGGCCTCGACAGAGTGTGGCGGGACGCGAAGGTACTCTAACTGTGGATCTGGCGGATTATTCATAGCTGCATCATAACCTCACAAGGTATCCGTGACGTAAAAGAAGCCACGAACATGCCAACAGCAGTAATATAAAAAGCCGGCAACAGCCGGCTTTTTATCACGTGCGTATCGGTCAGAATTAGACCAAGTCACCCACCACCACAACAGTGATGCTGCTCACGACGTCAGGATGGAGTGCAACCTGAATGGCTGTCTCACCGACGGCCTTGAGTGGGCCCTCTGGCAAACGGATTTGCGACTTTTCGATACCAGCGAAACCCGCAGCAACCAAGCCCAGCGCAATGTCCATGTTGGTAACGGAACCAAACAAACGTCCATCCACACCGGCTTTTTGTTTAATGCTCAGGGAGAAGCTTTCCAGACGCTCGCCCATTGCCTGGCAAGCAGCCAACTTCTCGGCTTGCGCTTTTTCAAGCTCAGCACGGCGAAGTTCGAAGTCTTTGAGCGCGGCCTCAGTTGCACGACGTGCTTTTTTCTGAGGGATCAGGAAATTACGGGCATAGCCGTCACGCACACGGACAACTTCACCGAGGTTTCCAACGTTAATGACTTTTTCGAGCAGAATGATTTGCATAGTGTGCCCCGGGATCAGTTGTGGTTATCAGTGAAGGGCAGCAAAGCCAAGAAGCGCGCACGCTTGATCGCTGAGTCGAGCTGACGCTGATAAATTGCTTTTGTGCCTGTCAAACGAGCAGGAATAATCTTGCCGTTTTCCTGGATAAAGTCACGCAGTGTGTCGAGGTCTTTGTAGTCGATTTGGTCGACATTAGCCGCGCTAAAGCGACAGAACTTACGACGCTTGAAAAGCGGATTCTGTTGCGTGAACTTCTTTTTTTCTTTACGTTTACCGAAGAAAGCCATGATATGCCTTGTTCAAATTTGTTGAATATGCTGCGCATGCAGCCTATATTTTTGAGAATCTTTACGAACCGGCGCCAGAAACCCCTGAAGCCGAACCTTGCAACCTAAACGCATCGTGCCCGCCATTTGCGCTAAATCCCCCATCGCTAACACCCCGATACTGAAAGAGATGCGACGCGGTTGACTTGCTTCTGTGACCTCGGACTCGTGTAAAAGTAAAAACTCAAGAACTGGAACGCCTGCTGGTGTGTACCGCAGAGGTGAAAGCTCAGAGATCAAACCTTGCACAATGAACTGATTGACTTCTGTCCAACTCACATCTTTCGGATCAACATCGATCCGATTGACTTCAGGCTGATGCACGACAACTCCGGTTTACTCGGCGTCGTCGATTATTGTTTCTGCAGAAGCTTTGCGGGCCTCTTCGCGCTCAACTTGTTTCATCATGATGGAAGGCTCAGTTTCAGCAGCTTTCATCTTGATGACAAGGTGACGCAGCACAGCGTCGTTGTAGCGGAAGGAATGCTCCAGCTCGTCGAGGGTCGTTTGACCACACTCAATGTTGAAACACAAGTAGTGTGCTTTCACGAGTTTTTGAATGGGATAAGCCAACTGGCGGCGGCCCCAATCTTCGGTACGGTGAACTTTTCCACCTTGGCTCGTCACCAGCGCTTGGTAGCGCTCAACCATGGCGGGCACTTGCTCGCTCTGGTCGGGGTGTACGATAAAAGCAACTTCATAATGGCGCATGTGATGCACTCCTAAGGATATCCGAACTGAGCAAAACACTCAGTACGGGGGCAGCCCGTCGAACCTGAATCGAACCCTGTATTTGAGAGTCAAAACACGTCAATCGAGCAAGAAAGTCTATTATTTTCGCGCATTTAGCGCTTTTTTGCAAACGGACATGGTGAAGCCAGGCCTCACACCCCGAAGAAACGCAGTCGTACGGCCTGTTCAATCCCCGCAGCATCCAATCCTACACCCGCAAGCAACGCATTTTGGTCACCATGATCGATGAATCGGTCCGGCAAGCCCAGATACAAAATAGGCACCACCTGCCCATGTGCAGCAAGGGTCTCGGACACCGCGCCCCCGGCCCCCCCCATAATGGCCCCTTCTTCGAGCGTCACCAGGCCAAGCGGATGCTCAGCCGCCATTTCTAGCACGAGCTGCGTATCAATGGGTTTAACAAATCTCATATCAACCACGGTCAAGTCCAACGCCTCAGCGGCCTGCAGCGCCGCTGGCAATAGTGTGCCAAAGACAAGCATTGCCACACCTTTACCACGTCTGCGGACGATGCCTCGTCCCACGGGAACCGTATCAAGACCCGCTTGCACCACCACACCTGCACCAGAGCCTCTGGGGTAACGCACTGAAGCGGGCCCAGGATACTGATAACAGGTTGACAAGAGCAAGCGCGTTTCGTTTTCGTCGGAAGGCGTTGCCACCACCATGTTGGGAATACAACGCAAGAAGGCGATGTCATAGTTGCCCGCGTGAGTCGCACCGTCCGCCCCGACAAGTCCCGCACGGTCCAAGGCAAAGGTCACATCCAGATTTTGTAATGCCACATCGTGAATGAGCTGGTCATAGCCACGCTGCAAAAAAGTTGAATAAATCGCCAATACGGGCTTTTGCCCCTCGCAGGCCATGCCGGCCGCGAATGTCACGGCATGTTGCTCCGCGATGCCCACATCAAAATAGCGGGTCGGAAAACGGCGCTCAAACTCCACCATGCCGCTACCTTCTCGCATCGCAGGTGTCACACCGTTGAGGCGGGGATCATGCTCAGCCATATCGCAGAGCCACTGACCAAACACCTGCGTAAACGTAACTTTTGGCACCGCCGTTGATTTTTGAATACCAACCGCTAAATCGAACTTGCCAGGACCGTGATACAGCACAGGGTCAGCTTCTGCCAGCTTGTAACCCTGCCCTTTTTTTGTCACCACGTGCAAAAACTGTGGTCCCTTGAGCGCACGCATGTTTTGCAAGGTCGGCACTAAGGCATCCAGGTCGTGACCATCAATCGGTCCGACATAGTTGAAACCCATTTCTTCAAATAGCGTTGCAGGCATGACCATGCCTTTGGCATGTTCTTCTAGGCGACGGGCAAGCTCAAGCACGGGCGGCACATGTTGCAAAACGGCACGCCCCACATTTTTCGCAGCTGCGTAAAACTGCCCTGACAAGAGCCTTGCAAGGTAACGATTGAGGGCACCCACCGGTGGGGAGATCGACATATCGTTGTCGTTCAGAATCACCAACAAATTGATACCGGGTGTCACCCCCGCATTATTCATCGCCTCGAAGGCCATGCCCGCAGACATTGCACCATCCCCAATCACGGCGACGTGTTGGCGAGAAATACCCGCATTGCGCGAGGCTACGGCCATCCCGAGAGCGGCAGAAATAGACGTGGACGAATGCGCGGTTCCGAACGCGTCGAACTCAGACTCAGAGCGCTTGGGAAAGCCAGAGATCCCGCCAAACTGGCGCAGTGTACGCATCTCAGCCTTACGGCCGGTCAAGATCTTATGCGGATAGGACTGATGACCTACATCCCAAATAATGCGGTCATGCGGTGTGTCATACACATGGTGAAGCGCGACCGTTAATTCGACCGTGCCCAAATTGGAGGAAAGGTGTCCGCCTGTCTTGGAGACAGAATCCAAAATAAAGCCGCGCAATTGATCGGCAAGCTTTTTAAGCTCACGTCGATCCAGCGCTTTAAGATCTGAGGGCTGTGCAATACGATCAAGCAAGTCTGTAGACATATTTTTCGTCAATGGTCACGCAACACAATAAAGTCCGCCAATCCGACTAAGTATCGACCGGATTGGCCCAAGGGCGCGATCGCATTGATCGCCTCCCGATGTAGTTCTTTTGCTAAGGCCTGCGCCGGTGCCAAACCCAATAACGTCACATACGTAGGTTTGTTCGCCGCAGCATCTTTCCCGGCAGTTTTACCGAGTGTGGAGGTGTCCGCAGTCACATCCAGTACGTCGTCCACAACCTGGAAAGCTAACCCCATCGCACTGGCATAACGCTTGAGCGCCTGCTGCTCAAGTGCAGTGGCTCCACCAGCCAAACCACCTAACATAACGCTCACAGACAATAAGGCACCTGTTTTGAGGCGATGCATATGCTGCAGCTCCTCCTGGGACAAGTTGACGCCCACACTCGCCAGATCAATCGCCTGCCCCCCTGCCATGCCGAGGCTGCCCGATGCCTGCGCGAGCGCTTGGGTGGCCTGAACAATTCGGTCTGGTGCAATGGGCATCTGAGCCAAAAATTCAAAGGCAAGCGGCTGCAGCGCATCGCCAGCCAGTAATGCAGTGGGCTCGTCATATTGAATATGGACGGTTGGCTGACCACGGCGCAACACATCGTCATCCATACAAGGCAAATCATCGTGTACGAGCGAATACGCATGCACCAACTCAACCGCAACAGCCGCGCAGTCGAGCGCGCGTGCGAACGCATGCTCAAGACCGGCTGACTCTGGAGCGCGATCTGCGCCCTGTTTCGCACAGCTCAACCCTGCCGCATACACTAGGGCTGCACGCACACGCTTGCCTCCACCCAGCACGGCATAACGCATCGCTTGATGCAAACGTGTAGGCACCACATCAGGTTGCGGCATCTCCCTATCCAACACTTGCTGGATATGGGCAGCCCGCTCACTCAACCAATCAGAAAATACAGACACGTATGACTCACTCCGCCTGACGGTCTGAGGATTCAAAGGGACGCAATAAACCCGCCTCCAGCACGCTAATCTGTTGCTCAGCCTGCGCTAAACGCTCCTGACATACGCGTGTCAACGCCACACCTCTGCGATACGCCACGAGGGACTCTTCTAACGGCAGAACACCAGATTCCATTTGCACGACAAGTGCTTCGAGTTGCGCAAGCGCCGTTTCAAAATCCTGAGGCAAATCAGTCAACGCCTCTGCGCTGACCGCTGGACCTTTATCTTTCGTAGGTTTGTTCAAACAACACTCCAATCAACGCGGCCTAACAAACAATACCAAACGCTCGGATAACACCAGCGAACACGCCGATAAATCCGCTGAATGCCGCCTTAGGGCAGTCATACTCTATTAATTAGCAATTGTACGAGATCAGCGACGGCTTAGTACCCGATCGCTTGGGTTACAATCAGATCTTAGTGATGGTGATCGGCCAATCCGATTTTTCTTCGCGCCAGCGCAGCATATATCGCATTGGCATGCTTCCATGCGGAGGGAATCATGACCGACATTGGTCGGATGGTGCACTTAGCCCCAGCTCGCACTCAGCTGCACGTCAACGCCTATTCTGACGAAGCACTTTTTGCACGCGAGCAAGCTAATATTTTTAAACAGTCCTCCACGTATGTCGGGCACCACAAAGGCGTGCCCAAGCTTGGAGACTGGCGTAGTTTGTCCCATGAAAACAATGGGCGCGTACTCGTGCGCGGCGAAAACGGTGTTGAACTCCTTTCGAACGTTTGTCGCCATCGGCAGGCGCTCATGCTCGGCGGACAAACTGGAAATGTGGCCGGCCACGTCAATACCCATGGCAATCTTGTGGGTACTGGCGGCAATATCGTGTGCCCCCTTCACCGATGGACGTATGACAAACAAGGTCAACTACTGGGTGCGCCTCAGTTTGACAACAAACCCTGCCTCAACCTCGAACGGTTTCCTCTTAAGGAATGCCACGGTTTGATGTTTGAAGGTCCCCGCGATCCTCTGGCAGACATCGGCAAACTCTTTAAACGTCCTGAATTTGATTTTTCAGACTATGTGCTCGACCATGTTGAAGTGCATCAGTGCAACTACAACTGGAAAACCTTTATTGAGGTTTACCTCGAGGATTACCACGTCGCTCCTTTTCATCCCGGCTTGGGTCATTTCGTCACATGCGACGATTTATCCTGGGAGTTTGCAGAGCACTACAGCATGCAACGAGTGGGCGTGCACCAAGCGCTTTCCCAACCGGGATCGCCTGCCTACAAAACCTGGCACGAAAAACTGATGCAGTTCCGTCAGGGGCGCACACCGGATTTTGGTGCGGTCTGGGTGACCTATTTCCCCGGACACATGATCGAGCTTTACCCACACGTATTGGTGTTATCGACGCTTTACCCAAAATCACCACAAGAAACAGTCAATATCGTCGAGTTCTATTACCCCGAAGAAATTGCCCTGTTTGAGCGTGAATTTGTCGAAGCCCAACGCGAGGCATACATGGAAACGGCGATTGAGGATGACGAGATCGCAGAACGCATGGATGCAGGACGGCTTGCCCTCCTCAAGCGTGGTGTTTCTGAAACGGGTCCTTATCAATCCCCGATGGAAGATGGGATGCAACACTTTCACGAGTGGTATCGCGCGGCAATGGGCAAAGGACTCGACGACCATCCCGCCAACAGGCCCTCCGGGAACTCTTTCAATCCCTGATTGTCACAGCTAAACTTGTATCCGTTGTGGTCTCCCCTTAACGTTCAACTGCCCATTTAAAAACATGAAAAGAATTGTTCTATTTTTGATCACGAACCTTGCTGTGATGCTGGTGCTAAGCGTGACGCTGAGCATTTTGGGCGTTGATCGCTTTATTACTCAGCAAGGCCTCAATGTTCAGATGTTGCTGATTTTTTCTTTGATTGTCGGATTCACTGGATCCATCTTCTCTTTGCTGATTAGTAAACCCATGGCAAAGTGGAGTACGGGCGCACAGGTCATTGATCCGCAAGCACCAGGAGGTCCGCGCGAAGCATGGCTGTTAGATACAGTGCATCAGCTGGCTGATCGGGCGGGCATTGGCCGACCCGAAGTCGCCATTTACGAAGGTGAGCCCAATGCCTTTGCAACAGGCGCTTTCCGTAATGAATCGTTGGTGGCCGTCTCTACGGGTTTGCTGGATGGCATGACCGAAGAAGAAATCTCGGCAGTGTTGGCGCACGAGGTGGCCCACATCGCTAACGGCGATATGATTACCCTCACGCTGATCCAAGGTGTCGTCAATACCTTTGTGGTATTTTTTGCGCGTATCGTCGGCTATTTTGTTGATCGCGTGATTCTTAAAAACGACAAGGGCCTTGGCATCGGCTACTACGTGACAGTGATTGTGTGTGAGATCGCCTTTGGCATCATTGCAAGCATGATTGTGGCCTGGTTTTCACGTCAACGCGAATACCGTGCAGACGCAGGCTCAGCACAGCTACTGAGCTCACGCGAACCCATGATCCGCGCCCTCGCCAGACTAGGTGGATTGGAGCCGGGCGATCTGCCCAAAAGCTTTGAGGCTTCTGGTATCGCAGGTCGTGGTGGCATCAGCGCCGTCTTTGCAACACACCCACCTATCCCAGCACGTATTCAGGCTTTACAAAATATGCCTGTGCGTTAATGCGCTTGTTCCCAATTGGGGCCGACACCCACCTCGGCCACCAAGGGAACTTTCAAGCTTGCGACCTCGCACATTAAACGGGGTAGATTTTGTTTGATTTGTTCGAGTTCGTCGTCTGGCACATCCAACACTAATTCGTCATGGACCTGCATGACGATCTTGCTGCTTAAGTGCTGGTCGCGCAGCCAGTTTTGTACCGCCACCATTGCGAGCTTGATCAGATCGGCTGCGGTGCCTTGCATAGGGGCATTGATCGCGGCACGCTCAGCTCCTGCCCGACGTGCACCAGCTGCATTAATGTCTAACAACCATAGCCGTCTGCCAAACACCGTTTCGACAAAGCCTTGTGCATGCGCAAGTGTTTTAGTTTCGGCCATGTACTGTGCCACACCGGGATACCGTGTGAAATAACGGTCGATGTAGGACTGGGCGGCATCTCGTGTGATCCCTAAGTTCGCTGCCAAGCCAAACGCACCCATGCCGTAAATCAGGCCGAAATTAATCGCCTTGGCGGCGCGGCGCTGCTCTCCGGTGACATCGGCCAACGCGACACCAAAGACCTCTGATGCGGTTGCGCGGTGAATATCCTCTCCCGCGGCAAAAGCCTTTTGTAAATTAGCGTCATTGGAAACATGCGCCATGACGCGCAACTCAATTTGCGAATAGTCCGCCGAAACAATTTTTCCCTGAGTCGCAATAAATGCCTCCCGCACCCTGCGGCCGGCCTCGGAGCGAACGGGGATATTTTGCAAATTGGGCTCTGAGGATGCTAGACGACCGGTAATGACAGAGGCTTGAGAGTAATGTGTATGCACCCTGCCCGTCGCGGGATTGACCATTTTGGGAAGCTTGTCCGTATAGGTGGACTTGAGCTTGGCGAGGCCTCGATACTCCAGCAAAACTTTAGGCAAAGGATAGTCCTCTGCGAGTTTGGTGAGCACCTCTTCGTCGGTTGAAGGCGCTCCGCCTGCGGTTTTACGCACGACAGGCAGCTGCATTTTACCAAACAGTATTTCTCCTAGCTGCTTGGGTGAGTTGAGATTGAACGGTTGCCCTGCCAATTCGTATGCGCGTTTTTCAAGCGTGAGAAGTTCCTGTCCGAGCACATGACTTTGTTGACCCAACTCAACCGAATCGATCCCCACACCGGTGCGCTCAATTTCAAACAATACCCGCGACGCTTGCATTTCAAGTGCGTAAATGTACTCAAGCTTTGGCTCTTGGCGTATCTGTGGACGGAGAACGGCGTGAAGTCGCATCGTAAAATCAGCATCCTCGCAGGCGTATTGCGTCGCGCGCTCAAGATCAACCTGATCAAATCCAATTTGATGGGCACCCTTGCCACAAATCTCCTCGTAGGACACGCCCTTGATACCCAAGTACCGCTGACATAACTCTTCGAGACCCACCCCGCGGTGCGACTCTAAAACATAGGCCTGCAACATCGTGTCGTTGGCGACACCGCGCAAGTCAATGCCTTCATTGGCAAACACGTGTGTGTCGTACTTGGCGTGGTGTAACAACTTGGTGGGGCGTGCATCCTCAAGCCAGGACTGCATCCGCGCCAGGACTTCTTGCTTGGGAAGCTGCCCCTGGGCGTCCGTGCTTCGGTGACCAACAGGGATGTAACAGGCACTGCCCGCCTCCACAGACAAAGAAATTCCGACTAAGCGCGCCTGCATGGGCTCTAAAGAAGTAGTCTCTGTATCAAGCGCCACACAGTCTGCGACAGCAAGCTTGGCCAACCAAGCGTCAAGCTGGGCCCAGTCCGTCACCATCTCGTAATGCTGATGCGCAGGTGCGGCTGGCTTGACAGCCTCGACAGGGACGCGCGCGTCACCTGTGGGTACACGCGCCTGCTCGCCTGTGAGTTCGCGAAGCCAGGAACGAAAACCATAACGTTCGTAGAGTTTGACTAATGCGTCTTGATCCGGACTTTTAGGACACAAGGTTTCAATATTGGGAACCTCGCGCGTCAGGTCACAATCGATTTTGACCGTCAACAATTCTCGCGTGAGAGGAAACTGTGCGATTGCAGCGCGCAAGTTATCGCCTGCCACGCCCTTGACCTCGTCTGCCCGCTCTACCAAGGCATCCACAGAGCCGAACTCTTCAATCCATTTGGCGGCCGTTTTAGGACCGACTTTTTGAACACCCGGGACATTATCGACCGTATCGCCAACCAGCATGAGATAGTCAACGATGCGCTCTGGGGGGACACCAAATTTACGCACAACGCCATTTGGGTCAAGTTTTTCATTGGACATGGTGTTCACAAGAGTGACATGCGGCGTGACGAGCTGCGCCAAGTCTTTATCGCCCGTTGAAATCACTGTATGCACGTCTTGATCTGTCGCCCAGTGCGCGAGAGTACCGATGACATCGTCTGCCTCTACCCCTTGGACACCGATGACCGCCCAACCCATGGCGCGAATCGCCTCGTGAATGGGCTCAATCTGAGCCGCCAGATCCTCAGGCATGGGAGGACGATGTGACTTATATTCTGGATAGAGGTCTTCGCGAAAGGTCTTACCGCGCACATCGAATACACATGCGGCATACTGCGCTTGGTAATCATGTAACATTTTACGCATCATATTGACGACGCCGTAAATGGCGCCCGTCGGCTCACCCTGCGCATTGCGCAAATCAGGCATCGCGTGAAAGGCACGATACAAATAACTCGATCCATCGACTAGCAACAAGGTTTTTTTCATGGGCCACAAAGAAGAAGTAGTTTCGCCAGCACTGCAGCAAACAACCCAAATTATGTCAGAGATGCTGCATGCAGCAGAGACTCTGGCCAAGATTGGACCTGCTATCAGTATATTTGGTAGCGCAAGGATCAAAAAAGACTCCCCCCATTACGAAACGAGCGAACAAATTGCTCGCGGACTGGCCAAGGCAGGCTTTACCATTATTGCAGGCGGCGGCCCAGGTATCATGGAGGCGGCAAACAAAGGAGCGTTTGAGGCAGGAGGTGCGAGCATTGGTTTACATATCAAATTGGCAAAAGAAGCTAAACACAACGACTTCCAGACAATCGCCCTGCCGTTCCAGCACTTTGTGTCACGTAAAGCCACTTTTTTTATGCATAGTCTGGCCTATGTTGTGTTGCCAGGCGGCTTTGGTACGCTCGACGAGCTTTTCGAAGCCGTGACACTGATTCAAACGGGCAAAATTCCGCCGGGTCCCGTGATTTTGGTCGGATCAACCTTTTGGGGGGGGCTCTTGGATTGGGTTCGCACACAGCTTGAGCAAACCGCACTGATTAATCCGTTGGATCGTCACACGCTGCGCATAGAAGACGACCCAGCACGCGTCGTACAACATTTAGTGGATTTTTACCGTGATCATCCTGGAATCCTCGGTCGCCAACCCAACGCGCCCGTCTAAAAGTTTTACTGCACTAGAATGATTGATAGTTATGCATTGACGTTCATTTATTGATTATTGTCGGAGACAACATGGATCGCGCCGTATTTCCAATCAAACTCAACAACCCTGACTTACTGCGTACGCAGTCCTATTTAAACGGTCAGTGGGTCGACGCCAAAGACGGCGGTGTATTTGCTGTTGACAACCCTGCCACTGGTGGACACATCGCACATGTCGCCAACCTTGGCGCTGACCACGCACAAGTTGCCATCGATGCAGCGCAGGCGGCCTTTCCAGCTTGGCGTGCACGCACCGCCAAAGAGCGCTCCGCGATTCTACGCAAGTGGTTTGACTTGATTATCGCCAATACAGATGATTTGGCTCGGATTATGACCGTCGAACAGGGCAAGCCTTTTGCAGAGGCAAAGGGAGAGATCGCCTACGGTGCATCATTTGTTGAATGGTTTGCCGAGCAGGCTAAGCGCGTCATGGGCGACACGATCTCGGCACCGATTGCCACCAACCGCATGCTGGTCCTGCGCGAGCCGATCGGTGTCTGCGCGGCGATTACGCCATGGAATTTCCCCACGGCAATGATTACACGCAAAGTTGCGCCGGCATTGGCAGCGGGTTGTACCATTGTGCTCAAACCTGCCGAGCAAACACCTCTGTCAGCATTGGCCTTAGCGGTGTTGGCCGAGCAAGCAGGCATCCCAGCAGGCGTACTGAACATCATTACGGGTGACAGCGATCAATCGATCGCTATCGGTAAAGTGTTGTGCAATAGCCCGACTGTACGCAAGCTGACCTTCACAGGCTCAACACCAGTCGGTCGCATTTTGATGCAGCAGTCTGCACCGACCCTCAAAAAGTTGTCACTTGAACTTGGCGGTCACGCACCTTTTATCGTGTTTGAAGATGCCGACATCGATGCAGCGATCGAGGGCGCGATGGTGTCCAAGTATCGCAACGCAGGCCAAACATGCGTCTGCACCAATCGCTTCTATGTTCACGCCAAGGTCTACGAAAGCTTTGCAGAAAAACTCGCAGCACGCGTATCAGGCACGCTGTCTGTGGGTGAGGGATTTGAAGATAAGGTCACAACGGGCCCCCTGATCGATGATGCGGCGGTTGCAAAAGTCGAAGAGCATGTGCAGGATGCTGTTGCGAAAGGTGCCAAGATCTTGTGTGGTGGCGCAAAACACGCGCGCGGTGGTCGTTTTTACCAACCGACTGTCATCACGCAAGTCAGTGAAGATATGCTGTGTATGCGTGAAGAGACCTTTGGTCCTCTGGCGCCAATCGTCAAGTTTACTGATGAAGCCGAAGTCATTCGCCTCGCGAACAATACCGACTATGGCTTGGCTTCCTACTTTTACAGCCGCGATATTGGTCGTATCTTCCGCGTCGCCGAAGCGCTTGAGTACGGCATGGTCGGCGTCAACACGGGTTTGATTTCCAATGAAATGGCACCATTTGGAGGCGTCAAACAATCAGGACTCGGTCGCGAAGGCTCAGTTTATGGCATGGATGATTTTATGGAAATGAAATACGTTTGCTTAGGCGGCATCTAAGTCTCCGGGGGGGGCTACGGTTAAATATCGTAGCCGGATAAAAAACGCAGCCTAGGCTGCGTTTTTTTATTGACAGTGGCGATAATTAGGCGCCATCACGCGACATCTTACGACGCTCGTGCTCTTTGAGGTAACGCTTACGCAAGCGAATGCTCTTGGGTGTCACCTCGACCAACTCATCATCGCTGATGAATTCGACCGCGTACTCAAGGCTCATGTCGACTGGGGGCACCAAGCGAACAGCTTCATCCGTACCCGAAGCGCGCACGTTGGTCAGCTGTTTGCCCTTGATTGGGTTCACGACCAAGTCATTGTCTCGGCTGTGAATACCAATAATCATGCCTTCGTATACAGGATCATTGTGTACGACAAACATGCGACCGCGATCCTGAAGTTTCCAGAGCGCGTAGGCTACCGCAGCGCCATCGTCCTGACTAATCAGTACGCCGTTATGACGCTCTCCAAGCATGCCATCCTTGACGGGACCATATGCATCAAACGTGTGGCTCATCAAACCGTTACCACGCGTCATCGTCATAAAATCGCCCTGAAAGCCGATCAGACCGCGCGCGGGTACACGGTACTCGAGACGTGTGCGTCCACGACCATCACTGACCATGTCGAGCAACTCGGCTTTTCGTTTGCCGAGTTCTTCCATTACTCCACCTTGCGTATTGTCCTCAAGGTCAATGCTCAGGTTTTCGTATGGCTCGAGTTTGACACCGTTTTCCTCTTTGAACACTACGCGAGGACGTGATACGGCCATCTCGTAGCCTTCGCGTCGCATTGTTTCAATCAAAATCGTCAGATGCAATTCACCACGACCTGAGACTTCAAAAACGGTATCGTCGTCTGTATCGCGCACACGCAAGGCCATGTTGGACTTGAGCTCACGATCAAGACGCTCACGCAACTGACGGCTCGTCACAAACTTACCTTCGCGACCCGCCAATGGACTGGTATTGACCATGAAGTTCATGGTCAGCGTAGGCTCATCAATCTTGAGCATCGGCAAACCTTCAACTTTTTCAGGCGCACACAAGGTAGTACCAATTGCGATGTCTTCGATACCGTTGACCAGCACGATGTCGCCTGCAATCGCACTGTCCACGATCTCGCGCTCAAGACCTTTGAATTTCAGGACCTGGTTGACGCGTCCCTTGAAGGTCGCACCATCTGGGCCATTCAAGCACACCACATCCATGCCGGTTTTCACACGGCCACGACGAATCCGGCCAATGCCGATTTTGCCAACATAGGTGCTGTAATCAATCGAGGTGATCTGAAGCTGCAAAGGCGCCTCAGGATCATCTTCACGCATCGGCACATGCTCAAGAATGGCATTGAATAGTGGACGCATATCGCCTTCACGGACGTCCTCGGTTGGACCGGCATAGCCATTCAAGCCTGAAGCGTAAATCACCGGAAAGTCCAACTGCTCTTCTGTCGCACCAAGCTTGTCAAACAACTCAAACGTCGCATTGATCACAAAGTCGCAACGTGCGCCTGGACGATCCACTTTGTTAATCACGACAATGGGCTTGAGTCCAAGGGCCAGCGCTTTCTTTGTCACAAAACGCGTTTGTGGCATCGGACCTTCGACGGCATCGACCAACAACAACACGCCGTCAACCATCGACAATACGCGCTCCACCTCACCACCAAAGTCAGCGTGTCCGGGTGTATCCACAATGTTGATATGTGTACCTTCGTACTCGACGGCACAGTTTTTTGACAGAATCGTAATGCCACGTTCTTTTTCAAGATCGTTGGAGTCCATTACGCGCTCAGTCATGCGTTCGTTCGTCCGGAAGGTACCGGACTGACGCAAAAGTTGGTCGACGAGTGTCGTTTTGCCGTGGTCGACGTGGGCAATAATCGCAACGTTACGCAATGCGCGTGACATACAAATCCTTTAGTGAGTCTAAGCGGACAAATCGTCCGCAGGTGATACATGAATGGAACCAGGCGAAACACCACCTGGCGAAGCTGTGCTTTTTTTCGCTGGCACAAGCTCAGCGGGTAAATCTTCTATCGCGATCAAGACACTTTCCGGTGACTCCATCGTTTGTAATGTTTCTAATTCAATCGCATCATCGAGCGAAAAAGGACCGACTTGCGTACGCCGCAACGCGGATAAATGTGCAAAACAACCCAATGCTCGACCAATATCTTGTGCCAGCGTCCGGATATATGTACCTTTTGTACATAACACCTGTATGACAGCCGTCGTTGGTGTCATGCTCAGCAATTCAAGCTGGCGAATCGTGATCTCTCTGGGCTCGCGCTCAAGCACGATCCCCTGACGTGCGTACTCATATAGTGGCTTGCCGTCTCGTTTTAACGCAGACACCATTGGAGGAATCTGCATTTGGGTGCCCATAAAACGCTCAAGCACGGGACGCAATGCGGCTTCGGTAATGCCAGAAAAATCCGTGGGGGCTTGGCTCACAACAATTCCGGTCAAGTCGCCCGAATCCGTTTCGCGACCGAATGCGATCGTAGCCCGATAACCCTTGTCTGCACTCAACATCGCACCAGAAATTTTGGTGGCGCGTCCCATGCAGCACACTAACAAACCTGTTGCAAATGGATCGAGCGTGCCTGTATGACCCGCTTTCTGGGCTTCCATGGCGTGCTTAGCGCGCTGAAGTGCGTGATTACTCGACAAACCCACAGGCTTGTCCAGCAACAACACACCATCGAGCACACGCCCGCGTTTTTTAGCCATCGTCAGTTTTCCAAAACGACAGCCTTAAGGCTTGTCATCAGGCTCGTCAGGGAGGCCCGCGTATTGTCCAGGTAAATTTGCCTGATCAATCAATGCGGACATCGCGATACCGTGTTTGAGACGCGGATCATGAAAGAAGTGCAACGTTGGCACAGTGTGAATATGCAGTAACTTGTACAACTGGGAATGAAACCAACCCGCTTTTTCATTCAATAAAGCTTGAGCTAGTTCGGCTTCGGCCCCGAGAACGGTGAAATAGACTTTGGCGTGCGCATAATCAGTCGTCAGCTCAATCCCAGAAAGCGTGATCAAACCCGCGCGACTCATATCGATTTCGCGCTGAATGATGATGGCCAGATCCTTTTGGATCTGGTCAGCAAGCCTTAGATTGCGGCTGGGCGAGGATTTTTGCTTATGACGACTCATGAGTTGGCATTAAAGCGTGCGCGCCACTTCCCTGATTTCAAAAATTTCGAGTTGATCGCCAACTTGCAAGTCGTTGTTACCACGTAAGGTGATACCGCAATCAAAGCCTGATTTAACTTCTTTGGCATCGTCTTTAAAACGGCGCAAGGACTCAAGCCCACCTGTCCAATGCACGACGTTGTTACGCAGCAAACGAATCTGAGAGTCACGTCGCACCACACCATCAGTGACCATACAACCCGCTACAGTTCCGATACGTGAAATCGTATACACCTCACGAATCTCGACCATACCAATCACTTCTTCACGCTTTTCAGGAGCCAACATGCCAGACATGGCAAGCTTGATCTCATCGACTGCGTCATAAATGATGTTGTAGTAGCGAATATCCACGCCGTTATTTTCAGCCAGCTTTTTAGAGCTTGCATCGGCACGGACGTTAAAGCCAATAATGACTGCACCAGAAGCGATGCCTAAGTTGACATCACTCTCTGAGATACCACCGACTGCCGCATGCACCACCTGGACGCGAACCTCTTCGGTGGAGAGTTTGAGCAAGGAGGCCACCAAGGCCTCTTGCGAGCCCTGTACGTCTGTCTTGACAATCAAAGATAGCGTCTGTGAACCCTCGACAATGTTTTCAAACATTGATTCAAGCTTGGCAGCTTGTTGACGCGCAAGTTTCACATCACGGAACTTGCCCTGACGGAACAGCGCAATCTCACGCGCTCGGCGTTCGTCTGCCAGCGACATCAACTCGTCACCCGCTGAAGGTACCTCGGTCAAACCTTGGATTTCAACAGGAATTGAGGGGCCGGCTGACTGAATGGGCTTACCATTTTCGTCGAGCATGGCGCGCACACGACCATAACTGGCGCCTGCAAGCACAACATCTCCACGATGCAGGGTGCCGCTTTGTACCAAAATGGTTGCAACTGGACCGCGACCCTTATCGAGTCTCGCTTCAATCACGATGCCCTTAGCTGGGGCTTCAATCGCCGCTTTCAGCTCAAGCACTTCGGCTTGTAACAATACGTTTTCTAACAGTTCGTCGATACCTTGGCCAGTCTTTGCAGACACGGAAATAAAGGGCACATCGCCACCGTACTCTTCAGGTACCACTTCCTCAACAACCAACTCCTGCTTGACGCGCTCAGGATTGGCATCGGGCTTATCAATTTTGTTGACCGCGACAACCAGGGGCACACCCGCGGCTTTTGCGTGGTGAATAGCTTCTTTGGTCTGTGGCATCACGCCGTCATCGGCTGCTACCACCAAAATCACAATATCGGTTGCCTTGGCACCCCGTGCACGCATCGCGGTAAACGCTTCGTGTCCCGGGGTATCTAGGAACGTCACCATGCCACGTTCTGTTTGAACGTGATAGGCGCCAATATGCTGAGTAATGCCGCCTGCTTCGCCAGAAGCAACCTTGGCGCGACGGATGTAATCCAACAGAGAAGTCTTACCGTGGTCCACGTGACCCATGACTGTCACCACCGGCGCGCGCGCAAACAACTGTGCATCCTCGTGTGGAACAGATTCGTCAAGGAAAGCCTCGGGATCATCCAGTTTGGCGGCAATGGCTTTGTGACCCAACTCTTCGACCACAATCATCGCCGTTTCTTGATCGAGCACCTGGTTGATGGTGACCATCTGACCAAGCTTCATCAAGTGCTTAATGACCTCACCTGCTTTGACGGACATCTTGTGCGCAAGATCTGCCACACTGATCGTTTCGGGCACATGAATTTCGCGTGCAATAAATTCAACCGGAACAGGTTCACGGCGATCTGGAACGACGTTGTTTTGTCCACGCGCACCCTTTTTACCGCTTGATTTGGTTTTGCCACCGGCCGCACGCCAGCCATCACGACCGGGAGCAGCGGGTGCATCGCGTTTTTCGGCAGGCTTTTTACGCGAAGCGTCATCCGACCAGGTTGATGCCATTTCGCCAGACTTCAGCACTTTTTTACCAGAAGCGTCGGAAGTTCCTTCTTTCTTGGCACCTTTACCAGCAGCAGGCGTCGAAGCTGGCTTATGCAATGTGCCTGAAAGCGCAGCTGCTTCGGGCTCGGGTTGCACAAGCTTGCGAGGACGGTTGAGCATGTTGCGTAACGCTGCAGCCTCTGCTTCGGAGACACGACGTGCTTCGTCGCGTGCTTCGCCCTCAATGGGCGCAGCATGTACGGGAGGCACTGCACGTCCACGAACAGACTTGGCAGGTTTGGCTGGATCAGCAGCTTCAGCAGAGGTCGGAACGGAATCTGAAACGTCCGAGTGTTGAACAGACGCCGTTTCGCTTGAGGCAGACGCTTGCGAATCCGCATTGGGCGCAGCTTCTGGCGTGGAAGCCTCGTCAGGTGCGACGGTGGGTTCGACAGGCGCCTGGGCAATAGGGGACGAAGATGCCGCTTTAGCAACCGGCTCTTCGGCCTGTGCTGATACTGGGGAGGGATTCAGTGCTTGATTGAGTGCTTTTGCAGCGGCTTTGGCAGCAGCTTGTGCGGCGGCCTGCTCCGAGACACGATCAACTGTCTCTGGTAAGGATGTCACTGCAACAGGCTCAGGCGCTTGCTCTTGAGCAACAGGTTCGGCTGGCACTGGAGCAGTTTGTGTGGGCGCTGAAGTCGCGATCGTCACAGGAGTCGGCTCAGCCGTTAGCACGGGTGCTGTCGACTCAAGCGCTTCAGAATGAACAACTTTGTCTGCGTCTAGATCAGCCGATTGTGCAGCATCACCCAGCTCGGGCGTGTCACGCTTAACAAAGACACGTTTTTTGCGAACCTCTACTTGAATCGTACGCGAACGACCAGAACCGTCAGCTTGACGGATTTCTGAGGTCTGACGGCGAGTCAAGGTGATTTTCTTACCCTCTGTTGCGCCATGCGAGCGACGCAGCGACTCAAGCAAGCGAGCCTTATCGCCATCAGTGACATGATCTTCAACTGAAGTGAGTTCGACGCCTGCAGCGCGCAGCTGTTCTAACAGCACGTTGGCAGGCATTTTCAGCTCGATTGCGAACTGGGCGACTGTGTTACTCGACATTAGACTCTCTCTTACCTATTTACAGCGTGACAACTTCAAGTGCGGGGCAACGCATATCGCCCTACTAACTAATATTTTTACTGATCTTCAAACCAGTGCGCGCGCGCAGCCATAATGAATTCACTCGACGTCGCCTCGTCCAGACCCGACATTTCAGCCAGTTCGTCCGTGGCAAGTTCGGCGAGATCATCACGGGTTGTGATGCCACCTAGTGCCAACTTGGCGATCAACTCAGGCGTCATGCCCTCAAGAGACAACAAGTCTTGCGCCGTTTCGACACGCTCTTCTTGAGCAATCGCCTCAGTCAATAACGCGTTACGGGCACGCGTACGCAACTCGTTGATTGTGTCCTCGTCAAACGACTCAATTTCCAGAAGTTCCTGCATAGGAACGTAGGCAATTTCCTCGAGTCCAGTGAAACCCTCGTCAATGAGGATATCCGCGACCTCTTCATCGACGTCCAAACGGGACATGAAGGTGTTACGCAACTGGCCACGCTCGAGCTCTTGCCTGTTCTGACTTTCCTCGGGTGTCATGATGTTGATCTGCCAACCGGTTAGCTCAGAAGCCAGACGAACGTTTTGACCTTTCGAACCAATTGCTTTTGGAAGATTTTCTTCGTCTACCACGACGTCCATTGCGTGACGATCTTCGTCCACCACAATCGACTCAACATTGGCGGGTGCGAGTGCCCCGATCACAAATTCGGCGGGGTCTTCTGACCACAACACGATATCAACCTGCTCACCGCCTAATTCGTTACGTACCGCAGTGACGCGCGAACCGCGCATCCCTACGCATGTGCCAATCGGATCAATACGCTTGTCGTAGGCGACCACAGCGATTTTGGCACGTACACCAGGATCACGGGCAGCACCTTTGATCTCCAACAGACCTTGATCAATTTCGGGCACTTCATTTTCAAACAGTTGGCGAATGAAATCTGGGGCAGTCCGGGACAAAATGACCTGTTGTCCACGTGCGGTACGATCAATCTTGAGCACCCATGCACGGACACGATCACCAACGCGCAGATTTTCTTTTGGGATCATTTCACTGCGTGGCAGACGTGCCTCAATCTTGCCCGTTTCAACAATGACGTCGCCTTTATCCATACGCTTGATTGAACCCGAGACAATCATCTCGCCACGATCAAGGAAGTCATTGAGAATCTGTTCGCGCTCAGCGTCACGGATACGCTGCAAAATAGCCTGCTTGGCAGCCTGAGCACCAATTCGACCAAACTCGATCGGCTCAAGTGCTTCTTCGATGTACTCACCAACCTCGATATCAGAAACAATTTCGCGCGCGTCAGAGAGCATTTCCTGCTGATCGGGCTCTTGGAGGCCTAACTCATCCGCGACGACTAGCCACCGACGAAAGCCATCGTGATCCCCGGTCGTACGATTAACAGACACGCGGATGTCAGCGTCCTCTTTAAAGCGCTTTTTCATGGCCGAAGCCAGAGCACCTTCGAGTGCATCAAATACGACGTCTCGTGTGACGTTTTTCTCACGCGCCAACGCGTCAACTAAAAGAAGAATTTCGCGACTCATCGCTTTTTGCCCTTGAAATCTAGGACAGGATTCAGCTTGGCGCGCTCTACGTCAGAAAACGCAAATGCAACCTGCTTGACCTCGCCCTTTTTTGCCTCAAACTCAATACCGAAAGGCAAAACCGCCCCGGTACCCGTAGCGCTAACAGATCCACTCAGATCCACGAGCTCGCCAGAAAAAATCTTTTGATTATCGACCGCTTCGCGAAGCTTGACTTCGACCCGCTCACCGATGAAACGCTTGAAATCCGCTTCGGTCTTTAGGGGTCGATCGATACCGGGCGAGCCAACTTCAAGCCTACGGTAATCAATGTTTTCGACCTCAAACACGCGTGACAAATGTTTAGATACCTGTTCGCAATCCTCGATTCGAATCCCTTCGGGCCGATCGATGGTGACACGCAAAAGACCAAGCGCTGCGCGCTCAATATCGATAAACTCGATATCCATGGAGGCCAATGCCTGCTGCGAAATTGTAAAAAGATCTGCCATACGTCCAAAAAAAAAGGGCTGAAAACAGCCCGTTTGTAATAAATAAACATTAAGACTGCTGAAATATGCCGCGCGATCAATATAACGAAAGCGCAAAGACAAAATCACACGGAGTCAATACTCAATAGCCCTAAATTTTAGCATATTTAGGGGAAAAAGTCTGTTGCAGCAACGATTTACGACAGATTAATGCGCAACAACGTAACTTTTGACCCCTAAATTTAGGAAAAACTAGCGACCACCGCGCGAAGACTTCGTAAATCCTAATCGAGACTCATGCGCGGAGGCGCCACGAGGTTGCCAATCGTCCCCTTTGGGTGCCGATCGGGCGGCGGAATTGCCAGATCCTGACTTGGGTCTACCACCTGGTTTGCCTGAGCCTGCACCCGGACCGCGCCCGCCCCCTTGTTTAGGTGGGCGACCCTGACCACCCGGGCCAGAAGGCCCGCCGGGACCGCCGGGGCCTCTTGGTCGACCTTGGCCAGGCTCACGATACTGGTTCTGCTCACGACCTTGCTCAGCACCAGGAACGAATTCGCGACCTGCGGAGCCACCCTGACCCGCTTGCGCGCCAGCACCTTGCGGACCTCGACCACCCGGACGCGCAGGACGGCCTGGGCGCGCAGCACTCTTGGGACCAAACTTATTACCACCATTGTGTTGGCCTGGACCACGTGGCCCTGCGCCTGGTGCACCTGAAGGCTTACCCCGACCGCCGCGTCCAGCACCCTGACCTTGTCCACCCTGAGGATGACCGTTTGCATATCCGCCTCCAACCGTCAAGACTGCTGCAGGACTCTCAGAGGGATGAACAAAAGGTCCTGGCTTGCCAGAACGACCGCCTTGTACTTTTCCACGACGGCCCATTTTGGCCCCATGTGTACCGTTGCGCTCAAGTGTCCCGAAGCCTGGGGGCAAGGCACTGTCATGCGAAACGGGCTGCTTGGGCGCACGCGCGCGTCCATCTGGGGCGTCATCGTCGCGAATCAGGCCAACCTGAACCATGAGCGCTGACACAAGTTTGGAGTCCAACTCCTCCCAGCGTCCGCGACGCAAGGTGGTGGGCAACACGATATCTCCGAAACGGGTGCGAATCAGACGACTCACCGTTAAGCCGATTGACTCAAACATGCGACGCACTTCACGATTTCTTCCTTCGTTGAGGGTCACCCGGTACCAGCGATTACTGCCTTCACCGCCAATGAATTCGATCATTCCAAAACTTGCGGGACCGTCATCCAGTGCTACACCATCGAGCAAGGACTGTCTTTGTTCGGGGCCAAGCTCTCCGAGCACGCGAACAGCATATTCACGTTCGTTGCCATAACGGGGATGTAACAAACGATTGGAAAGATCACCGGATGTTGTAAAAATCAGCAAGCCTTCGGTGTTGAGATCCAAACGACCAATTGACAACCACTTGCCTACTTTCATTTTAGGCAGACGCGAAAATACGGTTGCACGACCATTCGGATCATCATGACTGACGATCTCGCCTGCTGGCTTGTGATAGAGAATCACGCGTGGCGGTTTTTTCGTATTGATGCGTGTAATAGGTCTGCCATTCACACGCACCGCATCATTTTCGCCAACACGCTGACCAATGTGGGCCGGCTCACCATTGACCGAGACACGACCAGCAATGATGAGTTCTTCCATTTCACGACGTGAGCCGATGCCAGCATCTGCAAGCACCTTGTGAAGCTTTGGCATCAGAACATCACTGTTCAGATACTTGTTCAGTCGTTGCTCGATTCGGTCCGCTTTATTCAAATAAGACAATGCTTGTTCAGCTTCTTTTTCCGCTTCAACCGGATCGCCAAAATCAGCAGAATCTCGTGCATCTTCGTCAAACGATACAAAGTCTACCCGTGGAAGAGGCACACCAGGGTCTTCGGATGGGCGTCCTCCCTCAGACGCATCGCTGCGTCGGCGGCGAAATGGGGTACGTAATTTTCGACCGCGCGGTTTGTTCGTGGCATTTGCAGGGTCAGAAAAGGATGTTGACTCGCTCGCATCATTCGGTACGAATGCGGCTGCGGAATGTGGTGCTGAGTCGACATTCACTTCGACGGTGTCGCGACGCACAGACATTGGCGTTTGTGGAATCTCTGTGCGAGTGGAATTTGTTTCTGACGGCGCTGTCTGTGAAGCATCTATAGGCTTGCTGACACGGGGTTTTCTAGGCGCGCGCGCTGGCTTTGCCGTGGACGTGTCTGCCGCATCAGAAGATACATTGACGGATGCTTGAACCACGTTTTCTATTGTTGCACTTACTGATTTTGCTGCAGTTTTTGTCGCAGTTTTAGTGGCGGTTTTTATTGCAGATTTTGTTGCAATTTTACCTGCTGGTGTTTTGCGCGCAGTCACTTTGCGAGGTGTTTCAGTGGCCTCAGGAGCAAGCTCTGGGGAACCGCTCTGGGTAACTGAGGTGGTTTTCACTGCACTTTTACGTGCTGGTGTTTTACGTACTGCTTTTTTAGCAGCCGCGGCACCCGCTTCTTGGGAACTCACGACTGCGTCTTCGGTATTCGGTTTAGTCACTTGGACTCCAGATTTGGATAAGGTGTACTTTGTTCTTCGGTGGACTTAGGCGACTCAGCGGATGCAAGTGTTTCTTCGTCTGTCTGTTCTTGTTCTGTCTGTTCTTGTTCTGTCTGTTCTTGTTCTGCTTGCTCTTGTTCGTCAGGTGCGGCAAAGTCCAGTTCGACCGTATCAGGATCTGCAGGGTCGGTGAACGCAACATCCGCTGAAGACTCTTGCAACACCACCATGCTGTTGGCGGCGAGTGCTGCAGCCTCCAAAGTGAGGGATTGCATCGCTTCAGTCATTTCATTTGCGCCAAGTGCGGGCAACTCATCGAGCGCACGCAAACCGAGATCATCCAAAAATTGCTTGGTTGTACCCAACAGGCTAGGACGACCGGGGCCATCACGATGACCGATGACCTCAATCCAGCCACGGTCCTCTAAAGTTTTGACGATTTGTGAGGACACAGTGACGCCGCGAATATCTTCGATATCACCGCGTGTCACCGGTTGGCGCCACGCAATAATGGCAAGTGTTTCCATGACAGCACGTGAGTACTTTGGCACGCGCTCTGGGCTGAGACGTTCAAGATAACGCTGCATCGAAGCACGGCTTTGAAAGCGCCAGCCTGAAGCGAGCTCAACTAACTCCATGCCACGATCTAGCCAATCCTGCTGAATCAACTCTAAAACATCGATTAATCGTTTTGAAGATTGCGACTCTTCTTCAAACAACTTTCGCAACTCGGCAATTGGCATCGGACTTGTTGCACATAGCAGCGCGGTCTCGATGACACGCTTCGCTAACTCAATCTCCACCGCTTCATCCGTTTGCGTCGAGTTAGTGGTATCCACCACCATCAAGGCTTGCTCAACAGACTGCTGCGCATCGCTGTGATCCTCTGGCACTTCATTTTGCTTGTCTTGCCAATCGTTCATGAAAGTTCTTTTTCCTATGCTCGCCTTGTGGCAACTTGTCCCGAATCAGGATATACGCTATACTTCATTCTTCAGACGCGGGGTGGAGCAGTCTGGCAGCTCGTCGGGCTCATAACCCGAAGGTCGTAGGTTCAAATCCTGCCCCCGCAACCAAATACAACTGGTCGATCGCTTTTAGCGCTCGGCCAGTTTTATTTTGTGCCAACCTCGCAACAAAACAAATCAACTCACCGCAAAAAATGTTGTCTTGATCGGTCCAAAGACTCAAGATCAATACCATCCATCACACACAACATTCATATCTGAACGTAAGCGAATATTGCTTAGCGTGATCAGCCGTTACCTGAATACGTGCTGTTTGAGCATAGTGAATTCATAGACGGGCTCAACCACCACCGCTTACGGAACAAAACTTGAAGGTGTTGTCGTGGGTAAAAACAAACAAAGCCTTAGATTTCAAGGTCTTACATGCAATTCATGCTTTCACATGACTGTGACATAAAGCGCATATAAAGCGCATCTATTTAGACGCGTTCTTTTAACTTGTCTTTTATTAGGTTGGAAGCAACCAAATCAATATGCCTATTCTACCGCAACCCTCGTGCAATCTTCAAGCTTTTGCAAAAACTATTTTGTCTCTATGCTCTGGCGCAAGTCCTTTGATAGCCCCGCCAAGACTGATAATGGGTCATCATCGGCGTCTGACTCTGCCACCGATTTCACGCGTATAAACAACACTTTTTGATATGGCAACGTCGCCTCGATCTGGTCTGACCACGCTTTGCGCTCAACGCAAGACAAGGCCGCAGCGATTGATGCTGAGCGCGAAGATGTGCCTTGATCTACTAAAACTAAAAACTGCTGAGATCGATTTTGAACAGGGTCCAGCGCTTTGAGTGCATCCAAGCCTGAATCGAACAGCTGCGCCATGTCCACAACTCTGAACGTCAACTGATGCACATAACGCTGTCCCAAAAAGGGAGTGTGTTTCAACGTGTATGCAAGTTGATTGGGATGAATCGAGTCAGATTCGATCATGATGCGATCCAGGCGCTTGCTTCGATCTTTGAGGGCACCAAAGAAAAGGGTGCGCAATGCGTCTCCCAGCGCACCGTGCAACCCACAACACAGACAACTGTCCTGCGCACTTGACGTCATACGCTCCAATTCAATGCAGTGCGGATGCGTGAGCGGCGCCTCAAGTGGATTCTTTGTGGTGAGGACAACCGAGTCGTCAAATGCATGATGCATTAAAAGAATATTCAAGAATGCACGCGTAAGGCTTGCGCAATCCCCAATTACCAAGACAAGAGGAATCCTCCCAGCCTGTCGGGAGGTCTGAAAAAGATTCAATCCAGTTGTCCTGGCCATTGAAAAGCAGAAGGTTTTTTGTTGAGGAATCGCTGCACAGCATCCGTATGCCATTGACTGGTTCGCGCAACGGCTTGAGCATCCGCTTCGATATCCATCATGGCATCCAGAGAACTATTCATGGATACGTTCATTGCCCTCTTGGTCATTGCCAAGGCAGCGGGAGCGGCCAGGGCAAAACAGCGGGCCATTTGCTGAGCCCGCTCAAGCACCCGCCCTTGAGGAAGCACCTCTAAGACAATCCCAAGCGCATGGGCCTGCTCCGCATTGAGTTCGCGCGCTGAAAATGCGAGTTCTTTGGCACGCTGGGTACCCACGATGCGAGGCAAGGTGTAAAAAGCGGCACAATCTGGCACAAGACCTAAACGCATAAAAGACATACAAAATCGGCTAGTAGGATCGGACAAGACGATGTCTGCGGTCAATGCAAGACTGAAACCCGCACCATATGCGGCCCCTTCCACCGCGGCAATCACAGGGATTTCCAAGCGTAGCAACGTTTCAATCCATGACAAATAGTCATGGCGCATGCGGTGACGCCCATCCTCGGGTGCAAGCGTGCCCGCTCCCATGACGCTGATATCGCCGCCCGCGCAGAATGTTCCACCCGCTCCAGTAATGATCAGGGCGCGTAAGTCCCGCTGATGAGGAAGGGAAAAGACAACCTCTTTGAGCTCTTCACGCATCACTGCATCAATCGCATTTTTTCGCGAGGGACGATTTAATGTCAGGGTGCCGACGCCCTCTTGTATTTCAAATTGAATGGTTTCCAAAGCTTTGTCTCCTGGAAAGTGCGACATCAAGGCCAGCCTAGAAAATTCTAAAAACTGGTGGCTTGTCTGAATTTAAAAATGTACTACAGTAACGGGAGCCAACTTTCTCTAAGAGCACCAGAATAATGATTCAAAGCAACGAACAAAAAATTGTCGATCATGCCATTACCTCGAGGCATTCCATGCGCGCGTTTCTCCAGACGCCTGTGCCGCGCGAGGATATTGAACAAATGCTTGAGGTCGCGGCCCGTGCACCCTCAGGATCGAATACGCAACCCTGGAAAGTATATGTTGTGACGGGTGAAATTAAACAGAAAGTTTCTGATGCGATCATCGAGATCTACAACAACAAAACACAATTTGAAGCGCTGCAAGAAGACTATAAATACTATCCGACCCAGTGGGACTCTCCCTACATTGAACGTCGTCGCAAAGTCGGACTCGATCTGTATAAGCTGTTGGGACTAGGTCGCGAAGACAAAGAAGGGATGCACGCACAGCATGGTCGTAACTACACATTTTTTGATGCGCCAGTCGGTCTATTTTTCACTGTGGACCGCACAATGAATACAGGCTCATGGTTAGACTTTGGCTGCTTTCTTCAAAGTTTTATGATCGCGGCACGCGGGCGAGGACTCGACACCTGCGCCCAAGCAGCCTTTAACCGCTTTCACAACACGATACGTGCAGTGACCGGCATCCCCGAAAGCGAAGTCTTGATGTGCGGTCTGGCACTTGGCTATGCCGACATGTCTAAAATCGAAAATTCTCTCATTAGCGAGCGTGAACCGGTCTCAGTGTTTACAAAATTTCTGTAAACAGCTGAAACTTACTCAGCGCTTAGTCGAAGCGCTTTTCCCAGGCTTCGACTTCACTTAAGCCGAGCGCTTCGTTGTACTGAGCGGAGCTAAACATGTTGCCCTCGTATCCTGCCATATTACCGGTCTGTTGCAAGTAAGATAAGGCAGCGCTCATGGCGAGACCAAACACGCCGCGCGCCATGGCAGGATAAATTGCCAAATCCACACCTGCTTGCTTAAGCGCAGAGGCCTGAAGGTTGCGCAAGTCTTTTGCACTATCTACATTCACCACAACGGGGACGGCTACACCTGCTTTGATCGCCAGGATGTCTTGAAGAATATTTGGATTTGATTTGAGTTCGACAAACACGGCGTCCGCACCAGCTTTTGCAAACGCCTGCGTGCGTCGTATCGCCTCCTGTAAGCCAAGTGCACCCGCCGAATCCGTTCGTGCGATCAAGACGAATTCAGGATCTGAACGAGCTGCACTGGCTGCAGCGACTTTTGCTACGGCCTCATCAAAATCAAGAACGGTTCGGTCACCAGGCATCTGAGCGCAACGTTTGGGAGAAACCTGATCCTCCATATGAATCGCGGCCACACCTGACGCTTCAAATTCCATGATTGTGCGACGTACATTCACGACGTTGCCATACCCTGTGTCTGCATCACAAATCAAAGGAATATTGATGCTGGCTGCGACGCGACGCGCATGATCCGTCATCATTGTGAGATCAACCAGCCCCACATCCGGACGACCTAATAAGGTCGCTGAAACGCCATTTCCTGTCATGTATGCGGCAGCAAAACCTGCCTGCTCCACCAAGCGCGCACCATAACCGTCATAGATACCGGGTGCTTGTACAGCCTGTGTGCCTAGCAACAGTTGTCGCAACGTCCGACGCTTTTGTGAAGCGGAAATCATACTCATACGAAATTCCAATCAGGATATTTTTGTAAAAAAGGCACAAGGCCACCCATTGACAGAATCGCGAGTATCTCTGGCGGTAAGGGATGTGTCTCTTGCAGCATGCGTCCCTGCGAACTCAGACCGCCCTTGGCGAGATCCAGTTCCAAAGACTGGCCCCGCACAAGGGAAGAAGTGTCGCATTCGAACAAGGGCAAGCCGTTATTGATAGCGTTGCGAAAAAACTGTCGGCCAAATGATTTTGCAACAACTGCACGCACCTTCATTTGATGCAGAACATGCGTGGCTTGCTCGCGAGAAGAATTGATGCCAAAGTGCTCACCTGCCACTAATATTCCGCCACCTTGGCTGGCGATTTGACTGGCCAGACCGGGCGATAGTTGTTCAAAAGCATGTTGGGCGACATACGCCACATCTTTACCAGGTAAGTATTTATTTGAGCAATTGATGTCCGTGTTGACATCATCTCCAAGCATGAACGCGGAACCGGTAATCAGTAAGCTGTCGCTCATGCTGCGGACCTCCAGGTCCCACCTTCAACCGAACGCGGGTCGGTGATAAAGCCCGTCAATGCAGAGGCCGCCACTGTGGCCGCCGAACCCAGCCAGATATCCGCATTTTTGTTCGTCAAACGTCCTTTAAAGTTGCGATTGGCCGTTGAGATGACGGTATCACCATCGCCGGGGACTAAACGGTTTGTGATCCCTACGCAGGTTCCACAACCCGCAGACTCAAATGAAGCACCGGCCGTCGTCAAAATTTCAATCAGTCCCTCTCTGAGGGCTGCCAAGTAAATCTGTCGGGAGGCAGGCGTCACGATCATGCGTACACCCGACGCGAGTTTGCGACCCTTGAGGATAGACGCGGCTTGACGGATATCATCTAGGCGACCGTTGGTACATGTGCCGATCAGCGCAAACTGAATTTTTTGACGTTCGATCTGATCCACAGCAACAATATCGTCCACTTCATGTTTGCGGGCTAACTGAGGTGCGAGATTGGCAACATCGATAGTGAAGCGTTCAGCATACGTTGCATCGGCATCTGCAAAAACTGGCTGCGGCTTTTTAGCCCCATGCGCGGCGAGCCATGCAAACGTCTTTTCATCTGCCTCGAGAATAGCGGCCTTGGCGCCTAACTCGGCCGCATGATTACAAAGCGTCATGCGATCATCAATTTCCATTGCGCGCACTGCGTCACCCACGTACTCGATGGCGCGATAGTTCAAACCCTCGGCACCAAACTTTCCCAACATGGCGAGGGTGATGTCCTTGGCCCAAACACCGGGCGCGAGTACACCCTGAAGGTCTATCCGCACCGTTTGAGGCACGCGAAACCAAAGCTTGCTACTCATCATGACCGCGGACACATCTGTACCCTCAATGCCGGTTCCGAACGCATTAAATGCGCCATAGGTGACCGAGTGCGTATCGGTGCCAACAACCAAATCACCGCAGGTCAGATGCCCCCCTTCGGGCAGTACCTGATGGCAAATGCCATCCCCGATATCATAGAGACCTGTGCCACGCTTCGCTGCAAACGCGCGCATCTCAGAATGAATATCCGCAGCCTCTTGGTTGGGTGGAGGCGAATAATGATCCAGGACCAGTGAGGTCTTTTTGGCAAACTGTAAGGGCTGATCACCAAAGCGATCAATCATTTTGATGGTGTTAACAGCCCGAGTGTCTGTCACCATGGCGTAGTCCACCTCTGCGACCACCACTTCACCCGCCTGTACACGATCTCTCCCAGCGTGTTTCGCCAGAATTTTTTCAACAATGCTTGAGCCCAAAATGCTTCCTGACAAAATTAAAATTTGAGGGTGCGGGCCACTTTGCCCCAGGTGTCATACTCTTTAGTCACGAACGCACGCATTTCCTCAGAGGTCGAGGGATCGGGATCCATGCCTTGCGCGCTCAAGCGCTTTAAGGTTGCTTGGTCATTGATTGAGGCAACAATCGCTGCGTTCAGTTTTTTAACGATCGCGGGTGGCGTGTTAGCCGGCGCAATAAAGCTGTACCAGTTGGTCGCCAAATAGCCTGGGAAACCAAGCTCGGCGATGGTAGGCACATCCGGCAAGTCTGTTGCACGTTTGGCCCCAGTCACTGCAAGGGCACGGAGCTTGCCAGCTTTAATCAAAGGAATCGCGGTTGGTGCACTTGCGAAAATCGCTTGGATTTCTCCGCCGAGCAGTCCGTTCATCGCCGGACCACCGCCTTTGTAATTAATGTGCTGAGCAGTGGTATTGGCACGCTGCTTAAGTAACTCACCAGATAAGTGACCTGCGCTACCAAAGCCCGATGAGCCGTAAAACAAGGGCTTATCTGTGCTTTTCGCTGCAACCAGATAGTCCGCAAAGGTCTTGATGTTAGAGTCTGCTCTGACAACCAGTACGTTACCAAAAGATACGCCGTTACCCAACATGGCGAAGTCTTTCAAAGTATTGTAAGGCGTACCATTAGGCATGTGAGGATTCACAGCCAATGAACCAATATTTGCTAAGCCAATGGTGTAACCATCACCGGGCGCTTTCGCCACCAAGTCAGCTGCGATATTTCCGCCAGCACCGGGTTTGTTATCCACAACCACCGTTTGACCTAGAATTTCCGACAGTTTGATGGCGATTGTTCTTGCGGCAGCGTCCGTGCCTCCTCCGGGTGCGAAACCGACCAATAATTTAATCGGCTTATTGGGAAAATTAGCCACAGTGTTTGTTTGGGCTAATGCCAGTGAGGACGCGGTCACCGCGATTCCCACCAATGCGGAGCTAACAAATAATTTTTTTACTTTAGTCGCAAACATGAGGGATCCTCAAAAAATCGATAGCTAAAGAATACTACGCGGATGTACCTGCAATTTATACAAGTTCAAAGGTATCGTATAGAGATTCACATGCTGCGATGCAGCAGGGATGTAAAAAAGAACATGTAGATATCAGCACCAAACTATTCTATAAGTAGTCAAGCATTTCAACGGTTTATGTTCATCATTTTTCATCCCTAAACATTTAATTATCACTATGAGAAGCAAACTCTTCGTACCCGGATCGCGCCCAGAACTATTTGATAAGGCGCTGAATAGTCCGGCTGATGGTCTATCCTTTGATCTTGAAGATGCTGTGGCGGAATCAAAAAAAGACGAAGCGCGCTCCAATCTGGGTGCGTGGATGGATGCAGAGAGTGTGCGCGTCAGCAAAAAAACGATCATTGTGCGTGTCAATGGCATGGACACCCGTCACTTTGAGCAAGATGTTGTGCAATGCGTACGAGCCGGCCTAGATATGATCAATCTTCCCAAGCCGGAGAGCCCTGAGGCTGTCCGCCAAGCTGTGACAGCAATTGAACGGGCCGAACGTCAAAATGGTGTCAACCTTGACGGAAAAAGGCCTATTCGTATTTTGCTTAATATCGAAACAGCAAAAGCCTTGAGGACTGCTTTTGATTTAGCCAGCGCACACCCTCGCGTAGCAGGTCTGCAACTTGGCTTGGCTGACTTATTTGAGCCGATCAACGTGTCTCGCAAAGAAATCTTTGCTGTTCAATACGCAATGATGCAGGTGAAATTGGCCGCAGGCGAGGCGGGTGTTGATGCTTACGATGCTGCTTTTGCAGACATTAAGAATACTGAGGGGTTTGCGCTAGTGGCAGGCTTTGCCGCAAGACTAGGCTTTACAGGAAAGAGTTGTATACATCCTAGCCAAGTCGCCATGGCCAATGAAGCCTTTCGTCCGAGTGATGTAGCAATCGCCCATGCCCTTCGTATCCTGGATGCGGCCAAAGAGGCCGACGCGCAAGGCATAGGCGCCTATGTGGTTGATGGAAAGATGATCGACCCGCCTTTCTACAAAAGTGCGGTCAAATTAGTGGAACACGCAAAAAGACTCGGTTTAATCTAACTTTTTTTTACGGAAATATGATGAAAAAAATCCTTCAATTACTTTGCTTCGCAAGCCTGATTCCAGCAACGGTGATGGCTCAAGCAAGCTTTCCCACTAAGCCAATCACACTTTTAGTCGGTAGCGCACCTGGCGGATCAAACGATATCTTTGCCCGAACGATCGGTAAGCACATGCAGGACGCGCTGGGCGTTTCTGTTGTCGTTGAAAACAAACCTGCTTCGGGTGGTGTGCTTGCCAACACTCTCGTGGCTAAAGCAACTCCTGATGGCTACACCCTTGTTGTGTTGTCTTCAACGTTTACTACCGGTGCAGCAGTTAGAAATAATCTGCAATACGATGCAGTCAAAAGCTTCGCGCCTGTTTCCATGTTGGCCAAAGGCCCGCTGTTAATTACTGTGGGCAACAATACGTCCTTTAAAACATTACCTGAACTCGTCACGTTTGCGAAAGCCAATCCCGGAAAACTGAATTTTGGTACTTCGGGAGTGGGTAGCATTAATCAGTTTGCGAGCGAAATTTTTTCAGATGTCGCAAAAATCAAAATGACCCATGTCCCATACAAAGGCATGGGGCCTGCAGTGAATGATCTGATGAGCGGTCAGATTGATATGATTATTGCGAGTGCCCCCTCACTTTTGAATCATGTTAACAATGAAAAAATTCGTGGATTAGCCGTTACAACGGTTAAACGTTCCGAAATTGCACCAAAAATCCCTTCCTTAGGTGACTACGGTTATGGGGCGGGTGCCGTAGACTTATGGTGGGGTGTACTTGCACCAGCCGGAACACCTACGGACGTTGTTCAAAAGCTCAACACAACGATTAACAAAATCATTGCTTCAGAGGAAATGAAAGCATTTTTCCTCAAGCAAGGCGCCAGCCCTGTTGCGATGACTCCAGCAGAATTCAGTACATACCTCTCAACCGAGCTTGCCCGTTGGAAACGCGTTGCTGCAGCCGCAAACATTCAAGCGGAATAATGAAGCAATGACAATGCAATCAGAGACTCCGTCCGACCAGACTCAACGATCTTCGGACCTACCCAAGCGGACGGGACCAGTCGGTCCCCTCTCTGGTATAAGAGTGATAGATATGTCGGCCTATATCGCGGGGCCATACGGTTGCTCTCTGCTCGCAGATCAGGGCGCAGAAATTATTAAGATTGAGCCCCCAACAGGTGACAATCTTCGCAAATATCCTTCCACGCTGGAAACTGAGAGCCGTGCTTTTTTAGGTGTGAATCGAAGCAAATTAGCAGCGGTGTTGGATATTAAACATCCACAAGATCTGGAAACACTTCTGACCCTGATTGACAGTGCTGATGTACTCGTCCACAACTTTCGACCCACGGTTGCTCCGCGCATTGGAATTGGCTACGAACAATTACAAGCGCGAAATCCACGACTTATTTATTGTGCAGTGAGTGGTTATGGTGAATCGGGTCCCTTAAAAGACAAAGCAGGATTTGATCAAGTTTTGCAAACCATGACGGGGATGGCAACCCTGCAGGGAAAGAAAGAAGGACCGCCTGAAATTTTATATGGATCAATTGTTGACTACTATGCCTCCGCGCTTGTGGCAGGTGCTGTTTCATCAGCACTGTATGAGCGCGAACGCTCTGGCTTGGGTCAATTTGTAGGTGTGTCATTGTTAGCGGCTGCGATGACGCTGCAAACGGGTCGTCTAGTCTGGGCGGAAAATGAAGGCCGAGAGGTTGGTCGTGACATGCGCTCAGGCGGCATTACTGGCATTCATCCTACCAAAGAAGGCTATCTATACATTTCCGCCAATACACCGCATTTCTGGAATGCGTTATGTGAAAAAACAGGGATGACAGAATTTTTAGGAAATGAGCGTTACGACACTGTTCGCAAACGTGCATTGCATCAACCTGAAATAGTGCCCACCCTACATCAAGCGCTTGCCAAAAAAACTGCCCTTGAATGGGAGACTTCATTTGGAGAAGAAGTGCCCTGTGCAGCTGCGCGCTCCGTAGAAGACATGTTTGATCATCCTCAAGTGCAGAGCCAAGGGATGATTGCCACCTACCAGCATCCCGTCGTCGGACGGTATCGGGGCCTTAAGCGCGGCGTACGTTTTGAGCGCACCCCTGGACCCGAACCCTTTGCTGCACCTACGCTCGGCCAACATACGGCACTCATTGAGGCAGAAGCGCACAGGCTTCGTCTACTTAAGAAGAAACTATAAAGACTGATCGCATGACACATATCAATACAGCGGCTACTTGTACGCCAGTCCCCAATAGTGCGGGATCGGATCGTCCGAATATGCATGTTCCGATGAATGCCTGCGATGCGCATCTTCATATTTATGATGACCGCTTTCCACAGGCAGTCGATGCGGCTGCCGGTCTCGCGCTTGCGACAGTGCATCAGTATCAACTCTTACAAAAACGCTTGGGCACAAGTCGTGCGGTCATTGTGACACCTCGCAGTTATGGCACGGACAACCGCGTAACAGTGGATGCGATTGCACAGTTAGGCCTCAGCAATGCTCGCGGCGTCGCTGTATTGCGAAGCGATGCGACAGATCAGACCATGGATGAACTTGATCGCGCGGGCATACGCGGCATTCGGTTTTCACTGTACACCCCCAAAAATGCAGCGGCAAGTTTTGATATGGTCGAGTCTCTCGCCAACCGTATTCATCGGCTTGGCTGGCATTTGCAATTGCATTGGACGGCAGATCAATTTGTGGAACACGCCGAGATGTTATGGCGACTACCCTGCCCGCTTGTGCTCGACCACATGGGCAGACTGCCCCAACCTCTCGGTTTACACCACCCTGCAGTCAAACTCATTGAGCAACTGCTCAACAAAGGTGATACGTGGATTAAGCTTTCCGGTGCGTATCTAGACAGTCAAGTCGGAGAGGCGAATGATTTTAGTGATGTGGATGCAGTGGCGCGTCACTGGATTGCCCAAGCGCCCGATCGTCTAGTCTGGGGCAGCGACTGGCCACATCCTACCGAGGCACACAAGCCAGATGATGCAAAAATGATGGATCGCCTAAATACTTGGACCCAAGATCACGACACCATAAAAAAAATATTAGTACATAACCCCGCAGAGCTGTACGGGTTTGAGAATTAGGCGAGTACTGGACGTAAGCGCTGCGCAGCCTCTTTGATCATAGACTCGGTTGTCGCCCAATCGACGCAGCCGTCTGTGACGGAACAACCATAGGTCATTTTGCTGTGATCCGCCTGAATGGATTGATTACCCGCCACGAGATTAGACTCGATCATTACCCCGACAATGGAACGATTGCCTGCAACGATTTGACTCACAACATCTGACATAACTAACGGTTGTAACTCAGGCTTTTTAAAGCTATTAGCGTGCGAACAGTCGACCACAATATTGGGTTGAATTTTTGCTTTCATCATTGACTGCTCTGCCAAGGAGATCGACACGGTGTCATAGTTGGGGCGACCATCGCCACCCCGCAAAACCAAATGGCCATACGGGTTACCGGTCGTGTGGACAATCGATACCTGTCCCTGAGCGCTGATACCTAGAAAGCGATGCGGTCTAGCTGCAGACAAAATAGCATTGACGGCAACCATTGTGTCACCATTTGTGGCATTTTTAAAACCAACTGGCGTCGATAAACCGGAGGACATTTCGCGATGGGTTTGCGATTCAGTTGTCCGCGCACCAATGGCATTCCATGCAATCAGATCACCCAAATATTGAGGCGAAATTGGGTCAAGGGCTTCGGAACCTGCCGGCAAACCCAACTCATTGACTTCGAGCAAAAACTTGCGTGCCAAGGACATCCCTTCGTCAATCCGGAAGGAATCATCCATGTGCGGATCGTTGATATAGCCTTTCCAGCCGACAGTTGTACGTGGCTTTTCAAAGTACACCCGCATCACAATCAATAAAACATCTGAGACCTCATCTGCCAACACTTTCAAGCGGCGGGCATAGTCCATGCCAGCGATCGGATCATGAATCGAACACGGACCCACTACAACAAACCTACGTTTGTCTTCGCCGCGCAAGATTTTATTAAGCGATTCGCGACCGACTTTAATCGTCTTTGCAGCCTGTGCGTTTAGCGGCAGCTGATCATGGAGCTGCTGCGGTGTAGGCATCGCAAGAAAACCATCAATATGTAGATTTTCAGTTGAAGAGTCAGAAGAAACAGTATTCATGATGTTTAGAGTTAGGTGATGCGCCAAAAGGAGGCACAAACAATACGGTATTCCTAGTTTAAGACATTTGATCTGGAGACTCCTCTCAAAACCTGTAAGTTTCAAATACACTTAAAAAATGCCGTCTAGCCGCCGAATTGCTCACCTTGATATGGATGCATTTTTTGCATCCGTAGAGTTATTGAGTTACCCAGAACTCAAGGGGCATGCTGTTGTCGTAGGCGGCCGAAGTACGGAAGCACCTAGCATCAATGCACAAGGCGAAAGAACGTACGCCCGCCTCCGAGATTATGTCGGGCGAGGCGTGATTACGACTTCAACCTACGAAGCGCGAGCGTTAGGTGTATTTTCCGGTATGGGTTTGATGAAATCTGCCGTTCTCGCACCCGAGGCCATTCTTTTACCTGCCAATTTTGAAGCCTATCGTCATTACTCGAGGCTGTTTAAGGCAACCGTCGCCAGTATTGCGCCTTTAATTGAAGATCGAGGCATCGATGAAATTTATATCGATCTCTCAGACATTGACGAAGAAACTGAATCACTCGCCAAACGAATTAAAAATGCAGTCTCTCAAGCTACAGGGCTAAGCTGTTCAATTGGTGTGAGCCCAAATAAGTTATTGTCAAAAATTTGCTCCGACTTGGATAAGCCAAATGGAATCACTATTTTGGCTTCTACAGAGCTTGCTACCAGAATCTGGCCTTTGGCTGCAAAAAAAATCAACGGCATTGGTCCCAAGGCGAATGAGAAACTCGATAAGTTAGGTATCCATACGATCGGTGAGCTTGCACTCGCTGCGCCAGAGATGTTGATCGAACATTTTGGCCGATCAACGGGGCAGTGGCTGCATCAGGCGGCACATGGTATCGACGATCGACCTGTCGTGACGACTTCTGAACCTAAATCACTGAGCCGAGAAACCACTTTTGAGCGTGACTTGCACGTCAAGCAAGATCGAACGCGCTTATCTGAAGTATTTACAGAACTTTGCCACCGTTTGGCAGAGGATCTTGCTCGCAAAGGATATGCTGCAAAAACGATTGGTATAAAAGTTAAGTATGCTGATTTTCAAGTGGTCACCCGAGATTTGACCGTGCCGGATGCGCTACATCACGGAACATCCATTAGAAATGCCGCGACAGAGTGTTTACGTCGAATACCGCTTGATCAAAGAATTCGTCTGCTCGGTGTACGGGCGGGCAGTTTGTTACCTATTTCTTCTTTGAATCAAGCGCCTGTGGGCCATCAGCCTGATTTACCTTTTGAATAAGCGCCCACATAGAGAAACAACACGGCTCAAGCCTCACATTCAGCGCTATGCTAAGCATTGAAGTTCAGTTTAAGAAAATTTTAAACTTCACGACGACACATACAACAGGAAAGTATTCATGAGTCAGTTTGAACATTTAGACCTTGTGCATGCAGCAGATGGTATTGCGAAAAAAGAATTCACTTCCACTGAATTGACGACATGGTCGCTCAACAGATTAGAAACAATTGGTCGTCAATACAATGCAGTTTTTCGGATTGATCATGAAGAAGCACTCCAGCGCGCAAAGGCACTTGACGCGCTCCAAGCGAGTGGTCTCATCCTAGGCCCTCTGCACGGTGTCCCCTTGGCGCACAAAGATCTTATTGAAGTCGCAGGCAAAGAAATGCATGCCGGCTCCAAAATTTTGAAAGGTAATATTGCAAAGAAAAACGCCTGGGTCATCGATGAGCTGGACGCAGCGGGTCAAGTCAACCTGGGCAGTCTGCACATGGCTGAATTTGCAATGAGTCCAACAGGATTTAACGGTCATTACGGCCATGGTTTGAATCCATGGAATCCTGACTATCCCTGTGGCGGGTCATCGAGCGGCTCAGGGATTGCTGTGGCAGCTAGACTCGTCTTTGGTTCTCTTGGCAGTGATACAGGGGGCTCCATTCGACAACCGGCTTTTATGTGCGGTGTCACGGGAATTAAACCCACCTCAAAACGCGTCAGTATCGACGGTGTGTTTCCCCTTTCACATACCTTGGACTGCGTCGGACCTCTGGCGCAATCTGCCCGCGACTGTGCCCGATTATTGACACAGATCAGTCGTCCAAACCCGAATGATCCCTGGTGTACGCAGCGTCAAAATGAAGATTATGAAGATGCCTTGACGGGGGATTTGAAGGGCATGCGGATTGGCGTTCCACAAGACTTTTATCGTGAAAATTTAGAGCCTGAAATGGCAGCAGCGTTGGAAGACAGTTTGGAAGTGTTAAAAGGCCGTGGCGCCACACTTGTTGCGGTCAAGGTGCCTGACATGCTGCGTATGCACGACATGATTGCGATTGTCTTGACGGCCGAAGCCGGACAGATCCATCAAAAATGGTTTGAGCAACGGCCCGAAGACTATAGTGATCAAGTGCGCGCTCGTATTGCGCCGGGTTTTCAACAATCCGGCATTGCATATGTCGAAGCGCTCCGTGCCAGAGATCAATTCTTGAAAGAGTACATGCACTTGTGCCTAGGGGACTGTGATGCCTTGCATATCCCGGTTGCACGCGCACATATGCCCACAATCGCGGCAACAACTTCAGGCGATCTCGACAATGTTCTTCAGTCTATCAGTCAGCTGACCTATACGAATCGGGCGATTAATTATTTAGGACTTCCGGCGATGAGTGTGCCCGCTGGCTTTTCAAACCGCAAAATGCCTTTAGCATTTCAACTGGTGGGTAAACCCTTTGAAGAACGTATCATCCTGAACATTGCAGATGCGTATCAACGCGACACGACCTGGCATCAAGCGTGCCCCTCTGTCTAATCGCTTGATTCAATCAAACATAAGGAGACAACACGTTGAAAATCACTCCGATGCCTGAAATACTCGGTGCACGGGTTGAAGATCTCGATTTATCTCAACCCTTGAGTGCCGAACAAACAGATTCGCTGTTGCTAGCATTCGGTCGTTATGGTGTGCTCGAGTTTCCAAAGCAATCTCTCACCACCGCTCAGCTCAAGTCGTTTAGCCAAAGTTTTGGTACGCTCTACATCAGCCCCGGCGGTCGCGCACAAGTGCCCGGCTTTCCGGAGGTGATGGTTCTCTCAAATATTGTCGAAAATGGTCAAGCGCTTGGGCTGAAAGACGCGGGCCAATCTTGGCACACGGATATGTCGTATGCACCCGTGATCGCACTGGCGAACATCCTGTATGGGACGCAGATACCCCATCGTGATGGAAAACCTCTGGGTGCGACACAATTTAGAAATATGCATGCGGTGTATGACGATCTCCCAGAGAACCTCAAAACGCTTTTAGCTGATAAGACGATCACCCACGATTTCAATAAATTCTGGGACATGATGCGGGCGCGTCCGGGCAGCACGCGCCCACCCTTGAGCGACAAAGAAAGAAATGCAAGACCACCAGTCAGTCACCCTGCGTTTTTAACCCACCCACTGACGGGCAAAAAGGTGCTGTACGCGAACCCAGGTTATGCGATCGCCATCAACGGTTTATCTCAGGCGCAGAGCGACGAAGTACTGGAGGCTTTATTTACACTTCAACTCGAAGAAAAGTATCTATATTCACATCAATGGAGCAAAGACTCCGTTCTGATGTGGGACAACATTGGCACAACACACAACGCTGTTGCAGATTATGGGCCTGATGAGCATCGCTATATGCAACGTTGTCAAGTGATGGCCGATCGCTTGTTTGGTCCTGGCGGCACACGTGAACCTTTACTTTTTAAGGCAAGGATATAAAAATGAATAAGAGACATTTTTTAAGTGGGCTATTCGCCCTTGTTTGCCTCATCAGCAATGCAGTACTTGCTCAAAGCAACAACACATTCCCTGACAAACCGATCCGACTGATTGTGGCATACGCGCCCGGCGGTGCGACCGACATCGTCGCGCGCATGCTCTCCCAAGAACTCACAGCGCTCATGGGGCAGTCCGTGATTGTGGAAAACCGGGCGGGCGGAGGGACGCTGGTTGGCACAGATTCTATTAAGCGTGCAAGTCCCGACGGTTACAGCTTACTGTTTGGCACCAATGCTTTTGTCATAACGCCCCTGCTTCACAATACCCCGACTTATGATCCCGTCAAAGACTTTTCACCAGTTTCGCTCACAACCATTCAACCACTCGGATTATTTGTGACGCCAGGACTCAATATTAAAACCGTCGAGCAGTTGATCGACTATGCCAAAAAGAATCCGGGAAAGTTGAACTTTGCTTCCTCAGGAAATGGTTCTGCTCAACATCTGGCGGGTGAGTCTTTTCGTGTTGCCGCGGGTATCGATTTGGTGCATGTGCCCTATAAAGGCGCAGGCCCGGCTCTTATTGATTTGTTAGCCGGTCGCGTAGACATCATGTTTACCTCGCTCGTCGGCAATACAGAGCACATTAAAGAGGGTCGACTCACGCTCGCGGCGACGACAGGTATTAAACGTAGTACAGCCACACCGGATGTCCCGACTATTGCGCAAACGCTGCCAGGGTATGAAGCCTATACGTGGCAAGGAGTGATCGCACCTGCCAATACGCCGCCTGCAGTGGTGAATCAGCTCAATGCTGCGATTAAAAAAGTAGCCTCATCCCCTAAGTTTTACGAGAAATTAGCCGCACAAGGCATGGAAGTGCAGACCTCCTCGCCTGCGGAATTTAAAGCCCGCCTGGAGACTGATGCTGCGCAATACAAAGAATTGCTGCAGCGCACGCAAACGTCTATTCGTTAAATCTAGGCTATAAAACCTGTTGTGCTCTGGCGAGAATGAATTAATTTGCTCGATCGAGCTAGACTACTTTTTAGTTCCACATCACTTCGGATTTGATATGTCAAACGCAAAACAAAAAAGATTTCCTCAAGTCACGCTTGAGACTTTGCCACAAGAGTCACGCGGTCTCGCACAAGAAATTTTGGATATATCCAGCCTCGGTCTGGCGGGCCCCTACAACGTGATGTTGCGCAGCCCCGTATTTGCGGATCGTATGAAGCGCCTACTCGATTACCTCAGATTTAATAACTCTCTGCCTATGCGTCTGAGTGAGTTTGCCATTTTGATCCAAGCTCGCCTCTGGAGTTCGCAAGTGGAATGGGTGGCGCATTATCCAATCGCCTTACGTCATGACTTGCCCGCACATGTTGCAGATGATCTCAAGCAAAACATTCGTCCACGCAATATGCAACCGGACGAAGATGCTGTCTATGACGTCTGTATGAATATGAGCAAAAATCACAAAATCAGCGAAGAACTCTTTCAACACGCCAAAAAAGTACTGGGTGAGCAGCAACTCGTCGATCTGATCGCGGTGAGCGGAACCTATGTGACGATTGCTATGCTGCTGAGTCTGGGTGAAGAACCCATTCCAGAGGGCAAAACCCTGCCCTTTCCAGAAGCCATCTAAGGTTCGTTCAATGCGTGTCGGCGATACGGAGCGTCACAGGCGGCAGAGCCGCTTGTCGACGCGCATGAACCTGCTCATAAGCACTTTCGATTGACCTCGCCAAACGCTCAATATCAAACAAGGGCGCCTGCATCCGATTGGCCGTGAGTCGATCACGCAACGCCTTGAGTTGTGCTTGATCGGTAGCCAACTCAATCGCGCGCGCTTCGAACGCCTGACCATCTGTTGTTACCAGCTCAGGCAAATCAATTGCACGCAAGAGACTAGCTGCGACACGACTTGCAAACGCCTCGCCCATGCACGTCAAGACTGGAAGACCGACCCACAATGCATCGCTAGTGGTAGTGTGTGCGTTGTAAGGTAGTGAATCTAGGAATAGGTCTGCACATTTTTGACGCGCCAGATGTTGATCCATCGGCAACTTTGGTGCAAAGAACAGTCGATCTGCACTGACGCCTCGGTGAGTGGCCTCACGACGAAGATTATCCTCAGTTTGCGCACTCGCCTTTAATAGCCACAACACACTGCCAGGCACCGCACGCAAGATGGCCATCCAGTGATCAAACGTTTCGGGCGTGATTTTGAAATTGTTGTTAAAGCAGCAAAAAATAAAGGCGTCCGTTGGTAAGCCAAGCTCAGCACGTGTGTAGACGTGAGACGATACAGAGCGACGGCGATCGTTCGGTTGATAACTGTGAGGTAAATAAATCACTTTTTCAGAAAAATACGGCTCTGACTCAGAGGTAATGATCGTCATATCCGCAAGGATGTAATCCATGTAAGGCGCACCCATTGTGCCTGGATGACCGAGATAATTAATCTGTATGGGTGCAACGCGAGCGGCAAAAAGGCTGGGGCGACATCCTGTTGTCAGCCCACTTAAGTCCACAGCAATATCAAGCTCAAGTGCTCTGGCGCGCGCAACAACCTGATCATCCGTTTCAGCTTTGACGTCAATAAAATGTTCAAAGCTCTGCTCAAGACGCAGTCGCATTTCATCACCCGTATTGGGGCCAGAAGACAAAGCATAGATTTCAAACTTCGACCGATCATGCGCTTCGAATAAACCCGCAATCAACTGTGCAACGGGATGATGCCTAAAGTCCGCTGAAAAATATCCGATCCTTAACCTGTCTTTGGTCGCGCGCTTAGTAAACGGCAACGTCTGTTTAGGTGAAGAATGCGCGGTGCGAATCCAATTCTGTGCAGCACGCTGTTGTAAGGCTGGATCATCGGTCAGTGCAAGCAGTGGAAAAGGCAAACTAGCCGGCTGATCACTCTTAATGGCCGCTAATAGCGTAGCGAGATGCTCTTGATAATGACGCCAATCGCACATCTGCATATTGACATGCAAGCGTGTACCGAGCAGGTAAGGAATATCCGGTGCCAATGCAATGGCACGCTCAAAGCTCTCGACGGCTTGAGCAAGCTGACCAAGTTCGTTTAGAGCATTGCCACGATTCATAAAAGCTTGCGCGAAGTGGGGATCAATATCGATTGCGGCAGTATGACTGGCAACGGCCTCTTCAAATCGGCCCATCATCCCCAAGACATTGCCGCGGTTGTAATAAGCCGCGGCATATTTCGGAGCCAACGTGATCGCGCGCTCATAACTTTCAAGGGCCTCTGTCCATCGGCCAAGTTGCTGAAGGAGATCCCCACGATTATTGTGCGCTTCAACATAGTGCGCATCTAGCGCTAACGCCTTGTCGAAACATGCGAGTGCAGATTTATATTTCTTAAGGTCTTGAAGCAAATTGCCGTAATTGTTGAGGGCATGGATCGCCTCGGGATCGATCTTGAGTGCCTTAACAAACAACGCTTCAGCGCGATCAAGCTGTCCTGTCTGATACATCAATGTGGCGAGCATATGACAGGCATCAAAATGACTGGGTTGCCATTTGAGCGCACGTTCGTACAGCACGCGCGCTTCCTTGAGCTCACCTTGCTGATGCAAGGCAAGCGCCTCTTGAAACCTGCTGTGCGCTTTCATGGCATCAACAGCGGATACCTCGCGTCCCGTTGAAGCCATCAGATTAACGATCTTTTTGTTTGATCTTTGTGTATACCGTGTTGACGACTGTTGCACGCACAGGCTCACTCAATCCTGAGGCGGGCTTGGGCGTTGAGGTGTCTTTTTTTGGTTTCTTTGTTTCTTTGTTTGTTTTTTGCTGACCTTTGGCCATGATCATTCTCCGATAAATTAACGATAAACTAGTGTACAGGTCTCTCAGCAAAAAACCCAATGCTCACCACACTGCATGTTCTCGAATCCGAAGTAGAGGTCTCCGCGATGCGCGCCCAGGGTGCAGGCGGCCAAAACGTCAACAAAGTTTCTAGCGCGATTCACTTGCGCTTTCATATTCCAAATTCAAGCCTGCCAGCAGATGTCAAGGTTCGATTACTCGCGCTGAGAGATTCCCGTATCAATAGAGAGGGTGCAATTATCATCAAAGCACAGGCGCACCGCAGCCAGGAGCTCAACCGTAGCGATGCCTTTGCTAGACTCCACGAATTGGTCAATAGTGTGGCGCGTCCCCCCAAAACGCGCCATGCTACCAAGCCTACGTTTGGCTCTCGGCAGAGACGACTCGACACAAAACGTAAACATTCCGAAACTAAGGCTCTGCGCGGTAAATCCGCGCTATAACCACTTGGGTCACAATGGTCGAATCAAACGACAGGCATCGCAAATGAATATTCCCCTATTTCCGCTCGGATCAACGCTCTTTCCAGATGGTTTATTGGCACTCAAAATCTTTGAAGTGCGCTACTTGGACATGACTAAAACTTGCTTTAAACAGCAAAGCCCCTTTGGCGTGGTGAGCCTGACTGAAGGACCTGAAGTGCGTGTGCCGAGTCAAGACGTTGAATTTTCAGACATAGGGACGCTCGCGCACATCATGGACTTTGATGCGGTTCAACCTAGCTTGTTTATGTTGCGCTGCCGTGGCACCAGACGCTTTAAAATTTTAGAACGTCAGGTGGGCCCTAACGGTGCATGGTCCGCTGAAATTGAGTTGATGGATGATGATCCGGAAGTTGATATTCCTCCCGAACTCACGCCAACCTCTCAAGCGCTCGCACGGCTGATCACGTCTTTTGAAGAGCAAGAAGTCGATCCAGCAGAGCGACCTTTTTATGAACCGTTTCGTCTGAATGACTGTGGCTGGATTGCCAATCGATGGGCAGAGCTCCTCAATATTCCTGCCTCGCAAAAACAGCACCTCTTGGCAATGGAAAATCCACGTTTGCGCCTGGATTTGGTTCAGGAGATGCTCGAAGAAATGGGGGCCTTTAAGCCCCCACGTTAACGCAACGATTGTGCCAAATACTGCGCCCAATCAATCTTTGAGTGAAGCGCAGAACGCTTTGATGCGCTCGCAGGCATCTTTCAAAATGTCGTCTGAGGTGGCGTAAGAAATCCGGAAATAAGGTGCTAACCCAAACGCAGAGCCGGGTACGACTGCAACCATCTTTTCGTCTAACAAAGCATTGGCGAAATCAAAATCACTATTGATTTTGACACCCTTTGGTGTGGTCTTGCCAAGGGTACCCGCGCAACTCGGATACACATAGAATGCACCCTGTGGCTTCATGCAAGTAATCCCCTCACACTCATTGAGCAAGCGTACAACCATATCCCTACGACGCTGGAAAATAACATTGTGATCTGCGATGAAATCCTGGGGTCCGTCGAGCGCCTCGAGCGCTGCGGCCTGACTGATCGAGGACGGATTGGAGGTCGACTGGGACTGAATGGCGGACATGGCACCAATCAACCAGCTTGGACCATGACCATAGCCAATGCGCCAGCCAGTCATGCAATACGCTTTTGATACGCCGTTAATCGTCAAGACTCGGTCAGCAATTTCGGGAGCAACCTGAGCCAACGTCGCGAACTGCGCGCCATCAAACAAGAGCTTTTCGTACATATCGTCCACCATCACGAGCACATTAGGATGTGCCTTGAGGACCTGTCCGAGTGCTTTTAAATCGGCGGCAGTGTAGACCGAGCCAGTTGGATTGGAAGGTGAGTTCAGAATCAGCCATTTTGTTCGGGGTGTAATGGCTTTTTGAAGCAACTCAGGGGTCAGCTTGAAACCAACCGAAGCGTCGCATTCGACGGATACTGACTTTCCGCCCGCTAACAACACCATATCGGGGTAGCTCACCCAATACGGTGCGGGGATAAGCACCTCATCGCCCTCGCCAATGGTGGCGACCAGCGCGTTAAACAAAACCTGTTTTCCACCTGTGCACACAATGACGTCATCTGGATTGATGGTCATCTCGTGATCACGAAGAAATTTTCTGGCGATCGCGCGCTTGAGCTCTGCTGTGCCATTGACTGCGGTGTACCGCGTTTGACCGCCCTTAATCGCCTTGATGGCCGCTTCACAAATATTAGCGGGTGTATCCATATCGGGCTCACCTTGCGCCAATGCAATCACGTCCATTCCTCTCGCCTTCATCGCCTTTGCATTATCTGTAATCGCCAGTGTGGGCGAAGGCTTGACTAAGGACATTCGGGGCGAAAGTAACGCTGCACTCATGGTTGACTCCAGAAAAAGTAGACGGTTGGCGGGTTGGTTTAGGCAGGCCCACACATAACCGGATAAATATAACCCACGGCGCCTAGCGAGGGATTGAAGGAGAGGCTGTTCCATGAAAGATTGCATGGATAAGCATGCTGATGTATCAAATTTTCCACAGGGCTTTGCTGCCATGGTATCGTGCCAAAAAATAAGGAGTTCTTGACATGACCTACGCAATCAAACGCACTCGACGCGCACTATTGGGCGCACTTGTTTTAATGACAGGGTTTGGAACAAATGCCTTCGCCCAAGCCAAATATCCTGACAAACCCATCAAACTCATTGTCGGCTTTGCGGCAGGCGGACCCACCGACATCGTGGCAAGGTTTGTGGGCGCCCGCTTGGAAAAAGCCCTCGGCCAACCTGTCATCGTCGAAAACAAACCCGGTGGAGGCTCGAATATTGCCTCTGCTGAAGCCGCCCGTGCCAAGCCAGATGGTTATACGCTTTTTCTAGGCACTATCGCCAACGCGACCAACATGTCGGTCTACAAAAACCTCAGTTACGACACTGAGCGCGATTTCGTCCCAATCAGCCAACTCGTTTCGTCTCCGAGTGTGCTTGTCGTCAACAACGACCTGCCCGTTAAAACCTTAGCTGAGCTAATTGCCTACGCAAAAGCTAACCCAGGCAAACTCTCCTATGCCTCGTCAGGCGCAGGGGGCTCACCACATTTGGCCGGTGAAATGCTGAAACAGCGCGCAGGCATTGATGCCTTGCATATCCCCTACAAAGGTGCTGCGCCCGCAATGAACGATGTCATGGGTGGCACCGTATCGATGGGTTTCAAAACAGCCTCTGGTGTGACCAGCACTATCCAAGCGGGTCGTCTCAGACCGCTTGCCATCGCCAGCAGCACACGCTTGCCCCAACTTCCTAATGTACCAACGTTGGAAGAGCTCGGATTTAAAGACTTTGAGGTGAGCTCATGGAGTGGCTTGTTCGCCCCAAAAGGGACCCCACCAGAAATCATCAATACGATTTCTAAGGCAATCACTGAGATTTTCAGCTCCCCAGATGTACGTAAACAACTCGAGGGGATGGGTGCTATTCCAGTCGGAAGCACACCTGAAGAGTTCAAAAAGTACGTCCGCTCAGAAATTGAAAAGTGGCGCATCGTTGCCAAAACCGCAAAGATTGAGCTTTAATCTCTTGCACTGACCTTGGTTAGCTGTAACACTTTCTTGACTGCGCCTCAGACACTTATTGCAAAGTCTGAGGCGTTTTTGCATAAGGGCATTTGAACGGCCCGCAAAACTGAGGAATTTGGCATGACAGCAGCAACCTCTCAGGACTCGATTCTTGAGCAACTAGCCGCGCGAATATGCGACTTTGATTTAAACGCTATTTCGCCAGAGGCTTACCGCTTGGCAAAAACGGCGATTATCGATACGCTGGGTGTCACGATTGCAGGTGTGTCTGAACCCTGTACGACGTTGCTGCTTGATACCCCTGGCGTGGCCACTGCACCAGGAACATGTTCAATTTTTGGGACGTCGCGTCAGACCTCTGCGCTGGATGCCACTTTCATCAACGGTACAGCGTCCCACGCGTTGGATTATGACGATTTCAGTCAACCGATGGGCGGCCATCAGTCAGCGCCTTTAGTCGCACCACTCATGGCAATTGCCGAAGAGCGTGGCTTGTCAGGTCTGCAACTCCTGCAGTCCTACATTGTTGGCATCGAGACAGAAATTCGTTTGGCACGTGCAGTCAATTTTTATCATTACGATAAAGGCTGGCATCCCACCGCGACGTTAGGGGTGTTTGGTGCGGCGGCTGCGAGTGCACATCTGCTGGGATTAAGTCCAAAGCAAGTTTCTACGGCGATGGCGATTGCGGCTTCGTTTGCGTCGGGATTAAAAGCAAACTTTGGCACCATGGTTAAACCACTCCATGTCGGCCAATGCGCACGCAACGGTCTGTTGGCTACATTGATGGCCCAGGTCGGCTACGATGCCAACCCAGCCGCCCTTGAGCATCAGCAGGGATTTTTTAATGCCTTTAACGGTCCTGGCAATTTCAATGCTGACCTGATATTTAAAGACTGGGCTCACCCGCTTGAGGTGCTCAGCCCAAGCATGGGTCTCAAACAGTTTCCTTGTTGCGGCAGTGCCATTCCTGCTGTCGCCATGGCGTTGCAACTGCGTTATGAAGAACCGCTTGAAATAGTGGAAATTGAAAAGATTGAAATTCTGCCGCACAAACGGCGACTGCCTCACACCAACAATCCTGATCCGCAAAGTCCGCTCGCAGCAAAATTTTCTGTTCAATATGCAGTATGTTTAGCATTACTAAAAGGCGCACCGAAGCTCAACGACTTTGAAGGCACTGCGCATTTTGATCCCGAGGTTCGCTCGCTTATGGCAAAAACGATTGCTCGCGCGCATCCTGACATGCCCGAAGACTCCCCAGAGCAATTTGGTGCCGAAGTCATCATCACACTCAAGTCAGGCGTGCAGCTTTCTAGAAGAGTTAATAGCCTGATTGGTCGAGGGGGAGATCACCCACTCTCAACGGATGAGTTATGGGAAAAGTTCTCTGACTGCGCGCAGCGGTCCTTGGACGCCCCACTGATTCGCCCCCTTTTCGATGCGCTTGAGAACCTTGAAAGCGTTAAGGATATTCGTCAGATCAGCACACTGATGCGCACTAACTGAATACCCTGCTCTCTCGCCAAAGCCAGCTCTCTTTTATTTTTTAAATTTAAACGGTAACAATACAAATGGTTCAAAACGCACCTCAATACAACCCACTGGGTAATAGTGGCTTAATGGTTCCGCGCCTCTGGCTCGGCTCAATGATGTTTGGTGATCAGACGGACGAAACCGTTGCACGGGAAATGGTCGCAGTGACCCGTGATGCGGGTCTGAATGCGATTGATAGCGCAGACAACTATGCTGGCGGCGAGTCTGAACGTATTGTTGGAAAACTCATTGCACAAGATCGCTCACGTTGGGTGCTTGCAACTAAAGTCGCCAACCCAATTGGTAAAGAGCCCAATGACAAGGGCTTATCCCGTCGCTGGATCATGCAAGAGGTCGAAAACAGCCTGAAACGCCTCAATACCGACTGGATCGATGTGTATTACATGCACAAAGATGATGAAACGACTCCGATTGAAGAAACGCTGTCGAGTTTTGCCCGCCTGATCGAGATGGGAAAAATCCGTTACTACGGGATTTCTAATTTCAGGGGTTGGCGCGTAGCGCGTATGGTCGAAACAGCACGCCGTATGGGTATTCCTCAACCGATCGTTTGCCAGCCACCTTACAGTGCCGTGACGCGACTGATCGAAACAGAAGTGATTCCAGCTTGTGATCATTATGGCGTAGGCGTTGTGGCCTATAGCCCGCTTGCGCGTGGCGTGCTGACAGGCAAGTACGACCCAAGCATCAAGCCGGATCCCGAGAGCCGTGCCGGACGAGGCGATCGCCGCATGCATCAGACTGAGTTTCGACCTGAGTCACTCGAAATCGCCAATGCCCTCAAGGCACATGCCCAAAACCGTGGCCTGAGCCCGACACAATTTGCCATTGCCTGGGCCTTGAACAATCGTTTGTTAAGTGGCGTTATCGGCGGTCCGCGCACGCTGGATCAGTGGAAGGACTACGTTGCAGCGCTGGATGTCAAGCTCCTGCCAGAGGATGAGACCCTCGTTGATCAACTGGTACCCCCTGGTTATGCGTCCACGCATGGTTTTGTAGATCCTCAATATCCCATCAAAGGACGCAAACCACGTTAAGCCTCTTGAGGGCGCCGTTAGGCAGGTCATCAGACTGACTGAAGACCTGTTTTGCGGTGATAATGAGCGCTTGGTCATCAAGGTTTCTTGCACATGAACACGCGCGACATCGTTATCAAAAGTACCAACTACTTGCGGGGTCCTAACATCTGGACATACTGCGCCATTATCGAAGCGGTCATCGATATCGGTGATCTCGAAGACAGCCCCTCCGATACCGTGCCAGGCCTCTACGAACGCCTGACGGAGTGGCTCCCAAGTTTGGTCGAACACCGGTGCAGTCCAGGTGTACGAGGCGGATTTTTGATGCGTCTCAAGGAAGGCACGTGGCCTTGTCACATTTTGGAGCACGTGACTCTTGCCCTTCAGGATCTGGCAGGGGTGCCTGGATACGGCTTTGGTCGAGCTCGCGAAACGGAAACGCGTGGCGTCTATAAAGTCATGGTCAGTGGCTGGGAGGAAAAAGTCACGCTTGCAGCACTTTACATGGGGCGTGACCTCGTGATGGCTGCGATTGATGATCTGCCCTATGACCTTGAAGGTGAGCTTGAAAAGCTCAAAGATCTTGCACAAGATCTTTGTCTGGGTCCCAGTACAGCGTCGATGGTGCTCGCTGCGGACGAACGCACCATTCCCGCCATTCGACTCAGCCAAGGCAACCTGGTGCAATTTGGCTACGGTGCCAAACAACGACGGATCTGGACTGCTGAAACAGATCAGACCAGTGCAATCGCTGAAACCATTTCGCGTGACAAGGGTCTGACAAAAGAGATTCTCGAAACCTGCGGTGTCCCCATTCCAAATGGCCGAGCAGTCGACAGCGCCGCCGATGCTTGGGATGCCGCGCAGGATCTCGGTTTACCCGTGGTGGTCAAACCCGTTGATGGCAATCATGGACGTGGCGTATTTATTAACCTTGAGACACGCGCAGAGATCGAGGCGGCCTACGACGTTGCTGTGGACGAAGGTTCCGGCGTGTTAGTTGAACGCTTTATTCGTGGTAACGAACACCGACTATTGATTGTCGGAGGCAAACTCGCCGCCGCAGCAAAGGGACAAACCGCAAGCGTTGTTGGGGACGGCAAACAAACTGTATTGGAATTGATTGCCAGCCAGATTAACTCCGATCCACGCAGAGGCCGCGGTGAAGATCAACCACTAAACCCTGTTCGGATCGACTCTGCTGCACGGCTTGAATTGACACGCCAAGGTTTTGATGCCGAGAGCGTTATCCCGCTCGGTCGTGAGGTCCTGATTCAACGCAATGGTAACGTGGCCTTTGACTGCACGGACGAGGTCCATCCAGACGTGATCGCGATGGCTGCTTTAGCGGCTAAAGCGGTCGGACTTGATGTCGCGGGTATCGATTTGGTCGCTGAAGACATCTCAAAACCCCTTCATGCTCAAGGTGGTGCAATTGTTGAAGTCAATGCGGGTCCTGGCTTACTTATGCACCTCAAGCCTGCCGAGGGCCAATCACGGCCAGTCGGTCAGGCGATCATCGATCATATTTTTCCTAGTAACGAAAACGGCATTATTCCTTTAGTTGGCGTCACCGGAAGTCACGGGACAACGCGCATTGCACGCTTGACTCACCACATCCTCAATGCACATGGTTGGCGGACCGGCTTGGCAAACACCGAGGGACTCTCTGTCGGCACACGTCAGCTTTTCGCAGGCAATGCGGCAAACTGGCACCAAGCCAGACGCTTGCTGCTGAACCGCGAAGTCGAAGCCGCGGTCATTGAAAACGACGGGATGGAAATTCTGACAACGGGGCTTGCCTATGATCGTTGTACGGTCGGGATTGTGACGGACATTGCTTACTCGAGCGCCTTCAAGCAACCCAAGGTGGCCTATCACGCCTTTGAAACAGCTGAAGATTTGATCAAGGTTTACCGCTGCCAAGTCGATGTGGTCTGGCCGCATGGTGTTGGTGTGCTCAATGCAGACGATGCCAACGTTGCGACCATGGCGCAATATTGCGATGGCGCCATCACCTTTTATAGTGTGTATCCTGACTCGCTTGTGGTCGCTGCGCACCGTGCCCAAGGCAAGCGCGCCGTTTTTCTTGAGCAAAATGTTGTTGTACTTGCCGATGGTGCATCGCAACAATCCCTGGCCTCGCTTTCTGACCTCAATCTATCCGAAACACCTCAGGATGCCTCCTCAACAGGTGAAGTGTTGGCCTCAATCGCGGCCGCTTGGGGACTCGGCGTTTCTCAAGAGGTCATCAAGGGCGCAATACGATCTTTTGCGTGAGAAATCGGTAAACTATGTGATCTGTTTTCACAAACCGAATTTCTCTGAGGTCTCGCCAATATGACTGCTCGTACCGTTTGCCATCGTCTCAACGTCGCAACCCCTTTGTATCAATTTATCGAAACAGAGGTGCTGCCCGGCTCCGGGATCGACAGTGCGAGTTTTTGGAAGGGCTTTGATGCACTGGTGCATGACCTGACACCTGCGAATACAGCACTCTTGGCAGAGCGTGATCGTATTCAAACAGAGATGGATAGCTGGCACCGTCAGCACCCCGGTCCGATTCAAGATATGCAGGCCTATCGTGCCTTTCTGACAAAAATCGGTTACCTGGCCCCCGTGCCCGCTAACGCACAAGCTACCACGACTCAGGTTGATGCAGAGCTGGCGCTGCAGGCCGGCCCGCAACTCGTGGTGCCCGTACTCAATGCACGTTACGCCTTGAATGCTGCGAATGCGCGTTGGGGATCACTTTACGATGCACTGTACGGCACGGATGCGATTGCTGAAACCGATGGTGCCACCAGAGCAGGCGGCTACAACCCGATTCGCGGCGCCAAAGTGATTGCCTTTGGCCGACAATTTCTTGATCAATCCGTCAAGCTTGCCAAAGGCTCGCACGCAGATGCGACGTCTTATGCGGTTAAAGAGGGACAACTCGTCGTCACGCTCAAGGACGGTACGGTCACAGCCTTGGCGGCCCCAGAAAAGTTTGTTGGCTACCAAGGCGCTGCGACTGCGCCCTCCTCTATTTTGTTAGTCAACAACGGCTTGCATATCGATATTCAGATTGATGCCAGTAAAGGGATTGGCAAAGACGATCCCGCAGGTGTCAATGACATCGTGCTCGAGTCCGCACTTTCCACCATTCTCGATCTCGAAGACTCCGTTGCCGTGGTGGATGCAGACGACAAGGTACTGGCCTATCGTAACTGGCTCGGCATCCTGAAAGGTACGCTCGTTGAAAGCGTCACCAAAGGTGGCAAGACGTTTGATCGCACCCTTAATCAGGATCGTCATTACACGGCGGCTGCGGGCGTCAAGCAAGCCAAAGATGGCGTAGTGACCTTGCATGGCCGCTCCTTGCTGTTTCTACGTAACGTAGGACACTTGATGACCAATCCTGCCATCCTCGATGGCAACGGTCAGGAAATTTTTGAAGGCATCTTGGATGCCGTCGTGACCGTCACGATTGCACTGCACGATCTTAAGCGCAATCAAGCGCACAAATACGGTAACTCACGCACGGGTTCGGTCTACATCGTCAAACCAAAAATGCATGGACCTGCCGAAGTCGCTTTTGCCAACCAACTGTTTGGTCGTGTAGAGGGCATGCTTGGTCTCGCGCCCAATACCGTTAAGCTTGGCATCATGGACGAGGAACGTCGCACCAGTGTGAACCTCAAAGCATGTATCAACGAAGCGCCCGCGCGCGTGGCTTTCATCAACACAGGCTTTTTGGACCGTACCGGCGACGAAATGCATACCGCGATGCACGCCGGTCCGATGATCCGTAAAGGCGACATGAAATCAAGCGCCTGGTTGTCGGCTTACGAACGCAGCAACGTCTTGACGGGCTTGGCCTGCGGACTGCGTGGACGTGCACAGATCGGTAAGGGAATGTGGGCCATGCCAGATCTGATGGCAGCGATGCTCGAACAGAAAATCGCCCACCCCAAAGCAGGTGCGAATACTGCGTGGGTTCCCTCCCCGACTGCCGCAACGCTACATGCCCTGCACTACCATCAAGTCAGTGTCGCAGACGTACAGACAGCACTTGAAAAAGTCGATGCCCCGGCAGAAATTGATCGACTGCTTAGTGAAATTCTTCAAGTCCCGGTGGCCGTCAAACCAAACTGGAGTGCCGCCGAGATTCAGCAAGAGCTGGACAATAATGCCCAAGGCATTTTGGGCTATGTGGTGCGCTGGATCGATCAAGGTGTGGGTTGCTCAAAAGTACCCGATATCCATAACGTTGGACTGATGGAAGACCGCGCAACGTTGCGCATCTCGAGTCAGCACATCGCCAACTGGTTGTTGCATGGCATCGTGACCGAAGCGCAAGTGCACGAGACCTTGCAGCGCATGGCCAAAGTCGTTGATGGTCAAAACGCAGGAGATCCACTTTATCAGCCCATGGCGCCGAATTTTGAAGACTCTTATGCCTATCGTGCCGCGCGTGATTTGGTCCTCAAGGGTCTCGAGCAACCAAGCGGCTACACAGAGCCACTGTTGCATGCGTGGCGCCTCAAGGTCAAGGCAAAATAATGAACGCACCCGTCCCCATGCTTGATACCGCACAGGTCCTCTCAACTGTCACGCGAGCTTGGGACGAGGATCTCGTTGATCAGCTCAGCGACTACATCGAGATCCCCGCTAAATCCCCCGCCTTTGATGCCAATTGGGCGCAAGCGGGCTATTTGGACAAAGTCATTGAACGCACTGCGGCTTGGATTGAGGCGCAAAAAGTTTCGGGCCTCACACTAGAAATTATTCGTCTGCCCGGACGCACACCCGTGCTGTTTTTTGAGGTGGCTTCTACGCGCGCGCAAAGTACGAATCGTCAAACAGTCCTGATGTACGGTCACCTGGATAAGCAGCCTGAGTTTGACGGCTGGCGCAATGGCCTTGGCCCTTGGACGCCTAAGTATCTAGATGGCAAGTTGTATGGCCGTGGTGGTGCGGATGATGGCTACGCGGCCTATGCTGCGATCACAGCCATCCAGGCCCTCAAAGAGCAAAAGGTTGCCCACCCGCGTATCGTGGGTTTAATTGAAACCTGCGAAGAAAGTGGCTCTCCCGATTTGCTGCCCTACATCGACGTGTTGAAAACGCGTCTGGGTGATGTGGGACTGGTGATTTGCCTTGATAGTGGTGCCGGCAATTATGACCAACTCTGGCTCACGACAAGCTTACGCGGCATGGCGGCCGGTGTGCTGAAGGTGGAGATCTTGACTGAAGGTATCCACTCAGGCGACGCGTCTGGTCTGGTGCCCTCTAGTTTTCGGATCATGCGCCATGTGCTGGACCGTCTCGAAGACAGTGAGACGGGTCGGCTACTACCCAAGAGCTTTCACTGCGAGATCCCGGCCGAGCGTCTGGCGCAAGCGCAAGCAACGGCAGGTATCTTAGGTGATGCCATCTACAAGCGCTTTCCCTGGGCGCATCATGATTGTGGTGGCTCAAGTTTGGTTGCGCTTCCTACAACACTCGATCCGGTCGAAGCGCTGATTCGTCGGACTTGGAAACCGACCTTGAGCGTCACGGGTGCCGAAGGCTTTCCGGCACTCAAAGATGCCGGTAATGTGCTGCGTCCTTACACCGCCTTTAAGCTCAGCCTGAGATTGCCGCCACTGATCGATGCGGCTGCGGCTGTTGCAGAACTTAAAACACTGCTTGAGGATAATGCCCCTTATCAAGCCAAGGTCACTTTTCACTCAGAAAGTACCTCGAGCGGTTGGAATGCACCGAGCACGGCTCCTTGGTTTGAGCAGGCCCTCAACGACGCCAGCCTGGCGCACTTTAAGGCGCCGGTTGGCTTTATCGGCCAAGGTGGCACGATCCCGTTGATGAAACTGCTCAGTACGGGCTTCCCCAAAGCACAAATGATGGTTTGCGGTGTACTGGGGCCTCAGTCCAACGCGCACGGACCGAATGAGTTTCTGCATGTGCCCTATGCCAAGAAACTCACCGCTGCTGTGGCACAGGTCATCGCACAGGTACCTGAGCAATAAGCAACTGGCTTGACATGCCTGCGTGTGGTGAGTACAACTGAGACTTGTCTCACCACACGGCACATATTTACTCATGGCACACACTGGCTCCCTCATTATTCGTAACGGTACGATTGTCGACGGCACAGGCGCAAAACCGTTTATCGGCGACATCAAAATCGTCGATGGACTGATCAAAGAAGTCGGTCAGGTCAATGGCAGCGCCGATCAAGAGATTGATGCCAAGGGGATGCTCGTGACGCCTGGGTTTGTGGATATCCACACCCACTACGATGGCCAAGTGACCTGGAGTAACAAGGTTGGCTCCTCTTCGCAGCTGGGTGTGACCACCGTCGTCATGGGAAACTGCGGTGTAGGTTTCGCCCCCTGCAAACCAGAAGATCGCGAGATCACCATGAAGCTCATGGAAGGTGTCGAGGACATTCCCGGTGTGGTGCTGCAAGAAGGCTTACCTTGGAACTGGAATACATTTCCTGAGTATCTAGATGCACTAGAGGCTCGTCAGTTTGATATAGACGTGGCGACCCAAGTTGGTCATGCGCCCATACGCATCAATGTGATGGGAGATCGAGGGGCGAATCGCGAGCCCTCGACCGACGCAGATCGTACTCAAATGACTGCACTAGCTGTAGAGGCGATCAAAGCTGGTGCGTTAGGCTTCACCACCTCCAGAACCATTTTGCACCGTAGCAGTGATGGTAGTCCTACCCCTTCTCTGGGTGCCGCTGAAGGCGAACTCACTGCGATTGCAAAAGGGCTCGGCGAGGCCGGTCTGGGGGTGTTGCAATTGGTCACAGACTTTGATGATGTGGATGAAGAGTTCGCCATGCTGCGCCGCATTGTCGAAACGTCTGGGCGTCCACTTTCACTCACGCTACTCCAACACGAGCATTTGCCCGATCGCTGGCGTCGTGTGATGGAACATATGCATGCCGCCACTGATGCAGGTTTAAAAATGAAGGCTCAGGTTGGTGCCCGACCGGTCGCCTTGATTCTGAGCTTTGCGCTTTCACTATGCCCTTTCACGCAACTGCCAAGCTTTGAAGCCTTGCGCGACCTAAGCCCTGAGGAGCGTCTGAAAAAACTACGTGACCCAGAAGTGCGCGCTAAGATTTTGTCCGAAGAACATAGCGAAGCGATGTATAAGCGCCGCGTAGCGAACTTTGACAACCTCTATCCACTTGGTGATCCACCAGACTATGAGCCCAAGCCAGAGGATAGTATTGCGGCGCGTGCAGAACGTGCAGGCGTGGATCCCACAGCGTTCGCTTATGACTATCTGTTAGAGAATGATGGCACGGCGATGCTGTATCGCCCGCTTTATAACTACGCCGATCGCGACCATGAAGTGTTACGTGAAATGCTGATGGATCGCGACACGGTGCCTGGGTTGAGCGATGGGGGTGCGCATTATGGTTACATCTGCGACGCGAGTTTTCCAACCTATCTACTGACGCATTGGGCACGGGATCGTAGTCGCGGAGAGAGGATTCCACTCGAGCTCTTGGTGAAATGGCAATCGCAAGACACCGCCGCAACGGTTGGACTAAACGACCGTGGCATTTTGCGTCCAGGTTATAAGGCTGACGTCAACATTATCGATTTTGAAGGACTTAAGCTTCACGCACCTAAGATCGTTTACGACTTGCCCGCAGGCGGCAGGCGCCTGGGCCAGACAGCAGAGGGATTCCGCGCCACCATCGTGTCAGGTGTAGTGACGTACAAAAATGGAACACCCACAGGAAACTTACCGGGCAAGCTTATTCGGGGCGCACAAAAGGCACCTGTAGCGGCGTAAAAAGACGGATGTTTAAAATTGGGCCACGCTAACGCGTGCAGCTTGAGACGAGAATGTAGCGTCAATCCTCGTATCGATGCTAGGCTTTAAAGCGCGCGCGGACCTGACCGAACTGACCAAAATCAGCGGTCATCGCGTCACCTGCAGAAACAGGAACCGGCACCACACACGTGCCCGTCATGACCACCTCGCCAGCCTTGAGCTGTTGTCCTTGAGATAACAACTCGTTGGCGAGCCAAGTCAAACCAATGCGCGGATCCCCAAGGACGTTGGCACCGCTCCCGGTCGCAACAGTCTCGTTACCACGACGGACAGTAACCGCGTGTTGACTCAAGTCTGTATCACGCCATTGATCGGGTACGCGAGGTCCCAACACCACATAGCAGGCACACGCAAAATCAGCGATGAGCTGCGCTTCTCCCGCAGCGACAAAATCGATGTAGCGCGAGTTAGGTACCTCGATCGCGATATGTAAGCCCGCGACACAGTCCATCACCTGTGACAGGGTAAGCGGCAGGTCTGCACGTCCCGCGCCAGCTGCAAGCTCACGACCTACATCACGACCCATTAAAAACGCAAACTCTGCTTCGATCACGGACATGTAGTTGTGCGCGAGGGACAACTCGCTGTTATCCGCCAAACAACGGGAAGCGGACAAGCGTCCTGCCAACGGTCCGCTGACACCAATATGTTGCTGACCTGCCAGACTAGTGGCAGCGATTTTCCAGCCGAGTGCGGGTTCACCTGTCGCCTCAAACAGCGCGCGTTGAATCTGATAGCCCTCTGTGCGACTCGTCGGGCGATACTGGGGCGCAAGACCATCGAAGCGTGCGTGCGCTTGCCAGGCAGGCAGCAATTGCGCCACAGCCTGATTCGTTTGTTCAATCTTCATGGGGAATTAACCGCCCTCGATTCGAGGAATAAAAAATACTTCGGCATCCGCAGGGATAATCTGCGTATAAACCACTTCGTGGATGACGCCATTGACGGCCAGTGAAGTTTCCTCTTCGAGGTGCTCACCTAGACCAGGATATAAACGGTCCATGGCGCTAATCACACCACGGACCGTTCGTGCTTCGATTTCAAATTCGCGTATACCTTCGGTATACCGCCGGCTAAAACCGCCGGTCAACATGACCCGGACGGTTTGAGGCGCAACGGCTTGTGTGTCGGTTTTCACTTGAGACTAAGCTTGAACCTCATGCCTAAACTGCATCAATTGCAGCAAGCACTTTATGAGGTGCCATTGGCAATTCAGTCAGACGCTTGCCTGTAGCCTGCTGAATCGCATTTGCAATCGCAGCCATGGGAGGAACGATGTTTGCTTCGCCGACGCCTTTCACACCATAAGGGTGATTCGGGTTAGGGACCTCAACCAGAATCGCTTCGATCATCGGCAGGTCTGAGGCAACAGGAATACGATAGTCAAGGAAACCCGCGTTAGCAAGGCGTCCTTGTTTGTCGTAGATGTATTCCTCATTCAATGCCCAACCGATCCCCTGCACCACGCCACCATGGATTTGGCCTTCGCAGTACTTGGGATGAATGGCACGACCGACGTCCTGGGCGGCAACAAAGCGCAAGATCTTGACCGCACCTGTTTCCGGATCAACTTCGACATCGCAAAACTGTGTCGAAAAGCCTGGAGCCTGACCGCCGGCGTTGACAGCCGCTTCGGTCACGATCGGACCACCTGTGACAGCGCGCTTGGCCGCAATAGCCTTGAGAGACAAGGGCTCGAACTCGCCCACACTCTTATCAGCGGGTTTGGCAAAACCATCTTCCCAGACGACGCCTTTCACATCGACGTCCCACATAATGGAGGCACGTAGTCGTAACTGCTCGATAATTTTGTTGCAGGCTTCAACCACGGCAAGACCTGTCGCAAACGTCACGCGCGAACCACCGGTGACATGGTTGTAACCAATCGAGGCGGTATCAGCCACTGTTGAACGCACAGACGCATACGATACACCTAATGTCTCGGCAGCCATCAAGGCCATCGAAGCACGCGAACCACCCACGTCCATACTGCCTGTCGCTAACACCACAGTGCCGTCCTCGTTGATGTGGATCGACGCAGTCGATTCGCCACCACCGTTGAACCAGAAACCAGAAGCGACGCCGCGACCTTGGTTTTTGCCTAAGGGTTTGTTGTAGTCAGGATGGTCGAGCAATACCTGAATCGTTTCAGCAAAACCGTCATGAGAATGCTTGGGTCCATAAGCTGTGGGTGAACCGGCTTTGACTGCGTTTTTTAGGCGCAGCTTTAAAGGATCCATACCGATCTTTTGGGCCAAAATATCCAGCACGCTTTCTACGCCGAACGCAGAGATTGGTGAGCCTGGTGCGCGATAGGCAGCAGACTTAGGACGATTACACACCACATCAAAACCCACTGAGCGAACATTAGGAATGATGTAAGGCGCGAACGCACACATCGCGGCATTCATCACGGGAGAGCCTGGGAATGCACCCGCCTGGAGCTTAAACACACCATCGGCGGCAACGAGGGTACCGTCTTTTTTAACGCCGATCTTGACCGTCATTGATCCGCCAGACGTCGGGCCTGTTGCCTTGAACACATCTTCACGGCTCATCATAATTTTTACAGGATGACCCGTCTTGCGCGAGAGCGCCACAGCGATAGGTTCAACATAGACCACGGTCTTGCCACCAAAGCCGCCACCGATTTCTGCGGGATGGACCACCAAATTACCGATCTCCATACCCAACAACTTGGCGGTGTAAGCACGCACGACAAAGTGACCTTGACTGGCCGACCACAATTCGCACTGACCGTCAGCACCGTAACGTGCCAAACAAGAATGCGGCTCGATATAGCCTTGATGCACAGCGGCCGTCTTGAAACTCATCTCGACGATTTCATCGGCCTCAGCAAAGCCAGCATCCAAATCACCCACTTTAAATTCGAGACGCTTGGTGATATTTGAAGGCTTAGTCGGAGCGGGTTCGACGCCGCGCGTGATCATGTCTTCGAACAGCACTGGCGCGTCGGGATGCATGGCCTCATCCACATCAATGACGTGGGGCAAGACTTCATAGTCAACCTCGATCAGGGCGATCGCCTCAGCGGCAATCGCTGCAGTCGTTGCCGCAACAGCCGCAATCGCATGACCTTCATACAAAGCTTTTTCGCGCGCCAAGATGTTGCGTGTCATGTGCCAATAATTCACCGCGACGCGCTCGGGACCGATGTAGTCAAAAGGCTGGGCTGGCAAATCAGCTGAAGTCAATACCGCCTTGACGCCTGGTAAGGCTTCAGCTTTAGAGGTATTGATCGAACGGATGCGGGCATGGGCATGTGGAGACCGCAAAATCTTGGCCCACAACATACCCGGTAATGAGTAGTCAGCGCCATACTGTGCCATTCCGGTCACTTTTGGCACACCATCAGGACGAATCGGGCTCGTACCAACCGATTTGAACGTTTGCTCAGTGTTTTTAGTGTTGGTCAACATGATCAGGCTCCCCGCATTTCGCGCGCGGCATCCAGCACCGCTTCAATGATTTTGTTGTAGCCCGTACAGCGGCAAAGATTGCCGGCGAGCCAGAAGCGCACTTCTTTTTCGGTTGGGTCAGGGTTGCGCTCTAACAATGAACGTGCAGCAATCAAAATTCCTGGCGTACAGATACCGCATTGCAATGCCGCATGTTCCAGAAATTTCTGTTGCAATACATGTAAATGTTCACCATTGGCCATGCCTTCAATGGTTTGAATAGACTTGCCTTCGGCTTCAACGCCGAGCACCAGACAAGAACAAACCAGACGATCATCCAGCGTGACACTACAGGAACCACAGTCGCCCGTGCCACAGCCCTCTTTGGAGCCGGTCATGTTCAAGTTGTTACGCAGTACATCCAATAAGGACTGATTTGCTGAACACAAAAATTCTACTGGGTCACCGTTAATCACGGTGGTGACGTGTTGCTTTGACATGAGTTAAATCCCCTTCGCTCTGCTAAGTGCCTTCTCGGCCGCACGGCGAGCCAAAACACCTGCTAATTTGATACGAAACACCTTGGTGCCACGCTTGTCGTCAATTGGACGTGCAGCTGCACTTGCGGCTGCCGCCAGTTTGGTGAGTGCGGCCTCATCGACCTTGGTACCGATCAGGGCCGCGGCCGCCTCAGGCACCAACAAGGCACGTTCAGCCACAGCACCCAGGCTTACGCGCGCATGCGTGCAGATACCGTTCGCATCCAGCGTTAAGCACAGCCCGACACCCACAACAGCAATATCCATTTCTGAACGTGGGGTGAAACGCAGATAGGCATCACCCGAGTGTGGTGCGCGCTTTGGCAAGAAAAATGAAACGATCAGTTCACCCTTGGCAAGCGTTGTTTTACCGGGTCCTGCGGGGATATCCTCTACAGGTACCTCCCGGCGACCGTTGGGTCCTACGACGCGAGCAATCGCACCTGCAGCAATCATTGCGGGGACTGTATCCGCAGCAGGCGAAGCGGTGCATAAATTACCGGCAACGGTCGCGCGTCCGCGAACCTGAATTGAACCGACCAAATTAGCACTGTCAATCACACCTGGCCATGTCTGAGCGAAAGCCTCATGCTCAAGCAGCTCCATACAAGAAACTGCAGCGCCAAAACGATAACCGCCGTCTTCGACGGCAATCGTATTCATCTCGGCAATTCCTTTGATATCTAAGACCAACTCTGGTTTCACATTGCCATTACGCATGTGAATCATCAGGTCGGTTCCGCCTGATAACACTTTGGCTATACCTTCGGTACCGGCCAACAACACAGCGGCAGCCTCAGCTGTTTTGGGCCGTTCAAAACGCATTTCACTCATCTCGCTTCCCCGGTCATTTGTCTGAACCTTTTTCATTCATTTGGTGAACCATTCTATTCTATTCAAGGTGACTTTTGTCAAAGCACTTACCCTGAGAACAGACTTGATTATTCATATCAAAAAACGCAATGCGGACACTAAAAAAATACCCCACCTTAAAATTAAGGCGGGGTATTAATTTAAAATAAATCAATCCGGATATTAATTATCAGACCGGATCAATCTTAATGTTGTTTTTCTTGATCACATCAGTGAACTGAACACGCGAGCTTTCGAGATAAGCCAAAAAGTCTGCACCCTCTCTGAACTGGGGCTCTAGTCCGCTTCGCTCAAACACATCACGCGATTCTTTAGATGCCATAATCTCGCGCATTGCTTTTTCAAGAGTGACCACTACATTTTTTGGCATACCTGCAGGACCCACCAAACCAATCCAAGCACCCAGGTTAAAACCAGGCAGATTGGCGGCTGTGGCAATCGCGGGGACGCCGGGCGTCACGATGCTGCCTTTTTCGAGCGAAACACCCAGTGCTTTCAGACGACCATCGCGCACAAAGGGCATTGTTGCAGCCGCTGTCTCCAGACAATAGTCCACACGACCCGCCAAAATATCGGAGAGTGCAGGAATTGAACCCTTGTAAGGAACGTGAACAGCTTTTAAGCCTAACGCGGCATTAAAGGCTTCGGCTACCAAGTGCGCTGTTGCACCGGTTCCAGAAGAGGCAAACGTGTATTTGTCAGGATTTGCTTTGACTAAAGCAATAAATTCTTTGATGTCCTTGGCGGGAAACTTCGGGTTAACCGTTAAAACATAAGGTGACAAGCCGGCCATTGCAATCGGAGTGAAATCTTTTTGCACGTCATAGGGTGTCTTTTGAAGCAAAGGGGCCACAGAAATTGGACCGCTCGAGCCTGCTAGCAAGGTGTAGCCATCAGGCGCCGCCTTCGCCACCATGTCGGTACCGATCATGCCACCTGCGCCGGCTTTGTTGTCGGCGATCACGGTTTGACCCAGTAACTTGGTCAAGCCCGCTGCCATGGCGCGACCCGCCAAATCCGTTGCCTGTCCTGGAGGCCAAGGAATCACAATCCTAATTGGCTTGGTTGGATAGGCTGCTTGGGATAAGGCCGCTGGTGACCAACCAAACGCACCGCCAATTAGAGACACACCTGCAACGCCTAATAGCGAGCGACGTGTGCGATTATGTTCGTTATTTTTCATCTCAACCCCTGTACACAAATAAATTAACAATTTCGGATAGTAACCTTAAGTATATTGTCAAAATAATCAAAACTTTGCAATCATTACATACCCCTATGGAAAGTCACTCCAACATGCCAATATCCTGGTCCAGTAGCTTACACACGCTCGCTAAAAGGTTTGGGGATGGCCTAGCGGCGCTTGACGGACAAAATCAGACACTTTCCTATACTGAATTGAATAGCCGCGCGCACGCCCTTGCCACAGCGCTGCTCTTACGCGGCCTTAAGCCTGGCGATCCTGTTGCGACCCTCATGCCCAATAGCGTGGATGCTGTTTGGGTGTCGTATGGCGTGCGTTTGGCCGGCGCCTGTGAAACACCATTGAGCTGGAGCTATACCCAAGACGAAATCGAGTGGTGCGCGCAAATCGCTCAGTTTAAACATGTCATTTCTCTTCAAAGCCGTGAGGAAGGTCTGGCCGCGCTGGGGTTAACTTTTTTCGACACGGCTTCGATCTCTGCGCAACAAACAATGTCCTTGGCCAGTCCGCTTCCTGCGGTGCAGAGCGAAATATCGGGAAGAATTCTCTTTACCTCCGGCACGACAGGCAAACCCAAGGGCGTGCGCTACACCCATGGAGCACGCTGGCAGGGTGAACAATTACTCAAGGCATCCCTGCCCTTTGTGCCTGAGCGTGGTGCGCGCATCCTGCTGATGACGCCCTTTGTTCACGGCTCTTCACTATTGACCTTTGCTTGGTTGGATCATGGTGGCACGATTGTGCTCCACGACGGGGTCAATATTGATCGGATCGCGCCTCTGCTGGAGCGTGAATCACTCGCCGCGATTTTTGCACCGCCCACTGTGTTGGCAAAAATCACTGGCGCCTTGGCACCCCAACAATTCCCGTCCGTTCAGTGCATCTTTACCGGGACCCAACCCCTCACGCCCGCGCTCTATCAGCGGGCTTATGCCATGTTCGGTGCGAAAGTGCGGATCACGTTTGGAAAATCGGAATGCGTCAATCCCATCACGATTCTGGATCGCGCGGACACGCACCATTACTTTTCTCAGTCTGATGTCCCTGCAGGCGCCTGTGTCGGCTGGCCTGCGACAGGTGTCGAAATTAAAATTGAAGCGCCCACTTCAGCAGACGAGCCGCACGGTGAAGTCTGGCTCCGCTCACCCCATATGTCGGCAGGGCTCATTGATGCAAACGGTTTCAGACCACACACTCCTGAGGGTTGGCACAATACCGGCGATCTCGGCTATATCGATACCGCTGGACGTGTCATCTTGACCGGGCGCGTCGCCGACGTCATCAAAACAGGCGGTTATCGCGTTAATCCAGACGAGATTGAAGCCGACCTCGCCTCGAATGCACTGTGTGGGCAAATTTGTGTCACCTCACTTGCTTCGGACTATTGGGGAGAGATCATCATTGCCGTCGGCGAAGGCACCCAAGCCGGCTGGCAGGAAGTATGCGAACAGCTCGTGGCAGGCATGTCTAAACACAAGCGCCCTCGCCTATACGTGGCAGTCACTGCACTTCCACGTAATCCACAAGGAAAAATCAGTCGCCGTCACGTCAGCCGGATGGTCCTAGAAACGCATACGCTCGCGGATGGTCCCTATCCGACACTCACGGCCGTCAGTCAATAAGTTAAGACCAAGCGGGTTCTGTCCACGTGGCATCTTGATCGATCGGAAACACTGGTCTGGGCAAACGTTTAAAGTCCACGTTTTTAAGATTCGGCGTTGTCAATCCGGGGCTGTCAACGTCAAAAATCTGCGACTCCGGGAAGAACTCATCAAAGCCGGCTCTGTAATGGCCGCGACTCTTGACAATGAGTATCCTGACGGTTGCGATATCAATTCCGTGCATTTCAAGCATGGCTGGATCACAGAGCTGTCGTCGCAAACTTCCAACCACTACCCGCGTACCGGTGTCGACCAACTCAATCAGCGCAGAGGGTCCTAACGAAAACTTTTTGCCTCGCAAAATACCGCGACGCCCCAAGCCCTCACCGTCGGTGAGCTTGAGCACCCGCGCACGTCCAGTGAAACGCTTTGAAAACTGGCTTTCCGTCGCATTGAAGACGGCGTCGAATTCACGTCCCACGCCCGCCTGGTGAGCCTGTTGTGCAAGCTCGGTATCGATGAAAACACCCAACAACACACCTGGGATCTTGGCTGCATTAAAGGCTGCCAACAGCCAAGAGGTATTGCCACGACCACCACCACCGGGATTATCTGCAACATCTGCAAATAAAAGCGGTACCGTGGTGTGTTGCGCTTTGTTGATCGCCTCAGGAATCTCTAGCATATCCGGCACATAACGCGCACGATCTGCCCACGCTGCACGTGCAAGCTTTAGCGCGCAGGCTTGAGCCGCCGCCAAATTTCCACGCGACGTCACGCAAATCGTCATACCACACTTTGGCAAATCAGAAAAGACAAAGCCAGCCGAAACGGACACGTTAGCAATTGGCCCCTGCGCAGGCGTTTGCATCATCGCTGTGCCCATATTGACGAGATCCGCATACGGTCCGCGTGCAGTCAGCAAGGTCACGGAGGGTGGCGTAATTGGCATGCGAATAAATGCCTTTTGCGTTTTCATCCCACCTAGCATTTCTTCTAACAGATCCGCAGCTTCTGCCGCCCGCTCTCGCTGATCAACGTGAGGATTCGTTCGGTAGCTAATCAGAGCATCCAACGCATCGACCGTGCGCTCAGAAACATTGCAGTGCAAATCATGTGTGGCGATCACAGGAACATCTGGTCCAACGATGCCTCGGATCAAAGTCATCATGTCGCCTTCGGTATCGTCGAGATGCTCGGCACTTGAGGCACCATGATTCGACACATAGACGGCATCCAGTGGCAGGGCTGCGCGCAGACTGTGTTCGAGTTTTTCCATGAACTCGGTCCATACGGCTTCGACAACAGGCCCTCCTGGTGGCGCACCAATCACAATAGTGGGAACCGGCGTCCAGGGACCCTTTTCATCCATACGCGCATAAAACCCCGTCACCTCCGCAGGCAAATTACTGGTCTGACGAGCGAGTTCGGTGATGATGGCGCCCTCATGCCAACATGACTTTTCAAAATCCTCTCTCGTAGAAACTGGCGAAAAGCTATTCGCCTCCAGTGCAAAGCCAGCAATGGCGACCTTAGGGTTCTTTTTCATGTTAAGCAATACTCCGGAAATTAAACTTTACGCAAGGTATAAAAAAGTGGCATCTGAGGCTGAAAGTCTACCCATTCCTTACGGATCGCCGAAACAGGATATGTGGCGCCCAAAGGAATGTATGGCACATCCTCAAACACTTGGATTTGTAGCTCGCGACAAATTCGCTTTTGTTCCTGGAGCGATGTGGCGTTAAACCAGTCGGTGCGCAACTGCTCGATACGTTCACTGGTCGGCCAACCAAACCAACTTTTGAGTCCAAGGCCTCGAATCGCGAGATGACCTGCGGGATCCAGATTGTTGGGGCCCGTTGTCGCGGTAAACGCAACATTCCATCCCCCTGCTGAGGGCGGCTCCTGACTATTGCGCCGCTGCATGAGCGTGCCCCAGTTCATCGCCTGCACATCTGTTTTGATCCCTAGTTGTTTAAACAAATCTGCTGTGACAAGTGCTGCCGTGTGAAATGCTGGGTAATCAACAGGATCAAGAATGACGACCGTCTCGCCTTTGTAGCCGGCTTCTTTGATCATCGCGCGCGCTTTATTGAGATCGCGCTTACCCAACAGCTTTTCCATCCCACCATCACTACTCATAGGTGAATCGGGGACAAACACGCCGCACTTATCGTTCCAGAACTCCGGAAAGTCAGGGCCATTCATCGCCATCATGTATTCGGTCTGACTGACGACAGACAAAATTGCTTGTCGCATCAATTTGTTATTAAACGGCGCATGCAGGTGATTGAAACGCATCAAGGAAATCGACGGCAAGGTCCGCTTGATAAGTGTAATGTTGCGATCTTTTTTCAGAACAGGCAAAAAGTCAGCATCAATATGCTCGACGCCATCGACCTCGTTATTGCGAAGAGCGGCGACTGCGGTTGCACTATCAGGGATGATTTGCCATTTCACCTGCTCGATATGCACAAGCTTGGGACCTGACGTGAACTCCGGTTTGAGCTTATTACTGCTCGGTACGTATTCATTAAACTTTTGATAAACGGCCTGAGAGCCTGACACCCACTGATCATGTACAAACTTAAAGGGGCCTGAACCATTCATCACTTTGACCTGGACGTTATCAGGCGTCATTGCAAGTTTTTCAGGCATGATGCAAGCCATACTACCTGTCGGGCGAGCAATAGCATTCAGTATCAATGGAAAGGGTTTCTTGAGCTTGAACTGAAGCGTCTTGTCATCGAGTGCAGTCAAGGATTCAGTAGAATCAAATAAGGAGCGGCCCATTAGATCTTTTTTGGACCAACGCTTCAAACTTGCGACCGCATCCTGCGCACGCACGGGCGAACCGTCATGAAACTTCAATCCCTCGCGCAGCTTGATCGTCCAAATAAGTCCCGTGCTGTCGACCTCGTGACCCGAAGCCATCTGAGGATGCGGCTGATACTGATTATCCAAGCCGTAAAGCGTGTCGAAAATGAGTTGGGAATGGATGTTGGTGATGAACACCGTACTGAACATCGGATCCAAAATCGTCAAATCTGCGTGCGGCACCCAACGAAACAATTTTGCAGGTGCAGCAGCATGGACTTTAAACGCTGCTGGCAAGTTTAACGCGGCTGCAGTAGCGGATGACGTCACCAAGAATTTTCTGCGATCCATCATTAGTCTCCTAAGAACTCACATCAATACATGCCACCCACTTGATGGGTTGCAACGAAATGGCCTTCTCCCACCCTAACGAGCGGTGCGACAAGGGGCTTTTCACCCACGCCTCTGACAGGGCTGGGAATTTCAGAAACTTCGAGTTTGTGTTGACGTCGGACGAGAGGGTCCGCAATCGGGACGGCCGCCATCAATTTTTTCGTATACGGATGCTGAGGATTTTCAAAGATCGCACGTCTTGGTCCGATCTCGACAATTTGTCCGAGATACATGACCGCCACACGATGACTCACCCGTTCAACCACCGCCATGTCATGCGAGATAAATAGATATGAAATCCCGAGATCATCTTGCAAATCAATCAATAAATTCACAATCTGCGCACGAATAGAGACATCTAAAGCAGAGACGGCTTCGTCTGCAATCAGGACCTTGGGATTGACCGACAATGCGCGGGCGATACAGATACGTTGACGCTGTCCACCTGAAAACTCATGCGGCCAACGCTGAACGGTGGAGGGATCTAAGCCGACACGCTCCATCAAAGCCGCCACTCTTCTCGAAGCTTCTGCGCCGCTGGCCAGCCCTTGAATGACCATGGGCTCTGCAATACATTCGCCCACGCGCATCCGGGGATTGAGCGAGGCAAAGGGGTCTTGAAAAACAAACTGCATATTGCGTCGCAAGCTTTTCAAAGAACGTGCATGCGCCAAGTTGACAGGTACGCCCTCAAAAATCACCTGCCCGCCCGTGACTTTAGTCAGCCCCATCAAAGAGCGTCCAGTCGTAGTTTTGCCGCAACCTGACTCACCAACCAAGGAAAGCGTTTCACCCTCATGTAAATCAAAAGAAACGTGTTCAACAGCATGAACACGTCGCTGTACACGTGAAAAAATACCGCCTCGAATATCGAAACGCGTCACCAAATCACGTACCCCTAAGATCACAGGACTATCAAGCGTGCCATCAGCAGAGCGCGTTGCGTGCTTGATCGCCCGCTCTGACGCTAGCCTTGCTTGTGCTTGATCTTCTTGCATGGGTAGATCGAAGCGGGTGGGTTGTGAAATACCTCGCATCGAACCCAGCTTGGGTACCGCAGCCAAAAGTGTCTGGGTATAAATATGCTGAGGCGCCGCAAACAAATTAAAGACATTGTTTTCCTCGACCACTTCGCCACGCCGCATCACCATGACGCGATCAGCGATTTCAGCAACCACCCCCATATCATGCGTGATAAAGATCACGCCCATGTCCATTTCTTTTTGGAGCTCGGCGATCAACTGTAAGATCTGCGCCTGTATCGTGACATCTAGCGCTGTGGTGGGCTCGTCCGCAATCAACACTGAAGGCTGACAAGAAAGCGCCATCGCAATCATCACGCGCTGACGCATACCGCCCGATAACTCATGCGGATAGCGCTTCATCATGGCCGCTGCATCGGGAATACGCACCTGATCAAGGATGCGAATGGCCGCAGAATCGGCCTGAGCCTGTTCACACCGCTGATGCAATACGATGGCCTCAGTGATCTGAGAGCCCACTGTAAAGACAGGATTTAAAGAGGTCATCGGCTCCTGAAAAATCATGCTGAGGTCTTTTCCACGCATGCTTCTCATCAACGCTTCGGGTGCCCGCCGGATATCCACAGTCTCGCCATCCGGGCGGTGAAATAGAATTTCACCATTTGTAATCGTGCCACCACCAAACTCAATCAGTCGCATTAGCGCAAGCGACGTTACAGATTTGCCCGAGCCCGACTCGCCCACAATAGCTAAGGTCTCGCCACGGTCAACATGCAAATTCAGCGATTTGACTGCCTGCACTTGATTGGGGCCGGTTCCGAACACGACTGACAAATCTGTGACATCTAATACACGTCGGTGCGAATTGCTGGAGTGTGAAGGTGTATGTGTCATATCAAATTCTCTTGGCCATGCGCGGATCAATGGCATCGCGCAAACCATCACCTAACATATTGATTGCCAGGATCGTGATGGACAAGAACAAAGCGGGAAACGCGATCATATGCGGCTTGATCTGCCAGAGCGCACGCCCTTCAGCCATAATGTTGCCCCACGAAGGAATCGATGGCGGCACACCCGCTCCGATAAAAGACAAACTCGCTTCAGCCAAAATAGCCAAGCCACAAATATAGGTAGTTTGAACCGTCAACGCGGCAACAGTATTTGGAAAGATATGTTTGAACACCACTCTTATTGGCGAAGCACCCGCCGCGATGGCGGCTTCGACGTAGGGCTGTTCACGAAGAGAGAGCGCTAAGCCTCTCACCAAACGCACAACCCGGGGCACTTCGGCAATGGTGATGGCGATAATCACATTTTCAAGGGAAGCGCGCGTCAACGCGATCAAGGCAATCGCGAGCAAAATCGTAGGAATGGACATCAAGCCATCCATCACCCGCATCACAATGGCATCGATCCACCGCACAAAGCCTGAGGTCAAGCCAATAATGGTGCCAATCACCGCCGACAAAAAGGCAACGGTAAAGCCCACCACAAGAGAAATACGGGCCCCATACACCACGCGGGCAAACACGTCGCGTCCAAGCAAGTCCGTCCCAAACCAAAATCTTTCACTTGGCACCCGCGCACGATGGATAGGCGATAGTGCCATCGGATCTTTGTCAGCAATCCAGGGCGCAAAAATCGCCATGAGGATGAGCAAAAATAATAACGTCCCTCCCACCGCGATGGTTGGGTATTGCCTCAAGAATTTAAACGTTCGCCTCATCAGTATTTAATCCTTGGATCAAAAACACGGTAAAGCAGATCGATCAAAAGATTGACCATGACGTATAAAAAACTGAAGAGCAGAATCACGCCTTGAATAATGGGATAATCGCGACGCAGGATGGCATCAACCGTTAGACGACCCAAGCCAGGAATTGAAAATACAGTCTCAGTCACGACCGCACCACTGATGAGTAAGGCCACACCACTGCCAATCACGGTAATCACAGGAATCGCTGCGTTTTTAAGTGCGTGCTTAAAAAGAATATTTTGATTGCCCACGCCTTTCGATCGGGCTGTCCTGATGTAATCCTGTGAAAGTGTCTCGAGTAATGTGGCACGCGTAATGCGTGTAATGAGCGCCACATACACACTGCTCAACGCCAACGTCGGAAGAATCAGCGTCCTGATTGAGCTCCAAATGCCTTGTGAATACGGGACATAGCCCTGTACAGGCAGCCAGCGCATTTCGATCCCCAGCGCCCAGGCCAGCATATATCCCACTACAAAAGTCGGAATGGAAAAGCTTAAAACGGCCACCATCATGACACCGCGATCGTAGGAACTGTTATGTCGCCAAGCGGCCAAGGCCCCCAAGGGAATCGCGATCAAGACAGACATACACAACGTCATGACCATTAGGGTAAACGTGGGGGCCATCCGTTGCACGATCATTTGTGAAACAGGAACACCTGTAAAAAGGGAGTTGCCCAGATCACCCTGAAGAACATTGAACAGCCACAGCGTGAATCGATAATAGAAAGGCTGGTCCAGACCTAGCGTCTGTCTGATGCGGGCAATGTCTTCGAGGGAAGCTTCCTCACCAGCAAGAAAAACCGCCGGATCGCCAGGCGCCAAATCGAGTAGCCCATACACAAACAATGCGACCACAAGCATGACAGGCAATGTCAACAGTAAACGGCGGATGGTGTATGCAAACATCTAGATCACGTGTCCTGAAAAGCCACAATGTGATCTGATGCTATCGACTGATGCTCTGCCCGTCAACAGATTATTTTTGACTTGGCAACATGCGAGCGCAGGCGTACATTGTGCGACACAGACAGTCCAAATATTGAAATTATTCAAATAATCAGGAGAGATGCATGGATTTGAGCCGCTTCGCACGCCGTCAATACACAGTAGGTGCTTCACCTATTGAGTTTTTGCCAAACTTCACCAAGGCTCTAGGAGGTCCTAAAGTCTGGATCAAGCGTGACGATATGCTTGGCTTGGCGCCCGGCGGAAACAAAACCCGCAAGCTTGAGTTTCTGATGGGCGATGCCCTCGCAAAAGGTGCAGACACGCTGATTACGTGCGGTGCGCCGCAATCCAACCACTGCCGCATCACCTTGGCCGCAGCCGTCAAAGAGGGACTGAAGTGTCGCTTTGTGATTGAGGAGCGCGTGCCAGGTAGCTACAACCCTGAAGCCAGCGGTAACAACTTTATGTTTCGACTACTCGGCGTCGAAAGCATCACTGTGGTGCCCGGTGGCTCCAATATGGCGCAAGCAATGGAAGCTGCCGCACAAGAAGCGCGTGCGCAAGGTCGCACACCCTACATCATTCCAGGCGGTGGTTCCAACGCAATCGGCGGCTTGGGCTATGTTGCCTGTGCACAAGAAATCCAACAGCAATTGTTTGAGATGGGACAACCCATGGATCACATTGTGGTCGGTTCGGGAAGCTCGGGCACCCACGGCGGCTTGGTGGCAGGATTTTTAGGCAACAACATCAAGATCCCCCTGGTAGGAATCGGCGTCAGTCGCGACCCCAAAGACCAAAATCCTTTGGTGCACAAAGAAGCGCAAGCCATCATGGACTTACTTGAAACAGGCATTCAAGTCCCGGCAGAGGCTGTGGTGTCTTATGGAGACTGGTGGCGTCCTAAATACTCGATTCCTAATCCCGCAATGGTCGAAGCGGTTCAGTTGCTCGCGCGCACTGAAGCGATCCTGCTCGACCCGGTTTACACAGGAAAAATTATGGCGGGACTGATCGGCTTGAGTCGCCAAGGCTACTTTAAACCGACCGATAACGTTCTTTTCTTGCATACGGGCGGTGCAACCTCTCTGCATGCTTACGAGTCTGTCATTCTTGGCGATCCCGCTGACGCTAAATAGTCGTATCATCAGCCTAAATATTAAAAAATAAACACTTATTAAATGGTGGAGACATGAAAATACTGAAAGCAGGTCTGCTAGCGGCTGCACTGGCCACATTGTCCGTCAGTGCCTTTGCCCAGAGTTATCCAACCAAACCGATTCGCTGGGTCGTCCCCTACACACCAGGTGGCTACACAGATAACGTGACACGCATGGTGACCGCAAAAGTCCAGACGATTTTGGGTCAGCCCATCATTATTGAAAACAAACCAGGTGCGAACTCGATCATTGGTGCAGACTTTGTCGCCAAAGCAGCGCCCGATGGTTACACCATCCTGACTGTGATCACGGCACACGCTGCGAATGCGACACTCTATGAAGGCAAACTACCCTTTGATCACAAAGCGCTTGCGCCCGTTTCTTTAGTCGCAGTTTCACCTTTGATTTTGACAACAAGCAAGCAATTTCCAGTCAAAAATATCAGCGAGCTGCTCGCCTATGCCAAGGCAAACCCTGGCAAGCTGGCGTATGGTTCCTCGGGTGTAGGTTCAGCTGCTCATCTGACCTCAGAGTTGCTACAAGCCACAGCAGGGGTCAATATGATTCATGTGCCCTATAAAGGTACCGCACCTGCTCTCGCCGATTTAATGGCAAACAACATCCAAATGCTGGTGGACGTACCGAGCTCAATGATGCCTCATGTCAAGGGCGGCAAAGTGAATGCCCTCGCGATGTTTTCAAATCAGCGCTTACCCAGCGCACCAGACGTACCAACGATAAAAGAATCCGGTGGCCCTGCCATTGAGTCGTCAAGCTGGGTGATGTTCTTTGCGCCTCCTGGCACACCAGCAGCCATCGTTGACAAGCTATCAAAAGCTGTCCACGAGGCGGTCAAGTCTCCTGAGATCACTGCCCGCTTTACCGAACTGGGTATCGTACCGATGGGGCTCAACCCAGCCGAAACTGGCAAATTTCTGGCGGCTGAAGTCGACAAGTGGGGCACTGTCATCAAAACAGCCAAGGTTACTGCTCAATAATTTTTTACCATCCGTCTCATCATGACTAAGACCGTCGCCGCCCCTGCAGAAGCTCCCCTCACCGCGTCAAACACTGTGAGTGCACAGGCGGCGACGATGCCGATTTTGCTGTCTTTGAGTTTTTGTCATTTGCTCAATGACCTCATTCAATCGCTTATCCCCGCGCTATACCCTCTGCTCAAAACAGAATTTAATCTCGACTTTGCACAGATTGGGCTTATCACGCTTGCGTTTCAATTAACCGCATCCTTACTTCAGCCAACAGTTGGCTTTTACACTGACAAAAAACCACAGCCTTATTCTTTAGCAATCGGCATGGGTTCTACGTTGATTGGTTTGTTGCTGCTATCGGTCGCGGGCAGCTACACCATGGTCCTGATCGCAGCAGCGTTGGTCGGGACGGGCTCGGCCATATTTCATCCAGAAGCTTCCCGCGTGGCACGCATGGCTTCGGGTGGTCGCTACGGCACTGCTCAAGCGTTGTTTCAAGTAGGCGGCAATGCAGGGCAAGCTATTGGCCCCTTACTCGCAGCTTTCATCATCTTGCCATACGGTCAGGGCGCGATCGCCTGGGTGTCGATGGCAGCCTTAGTTGCGATGGCATTTTTAACTCGAGTCGGCATGTGGTACGGGGCGAATCTACGTCCAACCATCAAAGCCGTCCGAGACACAATAGAATCTAAAGACTCTGGCATTCCTCGCGCGCGCGTGCTTTTTCTCATTACAGTCCTGATGGTGCTGTTGTTTTCCAAAAACGTCTATACCTCAAGCCTCACTTCCTTTTTTACTTTTTATTTGATCGAACGCTTTGATCTACCCGTGCAGGCTGCGCAAGTGCAGCTATTTATTTTTATGGCTGCGATTGCTGTCGGAACGCTAGTGGGCGGCGCACTCACCGATCGTATTGGTCGTCGTCCCATGATCTGGATTTCTATACTTGGTGTGTTGCCCTTTACGATGGCGATGCCTTATGCTGATCTGTTTTGGACAGGTGTGCTGACGATCATCATTGGCTTACTGACGGCATCTGCCTTTCCGGCTGTGCTGGTGTATGCACACGAAGTCATGCCCGGACGTATCGGCTTTGTGTCGGGTATGTTCTTTGGTTTTGCTTTTGGACTTGGAGGCTTGGGTGCTGCAGTGATGGGAGGTCTTGCAGATGTGTATGGCATTGCCGTTGTGTACAAGATCTGTTCCTTTCTGCCAATCCTGGGTGTCGTCGCCTGGTTCTTACCGGATATGACTAAAGAAAAAGAACGCTACCGCTCGTCCGCACTGGCCTGAAGGATCGCATTCAACCTGCGCATTGTTTGGACACTCAGAACTGATGACGCATTCCTACACCGAAGACAAAACTCTCTGCGGTATTGATCATTCCAAAATTTTGTCCGTAGGAGATATATGTATAAAGATTGGTCCGTGCAGAAAGTTGTTGCGTCAATGCGGCACTCAAGATTTGCTGTGCTTTGAACTGTGTATCACTCGTCAATATCCCTTGCGGTTGCATCATCTGCCAAGAAGCTAACAGCGTGACTTGTGATGTCAATGGTGCCGTAACGCCGAATAGGTATGAAGTGGCGCGCGCACCAGGTAAAAACAACACGGCACCGGGCGTCCAGGAAGTGGTGGTCAACACCGACGATGATGTGGCTCCTGTGCCTTGAGTCTGTCCGTTCCCAAAACCATCTAGAGACTGTCCCAACGCGAGTGAGAGTTTGACCACCTTGAAATCGTAGGCGCCGCCAAGCACCCAAATGCTAGGATTGGGTCCACTGACTTGTAGAGAGGGATCCCCATACAACCTGTCAAAGCCAGCAGCCAGATCCAGGGGTCCGCGCTTGTATTGCACGCCAAGGGTCAGCGCACGCATATTTTGGCTGGAGTTAAAGTTATAGCCACCTGAACTAGTAGGACAGGACTGGGTACTAATACAGACCAGATCTCCTGCATAGATTGCTGATATTCCCGTGGCAAACGAATACCCTGCACCCACCGTCAAGCCTGTAACAGGCATTGCCTGTAAAAGGACCATATTGCCCAATCGTGAGGTGTTTGTGGAACCAAAGGAAGAACCAATATTGGCCTGACCAAACCCCTCTTGAAAAGGATCAATCGATAAAAAGTAATTGGAAGCAAGATTGATCTGACGCCCAAAATCGATACTTCCTGTTTGACGCAAGGTCATCCCCACCGTCGACTGACGACCGAATAAGAGTCCGCCTTGACCAAGCGTCCCTTGCGCAGGGTTAAAACCGTTTTCAAGGACGAAGTTGACCGCGAACCCGCCGCCGAGATCCTCGTTGCCGCGCAGACCGAAACGTGACCCTGATTGGACGCCATTCGACATACCCAGAAATTTTTGATTGAGTGCCCCTTGCGGTAGGCCTCCCGAGAACGCGTATTGACGCACGTGATCAAATTCAAGACCCAGATCAATAATCCCATACAGGGTGACACCATTTTGCTGCGCTGCAGCGAATGAACTGAAAAATCCAAAGCAAACCACTGCAGCACCGATCAAATAGTGCTGGGCATTTTTAAGCAAGCGAAGACGAAGCACGACAGAGCCTTGTGATGATGTTGCAGGGTCTAATGAAGCGGAGTAATCTTTACAAGAATACCTCTAATAACACCTATTTTAAAAGGTTCGTCATGTCCGTGCACAATCTCAAAACAAAGCCACAAGTCGATGCGATTCAACAGGCAAAAATTCATCTTGCTGCGGCCAACAGACTCGCCGTGCTGGATGATTTGCACGAAGGCATTGATAACCACTTTACGATGTCCGTACCGGGCGCCACCGATCGCTATCTGATTTTGCCATTCGGTATGCACTGGTCTGAGGCTCGCGCAAGCGACATGGTTGTGTTTAATGAGAAAGGTGAGACGCTCGAGGGAGAAGGCATCGTCGAACTCTCCGCTCAGTGTATTCACGCACCCGTGCACCGGATCACAGGTGCAAACGTCGTGTTACATACCCATCAAAACTGGGCCGTGACACTCAACATGCTGCAAGATAATCGCCTGTTGCCGGCCAGCCAGACTGCTGCCTTTTTTCATGGCTTGATCGCGTATGACGATACGTATACGGGTACCGCTGATTTTCTTTCTGAAGGCGAACGTCTCGCCCATGCGATTGGTGATAAGAAGATCCTGTTTATGAAAAACCATGGCGTCTTAGTCGTAGGAGACACGGTGGCGCAAGCCTACAAGCGTCTGTACAAACTCGAACGCGTCTGTCGCGCACAAGTGTTGGCGATGAGTACAGGTAAGCCTATCCAGATTTTGTCAGATGAGGTGGTCGCAGCGGTACAAAAGCCGCCTGTTAATGATCGTCACACACGTGCAGGTCGCGACAACATGTACTTTGAAGCGATGATGCGTGTGCTGGACCGTGAGCTGCCGGGCTACGCGGACTAAATCAAGGTCCTAGTTTGGCTCAAGAGGGGCGATCCACGAGGCGGCGGGCACCATGACCCCGCCTCGCACACCTGGCTCGATCGTGCCATAGCGCTCAGCCCATACTGGCGCGAGCGGCCGAGCCTGAGGTGAAGACAACCATAATCTCAACAGATGCCGTTTGCGCGCAGGCTCTTGCCAGTCCTCGAACGCAGTGCGATCGTGCAGCAAGGTATGGTTGTGGACAAACTGCATATCACCCGCTTCGAGTCGCATCAGAAAATTTAAGCTGGCATCGTTAGACAGCGCATCAAAACAGTCAAGGGCTTCAACATGCAAGGGCGACAGACGCATGGCATCATCGAAACGCTGGGCGGAGTCGATGTATTGACGTTGATAGATCGTCGACATGAGTTGCGCATGCCAAGAAAACACGGGGATTTCAAAAAAGGGCTTTTGCCCTGGCGCCACATCGCCACGCCGATCAGTCGCAATCGGATCAAATAACGCAGCCGCAAGCGCAGGATAGCCACGACGCATCACGTTGTAGATCGTATTCGAAGAGACGAGCGCCGAATCACCACCAGATTTGGCTTGGTGTAAACATACTAAGCCCACGATATCACTCGAATCCGTATGGAAAGTTTGACGCTCATGTGTCTGATAGATCCTCACTTTTGGATCGTCGGCATTGAGGCCCAAATCCATCACATGACCCAACACATGCCCTTTAGAATTTTGTGGACGGGGATTACCGAGATGACATCCTAAGCCAAAAAATGCAGCGGCCGTGACTTCGCGCGACCATTCGTTTACAGGCAAGGCTCGCACCAACGCAAAACCGCTTCCGTGGATCAACTCGTCATGCAACCGCGCCAACCGAGAACCGAGCGTTGGCAAAACAAAGTTTTCTCGCCGAATCGCCGCAATATCTGGAAGGGTCGCCAAGGCATGTTGCGCGGCTTGTTCGAGCTCTCTGAGTTCGTCATCATTGAGATGATGAATCCAACGGTCAGACGCGCACGCCTCAGGCCCTAACCAAGCGCTTGGACCCACAATCTCTGGAGGCAAAGCATCGATCAGCATAGGTATCCTAAAAAAGGGCATTCAGAAAGGGTGCTATCGTAAGCGTTGACTTCGACGCTATTGAAGACTGACACTAATTATAATGACTGACTCGATTCTTTCACTGACCCTTGTCGCTTTCATTTTTATCCTTGCCGGACTCGTCAAAGGCGTCATCGGCATGGGGCTGCCGACCATTGCCATTGGACTCCTCGGACTGATCGTCGCGCCTGTTGAGGCCGCCGCGATGCTGGTACTGCCCTCACTCATCACCAATATTTGGCAGCTGTTCTCAGGCCCTAACTTTATCGCGTTGCTCAAAAGATTTAAATTTCTGTTGCTAGGCATTTGTTGCGGCACACCTTTTGGCGTGAGTTTTATCGTGAGTGGTCAAACAGCCATCGTGACCGCTGGTCTGGGGTTTGTGCTGATGGCGTATGGACTCTATGGCTTATCCGCTGCGCGGATCAAGGTCTCTACGCGCGCAGAGCGATGGTCCTCACCGCTCATGGGCCTGATGACCGGGGTATTATCTGGCGCGACAGGCATTGCCGCCCTGCCCCTCGCACCGTACTTCACGGCACTTGAGCTCAAACGCGATGAACTCATTCAAGCGCTTGGCTTGGGGTTTACGGTCGCCTCGCTCGCCCTCGCAATCGGTCTGTTGATCACCGGTGAATATGAGGTCGAGATCGCCACGGCCTCGTTACTGGCCTTAGCGCCTGCATTTATAGGCGTATTTGTGGGGCAGTTTCTAAGAAAGAAAATTCCGCAGGAGCAGTTTCGCCGCTACTTCTTTATTAGCCTACTCCTACTGGGTGCCGCGACCGCCTTTAGAGCGATTAGCCTGATCCCAGGCTAATCTTTTCACACACTCAACCGCCTGATGACTTCGCAGGGGTGTACTCTTTTGGACGAATCATCTCAAACAAGGTATTGACCTCGACATAGTCACCCTTGTAGCCACAACGACCGAGTGGCCGAGCTGCAGCGGTATCAAAGATGCCGTCCTTAAGAAACTCATCATTAATGTGCACACCGACCACTTCACCTAGTGTGAGCCATGTATCGATCAATTCGCCTTTGGCATTTTTGAGCTGAGTCGTACTAATCAGCTTACATTCAAGCGCAGCAATCGCACGCGCGATACGCGGCGGTTTGACCAGCGTAGAGGCAGCCGCATCGAGGCCTGCCAATTTCATCTCATCCACGCCCGGGTCAACAGAAGCTGAGCTAATGTTCATTTCTTGAGCGAGCTCTGCACCGCAGAAGTTCGCGACAAACTCGCCTGTTGCATCAATATTGTTGACGCTGTCTTTGCGGACATGGCTGGTACAGAAACCAATCACAGGTGGTGTTTCAGCAAAAGCATTAAAAAAGCTATATGGCGCGAGATTGACACGACCCTGCAGATCAATACTGGAGATCCAGCCGATCGGACGTGGCGCCACGATGGCTTTAAAAGGGTTATGTGGCAGGCCATGGCCTTTGCTGGGTTCGTAAAAATAATCGCTCACGGAGACATCCTCAAAAGATTCAATTCTGAAATGGGGTGATTGCTGTGATCTTTTAGCATAAATATTTTGCTCAACAACCACCAAACCACAAGACAGTCTAGGCTAAATAGGTGTAAAAATAGCTTCTATCCTCAGCATGTTGATATGAGAGTCCAGAATGACTGAAAGAAAGGTAAATGACCTAGGTGGACAACCGGCAGGGCCGGTCTGTCTTGACGAGCATCCCAGCACGCTCCATGAAAAGCGTGTCGATGCCCTGCAAAAACTTTTGACTGGCGGAAAATTACAGGCCTTTACGTCTGACGCCATGCGACGCGCCATTGAGTCCAACACCGAAGCAGACTACAAAAGCATGTTGTATTACGACAAATGGATCCGCGCTGTGCGCGACCTCGTCATCGAGCAACAATTATTGACGGCAAAAGAAATCGATGACCGCATCGAGGTCTTGCGAGAACGCTTTAAACAAACGGGCACGTTATGAACGCGATTGAACCTCGTCCTGGACAAGCCTTACCTGCGGGTACACCTGTTGTCATACGCAAGCAACCTCCGGAAGTCCACTGCCGTACGCCCTTTTATTTAAGAGGTGCGATCGGAGAAATCGCTGAAGTACGTGGATGCTTTCGGGACCCCTCATTGTTAGCGTTTCACAAGCCAGGTTTACCGATGCGGGTGCTGTATCGCGTCCGCTTTAAACAAAAAGACGTCTGGCCAGAATACACAGGCGGTCCCAATGACACCGTCGTCGCCGATATTTTCGAGCACTGGCTTGACCCCATCGCTGGAGTAAAAAAAGTATGAGTTCTTCACACAGCCACCACCATGATCACCATGATCACGATCACGATCATGCACATCCTCACTCGCCACCGGCTCCCGACGACGATGACCAGTACGATCGTTACGAGGTTTTGCTTCAAACAGCCATTCGAGAATTACTGGATGAAAAAGGCATCATCACTGCCGATGCGCTACACAGACAAATTGACTATCAGGATAGCTTGACGCCTGCTATTGGCGGAAAAATCGTCGCCAAAGCTTGGCTTGATCCTGTGTTTAAAAAGAAATTGCTGGCCGACCCCCTCAAGACGATCAACGAATCTTTTGAGCTAGACATCACAACGCCGCTTGATCTCGTCGTGTTGGAAAACACACCAACGGTTCACAACGTAGTGGTCTGCACGCTGTGTTCTTGCTACCCGCGTATGCTGCTTGGCATTCCACCAGCTTGGTACAAGTCAATCGACTATCGCTCGCGCGTTGTCGTCGAACCACGCAAGGTGCTCGCTGAGTTTGGCACGCATTTACCCGATGATGTCGAGGTCCGCGTCTCGGACAGCACAGCTGACTTAAGATTTTTAGTGTTGCCCTATCAACCAGCAGGCACCGAGGGGTTCAGTGAGGCTGAGTTGGCTGCGCTTGTCACGCGCGACTCGATGATTGGGACGTCGCTTCCGCTGAGTGCCGCATCGACTCCAGCGCTCGCTTGAAATGAGTAGCACAACGCCTCCAGCCGTCCCCCGCCCCGCCGCCACTGTCATTCTCGCACGCAATGTCAGCGATGGCATCGAAGTCTTCATGATGGAACGCACCACCGCCGTTGAGTTTGCCAAGGGCATGCATGTTTTTCCGGGAGGTGCACTCGATCGCGCTGACCACCATCCTGAGATCGCTTCTCTTTGCGTCGGACTAGATGACAAAGCGGCTAGCGAAACACTCGGTATTGAGCAAGGCGGTCTGGCCTACTGGATTGCAGCAATTAGAGAGTGTTTTGAAGAGTCGGGCTTGCTGCTGGGTTATCGCGGCAGCGACCAACTCCTACAACTAGCCGCACACGAAGCGGAACGTCTGGCTGCGCTGCGCGTGGATATGGCACAGAGCAAGTTGTCTTTTATGGATATTTTGCTGCAAGAGCAAGTTCAAGCAGCGACTGACCGTATCGCCTATTACAGTCATTGGGTCACCCAAGCCGGACGTCCAAGACGTTACGACACGCGATTTTTTGTGGCTCAAGCCCCTGAGGGACAAACAGCCCTTCAAGATAACCATGAAACGGTTGGACAACTCTGGGTACGTCCCGATCAAGCCATTGACTTGCATAGGTCGGGCACACTCAATCTGATGTTCCCCACAATTAAAACGCTCGAAAGCTTGGCTCCATTTAAATATGTTGAGGAATTACTAGAGTACGCGCGCAAGCCCCGTCCAAAACAGGTGATGGCACCCGTGACTGGGGTTGATCGCTCAGGTGTATCGCACACGTTGATTCCGGGGGACTTTGCCTACGCCGAAATTAAAAAGCTCGACCTCGACAATCAAGGTACCCTTCGCGCGTTTATCGAACCGGGTCAAGCTGTGACGATCGGACAAGACGTCTTGCGTTTAACCGCTGCCAATCCCGGCATGATGACAGGGCCTGGCACCAACAGCTATCTGATCGGCAATGCCGAACAAGGCGTCGCCGTCATCGACCCTGGTCCGCTGCTCGAGACACACATTGAGGCCTTGATCACAGCCGCGCCAGGTCCAATCCGATGGATTTTGTGCACGCATACGCATTTAGATCACTCGCCCGCTGCCGCCTTGCTTAAGCAGCGTACAGGCGCAGCAGTCTATGGCATGCCTGCGCCCGCTTTTCCCAATCAAGATCAGACCTTCAGGCCTGATCACGTTGTCACGCACCAGGAACGACTCGATATCGCGGGCCATGCGATTCGTGTCCTGCACACGCCGGGTCACGCCTCGAATCAAGTCTGCTTTTTGCTGGAGTCACAAAATCTTTTATTTACGGGTGACCACATTATGCAAGGCTCCACGGTGGTCATCAGCCCGCCGGATGGAGACATGATTGAATATCTGGCCTCCTTACGGTTGCTACTTGATTACAAAATAGACTACCTCGCGCCAGGCCATGGTTTTCTAATGGACAAGTCTGCCGAAAATGTTGACCGTATTTTGATTCACAGACAAGAGCGTGAAAATAAAGTGATGGCTGCACTCAAACGTGCGGGACAACCTGCGCCACTAGAGGTCTTAGTCAAAATCGCATATGAGGACACACCAGAGCGTTTGCATGCGGTTGCGCAAAAATCCTTGTTGGCACATTTGGAAAAATTACGTATCGAAGCACGTGCCACGCTGACTGGCAATCTTTGGAGCCTTGCGCCTTAGTTTGAGCCTTTATCGCATCACATTTTTAGCAGAGTCCTTATGGATCGCCGCACTTTTCTCACCACAACAGGCACTACAGCGGGCCTGTTGAGTTCGCCATTCAAGCTATCCGCACAAACACCGACCGTCACCTTTCGCTGGGTGCCTTCGACTGACCTCTCAGTGTTGGATCCTGTTTTCACGACCGCAGCGATTACGGCCTGTCATGCTATGCAGGTGTTTGACACGCTATTTGGTCTCGATGCTCAATATCAGCCTCAGCCACAGATGGTTGAGCGTGTTGAACTCAGTGGAAATCGGCTCCAATGGACATTGACCTTGCGTCAGGCCTTGCGCTTTCACGACGGCAGTCCAGTTGAGGCCCAAGATGTTGTGGCTAGCCTAAAAAGATTTGGTAAACGTAATTTGCTGGGGCAAACGCTTTTTAGTCTCGTGACAGAGATTGTGGCAAGCGACGCCACGACTGTAAAAATATCTCTAAGCAGACCGTTTTCACTGCTGCCCTACACCCTCGCCTCCGCCTCTGCCTCCGTCATGCCTGAACGACTGGCCAACACCCCGGACAATGTCGCAATCAAGGAAATGGTGGGTAGTGGTCCATTCAGGTTTTTGCCCGAACAATGGGTCTCAGGCTCTAAGGTCGAATACACCAAAGCCTCTGACTATGTGCCACGGCCCGATGGTATCGCCAGCAACACTGCAGGCCCAAAGATCACGCATATCGACTCGCTTAAATGGCTCATCATCCCCGATCGTGCCACCGCCGTTGCGGCGCTTCAAAATAACGAAGTCGATGGCATTGAGTTAGTTGATAACGACTTTATCCCGATGCTGCGCAAAAACCCCCGCATCGAATTGATTAAAAGCGCGCTACCTTCGATTTTCATCATGCGTTTTAATCATCTGCACGCGCCTTTTGACAACGTGGAGATGCGTCGCGCCATTTTGTCAGTGATCAGTCAGTCTGACTTTATGATGGCAGCCAATGGTGCGGATTTTCCCGAATACTGGAATGCCCAATGTGGTGTCTTTGCGCCAGGAACGCCGATGGCCTCCGAAGCCGGTATGGAGAAGCTCAACGGCAAGCGCGACATGGCACGTGCACGCAAGCGCATTAAAGAATCCGGATACAAAGGGGAGACCATCGTTATTCTGGATCCCGTCGATGCCGCGCCCTATCACGCCTGTGCACTGGTCACAGAAGATTTATTCAAGCAGTTAGGTCTCAAGACAGAATTGCGACCGATGAATTGGGGCACGTATTTGCAACGTCGTAACAATCAAGACCTGCCGCAGGCTGGAGGTTGGAACGTTGCCTTTACTGCGCTTACGGGTACGAGCAACCTCGATCCAGCCTCCAATCTCGGTATGCGCGGAACGGGCAACCAGGGCTGGTTTGGCTGGCCAACCAACCCCACGCTTGAAGCCTTGAGGATGGATTGGTTTTTTGCTGACACACTGCAAGCACGACAAAAAATCTGCCAAGCTATCCAGGTCGAGGTTCTTGATCAGGTCCCATACATTCCGCTTGGCGCCAACTATAACCTCAGTGCGATCAGAAAAAACTGGCAACACTTCCAAGCTCAAGGACCCGTTTTTTACACGCTGCGGTCAACTTGAGCGGTCGCGACCTCAGTAACTGCAGACTCTGAAGCAGGTCTATGACCAGACAGTTTGACCCGCATACTATGCAACCACTGCGCCAGATCATCCACGTAGGTAAACACTGCTGGGATGACAAGTAGACTCAATAGCGTAGAGGTCATCAAGCCACCAATCACGGCAATCGCCATCGGCGAGCGGAAACTCGGATCCGAGCCCCAACCAATCGCGATCGGTATCATGCCTGCCGTCATCGCAATCGTGGTCATCACGATCGGTCGCGCCCGCTTGTGGCAAGCGTCAATCAAGGCCTCGGTACGCAACATTCCGTGACGCCTGGCCGTGATGGCATACTCTACAAGCAGGATCGAGTTTTTAGTCACCACACCCATCAACATCAGCAGTCCGATGAGTGACGGCATTGAAAAACTTTTACCTGTCAGCAACAAGCCGATGAATGCACCGCCGATTGAAAGTGGCAACGCTCCCAGAATCGTGATGGGCTGTAAAAAGTCGTGAAATAACAGCACCAGAATCATATAGATGCATAACAGCCCGATCAGCATCGCCAAACCAAAGCTTGCGAACAGTGATTGCATTTCTTTTGTGTCGCCCAACTCGGCCAAGGTGACGCCCGGAGGCAAAGCACTCAAACTCGGCAAAGCCATCGCCTCGGCGAATACCTCACCAAGCGGGCGCCCCCCCAACTCCACATCCAAAATCACATTTCTACTACGATTAAGCCGGTCAATCTGAGCCGGACCACTATCCATCGTAAACGTCACGACATTACCCAGCATCGTAGGACCATAGCGTCCAGGCACCATCAATCGCTCCAACGCAGCAATGTCTGTCCGTGTCGCATCAGGAAGCTTGACACGAATCGGGATCTGTCGCTCGGCGAGATTAAGCTTGGCCAAACTGACGTCATAATCGCCACTGGTCGCTACCCGCAAAGTTTCGGCAATGCTTTGTGCTGTCACGCCAAGATCGGCCGCACGCGCAAAATTAGGCCGCACAATCAACTCTGGTCGCACAAGACTCGCAGAAGAGGTGACGCCACCCACATCTTTTAAAGTCCGCAAATCACGCTCAGCGGCTTGTGCAGCCTTACCCAAGGCAACAGGATCCTCACTTTGCAGCACAATTTGCATTTTCGCACCGGCATCCTGAGGACCCACGGTAATCCGCACGCCTGGTTCAAGTGCCAACACGCGTCGGATATCTGCCTCGACTTCTTGCTGGTTCTTACTACGCTCCGAGCGATGACTGAGCGTCACCGTCAATGTAGCCTTACGCACTTCAGCTGCTGAGCCACGCGCAAACACATCACCCGAGACCCCTCCCCCGACCGAGCTAAACACACGGCGAACTTCGGGAACTTGGGAAAGTTTTTCTTTGGCCGACTCGGCTGCGCGTATAGTGTCTTCGAGCGTACTGCCAGGAGCACGCTCAATATTGACCATGGTTTGCCCCCGATCTGCCGGCGGCACGAAGCCTTTGGGTAGCAGTGGCACTAAGGCAAGCGAGCCTACAAAAAACACTAAGGCAAGAATAATCGTGATGAGACGATGGCTTAAACACCACGTCATCAGTTTGAGATAACGCTGCATCACCCAGCTGTCAGGCTTTGGCTCTGCATGCTTGACGCCCAGAGGCTTCATCAAATATGCAGCCATCATCGGTGTTAGCAAACGCGCCACCACCAGAGAGGCCATAATCGCCAGCACTGCGGTCCAGCCAAACTGTTTGAAAAACTTACCAGGTATCCCATCCATAAACGCTGTAGGCAAGAATACCGCGACCAACGCAAAGGTTGTGGCGATTACCGCCATACCAATCTCATCGGCAGCATCCATGGCCGCCTGAAATGGTGTCTTACCCATTTGTAGATGACGGGCAATGTTTTCAACTTCGACGATGGCATCGTCCACCAAAATACCCACCACTAACGCTAAAGAGGTCAAGGTGACCATGTTGAGCGTAAAGCCAAATAAATAGATCCCGAGAAAAGCCGGGAGAATCGACAAAGGCAGTGCTGCAGCAGAAACGATCGTCGCGCGCCAGTCTCGCAAAAAGTACCACACCACCAACACTGCCAAAATCGCGCCTTCGTATAAGAGCTTCATCGAGGCATCAAAGTTTTCCTCGGTCATCTTGACGTTATCGATCTGCTCTGAAAACGCAACATCCTGGTTCGTTGCCTGCAAGCCATCAATGATTTGTCGGACATCGCGCGCAACCGTCACCTCATTGGCGCCTTTGCTGCGCATAATTTCAAACGCCACAACGGGTTGACCATCAACGAGTGCAAGCGAACGGCGTTCTGCAGTCGTATCGTAAATAGTCGCGATCTGATCTAACCGCACACGACGGCCATCTTGTAAAGACAGATCGATCTTGCCTAAGTCTTGCGCAGACTCAGCAATGGCGATTGTTCGCACGGCTTGCTCAGCCCCGCCGATATCGCCTCGTCCACCCGGCGCTTCTTGCTGAATCAATCTCAGTCGACGCGACACATCGGCGGCCGTCACACCCAAAGCCGTCATCCGCGCAGGATCAAGCTCGACTCGGATCTCTCGATTTAAGCCACCCATGCGTTTGACGCGACCGACGCCATTCACAGTGAGAAGTTGCTTCGCAATCGTGTTGTCGACCAGCCAAGACAGTGACTCTTGGTCCAACCGGGACGAAGTAATCGCATAGGTCATTAATGGCCGACCTGCAGTCGTCGTCCTCAAAATGGTCGGGTCACGGACATCAGAGGGCAAATCCGCCCGCACGCGTGTCACGGCATCTCTAACATCATTAACGGCTTCCATCGCATTCTTTTCGAGCACGAATTCGACATTAATCACCACCGTGCCTTCAAGAATCTTGGTGTACATATTCTTGATGCCTTGCAAGGTCGCAATCGAGTTTTCGAGTTTGCGTGCAACCTCCGTCTCAAGTGTCGCAGGTGCGGCACCCGGCAGGCTTGCTTCAACCGTCACCATCGGCAATTCAATATCAGGAAAGTCCTGTACCCCGATCGCACGGAAAGACAACACACCCGCGATCGATAGCAAAATAAACAGCAAAATCGCCGGAATCGGATGCCGAATAGAAAAGGCTGAAAAGTTCATGGCCGCTCAACCGAAACCAAATCGCCATTGGTCAAAAAGCCTGCGCCCGACTCCACAATCGTATCCGAGGCGGTCAGTCCATCCAGGACCTCGATGCGAGCGCCTACGCGACGCCCAACCTGGACACGCGTTTGTTCAGTCCGCTTAGCGGCATCGAGTTTAAACACATAACTAAAGCCGTCTCTCATCACGACGGACTCTTGCGGAACAGTCAAGCCTTGACTATCTCCGAGATTAAAGACTCCGGTTGCGAACATCCCCGCACGCACGGGTGGCTCATCATTCAAGGCAATGGGTAAATCCACATACACGATCGCCGTACGCGCTTGGGCATCTACCGTTGGCCCAATCACACGGACCTTGCCAACAATGGGAGGCAGCCCTTTAGGCAGACTGGCAGGCAATACATCAACAGGCATACCGACCTTGATGCGGCTCAGTTCTTCAGACACTACTTCCGCACGCCATTCGAGACGATTTTGTCGCAACATTTTGAAAAGCTCTGCTCCTAGCGGTACCACCGCGCCAACACTGGCCATACGTGCTGAAATGACCCCATCATCGGGGGCTAACACCTCCGTGAAGGTCAGACGCAACTCTTGGGATTGGCGATGCGCGCGCGCCGCTTCGACCCGAGCGGCAGCAGTCTGTTGTGCCGTCAAATACTGACTAATCTGCTGCGCAGACAATGCACCTGAAGTTTTTAGACTACGCGCACGGGAGGCGTTGGCCTCGGCATCGGCAAGGGCTGCTAAAGCCTCAGACTCGAGCGCTTTTTGTACCGCCAAATCCGCCAATACTGTGTCTTTGGCAAACACCGCCAGCACTTGTCCTTTCTTGACATGATCCCCGACATTGACCCGCACCTCGGCAATACGCAATCCGCCGACCTGCGCCCCAACAGAGGCATCTTGCCAGGCGGCAATATTGCCATTGGCGCGAATCGTCGCAGGCAGCGCAGTCAATACGGGTTGCGTCACAGAAACGGTTAAAGCAGGTCGGGCTGGGCCCGTTTGCGCAAACACTGGCGACAAAGGCGTCACAGCAGCTAGGCCCGTTACTATGATCGACAGGCGCAATAAGCAAACGCGAATTGAGTGGGTCATTGATTTCATTATTGGAGCTTGCCTGTCAAAATATCGCTTGGGTTTTGTTGCACAGCGCGCACGACCGAAGCGAGATCCTTGGCCTCCCAGCCGCCTCCCACCGCGCGGTAAAGTGCAATATACGCACTCACACGCTCACGTCGAACAATCGCCAAAATGTTGTCTGCGTTCACAGACAGTCGTCTCGTTTCTTCTAGATCAAGGATGCTAGACAACCCAAACTTGTAACGATCTAGCGCCGCTTGAAGTGACTCGCGGTAGCCCTTAGAGGCTTTCAAACTTTCCGAGGCTCGTTGATTAAGACTATCGAGTCGGACCAAGGCCTCTTCAACTTCTTTGACGGCGCGCCGTGCCTGGGTCCTGTATTGGGTTGCCGCGACTTCGTAGGCAATCTTTGCAGTTTCAACGTTGGCTGCCCGACGGCCGCCATCAAAAATGGGCAAACTCAGCGAAGGGCCAATCGACCAAGAGGTGGCGGTGATCGATCCCACAGCCGTTTCAAAACTCAAGGGTCCGATATTGCCCAGCAAGGATAGCCGTGGAAAGCGCTCTGCTTCTCGCACGCCAATGTCTGCACTCGCTGCAGCCAACTCACGCTCAGCCGCTGCGACGTCAGGACGTTGCAACAAGACTTGAGCAGGGATACGCTTGACTTCAGGCATGGCTGGCGTAGGCAATACCCGAGTGCCTTTGGCTAATCGGCTTCTAAGTTCAGGTTCAGGAATGGCGGTGAGTGCGACGATCGCCTTGATCAGCAAATCACATTCGGCGCGTTGCGCAACCGCACGGCTTTGGCCCTCGGCAGCACTGGCACGTGCCAACGCAGCAACCGCGGGTGACTGAAAGCCAGTCTGTGCCAATTCCTGCGTGAGCCGAGCTGTCTGTGCCCGCGACTGCGCATCGGCGCCAGCAAGTTGAGAAAGCTGCTCGCATCCGCGAAAGTTAGTGTAAAGACTCGCTGTATCGGCCGCCACAGAAATCCGAGCCTCGTGCCAGTTTGCCACTTGAGCGGCTAAGCGCGCGCGGGAAGCTTCGCTTGCGCGTGCCAAGCCTCCAAACAAGTCGATTTCCCAGCCAGCCTGAAGTTGCGCTTGTGTCGTGGTGGCGATAATGACAGGACCACCCAATTGATAGGTGCCCCGAGATACGCCCCCCGTCGCGTTTAAAACAGGCAAAGCAGCGCCATCAGCCGTGATTAATAACGCGCGAGATTGTGCGATACGCAAGGCCGCCTGAGCCATGGTGTTGCTTTGTTTTTGTGACTGCTCGACAAGCTCAATCAATACAGGATCTTTAAACTGTGCCCACCAAGACACGAGTGTGACCTGCTCACCCTCATGGGGGAGAGGTTCTTGCCAAACTTGGGGTTCAGTTTCCCATTTTGTCGATTCTTGGCGGTCGTAATCCGGCCCTAGTGTGATGCAGGCAGATAAAAACAGCACTAAAGGAGCGGCCAAAATTTTTAAATAAGTCATCTGGCGATTATAACTGAGCCATGTGACTAAAAACACTTAAAGCCTCATGCTGCTTGGCCACCCGCAGGCATTCCTGGCAGAGGGGGTGGCTTGGCAAACCAGAATAAAAAGGTCCCGGCGCCCGCGATCAGTGCCAGCACAGTAAAACCGAGGTCGTAATTGCCCGTTGCATCACCCATAATGCCTGCCAGCAAAGGTCCAGACACCTGCCCCACCGCCGTCAACATCGCAGACAAGCCCAGAATCATGCCGATGGATTTTCTTCCAAAGTAGTCCGCCCGAATCGCCTGCATAAACGGTCCCCGGATGCCCCACGCCAAACCATGAAATACCGCAAACAGCACCAGCATCACGGGTCCCAACGCATAGGTCAGCATCAACATGCCCACCATGTGCATCGTCATACAGACTGCCGCCACCCTATTTTTTTGTAATTTGTCACCCAATACGCCACCCAGCAATACACCAATCACCTGAAAACCGGTCATGAGTGTGATGTAAAAAGCCGCCTGGGCAATGGTATATCCTAAGGAAATCCGCATATGATTGATGGCATGTGTGTTCACGGCAGTGACAATGATTAGCGCCACGCCGTGACCAGCCGACAGCAGCCAAAACGCCTTTGTCCTGAGCGCTTGTTTGGCCGTAAACTCGGGTTCCACATTGGTCTCGGGCTGAACACCTGACACGTCAACCGCGCCGCGCTGTGCACCCAGGCCATCGACCGTTTCACCAAAATCCTCAGGCCGGCGACGAAAAACACAGGCCAACGGGTAGCCGATTACGATAGCCAGTACGCCGCAGCCAAAAGCGGTCTCCCGCCAACCAATGCTTTCAATACTCCAGGCCACGACGGGCACAAACATACCGCCCAGCGCGAGCCCTAACCCCACCATCGATAGTGCGCGTGCACGTTTTTTCTCAAACCATTGAATAACCCCTACGTTTAGGGGGAAGTATCCAGCCATTGAAGAGCCGATCGCAATCACGATCACTGCACCATAAAAGCTCAATAAACTGTCAATTTGGCTCAGTAGCATGAAGCCGATGCCAAACATAATGACTCCGACTTTTATTACGCCTCGCGAGCCAAACCGGTCAAGAAACCAGCCCAAAATCGGGCCAATCACGGCCGCTTCCATTGACATCATGGCCGACGCGCCAGAGACAGAGGTTTTACTCCATCCTTTGTCCTGAATGAGGACTGCGACATAGGCTCCAAAAGCCTGATGCAGCATCATCGACTGAATAAACTGCAGCGAGGCTGCAGCAAACACCATTTTCCAGCCGTAAAAAATCTTCTTGCCAAACACCGTTTGTCTCCGGGCGACCACATTTATCAACAGCGAGGATCCGAGCGAGCAGTCGGATTTTTTTATATTATTCGCATTGGTATCAACCCTAACATAAAGAGCATTCTTTTGCAGAGACGCCTATAGTGTCATCTCAACTGAATTAGAAACAACCCAAACTTAAACAGAGACCCCTCATGGCTAAAGCATATTGGATCAGTGCCTACCGTTCTATTTCAAACCCTGAAGCATTAGCGGCTTACGCCAAGCTAGCAGGCCCCGCCCTCACCGCAGCTGGCGGAAAATTTTTAGCCCGTAACGAAGCGGCCGCTATTAAAGAAGCAGGCGTCAAGCAACGCACCGTCCTGATTGAATTTGAAAGTGTTGATGCTGCACTGGCGGCCTACAACAGCCCTGCGTACCAAGAGGCGATTCGTGCACTCGGCACTGGCGCTGCAGAGCGTGATATCCGTATCGTCGAAGGCGTCTGAGACTGATATTGCGACTAAACGTCAGTCAGTTTAAAGCGCCTGCTAGCCATGTTGATTGGCGGGCGCTGATGGGCACCACAAAGCTTTACGCCATTTGAGTGCGATCGCTAACGTGGCGGTCGCACCCATCAACGTGTATAAAAAAGTTGTCCACACAAAACCTAGCGTATCGATTAGCGGTCCTGCGATCAATAATCCAACCGGCAAACCCCAAATCGCCAAAATCCGCATACCCATAATGCGACCACGGTACTGAGGTTCAGTCGCACGCAACATCACCGCTGCGAGTGGGACCAGAACAATACTTTGTACGAAACCCGCACACATTAGAAGCGCGACCCCTAATACAAAATGCGTAGTGGGCCCAAACAGCATCAACAGTCCAAACCAAATCCCCGTCGCGACCAATAAAGCTCGCCCCGTACCGAGAGAAAAGCGGTTCGATCCCAGCACCAGCGACCCTAGTAAAGCGCCAAAGGCGAAGCTCGCGCTTAACACACCCAAACCAGACTGACCGACCTCATAGACCGTACGGGCAATGTAGGGCAACAGACCAAGCGAAAACGGAAAAGCGAGAAAATTCACAAGGAAAGCGATACTCATCGACCCAAGCAAGACTGGCTTACCCCAAACGTATGAAAAGGCGTGTTGTAAATCTGTAAAAGGTGATGGACGAGCGGTGTGCGCAATGACTTGGGCGGGCTTACCTGCGACCCTCATAGAAAAACAAAAACTGATGAGATACAGCAAGGTGATACAGACATAGACCGGGATCATTCCGAATTGTGCAAATATGCCCGCACCTGCCAATGCACCTGCGACGCGCGCAGAGTCTGACGTCATCCGTGAAATACCCAAGGCAGAGGTCAGCTGATCGCTTGGCTGCGTCTGGCCAATCAACGCATAGCGCATCATTAAATCAGAGGGACGAATCATGCCGACAACAGTCGCGATGACAATGACATTCAGTGGGGTTAGGCTGTCAAAAAATGCGAGTATGGCAATCGTCATTGCAGCCAACGCATACAGTCCCCGGGTCAACATAAAGAGCACGCGATAACCGACCCTGTCACCTGCGATACCAAGAAATGGAGAAATCAAGGCACCCGTGTAGTGCAAGGCACCAAAAATCACCAGCAATAGCACGGAGCCCGACTCGACCAGTACATACCAGCCCAGCACTATAAGCTCCATCTCTAAGGCCCAAGAGGTCGCTAGATCGGCAGCCCACTGATTGCGAAAACTGCGCACCTTAAAAGGTGCGCGTGTAGACGCCATCATGCTGCTAAAAGAACCTGACATACTGCCGTTTATTCGAGCTTGATGTTGCGCTCAGTTACGACTTTTTTCCAGGTTGCGGACTCCTTGGCCATAAAGTCAGCCAATTCCTGACGCGTGGTGGGATCAGGGGTCAGGCCATGTTTATTGAGCTGTGCACGGACTTCAGGATCGTTGAGTACCTTGACGATTTCAGTGTTCCAACGATCGAGAATAGGGGCCGGTGTTTTGCCGGGTGCCACAAACGCATACCAGTTGGTCGCGTTAAAGCCTGGGAAGCCAGACTCTGCCATCGTGGGGACATCAGGCATCAGGTCCGTACGCTTTAAACCCGTTGTCGCTAAGGCCTTGAGCTTATTAGCCTGAACATGCTGAATACTTGTCGTTGGCGTCGAGTAATACGCATCAATGCGACCGCTCAGCAAATCAAGCATCGCTGCACTTCCGCCCTTGTAGGGCACGTGGATCATTTCCACTCCGGCACGCTGCGCAAACAACTCACCGGCCAAATGCGCCGCAGAGCCTACACCTGTTGACGCATACGTCAGCTTGCCTGGTTCCTTTTTAGCTGCTGCGATCAACTCAGCCAAAGAGTTCACCTTTAACTCGGGTGGAACCACCAAAACGTTGGGAAAGTTCACGCCCATCGTAATGGGTGCGAGGTCCTTGAGCGGATCAATCGTCATCTTCATCAGATGGGGTGACACAGTCATTGGACCAATCGTACCCAGCAAAAGAGTCGTGCCGTCTGGCTTGGCATTAGCCACCGCCTGTGTCGCAATCACCCCACCTGCTCCGGCACGGTTTTCAACGACAACGGGTTGACCTAAATTAGCCGAAAGAGCTTTCGCCACAATCCGTGTAGCGGTATCGGTTCCGCCACCGGGTACAAAACCCACTACGATCGTGATGGTCTGACCTTTAGGGAACTCTTGGGCCGATACAGAGGCGGAGGCACCCAGTACGCCCAAGGCGAGTGTTAAAGAACATAAAGCGGGCAGCGCAGAGCCTAGGCGGGATATTTTCAAAACGATCTCCTGAATGTTTTATTGTGCTTTTGAAATGAAGCACTTGCGACATGCCCACTATGTTCCTTTAAAAATCTGTCTTTGTCTACGACTGGCGAGACCAGACTCCACCCTTAACGCTTGTCTTGGCACAAGGCGCGTCAACACGATAAGATTGATGCTTAAAAGGAGCAAGCATGAAAATTCTAATATTGGGTGCGGGTGGTGTGGGGGGGTATTTTGGTGCACGACTCATTCAGGCGGGGGCTGATGTCACCTACCTATTGCGGGACAAGCGTCATCAAAAGATCCAAGCGGATGGGTTGGTAATTGAAACACCAAAGGAAACCTTCACCCTTCATCCAAAGACTGTGACGCGCGACCAACTCAAGCCCGAATATGACGTGATTATCCTTGCGCCCAAGGCCTATGACTTAGACGACGCGCTTGAGTCCGTCAGCGCAGCAAGCAGCCACGGCGTCATCTTGCCTGTTCTGAACGGACTGAGCCATATTGCCAAACTCGACGCAACATTCGGCCGCAGCCGAGTGATGGGTGGCGTCGCGCATATCGCCGCGACCGTCACAAGCAGTGGCGCTGTTAAACAACTCACCGACCTCCACGCACTCACGGTGGGTCATCGCGATCCCGCTCACGAAGCACTGGCCCACGCGTTTTCGGCTCTATGTGAACAAGCCAGTTTTGACCACACCTTCAGTGAAAATATTGAACAGTCGCTTTGGGATAAATGGGTATTTTTAGCCACGCTCGCAGGCATGACGACGTTGTGTCGCGGTCATGTTGGAAAAATCGCTGATGCACCGTGGGGCAAGGAGACCATGACCAGTTTCTATGCAGAGAGTTGCGCCATCGCGTTGGCGAATGGTTTCCCCACCAAAGAAAGCGCCCAACAAAAAGCCTTGGCGATGCTGACTAAGTCGGGTTCGAGCTTTGCAGCCTCCATGCTTAGGGACTTGACCCAAGGCAACCAGACGGAGCACGAGCATATTTTGGGCGCAATGATTGAAGCAGGCGTACAAAAGGCCGTCGCCTGCCCTCTGCTTAAGGCCGCGCACACGCACATGGTGGTAGAGCATAACAAAGGCTGATGCAGCGAATCAGCCAACAGGTCGGCGGTGACGCTACGTTTGGACGAAAGGCTTAGCGCGAGAGCGCGAGCCTGAGTCCAAAGCCTATTAGGCACAGTCCAGCTATCTTTTCTAGCACAAGAGAAATGATGGCACTGCTGCGTAATCGCTCCGCCAAGAAATGCGTGAGCAAAATTGCGACAACACCATACAAAAAGGCTAACACTGCAATGGTCGCAGCCAGAAAAGCAAATGTCACCAAGCCTCGGTTTTGCACGGGATCTACAAACAACGGGAAAAAAGCCATATAAAAGACAATGGCTTTTGGATTGAACAGTGTAATGACCATCGCCTGGCGCAGGTAATGGTAGGGCTTAATATTGAGCACGGGTGCGGCTCCCGGCTTGGCCAAGACCATTTTGGCGCCCAACCAAACAAGGTAGATCGCCCCCACCCATTGCACCGCCTCGAACGCCACTGGCGAAGCGGCGAGCACAGCAGCCAACCCAGCGACCGCCATCCACGAGAGTACTTGATCGCCAAGAATGATTCCGATGGTGGCTGCAAAACCGCCACGCAAGCCGCCCTTGGTGGTCGAGGTGATGATGACGAGATTACCCGGCCCTGGAATCAACAAAAAAATGATGAAGGCCACCACAAAGGCGGGATAATCCGTCACACCCAGCATGGGTGACCTTGGCGATCAGTGTTTGTGACTGGCATGCGCTGACTTGGCACTAGGATTGAAGGTGGCGGGTTTGATTTCAAAATCAACCTTGACCTCACCCGCCTTTTCAAACTTGAGCGTGACCGGGATAGTCGTATCAGCCTTAAAAGGCGTACTTAATCCGAGAAACATAATGTGAAAGCCGCCAGGCATTAGTTTGACCGCACCATTGGCGGGCACGTCGATGCCAGGCACCTCGCGCATTTTGGCCACACCGTTATCCGTGATGATGGTGTGCAACTCAACGCGATTGACGCCGTTTGTCGTCGCCGAAATCAGACGGTCAGTCTGCCCTGCTTTATTGTCGATCTGGACGTAGCCCGCACCGTTGACCTGTCCAGGTACAGAAGCGCGTATCCAAGGGGCCGTGAGCTTTAAATCACCGACAACCTGTTCGGTGGCCCTTGCAACTGAGACCGCCGTCAAAGACGTGATGCCTGCCAGAATTGTGAAGACCACGTTTGAAAGAAGTTTTTTGGACATATTGTTCATTGTGTAAGACTCGATTCAAGCTGAATCATAAATTTTAGCTGAAAACCTCTAAACTACATCTATGACAAGCTCTACAACACCAGCCTTTCAATCCAAATCCGGCCTGCGATTCGTCACCCTGTTGACGCTCGTCACGCTGGCGCATGCGCTGGTGATTATTTTGCTCCTGGCACATTTTGGATGGCTCAATGGCGTGGGCGTAGAAACAAACGACAACGCGGGTCAATCAGGTTTTGTGATTCCCGTTACCCTCGAAACTGATGGGGATCAAGAAAATAAGCTGGAAGAAAAAGTCGAAACAGAGCTAGAGTCAACGCCAGAGCCCACTTCAATCCCAACGCCTGCACAAGAAACGACGCAAGAACCTGTAAAAGAAACCCCGCAAGAGCCCGCTCAAGAAAAGGCGCCCACTGAACCTGAAACATCCCCCTCCGCAGCGCCGCCAACTGAAACACAAACCCAAGCAACGACTGATGTCGAAAAAGAGATCCCACTCGCGGCAGAACCTGAGGCTCAACCAGCTGCGACGCAACCAGTGATGCCACCAGAAACACCTCAGACCACCCCACCAGCGCCTGCACCGCTGACAGCACCTGCCCCTGTGTCTCCGCTAACAACGTCTCCCCAAACAACAACGCCTGTTTCACCTAAGCCGGCAACAAGTCAAACAATGAGGGGAGGATCTAGCGAAAATTCAAGTCCCGTTGCGCTGACCGACACCGCCAACGACTCGCTGCCAACAACCCCTGCACAAGTCGACCCCAACTATCTGCATCGCCCAAACCCAATCTATCCAGCTGTATCCAAACGACTCCGCGAAGCTGGGACGGTTCTGTTGCGTGTCAGCCTTGACGCCACGGGCGAGGTTCGCGATATCAATATACAAACCACGAGTGCGTATCAAAGACTCGACCAAGCTGCCATGGAGGCCGTCCGTCAATGGCGCTTTGTTCCAGCCTCAAGAGGCCAACAGCCTGTTGCCTCAACAGTACTGGTACCCATCGAATTTAAACACCAGTGAGCGCGAGGTGCAGCAAGCAAGCTTGATTGCCTGTCGTAACCCCTTTAAGATTTTTGCTTATTTTTTACAGCAACTAGCACCTGCATTTTCTTTAGCGCAGGAATTAATCCCCAACAAAGGGTAAGCGGGACAAAAACGGAAGATTCCCGTCAAAAGAGGTATTACGCCGATCCAACCCCAGACACCTACTGTGCCTGTTGCGGCCAACGCAATCAGAGTCAAGCCAGCGACAATCCGCAGCGTACGATCGATAGTGCCAACATTGCATTTCATGATTGATATCCTTTGATGCGTTGAACTTCTTATAAAACCCTGATTGATATTGAAACGCATTTTTTTACACATGCGGGACAAGTGACTCAATATCTGTTGATCTGTGTCAACCAACGTGCACAACGCAGCGACACGCAGCTACAGCGCATTTAGAGGGATCTTCACATAGGCAATGCCGTTGGACTCCTTAGGTGGTAGCTCCCCAGCACGAATATTGATCTGGACAGCAGGTAGAATCAGCACCGGCATTTCAAGAGTGGCGTCACGCTTGGTTCGCATGTCTACAAACTGAGCCTCGGTAATGCCATCATGAACATGTATATTTTTTGCGCGCTGCTCTGCGACCGTTGTTTCAAAGTTCACTGCCCTCCCTGCGGGCGGGTAGTCATGACACATAAACAAACGCGTCTCAGAAGGTAGGCTCAACAAACGGCGGGTCGAGGCATACAAAGTTTTGGCGTCCCCCCCCGGAAAATCACACCGCGCCGTTCCGACATCGGGCATAAACAAGGTGTCGCCCACAAAAACCGCGTCACCAAACTGATACGCCATGCAGGCAGGCGTATGTCCTGGGACATAGAGTGCTTTTCCCTCCAATGCGCCAACCTTGAAGGACTCACCTTCTTTAATTAAAGCATCAAACTGAGAGCCATCCTGACGAAATTCGGGCTCGAGGTTAAATACACCCGCGAATACCTTTTGCACGGTAGTGATGTGATCGCCAATCGCAATCTTGCCGCCAAGATGTTGTTTGAGATAAGGAGCTGCCGACAAGTGATCCGCATGGGCGTGCGTTTCAAGGATCCACTCAACACTCAAATTGTTAGTGCGAACGAAATCAATCACTTTATCGGCTGAAACATGCTTAGTCCGACCCGATTTAGGGTCATAGTCCAACACGGAATCAATGATCGCGCAGGCTGTACCTGGTTTTTCATACACAACATACGTCACTGTCCATGTGGTGGGATCAAAAATGCCATGCACCATCGGCTTTGAAGAAGTGATGCCAGCAGTTGTGCCTGAAGTGGTGCCTGAAGTGGTGCCGGAAGTGATGTTCATATGAACTCCAATCAATGCATATTTGAATAACGTAAATACATTATATATAATAACAATTTATTTGTATATATATTATAATTCATCATCTTCAACTTAATCCTCTCTCCCGCACATGATCACAGAAGACATTGTTCCCTTTGAGCTCAGCGCCATGAAGGCGTCGGCCAGCAACGCCTGTCGGCTCATGAAGGTACTGACCAATCCCGACCGCTTAATGATTCTTTGCCAGTTGACCGAGGGCGAGCGTTGCGTGAGCGAGCTTGAAACCTCGCTCGGTATTCTGCAACCCACACTCTCGCAGCAACTCACTATCTTAAGAAACGAACAGTTGGTCAACACCCGTCGCGAGGGGAAAAATATCTATTACCAATTTTCAAGCCCACAAGCGCTGGCCGTGATGGAAGTGCTCTATTCACAATTCTGTAAAAACAAAGAGGTCAGCACATGAACATAGACTGGACACACTTTACGCCATGGAGTTCTCTATCTGGCGGCATTATTTTGGGCGTCGCCTCAGCGCTCTTTATTTTGATCAACGGTCGTGTACTGGGGATCAGCGGTATTTTGGGCGGCCTCTTGCCACCGAAGTCAGGGGATACGTTTTGGCGCATCGCTTTTTTGGCAGGTATGTTTGCCGCACCCTGGATATTTAACGCCTTGGCGCCATCCGAGCTCATCACGACACCGCAGATTGATGCGGATACGGTCCTGCTAATCATCGCCGGACTGCTGGTCGGCATCGGTACACGCTATGGCTCAGGCTGCACGTCAGGCCACGGAGTCTGTGGGCTCTCCCGTATGTCACCCCGCTCATTGGTCGCAACAGTGTCCTTTATGGCGTCAGGTTTTCTGACCGTATACCTTGCACGTCACCTCTTTTAAAGGCGCACACAACATGCTTCGTGTTTTCGAATTTCTTGCAGGTCTACTTTTTGGTTTAGGCCTGATTCTGTCAGGTATGACCAACCCCGCTAAAGTCCTCGGTTTTCTAGACCTCTTTGGTCAATGGGATCCCTCGTTGGCTTTTGTGATGGGTGGCGCCATCTTGGTTGGCATCTTTGCTTTTACTCTGGCGAAAAAACGTACGACCAATTTTTTTGGTGGGGCGTTACACCTTCCCAAAGCCAGTCACATCGACAAACGACTCGTCATTGGCAGCCTAATGTTTGGCGTGGGCTGGGGACTCGCAGGCTTCTGTCCAGGTCCAGTCTTGGTATCGATGGCAGCAGGCCATGAAAAAGCCTTGATTTTTGTCATCGCGATGCTGATCGGGATGGTTGGCTTTGAAATAGCCGAGCGCACAATGCGCAACAAAAAAGCTTAAGAGAAAAGCCATGAAATTGCCGACCTTGCCTATCATGCAATGGGGTGCTCAGTACAACCGCGAACTCCTCATCAGTGATCTGGTCGCGGCACTGATTGTCACCATCATGCTGATCCCGCAGAGTCTCGCCTATGCGATGCTCGCGGGCTTGCCCCCCGAGGTCGGCCTCTACGCCAGCGTGGCGCCCTTGGTGATGTACACCTTGCTCGGCACGAGTCGTGTGTTGGCGGTCGGGCCTGTTGCGGTGGTGTCGCTTATGACCGCAGCGGCGGTCGCAGAACAAGCCGCACTGGGTGTCCATAGTTACTGGCAGATCGCACTGACGCTCGCCTTTATCTCTGGCGGTTTGCTGTTGCTGATGGGCTTTCTGCGGCTCGGCTTTCTGGCCAACTTTCTCAGTCACTCGGTGGTGTCCGGCTTTATCTCTGCCTCTGGGCTGTTGATTGCCGCGAGTCAACTCAAAACACTGATGGGTGTTCAAGCCTCAGGCGACAATTTCTTTGCGCTGGTCTGGTCGCTGATTCAGCAAATACCCAACACCCATAGCCTGACGCTCGCGATCGGTCTGATCGCTACAGCGTTTTTGTTCTGGGTCAGGCAGCAACTCAAACCTTTATTGATGAAACTTGGTTTCAACAAGCTCGCAGCCGACATCATCACCAAGGCCGGCCCCGTGCTGGCGATTATTGTGACCACCACACTGGCCTGGCAACTCAATTGGCCTGAAGCAGGCTTAAAAGTTGTCGGTACCGTGCCTCAAGGACTTCCGCCACTGACCGCCCCCTTATGGGATTTGGCCTTATGGAACAACCTCTTCGTCCCCGCCCTGCTCATTAGCATTATCGGTTTTGTCGAATCCGTCTCGGTTGGCCAAACGCTTGCGGCCAGGCGTCGGGAGCGCATTGAACCCAACCAGGAACTGGTAGCGCTCGGTGCCTGTAACGTCTCCGCTTCGCTCACAGGGGGCTTCCCCGTGACGGGTGGCTTTGCACGTTCAGTCGTCAATGCCGATAGCGGTGCCCGAACGCCTGCCGCGGGACTGTATACCGCAGTGGGTATCACACTCGCTTCGCTGCTGCTCACACCCGCTCTATTTTTCTTACCGCAAGCCACGCTGGCCGCAACGATTATTGTGGCTGTTTTGTCCCTTGTGGATTTCAGTATTTTTAAACATACCTGGCGTTTTTCTAAAGCAGACTTCGCAGCCGTTGTCGTCACAATGCTCGCGACCTTGGGTATTGGCGTAGAAATAGGCTTGGTCGCAGGAGTCGTACTGTCCCTTGCGATTCACTTGTACCGCAGCAGCCAGCCCCATATCGCCAAGATTGGTCTGGTGCCAGGAACAGAACATTTTCGTAATGTCTTGCGTCACGAGGTACTCACCAGCCCAGAGGTCTTGTGTTTACGCATCGATGAGAGTCTTTATTTTGCCAATGCCCGCAACATCGAAGACCGTCTGAATGCAGAAGTCGCGGAGAACCCTTTGCTGAAACACGTCGTGCTCCAGTGCTCGGCGATCAACGACATCGATGCCAGTGCGCTGGACAGCCTCGAAGCGATCGAGAAACGTTTACGCGAGTCAGGGATTTGTTTGCACCTGTCCGAAGTGAAAGGTCCCGTCATGGATCGTCTAGAAAAATCAGACTTTCTCAAGCACCTAAGTGGTCAGGTTTTTTTGACCAATTATCGTGCAGTGCAACATCTTTCTCCTGAAATCACCCCCACTCAGACTGTGCTTTAATCATCTTCATGGAAAATTCGCCGCGTTTATTTAATAAGAATCTGGTGTTGTTGATTTTGTGTCAGGGCATTTTTCTCACCAACAACATCACGTTCGTGGCGATTAATGGTCTAGTCGGCTTGAGCCTGACCAATATCTCCTGGATGGCTACGCTTCCGATCATGGGTTATGTCGTGGGCGGTGCGCTTTCTACCGGACTCGTTGCACGGACACAAAAAAAATATGGTCGCCAAAAATCCTTTCAGCTCGGGCTTCTCGTCGCGGTTATATCCTCGCTCATTTGTGGGTACGCCGCGTATTCCAAAAACTTCTGGTTATTGACCTTTGGCACCTTTGTCGCGGGCTACTACAGCGCCAACGGACAGCTCTATCGCTTTGCCGCACCTGAACTGACTCATGTCAGTTTGCGTGACAAAGCGATCTCCTGGGTCTTGGCCGGCGGCATTTTGGGTGCCGTGGCAGGGCCCAATCTCGCCGTACTGACAAAAGACTTCTTTGATACCCCCTTTCTGGGTGCGTATTTGACGCTGACCGTCGCAGGCATTTTGGGTCTGATTGTGATGAACTTCATTCACTTTCCTGACGAAGTGGCGGTTAAAAAAGTGTTGCAGCCTGGACGCAGTGCGATGGAACTGCTGCGCCAGCCTGTGTTTCTGGTAGCGGCCATTAGCTCTGCACTTGGCTATGGCGTCATGAACTTGCTCATGGCAGCCACACCGCTGGCCATGAAAGTCTGTGGTCTACCCTTTTCAGATGCGGCACTCGTCCTCCAATGGCACGTCATCGGCATGTTTGCGCCCGGCTTTTTTACAGGTTCACTGATTAAAAAGTTTGGCACGTACCGCATAATGATTTTGGGAATTGCACTGAATTTCGTTTGTATTTTGATTGCACTCTCAGGGGTAGAGGTCTATCAGTTCCTATTATCGTCATTCATCCTCGGGGTTGGCTGGAACTTCCTGTTTACAGGGGCGACAAGTCTGGCGATGACCGCCTATCGACCCGAAGAAAAAGATAAAGCCCAGGGGATTATTAATTTCTTTGTGTTTGCAACGATGGCCATCACTTCGTTTAGCTCAGGGGCGTTGGTGACGACCTCTGGCTGGGATATTTTGAACTTCACATCGCTCTTTCCTGTCGTGCTCATGGGAGCTGCTTTGATCTGGTTGCGACACAAACAGAATCAGGAAAAGACACGCACCGCCATTTAAAAAGTCAGTTGTGACGAAAGCCCAAGCGGGCGCCCACTAGGATACCTGCTGCAGCGACGACAGAACTCAAGGCAAGCGTTGACAGCCCCGTCAATCCTTGCCCAATCGAACACCCGAGCGCCAAAGAACCTCCTACGCCCATCGAAACCCCACCGGTGATGAAGCGCAACATCTCTCTGGGCGAACTAAAGCCCTGCAGATGCAGACCCTTGCGCAAACAGGCTAATAAAAAAGAACCGAGTATGACGCCCAAGACGACCGTCACACCAAAACTCAACTTGGTTCCCGTCGCAATCATCGAATATTGAATCGTCTCGCCAATGGGCGCAATAAAGGTCAAAGAAACGAGATTAACTGGCTCAAACTCATCAAACGCCAACCAGCCTGTCGAAAACCAGCCCGCCACAATCAAGAGCCCCACCATGAATCCGGCGAACAAATCTTTTTTGTGTTTGAGCAGATTGAGTTTCCAAAAACTGAACACGAACAAACAGAGCAATACCAGACTCACGACCCATCCTTGCGCCATGACAGGCAGTTCTGCAATGCTGGCACCCGAAACAGCTGTCATTTGGTTGAGCGCTTGGCGCAGCGGACCCAGCACACCCGTCAGCGTCATGAAGGCAGAAATACCTAAACACAACAAGACAACCAAAGAACGTAAATTCCCCTGCGCAAACAACACCAAGCTACGCGCCCCGCAACCATTGGCCAACATCATGCCATAACCAAATAGCATGCCCCCTATCGGTACTAATAGCCATGAGAATGTTGGACCGCGATAGATGGATTTACTCAGATCAATCCATTCAAATTGGGCCAAGGCCTGTGTCCCGATCATCGCAACGGCCAAAGCCAGGACGAAGGACTGCGCCTTATGGAGCGCGCCAGACTGCCAGTACTCTTTGAGCGCACGATTTAAACAAAAGCCTGAGAACTGTCCTGTCGCACCAAATAGCAGCCCGATGATGAGTCCCGACCAAACGAGTGTGTCTTGTAGATTCATGAAACTTTTGATCCCTTGATTTCCATCATTTTACCTTTAGACACGCCGCAGAGCCCCGCCGCTGAAATGCCGTGCATTGCTCTCAGCGAGGGATCCAGGCGGCGTTGCGTGCCAGCACGCGAAGCTGCGTCCAAGAGTTTGCCTCTTTACGTGTGGCAGGCCACAAACGCAGCAACAACTCCGCAGTCGCAAACGCATCAGAGGCAGCTTGATGTCGCACAGCACATTCGATGCCAAAGTGCGTCAACCAATCATCGAGTGCGCGCGCTTTGGTATTGCCACCAACCAAACGCGCGATCGGCTCTATATCGAGCCATTCGTTTTCAAGCGGTGCTAGTTGAAAACGTCGCAAGGCACGCTCAATCATGGTTTGATCAAACGCCGCGTGAAACGCCAACAGAGGCGAGTCTCCCGCCCAGGCCCTAAACTGCTCAAGCGCCTCTGTCGGTGCAATGCCCTCAGACTGCGCCTGAACACCGATATGGTGGATCAAGATATTGTCTTTAGCCGAAGGCTTATCTTGCCGCAACACAATCTCAAAACTATCCCCCACTGCAACCTCTAATCGACCTGTCGTGGGTGTAAAGCGCAACGCCACTGCGGCGATCGCCAACAGCTGGTCGGCGCTAGGATCGAGTCCGGTTGTCTCAACATCGAGCATGATCCAGCGCTGGCTCTGGTTGCGTTCCTCAATGCGCCGACCGCCAAAGCTTCTCACCCAACGACTGAGCTTAGCGAACATAATCAAGCTCAAGACGCTGTTGCAAGGAGCGAATACGCGCCAACGATCCTTTTAAAATCGTACGATCAACCGCATTGAGCGTATCAACATCCAAGGCATTCGGATTATCTTCAATCAAGTTGCCTTCCAACTGGATCGCGAGACGCAAAGTCTGCAAATACTGAAACGCAGCAATCCAGGCAGCGCTTTCTTTTTTGGGCACACCCGCGACTCGGCCAAGCGCCGCCAGACGTTCTTGCGTATTGAGTGCCTCGATACGATGCGCCAGCGCATAAATGCGCGCGATTTCCACAACAATCGCCGTGCCCTGTAGCTTGAGGTCGATCACCTGTTTATTGTTGATTTTCTTGGTGTCCAGACTACCCAACCAGTTTAAGGGTACGGTATTTCGTAATGATGCTTCGGCCATCAGCTTGAGAAAGCGTGGAGTAACCGCTGTCATCTCGGTGACTTTAGTACGCAACTCTTTTAAAAGCTGATCGCAACCGACTAACGCTCTACAGTCAAAAAAGATCCCTGCGTTTAACAAGTCTTCGGGGTGGCCATGTTCAACCCAATGGACAAAACGATTACGCCATTCTTGTTGGGTTAAGCACAGCGTGGGATTGCTTGCCATAATATTGCCCTTACACAGCGGATAGCCACAGGCATCTAGTGCAACATTCACCTCTCGCGCAAAGGCAATATAGCGATCCTTGATGGCCACGTCGCCGCGATCCACATAGATCAAGGCATTATCTTGATCGGTTGCGATCGTCTGTTCGCTTCGACCTTCAGATCCCAAGGCAATCCAAGCAAAGTCATTCAGGTCCAGGCCATGCTGGTGCGCCAATAAAGTTACAAGCCTAGAAGTCAGGACATCATTCAAATGACTAATTAAAAAAGTGAGCTGACGCGCCTTGACCCCTTGTCCTAGCAGGCTGCGTGCAAATTTACGGATATTGGCTGCACACTCTTGTAAGGCGGACACATCCTCTGCAAGCCGCACGGCTGAACTAATCGTGTCAAAAGACAGTCGTTGCAGAGAGAACAGATCCCGCTCCGAGATACACCCAACAATTCGCCCCTGATCCAGTACCGGCACATGACGAATGCGAAACTGGGACATCATGACAGCTGCCTCCTCAGCAGTGTCATCGACCGTCAAGGCCTTGACGTTTTTAGACATGACCTCGCGGATTGGCGTCTCCAAGCTGATCCCCGCAAGCGTGACACGACTCAGGACATCGTCACGCGTCAAAATGCCTAAAATCTCATGTCCATCCTCGGTAATGAGTACCGAACCTACTTTTTTTTCATGTACGAGCGTGAGGGCTTCACGCAAGGATGTGTGTGGCGCGGTCACAATCGGAGCGCGACGAATCAAGTCTCCTAAGCGACTCTCGAGAGACTGCTCATGCAACGCCTTTGAGGCCACGCTGTTTCGCATCGCCTGTCGGGATTGTTCAAGCAGCATCCAGACACGATTGTTGGCAAAATCCCGAAATGCTTGAGAGCGTGCAGAAAGATCCTGAAGTGCCGCCGCTGGAAGCAGTAAACAAAAACAATCTGTCACCGCCGTATACGTTGCTGCGACCGGACGTGCAGCCAAACTTGCACTGACAGAAAACAGGTCGCCCGCTTCCATCTCAAAAACGGTTTCGACCAAACCGGGATTGACACGCTTGCCGGAAACACGTCCCTGCCGAATCAGATAAAGAAAGCTAGGCGGACCATCGGCGGGCGCCAAAATCACCTCGCTTGGTGCGAAGTAGGCCTCGTGCGCAGACGTCAGAAAAAAATCAACGTCCTTGATTGCCATTTCTGAAAATGGCAGACGTTGCATCAATTGTTGGCGAAGATTTTGAACCAGGCTAGGTGAACTCATCGCAAGCCTCCATTAAAGTCTGTAGCGTCCTGAGCACTGGACCATCAGCCTCGAACGAGGACTGACGGCATTTGATGCATCTTACAACTTCATGTGTTTCGGAAGCAAGGTTGCGAGTTCAGGTACATAATAAAGCACCAGTACTGCAAAGACCATCAGGAAAAACAATGGCGAAGACACACGAGCGATGTAGGGTAAATCTCGCTTGGTCATCCCCGCCAGCACAAATAGATTGAAACCGACTGGCGGTGTCACTTGTGCCATCTCCACGACAAATACAATAAAAATACCAAACCAGATCAAATCAATGCCAGCAGCTTGGACGGTAGGCAACAACACGCCCATCGTCAACACCACCATTGAAATGCCATCCAGGAAGCACCCCAAAATAATGAAAAATACCATCAGTACTACGATGAGCCAGAACTGCGAAAGACCCATGCTGCCGATCCACTCAGCCAACGCACGCGGTAAGCCGATGTATCCCATCGAAAGAGTTAGAAACTGGGCGCCTGCGAGAATCAACGCAATCATGCAGTACAAGCGCGTCGCACCCAAAATGGAGGCTTTGAACGTTGCCCAGTTCAATGACTTCTGAAAAAACGAAATGATCAACGAACCCAGCACACCAATCGCAGCAGCCTCAGTCGCCGTAGCAATACCGCTGTAAATGGACCCCAATACGCTTGCAATCAAGAGCATGACGGGAATCAAATTACGAGATTCGTATACCTTTTGGCGGAAAGTCATCTCTTCGTCAGCAGGGGGCACCTGAGAAGGATTACGCCACGCCCAGAACATGATGTAACCACTAAATAGCATTGCTAGGAAAATACCAGGAATAATGCCAGCGATAAAAAGCTGAGCGATCGAGACCTCAGCCGCCACACCATAAACAATCATGATGATCGAAGGAGGAATCAGCAACCCAAGGGTTCCAGCACCGGCCAACGTACCGATGACCATGTGGTCGGGGTAACCGCGCTTTTTAAGCTCAGGTAAAGTCATCTTGCCGATCGTGGCGCATGTTGCTGCCGACGAACCTGAGACAGCTGCAAAAATCGCACAGCCAATCACGTTCGTATGCAACAGGCGCCCAGGAAGCTTGTTTAACCATGGCGCTAAACCGGTGAACAAGTCCTGTGAGAGTCTTGTGCGAAACAGGATTTCTCCCATCCACAAAAACAGTGGCAAGGCCGTCAAGGTCCAGCTGGAGGATGCTCCCCAGATGGTAATCGCCATTGCATCACCTGCCGGACGGGTGGAAAATAACTCCATTCCAATCCACGCAGTGCCCGCAAGCGTCAATCCTACCCAAACACCACCTGCTAAAAAGCCAAACAGTGAGATGACTAGCAACGTAATAATAAAAAGATCACTCATTACGCTGCAACTCCTGTGTATCAATCATCAAAGCGTCGCCTCGAATGCGTGCCAACAACAAATCTATGAAGGCGATTACAAATAAAATATTTCCAGCGGCCATACTCAACTGGGGGATCCAGAGCGGTGTCGCATCATTACTTGTTGAGATATCGTTAAACACCCACGAGTCCAGCACTAACTTGCAACTAAAAAATGCAAGTGACGCGACCACAACCAACCCCACTGAAATCGAGCCAATGTCTAAGCGGCGCTGTCCAGCGGAGGATAGAGCATTTATTAAAACCGTGACTCGAATATGTTCACCGTGGCGCAAAGTCGAAGCCAAAGCGAAAAATCCAGCGGAAGCCATGAAATAGCCCGCATAGGCATCCAGGCCTGAAATATGGAAAGATAATTGTCTGCTGACGATACTCAAGAGCACCGAAACCAAGACTCCAATTAAAGAAACTGCCGCCAGAAATTCGGCGGCAGAATACAAACCATCAAGAAAACGTCTCATCGATTACTTTTTCAGAGCGTCAACAATAGCTTGGCCATCTTTGCCGGCCTTCTTGATGTAATCAGCCAACATTTTTTGACCAATATCATTCAAACCCTTGGTCAGTTCTGGGCTAGGAGGAAGGATTTGACCGCCATTCTTCGTCCAAGCAGCCAAGTACTCTTTGGTTTTGGCTTCGGAAATTTTCCAACCACGCTCTTCAGCACGGGCACCGGCTTCGAGCACAGCTTTTTTAGTGTCTGCGTCGAGGGCATCGAAGGCTTTCTTGTTCATCAAGATGGCATTCTTGGGAATCCAAGCTTGTGTGTCATAAAACTTTTTGATGTACTCGTAAGTCTTGGTGTCAACACCGGTTGCACTTGAAGACATATACGAATCAATCACGCCAGTGGCCATGGCTTGTGACAGCTCGGCGGCTTGGATCGTGACAGGTTGTGCACTCACCAATTCGGCGATCTTGGAAGTCGCTGGGCTATATGCGCGCCATTTCAGACCCTTCATGTCAGCAACTGACTTCAAATCACGATTCGTGAAAATGCCTTGTGGTGGCCATGGCACTGTAAACAACAGCATCATGCCTTGTGAGGCAAGTTTCTTTTCGAGGTAGGATTTTTGAATGTTAGCCAACTTGCGGGCGCCGGCATAGCTTGACACCAAGAAAGGCACACCATCGAGCTCATAGATCGAGTCTTCGTTGGCAAAGTTCACCAGCAATACTTCGCCGAGCTGGGCTTGATTGCCCTGGACTGCGCGCTTGATTTCAGGTGCTTTGTAGAGAGAGGCGTTGGCATGAACGGTGATGTTCAGCTTGCCCTTTGAGGCCTGCGACACGTCTTTAGAAAACTCAACTAAGTTTTCGACGTGGAAGTTTGAAGGTGAATAAGCCGAAGGCAAATCCCACTTTGTTTGGGCCTGAGCCGAAATACCAGCTGTCGCGATTAGTGCGCCAGCAAGCCAAGATACAGTTTTACGCATGAGGATATCCTTGAGCGAGTGAGTCAGTCGAAAATCGACCACGGTTTTTTGACGCAGCCAAACTCCGTCAAAGCACAATGAGTGTATGCGTGTCAGCGAATTGTCACAATCACGAGATTACAGAATTAAGGGTAAATACCTACGGGGTAACACATTTTGACGCAACGGCAGCACTATCTGTACAGTAAGCGCTTCTTGCGTCAACACTTTTCAGGATTTGTATTCATGTCAGCACCTTTTGCCGTATTTGTGACCGCGATTGGCGGCCCCGAAGTTCTCAAGGCGCAGCCTATTGCCATGCCCGTTCCTGGTGCAGACGAGGTCGTCATTGAACAAACGGCTGTGGCGGTGAACTTCGTAGACATTTACCTGCGTGCCGGACAACCACACTCACATAACCCTACCCCTCCTTTCATCCCAGGCGTGAGCGGTATTGGTCGTATCAAAGCAATCGGTAGCAATGTCCGCGACCTCAATGTTGGCGATAAGGCCACCTATACCAACGCCGGTGTTGGCAGCTATTGCACGCATGTGGCGCTTCCAGCAGAGCGGGTGATCCCCGTGCCAGAGTCGCTCGATGATGTGAGAGTGGCTGCGGGTCTGGTGCGTACACTGACCTCGCAATACTTGCTCAAGCAAATGCGACCACTCAAACCAGGCACCCGCATTTTGGTGCATGCCGCGGCTGGTGGTGTGGGTCAGATTTTGGTGCAATGGGCCAAGCGTCTGGGATTGATCGTGATCGCTACAGCGGGCAGCGAGGCCAAAATCAAAACCGCGCTCGCGCTTGGCGCAGATTTCGCAATCAACTATCGTACGCAAGATTTCGTCACCGAAGTCAATCGCATCACCGATGGTAAAGGTGTCAGCGTGGTGTTTGACTCGGTTGGTAAAGACACCTTTGATGGCTCTGTCAAATGCCTCGAGTCACGTGGCCTAGTTGTGAACTACGGCACCGCCTCGGGACAAGTCGAAGGGTTTAAATTACAAGATCTACATAGCAAGTCTTTGTGGGTCTGTCGTCCGACCTTAAAAACTTATGTTGCCGATCGTGCGGAGATGCTCGCGATGGCAAAAGAAGCTTTCGAGATCTTGAGTGATCCCTCGATCCGTCTGGATATCGATACTGTACTGCCCTTGAGTCAAGCGAGCGAATCTCACCGCCTGCTTGAGGGTCGAACCACCCAAGGTGCGATCGTCTTGATTCCGGACGACCTTTTTATTAAAAAGTAATTTGATTCCTCATTTCACTTTTAAATACCCAGCAGCAACCAGGGAAATAGCCTAGCCATCCACCTGGTATTTTTCATAACAATTAGGAGAACAATATGCGTTTAATCAAATCAGTGTTGGCGGGCGCGATCGCCCTATCGGTGTTTAGCCCGATGGCAATGGCCCAATACCCCGACAAACCTATTCGCATGGTAGTAGGCTATGCACCAGGCGGTGCCGCCGACAAACTGATACGCCCCATCACGGATCAACTGTCCAAGATGCTCAAGCAACCGTTCATCATCGAATACAAGCCGGGCGCAGGTGCTTCGGTTGCCGCTGACTTCACCTCTAAAGCAGCGCCAGACGGCTACACCTTGCACATCACCGACTCCGGTCCGATGACCATTTTGCCGCACATGAAAAAAATGGGTTATGACCCACTCAAAAATTTCACGCCTATTTCAATGATTGGTGAGGGTGGCGTAGCGGTAGTCGTCTTGCCAACTTCTCCAGCAAAAGACATCAAATCACTCGTCGCACTCGCCAAAAAAGATCCTAAAAACTGGAGCTACGGCACGTCAGGCGTGGGGGGAGTCGGACATTTGGCTGGCGAACAATTCAAGGCTGCCGCAAAACTTGATATCTCGCACATTCCTTACAAGGGTGGCAATCCTGCGATGACAGAACTATTGGGTGGTCACGTACCATTCTTGTTCTCATCGCTGGGTGCTGCTGCATCACAGATTCAGTCGGGCAAGATTGTGGCCTTAGCCGATACTGCCAGCAAGCGCAGTTCAATGTTCCCAAATGTTCCCACCATGGCTGAGTCTGGCTTTCCTGGCTTTGATGCCACCATCTGGTTTGGCATTGTCGGTCCCGCTGGACTGCCAAAAAACGTCATGGATACTCTCGTCCCAGCCCTCAACAAGATTATGAAGGATCCTACGGTCATCGCAGCGATCAAACGCGAGGGTTACGAGCCCATGGACTTTACGCCACAACAGTCAGCCGATCGTATTAAGTCTGACTTTGCTAAGTGGGGAAAAACCGTTAAGGACGCAAACATCAAAGCTGAGTAATAAAAAACCACCTCTAAAAAAAACCACTCTCGTTTGAGAGTGGTTCATGAGAATGATTAACAAGCAGACGCTCAACACGTCTGCTTTTTTTATTTCGCAGTGGCTTTAAATTTTGCAGTCGCGTCGTTCGGTTGATAAGGCAATGCATCAATCAGCGAAGAGAAGGACTCTTTTGCGCTGAAGATCTGCTTCAGATCTAAGGCCACATAATTTGCACGGTTTTTATCGTTGGCGATCATCACGCGATTATTTGTGAGATCCTTGATCATCACCCACTGCGTGTAATCCGAGACCGTTTTGTCACCTTCTTTGGAAGAGACCACACCGATAGGAATATCAACGTTGTTGAGCACATGCACAGCCAACTGGCTGGCTTCGCTCGCATTAGAGGGCGTAGTCGCCAAATGACGTAAATATGCAGCCCGCACGAAACGCGAAGACGGCTGATAGTCAGCAGGCAGACCTAGTAGTCCGCCCCCTTGACCCAATGCAGTAACATCGCCACCACGATACGGGACAGAAGCTTTACCATCCTTAGAGAGAGAAATGAAGTTTCTCAAATTTAAAACATGCCACTCGTAAGTCGGCGCATTGGTCAGCACCTGGGTCACGTTATCGCTGATGACCATCTGACCTTTAACGAATTCGACGATGATGCTGTCGCCCATGCGGTCAGTAAAGACAAAATGCAACCATGGCGGAGTGGGCAGTCCACTGACCTCCGAGGGATCAAACCAGACCTTGTATTTAGGAAGCTCGGCGCGAAGCGCTTTCACGCTGTCAAACATCCCCAGCGCAAAACGACCGAGATTCAAGATGGACACGTAGTCTTTGTCGCCCGTCGCTACGCTCTGATACTCCGTAAAACCGGGTAAGAAATTTCCACTCATCCCTAAACCGGCGCTATTTTGACCCTCTAGAAAGGCATCGGCCCCCTTGAGAATAGCCGGCATCACCGCGACAAAAGCGTATGTTGATTTGAGCTCCGTACCCGCCAACTTCATCTTGGCGGGAGCCGTCAAGGGGATAGCAGAGCCGACAGGCACAGACTTGAGCGTCCATTGCATATCATAGGCCCACTCCATTGTGCGACCAGCAATCACAGCCCCATCCTTGGCTGACACATTGACCGCGGTGCAGGCACTCGCATGATGCGCAAAGGCGATCAGACAGAGACCAGCGATCGCACGAGAAACTTTGGGAACTGAGAATTGCTTCATTGGGAACCTCCTTTTAACAACAAAATGTAAAAAGAGACATCACGCTTCTCTTTTTTAACATTTTGATTATGCCTCTAAAATCATGACAAATTAAAATACTTTATCTGCTCACTTCCGCTCACTTCCGCTCATCAAGGTCTCGACGATGTCTCTTCCCTCCCCTCTGCTTACCTCCCAGCCGGAGCAACTTTCACTCGATCAAGAGCGTCCTTTTCAAGCGATTCGGCTGCAGAGCCCTCTCAAGGGCCGTCGTCTGATCGTCACTGCGGCGGTGCATGGCAACGAGACCTGTGGCACCTTTGCCATCGAAAGACTCGTCAAGCAATTCGAAAGTGGCGAGCTCAAACTCAAGTGCGGAGCCATCACCTTTGTTCCTGTCACCAATCCAAAAGCCTATCGGCTGCAACGTCGCAATGGCGATCGCAACCTCAACCGTCGACTCATCCCGACCGACATCCCAGTGCAATACGAAGACCATATCGCCAACTGGCTTTGCCCACTTTTAGCCGAGCACGATGGTCTGCTCGATCTGCACTCCTTTCAGAGTGGCACGCAGCCCTTTGCGCTGTTTGGCCCTAAAAACAATCAAGAAAGTCTTGAGCCTTTTACACATGCTGAGATCGAAGAAGCACTGGTACAAAGACTCGGCTGTTCTCGCTTCGTCTATGGCTGGCTCGATACCTATGCCAAGGGCATCGGCAGACGTGCCGCTGAGGTGAAAGCGGGACGCTTTAATGCAAAAGAGGTCGACATTGACACCCGCTATGGCATCGGCACCACAGAGTACATGCGCTCAACCGGCGGCTGGTCCATCACCCTCGAATGCAGTCAGCATGACGACGCAGGTGGACGTGAGGTCGCGTATCAAGCCATCCTCAATACCTTGATTTTTCTTGGACTGATTGATGGCCCTGCGCCACAACCTGCCCAAGATTTTCAAGTGCTGGGGCTCTACGATGTCTACGATCGATTTGACATGAACGATACTTTTGCAAAAACTTGGAAAAGTTTTGATCCCATCACACAAGGCGAAACAATCGGGACTCGGGCCGATGGCACAGTCTTGCGTGCCGAACAAGACTGCTTCATCGTATTTCCCAACATCAAATCCCAGCCTGGCCAAGAATGGTTCTATCTGGCGCGCGCGGGTGGTCGTCTGGAACGATAGTCTCGACGAAAATCGCAGTCCTCCTCACCTTTAGATGAACCCATTAGGTGTCCTGTTGGGTCATCAACCATCGCGTGAGTACGTCTGTCGCGAGCATAAAGTCCTCCGTTGCCATCGCCTCTTCGGGGTGATGGCTTCCGTTTGGATTGCGAATAAAGAGAAAGCCAAAAGGAATACCGGCGGCGCAAAACGCGGCGGCATCGTGCGATGCGGGACTAGGTAAATCACAACACGCAATCGACAAGTCTTGCGCGCAGCCCCTTAATTGTTGGGTCAAGACAGGATCTGCCTGAGCCACCTCTGCACTGGCACGCAGCCCAAGGTCAATCATGACGCCTCGCTTTTTCTCTACCTCTTTAACAAGTGCGAGAAAAGCAGACTCCAACTCCACCAGATCAGGCTGCGCATACGCCCGCACATCCAGGCTCATGCTGAACTCACCGGGTACTACCGTGAGACCGTGTCTTTCTACGTTGGTATGAAACTCTCCAACGGTACAAGCCATTAAACGGCCCTGCCGCTCCCATTCGGCCCAAATCGCATCAAGACCAAGCGTCAAATCTGCGCCCGCCAGCGAGGCGTCATGACGAAAGCGACGACCGAGTCCCACATGGCCATACTCACCCTTGATTCTGATCTTTGGATAGCGAAAATTACCGGGCACACCTGTCCCAATCGCAATCGGAAAGCCTGTGAGTGCCAGGCTGGGTGCTTGTTCAATATGCACCTCCATAAAGGCCCGAACATTTTTTGGCGACAAAAAGGCATCGCCCCGCTTGACCGCCTCGGGATCACCTCCCGCCTCAGTCAAATGATCCGCTAAGCTGCGCTTCGTATCAATCCTAAGCGCGTTCAAGGTCTCTGGTTGCAAACGACCTAACGCGCCACGACTACCGATATAAGACACTTGAAACCAAATGCTTTCCTCGGCGCGCACGCCCATGACCACCACATCGCAAGGCAACTGGATACCGGCTTGCTGAAGGGCTTGGACGGCAATCAAGCCGGACACCACACCCGCAGCACCGTCAAAATTACCGCCGCCCGCGACCGAATCGAGGTGCGAACCAATCACAATCGCTGGCAAATGACGGTCTTTGCCTGGCAACACCATATAGGTATTACGCATATGGTCGTGCTTGACCTCCAGGCCGAGCTGGGTCGCGTGTTTGGCAAGCAGCGTATGCGCGTAATCCTCTCCCACACCATAGGTATCCCGTGTGACGCCACCCCGAGCATGATCTAGACTACCCATTCGCAATGCATCAAAAAGCGCTTGCGCCTGCTCATGGAGTTGATCGACTATCCTCATGCATACACCTTAGGAAGAGATTGGTTTGAATATTCTCGCACTTTTAATTATAGGACTTGGCGCATCGATTGCACCGTTAGACTTTTCCGTCAATGTTGCTTTCCCAGCCATTACAGAGGCCTTTGCGCTCGACACGCAAGCGATTCGCTGGATTCCGCTCAGCTATGTGTTGACGTATGGGGTACTTGTCATCGGCTTTGGTGCGCTAGGAGATCGCATTGGGCATTTGCGCGTCTTCAGAATTGGCTTAATGATGGGCATCGTAGCCCTGTCGCTTTGCGCCCTTGCACCCAGTTATTTCTGGCTCATTTCGGCAAGGGTCTTGCAAGGGATCAGCATGGCCCTCACCCTCTCGTGCGCCCCGGCACTCGTGACGTTTTTATACGATGAGCACGCGCGCACGCGTGCTCTGTCCGCGTATGGCACGATGACCTCGATCGCCAGCCTCATTGCGCCGCTCGCGGGTGGGCTCAGTATTGCCCTGATGGGATGGCCTGGCGTGTATTGGTTTCGCGTGCCACTCGCATTACTTGCGCTCGCAGCACTTCCCCTCATTGAAAAGCGTCTGCGTCATCGCCCGACACTCCATGCGAGTGTGACAGTCCAAGCACGCAGCAACAATCCCTCAAACCGCAGCATTCAACAAAAAAAAGCTTCTACCATCTTTTTACTATTCGATATTTTTAAATCCTCACCACAATTTATTTCGATCAATGTACTCAGCATCCTCGTCCAAATGGGGAGCTTTACGATTCCCTTGCTTGTCCCCTATTACCTTTCAACCGTTGCACACTGGGGACCCGCACAATCAGGTTTGGTCCTGGCCATTTGGGCGTTAGGTATGTTGATAGGCTCTGCCCTGACCGCCCAGGTAGCGGGTCGTCTTGGGACACGCCACAGCGCCTTCTGCGCAGGCTGGCTTTGTGTGGCAGGCTTGTGTATGACAGGATTGTGGTCAATCGACATTGCATTGCCACTTACCTTTGCGGCAGTTTTTATTCACGGTGCCGGCCTGGGACTTTTTCAAGTGTCTTACTCTGATTGGGTGGTGAGAACCTTACCTATTCAGGCGCGTGGCGTGGCGGGTGGCCTGACCGTTTTAACGCGCACCATCGGCGTGGTCAGTGCAGCACTCTTGTGGCTATGGTTACTGGAAAAGGTTCGCTTAAGCGCACTTGAGCAGGGGCTTGCCGCCAACGCAGCCTTTTTAAGCGGATTTCATTCGGTCTGCTTGCTCTCCTCCATTCTCATCAGTATCGCCCTACTTGCCAGTAGCTTTGTTCGCATCCGCTAAAACAAACCTTTCGCTTTGGCTGCCGCAATACGCGCCTCTGTAAAACCAATTGAGCGCAGCACTTCGTCGCCATGCTGATTGAGAGCCGGCCCGGTCGAGCGGATTTGGCCAGGTGTACCGGACAAGCGGGGAATGACGTTATGCATTTTGATCGTCCCCATTTCCTGATCTGGGACTTCCACGATCACTTCGCGCTTTTGCACATGCTCATCGGCCAACAACTGCTCAATGTCATACACGGGTGCTGCCGTGACCCCAGCTTGATGAAAACGCGCCAGCATATCCGCTTGGCTGAACTTGCTGATTTCGTCTTGAATGGCGTCATCCAACGCCTCAACGTTTATGATGCGCTGTTCATTAGTTTTGAACCGTGGATCCTCAATCATGTCAGGACGACCAATCGCCCGCATAGTTTTTTCAGCCATCGACTGCGTCGCGGCTGACATCGCAATCCATTTGCCATCCGCGCTCTGATAGGTGTTGCGCGGCGCATTGGTTGGGGCGCGATTACCGCGTCGTTGCTGAATCACACCACAATGCTGATACTCGGCTGCAGCAGGTCCAAGGATAGAGATCATCGACTCATAAATCGACAAATCGATTACTTGCCCTTTGCCCCCATGACGCTCGCGATGAAACAGCGCAAACATCGTCGCAGACGTGCCATACAACGCAGTTGTCATATCCGCGAGTGGCAGCGGCGGCAAAGTCGGGGGACCATCGGGCATGCCAGTCATATGCGCAAAACCGCTCATCGACTCGATCAGCGTGCCAAAGCCAGGGCGTGAGCTGTAGGGGCCGGTCTGCCCCCAACCCGAGGCACGCACGAGCACGAGTCCAGGATTGATCTTGAGCAAGACCTCAGGCGAGAGCCCCCAGCTTTCAAGCTTACCGGGCACAAAGCCCTCGATCATCACATCAAAATGCGGAATCATCTCGAGCAGGATGTCACGCCCCTCCTGCACCGCGAGGTTGAGCGTCATGCTCTTTTTATTGCGTGCGTAGACCTTCCACCAGAACTCTTTTTTCTCGACCGCCCAGCCGCGTAACGGGTCGCCCTTGCCGGGTGCCTCGATCTTGACGACTTCGGCGCCAAAGTCGCCGAGTAAGGTACCGATGCAGCCGCCGGCAACGAGCCTAGCCAAGTCAAGTACCCGAATACCCTCGAGAGGCAAGGTTTGTGAGGTCGGAGTTGAATTGGGTTGAGAAGTGTTTGAATGTTGATCAGCAGCAGACATCGTCATGATTTATTCAGAAAGTTTTAAAGCGCGTGCGAGATCAAGCAGCTTCTGGGAGTTTTTAACCATGGCATAGTCGATCAGTTTGCCCTCGACACGAATCGCACCCACGCCCTCTGACTCGGCTTTGGTAAAGCTCTCCACCACCAGACGTGCATAGGCAATCTCATCGGACGATGGAGAAAATACGCCATTCGCCATCGCAATCTGATTGGGGTGAATGACAGCTTTACCCTGAAAACCTAAACCTTTTGCCTGACGACAATCCGCCTCAAAACCTTCGGCGTCTGTGACATCAAAAAATACGGTATCCACAGGTGGACGAATCCCCGCCGCGCGACAAGCCAAGGCGGTTTGAATTTTGCCATTGACCAAATGCGGCCCCACATTAGAGGTCGGAATCCCCAAATCGCCCGTAAAATCTCCCGCACCAAACATGAGTGTGGAAAGTCTCCCGCCAGCTGCGGCGACCTCTTCAGCACGCAACACCCCGCGCGCGGTCTCTAAGATCCCACACATTGTGATTTGGCCGTGCGGCAAGCCTTCGGCGCGAGACAGCTCGTCAATCATGGCGCTAGCAATCCGCACCATTTCAGCAGACTCCGCCTTGGACAACACAATCCCTGCGAGGCCACCCGTACAAACAGCACGCAGGTCCTCGGCCGTCATACCGGTCATGAAGTCGTTGACACGCACATACACTTGGCGGTCTGGTGATACGGATTTGACCAACTGATTGAGCATGAGGCGTGCTTTTGGCTTTTCAGACAAGGCCACAGCATCTTCAAGATCAAGGATCAAGGCATCCGCCCCAGATTGCACGGCTTTTTCGCACTTACGGGCATCCATTCCGGGTGCAAACAACCAAGTACGTATCGGCTTTACCAACGACATCATGTACCGCTCCTAGAAAACCTACAATTATGTACCGTTTTATTCGATCTTCAAGTTGTTTTCGCGAATGACTTTGCCAAAATTCACTGAAGAGGCCTGCATCCAGGTGGCCAGCGCTTGCGGTGTCATCGGAACTGGCTTGGCACCTTGCGCAGCAATTCTCGAAACGACTTCTGGGTCTTTGAGAATCTCATTAATCTCCGCATTGAGTTTCGCAACAACCGGGGCTGGCGTTCCAGAGGCCACTAACACCCCTTGCCAACTGCCACTGTCTGCTGCCGGCAATTTGAGCTCAGCATAGGTCGGGACGTTCGGTAGTGACTCAAAGCGCTTATCTCCCGTGACCGCGAGGGCGACGAGCTGATTGTTTTTGACATAGGGCAAGGTCGCGGTGGAACCGTTCACTATCACGTTGGCTTCGCCCGCCAACACAGCATTGATCGCAGCCGAACCACCCTTGTAAGGCACCGTCACCCACTCGATGCCCCAATGCTTGGCCAGCTCGAGTCCGACAATTTGATTACCCGAACCAATGCCCGCGTGCGCAAAGATCAGCTTATCTGGATTTTTCTTGCCAAACGCAAGGAGCTCAGCGACAGTTTTTACGCCCAGCTTCGGATTCACAGCTAATAAATAGGGAGAAAAACTGATCATCGATACAGGCGCCAAATCCTTGACGGGATTGTATGTCAGTGTCGTATACAGGTGAGGCGCGACAGCCAGTGAGGACAGATCCATCAATAAAAGGGTATGTCCATCTGGATCGGACTTCGCGACAAGCGAGGCGCCCAAATTACCTGCAGCACCAGGACGGTTTTCAACCACAACGGTCTGTTTAAGCGTCAGGGATAACTTGGGCGCAATCATGCGTGACAGAATATCTGACGTCCCACCTGGGGCAAATGGCACAACGATCTTGATGGGTTTGGTGAAATTGACGTTGCCTTGGGCAAAGGCTGCTCCCGCAAAGGATGTACCTAATACGGCCAACATTGTGGCCAAAATTTTACGACGGATCATGGTTGTCTCCATTATGACTCATTGTTTTTTATGTGGTTCTAGAAATACAACCCTAATATACTGGCAGTATGAAAAGAATCAAATGGATCTTTGCAATTTTATTGGTACTGGTCACGGTACTCTACTGGGTCAGCCTCACTGATATCGAACGGTCACTCGCGCCTTGGGCGCTGCGTAAATCGATGCTTTACTACACGGGGATCATGTCGTTTGTCGCAATGACTATCGGCATGATCCTCGCGATGCGACTCCATACAGTTGAGCGCTGGGTCGGGGGGTTAGATACACACTACCGTCTACACAAGTGGCTGGGGATTACAGCGGCCTTATTCGCGCTGGCGCACTGGCTCAGTAAAAAATATAAGTGGCTGATCGAACTTGGCTTCTATGACCGTCAGGATTTTTCGACCCCGAAAGGATTAACTGATTTTTTTCAGCACAATAATTTTTTTAAGCCCCTAGAAGATCTCGCAGAGGATTTAGGAGAATGGGCGCTGTACGCACTCCTGTTACTCGCCGTACTCGCACTTTGGAAAAAGTTTCCTTACCGCTACTTTTTTAAAACACATCGCATCCTTGCCCTGATCTACTTGATTTTGGCGTTTCACACCTTGATTCTTTTTGGCAAAATCGCTTGGCTTACGCCGGTTGGTCTCTTAGTCGGTATGCTTTTGCTGATTGGCATTCCAGCTGCATGCCTTTCCCTGTTTAAACAAATTGGCGCGACGCATCGCGCCAGCGGCCGCATCAGCCAGATTCGTTTACATGAGGACGGCAAGGTCACTGAGGTCGAGGTCACACTGACGACACCTTGGGAAGGACACAAGGAAGGTCAATTCGCCTTTGTCACCTTTGATCCCCGCGAAGGTCACCACCCCTTTACGCTGTCCTCGAGCTGGAGGAATGACGCAAGACTCACATTTCACATCAAGCAACTGGGCGATTACACACGCACGTTGAGCCATGCACTGCATGTCGGAGACCCTGTGATCGTCGAAGGTCCTTATGGGAGGTTTGATTTTGCTGCAGATCCAGGCCCTCAAATCTGGATTGCTGGCGGCATTGGCATCACCCCCTTTTTATCGCGCCTAGAGGCGCTCGCCCACGCACCTACTCCAGCATCGCAACCGATCACGCTCTTTTACAGTGCACGCAACTCAGATCATGCACTCATTGAAAGTGTCGAACAGTTGACCAAACAAGCCGGCGTGCGATTGCACCTGTCCATCAACGGAAAAAATCCTGCATTAACCGCACAAACAATCTGTGAAACTGTGCCTGATTTTCTCCATCGCACTGTCTGGTTCTGTGGCGCCTCAGGGTTTGGTATAGCGATCAAACGTTGGTTGTCAAAACAAGGTCTTCCAGGTCGTCGCTTTCATCAAGAACTTTTTGAAATGCGTTAAATGATATATGTTGAAAGAAAAAAAATCTAAAACCGTATTGCGTGCCGCGTCAGACGCAAAAAATGTCGTGGTTCAATTTCGCCTGCGTATCAAATATGGCGAAGAGATCGCCGTCGGGCCAGGCAAGATCGCCATTCTGGAAGCGATCGCTGAAACGGGCTCTATTTCAGCCGCTGGCAGAAAACTGGGGATGTCTTATCGTCGCGCTTGGTTATTAGTCGATCAGATGAACCAATATTTTAAAGAGCCCGTTGTTCGCGCAGCAACCGGAGGCACACAGGGCGGAGGCACCGCACTCACATCAGTGGGCTTAGAGGTGATCCGTCTCTATCGCACCATTGAGCAACAGTCTCAAACGCACGCCGCCTCGTTACTAGAGACACTCGCTGACAAGATCCGCGCTGATTGAAAGTCTACACACACGCTTGCGCGCGCATGACAAGATTCAAGTAAAGTAACAGCCATGCATTAATTGAAATACGGCTAAATGGCTTTACAAATCACCACTTGGACTTCATACATGAATGTTTATCTGATCGACCCCACCGCACGTGAAATTCGAAGCCTTGAACTCACCGAAGGTACGATGCAAATCGCAACCTTTATCGGCGCAAAGCATGTGGATTTTGATGAAATTGATGATGGCGGTGATCGACTGTACTTCGATGAAGATTGCTTTATCAAAGCCAAACCAGGTGATGCACGCTTTAAAGTGGATAACCTCGCCCCCGTCTCGGGCGTTGGCATCATTTGCGGCACAGTCTCACCAGATGGCGTGCTCCAGTCAGTCCAAAACGATTTGGCCAGTCTGACTAAGCGCGTGCAATTTCTCTAGTTTTAGAGAATGCGCTCAGGTGCAAATCGCAATTTAAATGTACTGCCATCACCCACAACGCTTGAAATCAACAATTGCGCGTTGTGGCGTGTCGCGATGTGTTTGACAATCGCCAAGCCAAGACCTGTGCCACCCGTATCACGCGAACGACTGCCGTCCACACGATAAAACCGCTCTGTCAAACGCGGCAGATGGATGGCTTCAATACCTGGCCCCGAATCCGTCACGGAAAAAATACCATGCCGGTTTGGGCTCAAACTCCAGCTCACCGTGATCTGCCCACCTTCCGGCGTATAGCGAACCGCATTTGAAATCAGGTTACTAAAAGCCGAATGGAGTTCGCGTCGCTCACCATAGAGCGCCGTATCCGTCTTGACGTCGAAAACAATACGGTGACGGCCTGCAGAAAGCGCTTCGGCATCCACTTTCAGAGCCGCCATCTCAGCTACCACATTAAACTCTTGCATCGGCGCATACGCAGTATTGGCCTCCAGGTTCGCAAGGGTCAGCAGATCCTCAACTAAACTTTTCATCCGTGAAGACTGCGTCATCATCAAACCGACGTACCGGTTACGCTGATCCGGCGCGAGCTCAATTGATTGCATGGTTTCTAGGAAACCAATCAATACTGTCAGGGGTGTGCGGATTTCATGCGAAACATTCGCCACAAAATCTCGACGCATTGCCTCAGTTTTTTGCAAATCTGTTACGTCCTGGGCAAGTAAGAGCAACTGATCTTCTCCAAAAGGAAAGACCTGAATAGCAATCGTGAGCTCATGGGCAAAACCCATACGCTGAATCACAATAGGATGCTCAAAGCGGCGCAAAGAGAGGTAGTTTACAAAATCTGGGTTGCGCACCAGATAGCTGATGTTTTGCAAATTATCTTTACGTAAGTTGATTCCAAAGAAACTCTCAGCGCTTGCATTACACCACTCAATATGAAGATCATCATCCAACATCACCACACCGTTTGGTGAGGCTTGAAAGCCCTCAATAAAACGATTGTGACGTGCTTCTAGCGTATGTATTTGCGAACGTGCATCGGTCACAATACGGTCAATTTTTGAAAGGGCATCCCCCCAAGCGCCAGAAGCGCCAGTCCCAAGCTTATTAGATTCAAGCATGGTCAGTTGCTGCATACGTTCGAGATAGCGATAGCCTCTGGCAAGCGGGATCGCCATCACAATGATTTCGACCAGCAGACCGACAAGGGGATCAAGAAACACGCTGAGCGACCAGCCAAGTATGAGCGCCAGCACAACCAGTGCTAAAAACCTGCCAAGGTAAAGCCTCATACATGCATACCGTTTCGAAATAATCGATTACAAATGGTCGCTGTCCGAGGATACAGCCGAAGGTTGACGCGTCGAACGATAGCCAACACCTCGCACTGTTTCAATGTATACATCGCACTTTGCGACCGCCAAAGCGACGCGCAATCTTCTGATGTGAACGTCGACCGTACGCTCTTCGATAAACACCTCGTTACCCCACACTTGATCCAGTAACTGGGCACGAGAATGGACGCGCTCAGGTGCACCCATCATAAACTGTAACAATCGAAACTCAGTCGGTCCAACGATAATTTCTCGGCGAGGCGACCCCGGCCACTCTGCGGTGACGCGATGGGTGACAGGATCCAACCGCAAAGCACCTAGTACCATCAAATCGTCATTCGTCGGCGCGCGACTATGACGCCGCAATAGCGCATTGACCCGAGCGACCAATTCCTTAGTGGAAAATGGCTTGGTCATATAGTCGTCCGCACCGGCATCCAGACCCTGAACCTTGTCGGCCTCTTCACTCTTGGCCGTCAACATCAAAATTGGAATGCCTGCGGTACGCTCATTGGCACGCAACTCTTTGGCGTAATGCACACCAGACTTACCTGGTAGCATCCAGTCCAAGATCATCATGTCAGGAAGCGACTCCCGCATCTTGAGGTTGGCTTCTTCAGTTTGAAATGCTTGCTGAACCTCATAACCTGCATGGGTCAGATTGATCGCAATCAGCTCAGAAATAGAGATTTCGTCTTCAACGATCAGAATTCGATGACTCATAGCTCGCTTATTCCTCAGAAGCGCGTTTTTGTAACTCGCTCTTGGGGGAATGTCGGACATCCTCACCGCCCACCACATAAATCACAAACTCAGCGATGTTTTTGGCGTGATCGCCAATGCGCTCGATCGATTTCGCGATCGTCAGCATGTCCAAACCTGTCGCGATCGTTTGTGGATCTTCTGTCATGTAGGATGTCAATTTACGAACGAATGCTCGAAATTCTTCGTCGATCTGGCGGTCATCCAGGACGATATCCACTGCGGCTTCGCGATCGAGGCGCGCAAAGGCATCCAGACTCTGACGCAGTTGCTTTACAGCCAATTGACCAGAAATGATGATCTCCGCGACATTGATTTTGTGCTCAGCTCCGCTGCGAATAATACGTCGCGTACGCTTTGCAATCTTTTCAACCTCGTCACCAGCGCGCTCAAGATTGGTAATCGCCTTGGAGACGGCCATCACAAGACGCAGATCTCTTGCGGTAGGTTGTCTGCGCGCGATGATTTCAGCACATGCTAAGTCAATCTCAATTTCTTTGGTGTTGATCGCCTTTTCACGATCAACCACTTCTTTGCACAGCTCGATATTCATCTCTGAAAACGCACGCATCGCGTCAATGATCTGAACTTCGACCATTCCACCCATTTCCAGCAAACTGCTGCAAAGAGCGTTGAGATCCGTATCAAACTGCGACGAAAGATGTTTGTCAGCCATGAAAATTCCTGTTATCTAATGCCACCCATATCGGGCGAACAACCCACTGAGGTCAATATACACGACACGTTAACCATTCAATATTTCAGTTTGATGACGGCGCAGGGGCTATAGCCCGATGAGACCCCCATCCTCCCGCTGAATCACAATGGTCGCGGAGCGTGGCCGACCGGGCTGACCATACCCCTGATTACCTGGCCATGCACTTTCAAAAGCATACTGCCCGGAAGAGCCTAAAGCAGGCGTTTTTTCACCCGGATGCTGAATATTGACAAAAAGCGTCTTGCCATCGGCCGACTCGGTCACCCCAGTCACTTCAGCACCTTTCGGCGCCACCAGGAAGCGACGCAAACGCGCTTCTCCAAGCGTCGCACCAATAAAAGTCTCCTGCTGTCCTTCCTGCAGCGCACCACTGACTTGCATCGAATTGGCCACCGTCATCTTGCCGCCGTCCCCTAATGCCCCAGGAATCGCCGCCAACATCATACAGTTGCTCTCGTCGGTCATGGCACCATCATCCGTCTGAATCCAGCAAATACCTGTTGCCCGACTAAACCATAAACCATCCGGAGATGAAAAAGAGTTTACGGCGGTCAAACCAGAGAGGTTTGAACGAGGATCATCCTCTTCGGCACCGAATAAAAAGATGTCCCAACCAAAGGTGTTTGCACTCGCCCGCGCGGCCTGATCGCGAAAACGCACAATATGGCCATGGGGATTACCGGATCTTTTCCGACCATCCAAGTCATTGTAGGCACGCGGATTCGCAGCATTGACCTTCGCTGGTGTGCGATTGGCAGCACTGTTGTTCGTAAGCGCAAAATAGACATCACCATTGCGATGATTCACTGCACCCCACTCAGGACGATCCATTGGAGTCGCACCGACGGCACTCGCCGCAAACCTGGCGTGCACCAGTACGTCGGCTTGATTAGCAAAGCGATATGCTTCAAATCCACGGATTTTAGGATCCTGGAACGTGAGCTCAAGCCAATCCCCTGTCCCGTCGTCGTTAAAACGCGCAGCATACAAACGGCCTTCGTTCAGATATTTATCGCCTGCGCGGATGCCACCCCCGACATCGCTGGGATCCCACGTGGCCTCGGATACAAACTTATAGATGTATTCATTGACGGAGTCACAACCCATGTAGAAAGCGAGCGGCTCTCCGGCAACAGGCTTGCCACAGACTGCCGCCTCGTGCGCAAACCGCCCCATCGCAGTCCTCTTGACGGACACCGATGATGGCTCTAGTGGATCGACTTCCACATTAAAGCCAAACGTGTTGGCTTCTTGACGAAAATCACCCTCTGGCTCTGCTTGGAGATATGCCAGATTCCAACGCGCAAAACGATTGTCCTGCGCAGATACCGTATGCCAGCCCTGGCTAAAGGCTTTTTTAAGATCTTTATTGAGCGGCTGTGAGGCGACGCCATAGCGCTTTAAGCCTGCAACCTGTTTGGGACCGATTGCGGCAGAATCTGCGCTGATTTGAAAATACCGTGACCAATTTTCCTCGCAGGTGAGATAAGTACCCCAAGGCGTTTTACCGTGCCCACAGTTATTTAACGTCCCTCGACTCGAACGACCACTGGGATCAAACGCTGTTTTCATTAACGCATTGATCTGCGGCAAGTGTGCTGCGGGTCCGCCAAACAGCATCGGCGACTCTGGTGTGATGCGCCGATTGAGTGGAGCATCCACCCGATACTTCCAAGCATGACCATCGCGCACAAGCTCAACAATTGAAACACCGTGGAGATTCATTTCTTTGACGACTTCAACCTGAGGCCGATCTCCAATATCCCACTGACCAAATTGATTAAACTTTTTACCCGTCACACCGGCAGAAGTTTGTCCACGGGGGTGCAGAAAATGCGCATCAGCCGAGCTTTCATGGTTGACACACAGCACCGCCCGATCCGTTTGGGCTTCTGAATAGCGACCTTTTGCATCAATATAAAAAAGCTCCATCCCGTCGTGGTGGTCCCCCACTCGGCCGGTCCAGTCGTCGGCTTCTGCACCCGCATTGGAGTAGGCCGAGACACCCGATTTAAGAGGATCACCCGTCGCATGCAAAATCGTATAACGGTAACCGTCAGGCAATTGCACATTATCAAGCAGGCTTTTCCCAACAGCCTGAAAACCCAGCGGTACGTCTACAGCCACGGTGCCCCCCGACGTTACTGCGCTCGCCGTCACGGGTGTCGCGAACGTCGATTTCAACGCTTCAGGCATGAGGCCTAACAATCCAAGCCCGAGTCCACCCCTCAGCACGGTCCGTCGTGACGGACTCGCTAAGGCTCGCTTAAGTACGGACTGAAAGCTATCGTTTGACGTCATTTTTTTCATCTTTTACACCTAAGCGTGTTACGCATCATATTTGAAACCTATGAATGAGTACACACAGAAAACATGACATGCGTATGACAGCACCTTGTCATCAATTCTTCATCAAACTGTCATAGAACTGACATCCGAATCTTTGATCATGTCGGCAATCTACGGAGATCTAAGGCAATGTTGATCCAAGTCCCCGAAAAATCAAAATATTGTGCAATTAAAAAGAATAAACAAAAGAAACAATTACTCACCGTCAGTATCGCCAGAAAAGCTAAAGAAGTAAAAGCAGCGCAGCGCCTGCGCCATGATGTGTTCAGCCAAGAATATGGGGCAAATTTTCATGCTGCCGCACCCGGTATTGATGAAGATAGATTCGATCAATGGTGTGATCACTTGCTCGTGCATGACCATGTCACCAAGCGTGTCGTTGGCACGTACAGGATACTTAGACCAGAACAAGCCATCCGTGCAGGCGGTTTTTACTCAGAGTCAGAATTTGATCTCTCTGGACTGAACACAATCCGCCACAAAACCGTCGAGTTTGGTCGCGCTTGTATCGATCCTGAATACAGAAGTGGTCCCACGCTGATGATGTTATGGTCCGGTCTATCCGAACTGATTCGACAGAACAACTATCAATATGTGCTGGGATGCGCGAGCGTAAGCTTGCGAGATGATGGCGTCACTGCAGCAGAAGTCTGGCGCAGCGTACGCGATTTAGTTCATCAAGGTGAAGGGTTTCGAGTAAAACCTCTTCACCCCTACCCGGTCGATCATGTTAACCCCCAATTACCTGCCAATATTCCGGCATTAATTGCAGGATATCTAAAACTGGGGGTCAAAGTCTGCGGGGAGCCCGCCTGGGATCCTGACTTTAATACAGTCGATTTTCCAATGCTGCTCACGGTCTCAGAAATGACGACCCGCTACAAACAACGCCTTGGTTTTGATGCACAAACATTTCAAGCACAAACACTCATTCAGGCAGCGTAAATAGGGCACACCCCATTTTGACATACGCGCCATTTTCGATCCCTGGCGCGAGCTTAAAACCACGTGGTGCAAACACAATAATGGTCGAACCATGCTCAAACCATCCAAGCTCCTGCCCCTTCTTACAGGGCAGATCACAATTGATAGTCTGCTTGCCTCGGTAGCCACTATTGAGCAAAAGATTGAGTCCATGTAACCGGATGCTGGCCACCAGTATGGCCGCGACGGGCACGAGGTAGATCTGGTGCGCCGCGGGTCCGATCTGCATCGAGATCATGGCGCGCTCATTCATACAAAATAGTTTTTCAATTCGACGCAATGCGATAGGGTTCACATTCCACGTATCTCCGGAGTGATGTACAACCCGATCAATCCTGCCGCTGAAGGGGGCATGGAATCGATGATACATGGCCGAAGTCAGGCGTAAAGTCACATAGATCCCTCCCTCAAGCGATTGCGGATCGACGTGATCACCCATCAACTCCGAAATTTTGTAGGGAAAACCTTTGGCTTGAAACACCTGACCGTTAATAATGGTGCCGCACTCACCCACAATGCCATCAGACGGACTCGTCACCACCGAATCGTTGTGATCAATCGTGCGTGCGCCGTCGCGCAACTCCCTCACAAAGCAATCATGCAAACTTTTAAAGGAGTGCTTTTTTGCCTCAGAAAGGTCTAAATCCGTAAAAATCCGCCAAACGTATATAGAAAGATCTCGAACCCAAGGTATTTCAATCTTGCTAAACCATCCCATCCAAACTGTTGCAGTATGTCTCGGGATACGGTTGGTCAGTAAGAAGTTTAAATCCTCATTTGTAAAGAGCTTTCTAATAAATTGTGAAATTTTCATCATTTAGTCATTCTATTTGTATAAAAAGGAAGTCTCACTGTCCGGACTTCTAAATATGACTATTCTGCTACTTTTGCAATACACAATTGTGACAATCATCGCTATTTGGTTCGGTAAAGTAGCGTTACAAAGACTTCAGCTCTCACTGGCGAAGTCTCCAGGACTGGGGGGGCACTTAAGGTGGGCGAAACGATTTGCCCGCGTCGTGCCCTACTACGCCTACGACGAAAAAAAATGGCTTGAGATAGACGATGCCCCCGAGGAAATCGTTGCAAAACGGAAAAGTGCCTTTCTGGCCTTGAGTCAGACCTTACGGGAGAGGAGTCCTCTTTCCCTCGCGCAAACCGCTCAAGCAAAAACGATGCTGTCAGACCTTCAGTTGACCAGCCGCTACCGCGTCCCCTTTCAATTTCGCGCTGTAGTTGAAAAAAATCTCACGATTGGAAGCTTCTATAACGAAACACAAGGCGTGTGGTTGAAAGATCTCGATGGTCAAAGCTATATCGACGTCAGCGGCTCTTACGGCGTGAACTTGTTTGGTCAGGACTTTTATAAAAAATGTATCGAAGAAGGTTCCGCGACAGTCCATGCCCTGGGTCCGCTTTTAGGCGGCTATCATCCTTGCGTGCTGGACAATGCCCGTCGGATCACTGAACTATCCGGCATGGATGAAGTCACCTTTCATATGTCAGGCACTGAAGCCGTGATGCAAGCGGTCAGAGTGGCGCGCTATCAAACGCGTCGCAACAAGATCGTGAGATTTACCAGTGCGTATCATGGCTGGTGGGATGATGTGCAACCCGGTCCTGGCAATCCGATGCCGCCATCCCCGGACACCTTGACCTTACGCGACATGCATGCCAATACCCTGCGGGTGCTGCGTCGCAGACGTGATATTGCGTGTGTCCTCATTAATCCGATTCAAGCCATGCACCCCAATCGCGCTGCCCCGACAGACTCCATGCTAGTGGATGGGTCGCGCAACGCGCAATATGATCGTGAATCCTATACACAATGGCTCCAATCTGTCAGGGAAGTCTGTACTGAACGCGGGATCGTCCTGATTTTTGATGAAGTATTTATGGGCTTTAGACTCGCCCGAGGTGGCGCGCAAGAGTATTTTGGTATTCGTGCGGATATGGTGACCTACGGTAAGACCTTGGGGGGTGGTTTTCCTATCGGAGTGCTGTGTGGCCGCGCTGACCTGATGAAGCGCTCTCGTGAAGATCGTCCTGCAGATTTATGTTTCTCACGTGGCACTTTTAATGCGCATCCCTATGTCATGGGTGCGATGAATAGCTTTTTGCATGAACTTGATCGACCAGAAATACAGGCTCAATACGCAAGCCTGGATAAGACGTGGATCTCAAGACGCGAGCAGCTCAACCAACAGTTGAAACAACAAAACCTTCCACTGCAAATAGAGTCGATGTCAACCGTGTGGACAGTCTTGTATGACGTACCCAGCCGGTATAACTGGATGCTGCAGTATTACCTCAGACGTCAAGGCATTGCCCTGAGTTGGGTGGGCACGGGCCGTATGATTTTTAATTTAGGCTTTAGAGACGAAGACTTTGAGGAGTTTTCACGTCGCTTTATCGCGGCAGCCCAAGCCATGGGTGAAGATGGGTGGTGGTGGACACCGGTGGGGCAAACAAACAAAAACATTAAACGCTCAGTCGCGCGCGAATTGGTAAAAACCTTGTTCGGCGCGCGACTGAATTAATACGTGATTACTTTGAATGTACATGCTGCATCGGATCAATCAGCTGCCCTTTCATCAAATGAAAGGGCGCTTTGTAATACAACTTCACATCATGAAAAGGATCCGTCATGATTTTAAGGCCCCATGCTAAGGCGCTGACATAATTGTCCTGAATCCACAATTGCAACATACGGAACAGCATTCCGCCCAAACCTAAATACAACCACCACATTGCTGTCAAACCGACTAGATCATGGTGGTTTTCTGCAGGCACTGCCCACATAAGTGAGGTGGGAGAAAAGTACGCGATCACTGGAATAGCAGCCCACACCGCCATCAAGACAATCTTGCGTTGAATGTTATAGCCTACTTTGATTTCTTCTTTGTGCGCGTCCGTCATATTGTTGACGTAGTCATAGCCTCTAGGCTCAAAGAAAAAATGCCCAGCCTGACGCGTAGTCATGGACACCGACCATGCGACCAACGAAGCGATCACTGGGTTAATAAACAACATTGCATAAGAAAAAATAAAGGACAACGCGCTGATTAAATGCAGGCTTTGATTAATGCGGCTGTGGTGATAAAGACGATGGTCGTCCCAGCGCTGCTCGGAAAGCTGTCCCAAAAGTACTCGCATATAAGGCTCCACAAAGTAAGGCCAATTATTATAAGAAAAGCAGGAAAACCCCACCTTAGACGATAGCGTGAACGTGAAATATTAAGATCTGATGACAATAGCAAAAATTCAATCACTGTCATCAAATGGTTATACAACCATACTAGAGTGAGTCTTAGTTGCATAAGGCACTCAAGATGGCAGAGACAACGCAAGACAAAACAATAGATTGTCCAACATACAACACCCCACTACATATTGATGTCGTGACCGAAACCTACCCCCCAGAGGTAAATGGTGTCGCGCACACTGTTTCAATGCTGGTAAAAGGGTTAAGGAAAATCAAGCATCACGTCTGTGTCATTCGACCAAAACAACCAGCAGACCACGCGAACGTATCCAACGCTGACCGTGAAAACGATTTTTTAGTGAAATCTTTTCCTATTCCATTTTATCGCGAACTGCGGGGCGGCTTACCCTGCAAACAAAAACTCCTCAACCGCTGGAGAAATAAGCGACCCGATGTCGTGCACATCGCCACGGAAGGCCCCCTTGGATGGTCCGCCGTCCGAGCGGCCCGCGAGCTGGGTATTCCAACGTCTTCAGACTTCAGAACAAATTTTCATGCCTACAGTGGGATGTACAAAATTGGGGCGATTGAACCGCTGATTGTTGCCTACTTGCGCTGGATTCATAATGCCACGAACAAAACAATGGTGCCGACTGCAAAACTTAAACAAGAACTCCAAACAATGGGGTTATTGAATTTAGAAGTCATGCCCAGAGGCGTTGATACGTCGCACTTTTCATCACACTTAAGATCAGAATCCCTTCGTGCCTCATGGGGCGCGCACGCGTCAGATGTCGTTTTACTTTCGGTGGGCAGATTAGCGGTTGAAAAAAACCTGGATCTCTTACTCCGTAGTTATGAAGCAGCGCAAGCGATTGCTCCCACAGTCAAACTTGTCATTGTGGGGGATGGTCCGTTACGCGCCACCTTAGAGAAACAATGCCCTCATGCCATCTTTGTTGGAATGAAACGTGGCACGGATCTCGCCCAGCATTATGCAAGCGCTGACGTTTTTGTATTTCCCAGCCTCACCGAAACCTTCGGCAATGTCACCATTGAAGCAATGGCGAGCGGTTTGGCCGTTGTCGCCTATCGTCACGCTGCGGCAGGCGATTTAATCGACACCGGGGTGAATGGCATCACGGTTGAAGCTGGGGATGAACAAGCTTTTATTGAAGCCGTCGTAGAAACGACGATGAATCAACCCCTTTTACATGGACTCGGCCATGCAGCTGCAGAAACTGCCCGCCATCATTCGTGGGAAGCCATCATCCGCAAAACCGAAAAAATCTTCTGCGAACTGATTCATTCTAAAAAAAACAACCCACGTCACGACACCTTCACCATTCCGACATAAAACTGTCATGTTCTCTAGAGATAATACAGCCCATGATTTCATATGAATTATCAACTCCAGAACAGCGTCATGAGCGATACCGATCAATATGGATATCCGACGTCCATTTAGGTACACCTGGCTGCAAAGCCGACTATCTGGTTGATTTTCTCAAGTTCAATGAATCTGATACGTTGTATTTGGTCGGCGACATCATCGATGGTTGGCAACTGAAGCGTGGCTGGTATTGGCGACAAAGTCACAACGATGTTGTGCAAAAAATATTACGTAAATCCAGAAAAGGCACCAAAGTCATTTATATCGCGGGCAATCACGACGAAGCGCTCCGCTCCTTTACTGGAATGACCTTTGGAGAAATAGAGATTGTCAATGAAGCCACGCATGTGTTGATGGATGGCAGAAAAATTTGGATCACGCATGGTGATCTATTTGATGGCATCATCAAGCACGCCAAGTGGCTGGCATACCTAGGTGATTCACTCTACACCTTTATTTTAAAACTCAACAATACCTTTAATCATCTGCGACACAAGTTTGGCATGTCTTATTGGTCGCTTTCTCAATACCTCAAGCACCGTGTCAAAAATGCTGTTTCATTTATCACGGAGTTTGAGACAGTTTTAACAGACGAAGCCAAGCGCCGTGGCTTTGATGGTGTCCTGTGCGGACACATCCACAAAGCTGAGATTAGAGAGATTAATGGGATCTTGTATTGCAACGATGGCGATTGGGTCGAAAGTCTCTCTGCTATTGTCGAAACCAATTCAGGTGAATTAAAGATCGTGCACTGGCCCTACCGTTCAAAAGTTGATAAGAAACAAGAACAAGAAGAAGAGGAAGGTCTCGCGATATGAACGACCTCAAGCCAGAAATTTCCTTTAGCATTGGTGCACGTCACAGCATACCGGCTTTAATCGGCGATCGCTCTGTGGTGATACTTTTGCATTCGCACGCCAGCAGGCAGCTGATAGAAGAAGTACGCAGCATGTTCGGGGCCCGTTTGAAGGAAATTCTATATTGTCCTGACGGGTTAGTGACCATTGAACGCGCGGATCAAATGCGACAGCATTTTTGGACCCATCACTCAGGGCGTGACGTCCCTACGTTGATCGCAATTGGTGGTGGCAGCACGCTCGACCTGGCGAAATCCATGAGAATCACGCTCGCGCCAAACGTATCGATTACAAGCGTGCTCGATCAACCGAGTGATATCAATGATTTCGCATCGTGTCCTCTTTTGTTAATGCCGACTACAGCAGGTACAGGCAGTGAGGTTTCTTCCACTGCAACGCTTTGGGATATTGATAACGGTTCTAAACATTCATTTTATGGCACCGCCGCCATCGCGGATTGGGCCGTTGTGGATCCTGAACTATGTCTCACGGCGCCCTGGCATGTCACGCGAGATAGCGGTGTGGATGCCCTTGCCCACGCTTTAGAAGCAATCTGGAATCTCCAGCGCGTGCCAAAGGCCTTTGCGTTCGCGATGTCGGCTGCGCAGCAGATTACACGGGCCTTGCCAGGACTCATTGATCACCCCCATGACATTGCTCTCAGAGCTGAAATGAGTCAAGCATCGCTCTGGGCGGGTCAAGCGATGGCCTTAACTGAGACGGCCCTCGTACATGCCCTCTCTTATGAAGATACTCTTCTGAAAGGTGTGCCGCACGGCGCAGCGTGTGCAAGATGGTTGCCGCGTGTCTATAAACTCGCACGCGAGTCCTCAGAGGAGCTCGGCATCTATCTTCGTGCAGCTATGGAACCCATTGTGAACGACGAATGGGAGCTACAAGAATGGCTCATTCACCTTGGCTATCAACCTGTCTTACTCACCGATACAGATCCCGCTATTGATGCACAGATTAAAGCCGCTCTACTCTCGCGGCGTGGCAAAAACTTTGTGACACCTGAACGCTTATACGCGGTGCACTAAATAGCATGTACTAATTACAGTTGAAAAAAACGCCCCGAGAGGGGCGTTTTACATACAATTTCAGATCAAAACATTAATCAGGTTTAATGTTGTTTTCCTTGATGACCTTGGACCAGCGATCCATCTCGGATTGCGTGAACTTGGCGAGTGCTTCGGGTGTGCTGGCTTTGAGGTTCATGCCTTGTACTTCCGTCAATTGTTTATTGACGTCAGGCATCTTGGTGATTTTGACCATTTCAGCATTGAGCTTGTCGATGATTGCCTTAGGTGTACCTGTTGGCGCATACACAGCCCACCAGGCTTCGGCTGAAAAACCCTTAAAGCCCAGCTCGGCCATTGTTGGCACATCGGGCAATGAAGGCGCACGCGTTTCGCTGGTCACAGCCAAGGCGCGCATTTTTCCGCTGCGAATATGGTTACCCAACACGGCGATTGAACCAATACCACCATCGATTTGGCCGCCCATAATGTCGATGGACATTGGACCACCGCCCTTGTAGGGGGCATGCACAACCTTGAATTTACCGTCTTTCTCAAGCATTGTCATCGCAAGGTGACCCAAGCTACCGCTGCCGACTGAGCCATAGCTCAACGTATCTGGTTTAGCTTTTGCAGCTTTGACGTAATCCGTAAAGTTTTTATATGGCTTGTTAGGCGAAGTGGCAAAGGCCATGGGCGCGGTCCCCACCAACATCACAGGCGTCAAGTCCTTGAGGGTGTCATAGGTCATCTTTGGCAACAAGTATGGGTTTGTTGCATGCGTGTCAAACACAAACACAAATGTGTAACCATCAGCAGGTGCTTTCGCAACATACGCTGTTCCGATAGAGCCTGAGGCACCGGTCCGGTTTTCAACGATAAACTGTTGACCGAGCGCCTCGCTCAACTTCACCGCAAACAAACGGGCCAGAGGATCAACGGAGCCACCTGGAGGAAAGGGCGAAACAAAAGTAACCGGCTTGACTGGCCACTGTTGTGCCGAAGCGATGGGTGACGCAGCAACCGCTAAAACACCAAGAGCTAATCCGACGTGACGTATGAGTTTATTTAGCACTTAACACTCCTTGCTTAAATTAATTTAAAAACACTATCAGCTTTTATGATTCGGTAGTTTATACCCTCATAGGTATAGATCGTCTCCCGATAAACCCTAGGTTTCATACTAACTTTTCTAGACTCTTTGCATACACCACAGTCTTATTCACAAAAGCTTCGTGGTTATTTTCAACCGCATCCAACTCGTATAAATAGTTGACCATCAAACTACAAGATTGCGCGACACCCTTTTTAGACAGGTCAGCCGCCCAGTTAATGTTAAAAAGTTGCGCACCATTTGACAGGTGGAATTTCGCCACCGCATCCCCCTCTTTTGTACAGGACGCTTGCGTCAAGTACACAAAACACACACACAGCAAAGCCGCTTGTTCTTCTGGGCTGACATTGAGACTCGTCCATCCTGCCGCGAGTATCTTGGCCCATGGCTGACCTTTGTCGCGTAAAAGCTTAAAGGCATGTTCAACCTTCGCACGCTTGGCGGGCGTCAAATCAAACTGCTCAGCCTTGACGCCCGAATCCAGCCATTTTGTAAAGCCTGGGATAGGTGACAATGTGCAAAAGGTTTTGACCGACGGAATCTCTTGCTGAATTTTTTCAGCGACTCGCTTAATCAGAAAGTTACCTAGCGAAACGCCTTTGAGTCCCGGCTGGCAGTTACTAATTGAATAAAAGATTGCAGTCTTAAATTTCTTGGACTCAAGGGGCTCAGCCTTTTTGTCGAGCAATGTGCCAATCTCTCGCGCAATCGTCGGTACCAGCGCAACTTCGACAAAAATAAGAGGCTCTCCCGGCAACTGGGGATGGAAAAAGGCAAAACATCGGCGATCCGGCTGTAGGCGTCTGCGTAAGTCGTCCCAACCATCAATCGCGTGCACAGACTCGTGTTTGATGATTTTTTCGAGCAAGATCGCCGGCGAAGACCACGTAATTTCATGGAGCTCCAAGAATCCTGGATTGAACCAAGAACTAAAGACGTGCTGAATATCTATGTCGACCGACTTGAGCCCTGGATGCGCTTTTAAATGACCCAGCAGTCTTTCGCGCATTTGAACAATTGAGTGCGTTCCACCGATCGCGCGATTTAAACGTCTCACTAACTCTTGTCTTGCGGGTTCAACCGTATGAAACAGATTACTCAAACTCGCATGATCAGGGCGGTCTGCATAGCGTTGTGCCGCAGCGAGAACGGCTGCAGGCTCAGGATTAAAACGGTCCGCCATAAACTCAAAAAAACTGAGCTGCTCCGCCCGATCAAGGTTGTGAAAAGTCTCTAAGAGCTTGGACGCCATGCTTTGGGCATTGGTATCGCCCTTTTCAGAGAGTAAGTTCAAGGCTGTCTTTTTAGCCGTCTCGAGCGACCGACCTTTTATAAACCTTTCAAACATATAGCATTTCTCCGATGTTGGGCTTCAATTCACGTTAACATAATTTTTTGTTTTGTTACTTCTGGACATCTTTGCAGACGAAGACGAACTCTTTGCAGTATCAGATAGAAAAGAAACTGATTTCAATCGTCGGGTGGTCTCTCGCATTGACGGCACTTGCCGTGCTCATCATTGCAGTGTTGAGTCTTTATATCTACCGCGTCAGCAAACTCGAACACGTCCAAGAACTCGTGATCACCAAAGTGAGTACTGAGGTTTCCGGTAAGATCCGCGATATGAATGTGCTCGCAGAGTCGCCCTTGCTATGGGCTGCGCTCACAGACTCCGGTGGACGGGAGGCCTATCTCGAACCTCTTTTCCAAAAAATCAATCAAAATGCCATTCATAAAATTGAGTTGCTGGACGATCGAGGTCGCCCAGTAATCGAAAGTCGCGCTGTGGATATAAATATCCCCCAGGCGCAACAACTCATTTCGCACACCGTTCAGACCAATCAGTCAAAACATACAATCGAAACAGCGCAGGACGGTCAAAGCCTGCTCTTGACGACATTAGTGGTCAATGCACCTTTTATCGATACACCTCTGGGTATTCTTCTTCTTAGTTTTGATTTAAATAAACTCATTGAGACGATTGATTTGCCAAAAGGTGTGACGGTTAACATTGGCATGCAGAACAATCTGCCGGCTCTCCCCAAGCAAGGTATTTGGATTCAGCAAACCGAAGCTGACTTTCTCGTTTCAGGTCAAAGTCAAAAACTTGCGCTGCACCTCACGGTCCAACAATCTGCGCTGAACTCTCTATTCGTCATCACTTTTTGTTTTGTGCTGATATTGTTGACCGGCGCACTATTACTCCATAGACTCAAAAAATGGTCTCTTAGTTTTGCGCGCAACACTACCGCGCGACTGAATGCATTGCTTGAGCAGGCAAGAGATATTGTGGCTGGCAAAGAAGTCACCGTTGCCAAAGATGAGCAACACGATGAAATTTCTTTACTTTTTACTTCGCTACAGCAAATGTTGAGTACGCAACAAGTCTTGAACAAACAGCTCTCAACCTTTTCAAGAATTTTCGATAATGCAGCTGAGGCCATCATGGTCACGGATATGAATGGAGACATCATTGATGTGAATCCAGCCCTGCTCAAAATCACGGGTCAAACAAAATCTCAGCTGCTAGGACAAAAGTCGGGCGTACTCTACAGAGATATCCATCAATCGCCTACTGGCGAAGCGATTTCTCAACATCTCATTTCACAAAGCATCGATCGCTTTGGTGAGTGGCGGGGTGAAACATACTTTAAAGACGTAGAAGGCCGCCTCATCCCCGTCATGCTGTCTGCCTCAAGATTACGCGCAGAAAACGGACAACACTTAGGAAATATCGCACTATTTTCGGATATCCGTCCACTGAAACAAGCAGAAAACCAGTTACGAGAGCTGAGCTATAACGATCAGTTAACTGGAATGCCAAACTATCGGGCATTTGTCGATCACATCACCCCATTGCTTGCGCATCCAGATAAAGACTTTTCTTGCGCGTTGATTTTCATCGATCTTGATCATCTCAAGATAATCAACGACAAGTATGGACACGAAGAAGGTGATCTGGTGATCATCAAGCTCAGTGAGCATCTGAAGGCATGTCTGCCCGAAGGTTCTTTTTTATGCCGTCGTTCGGGCGATGAATTTATTGCACTCATTCACAACAAACAGCAGCTGCCCAACTTACTGCAAACGTTACGTCAACTGGCCCACACCTTTACAGTTGATGCAGGCATCAGCGAACCGAGATTGATCCACACAAGCTTTAGTGCAGGCGCTGCGATATATCCAGATGACGCGCAAGAATTAAACGGTTTGCTCACTGCAGCAGATATGGCCTTGCGCGTCGCCAAAGAAACTGGGCGCTCACAGTTGGTTTGGTATAGCAAAAACATTCAAGCGCGCGCCCAACGTCTCAATACCATCCATGAAAAATTGACACTTGCACTCACGCAGGGGCTAATCATTCCCTACTATCAGCCTTGCGTCGAGCTCTCCACGGGCAGAATCCTTGGTTTTGAGGCACTTGCACGCTGGACAGACGCCGAACTCGGGACGATGTCACCCGGGGAGTTTATTGAGATCGCAGAGCAGACTAACCTCATTAACTTAGTCACTGTCGCGATTCTGAACAAGGTGATGGCTGACAAACCATTTATTGACGCACACTTTAAGGGTGTAGCCATTGCAGTCAACATTTCTCCGCACTTTTTTGTCAAACAAGAAATCACGACATTTTTTGCCAATCACCTGGAGCGGGATGTCGATTGCCTGGATGGCCTTGTACTAGAACTGACAGAGTCAGAACTTTCACAGAGTCCTCAATCTATTCAGCTGCATCTGCAACTGCAAATGCTCATTGGTATGGGATTAAAACTTGCAATCGATGATTTTGGAAAAGGCTACTCCTCGCTTTCACGACTCGGCAGCCTTCCTTTCCAAAAGCTCAAAATTGATCGAGATTTTGTCCGTGATATCGACGATCAAACCAACCAAAAAATCGTGAAAAGTATCATTGCGCTCGGCACTTCACTCGGCCTAGAGATCATCGCAGAAGGCGTAGAAACAGAGTTGCAACGAGAAGTGTTAATGAATAACGGATGCCATCTTGGACAAGGCTTTCTTTTTTCAAAAGCTTTACCCCTAGCTGACATCTTAAAACTCGATCGCATCCTCGCAGCACACACACCGAATGAGCAACAACAAATCTAAGAATAACTTAAAATTACAGTTGCGGCGCCCACTCTAAAATCTTTACATTAAAATTGCACCTTCTAAAAAACCTGAACTGCGATATCCAGTAGAAAAACAATGATAATTACCTCAATGACAAGAAAAATCGCCCTATTTTTGTGTTCTCTCGCTACAGCAGTCAGTATTCAGGCACAAACAGTTTCTACCCCAGCACCTTCGGCATCCCAACTCCAGGAAATTGCCACATTGCTTACTGGCAAAGAACCTTCGTCAGGTCTACCAAGCAATGTCAACGATAATTTGAAGTGGAAGTTGTACGCAAAAGAAGTCGAAAATAACTGGGCTAAATACACCAAAAAAATTGGTCTTCCCATGATCGATTGGGCAAAACAAAATATCGGTCAGACGACGGATACGATTTTCTACCCCTTTTCTGGTCCTGACTTCACCACGGTTCATAAACTCTTTCCCGATGCCAAGCGTTACGTCATGATCGCGATGCAGCATGCGGGTCGTCCGATGAATCTTGGTGCGTACTCACCCCTGATTACCGACCAAAGCTTGGAGCAACTGACTTCTGCTTGGCAGCTCTACGGGACGCATGGTTTTTTTGTGACGGAATATTTAGAGCGCTATTACTACGCCAGCCAAGGAAAAATCGGTGCGAGTACCTTTCTCGCTATCTTTCTAAAGCTACAAGGCTTTGACATCGAACGCGTGACTCCGATCAAGGTGGGCGCAAATGGCGAAGTAGAGGAGCTGCCTCTTGAGACTACGCTTTGGAGCTCCGTACGTTTTAACGCGACTAAAAATGGCAATCCAATTGTGCTGGATTACCTCAGAATCGACTTATCGAATCAAGGGTTACAAGCAGCGCCTGACCATTTCAAATTCGTGCAACAGATGGCCTTTAATCCAACGCTTTTCAAAGCTGCCTCGCACCTCCCGCAAAATGCCAACTTCAATATGATTGCGAATGCAGTCCTCGACCATGCGCCACTTGTGGTGCAGGACGAAACAGGAGTGAACTACACCGCGCTCAGCCAAAAATTCAATAGCACCTTGTTCGGCAAGTTCGTGACCGCGCACCACGCTTTTCAAAGCTATCATGGCGATCTCGCGCGCGCGTATGCGCAACGTCAAGACGTGCAGCCTTTGAATTTTCGGGTGGGTTACTACAAAGACGGTAACTATGTGTTGATGGTGGCGCGACGCAAGTGATTTGGAAACACCAGCGTAAAACGGGTGTTTTTTTCATTTGACGCGACACGAATTGTGCCGCCATGCGCGATCATGATCGACTGGGTGATGGAGAGTCCGAGGCCCGTGCCACTATGTTCCGGATGAGGCCGCGACTTCTCAATACGAAAAAACCGATCGAATAATCGGGGTATCCAGGCAGGATCAATCGGTTGCCCTTCGTTGATGACGCTCAGTTCTACGGTGTCAACGTGCGCCACAATCGTCACCCGTACGATAGAGTGCATGCGGGCATGACGAAGCGCATTTGAAAGCAGATTGCCGATTGCGCGCTGCATCATCACACGATCACCATCAATCGTCGCCGCGCCTTGCACGCTCAAGCCAAGCTCCGCCTCCTCTGCAACGGCTTCATAAAAATCAAAAAGTGACTGCACCTCTCGCTCGAGCAAGACCGATTCGCGATGAGGCAACTCTAGGCCATTTTCCGTTTTCGCGAGATACAACATATCCGACACCATCCGTGCAAGCCGCTGAAACTCCTCAGCGTTAGACGCCAAAATTTCTCGATAAACCTCGGCATCTCGCTCGCGCGTCAACGTCACCTGTGTTTGGGTAAGCAGATTGGTAATGGGCGTACGTAACTCATGCGCCAAATCACCAGAAAACTCCGAGAGTCCCTCGAAATCCGTTTCCAACCGCTCTAACATCTGATTGAGGCCTTGTGCGAGCTCGGCCAACTCTAGAGAACTTTCTGTCGTAGGCATTCGCACATTCAATTGATTTGCATCAATTTTTCGAGCGTGCTCATGCATCACGCGCAAAGGTGTCAACCCTCGTCGCGCGGCCCACCAACCCAACAGACCACTCAATATCGTTGCACACAACAAATACAACGCAAGGGTGAAGTGAAGCTGGCTCATGAAGTGTGTGTGGTGATGCGTATCTAGTGCCAATAACAACTGTTCACCGTTTGTCAGGGGCATTTTGATCCCGCGCAAATCGAGATCTTGATTTTTCCAGTCATAGGTTTGACCCGATGCAATCTGAGCGTCTCGCAAAGAAGAAAAATCAACCCCTTCAAACTTAAGTGGCTCTGACGTGCCTTTATCGATGACGATATAAAGCCCCTCATGACTGCGCATCTGCTGCATCATGAGTACTTGAAGCGCCGTCGAATCCTGCTCTTGGGTCAGACTACTTTTTACAAGACTCGCCTTGCCTTGGAGGTAAGCCAGATCCAGGTCCACAAAATGCGCATAGGTCGCGCGTGCCACCATCAAACCTAGGCCACTCAGCACAAGGGCCGACACCAGCGCATAGAGGATCGTCAATCGTGTCACAAGCGTCAAACGTCGCAACATCACCCCAACTTCCCATTGTCCAAGACATAACCCATTCCGCGTACGGTCTGAATCAGTCGCACATCAAATCCCTCATCGACCTTGGCGCGCAATCTACGCATCGCCACCTCGATGACGTTGGTATCACTATCAAAATTCATATCCCACACCAGTGAAGCAATCAACGAACGCGGCAAGACTTCACCTTGGCGACGCATCAGCAACTCAAGCAAGCCAAACTCTTTGGGTGTCAAATCAATCCGACGCCCTGCCCGCGTCACGCGACGCCGCATGACGTCAACCTCCAAGTCTGCCACTTGTAAAGTCGCACTCTCAAGCGAAGGTCTACCACGTCGCAGCACATTGCGCACCCGCGCCAATAGCTCTGCAAAAGAAAAAGGTTTCACCAAGTAATCCGCTGCACCGAGCTCAAGTCCCCGCACACGCTCCTCGACCTGATCGCGCGCGGTGAGAAAAATCACGGGCGTGGGGACACCTGCCTGCGCCAGTGCCTGCAAGACCCCCCAACCATCCATGCGCGGGAGCATGACATCGAGAATAATGAGATCTTGGCCACCCTCAATGCCAAGATGCAAGCCATCCAAACCATCTTGAACAAGATCAACAGAGAATCCTGCCTCGCGCAAGCCTTGGCGCAAATAATCCCCAGTTTTGGGTTCGTCTTCAATCAGCAGTATTTTCAACTGAGTATCCCCCTGCTTGCTACATAACAATTTTGTAATCTTGGTGTCACGTCATTGTTGACCTTGCCATACTACAGTAGAGTTTCCGTAATTTTAAAATTGATGCACATACCGATGCGACCGCTTGATGTCCGCCCCTCAGGGACGCTAATGAGATCCATGCTGATGATTCTTCCTGCGCTATTGGCACTAGGGTCATTTTCAGTTGCACATTCGCAAAATGCCTCTCCCTCTGCTCGCGCTTCTCAAGAATCAGAAAGCCAAAGATGGCGCAACGCGAACAGCGAGGTAGGTCGCTACGCACGCGGTCATATTGACCTGCTGAAGGCCGAGCGTGGTCGCATCGAGCGTGACCCCAGTCTGACGTTTGGCGCCTTTAAAGAGGATACCTCTGCGCCTGAGCTTTCTGAGGAAGCTGCGCGCAAAGCCGTTTTGTCTCTGCATGCTGACTTGCTCTCCGGTCAGGCCATTAGTAATCTGGAAAAATACGCCCGAGATACCCAGCTGCTTATGCTCCTTCAAACTACACAGAAGCTTTGGATTGAAGCGGTTTCCGCAAAGGAGCAGTTAAATATACAGACTCGCCTGACAGAGGCGGCTAGCGTTTCACTCGAACTCGCCAAGCGGATGGAAAAAGTCGGCAACTGGGGACGCAATCGATTGGTCGATGTGGAGATTAGTTACCAAACCGCGCGCAACCAATTGCTGCTTGCAGATCAAGCCGCATTGAATAGTCGACAAAAACTTCTCACACAGCTGGGCTCAGACCAATGGCGACTCCCCAACGCCTTGCCTAAACCGCTCAGCCGAAACGGTTTATCTGAATTGCTGATCCCGTTGGATCAACAACAAACGGAACTCTTGGCACGACACCCACAATACAGCTTCATGGAAAAAGAAGCACAATACTATGAAAAGATTGTGGGGCCTGACATGTTAGAGCAGTGGCGGCAGCAACTTGACAGCTTAATCGCCGCCAGTACAAGCTGGACAAGCAGCATTCCCACACTTGATCGCACCAAGATTCTCTGGAATCACGATCTGGACAAAGCCATCAAAGCACGGGCTGATGCCTCGCGTATGCGTATCCAGACCAAAAGTGACTTACTACAAGCCCGAGAGCATTTGCGCGCTACACATACGCAGGCCTCTGACATCTTGAATACCTTGCAAAACCTGTACGGCAGCGCAGAAGAGGAAGCCCTCATGCGCTACAACGGTATGTTCATCAGCACTTGGGAGTTAATCGCTAAAGCACAAGCCAAAATGCAGGCCGAGCTGGCAGTGACCCAAGCCAAGCAATCATTTTGGATCGCCCTTGCAGACATGCGTGCCGTGTTAGCTGGTGCACCCTATGCGGGCCCTGGCAGCAATGCAGGTAGTCCGAACAGCAGCAGCTCTTCTAGCAAAGGCCATTGATCAACTATGGAACGCAGAGACTTTATCCATCAAGCGCTTATTAGTCTAGCCGGTACCGTGACGGCGGCAACCGTCAACAAACAGGCGCTAGCCAACGTACCTGAGCCCATTTACCAACCGAGCGCAGGCACAGCACCGCCATGGCGCGGTCCAGAGACCGAAGGGCCAGAAGCGCGCTATCGCCCGGTTGTCACCCTCAATGGCTGGACACTGCCTTATCGCATGAATGAAGGTGTGAAAGAGTTTCATCTCGTTGCCGAACCCGTTGTGCGCGAGATGTCACCCGGTTTCAAAGTCAATATGTGGGGCTATAACGGCCAAAGTCCTGGCCCCACAGTCGAAGTCGTCGAGGGTGATCGCGTCCGTATTTTTGTGACCAATCGACTTCCTGAAAAAACCACTATTCACTGGCATGGCCAGAGACTGCCAAATGGCATGGACGGAGTGAGCGGTCTCAATCAACCTCCCATTCCGGTTGGCAAAACCTTTGTATATGAGTTTGTCGCAAAACGGCCGGGTACCTTTATGTACCACCCCCATGCCGATGAAATGACCCAAATGGCGATGGGCATGATGGGCTTTTGGGTCACACACCCAAAAGCCAAGCATCCCAACATCAGTGAAGTGGATCGCGATTACTGCTTGTTGCTTAACGCTTTTGATGTCGAGCCTGGCAGCAAGACGCCCAAGGTCAATACCATGTTGGACTTTAATATTTGGGCTTTTAACAGTCGCGTGTATCCGGGAATCTCACCCATGGTCGCTAAACTCGGCGATCGCGTTCGCATCCGGGTTGGCAACCTGACTATGACGAATCATCCGTTTCATGTGCATGGCATTGAGTTTGAGCTCACCGGTACGGATGGCGGCCCTGTCCCTGTTTCTGCCCGCTGGCCCGAGGTGACACAAGACATCGCAGTCGGTCAGATGCGTCAAATCGAATTTATCGCCGATGAGCCGGGAGACTGGGCAGTGCATTGTCACAAGAGTCACCACACCATGGGTGCGATGGGCCATGACGTCCCGACCATGATTGGTATCAACCACCAAGGTCTGGTGGGCCGCATTCAAAAAGTTGTCCCTGACTACATGGTCATGGGTGAGCGTGGCATGTACGACATGAAAGAAATGGAAATGGAGTTGCCCCCCAATACGATCCCCATGATGACAGGCACCGGACCTTATGGTCCGATTGGCATGGGCGGCATGTTTACCATGCTCAAGGTCCGAGAGGATTTAAAGCCTAATGACTATTCAGATCCGGGCTGGTACAAGCAACCACCCGGTACGCAAGCCTATGAATACAGGGGTAGCACGCCACCCGTCAGTCGAGAGAATCCAGCATCTGCGGGCGTGACGACTGACAATGGCAACGCTCAAGTACGTAAACCAAATCAATCTAACAACAGCTCACACAAACACTGAACCTTCATGAAAAATATACTTGCTCCTTTAGTGCTAGGTCTATCGCTTGCGACCTTGACCCTCCCTACCCTGGCACATCAAGCCAAGCACGCTGCCTCCAACACGATGCCAAAGGAACAAAAGGAATGGGGTATCGGCGGTGATGAAAGTACCGTCACCCGCACGATTGAAATCACGATGTTGGACACGATGCGCTTCGTGCCGGATCAACTCACCATCAAGCAAGGTGAAGTCGTCAGATTAAGGGTTAAAAACTCAGGCAAGGTCATGCACGAACTGGTCATTGGCACCAAGCAGGAGCTGGACACGCACGCAGAGATGATGAAAAAACATCCAAACATGGAGCACGATGAGCCCTATATGGCGCACGTTTCTCCCGGAAAAAGCGCTGATATCATTTGGAATTTCAATCGCGCTGGACAGTTTGATTTTGCTTGCTTGTTACCTGGTCATTATTCTGCGGGGATGGTCGGGAAAATTAATGTGACGCCAGGAGCAAAATAATGCGTATTAAAAAGTGTGTGCTCGCGCTCGGGCTAACGATCAGCACCTTAGGGATGACATTCGGACTAAATGGCAGCGCGTTTGCGCAAGCTAAGGCCGAGGGTGTGGTGCGACGGATCGATTTGGACAACAACAAAATCTCAATCCGTCATGGCGAAATCAAAGCGCTTGATATGCCGCCTATGACGATGGTGTTTGTCGCAAAAAAACCCGAACTGCTGAAGTCTCTTTCACCCGGTGACGAAGTCGTCTTTGAGGCGTTCGACACCAACGGTCAATACTCGATCGGAAATATTCAAAAAAAATAAGCGCGCGCTTACACCTTGAGCATGGCAGGGTCGTCGAGAAACGCTTTCGCTCTCAGCGTCACGACCAAAGTGTCACGACAGCCGTTTTCATCTGTGGGCTGAATCGGTGTCGTTTCGTGGATCACACGCTCGTCGTCTAGCAACAAAACAGACCAAGGTTGTGAAAGGGTAAAGCGTTGACCAAAAGGTGTCGTCATATTGAACACCCGCGTCTCACCACCTTTGATGTGATGACGCCCCACCATAAACACCGCGACCAGATGCACGCCATCTCGATGCGCCCCCTCTGGTGTGGGGCGGCCAATGCCGCCGGCCGTGTCGATACGAAACTGGTGTGCTTCAGTAAACCAAGTTTGTGCGCCATGCATCTCAGACGCGACACGACCAAGAAAGCGCAACAGCGCTTGCCAAGCGGGGTCTTGAGAGACGTGTGACTCAACGGGTTCAAACCAGCGGTGCATCCCGCCGTGTAGTGCGTTGTAGGAAAGAGGTTGCCAGTGCGCGCGATGCTCAACCAGTGTCACGTCATCAGCGTTGATTACATAGCTGCTGTGTCGGCGGTAACGATAACGTCCGCCATCCTTGAGATACTGATCCGGTGACAGCGACGTCCACGTCGATTCGAGATGCTGGAGTGCTGCTAAAGACGCCCCACTCAACTGCGCAACGCTTTCCGCGCTCAACACGGCAAATCCTTGCTGCTCAATGCGCTCCCGCAGGTCAGAGGCGTGCGTCAGTGGGGGCTGCAGTGTTTGGATTGACATCGCTCGCTCGAGGTGCGACAGCTACTCGCTGTCGTTGGATTCATCTGGTGTCGGAGCCTGAACATCGAAGCACATCTTTTCGCCGTTCCAGCGTTGACCACACCAGCATACCCCTTCCTCATTAATGATGCAGGTTCCCGACCCACAGCATCTTTTGTCTTCTTGCATGATTTTCCTATTGATATTGAAGCTTAGCGAGGGCGAGCGGGCTGTCCCAAACACGCAGTGTGACGACCGCCATCATTCATTTCGGCGGGACGACGCGTCACATGTTTAGTAATGCGCCCAGTCACCCGGGCGCGCCACAGTCGAAAAGAAGACTGTTTAAGCTCTCTACGCATCAGTGTAATCACTTGCGGCTCGCTGAGCCCAAACTGACGCGCTATTGCCTCAAAGGGCGTACGATCTTCCCACGCCATCTCGATGATTCTTGAGATCTCGCTCGGAGTGTGCATAGTCTTCATCGTGTTCCAAAGCGTTAAGTGCCAGTGAATCCAACACGGGTTTGAAATCATCGGCTGTCATTTCCCACTCGAGCGCAAAATCGATCTCACCGGAGTGGCCAAGGAGCTTGATCAGCGGGACAGCTTTTAGAAACTCGTTTTTAATGTGTTCATACTCCGCTTCAAGCCATGCGGTGACATGACCGTTTTCACTAGGCTCTGCCGGTGGCAATTCGGCTCCACCGAAAATCGAGACCACGTCCCAAACACTCAAAGCGGTCAGATCACCATCAAACCGATGGCCACCACGGGGTCCACGGTTGGATTTCAAAAGCTGGCGTGTCCGCAAACCTTTTAAGAGATTCTCGACATAGGAAACAGATAAGTCCAAGTGCCTGGCAAGGTCTTGCGTAGTCAGAGCTTCGCCGTTGGGCAACCCCGCGAGCAATACGACAAGGCTCAGAGCATGTTTCGATTCGTTGGCGCTCATTTTTAATCCTTAGTCATGTGACGAGTAGATTCAAGACTCAAATATACGGCAATTTCTATTCAATTCCATCAAATATCTATATCCATTAACCATATCTACATAAAAAATATGCTGTAATCTATTCAATATCTATTCAATCAATGCTTTTATTGAGACGCCAATGTCCGCAGAGTTAAAAAACCACAGTTATCGGATCGGTACCATTTCCAAACTGGCAGGCATACCCGTTCCAACCCTTAGAGTTTGGGAGTCACGCTACGCCGCGTTTACGCCTATCAAAACAGAAGGACAGCATCGCCTGTATGGCGAAGAGGACTTGCTACGTGCCACGCTGATCAAACAACTTTGTGATGAGGGGCATGGCATTAGCACAATCGCCAACCTCAACGTCCAGGCACTTAGCCAACTGCATCACAAACATCGCAACGGGAAAACGCTCGAGGAGCGTCCTACCTCCGCGCAACATGTTGCCATGGCGGTCATAGGGCTAGGTCTCGCTCGGCGCATTGAGGCAAAAAAGTTTGCGCTCAACATCCTTTGTGACAGCGTTGAAGTCACAGACATCTTTGCGGATCTCGCGTCAGCACAGTCTGGCCCGTTTGAAAAACCCGCCGAAATCTTGCTGATTAAAGTCAATACCTTGCACGAAATCGTGATGCGCGACATCGAAGTCGTCAAAGAAATAAACAAAGCCACTCAAGTGATTGTGATTTACAACTTTGGGCGCGACCAAGTTGCACATGCGATGCGCGCTGCGGGCATGCTGGTGCGGCGTGAGCCGATTTCTGATTATGAGCTCGCAGAACTCATTCGCTCAGTCCTGACAGTCGAAGCCAACCATACTTTGCGCGAAGTCGCACCGAGCGCCATGATTCCTGCACGCAAATACTCAGATGAAACGCTTGCGCGTGTTGCGGGGATTTCAACCAACGTGCTGTGCGAATGTCCAAAGCATGTCGCTGAAATCATTGCCCAGCTCGCGAGCTTTGAGCAGTATAGTCAGGAGTGTTTAAACAAAAGTACTGAAGACGCACACTTGCATGCGTATCTCACTTCAGTCTCCGGCTCGGCCCGAGCCTTGTTTGAACACGCGCTGGAAAAAGTGGCGCGACACGAAGGAATTGAATTATGAACGTACTTGGCACTGCATTGATCGCTTGCTCTTATGACCCGTTGACGGGTTATTTTAGGGATGGCTGCTGCAACACACAGGCTGATGATTTGGGCTCGCATGTGATCTGCGCCAAAATGACCCAAGAGTTTTTAGCGTTTTCCAAACAACGCGGCAATGACTTGTCCACGCCCATGCCACACTACCGCTTTCCAGGACTCAAGCCAGGCGATCGCTGGTGCTTGTGTGCGTTACGTTGGAAAGAGGCGTTTGAAGCCGGTGTGGCCCCACTGGTTTTTCTTGAGTCTACGCATAAACGTGCCCTGGATTTCGTCTCCCTGGAATGGCTACAATCCTGCGCCGCCCCCAGTCCTAAAACATGACATCATGCAAGGGTCAAGCAATCTGTTGCGCGCGCACCAGTGTCATAAAACGATCAAAAATCGCACCAAGCTGTTCGTTTTCTTCGGCACCGGCGATCAAGGCATCGACGTCTTTGCCTTCGGCCAGAAACCAGTCGCGGTTTTTTTCCAAAAATTGACAAATTTGTGTGCGGTCCATCTCCGGATGAGGCTGAATGCCCCAAACCGGGCCATGCTGCCATTTCCAGATCTGATTACCGCAATCGCCATTGCGCGCCAAAATCACCATATCTGGATGATCGGCTTTGATTTCATCGCCATGCCAATGAAAGGTACGTACAAGCTTAGGAAAATCTTGCGTCAATGGATCGTTCTTGGCGGCTTCCGTAAACTCCACCTCTGAATAACCTGTATTGCGTGAGCCGCGCTTAAATACCTGATCATGTCCCATCAAGGCCGAGGCCAGCAGCTGACTGCCGAAACACAAACCCAGCATCGGCACTTGGGCATGCGCGAGCAATCGCACGGAGTCATGCGCCTGAGCCACCCACGCGTCCTGATCGTAGGCGCCTGCAACGCTCGCCCCCACAAACACCCCCGAAAAATCCGTAGTGGTCGGAAACTCGCCAACATTGGTTTTAAACTCAACCAGCGGCAAACCACTGTCACGAATCGCCCGGTCAAAACGGGTTGCAGGTTGCTCAATATGCCAATTATTCAGATAAGCGAAAGGCTTCATTGGTCGGGGCTCCACATAGCAATCGGGCATGATAGCCTGAGACAGAGGTGACCTGTCATCGCACTGTCATGTGTTTGCAATCTAAATGTTTTATAAATGGGATGCGTAAAGGTAAACATATTGAGGATGGATAGGCGATGAAAGTTGGCATCAATGGCATGGGTAGGATTGGACGCTTAGCCCTGCGGGCGGCTTTGGGCGCTGCACATCGTCCCGACGACGATCCTCGCCGCAACAATCGGCTCGAGGTCGTCCATCTCAACGAACTCAAGGGCGGGATCGCTGCGACCGCACATCTGCTGACTTTTGACTCTGTTCAGGGCCGCTGGAAAGAAGATATCGAGGTCGAAGGTGACAGCACCATTAGGATCGGCAAGCGCTCCGTTTCCTTTTCCTCGCATGCCGCACCTGGAGATATCCCCTGGGGTGACTTGGGTGTGGACGTCGTGCTGGAGTGCACAGGCAAGTTTTTGACCCCTGAGACCATTCAGGGCCACTTTGACCGCGGTGCCAAGCGCGTGATCGTCGCCGCGCCCGTCAAGGTCGGTAACGTCCTCAATGTTGTCGTGGGTGTCAACGAACACCTCTACGACACCACACAAAATAAAATCGTGACAGCCGCGTCATGCACCACCAATTGCCTGGCACCTGTCGTCAAAGTGATCCACGAAAGTATTGGCATTCGTCATGGCCAAATCACCACCATCCACGATCCAACCAATACCAATCTCGTCGTCGATGCGCCCCACAAAGATTTGCGTCGTGCCCGCAGCGCCATGCAGAGTCTCGCGCCCACCACCACAGGCAGCGCGACCGCGATCACCTTGATTTATCCAGATTTAAAAGGCAAGCTCAACGGCCACGCCGTCCGTGCCCCCGTGCTCAATGCCTCATTGACCGACTGTGTGTTTGAGCTCAAGCGCGAAACCACGGTCGAGGAAGTCAATGCGTTGTTTACGCAAGCAGCTCAAGGCAGCCTAGCGGGCATCCTTGGCATCGAAACCCGCCCCTTAGTCAGCGTCGATTATGCAGGTGACACACGTAGCGCCATCGTAGATGCCCCCTCCACCATGGTGACCGATGGCACACTACTCAAGGTGTACGCGTGGTATGACAACGAAATGGGGTACTCCTGCCGCATGATCGACCTTGCCTGCCATATGCAAGCACAGGGTATTTAGTCCCCATGTCGACACACGCCGCACGCAACTATGCCATTGTGACCTCCGCATACTGGGGGTTCACGCTCACGGACGGCGCCTTGCGCATGTTGGTATTGCTGCATTTTTACCGACTGGGTTATTCACCCTTTGCCCTCGCCTTTCTATTTTTGCTGTACGAAGCTGCTGGCGTAGTCGCCAATCTGCTGGGCGGATGGTTAGCCACGCGCTTTGGTATTTCGCGCATGCTGATGGTGGGTTTAGTCACCCAGATTGTCGGCTTTCTGCTGCTCTCCGCACTGTCACCCGAATGGACGGCAGCAGTATCCGTCGCCTGGGTCGTGATGGCGCAAGGCGTATGTGGTGTGGCCAAGGACCTGACCAAGACCGCAAGCAAATCCGCTATCAAAATCACCGCTGGACAAGCCTCGGGCCAATTATTTAAGTGGGTCGCTTGGTTTACTGGCAGCAAAAATGCCATGAAGGGTGTGGGCTTCTTTCTGGGCGGCCTATTGCTCGATCAGGTCGGCTTTCAGGGTTCGCTTTGGATCATGGCAGCGCTATTGGCGTTGATTTTGGTGGGCGTCGTGTTTTCGCTCCCCCCCATGATGGGAAAAAGCAAAGCCTCCAAATCCGCCAAGGAACTGTTTGCCAAAAACCGTGGCATTAATCTGCTCGCCGCTGCACGTGTCGTGCTGTTTGGTGCGCGGGACGTGTGGTTCGTCGTTGGTGTGCCCGTATTTCTATACGCTTCAGGCTGGACGTTTACGATGGTGGGCGGCTTTCTCGCCGCGTGGACAATCGGCTATGGCTTTGTGCAGGCGATGGCACCCTCGCTGGTGCGGCGCAGTGAAGACGGCTTGAGCAATGAGGTGCCCGCCGCCCGTCACTGGTCGGCCATCCTTGCCTTGGTCACCGTCGTGCTGTGTTTACTAGTGTGGCTTGACGTCAGCCATCTCGAATGGGGCGTTGTCGTGGGCTTGGCCGCATTTGGCTTTGCGTTTGCCGTGAATTCTTCTGTGCACTCGTATTTAGTTTTGGCCTATGCCGGTTCAGAAAAAGCAGCCGAGGACGTTGGTTTTTATTATGCAGCCAACGCCTTGGGCCGCTTTATCGGCACCCTGCTTTCAGGTTTGTTATATCAATGGGGTGGCCTCCTCTATGCGCTGATAGGCTCAGCCTTGATGCTGATCACTTGCTGGCTGGTGACCCTGGCACTGCCCCTGAAACGCTCTTCTGGCGAAACAACGTAAAGTAGCCGTGCTTGCTCAAGGGCTCGAGGCCTGCGAGCAAAGATGGAGGCATGTAGGCTAAATTGGATGTGCGGATCGCTACAAAGGCGGGAGTCGTCTCTAGCTTTTTTGCCAGACTCTCCGGGGTCTTTTCAAGCAAGGCCTTTCCCTGACTGTAAAAAGACGCGGAAAATGGTCGATGACCCAAGTAAATCAAGGGCAGCCCTTCTGGCTGACGCGTCCGGTAGTCCTCGATCAAGGTCTTAGCGGCCAAATCATTGCTGCGACCAGTAAAGGGCATACTGGCGTTAAAACCCACCGCGAGCACCATCGTGATCGACAGACCTAGCGACAGATTGATCCGCACCAGATTTTGATTGGCGCGGGTGGTCAACCACCCCCCCACCAATAACGCTAACGCTGGTAAGCCTGGCATGACGTACGGCCAGATAATATTGCCCGCCATCGTAAAAAAGACCGCTGGCATAAACGCCCAGAGGAGCAAATAGTTGCGCCAAGAGGCGGGGCTGGCCGTCTCAATAGACTGCGTGTGCGGGGTGGCAACCTCTGCACGTGAAGCGCGCGTCTGCCAAGCCAAAATAGGAAACAGAATCGTCCAAGGCAACACATCCGCCATCATGAACAGCCAAATGGTGCCATAGGGAAAGACATGTGCCGTGCCGTATAAGTCACCTTTCCAACCTGGTGTAACAAAGCGATGGAAGTGCTCGCCCACAATGAAATAGTTGATAAAGCCAGGCGAACGCAACTCAGCAATCACATACCAAGGCAGCGCAATGGCAGCGGTCATTAACAACCCGCGGATCCAAGGCAAATCACGCCAGATGACCCGAAGATTACCCGATACCAAGGCCCAGATTCCGCAAGGCAGGCCTGTTAACACGACCCCTACCGGCCCCTTGGCCAGTAAAGAAATCCCTAAACCTATAAATAGCAGCCACCGCTCAGAACCACGCCGCGCCTCATCTCCATGCAAACCATTCCAAAATCCACGCATCGCCAAGGTCGTTCCAATCACCAAGGCCATATCCATCATGACCATCCCTGAGGCCACAAAAAACATGACGGAGCCTAGTAACAGAGCGATTGCGTAGGTCGCCCCCGTCGAGCCACTGCGCGGGCGCATGCCCCAGAGGATCCAGAGCACCACCATGCCCGCCAACCAGTGCGGAAAGCGCGCGGCAAACTCATTGACGCCAAAGATATTGAAACTAATGGCCGTGATCCAGAACGCCAGAGGAGGCTTGCCCCAAAACGGTACGTCATAGGTAAACCACGGCGTCACCCAGTCATTGAGCTCAAACATAATGCGCGAGATTTCGCCATAACGCGCTTCAGTGGTGTCCATGAGCGGCGAAAAGCCGAGCAAGACCAAGCGTACGCACGCTGCAGCAAAAATGAACCAGAGAAAATTTCGATATGTCATCACTTAGCAAATACAAGTAGAAAAGCGTCATTTGAGCGAAGCCACAATCGTCCGTGGACCTTCGAGAGTTTGAAACATTTTAAGCGGATACTATTGCGCATGCGTCCTCATAGCGTTTTCGAACTATTACTGCTTTCCTTTTTTTGGGGAAGCTCTTTTCTTTTGATTCAAATCGGCGTCGCCGAATTTGGTCCTGCTCCTCTTATCTTTTTGAGAACGATGATCGCGGGACTGATGTTATTGCTGGTGTTAGCCTTTAGACGCGAAGTCTGGACCCTGTTCAAACATTGGAAAAACTTTATTCCTCTCGGGCTGTTGGACTCGAGTCTGCCCTATATGCTGTCGGCCTATGCCGCGCTGCACATTCCCTCCGGCACGATCTCGGTCATCAATGCCGTCACACCGCTCTGGGGTGCGTTAGTGGCTTGGCTATGGCTAGGGATTCGCTTAACCGTGACAGGTGCACTGGGACTCATCATTGGTTTACTCGGCATCACGTTTCTGGTCTGGGAGCGCTTTGAACTCGCCTTGAGCAACTCGACCCTGGCGCTGGCCGCAGCCGTGCTTGGCCCAGTTTGTTATGCACTTTCAGCGTGTTACGCCAAAAAGTACCTGTCGTCGTTTAGTCCGTTTGTAAACGCGACGGGCTCTTCGCTCACAAGTGGGGTGTTGCTCCTTCCGCTTGCTTGGTACTGGTGGCCCACCGAGCCGGTGACTGGAACAGCTTGGCTCGCAGCACTGGTGTTGGCGGTGCTGTGCTCGGCTGTTGCGTATGTCTTGTATTACCGCTTGATTCAGCATATCGGTCCGGCACGCGCCATGACGGTGTCTTATCTCGTCCCGGTCGTAGGACTGTTCTGGGGCTGGACGCTGATGGACGAGCACTTTACGTTGCGCACCCTTTTAGGCGTTTTACTTATTTTTACGGGCTTGGCTCTGGCCAATGGCGTGGGTTCCAAGCGGGTCTAGCTTAAGCGGGTCTGGCTTAGGCGCGTCAAACGTTAACGCGTCAAGCCCGACCACGGTTCAGTAACCAGACCAGCGAAAGCATCACCGGCACTTCGACCAGTACCCCCACCACCGTGGCCAGCGCCGCACCTGAATTCAACCCAAACAAAGAAATCGCGACCGCCACCGCCAACTCGAAAAAGTTTGACGTCCCGATCAAACAGGCGGGTCCAGCGATGTCGCGGGGTAGTTTGAGCCAACGCGCGCCCAGCCAACTCACAGCAAAAATGCCATACGTCTGCAAAATTAAAGGGATCGCAATCATGCCGATCACTAATGGTTGCGCCACAATCGTGCGTGCCTGAAAGCCAAACAACAACACAACGGTCGCGATCAACCCCACAATTGACCAAGGCTTGAGCATCGCCACAAAACGGCTGACTGCGGTTGGCGACTTGCGCAACAAGGCCTCACGCGTCAATACACCCGCGATCAATGGCAAGACGACATACAAAATCGTTGAAATCAGCAAAGTTTCCCAAGGCACCGTCAATGACGTGACGCC
>JAMNXR010000019.1 GCA_023653055.1 Burkholderiaceae bacterium | reverse complement strand
CTTCTCTTGATCGAATTGATTCTGGTCATGGGTTTGAGTCGTGCAGAAACAATCGACAAGAGCGTCAAGCTCGGTGTTGCAGCTGCCTTGATGATCGTGCTTGGTTACCCAGGTGAAGTCTCCGGCGGTATCGACAATACACGCTTGCTGTGGGGCGCGTTGTCGATGATTCCTTTCCTGTACATCGTGATCAACTTGTTCTCAGGTTTGTCCGAGTCGATCGAAAAGCAACCTGCTGACGTCCGCGGACTGATCAGCGCAGCACGTTGGGTTGTGGTCCTGTCATGGTCTTTCTACCCAATCGTTTACTTTGCACCGTTTGTCATGTCTTTAAATGGCGGCACTGCAACAACAGTGATCGAAGTGGGTTACACCATTTCCGACATCGTGGCTAAAGCAATGTTCGGCGTCATGATTTTCATGATCGCAGTTCGCAAGTCACAAGGTTCGACCAACTAAGTCTGTCCAACCGTCACAGTTAAGTGACTTTGGCATGATCCAATCCCTGGTCAGCAACGTTGACCAGGGATTGTTTTTTAGGATGTGCGAATGAGTACATATGACGCCCAAGCAGATATAAAGATAGAAGCGTTGTTGCGCAAAATGGATGCGCTCATTCTGAACAAACTTTGTCGTACTGATGCAAAAAAACTAAACGATCTAATTATTTATCATTTTGATAGCAATGCCAGTTGTGCCAGAGCAAGATTAGCGCTCACTGCGGGCCTTGCGCTTGGTCTAAGCGACAATAGGTGTATCGCCCTCGCCGCCGGCTGTGAACTCATTCATAATGCCTCGCTATTGCATGACGACATTCAAGATGGCGATACCCAACGCCGTGGAAAAGAAGCCGCGTGGTCTCGTTTCGACAAAAGTACCGCGATGTGCGCGGGAACCTTGATGCTCTCAGCAGCCTTCGACACCATTCACCAGAGCCAGCCTGATTCCCATCGGCTCGTCTCTCACCTTCATCAAAGAACTGCAGACTTGATCTGCGGTCAGACACTCGATCTGTCTTATGCAGCACAGCCCGTCAATCTAGAGGGTTATCTCAATATTGCCACCCTCAAGTCTGGTAGCCTACTAGCCTTACCGCTGGAGCTTGTCATGATTGCTAGTCAACAAAACAATGCACTGACTGATGCCACTATCGCAGGTCAATCCTTTGCAGTAGCCTACCAGATTGCCGATGACCTCAATGACGTCCATGACGACCAAACGCGCGGCACCTGCAATATCATTAGCGTTTTAGAGCAACTGCACCTAGACAAAACCTTGGCCACCACAGAAGCGATGCATGTGATGCAGACGCACCTGCTCAAGGCCGAAACGCATGCAGCCCAATTACCTGCCCACAGTGGTGAATTTCTAATGAGTCTGTGCGGCAAACTCAGTCTCGAGGAAGCATGAGCCAGGTAGTAGTCATTGGCGGTGGTTTTGGAGGAATAGCCGCGGCGCTACGCGCCCGCAAAAAAGGGTACGCAGTCACATTGATTGATCGTTGTCCGCGCCTCGGAGGCCGGGCACAAGTCTTTGAACGGGCCGGATTCAAACACGACGCAGGTCCGACTGTTTTAACGGCCCCTTTTCTCTTTGAAGAACTCTTCGCACTATTCGGTCAATCTTTGCATGACCACGTCAAACTCGTACCCCTCAAGCCCTGGTATCGCTTTGAATTTTCCGATGGCAACCATTTTGATTATGGGGGCACACTCGAGGACACGTTAGCTGAAATTAGACGGATCAATCCTGATGATGTCGAAGGCTACCTGCGTTTACTTGAACAGTCTAAAAAGCTTTATGACATTGGCTTTACCAAGCTCTCAGACCGCCCCTTTCACAGCATGGCCTTCATGTTTGCGCAAATCCCGCACCTCGCAAGACTGGGGGCATGGCGAACAGTCTGGCAAATGGTGTGTCGTTATCTTAAAAGTGATTATTTACGCCAAGCGTTTTCTATTCAGCCCTTGCTAGTGGGGGGTAACCCCTTTGATACCACCTGCATCTACGGACTGATTCATTTTCTGGAGCAAGCACATGGTGTGCACTTCGCCATGGGAGGTACGGGCGCTTTAGTCGATGCGCTGGGCACGCTCATGGTTGAGCAAGGTGTAGAGATTAAATTAAACACCACGGTCACCTCGTTAACCAATCAAAACGGAGATATTAAAAGTGTCGAAATAGAGAACGGAGAGGGTCACAAGGAAAATCTCCGCTGCGATTACGTGATTTCTAACGCAGACCCCGTTCATCTCTATAAAGATCTTTTACCAAAACAAGCCACCACATGGACGGCACGCTTTAAAGCGGATCGTTGGCGCAAATCGATGGGATTGTTCGTACTCTTTTTTGGGACAAACAAGCAATATCCAAAGGTCGCTCACCACACCATTTGGATGGGACCGCGTTATAAAGAATTGCTCGATGACATTTTTAATCGCAAAGTGTTAGCAGACGATTTTTCGATTTATCTCCATCGACCGACCGCAACCGATCCGAGTTTTGCACCTGAGGGCGGCGATAGTTTTTATGCGCTTGTGCCTGTCCCCAATTTACAAGCCAATATTGACTGGGAAAAAACGGGTCCGCTCCTAGCCGATCGTGTTATTGACGCGCTGGGCGAACGCACCCTCCCCGGCTTGCGCGAACACATCGTTGATCAGTTCTTTATGACACCCGTCGACTTCAAAGACCGCTACCTCTCTCCTGACGGCGCTGGTTTTTCTGTATCGCCGATTTTCAGCCAATCTGCTTGGTTTCGCTTTCATAATCGAGGCGAAGGTCCCGCCAACTTATTTCTTGTGGGTGCGGGAACTCATCCAGGTGCAGGACTGCCTGGCGTTGTCTCCTCAGCGAAAGTAGTGGACCGACTTCTGCCAGAAGTCGAATTGAGTCAGCGCCTATGACACCTGCCAAGGATCAAGCCCTGGCGGTTCTCAAATCGCACGGGCGAAGTTTTTACTTCGCGAGTCATTTACTCGCGCCAAAGTACCGGGCGCGCGCAGCACGACTATATGCTTTTTGCCGCTACGTAGACGATGTTGCCGATGAGGCGAGCGATCCCCTCTTGGCCACGCAAGAGTTAGACTGCATCAAAAGCGCTATCCAAAGTGGTCACACTGACCAAGCTTGCGTGATGGACATGATCGCCTTAATGCAAGAATTGGCGATGCCGCAGGCGCCTGTCTTATCTCTGATTGAGGGCATTCAATCTGATCTGAACATGCAACATATCCAAGATGAAAGGCATTTACTGCGCTATGCCTATCAAGTTGCAGGAACTGTAGGCTTAATGATGTGTGAAGTGCTGGACGTTCAGCCCAAGCAAGCGTGGCCGTTTGCGATTGACTTGGGTATTGCGATGCAACTGACCAATATCGCACGTGATGTGGGACAAGATGCGAGGCTCGGCCGCATCTATTTACCTGCAACATGGCTCGGCAGTATGACGGCACAGGAGATTCTGTCTCCAAATGCACAGCAAGCGCTCAGCCTACAAGCATCCACCAAAAGACTGCTCACGTTAGCAAAAGAGTATTATCAAAGCGGCTTGAGTGGCGTCGTGTATCTGCCTCCGGCTGCCCGCTACAGCATCATCGTTGCTGCGCATGTTTATGGAGAGATTGGCCAAACAATCGCGCAGGCAGACTATCGCTCTTGGGATCGACGTGCCATCGTCTCTCAGCCACGTAAAGTACTTTGTGCAACTTCGGCGCTGATACGTTACGCTTTGCATCCAAGCTTACGAAAATCGAACCCCGACCATGCACGTCCACTCCACCAACATATACAAGACTGCTTTGGAACCAACGCAACGCGTTGATCTCGCGATCATTGGTGGGGGTTGTGCAGGTCTTTCACTAGCCAGAGAGCTTGCCGATCGCCAAACGACTCGATCAATCATTATTTTAGAACCACGCACACACTACCAAGACGATCGTAGCTGGTGTTTCTGGTCGACCCCAGAACATGCGCTCTCTAGGTTGGTCAGTCACCGTTGGACAACTTGGCATTTCGGGTTACAGGGGCAAGCGATTGAAACAAAAAGCAGCAGCCTGCATCCTTATCAATACATCCGCTCTTCTGATTTTTATCTAGATTGCTGGAAGAAAATCAACCAATGCCCATCCATTGCCTCAAGACTGGGCACAACGGTCATCAACCTTATAAAACAAGAGGACGGGTGGAACATTGAAACGACACAAGGAAGCTTTTTCGCCAAACAAGTCATCGATACCCGACCTCCCAGTTCAACACATTTTGAACAATCCGCGTTGTATCAATGCTTTTTAGGAGCAGAGATTCAACTTGGCCATGGCATCAACACCGAGCACTTTACCTTAGAGCTCATGACAGATATGCGTCTGTTGGACGGTGAGTTTTGTTTTACCTATCTCTTACCCCTCGGACAAGATCGTCTACTGATCGAACTCACACTTTTCGCAAGCCGACCATATCCGGCAGAGGCACTCAGAGAGGCCTTCGATCAGTTACTCGCCGAGCGTGGTTTGACTGATTCGCAATCTCTTCGCATAGAGTATGGCAATCTCCCAATGGGTTTACCCATCCACCGTAGCGATCCGCCCCGTGCTGGCTTGGGAGGCGGTGCCTTGCGACCCTCATCGGGCTACGGCTTTATGAGAATTCAACGCTGGGCAGAACAATGCGCGGAACATTACTGCAAACAAGGCACCGTTGTTCCTCAGACATTATCCAAATTTTGGCTTCAAAAGATGGATCAACTTTTTCTTTCGGTCATTCAATCTCAACCAAGTCTTGCACCAACTCTTTTTAATAAGTTACTAGGTAAGACGCAGACCGAGCGCTTTATCCGTTTTATGAATGATCGCGCCAGCTTGATCGACTATCTCCACATTGTCATGTGCTTGCCTAAAAAACCATTTATTCAAGCACTCTTGTCAAATCTCTTTCAAAGAAAATGATGAAGCCGTCGCCATCGCCGCTCATCCTGACACTTTTAAAAAGTGCGCAACGCGTTTTCCCCTTATCAGCGCTACTCTGCATTGTTTTACTGAATATATCGTTCGACTTTATTTCACCCACCGCACAACTGATCATTTTAGGTATTGTGATCGCCTTGTTTGGTTTGCCCCACGGTGCACTCGACCCTTGGATTGCTGAACGCATTGGATTAAACAATTCGCTACAACAAAAAATTTTATTCAACGCAGGGTATCTCGCACTCGCGGCACTCGTAGTGTTATTTTGGTGGTGGTGTCCAGCGCTCAGTCTGATCATTTTTTTAAGCATCAGTGCCTGGCACTTCTCTGCGGACTGGATGCCCTCACTCAGCATGCCCATACGCCTCATTACAGGCGCTCTTTTACTATTGATGCCCATTGGCTTTCACACTCAAGCTGTAGAGATGATTTTTCAACAGCTCTCGGGTATCGAGGGGGGCAAACTTGCCATCACCCTCGCGCTGCCGGAATGGCTTCTCGGGACGACAGTCGCCATCCTGATCGCTATCACCGCTTGGAAGCGGCAATGGCATACCAGCTTAGAGTTTCTCACACTCATTGCGCTGGCGTATTTCACACCACCACTTCTTTACTTCACCCTGTATTTTTGCCTGTTACACAGCCCACGTCATCTGTATGGTGAGTTTAGCGCTGCTCCGACTGCAGTCCATCCTCGCTTAATGCGAATGATGGTGATTTACACCTTGGCAACCCTAATGCTACTCGGTGTGCTCTGGTGGTTATGGCCGAACTTACCGATTAATGCACTGATCCTAAAGTTTATTTTTATTGGTTTAGCGGCTGTAACAGTTCCCCATATGGCGCTAATCGCTCTCGCCTCTGTCAAAGCCAAACAGAAACTGTCATTAATTTGAAATGAAAACTCTTTATCGTCAATGAAACTAGACGACTAGTTCATATTCGATGGAGAATACAAATGATGAAAAAATTAGCAACCCTTGCTACAGCTTTAGCAATGGTGGCAGGTACTCACCTCACAGCACAGGCTCAAGCTAAGACTGAAATCATCTGGTGGCACGCCATGTCAGGTGCGCTAAACGATTGGGTCAATGATGTCGCAGGTGACTTTAACAAGCGCCAAAATGATTACGTCGTTGTCCCCGTTTTCAAAGGGACCTATCCAGAAGCAATGACAGCTGCGATCGCCGCATTTAGAGCCGGTCAGCCTCCACATATTCTTCAGGTATTTGAAGTGGGCACCGCAACAATGATGGCCTCCAAAGGCGTTGTTGTACCTGCATCAAAAGTCATGCTCGACAACGGCTTCAAGTTTGATCCAAATTCATACATTTCTGCGGTTTCGGGTTACTACACAGCCCCAACCGGTGAAATGATGTCGTTCCCGTTCAACAGCTCAACAACGGTGACATGGCTCAACCTCGACGCGTTAAAAGCTGCGGGTGTCAACACAGACAAATTACCTACTACTTGGCCAGAAATTAAAGCCGCTGCTGAGAAACTTAAAGCCAATGGCCACAAGTGCCCCATCACAACCGCATGGCAGGGCTGGACACAACTTGAAAGCTTTTCAACTTGGCACAATACTGAGCTTGCCACTCAGGGCAACGGAATGTCAGGTCCTAACGCTCGCTTAGTCGCCAACTCACCTTTGCATGTCCGTCATATCGACAATCTAGCGCAAATGGCAAAAGACGGTCTGTTTGTCTACAAAGGCCGCGGTGCAGCCCCTGCCCCTTCGTTTGAGTCTGGTGAGTGCGCGATCTCGTTTAACTCCTCAGCTGCTTACGCAGGTATCGTCAAGAATGCAAAATTCAAGTTTGCAGTTTCGACACTCCCTTACTACCCTGATGTCGCCGGTGCACCACAAAACACCATCATCGGTGGTGCGAGCTTGTGGGTGATGGCAGGCAAACCCGCTGCAGAATACAAAGGTGTTGGTGCTTTTTTCAACTACCTCTCTGACGCAAAAGTTCAATCAGACAATCATATGCGTACTGGATATCTTCCTGTCACACTGGCAGCCTTTAAGCTGACAGAAGACTCAGGTTTTTACAAAAATAATCCAGGTACAGATATTTCTGTCAACCAAATGATCCGCAAAACAACCGATAAGTCACGCGGCATTCGCTTAGGCAATTATGTACAGATCCGTGCGATTATCGATGAAGAGCTTGAGCAAGTGTGGGCTGGCAAGAAAACAGCACAACAAGCACTTGATGAGGTGACCAAGCGTGGCAATGCCTTGCTTGAAAAGTTTGACGCGTCAAATAAGTAAATTGACCTGTATGCCTGCCTGAGTGACTATCCGTCACTTAAGCAGGCGTCAATACGATGTCTCAAAAACAAGAAGTATTTTTTAAATCTCGATGGTTGCCTTGGGCGCTTGTTGCGCCTCAAGGCGTCATCGTTTTAGTGTTCTTCTTTTGGCCTGCGGGTCAGGCATTGGTCAATTCCTTTCAGGAATCCGATGCTTTTGGAATGTCGGTGCAGTGGGTGGGCTTAAAAAACTTTAAAGCACTCCTTGTTGATCCTGCCTACTGGTATTCCTTCAAAATCACAGGCATATTTTCTGTCTTAGTCGCAACAATCGGCATCGGTCTGGCGCTATTACTTTCCGTATTTGCCGATCGCGTAGTGCGCGCCACCTTAATTTATCGTAGTTTACTCATCTGGCCTTATGCGGTTGCACCTGCCGTCGCGGGCATTCTTTGGTTGTTCTTGTTTTCACCTAGCGTAGGCGTGGTTGCGCGATCGCTTGACGCCTTTGGCTTGCAATGGAACTCCTTACTTAATAGCGATCACGCCATGGCCTTGATTGTCGTGGCCTCTGTCTGGAAACAAATCTCTTACAATTTTTTATTTTTCTTAGCGGGCTTACAAAGTATCCCCAAGTCACTGATCGAAGCCTCCATGCTAGATGGAGCAGGACCTTGGCGGCGATTTTGGTCTATTCAATTACCCCTTTTATCACCTGTATTTTTCTTTTTACTGGTCATCAATATCGTCTATGCCTTTTTTGATACCTTTGGGATTGTGGATGCGACCACGCAAGGCGGTCCTGGTAAAGAAACAGAAATTTTGGTTTACAAAGTTTACTTTGATGGCTTCAAGGCGCTTGACTTAGGCAGTTCTGCCGCACAGTCTGTGATCCTGATGACGATCGTCATTCTCCTGACCGCCCTGCAATTCAAGTTCATCGACAAACGGGTGAACTACTGATGGCCATAGAAAAAAGACCTTGGGTAGATGCGATTGCACATACGACATTGATCCTCGGTGTCATGGTAATTGCCTTTCCAATCTATATGGCTTGGGTCGCTTCCACGCACACCGCGCAAGCAATGGCGCAATGGCCGATTCCGCTCTTACCCGGCGATCAAATGCTCGAAAACTACATGTCCGCACTATCCGGGACTGAAAACTCGGGGACGCGTGGGATGAGCGTGTATCGCATGTTGGCCGTGAGTCTGATCTCAGCCTTAACCATCGCATTCGGAAAAATAATCATTTCATTACTTTCCGCCTTTGCGCTGGTCTATTTTCGCTTTCCGTTCCGTGGCCTTGTATTCTGGTGTATTTTCATCACCTTAATGCTCCCTGTCGAGGTGCGTATCGTTCCGACATTTAAAGTCGTCGCCGATTTAGGTATGCTCAATTCTTACGGCGGCTTAACTATTCCTTTAATCGCCTCTGCAACAGCAACTTTTTTATTTAGACAGTTTTTCAAATCTGTACCCAATGAATTAATAGAGGCTGCAAGGGTAGACGGTGCAGGCCCTATTCGATTCTTCTTTGACATTCTCTTGCCACTCTCTGCTACAAGTATTGCTGCGCTGTTCGTGATTCAGTTCATTTATGGCTGGAACCAGTATTTATGGCCCTTGTTGATCAGTACCAAAGAGGATATGTACCCCGTCATCGTAGGTATTCGCCGAATGATTCCTGCAGGAGATGCGCAAACTGAGTGGAACGTCATCATGGCGACTGCAATATTAGCCATGGCACCACCGTTATTTGTCGTAGTGCTCATGCAAAAATGGTTTGTCAAAGGTCTTGTAGAGAACGAGAAATAATCACATATCGAGATTGATGATGACAGCACTAAGTTTCCGAAACGTTCAAAAATACTATGGCCGCGATGCAGGTAGACATCATGCAGTGCGGGGCTTTGAGGCTGATATCTCTGCGGGTGAATTAGTCGTCATCGTCGGTCCCTCAGGTTGCGGCAAGTCCACCCTATTACGCATGGTCGCTGGTCTCGAAGATATTAGCGAAGGACAGATCATGATTGGAGATCGTGTCATTAATGAGATTGATCCATCCCGTCGTGACATTGCAATGGTCTTTCAAAACTATGCCCTATACCCACACATGACTGTGCGTGCCAATATGGGCTATGCGCTTAAAATCGCGGGTGTTAACAAGTCTGAAATTCAAACACGGGTTGAAGCAGCTGCACAAATCTTAGGCATTAGCGAACTATTAGCACGCAAGCCCCGCGAACTTTCTGGAGGTCAACGTCAGCGTGTAGCGATGGGTCGCGCCATTGTTCGGCAACCCAAAGTTTTTCTTTTTGACGAGCCGCTTTCAAATCTTGATGCGAAGTTGCGGGTACATACTCGGCTAGAAATACAAAAACTACATCGACGACTCGGTGTCACCACACTATTTGTGACGCATGATCAAGTCGAAGCCATGACCTTGGCACATCGTGTCATTGTCATGCATGCCGGTGAGATTGAACAGTTTGATACACCAGAAGTGATTTACAACAAACCTGCGTCACTGTTTGTCGCTGGATTTATTGGCTCACCACCCATGAATCTTTTTGCGCATGCTCCGGGTGCGTCGAGCGGTCAGATTTTAGGGGTACGGCCGGAGCACTTTGAATTTACGTCAGAGGGTTGGCCAGTCATCGTCGATACGGTAGAGCTTTTGGGTGCAGAACGACTCATTCACGGCAATCTGGGTGATGAAACGATTGTGATTCGCGTGGACGCACAGCAAGTTGCTCCTACAATCGGTCAAACGCTATATGTCAAACCTATCGCTGAACGCATGCATTGGTTTGATGCGCACACAAAGAAACGCTTGGAGCGATAAGTGTTGAAAAACAAATGGTCTTACCCCCAATGGATTGCGCATCGTGGTGCGGGTCTCGCCGCACCAGAAAATACCCTAGCGGCGTTTCAGTTAGGGTTTGACTCTGGATTCACCATGTTCGAATGTGACGCCAAACTGAGTGCAGATCAAGTGGTGTTTCTATTACATGATGCCACGCTCGACCGAACGACGAACGTTCAAGGCTCGGCGCACGCGTATGTGTGGGATGAGTTAGCCGCATTAGATGCGGGTAGCTGGCATAGCGTTCAATTTGCCGGTACGTCCATTCCTACGCTTGAGCAACTCGCGACCTTTTGTATAGAAAAATCCTGTCAACTCAATATCGAAATTAAACCTTCTCCAGGATTTGATTTCCTCACAGGACAATGTGTGGCCCGAGAAGCCCAGCGTCTTTGGGCGGGTCAGTCCATTCCACCGCTACTCACCTCATTTAAGCGTGAGGCACTGCGAGGTGCTCAATCAGTTGCGCCTGAGCTCCCCCGCGGTCTCCTCATGCACGAATTAGCGGTTGACTGGCATGAGGCCGTTGACGCTCTACAGTGCATGGCCGTAGCCTGTCATTTCCCCTTGTATAACGCGTCATTGATCGAGGAAATTAAGCGACTTGGCCTATACAGCTTAGCTTATACGGTCAATGATTTAGAGACTGCGCATAACCTTTTAAAAATGGGGGTAGACAGCATCATCACCGATACGATGGATAAAAAAAACTAGGGCTTTAGCAACTCAGTGCTAAACACCTTTTCTTTTTCCAAATCAATCGTGACTTTGACCGCACGCACATCAGAAGCGCCCGGCACTTCGAGACGCGTCACATTCGGTATCACTGCGCCTTTCAATTTAAAAGGCTGATCAAAATGATATTTGTGCCCGTCACCATGAATCAGCATGACCGGCTTAGCCCAGTCTTTTGCAAGGGGCAGGAGCGTCTGGCCGATACTGTTTCGAAAACCAGACCAGCTAGGAAAATCTTCCCACATTGATCGACTGATCGATACATCAGCCTGAAAGGCAAAAACAATCGCTTTGTACTTATTTTGCTGTGCGAGCTCAAACGCACTGCGAATCCATGCGATATTAGCTGTATCACGCTCGAAAAACTCTTTGATCGCCTCGACATCGCGAGATTCAAAATTATTATTACTCCCCACAATATGCAAGGTCACAAATAATACCTCATCCATCACCCAGCGCTGATTTTCGACATACTCATCAAAATCAGAATGAATTTGTGACTGGCTGACTAAGCGGAGCGGACTTTTGCCAAGAGAGACCTCCGGCTTGAAAAAGTCCTGTCGGATCATACGCAGTCTTTCCAATGGGTCATAGCCGCCATTATTCAATCGATAGCAATCGGTCCAGTCATTATCACCAGGGGTGTAGACAACCCCCGCATCAAACATTGCAAAATGTTTGAGCTGCTCAGCGAACTCACGATCTGAGCACAAGCTTGAACCGCTCTTAAAATCTCCCACATGGATAGAAAACTTTGGTTGTGAACGATTAATCGTCTCAATAAGGTTTCGATATGAAAGATATGTTTGATTTTGGTTACCATAGGGCATATCGCCTAAAGCAACAAAACTAAAACTCTGTGCGATACAAACACCCGCCCCTGCAGTTGCTAGAGTCAATATCGTCAACAAACGTTTTAAAAATAACGTCGATCGTTTAAACATCCCTTCAGACTGATGCTGAATTGGCAGATTGATAAGCATTTTGAAGAGGTTCTTAACTGACATAGGACTGAGACTCCGTTCGCGATATTGTCACACCGCACAATAAAAAAAGATTGTCATAAAATGATGTCAATATCATGACGTCGTTATACGATCGAGGGCGTTCCATAAAAGTAATAGTTGAAAAGTTTGTAAATCAGCGAATCGCAAGAATGCGTGGCTTAAATCGTAGGCGGGTCAATATGCTAGGTAAATTTTCTTTAAAAAATCTCGATGCAAATAACGCCGATCAGTTACGCAAAGTAACACTTGCTTTCATCGTTTTTCATGCGCTGTTTTGGTTCTTGATCGCGATTCTGAGCCATACCGCCCCACATAAAGACAGTATCGAAGAGCTCAACTGGTTGCAATATTTCGACTGGGGTTACCCAAAGTTCGGGCCCATCGGGACCTGGTGGGTCCATCTTTTTGTGGTGATATTTGGACGTGCAGTCTGGGTGACTTACCTTGCGGGCGTGGTCAACGTTGCCCTGATGCTCTTAGTTGTTTGGCGCATTGCCTTATTAGTCACAACCCCTTCGCGTGCACTGATGACGGTGGTGCTGACAAGCTTGGTGGCCTACCATAACATCAATGGCCTACAAGTCAGCTCCAACTTGATGCAGCTATTTCCAACAGCGTTATTTCTTTGGGCGGTACTACTCGCTGTTCGACACCAAGATTGGTGGCGCTGGGTACTGTTAGGCGTAGCGGGGGCGATTTGCTTACTCACCAAATATGCTGGAGGCATTTGGTTTGCTGTGATGGGTACGTGGTTGCTGTTTGACAGGCGTACACATAATCGTCGTGCGATGTTTGGCATCGGGATTGCGATTGTGGCGGGAGGCATCGCCATGATTCCGCATATCGAATGGCTGATTCGTGCGGATGCTCCCCCCATTCGATACATGCAACGCCAATTTGGTGTTGAGGTCAATCACTTTACCGAGGTCGGTAAATTTTTACTGAGCCAATTAGGTAAGCTTTCTCCCCTCCTCATTGCACTCATTATTATTAATCTGCAATTTAAGCGCGCTGGAACGCCCTTGCAACCGCTTCGTGGCGGTTCCAATGCGACAAACGAAGAGCGCTATGTCTCCTTTACCGCCTTTGGCCCCATGCTTATCACATGCGCATTGGGTGCCATATGGATTGATTTAAATGCGAATTGGGCAACCGCTTATTTTGTTGTGATTGGGCTATTCGCCATCCGATATGTTCCAACATTCGATACATCCCTCGCCTTACAGCGCGTGGTCGGTGTTGGACTCGCGATCAATATCGCGTTTGCTTGCTCAGTAGGCTTGTATTACGGTGTATTGATTGATGTCCTTGGTAAGGTCGGACGTGCGAACTATCCTGCGAAACAGCAAGGTGAGTTGCTCGATAAAGTCTGGGACGCCAAAAAACGTGGTCCACTCAAAATAGTCATTGGTGAGACCTGGGTGGCCGGCGTCACCTCAGTGATGTCGAGTGACCAACCCCTAGTGATGCCCTATGGGATTGCAGCCCAAGCACCCGCCATCACGCCCGACTTAATCAAAAAATGTGGCGCACTGATTGTTCTGGATACTGCCCAAGCACACCGACCGCTCACCGAGGGCATGAAAGGTTTTCTTGATCGGGCGACCGAGAAAGGCTCAATTCACATGTATTGGAATCGCTACAAGCAGGTCCGCCCAATCGAAATTCAATGGGCCATTATCGAGCCCCAATCACCTGGGGCTTGCAAACCCTAAGTTTGGGACTGCCGACCCTTATCGACCGTAAAACTGCTTGACGGTATCCCAAGCCACTTGCTGCAAGAACAAGCGCGTCTTGGGATCCACCTCACCGAACGCATCAAAGGTGTTACCAACAGGCGATCGATTGTAAAGTGCTGCATAGACAGTGGCCGCAGCAAGGTACGTACCCTCCTTTGAAGGGTGGCTGCCGTCGTAATATTTATGAAGCTTCAAACCGGGGTCGCGCTTGTAAGCTTCTGCAAACGCTAATCCAACGGGAATCACCAAGGCATTGAGCTCGTTACCTAGCTTGACGTAGTAGTCATTATTTTTTTGTACATTTTCTGGCGCAGCCTGTTTATGGGGTGCGACATACGAATGCGGCATATAAAGAGCGACCTTACCACCCCGCTCAGCAATCAGTGCTGCGGCTTTCTTGGCGGCATTGATATGGGTCTCACCTTGCTTAGCGTTAATGGCTGCACCACTATGGCCCTGCAAAATAACCAATTCAAAAGGCTCCTTGATACCAATTTGGCCTGGTTTGGTTAGCCAGTCGATATTGTGGTGATCAAGGCTTGCGCCACCAATGGTTGCAGACTTGTATTGAAGCGCTTTAGAAATTTCAGGTTGATCCGCGATCACCAAATTTCTTAAAACATTGTGAAGGCTATCACCGTAGTAGAGATAGCTATTTCCAATCAGTAATAGTCTCTTAGGTGTGTCGACCTGAGGATTTTTGACCGTCGGGGACAAGGCCCAGGTAAGTGAACTCAATGATACTAAACAGCATAGAATAATAAATTTTCTGACGTAATGATTTTTTCTCATTTGATTATCTCCGCCTGCTATCAAAATTTATACGCCAGCGCTGAATCGATACGCCTACGCATTAAAGTACTCGTGAATTCAGCGTAATCGCCAAGCTTGAGTTTTTTGACGCAGCTGATGCGTCAGCAGACTATGGATGACTTTCACCGCAGCTGAAGTTACAACAATCATAACAGCCATCGCCGCAGCAGCCGCCGTGGAGCCCGCTTCATCCATTTGTACAATAGAAACTGCCGCCAATTTTGTATGAGAGCCATACAAAAAGATCACGGCTGAAACAGTCGTCATCGCATTCACGAAAAAATAAATACTAATATCCAGAATCGCTGGTAAACATACCGGGACCGTGACGCGTTTGAACATGCGACCAACAGAGATTTTGAGTGAGGCTGACACTGACTCAAACTCACTATCCAACTGCTTAAGCGCTGTCGTTGCCGTAATGTGGCTCACAGTATAGAAATGCGCAACCGAGTTCAGCACTAATATCGCCATCGTGCCGTAAATGAAACCTAGTGGGTGACCCGGCGCATTAAAAAAGAAGATGTAGGACAAACCTAATACCAAACCTGGCACTGCCATAGAAAGCATGGCCATCAGCTGCGTAGTGTGACGAATCAAAACAAACCCACGTGTTTTTTCTAATACAAAAGCACCTGTAAATACGACTACCGTACCCACCACCGCTGTCCAAGCGGCCATACGTAAAGAGTTGAAATACGCATTCCAACCCTCGCTGTCAAAGTTTTCAAAATAATAATTTGCCCAGGTTAAATTGAGGTTGTAAGGCCAACGTGTGACGAAGGAGGCCCAAACTGCCATACCTATCATCACCAAAAAAGCGCCTGCCACCAGTGCACAAAAAATAAAAAGGCCAGTATCGCGCGGGATGTGTTGTGAAGGTTTTAACGGTACCGAACGACCACTCAGCAACGCGACTTGACGGTGCTGTACCCAGCGATCTGCGACGAACGCTAATACAGCTGGCAAGAGCAGTACGAAGCCTACGACTGCACCCATTGAAAAGTTTTGCTGACCAATCACCTGCTTAAAAATATCGGTGGCTAACACATTGAACCGCCCACCAATAACCTTGGGAATTCCGAAGTCGGTAATAGCCAAGGTAAACACCACAAAGCCCGCACTGATCAGACCATATTTACTACCTGGTAAGGTCACCGTCATAAAGGTGCGAAAAGTCGAGGCACCGAGCACCCGGGCCGCTTCGTAATGCCTGGCATCGGCCATACTCAGCGCGACCACCAAGATCATCAAGGCATGTGGAAAACAATAAAAGACCTGAGCAATCACGATGCCCAGAGGTCCATAAATCGACGCGCCCAAAAGCCACTCTTTTAAAAGCCCTTGATTGCCGAACAAATATATCAACGAGATCGCTGGTAATAAAGAAGGTGCCAAAATTGGGATTAAGGCCAAAGCCTTAAAAACCCCTTTGCCCGGCATAGCGCTACGCGTTAATGCAAATGCATAGACATAGGCCAAGGTGAGCGTAATGATCGCTACCAACGTAGAGACCCACACGCTATTCCACAAGGAATCCGTTAATGCAGGCGTCTCAAAATAGCGGGCATAGTTGCTCAGTCCCACCCAAGTTCCATTTGCGTCTTCGAAACTCTTGCTCAGCAAAGTACCCAAAGGTAAGACTAACGTGACTAACAGCCATAGTCCGAGCAGTAATACGCCCACACGCATCCAAGCGCTGTCGCCGTCAAGCCGTCGCCAATAGGTCAACATCACGCCGCGCTAGCGTTCGGGCCAAAGACCTGCATGCGCTCGGCAGACAGACCAACAAAAACTTGACGGGAGCGTGTCAAACCCATGCGTGCAGCCTGTTCGCTGGGCACATCCGCCACCAAACTTTGACCATTAATAGGAAGATGCACCCGCACCCGACAAAAGGCCCCTAAAAACTCAAGATCTTGTACTTGTGCTGAATAAGAATTGAATGCCTGTGGATGAGGACGGTCGTGATCGTGCAACACGATGTCCTCTGGCCTGAGCGCCAATGTAAACATTTCACCCAATGTCTGCGGCGAAGTGTGTTGACAGCATAATTCGACCCCGTGCCAGTTGAAACGTCCTGGCGAGAGCCACTGTACTTGCAGAGGATTTGTTTTACCGACGAAATCTGCGACAAAGGCACTGCGAGGTTGTTGGTAAATTTCTTGAGGTGTACCGATTTGTTCGATGCAGCCCTGGTTCATCACTACGATGCGATCGGCCAAGCTGAGTGCTTCTTCTTGATCATGCGTGACCATGATCGTCGTCACCCCAAGGCGCTGATGTAATTGTCGCAACTCAGTACGTAAATGTGCACGTACTCTTGCATCCAAGGCACTCAGTGGTTCATCGAGTAATAACAAACCAGGAGAGGTCGCGAGGGCACGCGCTAACGCGACACGCTGCTGCATACCTCCCGATAATTGTGCGGGATATTGACTCGCTGAGGCGGATAAGCCGACCAAACTTAATAATTCATCCACACGCACTTGGCGCTTTTCCCGAGACCACGCTTTACCTTGCAAGCCATAGCCCACATTGTCGCGTACATTTAAATTGGGAAATAAAGCATAAGACTGAAAGACGATGCCAAAGTCGCGCTGCGAAGGGGGTAAGCCCGTGATGTCTCGCCCCATTTGCAAAATTGAGCCGCTGTCATGCGTCTCTAAGCCGGCAATGATGCGAAGCAACGTGGTCTTTCCGCAGCCAGAGGGTCCTAAAAAACAAACAAACTCTCCGGGGCTGATGTGAAGTGAGACATCACGCAGTGCCCAGAAATGGCCAAAGCGTTTGTTGATATTGCTCACATCAAGGTAGGGGACGGTCATCGCACTCACACAAACACATTCAATAAGACAGGGGCGCTTGTCTAGCGCCCCTGAAACTCACACGGGATGGCGCAAGGCGCTATCCCGTATCAACAGATTTACTTCGCGACTGGCTTAGGTGCCGACTTCGCGTCGTAACGCTTGGTCCACTCAGCCAAGATACGGGCACGCTCTTCACCCATTTTGACTAAATCGATCTTAACCATAGAGCTTTCAGCATTGGCAGGGTAGTTTGGCGGCGCAGGGTTTAAACCTGGGTAACCCACAATGGCGTAGAACTTACCGTACATCTCATAGGCTTGCTTCGTCACGGCGAAATCTGCCAATTTTTGTGCAGCCGCTAGATTTTTCGTGCCTTTGACAATGGCAGTCGCTTCCATATCCCAAGGTGAACCTTCCTTGGCCAGAATCACGTCAAGCGGTGCGCCGCCAGTTTTCTCTTTCGCGCCGCGCATGTCAGCACCAATACCGACCACACGCTCACCCTTAGCGGCTTGTACACAGGGTGCGGAGCCAGAGTGCGTATAGACTGCGACGTTTTGATGGAGCTTATCCATAAACTCCCAGCCACCTTTTTCGCCCATCAACTGCAACCAGGCGTAAACGGCCTGATAACCCGTGCCAGAGGAGGCTGGGTTAGGCATCACGATAGAGTCTTTGTAAATTGGCTTGGTCAAGTCGGCCCATGACTCTGGCTTTGGCATGGACTTTTTGCCACCTTCAATGGTGTTGAAACACATGACTGCCAGCCAGGCATCCAGGCCAGTCCAGGTGGTGGGGTTCTTGGCGCTGCGAAAAACGGGTTTGAGCTGATCAACACCCTTTGGGCTATAAGGCAACAACAAACCCATGCTATCAAACAAAGCAACACTTGATGCACCCAGACCCCAAATCACGTCTGCACGGGGATTATCTTTTTCAGCCAAAATGCGGGCAGTGATAATGCCGGTGGAATCACGTACCCACGCGATTTCGATATCAGGATGGGCTGCCTCAAAAGCTTTTTTGTAGGGGCCGAGTTGATCGTTTTCAAGAGCGGAGTAAACCGATAAGACAGTCTTTTGCGCAACAGCAGGCATCGCCATCAGTGCAACGAAGGCACCTGACAACGCGGTTTTTAATACGTAGCTCAGTTTCATACGAATACTCCGCAAAATGTAACAATGTGATAAAAAAAATTAAGCAGTTTTATTGAAACTCTTCATATTCTTGTCACATATTATTTGCAGCGTATTGCATTTTAATGACAGATGATCTAGCTATTTCCCGCCATTGCGTTGTATGCGCCAAATAGACTGGAACAAGTCGCAATCTGGAGCGAAATGAGTCCTGCCCAAATCAAGGGTTTATTGGCACACAACGACTCTGAAACTCGCCTACCAAACGCATACCGCAACTTGATTATTCCACCCTTAACGTTAGTAATATCCATATTACGCCGTCCCAAACTGGTACTTTTTATCGAGTTGGTGCCACAAATACGTATTAGGTGGTATTCAGTTAAAACGTCCATATTAATAAGCAGAAAAAGGAGCATTCATGATTTCACGCCGTCAGTTTTCTCATTACATGCTGGGAATAGGCTTTGTTTTATTCGGTGCAGCGTCATTGACTTCCGCGCTCGCCCAAGACTACCCCACCCGTCCTATCACCTTGCTTGTTGGTTTTTCAGCAGGCGGACCCACAGACAGCGCAGCTAGATAGAACAACTGTCATTTCGAAAATCAACCAGCATACGTTGCAACACCTCTTAGGTATTGCAACGTGTGCTGAATTATTTGGACGTTTTGAAAATAGGGGTGTTTAAAAAACAGGACTTTTTTGTCATATTGCACCTTCCGCACTTCCCCATTCAGAATATGAGCCTAGCCAGTATCAATAGGCTGACATATGACATTTAATGGGGGTACAATAAATAAGTGGAAATTCAATTCGATCAAGAAAAACGAAAGATTACTTTTCTGGAGCGTGGTTTAGATTTTGCGCGAGCCGTTGAGATATTTGAGGGCTTACATTTCACGGCTCAGGATATGAGATTTGCATACGAAGAAGACCGATTCATCACAGCAGGTTTGTTAGATAGCAGATTAGTGGTGTTGGTTTGGACAACTCGCGGCGAGGCTCGCCGTATTATCAGCATGAGGAAAGGAAATGACCGCGAAAAAGCGCTCTACACCCGCCACCTTGAAAGATCTTGACGATGCACCGGAGTTAACGGAGGTATTTTTCAACTCTGCCGACCTGTACAAAGGCTCTAAGTTAAAAACGCGTGGTAGACCTAAATCTGCTACACCTAAAGAACCCGTAAAACTTCGCTTAGATGCGGATGTACTTGCTGCGCTTCGCGCAAGTGGCGAGGGATGGCAAACGCGTATTAATGATGCACTGCGTGCATCACTCAAATTAGCAGGGCAGCTAAAGACAAACTAAACGAATCAACACTTCCAAAAAATAGCAGCCTAAGGCTGCTATTTTCTTATCCTAAACATCTATCCCGCTTTACTTAGGCGCCCTGAACATCGCGCAGATCTTATTCCCAATCGGGTCACGCAAATAAGCGAGATACATTTTCCCGGCGGGACCTTCACGATAGCCTGGAGGATCTTCACAACTTACACCACCATTGGCAATTCCTGCGGCGTGAAAGGCATCGACTAGCTCGGCCGATTTCGCCATAAAGCCGATCGTGCCACCATTGGCAGGTGTCGCAGGTTTGTTATCCAAAGGCAAAGTAAACGCAAACACACCTGTTGGGCTTCTGTAAAAATAACGAATGTCGCGATTCAACACACCTGGGCTCATACCCAGTGCACCCAGAGCCGCATCGTAAAACTTTCTTGATGCTTCTAAATCATTCGCACCCACCATCACGTGACTGAACATAAACACTCCAAATTAAAAGTTAAGCTGTGATCTCTACTGAATGCTAACAGGCTTGCCGTCGATCCAAGTTTCTTTCACCTTGATATGACGAATCTTTAATGGATCAGTCTGACGTGGATTCTGTTCCAAAATAACAAAGTCTGCGAGCTTACCAACCTCTAGGCTGCCCACTTTATCGTCAAGCATAATCTGATAGGCCGCATCAATCGTGATGCCACGGATGGCATCATCGACAGAGATGCGCTGCTCAGGACCTAAGACTTTCATCAAGGGTGACTGGGTCAAACGTGTGACAGATTCGGTGATGTAGTTCAAAGGCCCCACATTTGAGACGGGTGTGTCGCTATGCAGAGAAAATCTCCCTCCCGCCCGCTTGAAATCACCAGTTGGATCAATCCGCTCTGCGCGTTTTGGGCCAAGAATCTGGTCATTAAAGGCATCACCCCAATAATGCACATGGCCAATCGTAAAGCTCGGCACCACTCCCAAACTCACAGCCTTTTTAACTTGAGCTTCAGTATTCACCGTAAAGTGCTCGATCCTTAAGCGACGGTCCTGAGGACGAGGGTTACCCGCAAGTAGTTTTGAATAATTATTCAGTGTTTGATCAATCGCTTTGTCACCATTCGAGTGAATGGAAATCTGCCAACCTTGATCAAAAAATGGTTTCATCAGATTAAAAATCTTCTCATCTGAAAAATCCAAATCTCCACTAAATTTACTCCCCTTGGGATAATCATACGAATTATGCAGTGCAGCCGTTAAACCTTGCGTCGATCCATCAGAGATATATTTCACACCAATAAAGCGTAAGCGGTCATCACCTTCATTCGGTTTGATATTGCTATACTCAACTGGCAATGCCTCTCCCCAGAGATATCCACGAATACGAATGGGGAGCATTGATTTAGCTGCAAGTGCTTTATAAATACCCGCCTCTTGATCCACGCTGAAATTAGCCCCCACACTCATTTCAGAAACGGTTGTCACACCGGTGGAAGCCATTTTCTTCATGGTTTTCTGCATCGCACCGAGCAGCTGAGCCTCAGAGGGAACAGGCATCTTTGCAGTAAAAGCAAGATATGAGGGTGGCTCGACTAATTTTCCAGTCAACTTACCCTGAGCATCTTTGACGTAAATGCCTCCCCCTGCAGGATTAGGCGTTTGATCCGTAATGCCAGCCAGTGCGAAAGCCTTACGATTGGCATACGCAATGTGGCCGGACTGATTCACAATAAAAATTGGGACTTCTGTTGATACCTTGTCCAAAATATCTGAAGTGAGTTCAGCCATAAATGGTGAAGTGCGTGAAGGGTCCACACCAAAACCGGTCAACCAACCGCCAGGTGGGACATTTTTTAGTTCGGCTTTGAGCTTTTCACTGATGGTCTCAAGCGTGTCGTAAGGTAATGTAAAGTTGCTTAAGTTCAACCATAAATTCTCAAACATCGAAGTCACGATAATGTGAACATGAGGCTCGACAAACCCAGGCATCAAGGCTTGCCCTTTTAGATCAACAAGCTTGGTTTTATCAGACTGCCAATCCTTGACCACGGATTGTTTACTACCGACGGCGACAATCTTTCCGTTTTGCACGGCCAGTGCCTCAACTTCTTCATTCTTTTGATTGACGGTGACGATCGGTCCACCATAGAAAATCGTATCGGCATTTCCCTGAGCAAATACCAAGGCGGATTGTGTCATCAACAACGCCGACAAAAGTTTCAATGAGAATTTCATAAGAGTTTCCTAAAGATTTGTGTCAGACCACGTACACATCGAACTACTCAAAAATAAAAATTAAGCAATTAGAGTATCAACCAAATACTTTCTGGCCAGCAATCCAAGTCTCTGAAACTTTAATAGCGCTCATCGCGCTCATTTCGGTCTGGAAAGGATCTTTTTCAAGGATCGTCAGGTCTGCTTCCTTGCCCACATCAAGCGAACCAAGCAAGTGCTCCATCCCGATATGCCGAGCTGGATTGATGGTGATCGCGCGCAGTGCCGTATCAAGATCCACCCTCTGATTTGGACCAACAACAGACCCATCCACGATGCATTGCCGCATGAGCTGAATCTGAACGTGGCGTAAAGAATTTAGCGGCATCCCTGCAGCAGGATTGTCAGAATGAACCGAATACTGGAGTCCCGCTTTGTGAGCGGCCCCGCATGGCACCATAAAGGCTGCGCGTTCAGGTCCAAAAATAGTATCTCTATATGCAGCACCATAGAGATAGACAAAGTCAGTCATGAAAGTCGCCTCATAGCCCAGCTTTTTCATTCTTTCAATTTGGTCTTGGCGCGCCATCGTTGCATGCTCAACGCGCATGAGACCCTCTGAGGGATTCGCGCCATATACAGACTCGAGGGCATTGAGGTATTCATCAATTGCGGCATCCCCTTGGCAATGCGCTAGCATCGTCCAGCCTGCATCTTTGGCTTTTTTACATATCTCGGTCATCTGCGCTTGGGTGTAGCTCTCGACACCCTTTTTATCTGTGTTCAGATAGGGTTGGGTTTGCGCGGCAGATTCAGCTTGATTAGATCCATCGGCCCAACATTTCATTCCGAACAAAGAAAACCGGCTATTTGGCAAAATGCGCGCGCGGTTTGAGGGCCCAAGCGACGTATATTTTTTACTCTCCTCCACCGCGTCTGAGCTGAAACTTGCGCTAAATCGAATCGGCAAATGGTTAGAGAGCTTTGCGAGAGACTCTACCCACTCTGGCTTCACCGTTCCTGGTTCGTGCAGGGTCGTCAGGCCTGAAGCCGCAGCTTGTTTCGCATATTGCACGACGGCCTTCTCTAATATCTCTGGAGATGGCTTTGGAACCGCGAACTCCACAATCTTCATTAATGCAGGCTGGTTATAAATCATTCCATTGAGTTGCCCTTTGGAATCACGTCCAAAGTACCCTCCACCAGGGAGCATACCAATGTTCTGTGGAATATTGGCCTTTGTAAATGCCAAACCATTGACTGCACCAACATGACCGTTGACGTAAAAAACAAATATCGGATGGGTTGTTGACACATTATTCAACTCAGCCATCGACCAATCACCGCCCTGAAGCAGATTGTCATAAAAGCCAAATGCCAGCCACTGACCTGCAGGGGTCTTAGCGGCAGTTGCTTTCATGAAAGCCGTGACATCCGCTTTCGATTTGTATTTTGAAAAACCGACATTCATCAGCAATTGATCAAACAAGCTGCTGAGCACCACGTGATTATGTGGATCAATAAACCCAGGAAATACCGTCCTTCCTTCGAGATTGACGATCGTCGGTTTATTTTTAGTCAAACTCATAACCTGGTCGACTGAACCCGTCGCCAAAATCTTTCCGTTCCGCACTGCCAGGGCCTCGACTTTATTGGCGTTGCCTGACATCGGATAAATGGTGCCATTACGGAAAACAGTGTCGGACTGCTCTACATTTTGCGCGGCCAAACTGGCATGAAACGCAGCAGTAATCGAACCCGCACCTGCAAACAGCATCATCTGTCGACGCTTTCCTGAAAACTGAGAGGTCAAATGTTCGGAAAATTCAGATTTTCTACACCACATGCACATAGCTTAAACTCTCGCTTAGTTAGATTAAGAAGCAAAATCGGTAAAGAAATTCAGATCCTGCAATATTAAATGCATCATGACAAATGGCGAGCGAGATTCCCTACGAATCCCTACAACATCAGATTGACCTTCTTACTTAAATAGGGGAGGATGACTTTATAGACAATCTCGCCAAACTCCAGCTAGACATGCCGAAGAAAATCACAATAATAATCGTATTACGGCAAAGCCATCCGTGCCATTCGAGGCGAAGGCTACCAATTGCTCTCACCCCAGTCCACCTTTAACTGGGACTTCCGAAGTGCAGAAAATCCCTTGAATTCAGATATTTCTAAGCTTGTCAGGATTGGCGACATGCCAGTTTCCTTTCAAGTCGGAGCACGTTACTATTTGGATAATGTACCTGGCGGCCCATCTAGATGGGGCGGTCGTGCAAGCATAGCCTTCCTTTTTCCTCGATAAAACACCTGGAATCCATTCATGAAATTACGAACAGCACTTGTTATTGGCGGAATCTTCGCAGCACAGCTCGCCACGGCACAACCTGTCCCGAGCGCGACAACAAGCCCAACATCATTACAAGACGAGTGGAACTTCAGCATCACGCCATATTTATGGGGAATGGGCGTGAGAGGATCTCTCTCCCACAATAATGTTTCGAAACCAGTCAAAGTGACCTTGGGCGATCTGTTATCTGATCTCAAGTTTCTCGCAATGCTTACCGCAGAAGCACGTACTCCGCAGTATGGTCTCTATCTTGATGCGCTGTATGGAGACCTGGGTAAATCGGTCGCAAAGGTGGTTGGACGTGCGGATTTAAACGCGAATGTGTCCGCCCAGCTTTCAATGATCACCCTCGCGCCCAATTTTAGGCTGTATTCATCAAAAACCTCACATGTCGACGGATTGATTGGTGCGCGATATTTAGGGCTCAATACAAAGACGACGGTCTCAGATTCTGCTTTAAATGTGTCTAATCAGTACAAGATTACAGAAAACATTACTACCGCCGTAGCGGGCGTAAAGGGCAGATTTAATCTGGGTGATTCAAATTATTTCGTGCCTTTTTATGTTGATGCCGGTGGAGGACAGCACTCAAGCTTTACGAGTCAGGCTTATCTGGGTATTGGTCGCGCCTATGACTGGGGTGATGTGTCACTTGTCGCCAAGAACGTCTACTACAATTTCAAGGTTAGCAACTCGAATGTTGACTTAAACATGTTCGGTGCTGCGGTGGGCGTGACGTTTAGGTTTTAAAACTCCAGTGTTAGAGCGAATCTTACCCACTGAAAACGTTTAAAATCAAAAGGATAGTTATTTTTTGATTTGGGACACATGCGATGGGACAAGATATTCGCTGGAAACAGCGATTCTCTAACTACACAAAAGCCTTTCAGTCACTGACTGAGGCTGTAGAGCTCTCTCAACAGAGAGAGCTCTCTTCGCTTGAGAAACAGGGTCTCATACAAAGCTTTGAATTTACCCACGAATTAGCGTGGAAAATGCTCAAAGACTATCTCGAATACCAAGGCATCACAAACATTGTCGGATCCCGTGACGCAAGTCGCGTGGCTTTCCAAAACACACTCATCCAAGATGGTGAGGTGTGGATGCAAATGATCGCAGCGCGAAATCAAACATCACACACCTACAATATCAAGGTCGCTCAAGCCGTTGTTGACAGTATTTTGATGCAGTTTTATCCAGCACTGAATCAACTCGCCAATAAATTCGGCGATTTAGCCCGCTAGCTTTAGATGATGGATACCGGTCTAAACATTGATACCACCTCAAAAATCTGTTCGATTTTTAAAAACTTTTCACAAATTGAACAAGCAATCTTGTATGGGTCACGTGCCCTAGGCACATTCAAACCTAGCTCTGATATCGACATCACTTTGATAGGCCAAGCGCTGACTCAAGACTTAGTCTGGAAAATCGCCCAAGCGCTTGACGATATTCTGTTGCCTTATGTGATCGACCTGTCGCTGTTTAACACCTTAGACAATACCGAGCTCAAAGAACATATTTCACGAGTAGGCATCGTTTTTTATCAGGCTGACCTTAAATAAACCCTACTCCCTTGGCTAATATCGACGCGATCCCCACCGACCCTCGCACTGTTGAAAATGAATTACGTCACGTGCGTGCACTGATGCAACTTGAGCAAAGGGAAGACCAAGCTCAATTCAAACTCAAAAATACCAGTGCCAGTATCAAGGAGCGTCGCAAGCGCGGCCTCACCTGGTACCCCATCACCATCACCAAGGAAGAAATTGGCTTTGGTGGAAAAGTGGTATTGGAGATAGAGCGCCCAGCTAGACGGCAGGAACTTCACTTGTTTCAAGAAGGTAAGAATGCGTCACTATTCCTTGATGCACCTGCCCACTCGGTATCCGAACGGCTTACGCTTAGCGGCGTCATTACGAGCGTACGGCGCAATACGTTACAGCTGACCACGACCAAAGATGAGCTGCCCGACTGGGTCTATGATAGAGGCACGCTGGGCATTGACCTCACCTTTGATGAGGTCAGTTACCGCGAAATGAACAATGCCCTCAGTGATGTCATGGGCGCATATGCAAACCGGTTGGCCCATCTACGCGACGTCCTGTTGGGCGCTCGACAGGCTCGCTTTCGCGCGCACAAGGCCGACGACCTTTTGTACCCCAACCTGCTCAACGACTCGCAGCTCACCGCTTTACGCCATGTGCTTACTGCTCAAGACGTTGCCATCATCCATGGGCCGCCCGGCACGGGAAAAACGACAACGTTGGTACATGCCATCCTAGAAACCATTCGTCGCGAACGACGTGTGTTGGTGTGCGCACCCTCAAATACGGCCGTAGACCTGCTCACCGAAAAGTTAGCGGAACGCGGTGTCAACGTCATCCGGCTAGGTAACCCAAGCCGCGTGTCAGATCTGCTGCTTCAGCACACGCTTGATGCCGGCTTGATGGCGCATGCCAGCTATAGCAAGATGCGTGCGATGCGTCAAACCGCAGAACAGTATCGTGAAACCGCTAACCAGCGCACCCGGCGCTTTGGCTACGAGGAGCAGCAGCAACGCCAGTTGTTGAAGGATGACGCGAGAATGCTGTTTCAAGCCGCCGACGACTTAGAGACCAAGATGACCGAGGACGTGATCGAATCGGTGCAAATCGTCACCTGCACGCTCGTAGGGGCCAGCAACCGCAACATTCGACACCTGAGCTTTGAAACCGTCTTTATCGACGAAGCCGCGCAAGCCTTGGAGCCGGGCTGTTGGATTCCGATTGCTAAGGGCCAGCGGATTATTCTGACAGGTGATCACCACCAACTACCGCCTACAGTGAAAAGCGAGCAAGCTGCCCGCGAAGGCCTGCGCGAAACACTTTTCGAAAAATGTATCAAACGCCAGCCTGATACCGCTCGCATGCTGACTGTGCAGTACCGCATGCACGAGCAAATTATGGGTTTTAGTTCAGAGAAGTTCTACAAAGGCCAATTGGTCGCGCACCAAAGTGTCCGTCACGCCGGCTTGGAAGCGTATGATCCTCGATTCGCACCCGATCTACCCGTGGAGTTTCTCGATACTGCCGGTTGCGACTTTCTTGAAGTGACACTTCCCGAAAGTCGCTCAACGGCAAACCCCGAAGAGGCGAACTTACTGCTCGTGCGTCTCACTGAACTCCTTGCGCCCTACAACCAAGCTGAACACGAACACAAACCACTCACGATTGGCGTGATTGCACCCTATCGCGCTCAAATTAACTATTTGATGGATGCCGTCGAGGAAAACGACGTGCTCAATGATCTACTCCTGCGACGGAGGCTGAGCGTGGGCACCGTCGATTCGTTTCAGGGTCAGGAGCGCGATATCATTGCGATTTCATTGACGCGGAGTAACCCCTATGGCGAAATCGGTTTCCTCTCCGACATCCGTCGCATGAACGTTGGCATGACCCGTGCTCGTAGCAAGTTGTTACTTGTCGGTGACGTCTCTACGCTCAGTTTCAAACCTTTTTTCGTGGACTTACTGAACTATATCAAGCGCATTGGGGGCTACCATCAGGCCAAGGAAATCACTGATTCATTGAAGGAATAAGTCGCGAGAGCTCCTGCAGTTTTAACTACCACTTCTCAACCCCTGGTCGCAGATCCAACTCAAAAGTCCAAGCATCAGGGGTTTGTTCATGCAGCCAGAGATAGGCACGAGCAATACTGTCTGGTTCGAGCAAACCCTCAGGCCCCAAGGCCGCAACACGCTCTGGTTGTGTGTTGCGAACACGCTCTGAGTCAATCACACCATCTACCACGACATGGGCAATGTGCAAGCCCTGTGGACCAAACTCTCGCGCCATGCTTTGCGCTAACGCACGCAAAGCCGCCTTACCACCTGCAAAAGCACTGAAACCTACCCCGCCCCTTAAGCTCGCTGTCGCACCTGTAAACAAAATCGTGCCGCGTCCTTTAGGTAACAACACACGTGCGGCTTCACGACCGACCAAGAAACCGGCCATCGCACACATTTCCCAGGTTTTGAAATATTTTTCTGCTGTCATTTCTAGCAACGGAAAGCGCACGTTTCCACCCACATTAAAGACCACGACCTCCAGAGACCCTACTTCGCTTTCAATTTTTTTAAAGAGTGCGATGACCTCATCTTCGCGGCGTGCATCGAGTTGATATGCCAATGCACGACCCCCTGCAGCTTGGATACTTTGCACCAGTGCTGCGTTGGCATCGGGTGTGCGACGCGTCACACAGACGGTGAAGCCTGCTTGCGCAAAGCGTTTTGCAATGGCACTCCCCGTTGCATCGCCCGCTCCTACGATCAAGCAAACCTTTTGTTTCGTTGCGACTGCAGTCGAAGTGTCCATTGTTATGCCCTCGCAGTCGGACGTGCGACCACAGCGGTATACCAACGGTTGAGCTCTTTGAGTTCAGGCGGGATACGTGTACCGGTCGCTTTGCCGACTAAAAAGCCGCACTGGGCAACAATATCGGCAATCGTGTAGTGATCCGCGGCGATAAATTCGCGACCGGCGAGCTCACGATCAAGCCAAGCAAATGCATCAAATGCCCGGTTACGCGCAAGCTCGCCACAGACGGGTTCTTGTTGTAGGCGTCCAATCCAATATTCGCCCGTATGTTGAAAGTGGCTGACAATCGGCGCAACGATTTCGAACTCGATCCGTCGGGTCCACATATCCACTTTGGCTTTTTCTAGATTGGTGCGACCAAACAGTGGTTTTTCTGGATGGAGCGCCTCAAGGTAACGACAGATGGCGACAGACTCGGTCAGCAACGTGCCGTCATCCAGTTCAAGAACCGGCACTTTCCCTAGAGAATTAATCGCGCGGAATTCTGGGGTGAGGTTTTCACGTTTGAGGCCATCGACCTGACGGGTCGGGATCGTAAGTCCCTTTTCCGCCAAAAAAATACGCACGCGGCGAGGGTTCATTCCTACAGTCATGTCATAGAGCAGCATGTTTACACCTTTGAATACGAATATTGAACACCAAAGTAGTTCTGAAAATGGGCATGAAAGTCAGTTTTTCCTATATATATCAACGATAAAGCATACAGAGCGTCATAAAGATTCATATCAAAAAATTCATTTGCCAATACGTCACAACTGCGTCCAATAATAAACTCGCAAACCCTCGCAACTGCAATTTTGAGCATGTAAAGCAGAATAAAATTTAGGAGATTTCTATATCATTTTTTTAATGAATTAAGCTTTACTTGGAATTCTGCGCTAAGCAAAATTTTAAGTTCTTGGTGCTTTTATTTAAAGCATTATCAACGCGCTTGCTAGGGGCATGACTACGGATTAGCCATGCCTTTTTCTTTTCAGTGGGACCGTTTGTTTTACCTATTCGGCAAGATTCTCAATTCTTCTTTGCAGTCAATGATCATTTAAATATTGATTTAATTTGATTTTAAAAATGCTCAATCCATTTTCCTTAGTTTTGTAAAGATTATTTTGAAAACTGACCTACTACCCCTCACTGGGGCACAACGTAATGTTTGGTCTCACCAGCAAATTTCAAGACGACACAATTTCAGCACCCCAGAGTCCTTAGCACCCTACCTCGAATACATCGACGGCAACAACGATGAGCCCACGCTTATCCGTTTTGCTGGTGGTATGACGGAGATATAAACTTGACTACTAAAATTCAGCTGTCCTATGGTCAGCGTAGATTATGGACTCTCGACAGGATCGAGCAGAATGCCGCCACATACAACATGCCGATGGCGCTGCGCATATACGGTCTAATCGATAACGATGCGCTTTCTCGCGCATTGAACTATCTCGTCGAGCGACATGAAGCTTTGCGTACCTTAATTGTTGAAAATGATAAAGGGCAACCAACTGGCGTACTGGTAGACTCACCTATTCAAGCAGGCGTCCTCGCTGTACAAGATCTCAGTTCAACCTATAACAATAATCCTGAGCAGTGCGCCGAAATCGTTGAAAGATTAATACGGACTGCCGCAAGCACCGCATTTAATCTAGGTGCAGAGATTCCGTTCCGAGCGCTGCTGCTAAATATCAAACCTGATGAACATGTTTTATTACTCACTATGCACCACCACGCTGGTGATGGTGCATCATGGAATATTATTGGTCGTGAACTGGGTCTGTTGTATTCGGCATTTAAAGAAAATGTATCACCTAACTTAGAAGTATTGCCGATTCAATACAGTGATTGGGCGCATTGGCAAGAAGCCTCGCTAAAAAAGAAATTAGCAGACAAACTTAAGCGTGCAAAAGAGCGATTAGTCGACATTCCTGAACAATTGACGCTCCCCGTCGATCACCCCAGACATCCCGATAGAGAGCACAAGGCGGGCTACGTGTCAGTGATCCTCGGGTCAACGACTGTTCAAAAACTGACAGCCCTTGCCAAAGAATCTCAAACAACCTTGTTTGCGTCCTTACTAGCAACCTACGGTGCAACACTGAGTCGAATTGCTGGACAATCTCATATCGTGATCGGCTCTCCGATTGCTGGACGTACGCGAAGCGAGACCGAACACATTGTCGGCTTCTTCCTTAATACATTGGCTATTCCACTATGTCTTGATCAAGGGATCAGTGCGCGTGAATTAATTCAACAATCAAAAAAGCAACTTGAAGGGGCGATTAGCGATCAAGACTTGCCATTTGAATTGTTAGTCGAAGAGTTGGGTGTTGCGAGATCACTTGATCACACACCAATATTTCAAACATTGATATCGTTCCAGAATCAGGGCGAGGCAACATTTGAATTTTCAGGCCTTCAAACCGAGAAAATTGTAGTTGGTCAAGCAACAACCAAAGTTGACTTGGCATTTGTGCTGGAGCCGTTATCAAACGGAGACCTATCGTGTGTCATGGAGTACGACGCTGATCTGTTTGACGAAAAAAATGTTGAAACTTGGGCGCATAGTTTTATCAGCTTGGCAAAGTCCATCGCCAATGCTCCGGACCGTCCATTAATTGAATTAAGCATTCTTGATTCTCATGAAAAATTTTCGGTCGCCACTTCTTCGCTGGGACCGCGCGTAGACCTATCAGCGGAGCCTTCCGATCTGGTCGCGCTATTTAATGTTCAGGTGCTACGAACGCCAGACGCTACTGCACTGATTTTCGAAAATGGGCAGATACATTCAAGCCTAACTTACGCGCAAATTGATGCGCAATCCAACCAACTCGCTCGGCATCTTATTTCCCAAGGCGTAGGGCCAGACCAAATTGTAGCGGTGCTGCTCGACCGTTCGGCACAGATGATTGTCGCAATGCTCGCCGTACTTAAGGCGGGTGCTGCTTATCTTCCGCTAGATCCAGAACTTCCTCTTGCCCGTCTGCATTTCATGTTGACAGATAGCAAGTCAGGCATGCTGATTACCTCAAAAGCGCGTCGTCAATTACTGTTATCCACTGTCAATTCAACTGAGCAGCTTAGTACCGAACCTACAGTAGTTCAAAGCCTCGTAGATCAAGATCGTCTAAAAGTCATTGAGCTCGACCAGGCCTCAGAGGCGACGTTCATTGAATCCTTACCAACCAGTTGCATTGCTTCGGATGAGCGATTACATCCCCTTGTTTCAGATCACCTCGCCTATCTCATCTACACCTCCGGATCCACAGGAGTACCGAAAGGCGCTGGCAATACGCATCAAGCTGTCGTGAACCGACTGCTCTGGATGCAAGACACTATGCAGTTGACCCGTCAAGATCGCGTGCTACAAAAAACAGCTATCGGTTTTGATGTGGCAGTCTGGGAGTGGTTTTTACCTCTGATGACAGGCGCTGCACTCGTTATCGCTCGTCCTGATGGCCAGAAAGATCCGGCCTATCTAAAGGGAATCATTGAGCAGCAACGCGTCACCGTATTGCATTTCGTTCCGTCGATGTTGGCGGTATTCCTTGAGTCTCTCGAAGCAGGCGACTGCAGCGCGATTACTCAAATCGTCACGAGCGGAGAAGCCTTAAGTGGTGCAGTACAGTCGCAAACATTTACGCGTCTGCCCAACACAAAACTATGGAATCTCTATGGACCGACTGAGGCCGCTATTGACGTCTCTGTCTGGCCGTGCGATCCCAAAGATGGCGTCAATACCCCGCCTATTGGTTATCCAATCTGGAACATTGGTCTGTACATTCTTGACGATGCGCTTGAACCGCTGCCCCACGGGTTGGCCGGTGAACTCTATATCGCAGGAATTGGGCTCGCCCGAGGCTATCTGGGGCGAGGTGACTTAACGGCGCAACGATTCATTGCGTGTCCTTTTGGAACACCGGGTGCGCGAATGTACCGCACAGGCGATCTCGCCAGACGCCGAACAGATGGCGCGATCGAATACCTAGGACGCATCGATGACCAGGTGAAAATTCGGGGCTATCGAATTGAACTCGGAGAAATCGAGGCTGCCATACTGAGTCAAAATGACCACCTTGCTCAGGTCGCCGTGATCGCTCGAAAAATTAATGGGGATCAGCGCTTAGTTGCATATCTGGTTTCAAGAAAAGATGATAAACACGCTACGCCCACCGAATTACGGACCAACTTGCTGAGTGTCTTACCCGAGTACATGGTACCGGCCTACTTTGTGGCGATCGATACCCTGCCCCTAAGCGCCAATGGCAAGCTCGACAGACGTGCTTTACCAGAACCTGTGGCACAAACAGACGTCCTGAACTATCGCTCCGCGCGTAATCATGCAGAAGCGCTGTTGTGCACACTTTTCAGCGAGATTACCGGCGTCGAACAAGTTGGAATTGACGATGGATTTTTTACACTAGGCGGCGATAGTATTTCTGCTATTCGTTTAGTGAGTCGAGTCAAAGCTGCAGGCTATGTCATCAGTGTTCGTGACATATTTAAGTATCAAAACGCGGAAGCGCTCTCAACCGTCATTCTAAATTCGCCCGCAGTGACCACCGAGAGCTGGATTGAAGTCGGAGAAGTTTCCCCCTTACCAATCTATTTAGAATACCTAAGTGTCAATGACACGCTCAATCAATTTAATCAAACTGTGTGTTTGCAAGCGCCTGAACATATTGATCAGTTTGTAGCAGGTGAAATACTTAAAATCTTAGTTCAGCATCACAGTGCCTTACGCTTACGCACAGAAGGCCAGGGTCTTAAAACAAGGTTTATCGTTGATTCAGCCGTGTCTACACAGATGCCACGCATACAAGTTTTGGACTTGGCGCAAGACGATCCAACCCAATATACAAACATGATCCGCTCTGCAATCGATCGCATGAGCACAGAGCTCTCGCCAAACCGACCAGGCGGTATGGTGAAGGCACTTTGGGTAGTGCGCAAAGAGCTTCCGTCTCTATTGATTCTGACTTTGCATCATTTTGTTGTAGATGGCGTGTCTTGGCGGATATTGTTTGACGATCTAAAGGCATTAGCCAATGACATCACAATACCTCTGCCTGAGCGGACGATGCCCCTGGTTGCCTGGGCAAACATGCTCGCTCAAGCGGGACAACTAGGACAGCGACGAGGTGAAGAGACCCTTTGGTTGTCACAATTTGCTGACACTGACCTACTACCGCAAGATCAAATCGTTGACGAAAAAGACAACACAAACAAGCAAGTCAAGACCATCTCGGGGCGGTTAACGACTCCGCAAACCGAAGCAATATTTCGCGCACAGGCGACGTATCAAAACGAAATCAACGAAGTACTGTTAGCCGCCCTTGGCTTATCGTTTCGTCAGTGGAGTACCGATCAATTTCAGCAGCAGACAAGCGATTTTGTCATCACCCTAGAGGGACACGGCAGGGAGACGGATGTTGATCTCACGCGCACTGTTGGTTGGCTCACCAGTATGTTTCCTGTCAAGCTCGAAGTCAGAGACATCGACCCAACCGATTTGAACAGTGCAGGCATGGCGCTTCGGCGAATTAAAGATAGATTACGCGGGCTACCCGATAAAGGTCTGGGATATGGGATTTTGCGTCACCTTGATCCTAATAGTGCACTCTCACAAAGCCCGCCGGCCACACCACAGGTCGTCTTTAATTATCTAGGTAAATTTGAGAAAAATGATCACCACAGCACAACTTGGCAACTACTAAATGAATATTCCAACAGCGCAGCGGACGATCCCAACCGAAAACGTCTTCACCTATTAGAGATTAATGCAATCATAGATCAGACTGGTTGCTTCCAGTTTGACATCAATTTCTGCGATCAAGCATATCAACCCGAATCTATCCTCGCGCTTGCGCGCTGTTTTGAAACAGCGCTGCAATTAGTCTCTGATCACTGCCTGCATGCGCCCTTCTTCAATCGCTTCACTCCTGTTGACTTTCCGCTAATCACAGCAAAACCAGAACTTGCAGCCTTAGTGACCCAGTCATCGCTGGATCGACTCGTTGAGCAGACTACAGATCTGCAAAGTATTGTCCCACTCACCGCTGCACAGCGAGGCTTGGCTTTCGAAAGCATCAGACTTGCTCATAACGCTAGCGATCCAAACCATATACAGATCGTATTGGTTCTAGAGGGCGCATTAGACATACCCGCCATGAAGCGTGCATGGGGCCGTCTTGTCAAACGCCATGAAGTCTTACGATTGACGCTTGCGCCAGCAGACGAATTTCCGAATATTGGCATCATTCATCAAGATACTTTTATTGATGCCCAATTTATTGAGTTGAGGGGTGATGATCAACAACGTCTGATTCAGATTCAACAATCAGACTTACAGTTGCCCTTTGATCTTGAAAAAACACCTCTAGTGCGTATGCGTCTGGGGCAACTCAGTGAGCAAAAATATGTGGTGCTAATTGCCCAGCATCACCTCATTCTTGACGGATGGTCTAACCAGATTCTATTGCGTGAACTCGCACATTTTTATGATCGAGACGTACGGAACTTATCAGAGTCCTTGGCGCGACCTTTAGCTTGGCAGGATCATCTTCAGTGGCTTTCACTACAAGATAAGGCCTCATCACGTCATTACTGGAAAAATCATCTTAGTGAACTGATTGAACCTAGTCGTCTGCAATTTTCTCAACCTGCTGAAAATGTTAATTCAACGGGTGAAATCAATGGTCAGATTGATGCAAAACTGAACGAAAAACTGAATCAATTTGGACGTACGTATAGCGTCACTCAGGCCAGTATCCTTCTGGGTCTCTATGCGTTGGTCTTAGGCAGAGTATGCAGGCTTAGTCACATCGTCGTGGGTAGCGTACACAATGGGCGCATCAATCCTGCCAACGGAATCGATCAAGCTGTTGGTCTTTTCATCGATACGCTGCCACTATTTTTAGACCTTCCGTCAGGTATAACACTTTCTCAATGGCTTATTCGGCTACAAGCGTCCCAATCTGAACAAGATCAACACGCACATATTGGGTTAGCAGAAATACAAACAGCCGCAGGATTCTCTGGCGCCTCTATCTTTGAAGCACTCTTCGTATTTGAAAATTTCCCTATCAATTCATCCGCAATTGCGCTCGGTGATCTTACCGTCGCGGAAAGCTTTGGACACGATGGAACAACCTACCCTCTGGCACTAGGCGTATTTCCAGGCCAGCCTTTACGTCTACGCTTAAGCTTTGATACCGCGCGCTTAGATGCGTCAACAGCACAGCGCCTGATGAATAAGCTGTTGTTTCTCATTGATGCGTTACCGAACTTGGGTGATACCGCCTTGGGCGCCATTCGCTTACGAGACGAAACTGAGCGTAGGCTATTAATCGAACAATCTGCGAGCCAAGCAAACCAAACATCTACAGATCAACTTGATCTTGTTCAGATGTTCGAACAAACCGTCGTTCAGTATACAAATCAGTCAGCTTTATTACTGAAAGAAAGAAATTCAGTTGAACACATTAGCTACAAACAACTCAACGCTAGTGTTAACCAGATGGCACGACATCTCCGCACTCTGAATATCGGGCCAGGCGAAATCGTTGCAGTGATGTTGCCTCGATCATTGTTACTGATCGAGTCGATACTGGCCACTCTTAAAACCGGTGCTGCGTACCTACCGCTGGATCCAGACTATCCCGCAGCACGTTTGGAATTCATTATTAAAGACAGTGGTGTCAAAAGAATCATATCCACTGAATCAATCTACGAAAGTCTCAGCTTAGCCGTCACGACTGAATTACCCGCTTTGCTCGATTTTGAGGATGATATCGTCAATATTCAAGTATCAATGTTGTCCGAAGAAAACCTCAGCAAGGAGAATCAGCAAGTTAAGGTTTACTCAGAGGGACTGGCTTACGTCATTTACACCTCAGGATCTACTGGACAACCAAAAGGTGTTGGGATTTCTCATGCAGCAGCTTGTAATTTAGTTCAAGCACAAAAGAAAGTTTTTAACCTCAACCAAACCGACAGAGTATTGCAATTTGCTTCTCAGGCATTCGATGCAAGTGTTTGGGAGATGCTTTTAGCGTTTGGTTCCGGGGCTGCACTGGCAATCCCCGATACTTCACGTGTCGAAGTGGCAAATGCATTATCAGAGAATCTTCAACTGTTTGATGTGACACACGCTACGTTGCCGCCCGCCTTAGTTGCGGCGCTTGATATAAACGTCTTGTCAACACTGAATACCTTAGTCGTGGCTGGCGAGGCTTGCTCGCCGGAAATTATTTCTAAGTTTGCGCGCAACAGAAAAATGTTTAACGCGTATGGTCCGACAGAAAATACCGTTTGCGCAACAATCAGCGATGCACTAGATCCAGATGTGGATGGAACAGCCAATTCAGGCCCTGTTTCGATTGGTCATCCACTTCTTAATATGCAAGCCTTCATATTAGACAGCGCACTTGAGCCTGTCGATCCAGGCATGTTGGGTGAGCTATACATCGCAGGTTCAGGCTTAGCCCGTGGCTATATTGGCCGATCAGCATTGACGGCAGAACGCTTTATTGCTTGTCCTTTCAGCACTTCAGGTCAGCGGATGTACCGAACTGGTGACATTGCCAGGCGTAGAGAAGACAACGCAATAGAGTTTATGGGCAGAGTCGATGATCAAGTCAAAATCCATGGCTATCGCATCGAACTTGGAGAAATTGAATCTGCGCTACTCAAGCTTACTGATGACATCGCACAAGTTGCGGTCATTGCACTAAATTTAGATGGAGACCAAAAACTTGTCGCTTATTTAGTACCCAGAGCAGACATCGAAATCGATGATGTCGACTTAGAGGCTTACCAGAAAAACCTGTCGGCACAACTACCAGAATATATGGTGCCACGCTTTTTGATGACGCTGTCAGCACTACCGTTCACACCAAATGGCAAGCTTGACAAACGCGCTCTGCCCGCACCTCAACGCAATCAAAATGATTCAATAAATGTCGCAGCAAATACGCCCGAAGAAAAAATCCTATGTGATATTTTTTGCTTGTTAACCAATCAAAACAACGTCAGTATTACCGACAGTTTCTTTTCGCTAGGCGGTGATAGTATCTCAGTGATAAGACTTGTCAGTCTTGCACGAGCAAAGGGCTTATCTTTATCTGTTCAAGATGTTTTTACACACCAGACACCAGAAGGCCTCGCGGCAATTGCGCAAAAAATAGAAGAGACCAAAACCAAAACAATTGGTGTAAAAGACGGTCCATTGCCTGCGCTGCCGGTATTTCATCAATTTTGGAATCTAGCAGGATCATTCAAAACATTTAACCAAGCTGTACTTTTGAATGCACCAACACACGTCAGTTTGGCAGCGACCAAGTCTGCGCTCAACAAGCTTAGAGCAAGTCATGGCGCCCTTCGATTGAGATGTATCGATACTGGAAATACCCATCAACTCATCATTGATCCGGTCAGTGCAATGCCTGAACTGGTCATCTTGGAGTTGGATCTAACGGGCATGGATCCGTTGCTCGCTCGTGAAAAATTGATTGATACATTTGTTGACCTCAGTGATTATCTTGCACCAAATGAAACGGGCGGGGTCATGGTTGGCCTTTGGATTACCTGTCACGATGGCTCGCATCAACTTGCACTTGTCGTGCATCACTATGCGGTGGACGGTGTTTCGTGGCGCATCATCATTGACGACATTAATACACTCACTCAGGCAGAGCCAAAAGAGCTTGCACCCGCTACGGTATCTTTCCGCGAATGGGCAGAGACGCTAGCCTTACAAGGGCAAGAGGGCTTGCGGCGGAGTGAAGATTTGTTTTGGCTTCAACAACTCAAGCAAATAACACTATTACCTGTCAGAGATGGCTTTCACGATGACTTAAATACCTTGGCGGCTGCTGAGCACTTTAGGTGCCAACTGGACGAACAACAAACTAAAAACCTAGTCGCGGCTTCATCAAGCTACAACGGCGGCATTAACGATCTATTTCTTGTTGCGCTGGGCTTTGCGCTCAGACATTGGGCGGAGACAAACTACCGTTGCGACCTAAATGACCCCGTCGTTGACATTGAAGGGCACGGACGTGAAATGGGGGTTGATTTAACCCACACTGTCGGGTGGTTCACAACCGTGTTCCCTGTCAAAATCAGGATCAGTGATCTGCGTCAATCGTCCAACGAAGATCTGGGAATCGCGATACAACGCGTGAAAGAAACATTACGTGCAGTGCCCGACAAGGGATTGGGTTTTGGAATCTTGAAGTTTTTAGATACAGGCAGCGAACTCGCTCACCTAAAAGAATGCTCCGCTCAAATTGGATTTAATCATCTTGGACGCTTTGAACAAACAAAGACCAATAGCCATCAATGGCAAATGGCAGAAAATGGACTCATTGCAGCAAAGGAGTCACCTGATAGATCGAGAATGCATCTACTTGATGTAAATACCGCGATCAATCCTGCTGGGCAGCTCGACATTGCCGTTTCATACTGCAACTTGGCGCATCATCAAACCGACATCGCAGATCTCGCCCATTTGTTTAAACGTTATCTGGTCGAAGTCAGCCAACATTGCCTTGAGTCACCGCTTGTTTATCGTCGGACACTTTCAGATTTCGATTCACTTCACAAGAGTTTGTCACCTCTTCATAGCATTGATCAAAAGACTCTGAACGCGGTTGCAGATGCATACCCGGATTTTGACGATATCGTGCCTCTAACACCACTGCAACAAGGATTGGCGTTTGAAACGTTTGCCTTGCCAAGTGGCGCACATGATCCGTATCACGTACATCTGTTACTGACATTCAGGGGTCGGCTCGATATAAAAGCGATGCGTCAAGCATGGCAACAAGTCGTCAAACGTTATCAAACGCTTCGATTAGTGGTGTGTGCAGCACCTATGCCCCCGGGCTATGGCGTCATCTTGAATGCATCTGCCATTGATTTTCAGGTGATTGAACTCACTGGGACTAACAAACAGCGTGCCAAGGCACTTAAAGCGCTTGACTTCGCTCAACCATTTAATCTTGAACAAGGACCGCTCATTCGCTTTTATGTCACTGAGCTTGGTGATAATGAATTTGCGATTTTAATTTCAAATCATCACATGATTTTAGATGGTTGGTCTTTGCCTATCGTCACCAACGAACTCGCACAACTGTACCAAGGCGCGAGTACAGGCGTTGCGCCAAATCTCGACAAGCCATTTCTTTGGAAATCTCATGTGCAGTGGCTGCAGGAACAAAATGTAGCGCAGGCAACCCACTACTGGCAACACTACCTCCGAAACCTCACGACAGCAAGCAGGCTTGACTTGCCTCCCCCCCACACGCCCACTCAGGGCATGAAAAATTTGGAGTCACCACTTTCAGGCCTAGCAACGGCAACACTTGAGCGCTTTGCCAAAGAACAAGGCTTAACTCAGGCATCTATTTTGCAAGGTCTGTACGCACTCGTACTTGCGCGTCGCGGCAATCTTAATGAAATCGTGATCGGCAGCGTGCGGAGCGGTAGAACGAGTTCGCTATCAGATATCGACAGAGGCGTTGGCTTGTTCATCAACACGCTCCCCATTTACATTCCCATCGATCCTGCTCAAACCCTGACCACATGGTTGCAAGAGCAACAAGTTGCGATGGCAGAGCAGAATGTACATGGACATATTGGACTGCGGGAAATTCAAAAGATAACAGGCCTGACGGGGGAGCCCTTATTCGAAGCGATGTTTGTGTTTGAAAACTATCCAGTCAGCAAGACCGCTACCACAATCGGGCAAATTGAACTCACAGATGCAGAAAGTGAAGACGGCAATCATTACCCAATTGGATTATCTGCACTGACCGGCGATACGCTGACATTGCGATTAGGATTTGACCAAGCCCGATTAAATGAGACAAGCGCAGCAGAAATTCTAGAACAGCTGATCGCTCTCATTACCTCTTTGCCAGACATCAACACATTAGCTTTGGCACAAATACCCTTAGTGTCATCGGACAAGCGGCTAGCGCTTTCTGAGGCTAGCATTGGCCTCGTACAACATCATCCATTAGAAATTGAATCTATTTTGCCTCTGATTGATGCGCATGTTGTTGCAACACCTCAGGCGATTGCACTCAATTACGAACTAAATAATCAAGCACTGTGCATGACCTATAGTGAACTTGATCAGCGTGCCAATCAATTTGCCCGATATCTTATCGACCAAGGCGTAGGCCCAGATGATATCGTAGGTGTTCTCCTTGCACGTACACCAGAGTTACTGGTTTCTTTGGTTGGCATTATGCGCGCCGGCGCAGCCTATTTGCCTATAGATATTAATTATCCCGCTGAACGTGTCGTTTACTTGTTAACTGACAGTCAATCAAAACTTGTAGTGAGTACGTCAGCTATTTCCAACTCTCTTATTATTGATCACGGACCTGTTCTGCCCCGAGTGGTAGCACTTGATGACAATACAACGTTGCATAAGATCGATGGTTGTTCGATCGCGCCAATTAAAAATAAAGATCGTCTAGCGCCTATTCTTTCTGCCAATCTTGCTTACTTAATTTATACCTCAGGCAGTACTGGCAGACCAAAAGGTGTAGCACTTTCGCATAGCGGTCTATTGAATTACATCTTGTGGGCTTCAGACATGTACGACGTCAAAGCCGGGAAAGGTGCGCCTATCAACACCTCGATTGCGTTTGATGCCACGATTACGAGCCTATGGTTACCGTTAACTGCTGGCAAGGCGATTCTCTTCATTGATCAACAAAATGAAATTGAAGACTTAGCTGAAAAACTTCAACAGCAGAATAATTTTACGTTAGTCAAACTGACTCCTGTTCATTTAGATGCCTTACGTCATTTGTTACCTGCGACTTCGCTTAACCATCAAACGAATTCCTATGTGATTGGAGGTGAACAACTCACCTCAGCGACGGTTTCGTTTTGGCGAGAGCACTCACCTAACACGAGACTCATTAACGAATATGGGCCGACCGAGACAGTCGTAGGCTGCTGCGTATATGAAGTGAGCGAGAACACCTCACACGAGGGCGTCATACCCATTGGCAAACCAATATGGAATACTCAACTTTATTTACTTGATCCTTATCTTGAGCCGGTATCCGACGGCACAGTAGGTGAGCTTTATATCGCTGGCGATGGACTTGCTCGAGGATACTTAGGTCGTAGCGCTTTAACATCCGAACGTTTCATTGCCTGCCCCTTCGGTCCACCAGGTCTTCGAATGTATCGAACGGGTGACTTGGTGCAACGCCGTGAGGATGGCGTATTGATTTACTTGGGACGCGCCGACGATCAAGTAAAAATTCGCGGCTTTCGTATTGAGCTAGGTGAAATTGAAACTGCGCTCTTGACACATATTGATCATCTCGCACATGCCGTTGTCATCGCAAGGACTATCGGATCTGATTTGCGTTTAGTGGCTTACCTTGTACCCACTGCAGAGCGGCATATCTTTGACGCAGCGACGATCAAACAAACCTTAAGCCAGTATCTACCCGAGCATATGATCCCCGGGCACTTTGTGACGGTACCTGAACTCCCTGTCACACCAAATGGAAAACTCGATCGAAATAAGCTTCCCTTACCTATCGCGTCTGTCACACAGACGAACTTTGAGGTCGCGCGAACGCCAAACGAACTTATTTTCTGTGAGGCATTTGCATCGTTGACAGGAACCTCTGCGGTAGGAATCGACGATAGTTTCTTTCATTTAGGTGGCGACAGCATATTGTCCATTCGTCTAGTGAGTAGTGCTCGTGCTGCTGGATTAATCATCTCTGTCAAAGAAATTTTTGAATTACAAACACCCGCAAAGCTTGCAGAACGCGCACGCAGCATTGACTTAAATCAGTCTACTCAAATAGACTGGCCAGAAGAGGGTTTGTTTAAGGGACTCCCCATTCATTTAGAGTTTTTAAGCGCAGGCGGCCCCCTTAATAAGTTTAATCAAACTATTTGTTTAGGTGTTCCACAGCATGTAACGTTTGATTCAGTTCAACAAGCACTCCTGAAATTAGTGCAACATCATGCCGCATTACGGCTTAAATTTGTTCGAACGACTTCAAACACGACCTTAATAATCGATAGCTTGGAGAATGCGAATACTCCATTGCTACAGGTCCTTGATTTAAGTGAAATGTCACCAGAATCAGGTGAACAGCGCCTCAAAGATGCCATCAATCACCTAAGCGATGGGCTAAATCCCGAACGTGGTCAGCTCGTCGCCGCCCTGTGGGTATTGCGTAAGCAACAAGCGGCCATGCTCGTTCTGACAATCCACCACTTTGCTGTCGACGCAGTGTCGTTGCGGATTTTGGTAGAAGACCTTGAAACATTGACATCGGCAAGTCCTACCAGCCTACCCCCTAAAACAATGTCTCTACTCAGTTGGTCACAACTTCTTACTAAACAAGCAGAGCAAAGTGTGAGGCGTTTAGAAGAGTCACTGTGGCTGACGCAACTTAAGACGATACGTCCACTGCCTCAAGACTATCCCATCACGCCAGAAATGAACACGCTCGCGCATGCACATTTGATGACAGGCGAATTGGACCGTAACAGCACTATCCAGCTTTTAAAAGCACCTTCAGTATATTTTGGCTCAATCAATGATGTGCTCCTTGCCTCCTTGGGTTTAGCGCTATGCAAGTGGAGCGAGTCACATTATGGTTACTACTTGGGCGATCCGGTCGTGATGCTTGAAGGCCACGGCAGAGAAGGCGACGTTGATCTGAGCCGCAGTGTTGGCTGGTTTACGACTGCATTCCCCGTTCGATTGCCAGTTGCAGACTTGGCCATTGACAGTTCAGCAATGAGCAGAAACCAAGCTGTTCAAACAATTAAAGAATGTCTACGCTCCATACCCGACAAGGGACTGGGTTATGGCGTTCTTCGCCACCTCGACCCTCTGAGTCAACTTAACGCAAAAGACATTAGCCAACCGCAGATACTTTTTAATTATTTAGGTAAATTCGACTCAACACCCTCGGATAACAAACGCTGGGCTCTTGCCGCTGACTCCCTAACGTCTGCCAATGACGATCTTGACCGAAGCCGCTTGCAGTTACTAGAAATTAATTCCGTACTTGACGAAACGGGTTGTTTCAAATTCAACATCGCTTATTGTGACAAAGCATACGACAAAGCGTCGATCGCAAATCTAGCACGCCTGTTTGAAGAAACACTCGTTGCAGTCGCGCGAGATTGCTTAAATTCGCCACTCGAGAATCGTCATACCCCTCATGACTTCAGTTTGATGATTCCACAACAGCCTGGTCAAACCAGTCTGATCACTCAAACACAATTGAACACCTTATTGCAACGCTTTCCGGACGTCGAAGATGTAGTCCCGCTAACAGCGCTTCAGCAAGGCTTAGCCTACGAAAGTATGTCTATCGCAGCAAATCAAAGCGATACCTATCATGTACAGCTAATGCTTACACTGAAGGGAACACTTGATATCGCCTGCATGCAACGCGCTTGGACGCAGTTGACAGCAAGACATGCCATTTTGCGCTTGGTTCTAGCACCGGCGGGCGTTGTCTCTGGCATTGGACTGATTAGATCCTCGCCTGGTCTTGGTCTAGAAATATTTGACTTTAAGGGATCGCCTGAAGAATCGATCGAAGCGCTACGCATTGCGGATCTAAACCACGCTTTTGATTTTGAAACGGGCCCACTCCTCCGCTTATCAATATGTCAACTAGACGAAAATAGCACCGCTCTACTTATCAGCAACCATCACTTAATTCTTGATGGGTGGTCGAGCGCTCAACTTGGTACAGAATTAGCACAACTCTATGACGCAGAGCAAAAGGGATACACCGCTGAGCTCGTCAAGCCATTTGCATGGCAGGATCATCTCAAGTGGCTCTCCGAGAAAAACAAAGATCAGGCTAAATCATATTGGAAAAATTATTTATCCGAACTCACCTCGCCTGTTCGCCTCATGTTTACTGCGCCAGCACAGCCAGAAACTGGAATGAAAGAGTTACAGATTCATTTGGATCAAGCGTCGAGCGAAATAGTCAGACAGTTTTCACGTGATCAGCGAATCACCCAAGCAACCGCCTTTCAAGGTATGTTCGCATTTCTGCTTGGGCAATTGTTCGGTTTGAACGAAGTCGTGATCGGCACTGTCAGGCACGGGCGTTCGAGTCAATTACCTGGAATTGACCGAGCGATTGGTCTTTTTATTAATACGCTTCCGGTGTATGTCCAACTTTCAGCGGAGCAAGGTTTCGCAGACTGGTTACGCGCTCAACAAATTGAAGCGGTCACTCAAGAAGAGTATGAACACCTCACTCTGACTGAAATACAAGCGCTAACAAACACCCCATCAAGCTTGCTGTTTGACGCTTTATTTGTATTTGAAAACTATCCTAACAATTCCGCAAAAAAATCTACGGGTGATCTTGAGGTTGTACGAGCAGAAAATATAGATGGGACCCATTACCCCATCGCGCTTTCTGTCGTACCCGGCGATTCAATTTTGCTGCGCTTAGGCTTTGATTCAGCAAAAATAGATTCACAGTTTGCGCAAAAATTTTTGATGCGCTTACAAAATTTGATCAAGACACTTTCAAATATTTACGAGCAACCGCTCGCAATGGTCACTAGTATTTCTGAGCAAGAACGTCTTGAACTCATTTCACAGTCTGCGGGTAATGTATCGCCACATCAAACTACGACTCTACCAGACCTATTCAGTAGACAAGCTGCTAACAGTCCGCAATCTATCGCCCTAACTTCCGTTCGGGATGGACGACACTTTGCACTGACTTATGCAGAACTTGACGCTAAGACCAATCAATTTGCAAGATACCTGATTGCGCAAGGCATTGGTCCTGAAGATATTGTTGGAGTCATGCTTGACCGTTCACAAGAAATGGTCATTGCCATACTTGCTGTGATCAAGACGGGAGCCGCCTATCTGCCAATGGACATGAGCCAACCTTCATCTCGCTTGCAGTTCATACTAAAAGATAGTCAAGCGAAACATCTCATCTCAACACATGAAACATTATTGAGTATTTTTGAGGACACTTTTCCCACTCACTTATCCATCATAGACGTCGCTGACGCAGAGTGCATCAAGAATACTGACACTTACTCCGTCGATAAAATATCCGATGACGATCGTCGTCATCCACTTCGCGCTGATAATCTCGTTTACTTAATCTACACGTCGGGCAGTACGGGATTACCTAAAGGCGTGGGCTTCTTGCAAGGCGCACTGGTCAATCTTGCTCTATGGCAGCAGGAGACGTATCCCGACCTCCCCAAACAAGTTTTGCAATATTCACCTATCGGCTTTGACGTCTCAGCTCAGGAAATCGTTGCAACGTTCACGCGAGGTGCCACGCTTGTTCTCATCGACGAACAAGCGCGTAAAGATAGTTTTGCAATGCTCGAATACATAGACAAGCAGCATGTCGATCTCTTGCATGTACCATACATCGTCCTGAACAACCTTGCGCTGTCCAATAGTCATCGCGAAGTATCTGCGTGGCCAAAGGTGCTCATCACTGCTGGCGAGCAATTACAAATTACTCCAGAGATACGCCAACTTTATAGTCGACAAACTGAATCTTCACTACACAATCATTATGGACCAACAGAAACCCATGTGGTGAGTAGCTATGTGCTTGATCGTCATGCTTCGGATTGGAACGAATTTCCTCCAATAGGAACTCCCATCTGGAATACACAGCTTTATATTTTAGATTCTTCTTTACAGTTGGTTCCTCAGGGCGTGGTGGCCGAACTCTACATCGCAGGCGAATGTTTGGCCAGAGGGTACATCAATAGAGCGGGTCTATCTGCCGAGAGATTTATTGCGAATCCTTTTGGACACCCTGGTTCTCGCATGTACCGTAGCGGTGATTTAGTGTATCGCCGTGCCGATGGAGAAATTGAATATGTAGGTCGTGCTGACAACCAAGTCAAGATCAGAGGATTCAGAATTGAACTGGGTGAAATTGAAGCAGCGATACTCAAACAGGTACCAGAAATCAAACAAGTGGCAGTTATCATGCGCCACCTTAATGATGAAAAGCGACTGATTGCGTACAGTGTCCCAAGCCTCGGCCGTGAGATCCCTGATGCCAACAGACTTCGTGAACAACTCAGTGAACATCTTCCTGATTACATGGTGCCAAGCTATTTTGTCACTATCGCAAGTATTCCTTTGACAGCAAATGGAAAGCTGGATCGGCAAGCGCTACCGGATGTAGACGCCTCGCTGCTACAAAGAAAATTTGTTGCACCGCGCTCAATGCGGGAGGCATACCTGTGTCAGCTATTTGCTCAGCTAACCCGCACGGAAACTGTTGGCATCGATGATGATTTCTATGATCTCGGCGGGCATTCACTGCTTGCCATGCAACTGGTGAGTCGCCTGAGGCTAGACTTGGAAGTTGGTATGAATTTGCAAACGTTATTCAATCATCCAACGCCCCGACTTCTGGAAGCCTGCTTAAGGGATGCGAAACAACTTTCCTACGATCCTTTGCTCCCGATTAGAAAAACAGGTTCGCGTTCACCTGTATTTTGTATTCATCCAGGCGGTGGATCTAGCACGGTGTATAAAAATCTTTCTGATGCTTTGCCACATGACGTTCCAGTTTGGGGACTACAGGCGCGTGGTCTCGAAGATAATGAAACGCCGCACGCTAATGTGAGTGACATGGCAACGGCCTACATAAAAGCCATTAGAACAGTGCAAGCACAAGGCCCTTATCAACTCCTTGGCTGGTCTTTTGGTGGCACGATTGCACAACAAATCACTACTCAGCTAGAGGCAGCAGGTCAATCGGTTCACTTACTCGTGCTGCTTGATTCCGTTGCTGACCCTCGCGCAATAGAAAACTCTGTTGTCGACGAATCCGCTCAAACGCAAAGTATTCTAGAAAACTTTGCAGAATCTATGGGCATTAAGGATGATTCAATCAACATTAATAATGATCAATTTATTCTTAAGCTTATTAAATACATCTCTGCGCATGGTCACATCCCAGAAGGTACGTCTCCAGATATTTTTAGACGAACGATCGCTCACATGATCAGAGCTAGCAAGCTAACAGCCGAGCACATTCCAAAAATGTGTTCAACAAATATTGTCTTTGTAAGGGCTGGGCAAGAACCGGTACCTAACAATCCGGCGCTATTCGACTGGTCGCAATATTGCACGGGTGACGTCACGTATAAGACCGTAGATTGTTTGCACAGCGCTATGTGGGAAGCAACACCAAGCCAGGCTATCGCTGCAATGTTGACGCCTATGCTATTAACTAATTAGACAAACAATATGCGGCTATCTAGAGATTGATCGGACTAATTATGACGCGATTTAATTTCAGTAATTAAATTCGAGGCTTTTTGAGATAACTTACTTGATGATGTAAAAAAATCTTCAATACGATGTAATTTGCGTAGATCGGATTTAGAGAGAGTATTTTTAGCAGCCTTTTCATTCAGTCGATCGAGTGTCTGGATAAGACGTTTTGCCCGACCGTCTTTCCAGACATCGAAGGGTTTAGGTCCGCCCATGTAGTAAAAGAAAAAGTAGGCCGTGATTAAAAAGCTTAAGACTAGGGCGATTTTATCCAGAACGCCAGCGATCCAGAAATTAAATGTTCTGTATAAAAAGGGCACATATCCAGTGGCATTTCGATAAATTCTGTCTGCATCGGGATCAACATTAAGATCGCGCTCGTAATCCATACTTGGAAATGCTCCCCGACTTGAGACCAGTGTGGGTCCACGAAACTCATCTTTCAACGCGAGACTGATGAGCGTCACAATTGCTGGATGCAGGTTTTTCTTAGCGACTACAGTGATTGGAATACCCACCATTTGAATATCTGAACTGGGGAGTTCTGGTATTAGATTAAACGCACCACGATTAATGGTTAAGTGATGCAAAGAACTGTTCTTCTTTATGATGGTAGACGCGTGTTCGACAGAAACCAGTTCGAACATCCCGCTAGTGCTGAGCTGATCGACAATCTTGTTATTTGTCGGTTGCAAAAAGAAACCGACGTCAATCTGACCTGTTTTTAAAGCATTGACCATGTTATTCAGGCTCAATACCTCATACGTGGCGTTGTCTTCAGAAATGGCGTATTCATTTAAAACGATGTCGGTAATGATACGTCCGCCCGTATCAGGTGGACCGACACCGAGTCTCAGACCTTTAAAGTCGGCAGGGGACTTTGCACTCCCCCCATTCCGCTGAAAGATAAATAAGGGATCCATGATGATCGAGCCGAGAGATTTAACATTTGGATATTGGCCTGAGTTGACTCCGTGTGCAATAAAGCCAATATCAATTTTATTTTTAGCATCATTGACGTTACTAATGATCCTAGAGGTTTGTTCGCTGTTGATGATGGAGGCTTCGATGCCGCGCTGTTGAAGTCTTCCTTTGAGCATCATGGCCGTTGAATCAAAAAAACCACCTTTGGGGCCTGCTTCAATTATGATCTGGCTAGGAGGCGCTTCAGAGATAATTGCCAAAGCTATCAAGGCAGTCACGCCAACCCAGATAATGACTCTAAATCTTTGATAAATCGATTTCAAGGAGATGTCTTCTTGTGTCATGGGCGAGGGACGGGTCATTCAAATAAACGCTTTCGCTTATTATGGAATAAGTTTTATTGATTTACACCATCAAATTGGCCTTACCTTCGCGGTAACTTGACCAATCGTGGTCAACGGTTCATTTTTTTAAACCACTTAATAGCATAGAACATATGACAGATTAGGTTTAAGCCAAAAAAAAACAGCCCGAAGGCTGTTTTTCATGTAGTACCCGACACATAGTTTACGTTTTATACCGGACACATACTTTACAGTTTTGGCATAGGAGGGGACCACTATGCCTTGGACGGAAAGTACGAAAATGGACGAAAAACTAAGATTTGTGTCTAGATTTCTGGATGGGGAGTCGAT
>JAMNXR010000029.1 GCA_023653055.1 Burkholderiaceae bacterium | reverse complement strand
CAACTAAACCGTACCACGTAGACATGTCGTAGGTCGGTAAACCGCCCTCGGCAATGGCAGGAATAGCGGGTGCAGCATTAGAGCGTGTGCTGGTGGTGACGCCCAAGGATCTTAGCTGCCCTTGCTCAACGAGGGGAATCGCAGTGGGGAGATTTGGAAACGCCAGATCGACTTGCCCCGACATCAGATGCGGCATCAGCGCGCCAGCACCCTTGTAAGGAATGTGCACCATGTCCACACCGGAAAGCTGCTTGAACAGCTCTCCAGACAGATGAAGCGAGGAGCCAATGCCTGAGGATGCAAAATTGATTTTTCCAGGATTGGCTTTGCCATAAGTAATCAGATCTTGGAGGGTTTTAAATCTGGAGTTTGCGGGGACAACCAAGGCATTAGGCGCTGCGAGGACCTGACCAATCGGAGTGAAATCTTTGACTGGGTCGTATTTAGCCTCTTTGTATATCAAGGGGTTAGTGACATGCCCGATGGAGGTGTAGAAAATTGTGTAACCATCAGGTGCTGCGCGACGTACAAAGTCTGTCGCTAAGTTCGCATTGGCACCGGGCTTGTTTTCGACAATGACCGACTGTCCTAAAATTTTGGTAAAGGAGTTCGCGAGTTGACGACCGACTGCATCGGTGCTGCCGCCTGGCGTAAAACCAACGATCAGTTTGATGGGTTTGTTTGGATAATCACTGGCTTGCGCAACTGCTGAAAGGGGTACACAAGCACTGAGTGTCAGTGCAGCAAAAATAGGAAGATTTTTTTGTAAGCTGATCATGTTTTGTCTCCAACGATGATGATTTTTATATTTTGCTGTAGCGCTATCTTGCTTTTACGTTATCTGGCTTTTGCGCGACAGGCAGCTTGCATATCGGGGTCTCGAATAAATCCGCATTGACCAGAGCCACCGCCAGTTTCTGCGCGACACATAGCCTGCAAGTCATTGTTGCGGATGAATCCGCATTGACCTTGACCTCCGCCAGTCGTGGCGCGACAGTAGGCTTGTCTGTCAGGGTCTTGAATAAAGCCACATTGACCAGAGGCTCCGCTTGAAGAGCCACCGCGGTTGTCCGCGCTTGCCCGGCAGGCAGCTTGCTTATCAGGATCTCTGATAAAACCGCATTGTCCTGAGCCGCCACCTGTTTCGGCACGACATCGTGCTTGTAGATCGTTATCTTGAATAAATCCACACTGACCTGAGCCGCCGCCATTAATTGCGCGGCAATAGGCTTGTTGGTCTGAGTTTTGTATGAAGCCGCACTGACCAGATTGTGCCTGAGCAGCGGGCAGGATCAGCATTGAAAGAAGTAGCCAGACTGCGCACAAAAATTGACGAAGATAGTGAGTGTTCATTTTTATATTTAGCTGCTATGTCAGCGTAGATGTGTCTATTAATTCGATGTCGATATGTTGGCATTTTTAATCACGACACCCCAACGATCGTATTCGTCTTTAATATATTTTTGCGTGTTCGCAGGTGTTGTGTAGACCAATTGCGCACCGCCTGCTTCAAGGCGTTTTTGTGCATCCGTGTCTTTTAGGCCTTTGATCATCGCTTGATTGAGGCGATCAACAACTGCTTGAGGTGTTTTTGCGGGCACCATGGGCATGTACCAAAGCGAGGTCACCATTTTTGGATAGCCAAGTTCTGTAAAAGTTGGCAAGTCTGGCGCCAAGGGGTTGCGTGTTGGGCTGACTGCAGCGATCGCGCGAAGTTTTCCACTTTTGATGTGTGGCATCAGTGAAGGAAAACCGTCAAACATGATGTCGACTTGACCACTCGCTACGTCCACTACAGCAGGCGCAGAGCCTTTGTAGGGTACGTGAATCATTTTGACGCCCGCTTCTGTGAGGAAGAGTTCAGCGGTGAGGTGCGGGGCGCTTCCGGGGCCGGGTGTGGCAAAACTCATTGTCCCATTCTTACTTTTAACCAAGGCAATGAGTTCGTTCAGATTTTTAACTGGGAGGTTTGCATTGATGGCAAGTACAAGTGGAAATTCAACTACGACTCCCAGGGACATAAAGTCTTTAAAGGGATCGTAAGGGGTCTTGGTATAGAAATGCGGACCAATGCCATGGGTAGAGATGGCGCCTTGAAGAATGGTGTAACCGTCTGCCGGTGCTTTTGCAACGCAAGCCGTTGCAATAGTGCCGCTTGCACCTGCTTTATTTTCAATGACGACAGGCTGTCCGACTTGTTTGGATAGGGCCTCTGCAATCGTACGGCCCGCAAAGTCAGCTGCACCACCTGGAGGAACCGTAACAACATAGTTAATAGGTTTTTCTGGGTAATTTGACTGGCTATTTGCAGAGAACGAAGCGAGGGGGGCAATCACTGCACAGGCGATACCTACAAATTTTTTGATTATCGAACGGCTTTGCATAGTAAAAATCCTAGATAAGGGGCATGAGGCGTGCTGAATATGCGTATTGTGGATATTTTGGGTCTGCATTAAGCAGACGAGTAGAAAGATTACTTGACCGTGCTACCCGGCACAACCCCGTCAGGTAAGCTGTTGATATGGTCGAAAATCTCTCCGGGGCGGGCCAGCCAGATTTGATCCCTGTGTGCCAGAATGTGTTGCATGACTCGGCGAAACTGTCTTAAGCGATAAGGTTGTCCCAAAATAAAACTATGCAGGACAACGCTCATCACCAGCGGCCGTTTGGCAGACTCTTCAAGCATTTCATCAAACTGATCAATTAGATTTTCGCAAAAAAGCTGTGCTGGTGTGCGTCGCGACACACATTCTATTGAGTCATTTAAGTCATGAGAGTAAGGAATCGCGAGGATTCTGCCATGTTTAGTACGAAACCAGGCGGGTTGATCATCAAGTGGCCAGTCCATCATGTATTTGAAACCCTGTTCTTTTAGCAAGTCAGGTGAATCGTAGGTCTGAGAGATATAAGGCGCTAGCCAGCCTTTAGGGGCAACACCTTCGTGTTTAAGGATGGTTTGGGCAGCTTCTCTAATGCAGGCGCGCTCTTGCTCAAGGTTCATATCGGCTTGACGCTCACCGTTTGTGCGACCATGCCCCACAATCTCATCTCCGCGCTTACTGAAGGCCGCGATCATTTCAGGGCAATAGTCATAGAGCTCTGTATTCACTAACAAGGCGTAGGGAAAGTTAAGATCGTTGGCGAGTTCTAGCAGGCGCCACGCACCAACACGGTTGCCGTAGTCGCGCCAAGCAAAGCTACGGGAGTTTGGTTCTGGGTGCGGGGCGGCATAATCGTTACCTAAGCCTTCTCCAAAAGAGAAGTGCTCGACGTTTAAACTAAAGTGGATAGCTAGGCGTTTGCCTCCCGGCCAACTGTAGCCGGGACGATCTGTGATTGCGGAATATTCATAACGATTATGAGATTTCAACATCTGCGCCTGACTCCCCAAAACTCGAAAAAGTGATGTAATTCAAACGATAGTATCGCCAAATCCTACGGAACATCCATGAAAATTAAATTAGCTGAAAATTTTAGAGCCGTCTTTTACGCCCCTTTTTATGCTACCCATGCCCTTGGGTTGTTCAAGCAAGAGGGCATCGAAATTGAGCTGATTGATTCTCCCTCTCCTGGAAGCGGGATAGCCGATATGCTGGCCGGAAATATTGATGTGGTTTGGGGAGGACCGCTGCGGGTGATTAAACAGCGTGATCAAGAGGCTGATTCAGAGAACGCGTTGCTTGCATTTTGTGAGGTGGTCGGAAAAGATCCATTTTTTATCGTAGGTCGAGAGGGACCGTCGGTTTTTCGTTTGAGTGACTTATCGGGAAAAAAAATTGGTGTAGTGACCGAGGTGCCAACGCCTTGGTTATGTTTACAGCAAGACCTGCGAGATGAAAGCGTTTCTATCGGTTCGCTTGTTGTGAATGAGAAAAACTCGATGGGGCAGAATCTTGAGGCGCTTAAGGCTGGCGAGATTGATTATGCACAATATTTCGAGCCGTTCGTTTCTCAGACTATTGCGTCAGGAGCTGGGCAGGTGTTACATGCTGCAAATAGTCGCGGACCTACCGCCTATACGACTTTTATTTCTACAAGGAAGATCATTAATCAAAAGCAACCGGCTTTTGAGGCGATGATTCGTGCGATTGAAAAAATGGGGCCATGGATTGCAGCGCATAGCGGACAAGAACTTACCTCGCTCATCGCACCTTTTTACCCGCACGTCGCCCCCGATATTTTGGTGCAAGCCATGGATCGCTATAAAAAAGCAGGTCTGTGGTTTTGTAATAGAGCCGTTTCGCGCGTAGGCTTTGACCGCTTAAAGCTCAGCATGCGAAACGGAGGTTTTATTTCTTGTGATCCTGCGTATGAGGATTGCATTGCGGCTTTTTCGCAAGAGTAGGGCCTTTATAGGCTTAGCATTAAAAGAAATAAAGACAACTCTACGAGTGATCATTTCACTACAGAGTTGTCTTTAGAATCCCTAGGCCACGGCTTTGACAACTTCACTTTTACTAGATAAAGACATAACCACCTTGTCTTTTTTTTAATAAATTAAATGTTAAATCACTTTGCAGCACGGTTGTCTTTATAGAAACGATCGACTTCATTAAATAAACTGAAGCGTTCGACTTCGTTCATGACTCCATGTGTGCCTTCACCCAAGATCACAAGTTTTTTATTCTTTGATTTTGTGAGCAAAGGAAATAGAGTTTGTGCCATATAAGGTGGAGTGTCTGCATCCCACTCAGCTAGGATGAGTAAGGTTGGTACAGTGATGCGTTCTGGGTCGTAAACAGCTTTTCCTGCGCTCCAGAATAAGCGACTATCTTGAACGCTGCCGTTTGGGGCTCGGACAAATTTCGGATTGGCATTCTTGCCAACAGGGTCGCTTTCAAAAGTTTCTTTTGCCCATGCTTCAAACCAAGCGCTTGGCTGTGGATTTTGACCAGGCTTGAGTCCTGTCTCTTTACGTTTGCGTGCGGCATCGATTGTCACCGTACGGTAGGCACCCAGCGCACCGCCCGAATCTGTTAATGACGCTGTTTTACGAATCCACACCGGTGCAAAGAGCACTAAACGCTCCACTTTGTCAGCATGACGTGTCGTGTAAAGCGCTGTGATGACTGTTCCCCAAGAGTGACCCACAACATTGAGTTTTTCGATGCCGCGACGATTGCGAATCCAATCTGCAGCGGCAGCGTAATCCCGCGCAGCGGTATCAGAATCCGCAAAAGGTTTGTTTTGTGATGCAGGCTGATCCATGATCGCAGGGCGTGTCGACTTTCCATAGCCGCGGATATCGACCATATAGACGTCATAACCTTGCTGTGCCATGACATCCATCCAAGATAGACCATCAAGGCGAAGATCAAAGCCTGTCTCGGAAGGGTAGGTGGCGCCATGAACGAACAGCACAACGTTTTCTTTGTTGAATTGCGTCGTGGATTTCAGGCGTTTGTTGCGGACATACAGATCTATCCCGGGGTCACCGCTCGGGACCATAAATTCTTCAGTGATGATTTGTTCGTTTGCTGCGACAGAAATTTTCGGACCGTAGGATCCTTCTTGTGTCGCGCAACCAGTGATGATGAGAAGTGCTAAACCACACAGACTGCTGGCTAAAAGTCGAGGAATTTGACGGATATATTGAAAGTGTATGATGTCTCCAACTTGGTTATGTTGCCCCTCGGTCTAATGCCGATGGTGCCACAATCGTTTTAAGCCTTTGCTGTGCTTAAGTCAACGAAGGTGGAGACATCATGATGAAATTAATTAGGCATGCGCAATACGATTTTCCCAACGTGTTTGTTGGTTTCCATCATGGCTTTGGCTTGCTCGAGTTGATCAAACGCAAATGCCTGATCGACGAGGGGTTTGATCCGGCCATCGGCAATAGCAGGAATGACCTCGGCTTTGAACTCGGGCAGGAATTCGGCGCGTTGGGCGGCTGAACGGAGTTTGTTAGAGACGCCGAATAGTCTGAGACGCTTGGAATGCAGCGCAAGCAAATCGAGCTCGGCAGACAGCACGCCATCGACATAGCCGACCATTGCAAACCGAGCTTCGAAGGCCATGCAGCGGATGCTTTCAGCAAAAACAGAACCGCCTACGGTGTCGACAACAAGGTTTGCACCTTTGCCATCCGTGACCTTCATGACTGTTTCTTCGAAACCAGTGCCTCTGAGGCACAAAGGCACATCGAGACCGAACTCTTTGAGTCGTGCGAGCTTTTCTTGTGAGCCTGAAGTGCCGATGACCTTGGCACCCATGGCTTTGCCCATTTGTAAGGCGGCAACGCCTACACCCGAGGAGACGCCGTGAATCAGTAGCCACTCATTTGGCTGGAGTTTGCCTTGAAGAGACAGCATGTCGTGCACGACGAGAAATGTCAGCGGAACACTGGCCGCTTGTTCAAAGCTCAATGTCGCGGGAATGGCCATGGCTTCAACCGCATCCATGACTGCATATTCAGCAAAAGCGCCGCGACAGCGACCCATGACTTTATCGCCGACTTTGAGGGTTTTGACCTCAGATCCGAGCGCTTCGATGACGCCAGCACCTTCCATGCCGATGGCGCTTGGCTGGCCGCCTTTGTGCAGGCCGTGACCGATCACGAATTCACCGCGATTGAGGCTGGCTGCGTGCAGTCGCACGAGTACTTGTGTTGGGGCAGGTGTGGGGCGTTCAATGTCACGCATCTCCAGCACAGTCTTATTGCCAACTGTTTGCATCCAATATGACTTCATTTTTAATTACCTTAATTATTTTAATTGAACATAAGCATACAACTACATTTCATGACTTAGGTTCGTGGAGAACGATCTTGTTTGTGTGGACGATTATGCTCTCTAGCCATCGCCATAGATTATCCTCTGATAGGCTTCCGTCGGCGAGTGAGGTGAATACATCGTAGAGTTTTTCTTGGCTTGCGTGAACAACGTACCCATTCAGTTTTAAGAACAGCATGCAAACAACAAAAGCGGTTCGTTTGTTGCCATCAATGAAAGGATGGTTTCGCGCAATGCCAAATGCGTAAGCAGCCGCTAAGCGAGACAAGCCCATCTCGCCATTTGAATAAACGAATAAATTTTGCGCACGCGCCAAGGCTGAGTCTAAAAGCCCTAGGTCTCTGATTCCCTCTGAGCCACCGTGCTCCGCTAACTGACGTTTATGAATTGCTTGAACGATCTCAGGCAAAATCCAAATAGGGGTGAGCATTATTTGGCTAGCTTTCTCAATACATCACGGTTATCACGCATGATTTGCTCGGCTATATCCATTTGCAAGGCAAAATCTGGACGATATGACGTCAGCTCAATACCCGTGGGCGTTTCAATGACGTAAAGGCTGTCGCCTTTTTCCACCCTTAATTTGCTGAGTATCTCTTTGGGGAGGATGACTCCAACGGAGTTGCCGATATTTGTCAGTTTGAGAGTGTTTGCCATAAAAATTCCTATATGGGCTGTAATCATAACAAATGTTATAACGCAATAATTATGGCAATTTGGTTATTTCAAACTTACTACTGCAATTTCTTCAAAGCAGGCACTTTCAGAATAATCAGAAGCATTAGCGCAGCGGCACAGACACCGTAGGCACCAAGGGCGACCTGAACACCGAAACTTTCTGCGACAGCGCCCGCAAATAGGTTTCCAAAAGGAAGGCTGATGACGACACCCGTGCGTAGACCCATGACGCGGCCCCGCATTTCGGGGGCGGTGTTGCTAAGGATCAAGGTTGCGATCAAGGTCCAAGTGATGGCTTGGGCGAGGCCTGCAAAAAATACGATGCCAAGTGACAGGTAGTAGGATTCTGATAGGGAAAACATAAACAAAGTAGCGGGCCAGAGTAAGCCGCCTATGACTACAAACAAGCCGCGACGTTTGAAGTTACCCAGCGAGACGACGAGCAATCCTGCTGTTAAGGCACCGAGTCCTGCCATAGCGGTGAGCATGCCATAGCCGGTCGGGCCAGCATCCAGTACGTAGCGGGAAAAGAGCGGAAGAAACGAATACCGATAGGGCGCCACAAAAAAATTGAGCATGAATGCAATCAGTAGCAGCACAAAGACTGTTTGATGACCCCACGCATATTGAAAGCCCGCCACCAGGCTTTTAAGTGGGGGTTCGTGCTTGCGGGGCGGTGCTTGCTCAATCGGATGTTTGTCATTTTTGAGACGTAACAGCGCACCGAGATCTAAGACATAGATCAGTGCGATTAGCGCATAGGCACCGCTCATCCCAAAAGCGGGGATTAATAGTCCCCCAAAGGCGGGTCCGATGACGACAGTCATTTCGGTCGCGACGGCATTCATCGCCACGGCATTGGTCAAGTCGTCTTTACCCACCAGGTCGGGAATAAAGGCTTGGCGCGTAGGATGATCGAGTGCCCACGTGAGGCTGCTGATCAGTGACAGGACGATGAGATGGCCGATATTCAAGGTGTCGGTCAGCAAGAGCACCAGCATGGTTAGTGTCACGCCACTACTAATGAGCGATGCCATGATCAGGAGCTTGCGACGATCCATGCGGTCAGCCAGGACGCCCATCATGGGGGCCAGGAGATAGCCGGCCATCTTGCATCCTGTGACGATACCTACCATTAAGGGAGAGTCTGTCAATACAAGCGTGAGCCAACCCACGACGACAAGATCTGCCCATCTTGCTGTCGAAGACAGCAAAGTGGCAATCCAGAGCATTCGAAAATTGCGGTGGCGCAGCGCGCCGGTTTTAAACATTAAAAAAGTGAGCCTTGTGATTCTTTAAACATCGATGATCGCGCCTTTGCGTTCGACAATCATGCCGTAAGCATGAGGCTCTCTATGCTTTGCAAAGTTAAATACTGAGTTTTTATACGATAAGGTCAGGTCTAGATCGCAGCGGGCGATCGCCAACTCGTCCCCAAGTGTGCTGCACGCGCCGACGATCTCGCCAGAGGGGGCGACAATGATGGAGTTGCCGATCTGATCAACGCCTTCTTCGCAACCGCCTTTGCCAACGCCCACGACCCACGTGCCGTTTTGGTAGGCACCGGCTTGCATGACAAGCTCGTTGTGAAAGTGTGAGAGGTTGTCGTGCTCAGGGGCAGGGGGGTTGTGGACAGGCGTGTTGTAACCGATCAAAATCATCTCAACACCCTGAAGACCCATCACGCGATAAGTTTCGGGCCAGCGACGGTCGTTGCAGACGGCCATGCCGATGATCCCGCCAAAGGCACGGAACACAGGAAAACCGAGATTACCCGTTTCAAAATAGCGCTTTTCAAGGTGCTGAAACTGACGCCATGGCTCGTGTTCAGCGTGGCCAGGCAAATGAATTTTGCGGTATTTGCCAATGATAGTGCCGGTTTGATCGACTAGGATCGATGTGTTGAAGCGTCTTGTGCGTCCCTCTTCTTCAGTGAGTTCTGCATAGCCAAGATAAAAGCCAACTTTTAGTTTGCGTGCGGCATCAAACAACGCCTGCGTTTCGGGGCCGGGCATTTGTGCTTCAAAATACGCATCAAGTTCTGTTTGTGACTCAATGTACCAGCGCGGAAAAAATGTCGT
>JAMNXR010000030.1 GCA_023653055.1 Burkholderiaceae bacterium | reverse complement strand
TTGAGCATCGCCACAAAACGGCTGACTGCGGTTGGCGACTTGCGCAACAAGGCCTCACGCGTCAATACACCCGCGATCAATGGCAAGACGACATACAAAATCGTTGAAATCAGCAAAGTTTCCCAAGGCACCGTCAATGACGTGACGCCGAGTAAAAATGCCGCAATTGGCGCAAAGGCAAACACCATAATGAGGTCATTGACCGACACCTGCACGAGTGTGTAGCTTGCATCGCCTTTGACCAGCTGGCTCCAGACAAACACCATGGCGGTACAAGGTGCAACACCCAGCAAAATCATCCCCGCGATGTACTCGCTCGCCGTTTGAGGATCCACCCAAGGGGCAAAAATGTAATCAAAAAACAAAACGCCAAGGGCGGCCATGGTAAAGGGCTTAATCAGCCAATTGACCACCAAGGTCAAGAACAGCCCGCGTGGCTTTTGGCCGACTTGTTTGATCGACGACCAATCGATTTGAATCATCATGGGGTAAATCATGATCCAGATCAGGACAGCCACGACCAGATTGACATGCGCAAACTCAAGGCCCGCGATCAACTCAAACGCGCCAGGTGCCACGAGCCCTAACCCCACGCCTGCCAAGATGCCTAGCCCCACCCATACTGTCAAAAAGCGTTCAAACAAGCCCAACACACCACCTCACCGGGGAAAATTCACTCAAGCACGACTCGCAAGCGTGCGCGCGTCGCGATCCGAGACAGCTTACTTTAAAACGGCTTTTCTATTAAAACAGGCGCACTACGGCAACGCGTCAAAGCTACGTTTACAATATGTGCCTTGCATTTTGATTAAGCTTTGATATCAATGACCTATAGCGTCAAAGAAATTTTCTATACGCTGCAAGGCGAGGGACTGCGCGCCGGACGGCCTGCGGTCTTTTGTCGTTTCACCGGCTGTAACCTCTGGACAGGACGCGAAGAAGATCGCTCAAGTGCTGTTTGCCAGTTTTGCGATACGGATTTTGTCGGCACAGATGGTACTTTGGGTGGCAAATTTCAAACCGCTCAGGCGTTGGCCGAACAAATCTCGGCGCTCTGGCCCGCAGGGCATGGTCACCAGTACGTCGTACTGACAGGGGGTGAGCCACTCCTACAGGTCGATATCGCCCTGATTGAGGCACTGCACGCCAAGGGTTTTGAGATTGCGGTTGAAACGAACGGCACGATTGAGGCGCCAAAAGGCATTGACTGGATTTGCGTGAGCCCCAAGGCGGGCGCCGACTGGGTCCAACGCGAGGGCCACGAACTCAAACTCGTCTATCCACAACCGACACTGCTACCCGATCACTTGGGGCACAGTCACTTTGAACATTATTTACTCCAAGCCATGGATGGCCCGGATCGGCTCGCCAATACACGCGCTGCCATCGCATATTGCCAGGACAACCCGGTCTGGCGGTTGTCAGTACAAACACATAAAGTTTTAGAGATTCGTTGATGAACACGCGCCCACCGCAAGACACACGCCAAGATGGCGCCCCCCCTTGGTGCGAGCTCTCGCAACGGTTTTATTTCGAGGCTGCGCACACACTAAGCCGGACCATTGAAACCGAAGGCAGTCTGCGCATTCACGGACACACATACGAAGCCGAAGTGACGGTGTCTGGTTACGCGGATACGCAGACGGGTATGTTGGTCGATCTGGGCGATTTACGCCAGCAAGTTGCGCGCGTCAGAGAGATGCTCGACCATCGGTTTTTAGACGATATCGAACATCTCGGTCCTGCGACCTTGGAAAACCTCTGCACTTTTATCCGCAATCAATTGAAACCCACCCTGCCCCAGCTCTCCTCTGTCATGGTCGAAAGAAAAGCCAGTGGCGACCGGTGTGTGCTGCGCGAGCGGATTTAACGCAGCGGCAGCCTTGGCATGGTCATCGACTCGGGCCTCAAGATATCATCGAGTTTTTCTGCGGTCAGCAAACCACGATCTAACACGATGTCATAGACGCGCTTGCCTGTGACCAAGGCCTCTTGCGCCACCTCGGTCGCATGCTGATAGCCAATATAAGGATTCAAGGCTGTTACCAGCACAATCGAACGATCAAATAACTCCTTGATCCGTGATTCGTTGGCGGTAATGCCACGCACACACTTGTGCTCGAGCGTTTCAAATGCACCCGTCAAATGTGTGATGCTCCGAAACATCGAGTATGCAATGATGGGCTCAAACGCATTAAGCTGCAGTTGGCCTGCCTCTGCGGCAAAACTAATCGTGACATCGTTTCCGATCACTTCATACGCGACTTGATTGACGACCTCAGGAATCACTGGATTGACCTTGCCCGGCATGATGCTCGAGCCCGCTTGCACGGCGGGTAGATTAATCTCACCAAATCCTGCCCGTGGACCGCTTGAAAGCAAGCGTAAATCATGGCAAATCTTTGAGATTTTGACGGCGATGCGCTTGAGCACACCAGACATCTGAACAAAGGCACCGCAGTCTTGGGTCGCCTCAATCAAATTGGGGGCTGTTTCAAGTGGTAGGCCTGTCAGTGCGACCAAATGCTGCCGCACTTTCTGTGCATAGTCTGGATGGGTGTTGATACCTGTCCCGATCGCGGTTGCACCCAAGTTGATTTCGCAAATCAAAGGCAGTGCCTCTCGCAGGCGCAAGATATCCTCACCTAACATCACAGCGTAGGTACGGAACTCTTGGCCAAGCGTCATGGGCACCGCATCTTGTAACTGCGTACGCCCGACTTTAATAATGTCTTTAAATTCCTCTGCTTTCACTTCAAATGCATTTTGCAAACTCTGCATTTTTGTCAATAGCCGCTGACACCCACGGTAGGTAGCGAGCTTCAGTGAAGTGGGATAGACATCGTTAGTCGACTGACTCATGTTGACGTCTTCGTTGGGATGCAGATACGCGTATTCGCCCCGCTTGTGTCCCAGTAACTCTAAGGCACGATTGGCGATCACCTCATTGGCGTTCATATTGGTCGAGGTGCCTGCGCCCCCTTGAATCAGATCCACCACAAACTGCTCATGCAGATTGCCTTGCAATATTTCCTTGGAAGCCGCGACGAT